>NZ_SLXO01000003.1 GCF_004341375.1 Rhodothalassium salexigens DSM 2132
GATCACCGACCATTCGAAATCCGTCAGGTCATAGCGGCGCCGGCTCATCGTTCCTCCTCTGCAATGAGGAAAAACGTGAATCACAAAACTGACGACAAAGGAATCCCGTTTATGAGTTTATGGCCTAGGAGACGATCCTCAACGGCGGAGGCCCCGTCTCATGCGGTCCGCATTGTTCACCCTGGCCTTGGTCTTGGCCACAATCCCGGCGCCGGGCGCCCAATCCGCCGGCGCCGCAGACCCGGACACCCGAACTGCAGGCGCCGCCGCCGGCGACGACGGGCTCGTGCGCACCACCGGGGCATTCGATGTGGCCCAGACCGTGGACCGTCTGGCCCGGGCGGTCGAGGCGCGCGGATCGACCATGGCGCAGGTGCGGCGCGTGTCGGGCTCGATCTGCGGCCGAGCCAGGTGCTGATCTTCGGCCGGCCCCAGGGCGGCACGCCACTGATGCAAGCCGCTCCGACCCTGGCGCTTGACCTGCCGCTCAAGGTGGCGGTCTATGAGGACGCCCACGGCACCACCCGTCTTATCCATACCGATCCGGGCTGGCTGCTGGCCCGCCACGGACTCGCCGAACGTCGGCCCGCCATCGACAAAATGCGCGGGCTGATGACAACGGTGACGGCCATTGCCGCCGGGCAAACGCACGGCACCGACGCCCCCTGACGCCCCGACACGCCGAGGGCCGCGCCGCCCCTGCCCTTGCCACACGCACCAGTGACAGACGCACCGGATCAGTCGGCCTCCAGGTCGCGGGCGCGTTCGGTGTGCTTGAGCAGCCCGGTCCATTCGGGGTGGGTCTCGACCATCCGGTGATAGACCGGCTTGACCGCCTCGATCAGCGCGCCGCCGGTATCCAGAATCTCGTCAGCGAACCGCAGCATACGGCTGTTGGGCCAGATCGGGTCGCGTACCGCGGCCACTGCGGCGAAGGCGCCGGCGGCGTCGGTCACCTGCATCCGGTAGAGCAGGATCGCCGCCGCCGCGGTCGAGCGCGACCGGCCCATATGGCAATGCACCAACAGATGCCGGACCTGGTGCGGCGCCAGGGCGTCGGCATGGGCGATCAGGTGGCGCACATCTTCGCGGTCGGGGGCGCGCAGGCCGGCCCGTTCGTCGATCAGGTCGTGCAGCCGCAGGGTCATCCGCGACGCCAACGCCATCCGATCGAGCGCCGGCGGGTCGGGCTCGTCGGGGTCGATCAGCGACACCGCGTGGCTGATGCCCCGATTGTGCAGGCCGGCCAATTCGTCGAGGCCGGCGATCGACAGGTCGAACGGCAACTGGGTCATGGGCATACGCTCCCTCCTTCTGATCGTCGAGGCCCGCCGGCGCTCAGTCCAGGGTCAGCAGATCCACCGCCCCGATGGTCGCCGGCACGCCGAGCCAGTCGGCCAGCGCTTCGGGCACCCAGGCGTCGCGCGGGCGCTTGCCGGTCATCAACAGGGCGAAATTGTCGGCCAGAATCTCTTCGGGGTGGATCGTGTACTGGGTGTTGCGGCCGATCCGGTCGTAAAGATCGTCCAGATCGTCGGTCCGGTAGAGACGCGCGGTGCCGTCGCGGCCGTTGACCGCCTCGCAGCGGCCGCCGGTGTGGCGCACCGCCATGAAGCCGGTGCGAAACTGCCCGGCAAAGCCCGGCGGGCGCCGCATCGGGTCATAGGTGCGCGACACGGCGTAGAGCAGCGGCACCACCTTGGTGGGCACACCGTCGACGGTCACCGGCAGATAGTGCGCATTGACCGGCGCGTCGGGGTTGGTGATCCGCCGCCCGGCATAGGGCGCGGGCAGGTCGAAGGTGCCGCAGGGCTCGAACCCGATCAGCGCGTAGAGCTCGTCGCGGGCGGCGCGATTGTGCCGCGACAGCACATGAAACAGCTCGTGATAGAACAGCTCCACCAGCGTGCCGTCGGCCGCCCGGCGTGCGATCAGCCCCGGCGCCGCCGTCGGCTCCACTGCCGTCGCTGTCGTCTGCGGCGAGGTGGTCGCCGGCCGCGCCTCGGTCCGGGCCGCTGCATCGGGTTGCGCGCCCTTGGGGCCATCGGCTGAGCCCGGCCCCGGGCCGGTTTGGCGCGGTGGCGAGCCCGCGTCCGGCCGGCCGGGTGCCGGCTGGGGCCGCTGGGCCGGCGTGCCCGCGTCGCCGGGCTTGGGGGGCGCGACCGGTTGGCCTTGCGGGCCGGTGGGGAACACAATGGCGTGGGCGCGGGTATGGGCGAGCCCGCCTTCGACCACCGGGCCGGCGCCGACGATTACCACCGTCTCGGGCAGCCAGCGGGCGAGTTTGGCAATCCGCGCGCGTTCGCCGTCGATCAGGGTGGTGAGCAGGTCGCGTTCGCGGGTGGTAAAGCCGCGCGCGGCCTGGGCATAGGCATCGCGGAGCGCGGCAACCGGCACCGGCGTTTCGGACAACAGCCGGATCGCCGGGTCAGCGGGGCTCATCTGGTCGAAATAGTCGTCATAGGCGCCGCTCAGGATCGCCCGGGCCTCGTCGGGCGCGGCCAGGCGCACCTCGACCGCCAGCGCAGGCCCCGCCAAGAGCCCCGCAAGCCCCAAGGTGGCCACCCCACAGATCGCCGCACGACGCAGCATCGACAGCATGACAAAACACCTCGACAGGGCCGGCCAAACGGCGCGGACGGTTGGCGACAACGGCATGGGGCGCGAGCCTAACCGCCCGCGCCCCCGCCGTCACCCCCCAGCCCTCAAGCCTTCAAGGCCTCAAGGCGGAGGCTATGCCGCCGCTTCGACCTGTGCGGCGGCGCCGTCGGCCACCGGCTCCCAACGGCCCCGGCCCGCATAGCGCTGCGCCACCCGGCCGGTGTCGTCGAAGGCGTAGAGCGCCAGCCAGCCATGGTCGAGCAGGTGGCGCACATGCTCATGCTTGGCGATCACCGCGTCGATGGCGTCGGTGGGCGCGGCGATCAGCACCGGCAGGCGCACCGGGTCGTGGATCAGCTTGTCGCCGTCGTCGAGCGACTGAACCGGCAGGCCGACGCGCAGGTCGCCGGCATTGCCTTCCAGCACACCCACGGTCCCAACGACGTTGTGCAACACCTTGTTGCCGCAACCGAAAACCCGGTTGTCCACGGTCGAGGCGAAATATTGCAGGCTGATCCAACTGGCCACCACCATGGGCGCGGTCATGATCACTTCGAGCACGCCGAAGCCCTCGTCGCGCTGCCAGTCATAGGAGTGCAGGAACGCCTTGCCGGCCAGATCCAGATGCTGGGTGAAGGCGCGCGGCGCGGCGACGAAGGCAGCACAGCCGGCCAGCCCCCATTCGGGCCGCACCTGGCTCCAGTCGCGGCTGCGGTCGATGACGCCGTCGGGTGTCACCCGGCCGGTCGGGTCGGTCAGCAGACCGGCGCGTTCGGCGCGGGCCCGCGCGCCCGCCTCGTAGAGCCGGTCGGCGAGCCGGGTCGCGTCGGCCTTGTGGCTGTCGGGCACCCGGGCGGTGTCGAACAGCACCACCCGGTCGGTGGTTGTGTCGTGCTGGGCGCCCAGGAACACCGTGTCCTCGGGCACGGCGAGGCCGCGCTGGGCCAGCCCCCGGCGCACCTCGGGGTCGTTCAGCACCGCTGCGGCGATACGCACATTGGGTTCGCCGGTCAGGCCGCCGCACGCGCCGCAGTCGAGGCCGGCGGCGTGGGGATTGTTGACCGTGGTCGAACCGTGGCCGACCAACACCACCAGACGCGCGAAGCCCTCGGTCAGCGACAGGCCGCGCAGCGCGCCCTCGCCCAGCGCCACCCGATCGTCGAGCGGCAGGGCCGAGATGTCGGGCGCCAGGTCGGCAGCCACCTGGCCGTCGAGGCCGTCGTCGCGCGGGTGCGGCACCGGGCGGCTGGTGCCGAGCGTGTCGGTGACCAGCTTGGCCAGATAGCTCGGCCCGGCGGTCTCGACGAACGAAAACGCCGACACCGCCGCCATCTTGAACGACTTCCAGGCGCGCGTGGCGGTGCGCCGGGCCCGCCGCTTGTCGATCGCCGCGTGCACCCGGTCGGCGGCGTCGGCCGGCCCGTGGGCGCAGCGATGGGCGCTGGCCAGGCTTTCGCGCACGGTGTGGCTGGGCAGCAGCGGCACCGGGCAGTGGGCGCTGCCGACCTCGTCGCCAAGCCGCACATATTCCATGGGGAAGGCGAAGAAGCCGGCAAAACCGATGGTCGCCACATCGGGCGCCACCGCTTCGAGGGCGCGGCGATAGACCTCGGAACGCACGTCGATGCAGAAGGCCAGTTGGGCAGACGGCCGAGCTGGGCCGGTCTCGATGCGGTCGGCGGCGCCGTTGATGGTGGCGATCAAGCGCCGTTGCCAGCCGCGATCATAGGCGGTCTGCAACAGCGCGTCGACCATCAGCGCGGTCTCGCCGGCGCGGTCGGTGGCGTCGTCATAGGCCCGGCGTGCCTCGGCCCAGGCCCGGTCCACGCCCTGGGGTGCGAGCGCTGTCAGCAGCGCCGCCTCCCAGGCCAGGCGCACGGCCAGGAACTGCGCGGCGGTGTCGTCCGCCTCGCCGGCCAGTTCGTCGGTCCAGCCCAGATAGCGCGCGTACCCGGCCCAGCCGGCCATGTCCATGACCAGCCGGTGCAGATAGGTCTTCACGCCATCGGCGGGCACGCCGAGCAGCGCCAGCGCCTCGGCCGCGGCCGCCGCCGGGTCTTCGGGCAGGGTCTGAACCGCGGCCGAGAAGCCCTTGAGCCCCATCACGTCGGGCGTCCGGTCCAGCACCGCCTCGGCGCGCCAGGCGGCATAGGGGGCCAGGTGGCGCCAGGGCGACGGCCACAGCGCCTGGCCGCCGTCGAAATGGCGCCCGGCCCAGTGCGAGATCTGGTCGGTCATGAACCGCGCCCAGTCCTCGCCCGTGGCTTGGGCGGCGACCCCGGCGACCGTGGGCAGGGCGGCCGCGCGCGCCACCATATCGTCGCCGCGCCCGGCCAGCGTCTTGAGCGCGGCCGCGTCGGCGGGCAGATCGGCGGCACGGTCGCCGGCCTCGCTCCGCCCGGTTTCCAGCGCCGCCGCCAGGTCGGCATTGGTGATCCGCCCCTCGGCGATCGCCCGGGCATAGAAGCCGCGCGGCATGGCCATGCGCGCCCCAGCGGCGCGCGCCATGGTCACCGCGGCACGGGTGAAGGTCTGTTCGGCGATGCCGAGGAACGGGTTGACGGCGACAAAGGTGCGCAGCGGCCACAAGGGTGCCACCCGGCCGGCGGCCTCGGCCAGGGCGGCGCCGGCGGCCTCGGCGGTCAGCGCGGCCTGGCCCGGTGTCGTCGGCTGGCCCGCAGCGGGGGTCATGGTCGGATCGAAGGGCATGGCTTGGCTCCTCATGACTGAAGGGGGGATTGCGCGCTGGGCGCGTGCGACGAGACGGTGGGAACGGCCCCGGGCGTGGCGGACGCACTGGCCGCGTCGGCGGCGTGGGCCCGGGCGGGCGCCTGGCGCAGCGCGCCGATGCGGCGGTTCACATAGGCGTTGGCATAGGCACCTTGGGCGGCCAGCAGGTAGAGCCAGCGCCCCTGTCCGGGCGCCAACCGCGGCCCCAGGGCCTGGGCCAGGGTGACCAGGGCGAACGCGCCGCCGACCACCGCCATCACCGCCTGCATGGCCAGCGTCGGCTCGACCGGGCGCGGCAGCATGGCGTCGAGCAGCAGGTGGGCGCCCAGTTGCAGGCCCACATAGACCAGCGCCAGCGCGCCGCTGGTGGTCACCGTGCGCACCACCACCTCGCGGCCCGGCTTACCGGTCAGCCCCTGCGACACCAGATGGGTCAGGCCCATCACCAGGATGGCACCGAACAGCAGGATCGCCGGCTCGGTCTCGGGCGTCAGGCCGGCGACCGTGGCGATCACCAGGAACAGCCCCAGCGACAGGGTCAAGGCGGCGACGAAGGCCGCCGGGTGGGCACCATAGGGGCCCGGGCGCGGCATCGACCGGCGCACCGTTTCGACCACGCTGCCGGCGGACAGGAACGCGTGCGCCTTGTAAAGCGAGTGGGCGACGATGTGCAGCACGGCGGCGGAAAACGCCCCCAACCCGCACTGCAACAACATGAAGCCCATCTGCGCGACGGTCGAATAGGCCAGCGAGACCTTGACGCTCGGCTGGGTGAGCATGGCGATGCAGCCGAACAGCGCGGTGACCGCGCCGATCACCGCCAGCACGGTCATGGCGCCGAGGCTCAACACCATCACGTCGGCGAAGCGCACCACCAGAAAGCCGCCGGCATTGACGATCCCGGCGTGCAACAGCGCCGACACCGGCGTCGGCGTTTCCATCACCTCCAGCAACCAGCCGTGGGTCGGGAACTGCGCCGACTTCAGCACCGCGGCGATGACGATCAGCCCGGCGGCCAGCGCCACGCCCCACGGCGCACTGCCGGCAGCGGCCGCCGCCGACGCGGCCTCGGCGATGCCGGCCAGGTCGGCGGTGCCGAACGCCCGCGCCAGCAGAAGCGCCGCCAGGATCAGTGCGGCATCGCCGGCGCGCGCGGCCAGGAACTTCTTGCGCGCCGCGACCACGGCGATCGGCCGGTCGGCATAGAACACCAACAACCGGTGCAAGGTCAGGCTGGTGGCGATCCAGGCCGCCACCAGGTGCCACAGATTGCCCGCCGTCACCAGCAGCAGCACCGCCGCCAGGGTCAGGCACAGCGCGCCCATGAACCGACCGTGGCGGGCGTCGCCGTCCATATAGTTGCGGCTGAACTCGGTGACGATGACGCCGACGAACGACACCAGGCAGGCCATGATGGCGCTCAGCGGGTCGAGGCGCGGGCTGAGCCCCACGCCGCCCACGCCGATCAGCGCGCCGGTGGCCGGCCCGCCAACGATCAGCCCCAAGCCGGCAACCACCGACAGGGCGAGCGCGCCGAGCGTGGCGACCCGCGCGGCGGTCAGGACGAGGCGCGGCCGGCGCCCCGGGTCGACCAGCGACACGCCGGCGGCCAGCGCCAGCAACAGCGCGGCCACCGGATAAAAGGCAGCCAGAAAGGCGGACATGAGCAATCTCCGTCAAAAAGAAGCGGGGTGGGAAAGCGATGCTGGGGCTTGGAGTAGCAGCCCGATTTTGATATATAAAATTCAATGATTGGAACGAATCGTTCGGAAAATACGAACGTTTACGGAGCCGCCACGCCATGGCCGCGCTGAACTATCACCATCTGCGCTATTTCTGGGCGGTGGCCCATGAGGGGTCGCTGACCGGTGCGGCGGCGCGGCTGAACGTGGCGCAATCGTCGCTGTCGGTGCAGATCAAGACCCTGGAGGAGCGGCTGGGCCACGCGCTGTTCGAGCGCCGGGGCAAGCATCTGGTGCTGACCGAAGCGGGGCGCATCGCGCTCGACCATGCCGACGCCATCTTCGACCTGGGCGACGATCTGCTGGCCACGCTGGCCGAGGCCGGCACCGCACAGCGCAGCGTGTTCCGGGTCGGCGCGGTGTCGACCCTGTCGCGCAATTTCCAGCTCAGTTTCCTGCGCCCTTTGCTGGACCGCGTGGACGTGGAGGTGGTGATCCGCTCGGGCCGGCTGGGGCCGCTGTTGCAGGCGCTCGAAGCCCACCAGTTGGACGTGGTGCTGGCCAACACCCTGCCGCCGCGCGACGCCGCCAGCCCCTGGCTCGCCCATGTGATCGACGACCAGCCGGTCAGCCTTATCGGCACACCGGGCCGGGTCGCCGGCCGCGCCGACCTGGCCGCGCTGGTCACCGACAACGCGCTGGTGGCGCCGACCCGCGACAGCAGCATCCGCGCCGACTTCGACGCGCTGATGGACCGGCTGGGCCTGCGCCCGCGCCTGGCGGCCGAGGTGGACGACATGGCCATGCTGCGGCTGTTGGCCCGCGACGATATGGGGCTTGCGGTGCTGCCGCCGATCGTGGTGCAGGATGAACTGGACAGCGGCGCCCTGGTCGAGGCGCTGCGCCTGCCCGACCTGACCGAGTCGTTCTACGCCATCACCCAGCGCCGCCGGTTTCCCAACCCCTTGCTGAAGGCGCTGTTGCCGGCCTGATCGCCTGCGCACCCGGTGTCAGCCGTTTGACATGCGGCCCTAAACCGCGTAATGACCCTATCCGATTCCGGTTTTCGGACATGACATACCGATCCGCGCCCGAGGGTGCCCACCAGTCAGCGAGGTTTCGCCCACTGGTGCCATTGGTGTTTGTCTGACCGCCGTTTGCCCACCGGATGGAGAGGCATGATGTTCGACAGTTTGAGCGATAAGCTCGGCGCGATTTTCGACGGCCTGCAAAAGCGCGGCGCGCTCAAGGAAGCCGACGTGACCGCCGCCCTGCGCGAGGTCCGTGTGGCGTTGCTGGAGGCCGACGTGGCGCTGCCCGTGGTCAAGGACCTGATGGGCCGGGTCAAGGCGCGCGCGGTCGGCGCGGAAGTGCTGCGCTCGGTGACGCCGGGCCAGCAGGTGATCAAGATCGTCCATGACGAGCTCAAGGAAACGCTTGGCTCGGACGGCCAGGGGCTCAACATCCACCGCGCGCCGCCGGTGCCGATCCTGATGGTCGGCCTGCAGGGCTCGGGTAAAACCACGACCAGCGCCAAGATCGCCAAGCGACTGACCGAGCGGGACAAGCAAAAGGTCCTGATGGCCTCGCTGGACACCCGCCGTCCGGCCGCCATGGAACAGCTCAAGACCCTGGGCGAGCAGAACCAGATCGCCACCCTGCCGATCGTCGAGGGCCAGACCGCCGCCGATATCGCCAAGCGCGCGCTCCAGGCCGCCAAGCTGCAAGGCTTCGACGTGGTGATCCTGGACACCGCCGGGCGCATGGCCATCGACGAAGACCTGATGGCCGAGGTCGAGCAGGTGCGCCGCATCGCCGACCCGGCCGAGACGCTGCTGGTCGCCGACAGCCTGACCGGTCAGGACGCGGTGACCACCGCCAAGACCTTCGACGAGCGCGTCGGCATCACCGGCGTGGTGCTGACCCGGATGGACGGCGACGGCCGCGGCGGCGCGGCCCTGTCCATGCGCGCCGTGACCGGCAAGCCGATCAAGCTGGTCGGCGTGGGTGAAAAGGCCGACGCGCTGGAAGACTTCCACCCCGAGCGGATCGCCGGGCGCATCCTCGGCATGGGCGACATCGTCAGCCTGGTGGAAAAGGCCCAGGAGACGTTCGAGCAGGAAAAGGCCGAACGCCTGGCGCGCAAGATGCAGAAGGGCCGCTTCGATCTGGACGATCTGAGCACCCAGTTGCAGCAGATGCGCAAGATGGGCGGCATGAAAAGCCTGATGGGCATGATGCCCGGCATGGGCAAGCTGCAAAAGCAGATGGACGAGGCCGGCTTCGACGACCGCATGATCCGCCGCCAGGAAGCGATCATCTCGTCGATGACGCCCCAGGAGCGCCGGGCGCCCGACCTGATGAACGCGTCGCGCAAGCGCCGGGTCGCCGCCGGCTGCGGCTTGACCGTGCAAGAGGTCAACCGGCTGCTGAAAATGCACAAACAAATGTCGGGCATGATGAAGCGCATGGGCAAGGCGTCCAAGCGCGGCGGTGGCATGCCCAACATGGCCGCGCTGATGGGCATGGGCGGGGCGGCCCCGGGCATGGGCGCCAAGCTGCCGCCCGGCATGGGGCTCGGTCCCGGCGCCATGGGCCCCGGCGGCCCTGGCATGCCCGGCCTGCCCGGCGATGGCGACGGCGACGGTCTGCCGCCGCTGCCGCCCACCGGCGGTGCCGGCAGCGGGCGCAAACCCAAGCGCCGCAAGAAGTAACCCCTGATACGGCGCCGTGTCGGGGCTTGTGCACCTGCGCTCCCCGGCCGCCGCCCCCGACCGAACAAACCCAACCCGATCCCGCGCGGGATCACCAGTCAAGGAAGGACCAACCCCATGGCACTCGCAATTCGCCTGTCCCGCGGCGGCGCCAAGAAGCGCCCCTATTACCGC
Organism: Rhodothalassium salexigens DSM 2132; assembly: GCF_004341375.1. GTDB lineage: Bacteria > Pseudomonadota > Alphaproteobacteria > Sphingomonadales > Rhodothalassiaceae > Rhodothalassium > Rhodothalassium salexigens. The sequence continues at coordinate 9,902 of NZ_SLXO01000003.1, forward strand.
ATCGTGGTGGCCGACAGCCGCATGCCCCGCGACGGCCGCTTCATCGAGAAGGTCGGCACCTATAACCCGACCCTGCCCAAGGACCATGACGAGCGTCTCCGCATGGACCTGGACAAGATCAAGGACTGGATGGCCAAGGGTGCCCAGCCCACCGACCGGGTGGCGCGGTTCCTGGAAAATGCCGGCGTGATGGACAAGAAGACGCGCAACAACCCCAACAAGGCCAAGCCGTCGAAGAAGACCCTGGAGCGCCAGGAAGAGAAGCGCCAGAAGGAAGAAGAGCGCAAGGAAGCCGAAGCCGCCGCCAAGGAAGAAGCCGAGGCGTAACCGGCTTGGACCGACCGGGGTTCGGCTGATCGCACCCCGGTCGCCGCCGCGCAAGGAGGCCGCGCCATGGCCGCAGCCGACCCCGACGACCGTACCGACAACCGCCACTGGGTGTGCGTGGCCGCCTTGGCCGGCGCCCATGGGGTGCGCGGCGAGGTGCGGGTCAAGACCTTCACCGACACGCCCGACGCCCTGGCGCGGTTCGAGACGCTGCACAAGGGCGCCTGCGGGCCGGTCTGCCGGCTGACCCTGACCCGGCCGATCAAGGGCGGCATGGCCGGCCGGATCGACGGTGTCACCAGCCGCGAGGACGCCCAGGCGTTGAGCGGCACAAGGCTTTACGTGCCGCGCACCGCCTTGCCCGACGACGCCGACGAGGACGAGTTCTATCTGGCCGATCTGGTCGGCTTGACCGCGCTCGACCTCGACGGTCGGCCGCTCGGCCGCGTCCAGGGCGTGCCCAATTATGGCGCCGGCGACCTGATCGAGCTGCGTCTCGACACCCCGGTCAAGGGCTTCGGCCGGTCGCCATTGATCCCGTTCGAGGCGCGCTGGGTGCCCGAGGTGGCGATCGATGCGGGCACCCTGACCGTCGACCTGGCCGGCTGGTTGGCCCGCCAGGTGGACGGTAGCGACCCGGACGCCCCGGCGGGCGGCAAGGCCGGCGGTTGAGCGGAGACCGAGCCATGAGCGAGGCGCCCACCGCCGACACCCGCCCGGTATTCACCGCCCAGGTGCTGTCGATCCTGCCCGAGATGTTTCCCGGGCCATTGGGATTGAGCCTCGCCGGCCGCGCGCTCGACCGCGGCATCTGGGGGTTGAAAACCCTGGACATCCGCGACTTTTCACGCGATAAGCACCGGTCCGTCGATGACACCCCGGCCGGTGGCGGCCCGGGGATGGTGATGCGTGCCGACATCGTGGCCGATGCCATCGATGCGGCGCGGGCGGACGCCGACCCTGATTGGCCGCTGGTTTATCTGTCGCCGCGCGGGCGCCGGTTCGACCAGGCGATGGCCGGCGACTGGGCGGCACGCGGCGGGGTGACGCTGCTGTGCGGCCGGTTCGAAGGCGTCGACCAGCGCGTGCTGGATGCGCGCGGGGTCGAAGAGGTGTCGGTGGGCGACTTTGTGCTGTCGGGCGGGGAGCCTGCGGCCATCGTCATGCTCGACGCGGTGATCCGGCTGTTGCCCGGCGTCATGGGCAAGGCCGAGAGCGCCGAGGAAGAGAGTTTTTCGGCGGGGCTTCTCGAAGCGCCGCACTATACCCGCCCCACCGTGTGGGACGGGCGCGCGATCCCGGACGTGCTGTTGTCCGGTCACCATGGGCGGATCGCTGCCTGGCGGCAGGATCGGGCCGAAGAAATCACCCGCTTACGTCGGCCGGACCTGTGGTCGACCTATGAGCGGACAGCAAATGAAGAAGGATAGGGCAGATGAACCCGATCGAGAAACTGGAACAGGAACAGCTCGCCAAGCTGACCGACGGCAAGACGATCCCCGAATTCGGGCCCGGCGACACGGTGCGCCTGCAACTCAAGGTGGTCGAAGGCAATCGCGAGCGGCTGCAGCCGTTCGAGGGCGTGGTGATCGCGCGCTCGGGCAAGGGCATCCACGAATCGTTCACCATGCGCAAAACCTCGTTCGGCGAGGGCGTGGAGCGGGTGTTCCCGGTCTATTCGCCCAATATCGCCAAGATCGACGTGATCCGTCGCGGTGCCGTGCGCCGGGCCAAGCTCTACTATCTGCGCGGCCGCACCGGTAAGGCTGCCCGGATTCCCGAGCGCAAGGACTGGCGCCGCAAGCCGAAAAACGCCCAAGCGGCGAAACCCACCACCAAACCGGCGCAGTAACCGGGGCGGGCCGCACGGGTCCTGCCCCCAAGGGCACCCCGCAGGCCAGCCACAGGCTGTATGACCGATCAGGCGGTGCCCCTTGAGGGGTGCCGCCTTTTTTCGTTTTGATTGGACCCACAGGGTCTTGTTTGATCGCCCGACCGACGCTGCCGCGATCGCGCGCGCCGCCGCCACCGGGCCCACAGATTTGAGGAACAGTCCATGAGCTATCGCATCGCCGTAGTGGGCGCCACCGGCCTGGTCGGCCAGGAAATGCTCAACATCCTGGCCGAACGCGAGTTCCCCGCCGCCCGGGTGCACGCGCTGGCGTCGCGCCGGTCGCTCGGCCAGACCGCCGCCTATGGCGAGCGGACGCTGAAGGTGGCAGCACTCGACGATTTCGATTTTTCCCAGGTGGATATCGCCTTGTTCGCCGCGGGTGGCTCGGTGGCCGCCGAGCACGCGCCGCGCGCCGCTCACGCCGGCGCCATGGTGATCGACAATTCGTCGCACTTCCGCATGGACCCCGACGTGCCGCTGGTGGTGCCCGAGGTGAACCCCGAGGCCCTGGGCCAGGCCAGCAAGCGCATCATCGCCAACCCCAATTGCTCGACCGCGCAGATGGTGGTGGCGTTGAAGCCGCTCCACGACCGGGCGATTTTGCGCCGGGTGTCGGTGGCCACCTATCAGGCGGTGTCGGGGGCGGGCAAGGCGGCGTCGGACGAGTTGTTCACCCAGACCCGCAACATCTTCGTCAACCAGGAGCCCGAGCCCGAGGCGTTCACCAAGCAGATCGCCTTCAACGTGATCCCGCATATCGACGTGTTCATGGACGACGGCGCGACCAAGGAAGAATGGAAGATGGTGGTCGAGACCAAGAAGATCCTCGACCCCAAGGTGCGGGTGTTTGCCACCTGCGTGCGCGTGCCGGTGTTCGTGGGCCATGCCGAGGCGCTGCACCTGGAGTTCGCCCAGCCGATCGAGCCCGACGAGGCGCGCGAGATCCTGCGCGAAGCACCGGGCGTGCTGGTGGTCGACAAGCCCGAGGACGGCGGCTATGTGACGCCGGTCGAAGCCGCCGGCGAGTTCGCCACCTATGTCAGCCGCATCCGCACCGACCCCACGGTCGAACACGGGCTGGCGCTGTGGTGCGTGTCGGACAATCTGCGCAAGGGCGCGGCGCTCAACGCGGTACAGATCGCCGAAAGCCTGATCGCCCGCCACCTGCCCGCACCGGCCGGCGACTGACCGCGCCGGCCGATGAGGCCGCCGCGGCGGGCCCGGTCGAGACCGGCCCGACCGCCCGTCGCCGGCGCGCCCTGGAGACGGCCGATCGGGACACAGGCGCAACGTGCCGGTGATTGCGGTTCGAAAACGGTGGCCGCGCCCCGGCGGCAAGCCTGGTGCAGTGTCGTTCAATACCGACCGCCCTCGCCCGACCCGTCAGCCGTGTGGCGGTGACCGGCGCCGCCGGATTGGCCGATGCCGACCGGATACCGGCCATGTTGCACCAGACCGCCGGCGGTCGAGATCGCCTGCCGATCAACACCGGGGACGTTTCGCCGTCGGGTCAGCGCCGGGCGCTGTCCGAGGTGCTGGCGCCGGCCCCGGTCGGTTGGGCTGCATCGTCGGCGCGGGCCGGCGGGCGCATGAGCGCGAAGTAAAGCGGGTAGGGCAGGCAGCGCAGCAGCTTGAGCAGCAGGGTGAACCGGCGCGGAAACGAGATCTCGAACCGGCGGGTCTTCAACCCGGCGATAATTCGGTCGGCGGCCTTGTCGGCGCTGATGATGAACGGCATGGGGAAGGGGTTGCTGGCGGTCATCGGCGTGTCGACGAAACCCGGCGACACCACCTGCACCAGCACGCCGTCGCGCCCCGCCTCGGGATGCAGCGACTCCGCCACATGGGTCATCGCCGCCTTGGACGCGCCATAGGCCGCCGCACCGGGCAGGCCGGTATAGCCCGCCACCGACGAGATCAGCATGATCCGGCCCCGCCCGCGGGCGCGCATGCGCCCAAACGCCGCCAGCGCCACGGTCAGCGCGGCGAAGAAATTGACCTCGAAATGATCGCGGAACAGCTTGACCGTCAACGTGTCGGCGGGCGCCAGTTTCCAGAACCCGGCACCATAGATCAGCGTCGCGACCGGTCCGAGCGCTTGCTCCACCTGATCGAGCGCCGCCGCGACCGCCGCCTCGTCGGTGGCGTCGAGCGGCACCGGCACGATACGGGCGGCCTTGGGCCCGGCCTCGTCGGCGACCGCCTGCAACTTGTCCGCCGAGCGCGCCGAAATCGCCACCGGCACCCCGGCACGCGCCAGCTTGAGCGCCACCGACCGGCCCATACCGGTGGACGCACCAACGATCCAGACGGGGCCTTCCACTCGGGTCATGATGCGTGGGTCTCCTGCTCTTTGGGGTCGATGCAATGGCCGATCAGCGGGTGCTGGGCCAGATCGTCTTGAACCGGCGCCACGGGGCGGCGGGTCGGGCGATAGACGATGGTCGAGCCGTCGCGCTTGACCTGAAAGGCGATTTTGGCGAGGCACCGGTCGGCATCGTACCAGAGGTCGAATGCCAGGTCCGGCCCGCTCAGATGATAGCGCGTGGCCTCGATCCGCTGCTTCGCCTGATCGGCGGGCGCTGCAACGGCGTCCGGCCCGCGCCCGGTAATGGTCACGTCCATGACCGCCCCGGTCTGAGTGTTGATCAGGCGGTCCTGATCCGGCGTCGCGGGGTGCCAGTAGCTGGTCGCCAACAGGCCGTCGGGGGCCGACACGTCGACGGTTTCGCCGGCGCCGGTGACGATCCGATAGCCGCCGTCAACCCACTGGGCCTCGACGCTCAGATCGGTGCCGTTATTGTTGGTTGCGCTGTTCAACGCCACCAGGCGGCCGTTTCGCCACACCTCGCGATTGTCGTGTTCGTAGCGATAAACGGTGATAAAGGCGAACTTGACCTTGAGCCGGATCGACACGTCGACCGCCAAGCCGCCGTCGGGCAGGGCCTTGAAGGCGATCTCATGGCGGCCGATGGTCTCGCCTTTGCGCAACACGTCGAAGCCGAAGCCCGGCTGTGGACCCAGGTTAGCCCAAGCGGCTCCGGCGCTTGCCAGGGCGAGCGCCAAGCATGTGACCAGCGCAGCCCGGCGACCGCAATTGGCCGCCCCGGTCGTCGCCGTGCGGGCGCGGATCAGGTCTTGAGAAATGGGTTGACCACCCAGCCCAGCGCGCCGGTCAAGCGCACCGGAGCGTCGAGCACGATCAGACACAGGCAGCCCTCCTTGGCATCGGCCACGGGCTGGTGAATATCCCCGCCGTCGGCCTCGCAAAAATCGCCGGCGTCCAGGTCGATATCGCCGTCGCGGTAGCCCCCCTGCAACACCACGGTGTATTCGCGGCCGCGATGGCTGTGCTGGGGCATGGCACGGCCGGGGTCGACCTTGAGCAGCGAAACACGGAACACATCGCTGCCGGGCAGATCGATACGCGCTTCGGTCACGCCATTGCCGCGTCGCTTCCAATCGAGCCCGTCGAGCGAGCCCTTGATATAGGGGCGCAAGGGTTCGGGCACCAACGCCAGGGCCGCGTCGTCGAGACCGCCGGCATCCATGCCCGGCATCTCGGCGCCGGCCGTCTCGTCGCCGAAGTCTTCGTCGTCAAGCCGTGCCAACACATCGTCGAGCGCGTCGTCCGACAGGCTCTCATCGTCGAGCGCGCACAACAAGCCGCCGCCAAGCGTCATGGTTTCGGTATACGCCGATCGCGCCCGGTCGCTCAGACTCAGGTGCGTCGCCACGGCCAACGCGACCGGTTCGGCCAGGCTGCCGCTGACATAATCGAGCATCAGCGCGTCGTCGATTTGGGTTTGCATGGTTCAGCTATCCGGCAAAGTCGTCTTCAATCGGGTCAGGGCCAGGCGAATCCGTGATTTCACGGTGCCCAGCGGCAGACCCAGTTCCTCGGCGATCGCCCGGTGCGATTTATCCTCGTAGAACGCCTTCTTGATCACCAGCGCCTGGTCGTCGGGCAAGCCGGCGATGCGATCGGCGAGCACCGCCCCGGTTTCGTTCGCCTCATAGGTTTCGTCCTGCGTCTCGACGGGTTGTTCGAGATGCAGAAAATCTTCTTCTCGCAGATCCGGGCGGCCCTCACGGCGCAACATGTCGATCCGCTTGTTGCGCACGATGGTGAACAGCCAGGTGGACACCGACGCCTTGGCCGGGTTGAAGCTGGCCGCCTTGCGCCACACCGCCACCATCGCCTCTTGAGCGATTTCTTCAGCGGTGTGCGGGTCGGCGCCCGCCCGCATGCCATATGCCTTCAGCTTGGGCGCAAAATGCGCGAAAAGCCGGGCGAAGGCTGCCCTGTCTCGTTCCTGCGCAATCGCGACCATCATGGCGCGCAGATCCGCCTCGGTGACGCCAGCCGAACGTGCGGCCGACGGTTGCGGCATTGTCCCAGTCACTCTGCGGGGCCCCGTCTGTGTCGATATGGATATCGCCAAGGTAAGCATCCTGAGTGCCAAAGATAAGCCGTCGAAGCAATCTACGCCCTCATCGGCGGACTGGATGACGCGGATCGCAAAAATCGATCATCGCCCCGAGGCCAGCGGCACGGGGCGGCGGAAGACCGCCGCAGCCCCGCGGCAACCGGGCGATCGCCTTAAGGGGGCGAAAGAAAATATTGCTTGATGGGCCGCGCGCCAGGGCGCATCCCCCGGGTAGGGCAACATTTGACGACGCCACGGGCCGTGCGGCTCTTGCGCAGGCTTGCCGGCTCGGCTTATCGCTGCCCTTTGTCCCGACGGGATGCCGCCATCCGCGGCGCCCGCCGCCTGTTTCCTCCGGCCGGAATGACGCGATGAGCGAGTTGACGCACCTCGAGCGGCTTGAAGCCGAAAGCATTCACATCATCCGGGAAGTGGCGGCGGAATGCCGCAACCCGGTCCTGCTTTATTCGATCGGCAAGGACAGCCAGGTGATGCTGTACTTGGCGCGCAAGGCGTTCTACCCCGCGCGCCTGCCGTTCCCGATCATGCACGTGGATACGCTGTGGAACTTCCACGAGATGATCACCTTCCGCGACCAGTTGGTGAAGGACTGGGACCTGGACCTGATCGTCCATGTCAACGAGGAGGGCGCGGCCCAGGGCATCAACCCGTTCACCCACGGTTCGGCGGTGTTCACCGATATCATGAACCTGGGCGCCTTGAAGCAGGGGCTCGACAAGCACGGCTTCGACGCGGCGTTCGGCGGCGGCCGGCGCGACGAGGAGAAAAGCCGCGCCAAGGAGCGGGTGTTCTCGTTCCGCACCCCCGAACATCGCTGGGACCCGAAGAACCAGCGCCCCGAGCTGTGGCGGCTTTACAACGCGCGCAAGCACAAGGGGGAGAGCATCCGTGCCTTCCCGCTGTCCAACTGGACCGAGATGGACATCTGGCAGTACATCTATCGCGAAAACATCCCCATCGTACCGCTCTACTACGCCAAGGAGCGCCCGGTGGTGTGGCGCGACGGCGTGATGCTGCTGGTCGACGACGACCGCATGCCGCTGGAGCCTGGCGAGACGCCCGAGATGCGCCATGTGCGCTTCCGCACGCTTGGCGACTATCCGCTCACCGGCGGCACCGCGAGCACCGCTGCGACCCTGCCGGCGATCATCGAGGAGATGATGCTGGCGACCACGTCCGAGCGCGAGGGCCGGGTCATCGACAAGGACCATGGCGCCTCCATGGAGCGCAAGAAGCAGGAGGGCTACTACTGATGGCCGCGGATTCCCAGCCCAGCACCGTCATCGAGTTTCTCGACGAACAGGCCGAAAAGTCGCTGTTGCGCTTCATCACCTGCGGCAGCGTCGACGACGGCAAGTCGACCCTGATCGGCCGCTTGCTCTATGACAGCAAGCTGATCTTCGAGGACCAGCTCGACACCCTGCGCGCCGACAGCAAGACCAGCGGCACCCAGGGCGGCGACATCGACTTCGCGCTGTTGCTCGACGGCCTGGAGGCCGAGCGCGAACAGGGCATCACCATCGATGTGGCGTACCGCTTCTTCGCCACCGACAAGCGCCGCTTCATCGTCGCCGACACCCCCGGCCACGAACAATATACCCGCAACATGGCCACCGGCGCCTCGACCGCCGAGTTGGCCGTGCTGCTGGTCGATGCGCGCAACGGCGTGCTGCAACAGACCCGGCGCCATGCCTTCTTGTGCAGCCTGCTCGGCGTGCGCCACCTGGTGCTGGCGGTCAACAAGATGGACCTGGTCGACTATGACCATGACCGGTTCCGCGCCATCGAGGCCGAATTCGCCGAATTCGCCCGGGGGCTCGGCTACGACGCCCCGATCTCGATCCCGATTTCGGCGCTCAAGGGCGACAATGTGCTGAACCCGAGCCCGGAGATGACCTGGTACCGGGGCCCGACGCTGATGGGCCATCTGGAGCAGGTGGAGCCGCGCGCCGACCTGTCGGAACGCGCCTTCCGCCTGCCGGTGCAATGGGTCAACCGGCCCGACCACACGTTCCGCGGCTTCGCCGGCACCGTCACCCGCGGCACCATCCGCCCCGGCGACCCGATCGCGGTGCTGCCGTCGGGCAAGACCAGCACGGTCGCGCGCATCGTCACCATGGACGGCGACCTGGACCGCGCGGTCCCTGGCCAGGCGGTGACCCTGACGCTCGCCGACGAGATCGACATCTCGCGCGGCGACATCTTGTGCCGGCCCGAGGAACGCCCCGGCGTCGCCGACCAGTTCGAGGCCAAGCTGGTGTGGATGGACGACAAGTCGCTGATGCCGCAGCGGCCCTATCTGATGAAGATCGGCGGCATCAGCGCCGGCGTGCAGGTCACCCGGATCAAGCACACGGTCAACGTCAACACGTTGGAAAAGCGCGCCGCGCGCCACCTGGACCTGAACGAAGTGGGCGTGGTCACTCTCAAGCTCGACCGCGCGATCCCGTTCGACCCCTATATGGACGACCGGCACACCGGCGGCTTCGTCATCATCGACCGGCTGACCAACAACACGGTCGGCGCCGGCATGATCGACTTCTCGCTCAGGCGGTCGTCGAACATTCATTGGCAAGCCATTGACGTCAATAAGGAAGCCCACGCCCAACAAAAGAACCAGGTGCCGCGGATGCTGTGGTTCACCGGGCTGTCGGGGTCGGGCAAGTCGACCATCGCCAATCTGGTCGAGAAGAAGCTGTTCGCGCTTGGCAAGCACACCTACATGCTCGATGGCGACAATGTGCGCCATGGGCTCAACCAGGATCTGGGCTTCACCGCCGAGGACCGGGTCGAGAACATCCGCCGGGTCGCCGAGGTGGGCAAGCTGATGGTCGAGGCCGGCCTGATCGTGCTGGTGTCGTTCATCTCGCCGTTCCGCGCCGAACGGCGTCTGGCCCGCGACCTGCTCGAAGACGGCGAGTTCATCGAGGTGTTCATCGACACGCCGGTGGACGTGTGCGCCGAACGCGACCCCAAGGGCCTGTACAAAAAGGCGCGCGCCGGCGAGATCAAGAACTTCACCGGCATCGACAGCCCCTATGAGGTGCCCGAGGTGCCCGAACTGCACATCGAGACCAACGATCTGGACGCGGAAGCGGCGGCCGACAAGATCGTCGCCTATCTGCTCGACCACTGATCGGCCAGCGATCAAAAGACCGACATACGGTCAGGGCAGGGCGGGGCACGGCATCGACCGGCCCCGCCCCCGCCGTCAAGGGTCGTCGAACAGCCGCTTGCCGCCGGCGCAAAAGCCGGTGATCTGGTCGAGCACATCTTCGAGCATGGCGATCTGGCGCGCGCTCAACCCCTCGACGGCGGCGTCCCGGTGGACCGCGCTGAACGCCGCCTCGATGGCCTCGGCGCTGGACCCGGCCTGGCGCAGCACGAACGCCAGCGACACCAGGGCCGCCGGGTCGTCATGGCGTTTGAGGGTGCGAAGAAGAGCCTGACGCTCTTCCCCGCCCCGGTCGGTCGCTCGTTCGGTCACGCGCGGTTCTTTCCTAGCACCCACCCTGGGGCGGTTGCGCCAAGACCCAGTTATTGGCCGTGCCCGCCAGCGCCTGGCGATAGGCCGCCACGGTCATCTGTTGGGCCGGCGACACCACGCCGTGGGTCGGGTTCTGGCCGGCATCGGCGTGATAGGTCAGCGTGTTGGGCAATTGATTGTTGTTGATCCGCCAGACCCGGAAATTCCCCACATTGCTGGTGCCGCCCCAGGCACCTTGCGGGCGCCGGTGGGCCGGCAGATTGCAGCCGGTCACCGGCGACACCGACATGCCTTGATAGCGGTGGTTGTCGTTCTGCGGGTTGACATTGCCATTGTGCACCTGAACGTCGGGATAATTGCCGTCGGTGACCACGTTGAGATAGTTCTTGAGGTTCTGATTGCCCTGGGCGGTGGGGTTGGCGCGCGGTTGGGCGGGGTTGCCGCCGTCCGAGACCATGCCGCGATAGAGCGTCTGGGCGGTCCCGGCCAGCGTCCCCGCCAGCCACAGCCCCACGGCCGCCAGACACAGGGCGGCCAGAGACAAGCGCTGCTGGCGCGCACGGGTGGTGGCCAAATCGTTGCGTGTCATGAGTATCTCCTGTTTCGAAGCCAGTGAAGGATCGCGCCGCGCTCGGTCGACGCCTCGCCACTAGGCCCGATCCGGGCGGCTTCGATCAGGAGGCAGGGATTCCCCCGCTTGGGTGCGGAAACCCGGGTCACGCAGCCAGCGACGGGCCGGCCTTCTTGAAATAGAGGAACGGATACCATTCGGTGGCCAGGGTCCAGCCGTCGCCGGCCATCGCCTCGATGGTGCGCGACGGACGCAGCGCCACGGCCCGGTGATAGGTCCATTGCCGATCGGTGGCACAAAACGCGAACCAGCCCGGCCCGCACGCCACCGCCTCGCCGCCCTTGGCACCTTCTTCGGCCAGGGCCCGGACCTCGTTGAAGGCGGTCAGACCGCGCCGGCGATAGACCGCGCCGGGGGCGGCGGCCGACGGGTCGCCCGCCTCGCCCCAGCCGCCGAACCGCTGCTGCGCGGCCTGGCGGCTGATGCCGACGGCGCGGCCGATATCGTCCCAGGTGGCCTCGGCCCGCCGGGCCGCGTCGACCCAACGCCCGACCGACCGGCGGGCCTCATCGGCGGCCACATGGGCCGCCGTCACCATTTGCAGAAACGCCGCCCGGTCGGCTTCGTCGAGCGGGCCGATCTCGGCCATCCGCCATTCAAGCGGCACATCGGCCGCCCGTTCTCGCAAGGATTTTTCTTGGTCCGGGGTCATTTCTCATCTCCTCAGGCGCTGTCATGGCTCGGGCGTTATGGCCGCTCGTTATGATCGGTCGTTTTAGCGTCAACCTTATCTTGACGGGCGTCAACGTAAGGTTGACATCAAGGCCCTGTCAACAGAATCTTGACGGCAGCGGTCGCATCGGCTGCCCGGGCGTCGTCGTCCGGCGCCAAGACGCTGGACGCGCGGCCGGCGCGATGCTATGCGAACCGACGGAGTGCGGGCGTAGTTCAATGGTAGAACGAAAGCTTCCCAAGCTTTAGACGTGGGTTCGATTCCCATCGCCCGCTCCAATCCTCCTCAAGATCCAGATCGCCCGGCGGCCGCCCGAATGCTTTACGCCGTCCCCCGATCGGCTTAAAACCGGCGTTTCAAAACCACCATAGGGATACCGTCCGGTGCAGCGGCGAGTGCGGCTGCCGCGCGGTGCAAAGAGGCCGGCCATGGACACGGTGATGAGCTATGAGGCGACCACCCACGCGATCGTGGTGGAGGTGACGCCGTTCTTCCTGGACGACGAATCCGACCCTGAAGATCATCGCTATGTCTGGGCCTATCAGGTGCGCATCGAAAACCAGCGCGGCGGGACGGTGCAGCTTTTGCGCCGGTCGTGGCGGATCACCGATGCGCTCGGCCGCACCCACGAGATCGACGGCGACGGCGTGGTCGGCGAACAGCCGATGATCGCGCCCGGCGATTGCTTCGAGTACACGTCGGGCGCACCGCTTGCCACGCCGTCGGGGTTGATGCAGGGGTCTTACACCATGGCCGACCATGACGGCCGGCCGTTCGAGGTGACCATCCCCGCCTTTTCGCTCGACAGCCCGTATGAGGCGCGGCTGGTGAACTGAGGCCCGGCCCGTGCCAGATCTGCGTATTGTCGCCTATGTCTTGGGGCTTTTGCTGCTGCTGCTCGGCGGCACCATGCTGGTGCCGGCGGCGGTCGACGCGGTCAATGGCAGCGCCAACTGGACCGTGTTTCTGGGCTCGTCGGCGCTGACGCTTCTGGTTGGCGGGCTGTTGGCGCTCGGCTTTCGCGGATCGAGCACCGCCATCGACCGGCGCCAGGCGTTCATCCTGGTCACCGCCGCCTGGGTGGTGCTGCCCTTGTTTGCCGCCGTGCCGCTGGTCCGCGCCGACATCGCGCTGTCGTTCACCGATGCGTTTTTCGAGGCCATGTCGGGCCTGACCACCACCGGCTCGACGGTGATCACCGGGCTCGACGATCTGCCGCGCGGCATCCTTTTGTGGCGGGCGATGCTGCAATGGCTGGGCGGGGTCGGCATCATCTTGATGGCCATGGCGCTGTTGCCGCTCTTGCAGGTGGGCGGGATGCAGTTGTTCCGCCTGGAATCGTCCGATGCGTCGGAGAAAACCCTGCCGCGCACCGCCGCCTTCGCCGGTTGGATCGGCGGCATCTACACCGGCCTGTCGCTGATCTGTTTCGGCCTGTTGTGGTGGGCCGGCATGCCCGCGTTCGACGCCGTCGCCCACACCATGAGCACCATCGCCACCGCCGGCTTTTCCACCAAGGACGCCTCGGTCGGCCATTTCGACAGCGCCACCATCGAAGCGATCATCGTCTGCTTCATGGTCGTGGGCGGCCTGCCGTTCACGCTCTACCTGCTGGCTCTCAAGGCCGGGCCGAAGGTGTTCTGGCGCGACGCCCAGGCGCGGGCGTTCATCGTCGTGGTGATCACCATCATCGCCGCCACCACGCTGTGGCTGCACCTGTCGCGCGACTATCCGCTGTTCGACGCGCTGCGCTACGGCAGCTTCAACATGATCTCCATGCTCACCGGCACCGGGTTCGCGTCCATGGACTATGGCCAGTGGGGCGGCTTCGCGCTCACCGCGATCTTGTTCGTCATGCTGATCGGCGGCTGCGCGGGCTCGACCACCTGCGGGGTGAAGATCTTCCGCTGGCAGGTGATCGTCTCGGCCCTGACCGCCTGGACCCGGCGGCTGTTGCACCCGCACGGCCTGTTCACGCCGCAGTTTCAGAACAAGCCGATCTCGGCCTCGATCACCGAATCGGTGATGGCCTATTTCTTTCTGCTGATGGCCAGCCTGTCGGTGATGAGCGTGGCGCTCGCCGCCGTCGGGCTCGACTATCTGACCGCCGTGTCGGGCGCGGTCACCTCGCTGTCCAATGTGGGCCCGGGGCTCGGCGCCACCATCGGCCCCACCGGCACCTTCGCCGACCTGCCCGACGCCGCCAAATGGCTGCTCAGCTTCGCCATGTTGCTCGGCCGGCTCGATCTGTTCACCGTGCTGGTGCTGTTCACGCCGGCCTTCTGGCGCGGCTGAACCGCACGCTCGACCAAGGAGGCCCGGCCCGATGCCGTCGCAACACGCCCTCGACCTGATCGCGACGCTGATCGCGTTCCCGACCGTCAGCCGCGACGGCAATGCCGAGTTGATCGACTTTCTCGACGACCATCTGCGCCGCGCCGGCGCCGAGGTGGCGCTGTTCCGCCACGCCCACGAGCCCAAGGCCAATCTGCTGGCGACGATCCGGCCGCGCGACCCGGTGGCCGCCGGTCGGCCCGGCGTGCTGCTGTCGGGCCATACCGACGTGGTGCCGGTGGACGGCCAGCCCTGGACCGCCGACCCGTTCACCGCCCGGGTCGCGGACGGCCGGCTCTATGGCCGCGGGGCGTGCGACATGAAGGGGTTTCTGGGCCTGGTGCTGGCGCGCGTGCCGCAGATGGTCGCCGCCGACCTGACCCGGCCCCTTCATCTGGCGTTTTCCTATGACGAGGAGGTGGGCTGTGCCGGGGTGCGCAGCCTGGTCGACCACCTGGCCGGGCTCGCCACGCCGCCGGCGCTGTGCATCGTCGGCGAACCCACCGAGATGACCGCGGTCACCGGCCACAAGGGCATCCGGGTGGTGCGCACCGAGATCACCGGGCGCGCCGGTCATTCGTCGGCCCCCGCCGCCGGCGCCAACGCCGCCGTGGCCGCCGGGCGTTTCGCGGCGTTCCTGGACGATCTGGCGCGCGACCTGGCCGCCGCACCACCGGCGCCGGGGTTCGAGCCGCCGCACAGCACGCTCAATGTGGGCCGCATCGACGCCGGCAGCGCGGTTAACATCATCGCCGACCACGCCACGGTGCTGTGGGAATATCGCAGTGTCCCGGGCGCCGACGCCGACGCGCCGTTGGCCGCCGCCCAAGCCTTCGCCGAGACCGACTTGTTGCCCGGCCTGCGCGCCACCGCCCCCGAAGCGGCGATCGCCTTCGCGGTCGAGGCGGACGCGCCGGCGCTCAGCGAGCTGGACCACAGCCCGGCGACCGAACTGGTCTTGCGGCTTCTGGGCGCCAACCACACCCAGGCGGTATCGTTCGCCACCGAGGCCGGCTTGTTCCAACACCGCGCCGGCATTCCGTCGGTAGTCTGCGGCCCCGGCTCGATCGCCCAGGCCCACAAGGCGGACGAATATGTGCGCCTCGACCAGCTTGACGCCTGCGACCGGTTCCTGACCCGATTGATCGACGAATTGACTGCCTGACCAGGGCCTTATCGCTGCCGGTTCAAGCGGTATCCGCCCGGCTCGGTTTGCAGGATCTGGGCCTTGGCGGGGTTGTCCTCGATCTTCTGGCGCAGGCGGTAGACATGGGTTTCCAGCGTGTGGGTGGTGACCCCGGCGTTATAGCCCCAGACCTGGTTGAGCAATTCCTCGCGCGACACCGCCTTGCCCGCCGCCCGGAACAGATATTTCAGGATCGCGGTTTCCTTCTCGGTCAGCCGGATCGGCCGGTCGCCGCCCTGGCGTTCCATCATCTTCGACGCTGGCTTGAAGGCATAGGGGCCGATCTGGAACACCGCGTCTTCGGACTGTTCGTGCTGGCGCAGATGGGCGCGGATACGGGCCAGCAGAACGCTGAACGCGAACGGCTTGGTCACATAGTCGTTGGCGCCGGCGTCGAGGCCCAGAATGGTGTCGGCGTCGGTGTCGGCGCCGGTCAGCATGACAATGGGGCTCGCCACACCGGCCTTGCGCATCAGCCGGCAAACCTCGCGGCCGTCGAAGTCGGGCAGGCCCACGTCGAGCAGGATCAGGTCGAAGCTGGTCTGCTTGATCGCTGAGAGCGCCGCACCACCCGAGGCCACCTCGTCGGTGGCGAATTCGTCCAGCAGCCCGAACTGGTCGGCAAGCGCGCCGCGCAGATCCTCGTCATCGTCGACCAGCAGAATTCGTTTGGCGCCCATCCAATCGACCCGTTATCCCTGTGCAAACCGCTCCCCCTGATAGTACATATCAAAACCAATGGTAAAAGCTAGTCCGCCCACCAGCGCCTCCGACCCCGACACACCGCGCAGCCAAGCCGGGTCCGGGTCCACCACCGCCGACCCGTTCGGCGCCGACGCCGCCCTGATGCACCGGGTCGCCCGGGCCCAGGACGATCTGCGTCGCTGGTATCCGGTGCGCGTGACCGCCGGCTCGGCCGAGCTTCTGATGCTGCCGGCGGGCAGTGGCAATCCGGCCATGCTCGCCGCGCTGAGCGACCGGCTCGGCCCGCCCCATCCGGTGATCACCCGCGAACGCGCCGCCGTGCTCAAGGTCCAGCACAAAGGGCACGAAACGGTGCGCCTGGCGCCGCGCGCCGACCGTTCGGCCCTCGATCTGGCGGCGCTGGCCGACGCCACGCTCGACCTGGCGACGCCGCTCAAGGGGCCGTTCACCACCGAACCGACCGACGCCGACGCCGATCGCGCGCAAGCGGCCGCCCTGACCCTGCTGAAGCGCGCGCGGTTGTTGCCCGCAGCACTGATCTGGCCGGCGCCCGACCGGTGGCCCGACGGCGCCGCCGCGTTGACCCTGGTGGAGGCGGACGCGGTCGCCCGGCTGGCAGAGACCGGGCCGGGCCGGGTGCACCGCATCGCCGAGGCGCGGCTGCCGGTGGCCCATGCCCCGGACAGCCGTCTGATCGGCTATCGCCCGACCGACGGCGGGCCGGAGCATTTCGCCCTGGTGATCGGCCAGCCGGACCGCGCTGCGGTGCCATTGGTGCGGCTGCATTCGGAATGCTTCACCGGCGACCTGTTGGGCTCGCTCAAATGCGACTGCGGCGACCAGTTACGCGGCGCCATCCAGCGCATCGGCGCGGTCGGCTGGGGCGCGCTGCTCTATCTGGCCCAGGAAGGGCGCGGCATCGGGTTGATGTCCAAGCTCAAGGCCTATGCCTTGCAGGACCAGGGCCACGACACGGTGGACGCCAATCTGCGCCTGGGCTTCGGCGTCGACGAACGGCTGTTCGACCCCGCCGCCGCCATGCTGCGCGACCTGGGCATGGAGCGCATCCGGCTGCTGACCAACAACCCAGCCAAGGTGGCGGGGCTCGAAGCGCTGGGGCTCGATGTGGTCGAGCGGGTGCCCCACACCTTCGCCACCAATCCCCATAATGAAGCCTATCTGGCCACCAAGCGCGACAAGACGGGCCATTATCTGTGACCACACCCGACCCCGGACCCACGCCCAGTCCCGCGTCCGAGCCTGCGCCTGGGGCGGTGTCGGTGCGCGCCGAGGGCGTGGGGGCCAGCGCCGGTCGGGTGGCCTGGGTCGGGGCGGACGGGCGAACGTTGAGCGCGCGCTGCCGGCTCGGCCGGGGCGGGGTGGTGGCGGCCGACGCCAAGCGCGAGGGCGACGGCGCGACGCCGGCGGGGCGCTGGCCACTGCGCCGGCTCTATTACCGGGCCGACCGGCTGACGCGGCCAGAAACCGCGCTGGCGACAACGGCGCTCGACCAGCTGTGGAGCTGGTGCGACGCGCCCGACCACCCGGCCTATAACCGGCGGCTGGATACCCCGCCGGCCGCCTCGCACGAGCGGCTGTGGCGCAGCGACCGGCGCTACGACCTGATCGTGCCGCTGGGTTACAATGACGATCCGCCGCTGCCGGGGCGGGGCAGTGCGATCTTCCTGCACCTGACCGACACGCCCGACCGGCCGACCGCCGGCTGCGTGGCCATGGACCGGGACGACCTGCTGGCCCTGCTGGCGGCGCTGACGCCCGCCAGCATGATGGTGATCGACGCGCCCTGAGGGGGGCCGAGGGGCGCTACGGCGACCCGATCAGCGCGGCCGGCGCGCGGCCAGGGCGATTTCCATGCAGGTGCGATGACAGATGCTTTCGGCGGGCAGGCCGGTGGTCTTGCACTGCACCTCGGCGCTCAAGGTGCGCGCCAGGGCGTGGCTCAGCCGCGGCGCCGACCAGCGGCGGATGTCGGCGGCGATGCGCTCGCGGTCTTTCCAGATCGGCGGCGGCGCCAGCTTCATCATCGCCGCCTTGGCGTCGAGCCCGGCCTCCATATGCGCGGCCATCAGGTGGAACTGCTGCAAGCGCCGCTGCACCGTGCGCAGGATCGCAACCGCGTTCTCGCCAGCGGCAAAGGCGCGTTCGATCCGGCGGTCGAGCCCGGCCGCATCACCACCGGTCACCGCCTCGGCGATCTGGCTCAAGGTCAAGGCCGAACCGTCGCCCACGCACGCCTCGGCGTCGGCGAGCGACACCGTGCGATCGTCGCCGTCGCCCTTGTAAAGCGCCAGTTTTTCGAGCTCGCGCCGCGACAACATGCGGTCGCCGCCCAGATTGGCGAGTAGATAGGCGCGCCCGTCGGCCGAGGCGGTGAGCCCGGCGGCCCCCAGGACCTCGCCGATCAAGCCCGACAGGTCGGCGGCCTCGTCGGGATAACAGGCAAGCGCCAGCACATCCTTGCGCTGTTCGGCCAGCTTGCGCAGCTTGGAGCGCGGCGAGAGGTCGCCCGCGACCAGCAACAAAAGGCTGTCGCCCACCGGCCCGTCGAGCGCATTGGCCACCGCGTCCGCGTCGCCGTCGCCGGGACTGTCCACGCGCACCAGACGCCGGCCGCCCATCAGCGAGATCGCGGCCATTTCGTCGGCAATGCGCGCCCGGTCGGCCTTGACCTCGTCAGGCCCGAGGCGGGCGACGCGGAACGGGTCGCCCGGGTCGTCGACGATCTGAGCGGCGATCTTGTCGGCGCGTTCGCGGATCAGCCCCTCGTCGCGACCGAACACCAGAACGCCCCGAAAGCCGGGGTCGAGGGCACGCAGGGCCGAGGTGATCTGACCGCGATTTGCCTTGACCATCAGATGTCTTCCGCGCGGTCCTTCAAGGCCACGGAAAGCCGCCGGGTGATGTCGTCGGCCAGCCGCTCGGCGGCCTGGCGACGGGCTGCGTCGCGCGCGGTGACCAGCGCATAGTCCGACTGCACCACGTCATAGCCGATCTGGGCGCGCGCCCGGTCGCTGACCAGGACCGCGCCGTCGCGCCGGTCGACCAGCCGATAGACCGCGGTCAGGCGCAGCCGCTCGCGGGTCACTTCCCGGTCGGCCTCCAAGCCGTAGCGGTCGCGATCCTCGCTCAGCGCGACGCTCAGATCGTAGCGCGGGTCGCGGGCATAGCCGGCCGGCGTCAAGCGGTCGATCAGCCCGTTGCGCAGCATCAACCCGGCCGGGTCGCCGATTTCGGCGACGGCGACGCGCGCCAGTTCCGCCGACGCCGCCACCCGGCCGCCGCCGGTGGCGTGCAGGGGCGTGAACCCGCAGCCCTGGACCGCAAGCGTCAGGCCCACAAGCCCGGCGCCGAGCGCGCCGCGCCAGCCCCGGCGGGCGCGGCGGTCAGCCGACCACCACATTGACGATCTTTCCCGGCACCACGATGACCCGGCGCACGGTCTTGTCGGCGATCGCCCGGCTCAGCTTGCCATTGGCCAGCGCCGCAGCTTCGAGCGCCGCTTTGTCGAGGGTCTTGTCGACCTCGATGGTGTCCTTGAGCTTGCCATTGACCTGCAAGGCGATGGTCACCGTGTCCTCGCGGACCAGCGCCGGATCGGCCACCGGCCAATCGGTCTCGGCCAGCAGGGTGCGATAGCCCAGTTGGCGCCACAACTCTTCGGTCAGGTGCGGCATCATCGGCGCGCACAGCCGCACCAGGGTCTCCAACGCCTCGCGGCGCACGCTGCCCGGCGCGTCGGACGCCGCCGAAATGGCATTGGCGAACTCGTAGATACGCGCCACGCTGCGGTTGAGGTGCAGAGCACTGAGGTCGCCGGTGACGCCCTCGATCGCCTTGTGGGTGGCCCGGCGCAAGGGGTGGTCGGCGGGATCGGGCGCGCTACCCGGCTCGGCCAGGTCTTCGGCCTCGGCGACCAGGCGCCAGACCCGCTGGACGAACCGCCATGCGCCTTCGATGCCGGCCTCGCTCCACAGCAGGTCGCGCTCGGGCGGGCTGTCGGACAGCATGAACCAGCGCGCGGTGTCGGCGCCGTATTGTTCGATGATATCGTCCGGGTCGACCACGTTCTTCTTCGACTTGGACATCTTCTCGACCCGGCCTTCGGCCACCGAAGCACCGGTGTCGGAGCGGATCAGATTGCCGTCGTCACGCTTGCGCACCAGATGGGGGAACACCCAGCCGCCGTCGCTGTCGCGGTAGGTCAGATGGTTGACCATGCCCTGGGTGAACAGGCCGGCGAACGGTTCCTTGCCGTCCACATGGCCGCACACCTCCAAGGCGCGCATGAAGAAGCGGGCGTAGAGCAGGTGCAGGATCGCGTGTTCGACGCCGCCGATATACTGATCCACCGGCAACCAATACCCGGCCGCCGCGCGGTCGATGGGGGCGTCGGCGTCAGGAGCGCAGAAGCGCAGGAAATACCACGACGAATCCACGAACGTGTCCATCGTGTCGGTTTCGCGCTCGGCCTCGCCGCTGCAGTTCGGACAGCGCACATGCTTCCAGGTCGGGTGCCGGTCGAGCGGGTTGCCCGGCTCGTCGAACGACACGTCGTTGGGCAGGGTCACCGGCAGGTCGGCCTTGGGCACCGGCACCACGCCGCAGTCGGGGCAATGGATGATCGGGATCGGCGTGCCCCAATAACGCTGCCGCGAGATGCCCCAGTCGCGCAGGCGGTAGTTGACCGTCCGCCGGCCCTGGTCCGCCGCTTCCACGCGGTCGATCACCTCAGCCTTGGCGTCTTCCACGGTCATGCCGTCGAGGAAGGCGGAATTGGCCAGCCGCCCGGGCCCGGTATAGGCCTCGGCACCGACCGCATAGGTGGCCGGGTCGGCGTCGCTCGGCACCACCACCGGGCGCACCGGCAGGTCGTACTTGCGCGCGAAGTCCAGGTCGCGCTGGTCGTGGGCCGGGCAGCCGAAGATCGCGCCGGTGCCATAGTCCATGAGCACGAAATTGGCCACATAGACGGGCAGGGTCTGGCCGGCGACGAACGGGTGCCGGACCGACAGGCCGGTGGCATAGCCGCGCTTCTCGGCGCGCTCGATGGCTTCTTCCGAGGTCCCGGTGCGCCGGCATTCCTCGACGAAGGCGGCGAGCTTGGCGTCGCCGGCGGCGAGCTCGGTGGTCAGCGGATGGTCGGGCGACAGGGCGATGAAGCTGGCGCCGAAGATCGTGTCGGGGCGGGTGGTGTAGACCTCCACCTCGCCGTCGCGGCCGTCGAAGGCGAAGCGCAGGCTCAAGCCTTGCGACCGGCCGATCCAGTTGGCCTGCATGGTCCGCACCTTGTCGGGCCAGCGGTCGAGATCGTCGAGGCTGACCAGCAAGTCCTCGGCGAAGTCGGAGATCTTCAGGAACCATTGGGTGAGCTTGCGCCGCTCGACCGGCGCGCCGGAGCGCCAGCCCTTGCCGTCGATCACCTGTTCGTTGGCCAAGACCGTGTGGTCCACCGGGTCCCAATTGACCCAGCTATCCCTCCGGTAGACCAGTCCGTGGTCCAGGAAATCCAGGAACAGCGCCTGTTCCTTGCCATAATATTCCGGGCTGCAGGTGGCGAATTCGCGATCCCAGTCGATCGCCAGGCCGACCTGTTTGAGCTGTTCGCGCATCGACGCGATGTTGTCGTAGGTCCAGTCGGCGGGGTGGGCGCCGGTTTCCATGGCGGCGTTTTCGGCCGGCATGCCGAACGCGTCCCAGCCCATGGGGTGCAGCACATTGTAGCCGCGCGCCCGATAGAAGCGGGTCAGGGCGTCGCCGATGGTGTAGTTGCGCACATGACCCATATGGATGCGCCCCGAGGGGTAGGGGAACATCTCCAGGATATAGTATTTCGGCTTGTCCGAACGGGTCGGGGTCTTGAACACCTGGGATTGCGCCCAGGCTTTCTGCCATTTCGCCTCGACGACTTTGTGATTGTATCGGGTCATGGTCGGCACAGTCTGTTAACGGGGACCAGGCGGCACAGGCGCGGTGCCGGCGGATGGGATCGGACGCGGCGTAGGCGGCGCGCTCAGCCGTCGAGCGACTGGATGCGGATTTGGCGCGCCCGGGTCAGGATCGCATCCTCGATCTCCAGCGCGGTTTGCGCCCGCACCGGGGCATTCACCCATTGCGTCCCGTCGCGGGTCTGGCGCAGCACGCGCACATTGACCGCGTCGGCGCGCAGCTCTTCGTCGAGCACGAACACCGACACCTTGAGCCGCTCGTCCCGGGCATCGGGATTGACGTACCAGTCCGAGATGATCACCCCAGAGCCGCTGTCCACTTCAAGCAGCGGCAAGAACGACAGCGTGTCGAGCGAGGCGCGCCACAACAGGCCGTTGACGCCGATCGCCCGGGTCTGATCGGGCGCCTGACGTGCGGTCGGGCCGCCTCCGCACGCGGCAACGAGGAAACAGGCCAGAAGCGGCGCCAAGAAACGGCGGGTGGTCATCAAACGGTCACTCTTCCGGAGTCTGGGTGATCGACAAAATGCAACGCAAAACATCATGCGATGGTAACTGCCGGTCGGTATAACGGGGATATGCGGGGTTGGCCAGAGGGTCCGGGCCACGGCCGTCGTAACAGGACCGACGCGCCGAGCGGTGTGCAAATGCAACAACCCTGAGCAAAACCGGACCGCTCGTTCCACCAAGCTGTTGCCGTGAGGGGGCATTGACTATACTTGGCCTGTGGCGGCGCGCGATGGGATATGGGATCGGGCGTTGCGGTCAGTCGACGAGAGTGGTCGGACACGATGTTGGGGCTTGAACGAACAGGCAGGCGGGACGATGTGGCCAATCCCTGGCGGAGTGGCGCCGTGGCACTCGCCCTGTTGCTCCTGACCGCGATCGAGCCCGGCTCGGCCGCGTTGGCGCAGACCAGCGCCCCCGATGCCGGGTCGACCAGCGCCGGCGATCGCCAAGCCATCGCGCCGCTGGAAGAGACCATGGAAGATCCGCGCACCGGCGCCAACGCCAAGCCGGTCGAGATCGTGCTCGACAATTCGCTCCACGGCTCGCCCGATGCCAAGGAGCCCGGCTTTCTCTATTTCGACGACTCGGCCGACAACGCCCCGGCAGGACCGACCATCACGGTGGGCGACGGCACGGTGTCGGGCCTGACGCCCCGGCTCTATTTCACGCCGCGCGGGCAAGCCGGCGGCGCGCCCGGGCCGATCGTCGCCGGCGGGCTGACCACCACCGGCGCGTCGAGCCGGATCAGTTTCAACGGCCTGACCGGCAGCGCGGCCACCGACGGTCTGAGCGTCGCCGTCACCTCGGCGGTGATGCAGCGCCCGAACAGCGGCGGCACCGCGGCCGGCGCCTTCGATTTCCAGTTGTCGCCGCTCGACGAGACCGTCAGCCTGGGCCTGTCGCTGGGCTATTGGGGCTTCAACCTCGACGCCAATGTGATGCGCGAAACCGCGCTGTTCACCGGCAATGTGGAAGGCATCGACTTAGGGCTCGGCTATTCCTGGGACGACTTCTCCACCTCGATCTCGGTGGGCGAGTTTCGCCAGGACGACTTGGGCGTCGGCGGGCCGGGGCTCGTGGACGACATCAATTATTACAAGATGGAATTGGGCGCGACCTACCAGCTAACCCGCAGTTTCCACTTGAGCGGCGGTGTCCAACACTTTGAATATGGACAGCAATGGCGCGCGTTCAGCGACCGCCAGCGGTTCCAACTGCTCTATCTGAGCGGCCAGCTGCGCTTCTGACCCCGGGCCGGCACCGCCCGGCGCCTCAGGCCGACCAACCGTCGATCGCGGCAATGCCGTCGACGCCCGGCGGCAAGCGCCGCACGGTCGCCGCCGAGATCCCGCCAAGCGCCACCAATGCCACACCGCGCGCGCCTCGATGCCGCGCCAACAGCCGCGCGAGGCGATGCGGACCGAGGCCCGGGGCGCCGGGATGGCTGCGGGTGGCGAACACCGGCGAGACCAGCACCGCGTCGGCGCCGATGCGCATCGCCCGCCGGATCGCCGCCGCATCGTGGGCCGCCGCGCTGATCAGCAGCGGCAGACGGGCGACGCCACCGAGCCGCGCCAAGCCTTGGGGCAGGTGCACCCCGGCGGCGCCGACCCGCAGCGCCAGGCGCGCGTCGCCGGCGACCAGCAGCACCAGACGACGACGCCGGCAGCGCGCCGCAACGGTGCGCGCCCAGGCCGCCCGATCCAGACGGTCATAGTCGCGCAAGATCACCCAGGTGCCCGGCGATAACCGGTCGAGCACATCCAGCGGATCGCCGTCGCGCCCCCGGTCCAGCACATAGATCGACACCGCGCCGGGACCGTTCAACGGCCGGGGCAGGGCGCGGCTCAGCGCCGTCTTGCCCGGGCCCGGTTGCGGGCGGTATGCAGGGCACCGGCGCCGCGCTGGCGTCACCGGAGCGCGCCGTCGCCATGCGCTAACTGATTTCGAGAAGGGGTCGGTCATGCCCGAGACGCTTTCACAGTCGCTTTCACCGGCGGGGGCGCCGTCGGGCTCCTCCGTCGCCGACAATCTTGCGGCGGTCAAGGACGCCATGCGCCGGGCGATCGCCCATCACGGCGTCGACCAGCCGCTGCCCACCGTGGTCGCAGTATCCAAACGTCACCCGGTCGAGCGCATCGTGCCGCTGCTCGACGCCGGCCACCGGGTGTTCGGCGAGAACCAGGTGCAGGAAGCCCAGGACAAATGGCCGGCGCTGAAAGAGCGCTTTGCCGATGTGTCGCTGCACCTGCTTGGGCCGTTGCAAAGCAACAAGGTGGCCGACGCGGTGGCGCTGTTCGACGTGATCGAGAGCCTCGACCGCGAGAAGATCGCCCGCCGGCTGCGTGACCAGATGGTCGCCCAGGGCCGCAAACCGCGCCTGTTCGTCCAGGTCAATACCGGCGAAGAGCCTCAGAAAAGCGGCGTCCTTCCCGGTGATTTAGCTGATTTTATAAGGCTTTGCCGGGAAGACTTGAAGCTGGATATCGACGGCTTGATGTGCATCCCGCCGGTGGAGGAGGACGCCGCCGTTCACTTCGCCTTCCTGAAAGAGCTGGCGCGGCGCCACGGGCTCGCGCGGCTGTCCATGGGCATGTCCGGCGACTATCCGGTGGCCGCCGCGGTCGGCACCGACTATGTACGGGTCGGCACGGCGATCTTCGGCGCCCGGCCGCGCGCTTGAGCCAGCCGGCCGCGCCGCCGATTGCCCCGCACGCCGCAGCGGGAGATCAGAAACCGCCGCCGCGCGCGGTCATCAACCGGCCGCACACATCGTCCAACTGTTCCAGGGTCTTATAGCTGACGGTCAGGGTCCCGCCGCGCTCGCCCCCATGGGTGATCGTCACCGACAGCCCGAGCGCGTCGGCCAGATCGTCTTCAAGCGCGCAGGTATCGGCGTCCTTGGGCGCCGCCTTGCCGCGCCGCTTGGGCCGATCCGCACCATCGACACCGTTATCGGCCGCGGCAGCCGCGTCGGCTTCGGCCGGCGGCGGCGCCTTGGCATCGGCGATCATCCGTTCCACTTGGCGCACGGTGAGCCCCTCCCGCTCGATCCGCTCGGCCAGCGCACCGGCTTCGTCGGCGCCGACCAGGGCGCGGGCATGACCCATCGACAGGCCGCCGGCCTCGACACGGCGCAAAACCGCCTCGGGCAGGGACAAAAGCCGCATCAAATTGGCCACATGACTGCGGCTTTTACCGACGATGCGGCCCACCGCTTCCTGGTTATGGCCGAACTCGTCGATCAGGCGCTTGTAGCTGCGCGCCTCTTCCACCGCCGTCAGTTCCTGGCGCTGGACGTTTTCGATGATCGCCAGTTCGAGCGCGCTGCGGTCGTCCATCTCGCGCACGACCACCGGCACGTCGTGGACGCCGGCGCGCTGCGCGGCGCGCCAACGCCGTTCGCCGGCGATGATCTGGTAGCCATTGCCACCGCCCGGCACCGGCCGCACCAAAAGCGGTTGCAGCACGCCCTTTTCGCGCATCGACGCGGCCAGTTCCTCGATCGCCGACTCGTCGAAATGAACCCGCGGCTGGAACGGGTTCGGGCTCAACATGCCGATCGAGACCGTGCGCACCGGCCCGGCCTGCCGCGCCGCCGCGGCAGTCTCATCGTCCTGGGCGGACTGGTCGGTCATCAGGGCCGACAGACCGCGGCCCAACCCGCGGGACTTGGACTTGGCTGTCACGGGCGTGGTTCCTTCCGCTGTGGCTGCAAGGGCGTTTCGAGGCGGGGGGGGGGCGCTTGGCGGGCGGCGATCACGCCGCCCGGGTCGTCGGCGCGGGCGACGGCCGGTTGCGGTTCAACAGCTCGGCGGCGAGTTTCATATAGGCTTGGCTGCCGACACAGCGATGGTCGTAGAGCAGGGCGGGCTTGCCGTGGCTCGGCGCCTCCGACACCCGCACATTGCGCGGGATGATCGTGGTGTAGACCTTGTCGCCCAGATGCTCGCGCACATCGTCCGCCACCTGGTCGGACAGACGGTTTCGCCGGTCGTACATGGTCAGCACGATACCGTCGATTTCGAGCCCCGGATTGAAACCCTTGCGCACCTGTTCGATGGTGTGGAGCAACAGGCTCAAGCCTTCGAGGGCGAAGAACTCGCACTGCAAGGGCACGATCACCCGGTGTGCGGCGACCAGGGCATTGACCGTCAACAGCGACAAGGACGGCGGGCAGTCGATCAGCACATAGTCGTAATGGCCGGTCATCCGGTCGTCGCGCACCGCCTGTTGCAGGCGATAGCTGCGTCGATCCTCGCCGACCAGTTCCAGATCCGCGCCCGACAGGTCGACCGTGGACGGCACCAGGTCGAGCCCGGGGATCTCCGTGGTCACGGCGGCGTCGGCGAGCGTCGCCGTGCCGCACAACACGTCGTAGATGGAGCGCCGGCGCGCCGCCCGGTCGATGCCCATGCCGGTGCTGGCATTGCCCTGCGGGTCCAGGTCGATCAGCAGGACGGTGCGCTCGACCGCGGCGAGCGCGGTGGCCAGGTTGATCGCCGTGGTGGTCTTGCCGACGCCGCCCTTCTGGTTGGCGACAGCGAGGATGGTGGTGGCATTGGCGCCGCTGCTGCGCGCCGGCCGGCCTTCGGGCAGTCCGTCGATGACCGCCTGATCCTTCTTGCGTCCGCGTCCGAACATGGCGCCCGGTCCTTCCCTGAAAGTGTCGCTTGGTCGCCGGAGCGTTTAAGCGCCGTCGCGGCGTCGTACCTGCGAAAGCCGCAGGAGCACGCCGTCGTCATGCGTAGCACTCGCCACCCGGTCCGCCTCGACTGTCCAGTATTCGGCGAGATCGGTCAATTCCTGCCCCACCTCGCGTCCCTTCAACAACCAGAAAACCGTGTTTTCATTGATGAAATCGGCCGCCCATTCAATCAGCCGCAAAAGCGGCGCGAAGGCCCGGGCGGTGACGATATCGACCGGAAACGGTGCCAAAGCTTCGAGCCGGTCGGTGTGAAGGGTCGCCTCGGCACCGGTGGCCAGCAGAACCTGGCGCAGAAAGCTCGCCTTGCGCTGGTCGGCTTCCACCAGATGAACCCGGCCGACCCCCAGTTGCGCCAGCACCAGGCCCGGAAACCCCGCGCCCGAGCCCAGGTCGAGGATCGTCGGGCACGCCAACCCCTCGCGGCGGATGGGCGGCACCAGTTGCGCGCTGTCGGCCATGTGCCGGCGCCACAGGTCGGGCAGGGTGGAGCGCGACACCAGGTTGATCGAGCGCTGCCACTTGACCAGCAACTCGGCGTGCTGCGCCAACGGGGCCGCTGTTTCACGTGAAACATCGCCCAAGCGACACACCAGATCCAGACCGGCCGCCCGGTCGTCGGTCATTCGAGGGTTCGCCATGGGATCAAGCCGCCCGCTGGCCGCGTTTGACATGGTTGAGCAGCACCATCAGCGCCGCCGGCGTCACCCCGGCCACGCGCGCCGCGCCGCCCAAGGTGTCCGGCCGGGCGCGGTCGAGCTTCTCGCGCACCTCATTGGACAAGCCGACGACCGCGCCATAGTCCAGGTCGGCGGGCAGGGCGAGTGCCTCGTCCTTGCGAAACGCGGCGATATCGGCCTCCTGCCGGTCGAGATAGCTCTTGTAGAGCGCGTCGATGGCCAGCTGGTCGGCGATGTCGGGCGCGATGGCGCCGAGCGCGTCGGGCCAGATGGCGCGCAGCCGGTCGAGCGTCACCCCGGGCAGGGCGAGCAGGGTCTCGCCGTCGCGTCGGCGGCCGTCCTGGTTGAGCGTCAGCCCGTGCGCCGCCGCCTCGTTGGGCGTCAGACTGAGCGCGCGCAGGGCTTGGCGCCCGGCGTCGAGCGCCGCTGAGCGGGCCTCGAACGCCGCTTGGCGCTCGGCGCCGACCAAGCCGACGGCGACCCCGCGCGGCGTCAGGCGCTGGTCGGCATTGTCGGCGCGCAACCGCAACCGGTACTCGGCGCGCGAGGTGAACATCCGATAGGGCTCGGGCGCGCCGTGGTGGATCAGGTCGTCGACCATCACGCCGGCATAGGCCTCGGCGCGGTCGAGCACGAACGGCGCGTCCGCACCGCCGGCCGCCAGCGCGGCGTTGGCGCCGGCCAACAACCCCTGGGCGGCGGCTTCTTCATAGCCGGTGGTGCCGTTGATCTGGCCGGCCAGATAAAGCCCGGTCAGGGCGCGGCATTCGAGCGTCGCCTTGAGCGCGCGCGGGTCCACATAATCATACTCGATGGCGTAGCCCGGTTGCAGTATCGCCGCCGTTTCGAGGCCGGGAATGGTGCTCAGCAGCGCTTGTTGCACATCCTCGGGCAGGCTGGTGGAGATGCCATTGGGGTAGACCGTGTGGTCGTCCAGGCCCTCGGGCTCAAGGAAAATCTGGTGGCTGTCGCGGTCGGCGAAACGCACCACCTTGTCCTCGATGGACGGACAATAGCGCGGCCCGGTGCTCTCGATCTGCCCCGAATAGAGCGGCGAACGGTCCAGATTGGCGCGGATCACCGCGTGGGTCTCGGCCGTGGTGCGGGTGATGTGACACGGCAATTGCGGCACGGTCACGCGCTCGGTCAGGAACGAAAACGGCGTCGGCGGGTCGTCGCCCGGCTGAACCTGGCACGCCGCCCAGTCGATGGTGCGGCCGTCGAGGCGCGGCGGCGTGCCGGTCTTGAGCCGGCCAAGGGGCAGGGCGAGCCGGTCGAGGGTGCGCGCCAGGCCAATGCTCGGCGCCTCACCAACCCGGCCGGCGGGGATGCGCCGGTCGCCCAAATGGATCAGCCCGCGCAGAAACGTGCCGGTGGTCAGCACCACGCGGTCGGCGCGGATCTCGCGCCCGCTCGCCGTGACCACGCCGGTCACGCGCGGGCGCGCGCCGCTGGTGTCGAGCAGCAGGTCTTCCACCGGGTCGGCGAGCAGGGTCAGATTGTCCTGGGCGCGCAACGCCGCCGCCATGGCTTCGGCATAGAGCTTGCGGTCGGATTGGGCGCGCGGACCCCAGACCGCCGGGCCCTTGCGCCGGTTGAGCAGCCGGAACTGGATCCCCGAGGCGTCGGCGACCCGGCCCATCAGGCCGTCGAGGGCGTCGATCTCGCGCACCAGATGGCCCTTGCCGAGGCCGCCAATGGCCGGGTTGCACGACATGGCGCCGATGGTGTCGAGCCGATGGGTGAGCAGGAGCGTGCGCGCGCCCATGCGCGCCGCCGCCGCCGCCGCCTCACAGCCGGCATGGCCGCCGCCGATGACGGCCACATCGTAAAGTCCCACCGCGTTTGTCATGATGCGCGGAAAATAGGCGCGCACGGGCGCGAAGTCAAAGGGATTGGCGCGGCTGCGCCCCCACGGGCCGCAGCCCAGACCGCCCATGTTCCACGTGAAACATCATTTACCGATGCAAAAGTCGGCAAACACCACGTCGAGCAATTCCTCCACGTCGACGCGCCCCAAGATGCGGCCGATACCGCGCACCGCCAGGCGCAAATCCTCGGCCTGGAGCACCAGGTCGCCGTCGACCGGGGTCCATGGATCATCGCCGCCGCCATCCCTGGCGCCATCCCCGGCGGCTGCGGCCACCGCCAAGAACCGGTCGAGCGCCGCCAGGCTGTCCTCGACCGCGCGCCGGTGACGCGCCCGGGTCAACACGGTGCCCTGGGCGGGCGGGGCGGCCGCCCCCAGGGCGTCGGCCAGGCGTTCGCTCACGCCGTCGAGCCCGGCACCGGTCGCGGCCGACACCGCCAGCCAGCCGGTCGGCGGCCCCCAACCGGCCGCGGCCAGATCCGCCTTGCTGGCCAGCCGGACCCGCGCCGGCCCGTCGGTCGCGCCGACCAGGGCCGCCACCCGGGCGTCGGCCTCGGTCTCGGAGATATCGCCCAGCGTATCCGCCGGCACCAGCACCAGGGCCAGGTCGGCGGCGGCGGCGGCGGCGCGGGCCCGGCGCACGCCCTCCCGTTCGATTACATCGTCCGACTCGCGCAAACCGGCCGTATCAACCAAGGTCACCGGAAAACCGGCAATATTCATGCGCACCCGTACCATGTCGCGGGTCGTCCCGGCGATCTCGGAGACGATGGCGGCGTCGCTCCGGCTCAGCGCGTTGAGCAAGGACGACTTGCCGGCATTGGGCGCGCCGAGCAGCACCACGGTGAACCCGTCGCGCAGCCGTTCGCCGCGCCGGCTGTCGGCCAGATGGGCGGCCATGGCGTCGCGCAAGGCGGTCAGTCTGGGCACCAGGTCGGCGCCGGCGTGGGCCGCGTCGGCCTCGTCGGCGAAATCGATCGCCGCCTCCATATGGGCGAGGCAGCGCACCAACTCGGCCCGCCAGCCCTCGTAAAGCCGGCTCAAGCAGCCGTCCATCTGGGCCAGCGCCTGGCGCCGCTGCGCCGGGGTCTCGGCGGCGATCAGGTCCGCCAGCCCCTCGGCGTGGGTGAAATCCATCTTGCCATGGTCGAAGGCGCGGCGGGAAAATTCACCGGCTTCGGCCGGGCGCAGGCCGGGCAGGGCGGCGAGGGCGGTCAAGGCGCCCTCGACCACCGCCGGGCCGCCATGGAGGTGCAATTCGACCACATCTTCGCCGGTGAAGCTCTTGGGGCCGGGAAACCACAGCACCAGCGCGCGGTCGAGCGGCGCCCCGTCGGCCGGGTCGCGCAGGCTGACCAGCCGGGCCAAACGCGGCGCGTCGGTGCGGCCACCGAGCGCGCGCAGAGCGTCGCCAGCAGCCGGCCCGGACAGCCGCACCACGGCGACCCCGGCCCGCCCGGCGCCGCTCGACAGGGCGAAAATGGTGTCCGGCGCCGTCTCAAGCTCGGTCTGTCCGGGGCGGACGGGCGCCGCTTGCCTCTGATCCACTGGCTCGATACCTTCCGCTTCGAGTAACCGCTGCGCGTGCCCCGATCACATGCGTCAAGGCGCGCCCGAACGCAATGGCGCCGACGGGCAGGCGGGCCGGCGGCGGTCGCGTTTACCCATGTTTCATGTGAAACACACGGCCCCCACAACCAAGAGTGTCGATTGCCATGCCCCAACTTTCCCTGCACAGCCCGGTGGGCGACCTGACGCTTTCCGAAGAAGACGGCGTACTGGTCGCCGTCGATTGGGGCTGGGGCCGCGACCAGGCCGACACGGCCCTGCTGCGCGCCGCGCGCCAGCAGATGCACGCCTTTTTCGATGACGACCTGGCCGCCTTCGACCTGCCGCTGGCGCCGGCGGCCACGGCGTTTCAGGACCGGGTGCGCGCCGCCTTGCTGGCGATCCCGCGCGGGCAAACCCGCAGCTATGGTGATCTGGCGCGCCGCCTCGACAGTTCGGCGCGCGCCGTGGGGCTGGCATGTGCGCGCAACCCGCTGCCCATCCTGGTCCCGTGCCACCGGGTGCTGGCCGGCGACGGCGCCTTGCGCGGCTATGCCGGCGAGGGCGGTGTGGAGACCAAGCGCGATCTGTTGCGGCTTGAGGGCGCGATCCCTTGAGCGCCGGTCGCCCTTCGGCCGCCGGTGCGGGGCGGCCCGCTGCCGGCCGTTTTGTCCCCTAACCCCGGACCCCAGGAGCTGGACCCATGTCGGACACACTCACCATCCCGGCCAAGGACGGCAGCGGCCGGTTCGCGGCCTATGTGGCCATGCCGGAGAGGACCCCGGCGCCGGCGATCGTCGCCATTCAGGAGATCTTCGGGGTCAATGCGGGCATGCGGCGGATCTGCGACGATCTGGCCGCACAGGGCTATATCGCCTGGGCGCCGGATCTGTTCTGGCGCATCCAACCCGGTATCGACCTGACCGACCAGACCGAGGCCGAATGGCAGCAGGCGTTCGACCTGTTCAACAAGTTCGACGCCGACAAGGGCATCGAGGATATCGCCGCCACCATCGCCGCGGCGCGTCGCCACCCTAAGAGCAATGGCCGCGTCGGCGCCGTTGGCTATTGCCTGGGCGGGTTGTTGGCTTATCTGACCGCCGCGCGCACCGATGTGGATGCGTCGGTCGGCTATTACGGCGTCGGCATCCACGAGCGGCTGGGCGAGAAAGACGCCATCGGGCGCCCGCTCTTGCTGCACATCGCCGAGGAAGACGGCTTCGTCGACAAGGACGCGCAAAAGCAGATGCACGATGCCCTTGACCCGCACCCCTTGGTGACCTTGCACGACTATCCCGGAGTCGATCACGCTTTCGCCCGGCCCAATGGCACCACTCGCAACGAAAATGCCGCCAAACTGGCCGATCAGCGGACGATTGATTTCTTCGCCGAGCATTTGCGTTAATCTTAACAGTGCGGGGGCGGGAGACGCGCCGGCCCCGCCCGCCCAGGCGGTCCGTGACGCCCCGCTGGCGCGGGTATCCAGCGTCGCGCCCCGGGGGCTGACCCATGCTGACCATCGAAGACTGCATCGCGCTCAGCACGCTCACCGAAGCGGAAATCGACGCCATCGCCGAACATGAGCACCTGCCAGAGATTGCGGCAGTCGAACTCGGTGCCTATCTGATGCAGACGCGTGATGGAAAAGCCCGGGTGAAAGCCATGATCGTCGACGATATCCACGCCGCACAGGCCAGGGAGCAGCACGCCCATGCGGCCAAGCTCAAGCTGTGCCTGAAGCACTTCCTGGCCGAACATGGCCCCGAGCTCGGCCGCCAAGTCTCGGCCGACGCCCGGGCCGATACGACGCCCGACCCGCGCGCCAACCACCGGGCCGACCGGGCCGGCGCGACCGACTGACCATCCCGTAGACAGGCGTCACAGCGCCGTCTTTCAAGTCTATTATCTTTTGGGGCCCGACCGCGATCGCCTCGCGCCACGCTCAGGGAGATGCCGCCTATGGCTGCTGATGACACGTCGCTACCGGACCACCCCACCGATGACCAACCGGCCTCGCCGGCGTCCACACCTTCGTCGTTCGCCCGGTCCACACCGCCCGCCCCCGTCCAGACCCCGCGCGATACCGCCGGCGAGGTGATGGACCAGCACCACACCTTCGACCGCCTGATGACCGCGCGGGTCGGTGCGTTGACCGGCGGGCTGTCGGTCACCTCGATCATGTCCGCCTGGGTCGATTGGGGCACGCACATGATGCAGGCCCCGGGCACCGCCCTGTCGCTGTGGCAGGAGGGCGCCAAGATGGCGACCCGCCTGGCGATCCACAGCGCCAAGGTGACCGCCGGACAGGAGGCCCCGCCGATCATCAAGCCCGACCCCGGCGACAACCGGTTTCGCGATCCGGCCTGGCAGACCTATCCCTATTCTCTCTGGGTCGAGGGCTTTTTGCTCGGTCAATCCTGGTGGATGGCGGCGGCCTGCGGCACCCGAGGGGTGTCCAACCAGCACCGCCGGCAGGTCAGCTTCATGATGCGTCAGATGCTCGACGTGGTCGCGCCGCCGAACATCCCATGGCTCAACCCGCAGATCGTCAAGACAACGCTGGAGACCGGCGGCGCCAACTGGCGGCGCGGCATGACGAACTTTTTCGACGATGTGGACCGCCAGATTTCCGGCCGCCCGCCGGCGGGCGTCGAGGAATACCCGGTGGGCGAGCGGCTGGCGATCACGCCCGGGCGCGTGGTGTTCCGCAACAAGTTGATGGAACTGATCCAGTACAGCCCGACCACCGAGACCGTCCACAAGGAACCGATCCTGGTCGTGCCGGCGTGGATCATGAAATACTATATCCTCGACCTTCAGCCCCATAATTCGCTGGTCAAGTATCTGGTCGACCAAGGCTTCACGGTGTTCATGATTTCCTGGATGAACCCCGGGCCGGACGATTGGGATCTCAGCCTCGACGATTATCGGCGCATGGGCGTGATGGAGGCGCTCGATATCGTCACCGCGCTGACCGGCGAGAAGGTGCACGCCACCGGCTATTGCCTCGGCGGCACGCTGTTGTCGATTGCGGCGGCGACCATGGCGCAGCGCCAGGACGAGCGCTTGCAGACCGTGACGCTGATCGCCGCCCAGACCGACTTTACCGAGGCCGGCGAGCTGACCCTGTTCATCGACGAATCGCAGTTGTCGCTGCTGGAAGATATCATGTGGGACCAGGGCTATCTGGACACCAAACAGATGGCCGGCGCGTTCCAGATGCTGCGCTCCAACGACTTGATCTGGTCGCGGATGATCAAGGAGTATGCCCTTGGTGAGCGCGCCCCGATCAACGATCTGATGGCCTGGAACGCTGACCAGACGCGCATGCCCTATCGCATGCACAGCCAGTATCTGCGCGCCTTGTTCCTGGAGAACCGCCTGTCGCGCGGGCGCTACGCCATCGGCGGCAAGACCATCGCCATGCGCGATATCGACTGCCCGGTGTTCGCCGTCGGGACCGAGCGCGACCATATCGCGCCGTGGGAATCGGTCTATAAGGTCCACCTGCCGACCAACACGGAGATTACCTTCGTGTTGGCCAGTGGCGGCCATAATGGCGGCATCGTGTCAGAGCCCGGTCACCCGCGGCGCCACTACCGCATCGCCACCCAGCAGCCCGACGACACCTATGTGGACCCGCAGACCTGGAAGAACCTGGTCAATCCCCAGGAGGGATCCTGGTGGCCGGAATGGGCGCGCTGGCTGTCCACACGCAGTTCGAGCGAGCGCGTGCCGGCGCGTGCCGAGGGCAACCGGAAGAAGGGCTACCCACCGCTCGACGCGGCGCCGGGAACCTATATCTATATGAAGTGAGAGTAGGGCGACCGGGAGAGCGGGTCGGCAGAACGCTGCCCGTTGACCGCTCGTCCGCCCACAGCGCCGAGGCGCTGCGCGCTCCCAACGCTCCCGCTGCGGCGACAAGCCATGAAAAACCCCTCTCCCAGCGGGGAGAGGGGTCGGTCCGGCGAGCCGAGAGAGGATCGCGGGGGCGGCAACTGCCTGTCGGCGGTGTCAAACGCCCGCCATTGCGAGCCGCTCCGCCTAATTGTTCATGGACGAGAAGAACTCTTCATTGTCCTTGGTTTCTTTGAGCTTGCCGAGGAGGAACTCGATTGCGTCCACGGTGCCCATGGGCTGGAGGATGCGGCGCAACACCCACATCTTCGACAGCGCGTCCTTGCTGACCAGCAATTCTTCCTTGCGGGTGCCGGACTTGAGGATATCGATCGACGGGAACACGCGCTTGTCGGCGATCTTGCGGTCGAGGACGATTTCCGAATTGCCGGTGCCCTTGAACTCTTCGAAGATCACCTCGTCCATGCGGCTGCCGGTATCGATCAGCGCGGTGGCGATGATCGACAGCGAGCCGCCATTTTCGACATTGCGCGCCGCGCCGAAGAAACGCTTGGGCCGTTGCAGGGCGTTGGCGTCGACGCCGCCGGTCAGCACCTTGCCCGAGCTTGGCACCACGGTGTTGTAGGCGCGCGCCAGGCGGGTGATGCTGTCGAGCAGGATCACCACGTCGCGGCCGTGCTCGACCAGGCGCTTGGCCTTCTCGATCACCATTTCAGCCACCTGGACATGGCGTTGCGCGGGTTCGTCGAAGGTGGACGACACCACTTCGCCGCGCACCGAGCGCTGCATGTCGGTGACTTCCTCGGGCCGTTCGTCGATCAGCAGGACGATCAGGAACACGTCGGGATTGTTGCGGGTGATCGACTGGGCGATGTTCTGCAACAGCACCGTCTTACCCGTGCGCGGCGGGGCGACGATCAGGGCGCGCTGGCCCTTGCCGATCGGGGCGACCAGATCGATCACACGGGGGCTCAGATCCTTGGTCGGCTCGTGCGGGTCGAGCTTGAGCTGATCTTCGGGGTAGAGCGGCGTCAGATTGTCGAAATTGACCTTCTGCTTGACCTTCTCGGGCTCTTCGAAATTGATTTTCGACAGCCGCAGCAGGGCGAAATAGCGCTCGCCGTCCTTGGGCGCACGGATATAGCCTTCGACGGTGTCGCCGGTGCGCAGGCCAAAGCGGCGAATCTGGCTCGGGCTGACATAAATGTCGTCGGGTCCGGGCAGATAATTGGCCTCTGGCGATCGTAAGAAGCCAAAGCCATCGGACAAGATCTCGATCACGCCGCCGCCGGTTATTTCTTCGTCATTCTCAGCCAGTTGCTTGAGAATGGCGAACATCATGTCCTGCTTGCGCATGGTCGAGGCGTTTTCGACGCCATATTCTTCCGCCAGAGCCAAGAGCTCTGCCGGCGCCTTTTGTTTCAATTCTTGGAGCTGCATTGCGCTTCTGTGCCGTACGCTTCACCGCGGCTTGGGCGCCGGGTGCACGTCATGTCTGATGGGAGGTAGGAGGTCAGCCCACACGTTGCCTTAGTGGTAACGCGACGGGAAAAAGCGTGGGCATGTGGGAATTGTTGGGACGATGTCCAATGTCCACCGCTTTGTGTACCATAACGGCACCGGCAGTCAAGGGAAAAGACGCCACACTCGCAGCGTCAGAACGGCTTGAACTCCACCAGGAAGACGATGAAGATGATCCCGAAAGACGGGATTTCGTTGACCATGCGGTAGAATTTGGTGGTCCGGGTGTTTTCGCCGGCGACGAACGTCTTGCGCCAGCGCGCCAGCACCATGTGGAACACGGTCAGCACCACTACCAGGGCCAGCTTGGTGTGCAGCCAGCCCTGGCCGACCAGATAGCCCCGGTCGACCGCCACCCAGATGCCCAGCACCCAGGTGGCGATCATCGCCGGATTCATGATGATGCGCAGCAGCCGCGCCTCGCGGGCCTGCCAGGCCTTGTCCTCGTCGCTGCCCACCTGTGCTTCGGCGTGATAGGCGAAATAGCGCGGCAGCATGAACAAGCCGGCCATCCAGAAGATCACGGCCATGATGTGAAGCGTGTGCGCCCAGGCGACGGGATCGGTCAGCGACATGGCAGGCCTCGTGTGCGGGAGCCGGCGTTACCGGCGGCTGGATTTCAGGTGGGCCGCCAGCGCCTCGATGTGCGCGGGCGGAACGTCGGGGGTGATTCCGTGGCCAAGATTGACCACATGGGCGCCCGATTTCAAGGCCTGCAATGCATCATCGGCGGCCCGGGTCATTGCGTCGCCGCCGATCAGCGGCAGACGCGGGTCCAGATTGCCCTGAATGCAGACATGGGGTTGCAGGTGTTCGGCCGCCCAGGCGGCGGGCACGGTCTCGTCGATGTGCATCGCGTCGACGCCGGTCTGCAGGTAGGATTTGAGGTTCAGCCCGCCGCCGCGCGGGAAGCCGATGACCGGCACATCGACCGCAGCGCGCAGCTTTTCGACGATGCGCTTGGTGGGTTGGGTCACCCACAGGTCGAATTGGTCGGGCGGCAACACGCCGGCCCAGCTGTCGAACAGCATGACCGCCTCGGCGCCTGCCTTCACCTGGCGGATCAGGTAATCGACGGTGACGATTTCCAACCGCTCGATCACCTCGGCGAAAGCTTCGGGGTCGCGATAGGCCATGTCGCGCGCCGGGCCTTGGTCTTTGGTGCCGCGACCGGCGACCATGTAGGTGGCGACGGTCCAGGGCGAGCCGGCAAAACCGATCAGCGATACCGGCTCGGGCAGGGCGGTCGTGAGCCGTTCGACGGTTTCGTAGATCGGCGCCAGACAATCGTGCGCCTTCGCCGGATCGAGCTTGGTTCGCCAATCGAACTCGCTCAACGGCGTCAGGCGGGGGCCTTCGCCCTGCTCAAACCACAGATCCTGACCCAGAGCCAGGGGCGTCACCAGGATGTCCGAAAACAGGATCGCTGCGTCGGGGGAAAACCGGCGGATCGGCTGAAGCGTCACCTCGGTCGCCAATTCGGGATTGAACACCAGGTCCAGGAACCCGCCGGCCTGGGCACGGACCTCGCGATACTCGTCCATGTAGCGACCGGCCTGGCGCAGGAACCAGAACGGCGCACGCTCTTGCGGCCGCCCCTTCAGGGTCTCGATGATCAAGGTCACCTGGCTTTCCCTTTCTACAAACTATGAGAATCTGGTGGTGGTGGTGGTTTGCGGTGGATAACGGGCATAACCCGGTTGTGACAAGGTTTTCCACAGCCAGCAGGCCCGGGCCGCCATGCCGGGTTGGAAACCCAAGCAGTACACGGGATAAGCGGCTGCATAGCCTGAATTGGCGCCGCAGGGAAAGATGTGAACTATGGGGATAAGGTTGCCGCGCAGAACTGCGTTTTTTCGGCTTGTCCACCGGGTCCACAGCCCGCACGCTTATGCCCATGGGGACGGGGGGAAAAACGCTCGTTTGGTCGCTTGCTGGGCTTGACCGGGAAAATCGGCCTGTTATCCCCATTTTACCCACAGTTATCCACAGCGCGTTTCACAGGATCTTCCCCCGGTTATGAACACCGCCAAAACGGTTCAACACATCCATCTGATTTCCGACGCCACCGGCGAAACGCTGGAGTCCATGGCCAAGGCGGCGCTCGCCCAGTTCGACACCGGCGAGGTGCGCAAGCACATCTGGCCGATGATCCGCTCGCCGCAGCAGATGGACCGGGTGATGAACGATATCGAGCGGCGGCCGGGCCTGGTGCTGTACACACTGGTCAACGAACAGATCCGCGATGTGCTGGTGCGGCGCAGTTCGGCGGCGGGGCTCAAGCATGTGTCGGTGCTCGACCCGGTGATCAGCGCGCTGGCGTCCTATCTGGGCCAGGAAGCGACCCATTTGCCGGGCCGTCAGCACATGATGGATGCGCAGTATTTCGACCGCATCGAGGCCATGCACTACACCATGGCCCATGACGACGGGCAGATGCCCGACGGGCTGGCGGCGGCTCAGATCATCCTGGTCGGGGTGTCGCGCACGTCGAAGACGCCGACGGCGATCTATCTGGCCAATCGAGGCTTTCGCGTCGCCAATGTGCCGTTCGTGTTGAACGCGCGGATGCCCGAGGAGCGCATGGCCAAGGCCAATGCCTTGGTGGTCGGTCTGACCACGTCGCCCGAGCGGTTGGTCCAGATCCGCACCAGCCGGTTGCGCTCGATCCAGGAGCAGAGCCAGACCGACTATACCGACCTGGAGACGGTGCGCGAAGAGGTGCGCCTGTGCCGGCGGTACTGTAACGAGCGCGGGTATCCGGTGATCGACGTGTCGCGCAAATCCATCGAAGAGGCGGCGGCCGCGATCATCAACCTCTATCACGAACGCAAAGGGCCGTGCGGCAATGGCGCTGGCGTCAAGTAAGCGCCGGGTGATCCTGGCGTCGGCCAGCCGGGCGCGGCGCGAGATGTTGGCGGCCGCCGGCCTGGCGGTCGCGGCGGTGCCGGCGGGAGTTGACGAAGCGGCGGTCAAGGCGGCCATGGCCGGGCAGGGCGCGGAGGCGGTGGCCCGGGCGCTGGCCGCTGCCAAGGCGTCGGCGGTCGGCGCGGCCCATGGCGACGCCCTGGTGATCGGCGCCGATCAGGTGTTGAGCCTTGATGACCGGCTTTACGACAAGCCGCGCGACCGGGCCGAGGCGCGCCGCCATCTGGAAAGCCTGTCCGGCCGCCGCCACGGGCTGGTCAGCGCGGTCACGGTCTATGGCGACGGCGCGGTGCAATGGTCGACCGCCGACCGGGTCGACCTGACCGTGCGGTCCTTGACCCCGGCGTTTCTGGACGCCTATTGCGCGGCCATGGGCGACCGGCTGCTGGACAGCGTCGGCGGCTATGAACTGGAAGGGTTGGGTGTGCATCTGTTCGAGCGGATCGAGGGCGATTACTTCACCGTGCTGGGCCTGCCGTTGCTGGCGCTGCTGGGCTATCTGCGCCGGGTCGGGGCGGTGGCGTCGTGACCGCCGCCGATCGCCCGGTCGCCGGGGTCATCGGTTGGCCGGTGGCGCATTCGCTGTCGCCGCGCCTGCACGGGTTTTGGCTCGACCGCGCCGGGATCGACGGGTTTTACGTGCCCATGGCGGTGGCGCCCGAGCGCCTGGGCGCCGCGCTTGCCGGGTTGCCGGCGCTGGGGTTTCGCGGCGTCAATGTCACCGTGCCGCACAAGCAGGCGGTGTTCGATGCCCTCGACCGGGTGACGCCGGTGGCGCGCCGGGCGGGGGCGGTCAATACGGTGACGGTGGGGGAAGACGGCACGCTTGAGGGCACCAACACCGATGTGGCCGGTTTTCTGGGCCATCTGCGCCAGGCGGCGCCGGTGTGGCAGGCGGATGCCGCGCCGGCGGTGATCTTGGGCGCCGGCGGCGCGGCGCGCGCCGCGGCGGTGGCCTTGCTCGACGCCGGAGTGGCGCGGGTGACCGTGGTCAACCGCACGGTGGCGCGCGCCGAGGCGCTGGCCTCGGCCTTGGGCGACGCGCGCGTGGCGGTTGCCCCTTGGGAGCGGCTGGCCGGCGCGCTCGACGGTGCGGGGTTGCTGGTCAACACCACGTCGCTGGGCATGGCGGGGCAGCCGCCGTTGACGCTCGACCTGGCGCCCTTGGCGGCCGACGCGGTGGTCTATGACATCGTCTATGTGCCGCTGGAGACGCCCTTGCTGGCCGCCGCCCGGGCGCGCGGTTTGGCGACCGTCGACGGGCTCGGCATGTTGATCCACCAGGGTGTGCCGGCGTTTCGGGCGTTTTTCTGCGCCGAGGCGGCCGCTGACGCGGCGACCCGCGCGCACCTGTTGGCGGCGCTTTAGATGCTGGTGATCGGGCTCACCGGGTCGATCGGCATGGGCAAGTCGACGGCGGCCCGGATGTTCCGCCGCTTGGGCGTGCCGGTGTTCGATTCCGACGCCTGCGTGCACGCGCTGATGCGCCCGGGACAGGCCGGGTATCGCGCCATCGCCGGGGTGTTCCCTGAGGTGGTGGTGGCCGGCGGCGTCGACCGGGCGGCCCTGGGCGCGCGGGTGTTTGCCGATCCCGGCGCCAAGGCGCGGCTTGAAGCCTTGTTGCACCCGTTGGTATTCGCCGACCAGCGCGCCTTTCTGGCTCGCCAGCAGCGGGCCCGCGCGCGCCACGTGGTGCTCGATATCCCGCTGTTGTTCGAGACCGGCGGCGCGCACCGGGTCGATTGTATTGCCGTGGTGTCGGCGCCTTATGCCATCCAGGCGCGCCGGGTGCTCGCCCGCCCGGGCATGACCGCCGACAGGTTTCGCGGCATTCTGGCGGCTCAGATGCCCGACGCCGAGAAGCGCCGGCGGGCCGATGTGGTGATCCCGTCGGGCCATGGGCACCGGCCGGCCTTGCGCGCCATCGTCGGCCTGTTAAGGTCCTGGCCGGCGGCGCGCGGCCGGGTCTGGCGGCCCGGTTGGGGCGGCCCGGCGATCCGGGCATTGCCGCGAGACGCAGCGTAGGGAGCGACCATGCGCGAAATCGTTTTCGACACCGAAACGACCGGCTTCGATCCCAATGAGGGCCACCGGCTGATCGAGATCGGTTGCGTCGAGATCCGCCACGGCCTGGCCACCGGCGAGACCTTCCACGTCTATCTCAACCCCGAGCGCGACGTGCCCGAAGAGGCGGTCCGGGTGCACGGGCTGCGGCGCGAATTCCTGGCCGACAAGCCGTTGTTCGCCGATATGGTCGACCGGTTTCTGGATTTCGTCGGCGACACGCCGCTGGTCGCCCACAATGCGAGCTTCGACCGCACCTTCATCAATGCCGAGCTGGCCAAGGCCGGGCGCCCGACCCTGCCGTCGCGTCAGTTCGTCGACACGCTGGAGATGGCCAAGCGCAAGTTTCCCGGCCAGCGCAATTCGCTCGACGCATTGTGCGAGCGGCTGGGCGTCAGCAACGCCCGGCGCGACCTGCACGGCGCCTTGCTCGACGCGGAAATCCTCGCCGAGGTCTATCTGGAGCTGCAAGGCGGGCGCCAGCGCGGGCTTGAACTGGTGTCGGAGGCGACCCGGACGGCGACGGTCGAGGTCCACAGACCGCACCGCGCCGCGCGCCCGCATGCACCGAGCGACGAGGAAGCCGCCGCACACGCCGCCTTCCTCGACCTGTTGACCGATCCGATCTGGCGGCGCGACGGGGGCTGAGCGCGCGCCGCCGTCCACCGGGTCAGTTCAGCGTCGGGGCGTCGCCGGTTTGCTGCTGTTGGATCTGCTGGCGCTGCTGTTGATAGAGCGCATGGAAATCGATCGGGTCGAGCATCAGCGGCGGGAAGCCGCCGTCGCGCACCGCGTCGGCGATGATCCGGCGGGCGAACGGGAACAGCATCTGCGGCGCTGCGATCAACAGGAACTGCTGCAACTGCGCGTCGGACAGATTGCGCGCCATGAACAGTCCGGCATATTGCACCTCGACCGCGAAGATCACCGTGGGCGTGTCTTCCTTGGTCTTGCTGGTGGCCGAAATCTTCAGCTCCACCTCATAGGCGTCCTGGCCGCGCTGTTGCGCCTGGACGTTCACCGACACGTCGATATTGGGCTTGTCGTCGGGCTGGCGATAGAGCGTCTGCGGCGCGTTCGGGTTTTCGAACGACAGATCCTTGACGTATTGCGCCGCCACCGAGGCTTCGCCGCCGGCGGGTTGAGCGTCGGACCCGGCCTCGGGGCCGGTGGTTTCTTCTGCCATGGTGTCACTCTTGTCCGTGATGGGGTCCGCTGAAGGAAGGCGTCGGCGCGGGGTGCGCGCAGGCCAGGGGCCGGATGCCGCAGCCACCGACAGATCGCGCGGTGGCTAGCATGAGCCCATGGCCGCCCACAAGCGTTTGTTGCCCCTGGACCCGCTGCGGTGGCAAGACCGCCGCGCGGTGCACCACGACGGCAAAAAAGATGTCAGCGCCGGTCGCCGTTGCGCCCGCTGTCGTCGTCGCCATAGCGCACCGCGTCGGGCTCCAGGTCGATGATGTCGTCCGAGCCATGGCCGTGCGGGCGCCCGTGGAAGCGCGGGTCGTGAAAGCGTGGGTCATGGCCGCGCGGGTCGGGGCCGGCGCCGGTCTCGGTGCGCACGATCATGGCGTTGACCATGCTGCCGACGCCCCAGGCGATCAGCAGCCGGCGCAGGCCGGGGATCAGCAGCACGAAGCCCACCGCGTCGGTCAACAGGCCGGGCAGAAACAGGCACACACCCGAAAGGGCCAGCAGCAAGCCTTCGAGCACGTCGCCGATCAACGGTTCGCCCCGGTCGGCCGCCGCACGAATGCGCAACACAAGGTCGCGGCCTTGCAGGCGGACGATCGACACGCCGATGACCGCCGTGGCGATCGTCAACAGCACGGTCCAGCCCAGGCCGATGGCCTGGCCGGCAAGCCCGAACGCATACA
The DNA here is from genome assembly GCF_004341375.1 of Rhodothalassium salexigens DSM 2132. Lineage (GTDB taxonomy): Bacteria > Pseudomonadota > Alphaproteobacteria > Sphingomonadales > Rhodothalassiaceae > Rhodothalassium > Rhodothalassium salexigens. Next base: position 53,117 of record NZ_SLXO01000003.1, read on the forward strand.
ATTCGGCCAGCGGCAGGCCGACCAGCAGGAGGATCAGCACGAGGCCGACACTTGTTCTCATGGACACATCACCCTATGTCTGGCGTTCACGGTGTGGACGCTCTTTCTTCGATGTGCGTAGACTGTAGGGCTGTTGCAAGGTCCGCTCAAATTTCGGACATCCTGCGGGATTTTCGACCGTCCCGCGGGCAGCCCCCAAGACAGGTGATCTTTCATGAACGGCGGTGTTGTCGATCTCATCATTCTGGCCATGATTGCCGGTTTCATCATCTTGCGCCTGCGCAGCGTGTTGGGCCGCCGGCCGGAGGATGATCAGTCCCCGGCACCGGGTCAGGCCAGCCCGCGCGGCCAAGACGGCCCGCTGGCTCGTAAGCCGGCCAGCCCTGATCGCGAGGCGCGCGGCGATGGCGAGTCCGTGGTCGACATGGAAGCCGACCCCAAGCTGCGCGAGGTCTATCGCAAGATCCGCCGCGCCGACGCGTCGTTCGACCCGGCGGGCTTTCTGTCCGGCGCCCGCGAAGCCTACACGATGATTCTGGAGGCGTTCTGGGCCGGCGACAAAGAAACCATCAAGCCGTTTCTGTCCGACAAGCTGTTCAACAGCTTTGCCAAGGCGATGGACGACCGGGCCGAACAGGGGCACCGGGTCGAAAACAAGATCGTCGATCTGGACAAGGTGGACATCGCCGACGCCGAGATGGTCGATGGCCGGGCGCGCCTGACGGTTCGATTCGTCACCAGCTTGGTCAACCTGGTGCGCGACGAGCAGGGCCGGGTGATCGAGGGCGATCCCACCGACACCATCGAGGTCACCGACCGCTGGACGTTCGAGCGCGATCCCAAGTCCGCCGACCCCAACTGGACGCTGATCGCCACCCGGTCGGAGTAACGCCATGGCCCGGCCGTCCCGCGATGGGACCTGGGCGCTGGTGGCGGTTGCGCTGGCGGTGCTGCTGGCCGGCGTCGTTCTGGCGCTGGTCCTGGTGCCGCCCCGGCCGTCCAAGGCGCCCGAACCGCCCAAGCCCATCGACCGCGCGCTGCGCTACGACCCGGTGGATTATGCCGCGCTGCCGGGCTGGGCGGCCGACGACCACAGCTTGGCGCTGCAAGCGTTTCTGCAAAGCTGTCGGGCGTTCGAGAAACAGCCCGCCGAACGACCGGTGGGGCCGGGCCCGGTGGGCACCATGGCCGACTGGACGCCGCTGTGCGCCGAGGCCCGGTCGCTGGCCGCCGGCGGGATCGACGAGCGCACCGCGCGGGCGTTCTTCGAGGATCGTTTCCAACCCCTGGCCTTGACCTTGGGCCCCGAACGCCAGGGGTTTCTGACCGGCTATTACGAGCCGGTGCTGGCCGGCAGCCGGGTTCGCACCGAGCGCTTCGACGTGCCACTTTACGGCCCCCCGCCCGACTTGGTGACCGTCGATCTGGGCGCCTTTCGCGCCGATCTCGACGGCGAGCGGATCACCGGCCGGGTCGAGGACGGCCGCCTGCGCCCCATGCCCGACCGCGGCGCCATCGACCGCGGTGCGCTCGCCCAGCGCGATCTGGAGATCGTCTGGCTCGACGACCCGGTCGAAGCGTTTTTTCTGCACATCCAGGGGTCGGGGCGCATCCAGTTGCGCGACGGATCGGTGCTGCGGGTCGGCTATGCGGCGCGCAACGGTCATGCCTATCGCAGCGTCGGGCGCGAACTGCTCGCGCGCGGGCTGTTGGCACCGGGGCAGGCGAGCGCGCCGGGGATCAAGGCATGGCTGCGCGACCATCCCGACCAGGCTGCCGCGTTGATGGCCGAGAACCCCTCCTATATCTTCTTTCGCGTCGTCGAAGAGTTGGCCGACCGGTCGGTGGGGCCCATCGGCGCGCTCGGTGTGCCGTTGACGCCCGAGCGCAGCCTGGCGGTGGACCGGACGCATCTGCCCTTGGGCGCGCCGGTCTATCTGGATGCCAGCTACCCCGCGCCCCAAACCCACGAAGCGCGGCCGCTGCGCCGGTTGATGATGGCGCAGGACGTGGGCGGGGCGATCCGCGGCGCACTGCGCGGCGACGTGTTCTGGGGCACCGGGCCCAAGGCGGCCGAGATCGCCGGCCACATGATGCACGAGGCGCGGTTCTATCTGCTGGTGCCCAAGACGGTGGCATCGGGCGCCATGGCCGCTATGTAAGGGGCCATTGGCGGCCCGGATCGGGCCGGATGCCCCTTGATGACGGTCGGTGGAACGAACGGTATGGCGGCCAAGAAGACCCTGTCGGATGAGGACGCGGCCTTGTGGGATGCGGTCAAGCAGACCGTCAAACCCCTGGGCCAGCGCAAGGTGGTGGCGAGCGCGCCGCCGCCGCGCCGGCCGGTGCGCGCGCCCCGGCCCGCCGATCCGCTCGACGCGCCGCGCGTGCCGGCACCGGCTGCGGCGATCGACCGGCGCACCGCGCGGCGGCTGGCACGCGGGCAGATGGCGATCGACCGCAAGCTCGACCTGCACGGCCGCACCCAGGAACAGGCGCTGTCGTTGCTGACCATGGCGGTGCAGCAGCTCTATGCTCAAGGCGGGGGCTGTTTGCTGGTGGTCACCGGGCGCGGCGGCCGGCGGTTTCGCCAGACCGGCGACGTGCCGGCGGCCTATCGCCGGCGGGAGGATTTCGCGCCCGAAGGCGGCGTGCTCAAGCGCCAGGTGCCGCTATGGCTGACCGGCGCGGAGCTGGGCGGTTTCGTCTATGCCTATGGTCCGGCGGCCGATAGCCATGGCGGCGCCGGCGCGCTTTATGTGATGGTGCGCCGGCGCCGCTGACCGTTGGCGGACGATCAGAGGATATAGCGGCTGAGGTCGGTGTCCTCGCTCAGATTGCCCAGATGCTCGCGCACATAGGCGGCGTCGACGGTCACCGTCTCGCCGGTGCGGTCGGTGGCGGTGAACGATACCTCGTCGAGCACCCGTTCCATGATCGTGTGCAGCCGCCGCGCGCCGATGTTTTCCACCGTGGCGTTGATATCGGTGGCCATGCGCGCCAACTCGTCGACGCCGTCGTCGGTGAACACCAGGGTCACGCCCTCGGTGGCCATCAGCGCCACATACTGCTTGACCAGCGAGTATTCGGGCTCCAGCAGGATGCGCCGGAAATCGTCCTGGGTCAGCGCCGACAATTCGACCCGGATCGGCAGCCGGCCTTGCAGTTCGGGCAGCAGGTCCGACGGCCGCGACAGGTGGAAGGCGCCCGAGGCGATGAACAGCACATGGTCGGTCTTGACCGCGCCGTATTTGGTCGACACCGAGGTGCCCTCGATCAGCGGCAGCAGGTCGCGCTGTACGCCCTCGCGGCTGACGTCGCCGCCGCGCGTCTGTTCGCCCGCGCAGATCTTGTCCAACTCGTCCAGGAACACGATGCCCGACTGTTCGACCAGGGTGATCGCCTCGCGGTTGACCTGGTCGTCGTCCAGCAGATTGTCGGACTCCTCGGCGATCAGCGTTTCATAGGCGTCGGCGACGCGCAGACGCTTGCGCACCGTGGGCTTGCCGAACGCCTTGCCGAGCATGTCGCCCAGATTGACCATGCCCATCTGCGCGCCCGGCATGCCGGGGATGTCCATGGTCGGCAGCGACGCGCCGCCGGTGTCCGACAGGTCGAGTTCCACCTCCTTGTCGGCCAGCTCGCCGCTGCGCAGCATGTCGCGATACTTCTTGCGCGTGGTCTCGCCCGCCTGGTCGCCGACCAGGGCGGTGACCACCCGTTCCTCGGCATTGAGTTCGGCCTGGGCGCGGACATTGCGGCGCTCGCGTTCGCGCACCATGGCGCGCGCGGTCTCCACCAGGTCGCGGATGATCTGTTCCACGTCGCGGCCCACATAGCCCACTTCGGTGAACTTGGTCGCCTCGACCTTGAGGAACGGCGCCTGGGCGAGCTTGGCGAGCCGGCGCGAAATCTCGGTCTTGCCGACGCCGGTAGGGCCGATCATCAGGATGTTCTTGGGCAGCACCTCGTCGGCCATGTCGCCGTCGAGTTGCTGGCGCCGCCAGCGGTTGCGCAGGGCGATGGCCACGGCGCGCTTGGCGTCGCCCTGACCGATGATGAAGCGATCCAGTTCGGAAACGATCTCGCGCGGCGAAAAAGCGGTCATGACAGGTCCAGGGCTTCGAGGGTCACTTGGTCGTTGGTATAGATGCAGATGCCGGCGGCGATCGCCATGGCGCGGCGGGCCACCTGTTCGGCACTGAGCGGCTGGTCGGCCAGCGCGCGCGCCGCAGCGAGTGCGTAATTGCCGCCCGAGCCGATGCCGATGACGCCGTCGTCGGGCTCTAGCACGTCGCCAAGGCCGGTGAGCACCAGCGACACCTCGGCGTCGGCGACGATCATCATCGCTTCGAGCCGGCGCAGATAGCGGTCGGTGCGCCAGTCCTTGGCCAGTTCCACGGCCGCGCGCTTGAGCTGGTTGGGGTGGCGTTCGAGCTTGGCCTCCAGCCGTTCCATCAGCGTGAAGGCGTCGGCGGTGGCGCCGGCGAACCCGGCCAGGATGTTGCCCTTGGCCAGCCGGCGCACCTTGAGCGCGGTGCCCTTCATCACCGTGTCGCCCACCGACACCTGGCCGTCGCCGGCGACGACCACTTGGTTATCCTTGCGCACCGATACGATGGTGGTGCCGTGCCAGGGCGGCGACGCGGATTGCGGGGACATGGGATCTCCTGTCAAAGGCCGGCCGGCGCGCGAGGGTATCGACAGCGCCGGACGTGAGATGGATCGGGCGCCTCGGGTCGCCGGGCACCGGATTGCGGGGTATGTAAAGTCGCGCGCGGCGCGTCGCAAGGTGGCCACCTTGGCGATTGGCTTGGACGCCTGGGCCTGTTATACCCCGCCGCGACCGGGCTGGGGGCTGCTTTGCTGCTGTCCGGCCGATGATCAGCCCGGTCGGGGATGGCGCGGTGAGGGATGCGCGCCGCCGCCGGCGCAGCCAAGAGGGGTCCGATGATCATGCGTCAGGGCCAGGTCTCCCGCCAGACCAAGGAAACCGCCATCACCGCCCGGGTCGCGCTCGACGGCACCGGCATCGCCGACATCGACACCGGTGTCGGCTTCTTCGACCATATGCTGACCGCGCTGGCCCGCCACAGCCTGATCGACGTGGCGCTCAAGGCCGAGGGCGACCTGCATATCGACGCCCACCATACGGTCGAGGATTGCGGTATCGTGCTCGGCCGCGCGGTGGCCCAGGCGCTGGGGGACAAGGCGGGTATCGAACGCTTCGGCGCGGCTTATGTGGCCATGGACGAGGCGCTGGTGCGCGCCGCGCTCGACGTGTCGGGGCGCGCGTTCCTGGTCTGGGACGTGACCTTCACCCAGGACCGGCTGGGCACCATGGACGCCGAGCTGGTGCAGGAGTTCTTCCGCGCCTTCGCTTGGGAGGCCGGGCTGACCCTGCACGTCACCCAATTGGCCGGGACCAACAATCACCATATCGCCGAGGCCGCGTTCAAGGCGCTGGCCCGGGCGCTCAAGATGGCGCTGGCCATCGACCCGCGCCGGCCCGACGCCGCGCCGTCGACCAAGGGGACGTTGAGCGCATGAGCGAACGGGTTGCGGTGGTGGACTGCGGGTCGGGCAATCTCCGGTCTGCGGAAAAGGCTCTGGTGCGGGCGGCGCGCGGTGCTGGCATCGACCGGCGGGTCGCGGTGACCGCCGACCCCGACGCGGTGCGCCGGGCCGACCGGCTGGTGCTGCCGGGCGTCGGCGCGTTTGCCGAATGTCGCGACGGTCTGGCCCGGGTGGCCGGCATGCTCGACGCGCTCGACGAGGCGTGCCGGGCGGCCAAGCCGATCCTGGGCATCTGTGTGGGCATGCAGTTGCTGGCCAGTCGGGGCCATGAATACCGGGTCGAACCGGGCCTGGACTGGATCGCCGGCGAAGTCCAGCCGCTCAAGCCGGCTGACCGGGCGGCCAAGATCCCGCACATGGGCTGGAACCGCCTGACGCCGACGCTGGCCGGCAGCCGCCACCCGCTGCTCGACGGCATCGGCCCCGGTGCCCATATGTATTTCGTCCATTCCTATCATTTCGTGCCCGCTGCGCGTGCGGCGGTCCTGGCCGAGAGCGACCATGGCGGCCGCTTTGTCGCCGCGATTGGGCGCGACACGGTGGTCGGAACCCAGTTTCACCCTGAGAAAAGCCAGCAAATGGGGCAGAAGCTGTTGGAAAACTTCTTAAGGTGGCGGCCATGAGCGCAGACGGCATGAATGTCCTTCCGGAGATGATGGTGCATACGGCAGTAACGCGGGTGACGGCGCTGGAAGACCATGAACTCGGCGACCTGGTGAAGGCGGCCGAGGCGGCGATCGACGAGGGCGGCGCCAATTGGACGCGCTCGCCGGGCCAGGCGCCGCTGGAGAAATATTTTCGCGGTGTCATGCTGGCGCCGCACCGGGATCTGTTCGTCGCCCGGCTCAACGGCCGGGTGCGCGGCGGCCTGCAACTGATCCAGCCGCCGCCCTTGTCCGAGACCGGCCCGTCGAGCGGCGAGATCGCGTCGTTCTTCGTCGCCCCGGATGCGCGCGGTTTCGGCCTGGCGCGCGGCTTGATCGACGCGGCCGAGGCGCGCGCGCGCGACCTGGACCTCAAGGTGCTGGACCTGTCGATCCGCGCCGACCGCGAGGCGGCGCAAAGCCTGGTGCGCGCCAAGGGCTTCCACCGCTGGGCGGTGAAGTCGCACTATGCCCATGTGGACGGCCGGTTCGTCGCCGGGGCGTATTTTTCCAAGGACCTGGACGACCCCGACGGGCTGTCGGACGAGGACGAAGAGGGCTGATGCCGTGAAGCTGTATCCCGCCATCGACTTGAAGGACGGCCAGTGCGTGCGGCTCTATCAGGGCCGCATGGACGCCGCGACGGTCTATAACGACGACCCCGCAGCCCAGGCCAAGGCGTTCGAGACGGCGGGTTGCCATGCCCTCCATCTGGTCGACCTCAACGGTGCCTTCGCCGGCCAGCCGGTCAACGGCGCGGCGGTGGAGCGGGTGGTGGCCACGGTCGGCGTGCCGGTGCAACTGGGCGGCGGCATCCGCGACCTGACGACCATCGCCCAATGGCTCGACCGGGGCGTCGACCGGGTGATCCTGGGCACCCTGGCGGTGCGCGAACCCGACACGGTGATCGAGGCGTGCCGGCGCCACCCCGGCCGCATCGCCGTCGGCATCGACGCGCGCGGCGGGCGCGTGGCGGTCGAAGGCTGGGCCGAAACGGCGGACGACCTGCCGGTGGCCGACCTCGCCCGCCGGTTCGAACAGGCCGGCGTCGCCGCCATCGTGTTCACCGATATCGACCGCGACGGCACCCTCACCGGGGTCAATGTGGACGCGGTGGCGGACCTGGCCGAGGCGGTGTCGATCCCGATCATCGCGTCGGGCGGGGTGCGCGGCCTGGGCGATCTGCAGGCGCTGGTGGAGCGGCAAAAGCACTGCTCGGGCACCATCGAGGGCGTGATCGCCGGGCGCGCGCTTTATGACGGCACGCTCGACCTGGGCGCTGCCCTGGCGCTGTTGGAGGCCCCCTGATGCTCAGCGTGCGGCTGATCCCGTGTCTCGACGTGAAGGCCGGCCGGGTGGTCAAGGGGGTCAATTTCGTCGACCTGCGCGACGCCGGCGACCCGGTGGAACAGGCGCGCGTCTATGACCGCGCCGGCGCCGACGAGCTGTGTTTTCTGGACATCACGGCGAGCCACGAGAAACGCTCGATCCTGCTCGACGTGGTGCGCCGCACCGCCGAGCAGTGCTTCATGCCGCTGACCGTCGGCGGCGGCGTGCGCACGGCGGAAGACGTACGCAAGCTGTTGGTCGCCGGCGCCGACAAGGTGTCGGTGATGACCGCCGCCGTCGACCGCCCGGACCTGATCGCCGAGCTGGCGCAGCGCTTCGGCCGCCAGTGCATCACCGTGGCGGTGGACGCCAAGCAGATCAGCCCCGGGCGCTGGGAGGTGTTCACCCATGGCGGGCGCACCCGCACCGGTATCGACGCGGTCGCCTATGCCCGGCTGGCGGCTGAGAAGGGCGCAGGCGAGATCCTGCTCACCTCCATGGACAAGGACGGCACCCGCGACGGCTTCGACCTGGCGCTGACCCGGGCGGTGGCGGATGCGGTGCCGGTGCCGGTGATCGCATCGGGCGGCGTCGGCACGCTCGACCATCTGGTGGCGGGCGTGCGCGACGGCCATGCCTCGGCGGTGCTGGCGGCGTCGATCTTCCACTTCGGCGACCATTCGATCCCCGAGGCCAAGCGCTATATGGCGGCGGCCGGGCTGGCGATGCGCGAGGGCGACCATGGCTGACCGCCCCAAGAACACCCAAGCCCCCGACGCTTCCCCTGGCGCTCCTCAAGCCCGCCAGGACACCCCGGCACCGGGTCGCGACTGGCAGGTGCTCGACGCGCTGGTCGCCACCATCGCCGAGCGTCGCGCCGCCGGCGACGACCAGACCAGCTATACCGCCCGGCTGTTCGCCAAGGGCCGCGCCAAGATCGCCCAGAAGGTCGGCGAGGAGGGGCTGGAGACCGCGCTCGCGGCGGTGGGCGAGGGGCCGGACGCGGTGGTCTCGGAATCGGCCGACCTGTTGTTCCACTGGCTGGTGCTGCTGGCCGAGATGGACGTGGACCCGGCCCGGGTGCTCGACCGGCTGGCCGAGCGCCAGGGCTTGTCGGGGCTGGCGGAGAAGGCGGCGCGCTCCGACTGATCCGGGGCGGACAGGAAAAGCGGTTTGGCGGCCGGGGCTTGCGGCGCCTGCGTCAAGCCGCCAAAGTCGGGACCCACGGACCCTGCCAGCTTGAGGAGCGCCGCCCATGGCCTATGATCCCGACAATGTCTTCGCCAAGATCCTGCGCGGCGAACTGCCGTGCAACAAGGTCTATGAGAACGAGCACGCGCTCGCCTTTCACGACATTCACCCGCAAGCGCCGGTGCACGTGCTGGTGATCCCCAAGGGCGCGTATGTGTCCATGGAGGATTTCACCGCCAACGCGCCCGACGAGCTGGTGCTGGGCTTTTTCCGTACCGTGGGCCATGTGGCGCGGGAATTGGGCCTGTCGGACCCGGGCTTTCGTATCCTGGCCAATCATGGCGCCGACGCCCACCAAGAGGTGCCGCACCTGCACGTGCACATCTTCGGCGGCCGGCCGTTGGGGGCGATGCTGGTCAACGCCGGTTGACCCATTTGTCGCACCCAGCCGTATCTCGTTGGTCCGACAACAAAACCGGAGTGACCGAGAGATGACCATTGCCGCCTGGTGTGTGCTCGCCTTCCTGATTATCGCCTATGCGCCGCGCGCCGGCTCGATCCGCGGCGCGATCGCGCAGGAAGGCCGGTACGACAATATCAACCCGCGCGCCCAGCAGGCCCGCCTCGAAGGTGCCGGCGCCAAGGCCCAGGCCGCCCACGCCAACAGCCTTGAAGCCTTCGCCCCGTTCGCCGCCGGGGTCTGGGCCGCGCACGCCTTCGGCGCCGACCCGATGATCCGGGACGGCCTGGCGCTGGCCTTCGTGGCGGTACGGCTGGTCTATTGGCGCGCTTATGTGGCCGACTGGGGCAATGGCCGCTCGGTGGTTTGGGCGCTGGGCTTCCTCATCACCGTGGCCCTGTTCGTCGCCGCCGGTCTGACGTGACGCTGGCGCGCCGCTAAGGACGCGAAAGGGGGGGGCCGTGGCCCCCCAAAACACCCCGATGCAGGGCGCGACGGCGCCGATCAGGCGCTGATCTTCTGCGCGACCAGCTTTTTCAGATCGTGTTCCGGGCGCGGGCCCAGATGGCTGATCACCTCGGCGGCCGCGATGGCCCCCATGCGGCCGGCGGCTTCCAGGCTCAGGCCCCGGCTGAGACCGGTGAGCACGCCGGCGGCATAGAGGTCACCCGCGCCGGTGGTGTCTTCCACCGTGGTCGGTTCGGCCGGCACGTGCACCCGTTCGCTGCCGCGCGCCAGCGTTCCGCCCTTTTCCGAGCGCGTGCACACCGCCACCTCGACCTTGGCCGCCACCTGTTCGACCGCCGCGTCGAAATCGTCGGTTTCGTAGAGCGATTTCAGTTCGGCTTCGTTGGCGAACAGGATGTCGATCTTGCCGTCGTTCAAAAGCGCCTGGAATTCAGAGCGATAGCGGTCGACGCAGAAGCTGTCCGAGAGCGTGAACGCGGCCTTGCCGCCGTTCTTCCGGGTGATGTCCATGGCCTTGACGAAGGCGTCCTTGGCGGCCGGGGGGTCCCACAGATAGCCTTCCATATAGACGATCTTGGCGCGCTTGAGCATCGCTTCTTCCACGTCGTCGGGGCCGAGGCCCTGGCAGGCGCCGAGGAAGGTGTTCATGGTGCGCTGGCCGTCGGGGGTGACCAGCACCAGACAGCGCGCCGTGGGCGGGCCGTCGGTGGCCGCCGGGGTGGTGAACTCGGCGCCCAGCGAGCGAATGTCGTGGGTAAACACATTGCCAAGCTGATCGTCGCGCACTTTGCCGATAAAACCACAGGCGCCGCCCAGCGACGCGATGCCGGCGATGGTGTTCGCCGCCGAGCCGCCGGACGATTCCACGCCGGGGCCCATCTGGGCGTAGATCGTCTCCGCCTGGTCGGCGTCGATCAGGATCATGGCGCCCTTGTCCATGGCGTGTTTTTTCAGGAAGGCGTCGTCGGTGCGAGAAATCACGTCAACAATTGCGTTGCCAATGCCGACCACATCAATGGTATCAGCCAAAAGTGTCTCCTGTCCGCTGTTCGCGGCACGTCGTCTGACGCCGCGCGCCGCCTCGAAAAGCGCGCTTGGCGTAACATGGTCTTGAGAATAATTGAAGGCCCGCGGCCAAAGGAACTGTGAATGCTTGCAAAATCCTTGCGTTTGACACTTGCCGGATTGAACGAACCGGCCGTTCAGCGGGTGGTGGTGATCGGCTTGATGACCGCTGCGGCGGTGTTTGTCGGCGCGCTCATCGGCCTGGTGGCGCTGGTGCCGTATCTGCCCGACCCGAATTGGGCGTGGCTCGGTCCGGTGGCCGACGTGGCGGCGGGGCTGGCGGCGGTGGCGCTGGTGGTGGTCGCGGCTTATGTGCTGTTTCCCGGTCTCGCCACGCTGGTGATGAGCTTCTTTCTCGAAGACGTGGTGCACGCGGTGGAAAGCCGCCATTACCCCGAGGCAGCCGAAGGCGCCGAGGCGCGGCTGATCGACGAGGTCGGGCTTGGGCTGCGGCTGTTGGGCGTCAGCTTGCTGATCAATCTGGTGATCTTGCCGCTGTATCTGATTTTGCTTGCCACCGGGGTTGGCTCGCTGGTCATGGCCGGGCTGTTTCTCTTGGTCAATGCGGGGCTCTTGGGGCGCGAGTATTTCGAGATGGTGGTGGTGCGCCACGTGCGCCGGCGCGAGGTGGCGGAACTGCGCCGCGCCCACCGCACACTTACCTGGCGCGCCGGGCTGGTGATCGCGGCGCTGTTCATGATCCCGATCGTCAATCTGTTCGCGCCGGTGCTGGGCGCCATGCTGATGACCCATCTGTTCCACCAGGAACGCCGTGCGGCCGGTGCCGGGCCGCGCCCGCCCCGGGCCGGGACGGCGCGGCCATGACCGCCCGCGCATGGCGTCTGACCGTGCCGCTGGCGCTGCTGGCGCTCGCCGGGTGCGCCGACCTGGGGTCGCGGATCGACGGCTGGCGCGAAGGCGGATCGGCGGCGGCGGACGCTGCCGTTGCTGGTGCCTCGGCTGACCGGTCTGCCCATGGTGGCGCGCGGCGCGGGGGGCCCGGCGTGCCGCCGTCTGCGGTGCCGCAGGTCGACGGGCGCCCGGTGCCGCCGCCTGAGCCGGGGCTGCTGCTGGGCAAGACCGCGGCCGAGGTGCAGGGTCTGCTCGGCCCGCCCGATCTGGTGCGCCGCGAGGGCGCGGTGCACGTGATGCAGTATCGCAGCGCCGGCTGCGTGTTCGACGTGACCCTCTACGAGGCCGGCCCCGGCGCGCCGTTCAAGGCGTCGTACCTGGAATCGCGCGACATCACCGGCACCATGCTGGCCGCCGGCGCATGCCTGCAGTCACTGGTGCCGCCGACGCGCTGGGCCGACTGGCGCCAACAGGCTGCGGCCACCCGCGCGGTCGACGCCGATCCGGGCGCGCCCTGACCGGCCTTCGGCCGCATCCGCGCCGCCGGCATCAGGCGTCGGCGGGTGCCGGCGTTTTGGGCTCATAGGGGCACAGGTCGCGGATCGGGCAGGCGGGGCAATTGGGCTTGCGCGCCTTGCACACATAGCGCCCGTGCAGGATCAGCCAGTGATGGGCGTGGCGGCGATAGGGCTGGGGGATCACCGTCATCAGCCCCTTTTCCACCGCCAGGGGCGTCTTGCCCGGCGCCAGGTCGAGCCGGTTGGCGACCCGGAAGATGTGCGTGTCGACCGCGCAGGTCTCGTGGCCGAAGGCGATGTTCAGCACCACATTGGCGGTCTTGCGGCCGACACCCGGCAAGGCTTCGAGGGCGTCGCGGTCTTCGGGCACGCGGCCGCCATGCTCGGCGATCAGCCGCTCGGACAGGGCCAGCACATTCTTGGCCTTGTTGTTGAACAGGCCGATGGTGCGAATGCGCTCCTTGATGCCGTCGAGCCCCAGGGCTGCCATGCGCTCCGGCGTGTCGGCGACCGCGAACAGCGCCCGGGTCGCCTTGTTGACCCCGGCGTCGGTGGCCTGGGCCGACAGCACCACCGCGACCAGCAGCGTAAAAGCGTTGGTATATTCCAGGTCGCTGCGCGGCTCGGGGTTGGCGGCGGCCAGGCGGCGGAACACTTCCTCGACGGTTGCGGGCGACATGGCGGGCGCTTTTCGTGGCACGGGGTGGGGGCGGGGGGCGCGGCCAGGCAGGGGACCTGGAGCGGCAGTTGTGCCGCTTGCGCTGAACCGGTTCAAGTCTCAACGTCGTATCAGAGCGATGTCTAGTCCGCCGCCCTATCCGCCCAGCCTGGCACCGGCCGCCGCCGGGGCCTCGCCCCCCGATGCGCCCGGTGACGCGCCGGCCGGGGTGGCGGTTTGGTTCGACGCCGTGCTGCGACCCAACCGGTCGCTCGGCCCGGCGGGGCGGGCGCGCTTGTTCTGGGCGGTGGCGGCGTTGTCGGCGGTGTCGGCGCTGCGCTTTTGGGCGGTCGGCGCATGGCCGGTGGCGCTGTTCTTCATCCTCGACGCCGGGCTGCTTTGGGGCGCGTTCAAGCTCAACGACCGCGCCGGGCGCCGGACCGAGACGATCCGGCTCAGCCGCGCCGGGCTCGATGTGGCCTATACCGCGCCCGATGGCCGCACCCGCACCGCCCGGCTCGAACCCGTCTTCGCCCGTGTCGACGTGCGCCACGCCGGCAGCCACCGCGCCCAGGTGCGGCTGGTGTCGCGCGGCGTGGAAGCGGTGGTGGGCTCGTTCCTGAGCCGCGACGAGCGCCTGGAGATGGCCGCCGCGCTCGACGAGGCGCTGTATCGGTTTCGCACCAACCAGGCCCCGCCCACACCCGGCGGCTGAGCGGCTTTCGCGGGTCGCGCAGCGGTCGCTGACGGTCTCGGGCTAGAGCGCCAGATTGCCGGCGACCACCCGCTCGATCTCCCAGCCCCAGCCGGTCTCTTTCATCAACACGAGCTGGCTGCCGCCCTGGATGCGGTGGGCGGTCCAGACGATGGCGACCAGGGCGCGGCTGCCGTCGTCGGAAAACGCCGGCAGCGAGACCCGCAACAGCCCCGCCGCCTTGGGGAAGGTGTCGTTGAACGCCGCCCAGAACGGGTTGTAGCCGCGCGGCAACCGCTCGCCGCCGTCGAGCGCGCGCTGCCGGCGCCGCTCGGCGCGGTCGCGAAAGCGCGCCTGGACCTCGGCGGTGAGCACCCGGCAGCGCTCGACCCCGTCGCACAAGCTGTCGAGGGGCGCGCGCGCCACATTGCGGTCCTTGAGCGCGTCGAGCAGGGCCTCGGGGATCGCCGCCGCGCCGTCGGCCGTGCCCGGTGTGGGCAGAAAGCCGCGGCCGATGGTGCGGTCCGAGACCACCGCCAGCGCGCCTGCGTGGGCGCCGCGATAGACGTCGATGGCGGCCAGGATGGCGTCGGCGTCGCGCGCGCTCACCGTTGCCTGGGGCGTCGCGATGCCGGGGTCGGGCATGGTCTGGGCCAGGGCGGGCGCTGGGGCCGGGATGCTGGCCAGGGCCGCCAGAACCGCGCCCAGGGCGACCCACATACCGGCCTGTGCGCCCCGGCGGCCCATGGTCAGCCGATCCCCAGCACGTCGGCCATGCTGTAAAGGCCGGGCGCTCGGCCCGGCTCGGCGGCCCACAGCGCGGCGTGCAGCGCGCCTTCGGCGAAGATCGCCCGGTCGGTGGCCTTGTGGGTCAACTCCAGGCGCTCCTTGGTGCCGGCGAAGATGACGCTGTGCTCGCCGGCCACGTCGCCGCCGCGCAGCGCCGCAAAGCCGATCTGGCCGGGCTCGCGCGGGCCGGTGATGCCGTCGCGCGGGCCGGCCCGGAGCGTGTCGAGATCGCCGCCCCGGCCGCGCGCCGCCGCCGCCCCCAAGGCCAGCGCGGTGCCCGACGGCGCGTCCACCTTGTGACGGTGGTGCATCTCCAGGATCTCGATGTCCCAATCCGTCCCCAGACGTTCGGCCGCCTGTTGAACGAGCGCTGCCAACAAATTGACCCCCAGCGAGAAATTCGCCGCCTGGACCACCGGCACATGGGCCGCTGCCGCGCTGATCGCCGCCTGGTCCTGGGCGTCGAGGCCGGTGGTGCCGACGACCAGGGCGGTGGCGTGGGTGGCGGCGAGCTCGGCGTGGGCGCGGGTCGCCGCCGGCACGGTGAAGTCGACCGCCACATGGGCGGCGGCGAACGCGGCGGCGGCATCGTCGCTGACCGGCAGCCCGGCCACCGTGCGCCCGTACCAGGGGCTGCCCGGCGTGTCGGTCAGGCCGGCCAGTTCGACGCCGGCGCGCCCGGCGACGCTGTCGATCAGCGTCTGGCCCATGCGCCCCGACGCGCCGGTGATGGCGACCCGCACGGTCACGATGCCGGCTCGGTCTGGCCGAGCGGCTGGCCGGCGAGCACCTGGTCGATCATCGCCAGCGTCGGGTCGACGCCGTAAAGGGCGATGAAGCCGCCCATGCGCGGGCCCTGGCTCTGGCCCAGCAGGACCTCGTAGAGCGCCTTGAACCAATCGCGCAGATTGTCGAACTCGGCGGTTTTGCCGGCGGCGAAGACCTCGTTCTGGATCGTGTCGCCGTCGGCGTCGGCGGGCAGGGCGCGCAGCCGCCGGGCCAGGTCCTCAAGCCCGGCGCGTTCGGTGGCGTCGGGCAGGCGATAGCGCTTGGTCGGGGCCACGAAGTCGTCGAAATAGGCGATCGCATAGTCCATCAGCGCGTCGAGGGCGGGGTGGCTGTCGGGCGTGGTGTCGGGCGCATAGCGGCTCACATAGCCCCAGAGCCTGGCCTTGTCCTCGGTGTGGGCGGCGCTGACCAGGTTGAGCAGCAGGGCGAAGCTGACCGGCATGTGCACCGCGGGCACGGCGCCGCCGTGGATGTGGAACACCGGGTTTTCCACCTGCTGGGCGGGCGTCTGGTCGGCGAACTTGGCCAGATGGGTGTAATACTCGTCGACCGCCTTGGGGATGACGTCGAAATAGAGCTTCTTGGCCTTGCGCGGCGCCTGGAACATGTAGAGCGCCAGGCTCTCCTGGGTGGCGTAGCGCAGCCAATCCTCGATCGAGATGCCATTGCCCCGGGACTTGGAGATCTTCTCGCCCCGGTCGTCCAGGAACAACTCGTAGCTGAAGCCTTCGGGCGGCCGGTTGCCGAGGATCTGGGTGATCCGGCTCGACAGCTTGACCGACTCGATCAGGTCCTTGCCGGCCATCTCATAGTCGACGCCGAGCGCGTCCCAGCGCATCGCCCAGTCCACCTTCCACTGGCACTTCACATGGCCGCCGGTGACCGGCACGGTGAACAGGCTGCCGTCCTCGTTGCGGAAGGTGACCGTGCCGGCGTCCGCGTCGCGTTCGACCAGCGGCACCTGCAAGACCTTGCCGGTGGTCGGGCTGATCGGCAGGAACGGGCAATAGGTCTTGCGCCGTTCCTCGCCCAGGGTCGGCAGCACCACGTCGATCACCGCGTCATAATTGGCCAGGACCTTCTGCAACGACGCGTCCATGCGGCCGCTCTTGTAGCAGTCGGTCGCCGAATAGAATTCGTACTCGAAGCCGAACCGGTCGAGGAAGGCGCGCAGCCGGGCATTGTTGTGGGCGCCGAAGCTGTCATGGGTGCCGAACGGGTCGGGCACCACGGTCAGGGGCTCGTCCAGATGGGCGGCCATCATGTCCTGGTTCGGCACATTGCCGGGCACCTTGCGCAGGCCGTCCATGTCGTCGGAAAAACAGATCAGCTTGGTGGGCAGATCGGGCGCCAGCCATTGCAGCGCGCGCATGACCATGGTGGTACGCGCCACCTCGCCGAAGGTGCCGATGTGCGGCAGGCCCGACGGGCCGTAGCCGGTTTCGAACAGCACGAAGCCTTTTTCCGGGCCGCCGGCGTCTGCCACCCGTTTGAGCACCCGGCGCGCCTCGACGAACGGCCAGGCCTTGGCGTCTTGCGCCAGGCTGGTCAGGTCGGCGGGGGTGGGAACGGAACGCGTGGCCATAGCGGCTCTCCAGGGTTAGCCAGTCGGATGATACACGCCCGACCGGGTACGCCACGGCGGCCGGAAAATCAACATTTTCCGGGGTTTTCTGCGCGTTTGAGGAAGATGCCGGGCCGGTATGCGGCGGCGATCCGGCCGCCTGCGGCGGTCCAAGCGCGCTGCAGGGCGCGCAGACCGGGTGCCTGGGCGCTCGCCGCGTCCGCCGCTCCGGGGTGGCCCGCGACCGCCGAAGCGCCCATAGTGGCGGGAAAACGCCACGCGACGGCCCGACTTACGGGTCCATGAGGGGAGGATCGCGATGACTGACCATGCCGACATGACCGCCTTTGCGCGCCAGGTTTTCGAGGCCCAGCCGTTCAGCCGCTGGATCGGTGCCGAGCTCGTCTCGGTGGGGGCGGACGACGCGCGGATCGCGCTCGACCTGTGCGACCGGCACCGCCAGCAACACGGTTTCGTCCATGGCGGCGTGATCAGCTATCTGGCCGACAATGCGATTACCTTTGCCGGTGGGCTGGCGCTCGGCGGCAATGCGCTGACCTCGGAGTTCAAGATCAACTATCTGCGCCCCGGCGTCGGCGAGCGCCTGGTGGCCGAGGCGCAGACCTTGTCGGCGGGCAAACGCCAGGCGGTTTGCACAGCGCATGTTTTCGCCGAAAGCGGGGCGGAACGTCGGCTGTGTGCGGTGGCCCAAGGGACGGTGCTGCCGGTGGCCGGCTGAGCCCGGTGCCGGCGCCGGGGATAGTCCCTTGTGCCGGCCGCGGTCGGGCTCCATCCTGAGAGCATAAGCGGAGCAACGATCCGTGCCTTGGGGAGAGAGATCGCGATGACGCCGTTCCGACCGCAGAGCCACCTGCCGACCCATGAGGTCACCAACCAGCCCGAGCCGCTGACCGACTACAATCTGTTCGACAGCGACCTGGCGTTCGCCGAGACCGTGAAGCGGTGGGGTTGCGCCGACACGGTGCGCCGGGTGCGCGCCTATGGCGCCGCCCTCGGCCGCGACGAGATCCTGGCCGCTGGCGATCTGGCCAACCGCGAGACGCCCGAACTGGTGGCCTTCGACCGCTTCGGCCGGCGGCTCGACGAGGTCCGCTTTCACCCCAGCTATCACCGGCTGATGAGCCTGGGCATGGAACACGGCCAGCATTCGATCGCCTGGACCGCCGAGGCCCACGGCCATCTGAGCCACTGCGCGCTCGAATATCTGATGCACCAGGTGGAGGCGGGGGTGTGCTGCCCGTTGAGCATGACCTATGCCGGGTTGCCGGCGCTCAAGGCCAATCCCGCCCTTTACGAGACCTGGGCGCCCAAGCTGCTGTCGCGCAGCTATGACCCGGCGTGCCGGCCGGTGGCCGACAAGGTCGGGGCGACCATGGGCATGGCGATGACCGAGAAACAGGGCGGGTCGGACGTGCGCGCCAACGCCACCCGCGCCACCCATGTGAAGGGCGAGACCTATGAACTGGTCGGCCACAAATGGTTCTGCTCGGCGCCCATGTCGGACGCCTTCCTGACCCTCGCCTATACCGACGCCGGGCTGACCTGCTTCTTCGTGCCGCGCTGGACCGAGGCGCGCGAGCGCAACCGCCTCTTCATCCAGCGGCTCAAGGACAAGCTCGGCAACAAGGCCAATGCCTCGTCCGAGATCGAGTATCACGGCGCCGAGGCGATCCGGGTCGGCGCCGAGGGCCGCGGCATCCAGACGATCATCCAGATGGTCCACCACACCCGGGTCGACACCACGGTGGGCGCGGCCAGCCTGATGCGCGCGGCGCTGGTTCAGGCGCTCCACTTCACCGCCCAGCGCAGCGCGTTTCAAAAGCGCCTGATCGACCAGCCCTTGATGCAGGCGGTGCTTGCCGACCTGGCGCTGGAGACCGAGGCGGCGATGCTGCTGGCCTTCCGCATCGCCCAGGCGTTCGACGCCGCCGAGGCCGGCAATGCGCAGGAAAAGGCGTTTTCGCGCATCGGCGTGGCGATCGCCAAATACTGGCTCAACAAGCGCGTGGTCGGCGTGGTGCACGAGGCCATGGAAGCCCATGGCGGGTCGGGCTTCGTCGAGGACGGGCCGATGGCCCGGCTCTATCGCGAGGCGCCGCTCAACGGCATCTGGGAAGGGGCGGGCAATGTGATCTGCCTTGATGTGCTGCGCGCGCTCGACAAGGACGCCGAGGCCAAGGACGCGCTGGTCGAGCAGTTGAAAGCGGCCTGCGGCCACGACCGGCGGCTTGACGCCCAGGTCGACCGGGTGATCGCCCTGGCGTCCAACCGCGCCGGGCTGGAAGCCAATGCCCGCCGGCTGGTCGAAGAAACCGCGCTGGTCCTGCAAGCCGATCTGATGATGCGCCACGCGCCGGCGGCGATGGCCGATGCCTTCCTGGCGTCGCGGCTCGACGAGGAAAACTGGGGCCACGCCTTCGGCACCCTGCCGCCGGGGCTCGATCTGCGCGCCATCGTCGAGCGCGCGCAGCCGGTGCTCTGAGGCGGCGGCCCTTTGGCCACCCTCGCCGTCATTGCGAGCCGCCTTTAGGGGCGCGGCAATCCATGGCAGGGTGGCGGCCGGGGTGCCGTCCCGGCGCTGCTATGGCGCCCAGGGCTGGCGGTGATGGGATTGCTGCCCTGCGCTCGCAATGACCGGGGAACGGGCTTGTGCTCGGCTCATCGGCCCCGGGAGCGGGATGGGGGCGGCATGGGGAGCGGGACGGGCTCCCTTCCACGCCCGCGATGCTACCCCATCGACAACAGCCAGGGGGCGGCCGGGCCTAGCTCACCGTCCAGGTGCGGCCCTGGCGCAGGAAACCGTTGAGCGCGGCCAGGTCGGCCGATGGGCCGCTCTCGTCGGCCTCGGCGTCGTGCACCTGGCGCAGCAGCGCTTCCTCATAGGGCGGCGCGGTGTCGTCGCAATAGAGCACGCCCATGACCACCGGTGCTGCCGGGCCGCTGAGCGTGGCGAGCATCTGGGCCAGGATCGGGTTGGTCTCGTTGTGGACCATGATCTCGGTTTCGTCGACGCCGTCGCCGCCGCCGACCGCCACGATGTCGAGCTTGAGCGTGTTCGGGTTGAGCTTGAGCCCGCGCCGGCGGTCCTTGCCCCAGATCAGCGGTTGGCCGTGAACGGCGTAGAGCTGGTGCTCGGGCGCGGCGGCCTTGGCGGTCAGGTCGGCGAAGGCGCCGTCATTATAGACCACGCAGTTCTGGAAGATCTCCACGAAGCTGCCGCCGTGATGGGCGTGGGCGCGCTTGAGCAGGCCGGGCAGGGTCTTTTGCGCGGTGTCGGTGGTCCGCGCCACGAACCGCGCGCCGCTGCCGAGCGCGAACGCGCACGGGTTGATCGGCCGGTCGACCGAGCCTTCGGGCGTCGACGGCGTGCGGGTGCCGAGCGCGGTGGTCGGCGACGCCTGGCCCTTGGTCAGGCCGTAGATGGCGTTGTTGAACAGCAGGATGTTGAGGTCGACATTGCGGCGCAGGGCGTGCAGCAGATGGTTGCCGCCGATCGACAGGCCGTCGCCGTCGCCGGTCACCACCCAGACGTCGAGAAACGGGTTGGCCAGCTTGATGCCGGTGGCCACCGCCGGCGCGCGGCCGTGGATGGTGTGGAAGCCGTAGGTGTTCATGTAATAGGGAAAGCGCGACGAGCAGCCGATGCCGGACACAAACACCGTGCTTTCGGGCCGCGCGCCGAGCTCGGCCAGGGTCTTCTGGATGCCCTTGAGGATGGCATAGTCGCCACAGCCCGGACACCAGCGCACTTCCTGGTCGGAGGCGAAGTCCTTCGGGGCCAGGCCCGGCACCGCCGGGTCGGCCTTGGGGCGGGCCTTGGGTTGGGGCCGGTCCAGCAATTCCGGGGCCGGGGCCGGCGGCGGCGGCGGCGCGAACTGGTCCATCAGGCGATCTCCTGGTCGGGCTGGTCGAGGCTTTGGCCCGCGTCCAGCCGGGCGATGGCGGCTTGTACTTCGCAGATGGTGAGCGGTTGGCCCGAGACCTTGGTCAGCGAGGCGAGGTCGATGCGATAGCGATCGCGCAGCACGCTGGCCAGTTGGCCATTGTTCATCTCGGCCACCAGGATCTGGTCGTAACCGCTTAGCAGCGCGCCCAGATTGGTCGGGAACGGGTTCAGGTGGCGCAGGTGGATGTGGGCGGCTTCGATGCCCTCGCGCCGGGCCTGGCGCACCGCTTGGGCCAGCGCGCCATAGGTCGACCCCCAGCCGACCACGGCGACGCCGCCGGCGTCCGAGCCCTGTTCGACGCGCTGGGCCGGCAGCCGGCGGGCGACCCGCGCCACCTTGTCGGCGCGCAGCCGGGTCATGCGCTGGTGGTTGGCGGCGTCGTAGGAGATATGGCCGGTGTCGAAATCCTTTTCGATGCCGCCGATGCGGTGCATGCGGTCGGGCGTGCCCGGGGTCACCCAGGCGCGCGCCTGGGTCTCCGGATCGCGCTCGAACGGGCCGGCGTCGCCGCCGCGCTTGGGCGGGGTGATCGGCTCCAAGCCGGTCAGGTCGGGCAGGCGCCAGGGCTCGGCGGCGTTGGCCATGAAGCCGTCGGTCAGCACGATCACCGGGGTCATCGTCTCGATGGCGATGCGCGTCGCCTCGATGGCGGTGTGGAAACAATCGGCCGGGCCGCTGGCGGCGATCACCGGCAGCGGCGCGTCGCCGTTGCGCCCGTAGATCGCCTGATAGAGGTCGGATTGCTCGGTCTTGGTGGGCAGGCCGGTGGATGGGCCGCCGCGCTGGCAGTTGACCACCACCAGCGGTAGTTCGGTGGCGATCGCCAGGCCCAGCGCTTCGGTCTTGAGCGCGATGCCCGGCCCCGACGACGAGGTGATGCCCAATTGCCCGGCATAGGACGCGCCGAGGGCGGCACAGATGGCGGCGATCTCGTCCTCGGCCTGGAAGGTGATGACGCCGAACTGCTTCATGCCCGACAGGGTGTGCAGGATCGGCGACGCCGGGGTGATCGGGTAGCTGCCGACGAACGGGTCGAGCCCGGCCAGCTTGGCCGCTGCCACCAGACCCCAACTGAGCGCCTGGTTGCCGGTGACGGTGCGGTATTCGCCGGGGTCGGCCTCGGCCGGCAGGACGCTGTAGCGGCGCAGGCCGCCGCCGAGCTCGGCGGTCTCGCCATAGGCATGGCCGGCGTTGAGGGCCGCCACATTGGCCTCGGCCAGCGGCGCCTTGGCGGCGAATTTGGTGGTCAGCCAGTCGATCACCGGCTGGCGGTCGCGGCCGAACATCCACAGCGTCAGGCCCAGCGTCCACATGTTCTTGCAGCGCAGGGCGTCCTTGTTGCCGAGCCCATGGGGCTTGACCGCCTCGATCGTCTGCTTGGTGATGTCGAGGCCGAGGATGCGGAAGCCGTCGATGGTCTGGTCGTCGAGCGGATTGTGCGCGTAGCCGGCCTTGTCGAGCGCGCGCTTGGTGAAGCTGCCGGTGTCGACGATCGCCAGCCCGCCGGGGCGCAGACGTTCCAGATTGGCCTTGAGCGCGGCCGGGTTCATGGCCACCAGCACGTCCGAGATGTCGCCCGGCGTCATCACCTCCGACGCGCCGAAATGAACCTGGAACGCCGACACGCCGAACGGCGTGCCCGCCGGGGCGCGGATTTCGGCGGGATAGTCGGGAAAGGTGGACAGCCCATGGCCGCCCAAGGCCGCCGATTGGGCGAACTGGGTGCCGGTGAGCTGCATGCCGTCGCCGCTGTCGCCGGCGAAGCGGACCACCACGGACTCGAGGGTTTCGCGCGCGGTACGCAGGCCGAGGGCGGTGGCACTGTCGGGCCGGTCGGGGTCGGCGGGGGCGTCGGTTTCGGTGGCTTGGGGTGCAGGCACGGTCGGGGCGCTGGCCATGGGACCTCACTGTTACGCGCGCCGATACCGGGCCCGGGGGCGGGTGAACGGCGCATCACGATGGGGCGGCGAAGGGCGCCGTCCCGCAAAGTGCCGGGTCGTCCCGCGAGTGGGCGGGCACGGGCCCGGTCGTCAACACGCCGCGGAGTTTCAACACGGGTGCCGACGCGATGCAAGACAAACCGGCACCTGTATGACGCTTTCAAGACAGGGCTGGGGAAGCGCTGGTCGCGGCGGGCGGGATGCCGCCGATCAGCCGGTGCGCTTCGGCGATCACCAGCGCATGGCGCTTGGCGATGACCGCCGGCTCGGCGCCGTAGCCGCCGCCGGGAACGCTCGCCAACGGCACACCGCGCGCCCAGGCGGTTTCAAGCACCAGCCGATCGCGGGCGGCCAACCCCCTGTCTGTCAAAGACAAACGGCCCAGCTTGTCGTCCCGGTGCGGGTCGACGCCGGCATTGTAAAAGATCAGTTCGGGGCGGTGGTGGGCGACCAGCGGGTCGAGCAGGTCGGCAAGGGTCGCGAGATACGCCGCGTCGCCGGTTGCGTCCGCCAGACCCACGTCCAGGTCGCCGGCCACCTTGCGCACGGGGAAGTTCTTCTCGGCATGGAGGGAAAAGGTAAAAACCGCTGGCTCATCAGCGAAAATCGCCGCCGTCCCATCGCCTTGATGGACATCCAGGTCGATGATCAGCACGCGGTCCACCAGGCCCTCGGCGCGTAGCGTCGCCACCGCCACGCCCACATCGTTGAACACGCAGAAACCGGCGCCGAATCCGGGATGGCCGTGATGGCTGCCGCCGGCGGTCTGGGCCGCCAACCCCCGGTCGAGCGCCAAACGCCCGGCCAGCGTGGTTCCGGCAGCCGAAAGGCGTGCGCGGTCAACCAGTTGCTCGCTGACCTGGAAACCGATCCGGCGGCTGGCGGCCGCGTCCAGCGTGCCGTCGAGTACCGCCGAGACATAAGCCGGTGTGTGCGCCAGTTCGAGCCAGGCCCGGGGCGCGGGTGCGACGCTATGGCACAGCGCCGGTGTCGCCCATCCGGCGTTCGTCACCACGTCCCACAGCTCGGCGTACTTGGCCATGGGGAATCGGTGACCCTCGGGCAACGGCGCCACATAGCGCGGATGGTGAACCAGCGGGAGAGCCATGGCCCAAGACGGTATCGCAGGCGCTGCACCGCCAGAAGGCCCGGGGGCTGCGGTTCAAGCGCGCGGGCATGGGGGTCCGGGCGCAAAAAAGGCGGCGCCCCCCTCGAACGGGAGGCGCCGCCCCGGTTTCGGCACCGGATCGGGGCAGCGCCCCGACCCGGGGTCGGTCTCCGGGTCGGACAGGGGCTTAGAAGCCCATGCCGCCCATACCGCCCATGCCGCCCATGTCGGGGGCGCCGCCGCCGGCCGGCTTTTCTTCCGGAATCTCGGCGATGCAGGCTTCGGTGGTGACCATCAGGCTGGCGACCGACGCGGCGTCTTGCAGCGCCGTGCGCACCACCTTGGTCGGGTCGATCACGCCGGCCTTGACCAGGTCTTCATAGACCTCGGTCTGGGCGTTGAAGCCCCAGTGGTTTTCGCCTTGCTCCAGGAGCTTGCCGGCAACCACCGCGCCGTCGACGCCGGCGTTGGTGGCGATCTGACGGACCGGCGCTTGCAGCGCGCGACGGACGATGTCGATACCGCGGGTCTGGTCTTCGTTGTCGCCCTTCAGGCCTTCAAGCGCCTTGGTGGCGTAGAGAAGCGCCGTGCCGCCGCCCGGGATGATGCCTTCTTCCACCGCTGCGCGGGTGGCGTGCAGGGCGTCGTCGACCCGGTCCTTCTTCTCTTTCACTTCCACTTCCGAGGCACCGCCGACCTTGATCACGGCAACGCCGCCCGACAGCTTGGCCAGCCGCTCTTGCAGCTTTTCCTTGTCATAGTCGGAGCTGGTATTGTCGATCTGGTTGCGGATCTGGTCGCAACGGGCCTTGATCTGGTCGTCCGAGCCGGTGCCGTCGATGACCGTGGTGTTGTCCTTGTCGATCGACACCTTTTTGGCGGTGCCGAGCATGTCGACGGTGACGTTTTCGAGCTTGATGCCCAGGTCTTCCGAAACCACCTGGCCGCCGGTCAGCACGGCGATGTCTTCCAGCATGGCCTTGCGACGGTCGCCGAAGCCCGGCGCCTTCACCGCCGCGACCTTGAGGCCGCCGCGCAGCTTGTTGACCACCAGCGTGGCCAGGGCTTCGCCTTCCACGTCTTCAGCGATGATCAGCAGCGGCCGGTTGGACTGAACCACCGATTCCAGCAGCGGCAGCAGCGCCTGCAGGTTCGACAGCTTCTTCTCGTGCAGCAGGATGTAGGGGTTTTCCAGCTCCACGGTCATCTTTTCGCTGTCGGTCACGAAGTAGGGCGACAGGTAGCCACGGTCGAACTGCATGCCTTCGACCACGTCCAGCTCCGAATCGAGGCCCTTGGCTTCCTCGACCGTGATCACGCCTTCCTTGCCGACCTTTTCCATCGCTTCGGCGATCATCGAGCCGACGGTCTTGTCGCCATTGGCCGAGATGGTGCCGATCTGGGTGATTTCGTCGTTGGACGAGATGTCCTTCGAGCGGCCCTTGATGTCCTCGACCACCTTGGTCACGGCCAGATCGATGCCGCGCTTCAGGTCCATCGGGTTCATGCCGGCGGCCACCGACTTCATGCCCTCGGTGACGATCGCTTGCGCCAGCACGGTCGCGGTGGTGGTGCCGTCGCCGGCCAGGTCGTTGGTCTTGGACGCCACTTCCTTGACCATCTGGGCGCCCATGTTCTCGAACTTGTCTTTGAGTTCGATTTCCTTGGCGACGGTGACGCCGTCCTTGGTGATGCGCGGTGCGCCGAACGACTTCTCCAGCACCACGTTGCGGCCCTTCGGACCCAAGGTCACCTTGACCGCGTTGGCCAGGGTGTTGACGCCCGACAGAATGCGGTCGCGGGCATCGGTATGGAAACGGACTTCTTTGGCAGTCATCGGACTGTGCTCCTAGCTTCCAGAATCGGTTTCAGATTGAATGAAATCCCGGCGCCTCAGTCGACGATACCCAGGATGTCGGATTCCTTCAGGATCAGCAGGTCTTCGCCGTCGATGGTGATTTCCTGGCCACCCCATTTGGCGAACAGCACCTTGTCACCCTGCTTGACGTCCAGCGGGGCCACTTCGCCCTTGTCGTTCTTGGCACCCGGGCCGACGGCCAGTACTTCGCCTTCTTGAGGCTTTTCCTTGGCGGTATCGGGGATAATGATGCCGCCCGCGGTCTTCTCTTCGCTTTCGACGCGGCGGATCAGCACCCGGTCGTGCAATGGACGAAATGCCATGATACGGCTCCTCCTCAAACCATGCGGCCGGCTCGTTTGCGACACCGGCTCAGGTCCTTGTTTCCGAAGGGTTCAGAATGCGCGTTAGCACTCACCCTAGTCGAGTGCTAACAGCCGCTAGATTGGGCAGGGGCACGATCATGTCAAGACGCCGCACCGAAAAAAATGACCGGCCGGGGCGGTGGTCGCCGCCGGCGCCGTTAAGCCCGTGAAAACGGTTGATTATCGGCCATAGCCGGCAGCGGGCGGGGCGGCCGCGCGTGCGGTCATCCGATGCTGAACCATGGCGTACCGGCGCGGCTCTGTCGGTGCCGCCCCTATCGTGGCGCGGGCGGGGAAGGCAAGAAAAGACCATCACCGTGCGCGCGGTCGCCTCGGGGGAGAGGCCGCCGGCACGCTTGCCGATCGAGGAAAGTCTGGCGCCCGGCCGTGCTTTTCCTATATAGGGCGCAGCATGGCTTCCACCAATTCAGAGCGCCGCCCGTTCGTCAAGATGCACGGACTGGGCAACGACTTTGTCGTCTTCGACGCCCGGCAAGCGCCGTTGGCCTTGTCGGACGCCACCGTGCGCGCGCTGGCCGACCGGCACACCGGCATCGGTTGCGACCAGTTGATCATCCTGCGCGCCAGCGACGACGCCGATGTGGCCATGGAGATCCGCAACGCCGACGGCTCCACGGTCGCCGCCTGCGGTAACGCCACCCGCTGTGTGGCGCGCCTGGTGATGGGCGAGCGCGGTGCCGAGCAAGCGGTGATCGAGACCGCTGCGGGCCTGTTGCGCGCCCACGGCAGCGGCGCCGGCGTCGCGGTGGACATGGGGCCGCCGGGGCTCGACTGGCAGGATATCCCCCTGGCCGAAGCGGGCGACACCCGGCGGCTCGATTTTACCCGTGGCGCGCTGGGCGATCCGGGCGCGGTGTCCATGGGCAATCCGCACCTGGTGTTCTTCCAGGACGACGCCGTGGCGGTGCAGGCTTTCGAGACTCTGGCGCCGCAGATCGAACGCGACCCGCTGTTCCCCGAGCGCATCAATGTGAGCCTGGCGCGGGTCGATGCACCCGATGCCCTGGCGCTGACCGTGTGGGAGCGCGGCGCGGGCTTCACCCGGGCGTGCGGTACCGCCGCCTGTGCCGCCCTGGTGGCCGCCCACCGGCGCGGGCTGACCGGCCCCAAGGCGCGCGTGGGTCTGCCCGGTGGCATGCTGATGGTCACTTGGGATGTGGCCGGCGACAGCGTCATCCTGGCCGGGCCCGCCGACCTGTCGTTTTTCGGCGCGGTGGATCTGGCCGCCTATGAGATCGAGGCAGCGGCATGAGCGCGCCCGACATCGATCTTGAAACCGGGGCCGACACCGATCCTGATACCGCCACCCAGGCCGGGGCGGCGGTCGAGCGGGCGCGGACCGAGGTGATCACCTTCGGTTGCCGGCTCAATGCCTACGAGTCGGCGGTGATCGAGCGCAATGCCGAGGCCGCCGGGCTCGACGACGCCGTCGTCGTCAACACCTGCGCGGTGACCGCCGAGGCGGTGCGCCAGGCGCGCCAGACGATCCGCCGGGCGCGCCGCGACCATCCAGGCCGCCGCATCGTGGTCACCGGCTGTGCGGCACAGGTGGACCCGGGCCAGTTCGCCGCCATGGCCGAGGTGGACGCGGTGATCGGCAACCAGGACAAGCTCGGCCCGGCGGCCTTCGAGGCGTTGGCGGCGGGCGCGGCCGCGCCGGTCCAGGTCACCGACATCATGGCCGTGCGCGAACAGGCCGGCCATCTGATCGACGGCTTCGGCGAGCGCGCGCGCGCCTTCGTCCAGGTGCAGAACGGCTGCGATCACCGCTGCACCTTCTGCATCATCCCCTATGGTCGCGGCAACGCGCGCTCGACGCCCATGGGCGCGGTGGTCGACCAGATCAAGCGGCTGGTCGACCGGGGTTATGGCGAGGTGGTGCTGACCGGCGTCGACCTGACCAGCTATGGCCCCGACCTGCCGGGCAAGCCCAGCCTCGGCCGGCTGGTCCAGACGATCCTGGCCCAGGTGCCCGACCTGGCCCGGCTGCGCATCTCGTCGATCGACAGCATCGAGGCCGACGCGGCGCTGATGGACGCGATCACCGGCGATGCGCGGGTGATGCCGCACCTGCACCTGTCGCTCCAGGCCGGCGACGATCTGATCCTGAAGCGCATGAAGCGCCGCCACAGCCGTGCCGATGCCATCGCGTTCTGCCAAGCGGTACGCGCGCGCCGGCCCGAGGTGGCGTTCGGCGCCGACATCATCGCCGGCTTCCCCACCGAGACCGAGGCCATGTTCGAGAACAGCCTGGCGCTGGTCGACGACTGCGACCTGACCTGGCTGCACGTGTTCCCGTTCTCGCCGCGCCAGGGCACGCCGGCGGCGCGGATGCCGCAACTGCCCAAGCCGGTGCGCAAGGACCGCGCCGCCCGGCTGCGCGCCGCCGGGGCCGCGCGCGCCCGGGCGTTCCTCGACCGTGCAGTGGGCGGCCAGGTGGATGTGCTGGTGGAAAAGGCCGGCCGGGACGCTGCGGGTCCGTTCGCCACCGGCCACAGCGGCCAGTTCGCGCCGGTGCGCCTGGCCGGCTCGGTGGCGCCCGGCCAGATCGTGCGCGCCCGGGTGACCGCGCGCGACGGTGACACGCTGCTGGCCGCCCCGCAGGCTTAGGGCTCGAACCGATAGTCGGTGTTGCAGAACTGGCAGGTGACGGTGATCAGGCCGTCGTCTTCGACCATGTCCGACAGCTCTTCGCTCGAATAGCGCGCCAGCACCGAGGCGATCTTGTCGCGGCTGCACCGGCAGCCGAAGGCCACCGGGTGGCTGTCGAAGACGCGCACGCCGTCTTCGTGGAACAAGCGGAACAACAAGGTCGGCAGGGCCAGCTCCGGGTCCAGCAACTCCTCGGCGCGGGTGCTCATCATCAGCGCGGTAGCGCGGTTGAACGGTTCGGTGTTGGGTTCGCCGGCCGCGTCGTGGTCGATGTCGCCGCCGCCGTCGTCGGGCGTGCCGCCGCCGGTCGGCAGATCTTGCACCATGATGCCGCCGGCGCGCCAGTGGCCCGACACCGGGTCCTGCCCGGCGTGCAACAGGATGCGCGTCGGCAACTGTTCCGACTGGGCGAAATAGGTGCCGGCGCACTCGGCCAGCGTGCCGCCTTCAAGCGCCACGATGCCCTGATAGCGGTCGGTCTGCGGCCCCTGGTCGAGGGTCAGGGCCAGGTGCCCCTTGCCCATCAGCCCCTGCAGGCTCGGCCGTTTGCCCAGCGTCTTGAGCCGGTCCCGGTCGACCTGGGCGAAGCCGCGCACGGTGCCCGGCGCCAGGAAGTCGCCGACCAGCAGCGACAGCGGGCCCGAGCCCTTGGCCTGGATGGTCAGGATGCCGTCGTCGACCTTGAGCATGCTGCCGAGCAGGCACGACAGGGCGGCCAGTTCGCCAACCACTCCGGCCACCGGGGCGGGATAGTCGTGGGCGCGGATGATCCGGTCGGCGGCGGTGCCGAGCCGGACCGCCCGGCCGCGCACCGGCTGGCCTTCGATGCGAAACGGCAATACCTGATTGTCGGCGCTTCCCGGCGGGTCCGGGACGACGATCGGCTCATCGGTCATGGGGGGTGCTCTTACAGTCGGTCGAAACAGTGCAACAAGATGGCCTTCTGGGCGTGCAGGCGGTTTTCGGCCTGATCCCAGACCGCCGATTGCGGCCCTTCCAGCACCGCGGCGTCCACTTCCTGGCCGCGATAGGCGGGCAGGCAGTGCAGGAACACCGCCTCGGGCGCCCGCGCCATCAGCGCCTCGCTGACCCGATAGGGCGCAAAGGCGTCCAGGTCCACCGCCTCGTCGCCCATGCTCTTCCAGGTGTCGGTGTAGACCGCCTGGGCGCCGTCGACCGCCGCTTCGGCGGTGGCGACGCGCGCCACGTCGCCGCCTTGGGCGGCGGCCCAGGCGAACAGCGCGTCGGGCATGCGCCCGTCGGGGCCGGCCAGCCGCACCGAGGCGCCCAAGCGCACGGCGGCGTGGACCAGCGACACCGCCACATTGTTGCCGTCGCCGAGCCAGGCGATGCGCGCGCCGGCCAGGCTGCCCAACCGTTGCTTGAGCGTCAGCATGTCGGCGATCGCCTGGCAGGGGTGGCTGTAGTCGGTGAGCGCGTTGACCACCGGCACGTCCGAGGCGCCGGCCAGCGTCTCCAGGTCGCCATGGGTGTGGGCGCGGAAGGTGATCGCGTCCACATAGCGGCTGAGCACGCGGGCGGTGTCGTCGAGCGGTTCGCCGCGGCCGGTTTGCATGCCCGCGCGGTCCAGGGTCAGCGGTGCACCGCCCAATTGGCGCACCGCCAGGTCGAACGACACCCGGGTGCGGGTCGACGGCTTGGCGAACAGGCAGGCGACGGCGGCACCGGCGAGCGGCGCGTCGTCGTCGGGTGCCGCCTTGAACCGGCCGGCGCGGGCCCGGGCGCGGGTGTCGGCGGCCTCGATGAGCCGCGCCACGGTGGCGGCGTCCAACCCGGCCAGGTCGAGAAAATGGCGCGGGGTACCGGCGGCCACGGCCGGCTCGGCGCCGTCCATCAGGCCACCGTCCGGGCGGTTTGCTCGGCCTCGGTCAGTGCGGCGCCCAGACGCTCCATGGCTTGGTCGATATGCGGCTGGGTGAGGATCAACGGCGGCAGCAGGCGGATCACATTGTCGCCGGCGGGTGCGGTCAACAACCCGTGGCGCAGCGCGGTCGCCACCACCTCACGGTTGACCAGACCGTCGCGCAGCTTGATGCCCCACATGAGCCCGCGCCCGCGCATGTCTTCGACCTGATTGTGGTAGCGCTCGGCGAAGTGCGCCAACGCCTGGTGCAGCGCCTCGCCCATGGCGATCACATGGCCCATGAAACCGGGCTTGAGCAATTCGTCGAGCACCGCATTGCCGACCGCGGTGGCCAGCGGGTTGCCGCCGTAGGTGGAGCCGTGGGTGCCGGGCACCATGGCCGCGGCGACCGCGTCGGTGGCCAGACAGGCGCCAAGCGGGAAGCCGCCGCCGATGCCCTTGGCGGCAGCCACGATATCGGGGCGGATGTCGGCCCATTCATGGGCGAACAGCTTGCCGGTCCGGCCCATGCCGCACTGGATTTCGTCGGCGATCAACAGCAGGCCGCGCTCGTCGCAGATCCGGCGCACGTCGCGCAGGAAGACGTCGGGCAGCGGCACCACGCCGCCTTCGCCCTGCACCGGCTCCAGCATCACAGCGGCGGTCTGCGGGCCGATGGCGGCGGTCAGGTCCTCGATGGCGCCGGCGACCACCTGGCGAAAGCCCGGGGTCGCCGGGCCGAAGCCCTCGGCCTTGCCGGCGGCGGCGACGGCGGCCAGCGTCCGGCCGTGGAACGCCGCGGTCAGGGTGACGATCTCGTAGCGGTCGGGCTCGCCCTGGTCGAAGAAGTAGCGCCGGGCGGTCTTGATCGCGCACTCGATGGCCTCGGCGCCCGAATTGGTGAAGAACACCCGATCGGCGAAGCTCGCCGCGCACAGCCGCTCGGCCAACCGTTCGGCGTGCGCAATGCGGTAGAGGTTCGAGGTGTGCCACAGCTTTTCGGCCTGGTCCTTGAGCGTCGCCACCAGGTGGGGGTGGGCGTGGCCGAGGCAGCTCACCGCGATGCCGGCATTGAAGTCCAGATAGGCCTTGCCGGCGTCGTCATAGAGGGTCATGCCCTCGCCGCGCTCGAACGCCACGTCGGCCTGCCGGTAAGTGCCCATAAGTGCGGATGTCACGACCGCCTCCGTCTCGAAAAAGGAACCACCCCGCCGCTTGGGGATAAGCGGCGGAGTATTGTGATCAGGCCGGGCGGTGTCAATCGCCGGTCCGGCGGGGTTTGGCCATGGGTCAGACCCCAGCTCAGGCCTTGAGCTTCCAGCCGCTGCGGAACACCCGCCAGGCGATCAGTGCCAGCGCCGCGTTGGCCACGCCGATGAATGCCACGCCCACGGGCAGCGACGCATCCGCGGTGCCGATAAAGCCGTAGCGGAACCCGTCGATCACATAGAAGAACGGATTGACCGCCAGCACCGCGTCGAGCACCGCCAGTTGGTCGGCGCCCCAGCCGCCGTCGGCCATGCGCTCCTTGAGGATGCCGACCGAATAGAAGGTGCCGCTCAACAGCGTCAGCGGCGCGACGATGAAGTTGGTGATCGTCGCCACATGGTCGAATTTCTCGGCCCAGACCCCGGTCAACAGCCCGATCAGCGACATGAAGATCGCCGCCATCAGGCCGAAATAGAGGATCGCCCAGGGGTGGGTGACGGTGATCGCGTCAAGCGGCAGCACCCAGAACACCAGCAACAGCACGCCGCACACCACCAGCGCCCGGGCCACGCCGCCGAGCACATAGCCCATCACCAACTCGCCCGCCGACAAGGGCGGCATCAGCACGTCGATCACCGTGCCCTGCACCTTGCCGATGATCAGCGACGAGGCGGTGTTCTGAAACGCGTTCTGGGTCAGCGCCATGATCGCCAGGCCCGGGGCCAGGAACTGCTCATAGGGCACCGCGGTGGTGACCCGGTCCGAGCCGCCGATCACCACGGCGAAGATCAAGAAGAACAGCACCGCCTGGACCGACGGCGCCAGCACGGTCTGCATCCACACCTTCATGAAGCGGCGGATTTCGCGTTCGGCGAGTGTTTGCAGGCCGCCCCAATTGACCGCGCCGATCCGCCGGACGCCGAAATCGTCGGCATGTCCGGCATGGTCGGCCTTGGCGGCGGATTGGGACACGGGCTGGCTGTGGACGGCGGTATCGGGCATGATCGACTCTCGCGCTGTTGTCGGATCGCGCGCCCTGGAAGCGCGTCGCGGCCCCAGGGCAGACGACTGCGCGGCCACGCCCCGACCCGGCCGGGGCAAGGCTGGGGTAATCGGCGGGGCATGACGCCACGACAGGAGGTACGGCTTGAGGTAATGGCCCGGACGGCGGTCGGCAACCCTTGCGTCCCCCGGGCGCCGGTTTTATGTCACGCATCTGGCAAGTCAGGGAAGGACCGAGTGAATGTCGTGGACTGATGAACGGATCGAGACCTTGAAGCGGCTGTGGGACGCGGGCAAGAGCGCCAGTCAGATCGCCACGGAACTCGGCGAGGGCGTGACCCGCAACGCGGTGATCGGCAAGGCGCACCGTCTGGGTCTCAAATCGCGGCCGAGCCCGGTCAAAAGCGACGCCCAGGCGGCGGCCAAGACCGGCGGCACGGCGGCGCCGGCCAAGAAGCGCACGCGCAAGAAGAAGCCCGCCGACGACCGGGTCACCCTGCTCGACCTGACCGAGCGCATGTGCAAATGGCCCTATGGCCATCCCGGCGACGCCGATTTCCATTTCTGCGGCAAGCCGAGCCAGCCCGGCCTGCCCTATTGCGCCCAGCACTGCCAGGAAGCCTATCAGGCGCTGCAACCGCGCAAAGATCGCCGCAACCGGCCGCCACGGATCATCTGACCGGCCGCTGTCGCGATCCCGGGCTCTCATCGGCAAAGCGGTGCCAGCGCGGGGAAGACCGGCGCGGTCCCCTCGGGTCCGCTCGGGCCCGCTCACAGCCGGGATCACCGTGTCCGGGTGTCCGGCGGTCGAGCCCGGTGGCAGTTTTTTCACAATCCCACGTCTTGCTGTCCGCCTTTGGTGTGTGAATACTCGGGCCGTCACCAACAGGAGGACGGTATGCGCATTCTTATTACGACTCTGGGCGCGCTGGGGCTGGCCGGCGCGATCGCAACGGCGGCGGCGGCTCAGAATGTGAGCCCCGAACAGGCCCATGCGGACCATCGCCAAGCGACCATCAGCGGCTCCGGCATGGCCGGCGTGACGCTTCTGCGGATGCAGCAAGGGTTGATCGAGAAGAAAAATGTGCCCCAGCTGTTCGACTATTGGGCCACCGGCGCGCGCCTGTCGGTCGAGGCGTTTCGTCCGGACACCCGCGGCGCCGACGTGAAGACCGAGGCAAAGGACGCCATTTGGGCCAACTGGTCCGACTTCGAAGCCGCCATGACCGCCTATGCCGAGGACGTGGAAGAGCTGGCCGCCCTGGCCGCCGACGGTAAGACCGACGAGGCGCTCGGCGGCATGGGGCCGATCTTCAAGAATCACTGCCGCGGCTGCCACAACGACTACCGCACCGACTGATCGCGGTGCACGGGTCTCGGCGCACGCTGCCCACGCCGAGCACCCCAGCACATCTTGAAGCTTGCTGCCACGAAACCCGGCCGGTCGCCCCGGCCGGGTTGTTCCGCTCACGCCGCCAAGGTCTCGATCAGGCCGACACCGCCCCAGCCCAGTGCGACGGCGGCGGCCAGGCAGGCCAGGGCACGCAGCGCGACGGTGCGCGGCCCGGCCAGCACCCGGTCGCCCGGCGTTCGCTCTGCCGACAGGCCCGGCTTGCGGCCGGTGATCATGGCGCGGATCAGATCCTCGCCGGCAAGGAACACATAGTAGAGCACCGCCAGCACATGGAGCGCGATCAGGCCCAGGATGACATTGAACCAGCTCTTGTGCCAGCCGGTCAGGGTGCCCACCCAGTCCGACGACACGAGGCCGGCGAGCGGCCCCCAGAACAGGAAATCGTCGCTGGCGAACAGTCCCATGACGGCCTGAGCGAACACCGCGGCGAGCAGCACGACCACCATCCACCCGCCGGCCGGGTTGTGGCCGGGGCTCACATGCTGGCGTTGCTGCCACAGGTCGACCAGGTGGCGCAGCACCGGCCCCGGCCCGGTCAGGAACCGGGCGAACCGGGCGGTGGGGCTGCCGACCAGGCCCCACAACACGCGAAAGATGATCAGCGACAACAGGAACAGGCCGACCTTTTCATGCAGTTCCAATTCGCCGTTCTCGGCGGTCCACCACGCGGCAACGATGCCGAGCGCCAGCGTCCAGTGGAACAGGCGTGTGGGCAGATCCCACAGTCGACCGGCGTCGGGGCCTTTGGCCATGATCCCCTCCTTGAGTGAAAAGCCGTTTCGTTATGTGCCGGATTGCCCCGGTCCGGCGCAAGACGGCAGCGCTTGGCGTGGGCCGGAGAAATCGGCTACAGTATCGGTGCTGTTTTGCGTTGACAGACGCGGGCGGTTTCCTTACCTAAAGACGACGTAATTAGTCCGGTTTTGAGCCGGAAACGGGGACTGAATGATCCGTCTAACGAATTTGGCTGACTATGCGGTTGTGCTGATGAGTGAATTGGCACGGACCGACCGGCGCGCCAATGCCTCCGATCTGGCGCAGGGCTCGGGCATTCCCGAACCCACCGTCAGTAAGATTCTGGGCCAGATGAAGCGCGCCGGCTTGTTGGTGTCGTCGCGCGGCGTCAAGGGCGGGTTTGCGCTCGCCCGCCCGGCGGGAGACATCACCGTCGCCGATGTGATCGAAGCGGTTGACGGTCCGATCGCGTTGACCAACTGCGTCTCGACGGCGGAGCGCGAATGCACCCTGGAACCGGTTTGTAGCATGGCGGTGCACTGGCAGACGATCAACGAGGCAGTGCGCGGCGCCTTGGCGGGGATCTCGCTGAAAGAGATTTCCAAACCGGTGTCGCCGCCGGGCTTTGTAGAGGCGGCGGCGCGGGTGACGGAACAAGCCGACTAGACGGCCGGTATCCGCAGCGCCAATCCGACCGGTGCTGCGGGCCGAACAACAGGTGACTGACGGGTAAGGAGACGGCACATGGCTGCCACGGCCGAAACGCGCGAGCAGGTCGACGAAGCGACCGGCGATTACAAGTACGGGTTTGTCACCGAGATCGAATCGGATTTCGCGCCCAAGGGGCTGAACGAGGATATCGTCCGGTTTATCTCTGAGAAGAAGGGCGAGCCGCAGTGGATGCTCGACTGGCGGCTCAAGGCCTATCGCGCCTGGCTCAAGATGACCGAGCCGCAATGGGCGATGCTCGACATTCCGCCGATCGACTATCAAGACGCCTATTATTATGCCGCGCCCAAGCAGCAGGGCGACGGGCCCAAGTCGCTTGACGAGGTCGACCCGGAACTGCTGCGCACCTATGAAAAGCTGGGCATCCCGCTGGAAGAGCAGAAGGTGCTGGCCGGCGTCGAGGGCGCGCCCAAAGTGGCGGTCGATGCGGTGTTCGATTCGGTGTCGGTGGCGACCACCTTCCGCGCCGAGTTGGAAAAGGCCGGCGTGATCTTCATGTCGATCTCGGAAGCGATTCGCGAGTATCCCGACCTGGTGCGCAAGTATCTGGGCAGCGTGGTGCCGATTCGCGACAATTTCTTCGCCTGCCTGAACAGCGCGGTGTTCTCCGACGGTACCTTCGTCTACATCCCCGAGGGCGTGCGCTGCCCGATGGAACTGAGCACCTATTTCCGCATCAACGCCGAGAATACCGGCCAATTCGAGCGGACGCTGATCGTCGCCGACGCGGGCTCTTATGTGAGCTATCTGGAAGGCTGCACCGCCCCGCAGCGCGACGAGAACCAGCTTCACGCCGCGGTGGTGGAACTGGTGGCGCTCGACGACGCCGAGATCAAATATTCCACGGTTCAGAACTGGTATCCCGGCGACAAGGACGGCAAGGGCGGCATCTACAACTTCGTCACCAAGCGCGGGCTGTGTAAGGGCAAGCGCTCCAAGATCAGCTGGACCCAGGTGGAGACCGGGTCGGCGATCACCTGGAAGTATCCTTCCTGCGTGCTCCAGGGCGACGAGTCGGTGGGCGAGTTTTATTCGGTGGCGGTGACCAACAACCGCCAGCAGGCCGATACCGGCACCAAGATGATCCACCAGGGCCGCAACACCCGCTCGCGGATCATCTCCAAGGGCATTTCGGCCGGGCGCTCCAACAACACCTATCGCGGACTGGTGCGGGTCCAGGCGGGCGCCTCGGGGGTGCGCAACTTCACCCAGTGCGACAGCCTGCTGATGGGCGACCAGTGCGGCGCCCACACCGTGCCCTATATCGAAAGCCGCAACCCCGGCGCCCAGATCGAGCATGAGGCGACCACCTCGAAAATCTCGGAAGACCAGATGTTCTACTGCCTGCAACGCGGGCTCGACGAGGAAGCGGCGGTCGAGATGGTGGTCAACGGCTTCGCCAAGGAAGTGATGCAGCAACTGCCGATGGAATTCGCGGTCGAGGCGCAGAAGCTTCTGGGCATCAGCCTCGAAGGCAGCGTGGGCTGAGCGACCGGGCTGACGGCGATTTTTGTCCCGGCTTGGCCGTGCGCCCCGCAGCATCGGGGCCGGGCCGCCGGTGGACGCAAAGGTGAAAGACGATGTTGAAGATTGACGATCTGCATGTGTCGGTGGACGGCACCGAAATCATCAAGGGCCTGAGCCTGGAGGTGAAGCCGGGCGAGGTGCACGCCATCATGGGGCCCAATGGCGCCGGCAAGTCGACGCTCGCCTCGACGCTCGCCGGGCGCGACGCCTATGAGGTGACCGCCGGCTCGGTGCACTATGCGGGCAAGGACCTGCTCGCGCTCGCCCCCCATGAGCGCGCCGGCGAGGGCATCTTCCTGGGCTTTCAGTACCCGGTCGAAATCCCCGGCGTGTCGAACCTGAATTTCCTCCGCACGGCCTTGAACGCGCAGCGGCGCTATCGCGGCGAGCCGGAGTTGAACGGCGCCGATTTCATGAAGCTGGCCAAGGACAAGGCCAAGGATCTTGAGATGTCGCTGGATATGCTCAAGCGGTTCGTCAATGTGGGCTTTTCGGGCGGCGAGAAGAAGCGCAACGAGATGGTCCAGATGGCGGTGCTCGACCCGAAGCTGGCGATCCTCGACGAGACCGATTCGGGCCTCGACATCGACGCGCTCAAGACCGTGTCCCAGGGCATCAACGCGCTGCGCGGCTCGGACCGGGCGATCCTGCTGATCACCCACTATCAACGCCTGCTCGACTATGTGGTGCCCGACCATGTGCACGTGCTGGCCGACGGCCGGATCGTGCGCTCGGGCGGCAAGGACCTGGCCCATGAGCTCGAAGCCCAGGGTTATGCGGCGGCGGTGGCGTGACCATGGCGGACAGCCCCTTCGATGACGCCTTCGCCGGCCTGGGTGGCGCCAGCGCCCAGCGCCGCGCGGCCTATGACCGCTTTCGCAGCCTCGGCCTGCCGAGCCGCCGCCAGGAAGACTGGAAATATACCGACCTGGCCGGGCTCGACCGGGCCCGGCTGGCGCCCGCTGCCACCGGTCCGGCGGTCTCGGCCCCGGTGGCCGGGCTCGACGGCCCGCTCCTGGTGCTGACCAACGGCCGGGTGGACGCCGACGCCAGCCGGATGGGCGACCTGCCGGCGGGCCTGGAGATCGTCACCGACGGCGAGCCCGCCTCGACCGGCGCCGATAACGCCCTGGCGGCCTTGAACGCCGCCTTCGCGCCCCAGGCGGTGCATGTGCGGGTGGCCGACGGCGCGGCGATCGACCGGCCGCTACAGCTGCTCTACCGGGTCACCGACGCCGACGCGTGCGCCGCCCACGTCCGGGTGCGGGTGGCGCTCGGTGCCCGGGCCGCGCTGACGCTGGTCGAGCGGTTCGAGGGCGACGCCTCGGCCTATTGGCAGAACCAGGTGCTCGACGTGGCCGGCGAGACCGGCTCGACGCTGATCCACGCGCTGTTCCAGGCCGAGGGCCCGCGCAGCGTCCACAGCGGCCTGACCCGGGTGGCGCTGGCGGGCGGCGCGCGCTATCGCCGCTTCGACCTGCAAACCGGCGCCGAGATCGCGCGCAACGAGGTTCATGTGGCGGCGACCGAGGCCGGCGCCCACGCCGATATCCGGGTCGCCCAGATGGCGCGCGCCGGTCAAAGCCTCGACACCCGCAGCTATCTCGACCACCGGGTCGCCGACACCACGTCGGACCAGGGCGCGCGCGCCGTGGTTGACGCCCAGGGTCGCACCGCCTTCCAGGGCAAGGTGCACGTGGCGCGCGACGCCCAGCGCACCGACGCCCAGCAGCAATCGAAGGCGATCCTGCTCGACGAAACCGCCGAGGCGAACACCAAGCCCGAGCTTGAGATCTACGCCGACGATGTGGTCTGCGCCCATGGCGCCACGGTGGGTCAGCTGGACGCGGCGGCGCTGTTCTACCTGGTCCAGCGCGGCTTGCCGCTGGCCGAGGCCAAGGCGCTGCTGATTGAGGCCTTCGTGGCCGATCTGTTCGGCGACCTGGACGACGACACCTTGCGCGACGCCTTCGTGGCCGCGGCGCAAGTCTGGTTCGGAAAGGAGCCTAGCTGATGGAAGGCAGCGTCCTGCCAGACCAGGCCCGTGGCGAGAGTGGAGCGGTGGCCGGCGATTTCGACGCCCACGCCTATCGCGCCGACTTCCCCGTGCTGGGCGAGACCATGCACGGCAAGCCGCTGGTGTTTCTGGACACCGCGGCCAGCGCGCAGAAACCCCAGGCGGTGATCGACGCGGTCAATGGCGCCTATGGCTCGGGCTATGCCAATATTCACCGCGGCATCTACAAGCTGAGCCAGGACGCCACCGACGCCTATGAGGCGGCGCGCGACGCGGTGCGCGAGCTGCT
This sequence comes from Rhodothalassium salexigens DSM 2132, assembly GCF_004341375.1. Classification (GTDB taxonomy): domain Bacteria; phylum Pseudomonadota; class Alphaproteobacteria; order Sphingomonadales; family Rhodothalassiaceae; genus Rhodothalassium; species Rhodothalassium salexigens. Next base: position 92,413 of record NZ_SLXO01000003.1, read on the forward strand.
CAACGCCGCCGAGCGCGAGGAGATCGTGTTCGTGCGCGGCGCCACCGAGGGCATCAATCTGGTGGCGCAGAGCTGGGGGCGCACGTTCCTGGCACCCGGCGACCAGATCGTCCTGACCGAGATCGAGCACCACTCGAACATCGTGCCGTGGCAGTTGCTGCGCGACCAGATCGGTGTCGAGATCAAGGTGGCGCCGGTGGACGACAGCGGCCAGGTGGACCTGGACGCCTTCACGGCGCTGCTCGGGCCCAAGACCAAGCTGGTCGCCATGCCGCACGTGTCGAACAGCATCGGGACCGTGCTGCCGGTGGAGACCATGATCGCGCTCGCCCACGACGCCGGTGCTAAGGTGCTGATCGACGGTTGCCAGGCGGTGCCGCACCAGCCGGTCGATGTGCGCGCCCTCGACGCCGATTTCTACGTCTTTTCGGCGCACAAGCTCTACGGGCCCACCGGCATCGGCGCGCTCTACGCCAAGCGCGCCTTGCTGGAGGCCATGCCGCCCTATCACGGCGGCGGCGACATGATCGCCACGGTGACGTTCGAGAAGACCACCTGGAACGATCTGCCCTACAAGTTCGAGGCCGGGACGCCGCATATCGCCGGCGGTATCGGCTTCAAGGCGGCGATCGACTATGTGCAGGCGATCGGCCTCGACCGCATCGAGGCCCATGTGGACGCCCTGCGCCGCTATGGCGAGCAGCGTCTGGCCGGCATCAATTCGATCCGCCAGATCGGCACCGCCGAGGCGCGTGCCGGCATTCTGTCGTTCGTCATGGAGGGTACGCACCCCCATGACGTGGGGACCATCCTCGACCGGGCCGGGGTTGCGGTGCGCTGCGGCCACCACTGCGCGCAGCCGACCATGGACCGCTTCGGCGTGCCGGGCACCGTGCGCGCCAGCTTCGGCCTCTACAACACCGAACAAGATGTGGACGCGCTGGTCGACGGGCTGGCAAAGGTGGCCGAGATCTTCGGGTAAGGACAAAGACCATGACCGACCGCGATTACATGACGCTGAACCAGAAAGACGCGCCAGAAACCCCTGAACGGCCTGTGTTTACGCCCCAAGCGGGCTCGCAATTCATGGCCGAGTTCATGGCGTCTGACGCGGCCCCGGGTGAGGCCGGGACGGCGGCCGATGGTGCGGCCGCCGATGGCTCGAACGGCGGCGCGTCGGGGTCGGGCGGCGCGGTCGATCCCGCCCAGGTGGAGGCCAATGTGATCGCCAATCTGCGCACCGTCTTCGACCCCGAAATCCCGGTCAATATCTACGAACTGGGCCTGATCTATGCGGTCGAGGTGGACGGCGACAACAATGTGGACATCGTCATGACGCTGACCTCGCCGCACTGCCCGGTGGCCGAATCGCTGCCCATGGAAGTGGAGCAAAAGGCGCGCGAGGCCGAGGGCGCCAACGAGGTCAGCCTCGACCTGGTGTTCGACCCGCCCTGGGACCTGTCCAAGATGAGCGACGAGGCCAAGCTCGAACTGGGCATGCTCTAGCGCGCCGGTTCGCCGGGGCGGGCGCGACCGGCTCCGTGCGACCGACCGACGACCCGATGACCGCGACGAAACCGAGACGAAGGAGACACCCCATGGCCACGCTGAGCGTCACCGACCGCGCCGCCGAGCGCATCAAGTCCCTGGTCGCCAGCCGCGAGACGCCGCCCGCCGGGCTCCGCCTCGCCGCCAAGGTGGCCGGTTGTTCGGGGTTCATGTACGACCTGCAATTCGTCGATGAGGCCGATCCCGGCGACGCCGCCATCGACGTGGCCGGCACCAAGGTGTTCCTGGACCCCGCCTCGGCGCAGTATCTGAACGGCGTCGAGATGGATTGGCAGGAAGACCGCTTCACCACCGGCTTCACGTTCAGCAACCCCAACGCCAAGAGCCTGTGCGGCTGCGGCGAAAGCTTCCACGTCTGAGCCGCGCGGCGTAGCCGCCCCCCCGCCATGGCGGGCGGGTAATGACACCAGCCCTTCAACACCCTCTGGTTTGAGCGCCGCCCTCTGCCGTGCCGGCACCGTCCGCCGGCGTCTCGGAGTGCGTCTCGGGGCGCCTCCCGGCGGCTTCTGGGCGGTCGCCGGCGCTCACGGGTCGTCGGTGTCGTCGCGACCGCGCGCGGTCTTGCCCAGGGCTGCCTCGCGCCGGGCGATGTAGAGCGTCGAGCCGGCGATGATCGCCGCGCCCGCCGCCGTCCACCCGGTCGGGATCTCGGCGAACACGAACACGCCGACGCCGGCGGCGAGCGGGATGCGCACATATTCGAACGGCGCCACCAGGCCGGCCTCGGTGCAGCGATAGGCGCGCAGGAAGCTCTGCTGGGCCGCCCATCCTGCCGCCGCCAACACCACGATCAACAGCCATTCAAGCGGCGTCGGCGGCACCCAGATGAACAGCGATGCCGTGCCCAACAGCACCGCCACCGCCAGATTGGGCCAGAACACGATGGCGGTCGGACGGTCCACCTCCGACACCCGCTTGACCACCACCACCGACACCGCCATGGCGAGCGCGATCGACACCGCGACCAGCGCCGGCACCAGCCGCACCATGGCCGGGGTGGCGCCACCGTCGCCGCCCGCCGTCGCGGCTGCGGCCGACGCCACGGTCTCAGGGCCCAGGGCATGGGGCACCAGGGTCACCAGCACGCCGGCGAACCCCGCCACCATGGCCAGGGTGCGGCGCAGGCGGATCGTCTCGCCCAGCACCAGGGCGGCCAGCAGGGTGATGAACAACGGCTTGGTGAACGACACCGCGGTGACGAAGAACAAGGGCAAGACGCTCAACGTCCAGAAGCCGGCGCCGTTGATGAACGTCAGCAGCAGCGACCGCACGGTCAGCAGCCGCCAGCGCCGAACCCGGAACAATTCCGGCCCCTTGGGCACCATGAACAGCGCCATCACCGCGACCATCACGGCGGCGCGCACGCCGGCCAGTTGCACCGGCGGCAGGCGTTGGCCGAGGCTCTTCACCAAGGCGCCCATAACGGTCACGCAGACCGACGCCGACACCATCCAGACAATGCCGCGCACAAGACCGCCGCGCGGCGCACGGGGCACGCGGTCCAGGATCACCGCCGGTCCGCCCAGGCGGAGCAGGTGTTGTTTCATGCCCGTGCTATAGACCCCGGCCCCCCGCCAAGGCCAGGGCCAAACCGGCGCAGGTGCCGGCGTGTCTTCCAACGCCTTGCGCCGGCACATCAAATCGTGACGGATTACCGGCGATCTGTTTAACTTCCGGCCCTGGTGGGATGACAAGGGGTCTTGCGATGGATCGCCTGGGCGCCATGCGCTTGATCGTGCGGATCGCCGACCTGGGCAGTTTCACCCGGGCGGCGGCCGATTTGGGGTTGTCGCGCACCGCCGCCTCCAAGCAGGTCAAGGCGCTTGAAAGCGCGCTCGGCACCGCGTTGATGACCCGGACCACGCGGCGCGTGGCGCTGACCGCGGCCGGCGAGGGCTATGTGGAACGCGCCCGCGACATTTTGTGGCGGCTCGACGAGGCCGAGCGGCTGGCGGCGAGCCTCGACCCGGCGCCCGAGGGGGTGTTGCGGGTGCACGCGCCGCCAAGCTTCGGCCAGCGCCAATTGTGCCCCGCGCTCAAGCCGTTTCTCGACGCCTATCCCAAGCTCAAGGTGGAGATGACGCTCACCGACCGGCCGGTGGATCTGGTCGAGGAGGGCTATGACATGGCGCTGTGGATCGACGGCGCGCCGCCCGCCGATCTGGCCGCGCGTCGGGTCGGCGAGACGGCGTTCGCCCTGGTCGCCGCGCCGGCTTATGTGAAGGCCGCAGGTGCGCCCGAATGCCCCGCCGACCTGACCCGCCACCGTTGCCTGGTCAACGCCCACTTCTCGGCCAACAACCAGTGGCGGTTCACCCGCGACGGCGAGACCGCCACCGTGGCCGTCGACGGGCCGCTGACGGTCAACAATGTGGACGCGATCCGCGAGGCGGCCCTGGCCGGGCTCGGGGTCGCCTTTCTGCCCGCCTTCCAAGTGGCCGAGGAGTTGCGCACCGGCCGGTTGTGGCGGCTGTTGCCGCCCTGGACCGGCGAGACCCAGGGCATCTATGTGGTCTATCCGCCGAGCCGGCTGGTGCCCGCCAAGGTGCGCCTGTTCACCGCCTTTCTGGGCGAGCGTCTGAGCGCTCAGTTGCGCCCGCGTGACCGGCGATCGCTTCCCGGCGGGCCAGATAGACCGTCGACGCGAGGATGATCAGCGCGCCGGCCCCGGTCAGCCAGTCGACCCGTTCGTCGAACAGCCAGGCGCCGAAGGCGGTCGCCAGCACCAGGCGCACGAAGTCGATGGGCAGGATGGCGCCGGCGTCGGCCTCGGCGAACGCCATGGCCAGGGTGCGCTGGCCCACCGATGCCAGCAGGCCGATGGCGATCAGCAGCGCCCAGTCCACCGGTCCCGGCCACACCCAGCCGGGCAGGGCGGCGGCGAAGGTGACCGGCAGCGGCAGCAAAAACGCATAGGCCACGATGGTGTCGGAGCGGTCGGTGGGCGCCAGCGCCTTGATGGTCAGCATCGAGCCCGCGATGCCCAGCGTGCCGGCGATGGCCCCGGCCACGCCCAGGTCGAACTCGACCGCGCCCGGACGCAGCACCAGCAACATGCCGGCGAAGCCCACGATGAGCGCGGCGACGCGCCGGGCGTGGATGCGCTCGCCGAACAGCAGCACCGCGCCCATGGTGGTGAACAGCGGTGCCGCATAAGAGATCGCCACCACCAGCCCCAAAGGCGTCACGGTGACCGCATAGAAGATGCCGAAGGTGCCGACCACCGAGGTGACGCCGCGGATCAGATGGACGGGCAATCGCCGGGTGCGCAGCACGGCCAGGCCGCGGCCGCGCAGGTCGGGCGCCAGCGACAGGCAGCCAAACGCGGTGCGCGCGAACATGATCATGAACGCCGACACGGTCTCGCCGGCGATGCGGATCAACGTCCAGACCAGCGCGAAGGCCACGCAACTGGCCAGCATATAGGCCATGCCCCGGACGGTCGGGTCGAGGCCGGCGAAACCGCCGGCCCCGCCGCCGCCCGAGGCTGGCCCGGCCGGGGTCATCCGGCCAGTCGCCGCTCGATCGCGTCCCACACCAGGCCGGCGAGGTTGGTGCGCTCGAACCGGTCGATTTCCTGGATGCCGGTGGGCGAGGTGACGTTGATCTCGGTCAGATAGCCGCCGATCACGTCGATGCCGACGAAGATCAGGTTGCGCCGCGCCAATTCGGGCCCCAGCCGGTCGCAGATTTCGCGCTCGCGCTCGCTCAGGTCGCTGCGCTCGGCGCGGCCGCCCACATGCATGTTGGAGCGCGCCTCGCCCTCGGCCGGCACCCGGTTGATCGCACCGACCGGCTCGCCGTCGACCAGGATGATGCGCTTGTCGCCGCCGCGCACCGCGGGCAGATACTGCTGCACCATCACCGGCTCGCGGCTGACGCCTAGGAACATCTCCATCAAGGAGGCCAGGTTCTGGTCTTCGGGCTGCAAGCGGAACACGCCATAGCCGCCATTGCCGAACAGCGGCTTGACGATGATGTCGCCATGCTCGGCGCGGAAGCTGCGCACCTCGTCGATCGACCGGGTGATCAGGGTCGGCGGCATCAGGTCCTGAAAGTGGGTGACATAGAGCTTTTCGGGCGCATTGCGCACCGCTTCGGGGTCGTTGACCACCAGGGTGCGGCCGCGCAACTGCTCCAGAAAGTGGGTGTAGGTGATGTAGGCCATGTCGAACGGCGGGTCCTGGCGCATCAGCACCACATCGGCGTCCTGGGCCAGGTCGAGCGTCTGCGGGGCGTCCAGATCGTAATGGTCGCCCGGCGTGCGCGCCAGCCGCATGGCCCGGCCGCGCGCCACCACCCGGCCGTCGCGGAAGCTCAGCGCGTCGGGCAGATAGTGAAACAGGCGATAGCCCCGGGCCTGGGCTTCGAGCGCCAGGGCGAAGGTGGAATCGGCGTCGATGTCGACGGTCTCGATGGCGTCCATCTGGACGGCGCACACACGGGCCATGGGCGAAGGTCTCCTGGATTGGCGGCGGGTCGCCTTGATCTAATGCACCCGCCGGGTCGGGCCAAGCCCTTGGGACGGTTTCAAAGACCGGCGCGCGGGCGCCAAGCGCCGGGGATGTGGCGCGGCCACGGCCAGCGGCCCACCAACACCAGGTCGAAGCGGATATCGGCGGCGGCGGCGGCCGGGTTGCCGGCCATATAGGCGAGTGCGGCGCGCGCCACCCGGTCGCGTTGGCGCGCGTTCAGGCTGTCGGGCAGGTGGGCGAGGGCGCGTCGGTGCTTGACCTCGACGAACGCCAGCACCGGGCCCTTGGCGACGATCAGGTCGACCTCGCCCACCGGCGTGCGGAAGCGCCGCTCGACCAGCCGATAGCCCTTGAGCCGCAGCCACCAGGCCGCCCAGCGCTCGGCGCGCCGACCGCGCGCCTCGGCGGCCGCACGGTCCGGGCGGTGGGGCGCGCGGCGGGCCATGGTCAATCGCCGCCCCGGTTGCGGTCTGCGGTGCCGGCCCCGTCGTCGGCCAGCCGCAGCGCCCGGTTATAGACCGTGCGCCGGGGCAGGCCGGTGACCCAGGCGACCGCGTGGGCGGCCTCGCGCACCGACAGGGTCGCCAGCGCGTCGGCCAGCAGGGCGTCGAGCCGGGCGTCGTCGGCGGTCTCGGGCGCGGCGCCGGCGACCACGATCACCACCTCGCCCTTGGGCGCGCCGGCTTGGGCATAGTGGTCGGCCAGCGCGTCGAGCGGGCCGCGCCGCACCTCTTCGAAACGCTTGGTCATCTCGCGGCACACGCAGGCCGAGCGCGCGCCGAACGCCCGGGCCATGTCGGCCAGGCAGGCGGCGAGCCGTTGCGGGCTTTCATAGAACACCAGCGTGCCGGGCTCGGCCGCCACGGCACCGAACGCCTTCTGCCGCTTGGCCTGTTTGGGCGGCGGAAAGCCGGCGAACAGAAACCGGTCGGTGGGCAGGCCGGCGACCGTCAACGCCGCCAGCAGCGCGCTGGCGCCGGGGATCGGAATGACAGGAATGCGGGCGGCGACCACGTCGGCGACCAGCTTATAGCCCGGGTCGGCCAACAGCGGCGTGCCGGCATCGCTGACCAGGGCGATGCGCGCGCCTTGGGCCAGATCGTCCAACAGCCGCGCGCGTACCGCCGGCGCGCTGTGGTCGTGATAGGCGGTCATCGGGGTGTGGATGGCAAAGCGTTGGGCGAGCTTGCGGGTCACCCGGCTGTCTTCGCAGGCGATCCGGTCGGCGGCGCGCAGCACCGCGACGGCGCGCTCGGTCATGTCGCCCAGATTGCCGATCGGCGTGGCGACCACATAAAGCCCGGGCGCCAGCGCGCCCGCCGCCACCCCGTCGGCGTCATCGCCCCCGCTATCGTCGGTGTCGGCGCGGTCGGTTTCGGTCGCTACAGTTTTGCCCATATTCTCGCTCAGGATCGAGGATGTTGCACCGCCGGACGGCTTGACCTTAGGTAGAGGCTTCGCCGGTCCGCTTAAAGTGAGGATTTCATGGGTCTGCGCGCCACCGTCTTGCGCCGTCTGCATCCCGCCGCGCTCGCCAGCCTGCTGGTCCTGTCCGGCTGCGCCGCGTCGTCGCAAGCCCCGGCCCCCTCGACGCCCGCCGCCCCGCCGGCCAGCGCGCAAGGCCCGGACATGGGCGCCTTGCTGCTCGACGACGGCAGCGACGTCTACCGCTCCGCGGTCACCGAGGACACCGGCCGCCAGATCACCGTCGCCCTGCTCGCGCCGTTGACCGGGCGCGGCGAACGGGTCGGCGCGGCGCTGCGCGACGCTGCGGTGATGGCGCTGTTCGACGCCTATGACCCGCGGCTCGACCTGCGCGTGTTCGACACCGGCGGCCAGCCCGACGGGGCCGAGCGCGCGGCGCGCCAGGCGGTCGACGCCGGGGCGCGGCTGATCCTCGGCCCGCTCTACGGCGCGTCGGTCAAGGCGGCCGGCCCGATCGCGCGCGCCGCCGACATTCCGCTGGTGGGCTTTTCCAACGACCGGGCGGTGGCCGGCAACGGTGTCTATCTGTTGAGCTATCTGCCCGAACAGCAGGTCGCGCGCGTGGCCCGTTACGCCGCTGCCAAGGGCCACCGGGCGTTCGCCGCCCTGGTGCCCGAGGGCGACTATGGCGACCGGGCGCTCGCCGCGCTGGGCCGCGCCCTCGACGGCACCCGCGCCGACTTGACCCGGGTGGAAAGCCACCCGCGCACCGTCGAGGGTGTTTATGAGCCGGTCAAGCGGCTGGCCGACTATGACCGGCGCCGGGCCGCCTATCGCGACGAGGTGGCGTTCCTGCGCGACATGGAAGGCGGCATGGCGGCCGACCTGTTGGCCGATCTGGCCGGCAAGGAGACGCTGGGCGCGTTGGCGTTCGACACCGTGCTGATCCCCGAAGGCCCGCCCTTGGTGCGCACCATCGCCACCCTGCTGCCGTTCTACGAGGTCGACACCCAGGCGGTGCGGGTGCTGGGCACCATGCGCTGGGACGGTGTCGATCTGTCCAACGAGCCGGCCATGGTCGGCGCCTGGTACGCCGCCCCGGACCCTGAGCGGGTCGACGGCTTCCTGGACCGGTTCGACCGGGTCTATGGCGACCGGCCGCCGCGCCTGGCGACCCTGGGCTATGACGCCATGGCCTTAGCGGCGGTGTTGGCGCGCGACTTCGACGCCGGCCAGATCAGCCGCGCCGACCTGGAAGACGGCGCCGGGTTCAGCGGCGTCGGCGGCCTGTTCCGCTTCCGCCGCGACGGCACGGCCGAGCGCGCGCTCGCCATCCTCGAAGTGGTCGAGGGCGGCGCCACGGTGATCGACGCGCCGCCGGGTAGCTTCTACACGCTCAACTGAACGGCGCCGCCGGCCGTCAAAAGTCCGACGCCAGGCCGCCCACTTCCCAGTCGCCATAGCGGGTCGGTTCGGGGCCCTGGCGGCCACCGATCTCGCGCGGGCGGGCGGTTTCGCCGGCCTCGCTTTGGGCGGCTGCGTCGCCGTCCGTCGGGGTTTGGGCCGGGGTCTGGGTCGGGGTTTGGGTCGGGGTCGCCTGGTCGTCTGGGCGGTTCGGCTTGTCGGTCATCGTCGGTCTCCCGAAGGGGCGTGGTGTTTCCCATATGGACCGCTCGGCGGCGCGAGGGAAGGGTCGGCCCCGCAGGCCCGTGGGGCGGCGGTTCGTCGTGGCGCGGCCTCGGTCGGTCGCCGGCGCGCCGCTTGGCCGCTTGAACGGCGCCGGGTGCGGGCTACATGGAAGGCATACGCCAGATTTGGTCTCTCAGGGAGTTACAGACCTTATGAACATGATGCGCACGGCCATGCTGCTCGCGGCCATGACCGCGCTGTTTGTGGGCATCGGCTATTTGTTGGGCGGCGCCGGGGGCATGACCATCGCGTTTATGGTCGCCGCGGGGATGAACCTGTTCGCCTATTGGAACTCGGACAAGATGGTGCTGCGCATGCACCACGCGCACGAGGTGGACGAGCGCTCGGCGCCGATGCTCTACGGCATCGTGCGCGATCTGGCGCGGCGCGCCGAGTTGCCCATGCCGCGCGTCTATGTGATCGAGAACCCGCAGCCCAACGCCTTCGCCACCGGGCGCAACCCCGAGAACGCGGCGGTCGCGGCGACCACCGGGCTGCTCGACAGCCTGTCGCGCGACGAGGTCGCCGGGGTCATGGCGCACGAACTGGCGCACGTGAAGAACCGCGACACGCTGACCATGACGATCACCGCGACGATCGCCGGGGCGATCTCCATGCTGGCCAATTTCGCGCTGTTCTTCGGCGGCAACCGCGAGAACGGTCCGGGGCTGATCGGCTCGATCCTGATCATGATCCTGGCGCCCATGGCGGCTGCGCTCGTGCAGATGGCGATCAGCCGGACGCGCGAATATTCCGCCGACCGGCTGGGTGCGGAGATCTGCGGCGACCCCTTGGCGCTCGCTTCGGCGCTGGCCAATCTGGAGCGCGGCGCGCGCCGGGTGGTCAATGCCGACGCCGAGCACAACCCGGCGACCGCGCACATGTTCATCGTCAACCCGCTGTCGGGCCAGTCGATGGACAATCTGTTCTCCACCCACCCCTCGATGGCCAACCGCATCGCGGCCCTGGAACAGATGGCCGGCCGGCCGCTGTCGGGCGGTGGCGGTCGCGGCGCCGGCAACAGCCCCTGGTCGGCTCCCAATGGGTCGGGCGGCCGCCGCGGCCCCTGGGGATAAGCGATAAGCCGTCATGACGACCTGTCCGACCGGGCCGGTATTGGCGCCCGGTCCGACGACCGAGACAGCCAGGGCGCCATGGGGTGGCGCCGGATCGGCCAGGGTAAGACGGGTAAGACGGGGTAGGGCGGCGAGATGTCGCCTGTCTCGTCGGGGACCCAGGGGGCCGTGTTCGCAGATGACAGGCGCGGCCGGGGGCGCTACACCCCCGCGTCATGACCGCTGCATCGTCCAACGCTTCCCGTCCCACCGGGCCCACCGGCCCGGCCGGCGCCGACCGTCGCGCCGCCCTGGCGATCCTCACCGAGGTGATCGACCGGGGCCGGCCGCTCGACGCCGCCATGGACGCCGCCTTCTCCGGCGCCGGCGCCGCGCTGCCGGTGCGCGACCGGGCGTTCGCCCGCGCCCTGGCCACCGCCGCCCTGCGCCACCGGGGCGGGCTCACCCGACTGGTGGGCGCGTTGCTCGACCGGCCGCCTAAGGGCCGGGCGCGGCAGATGCTGCCGTTGTTGCACCTGGGGCTGGCGCAGATCTTTCACATGAACGTGGCCGACCACGCCGCCGTGTCGGCGACCGTGGCGCTGGCGCCCAAGCCCTATCGCGGGCTGGTCAACGCGGTGCTGCGCCGGGCGGTGCGCGACCGGGCGCGGCTGGCGTCGCTCGTGGCCGCCGATGGCGTCGACCTGCCGGCCTGGCTGTTCACGCGCTGGCAGAAGACCTATGGGGCGGAGACTGCGGCCGCCATGGCGCGCGCCATGGCGGTCGAACCGCCGCTCGACCTGACCGCGCGCCACGACCCCGCGGCGCTGGCGCAGGCGACCGACGGGCGCTTGCTGGCCACCGGCTCGGTGCGGCTGGTGCGGCCGCCGGCGGTCGATACGCTGCCCGGCTTCGACCAGGGCGCGTTCTGGGTTCAGGACGCCGCCGCTGCCCTGCCGGTGGCCTTGTTGGGTGATGTGGCCGGCCGCCGGGTCGCCGACCTGTGCGCCGCACCCGGCGGCAAGACGCTGCAACTGGCGGCGCGCGGCGCCCGGGTCACCGCCGTCGACCGCTCGGCCGAGCGGCTGGCCACCGTGCGCGCCAATCTCGACCGCTGCGGCTTGGACGCCCGGATCGTCGCCGCCGACCTCACAGAGTGGACGCCCGACGCGCCGTTCGACGCCATCCTGCTCGACGCGCCGTGTACCGCCACCGGCACCCTGCGCCGCCACCCCGACGTGGCCTGGCATCGCGGCGCGGCCGATGTGGCCAAACTCGCCGCCCTGCAACGCCGGCTCGCCGCCCGCGCCGCCGGCTGGTTGGCGCCCGGCGGGCGGCTGGTGTTTTCCACCTGTTCGCTGGAACCCGAAGAGGGCCCGGCGGTGGCGCGCCACCTGGCCCAAGCTTGCGATGATCTGGCGCCTCAGCCGCTCGGCGACGCGGCGGCCGAGGCGGCACGGTTGGCGCCCGATGCGCCCGAGGGCCTGGCCGCCGCGCTCGCCGGGTTTGCCGACGCCGAGGGCTGGCTGCGCACCCGGCCCGACCAGTGGGCCGAGCTCGGCGGGCTCGACGGCTTCTTCGCCGCCCGATTCGTCAAGCCCGGCTGACCGCCGGTCCGCCCCCCGATCCACCCCCCGGCCCGCCGATACGCCGGCGCTTGCCGCCATGCCGGGCGGCTGGTAACTACGTTGCCATGGTCCAGCCACTTTGTGCCGATTCGGGTCCCGGTGCGACCCGTCCCTGTGTCCCGGGTGTCGCAGGCGCCAGCCGTGCGGACCGCCGCCGGCTGCCCGCTGTCTGTTCCCGGCCTCGCCCCGGTCCGGCGGCGCAAAGGTGACCGGCCCCATGGCCAGCCAGCAGCATCGAGACGATCCCCCCCGCAGCCGAGCGGCTCATATGGCGGACGACCGGCGCACCGGCCGCACCGGTGGTCGCGCGCCCGACCGCCCCGGTAGCCCTGGCGGCTCTGACGCTTATAACGCGGTCGCCGAGGTATCCGCCCACCGCATCCGCCGCGCCGGCGACCGCGCCGGTGGTCCGTTGCTTACCTGGCCGGTGAGTGTGGCCTGGCGCGGGGTGCAGCTTTACACGCCGTTGCGCGCCCTGGCGCTGTCGGGGCCCGAGCCGTTCCGGCTTTACGCCGCGCCGACGGACCCGTTGCCCGGCGACCCGGCCCTGGGCACCACGATCCTGAGCGGCGCGCTGCCCGGGCGCGGCGGCAATAGCGGCGTCGGCGACGGCGAGCCCTGGCTCAATCTGGCGCGGCGCAGCGTCCGCCACCAATGGTTCGTGCACAGCTTCGAGTGGCTGCCCGATCTGATGGCCGCCGCCGACCGCGATGCGGCGCAAGAGCTGGGCGTGCAACTGATTCGCGACTGGGTGGCGCGCTATCCCGGCCCCGGGGCGGACCCCCAGGCGTGGCATCCCCATGCCACCGCGCGGCGGCTGATCGCCTGGACCGCGCATGCCCAACTGGTCCAGCGCGCGGCCGCCCGCACACCGTCGCCCAACGCGCTGACCGCCATGGCCCGACAGGCACGCCACCTGCGGCTGGTCTATCCGCGTCGGGGCCACCTGCCGGCCCGCATCGTCGCCTTGTCGGCGCTGCTGATGGCGGCCTTGACGCTCGACATGCCCGAGCTCAAGCCGCGCCGGCTGGCCCGCCATGTGGCGCACCTGTTGGACCTGTTCCTGCACGATGATGGCGGACCGATTTCGCGCCAGCCGGCACACGCGGTCGGCGTTCTGCGCATTCTCATGCTGCTGCGCGAGTTGCACCGGGCGCGCGGTCTGCCCCAGCCGGCGTGGATCGGCGAGCGGATCCGGGCCGTCGTGTCGTTTCTGCGCGGCATCAGCCTGGGCGACGGCTCGGTGGCGCGGTTCAACGGCGGCACCGCGATGAGCGCGGCGGCGGTATTGCATTTGCTCCACCAGGCCGACCCTGCGGCGCCGGTGAGGGTCAGCGCGCCCGCCACGGGGTTCGAGCGCCTGAGCGCCGGCGGCGTCACCTGCGTGATCGACAGCGGCCCGCCGCCGCCGCCCGATCTGTCGACCCGGGCCGGCGCCGGCACGCTTAGCTTTGAGATGAGCGACGGGGACTACCCCCTTGTGGTCAATATGGGATCGGCCAGCCAGCATGGCTTGCCCGAGAAACTGACCTCGGTGGCCCGGGCGACCGCGGCTCACTCCACCCTGGTGATCGACGACACCAATTCGACCCGCGCGGAAGCCGATGGTCTGCGCCGGGGGGTCGAAAGCGTCGGCGTGCGTCGGGCGGTGTCGGAGGCCGGGACGCTGCTCGACCTCGCCCATGACGGCTATCGCCATCGACTCGGCGTCGTCCACGAGCGGCAATTGTTCCTGGCTGGCGACGGCAAGCGGCTGGTCGGCGCCGATCGGCTGGTGGGCGCCGGGCGGAACAAGCTGGCCATTGTCGACCTGCGCTTTCATCTGCACCCGCGGGTCGGGGTTCGGGTGAGCCGCGACGGACTGAGCGCCGACTTGAGCCATCCGGGTGGCCGGGCCTGGCGGTTCCGCGCCGACGGTCGCGTGGTCAAGACCGAGGAAAGCCTGTTCATCGACGCCGACGCCGGCCCGGTGCGCACCAAGCAACTGGTGGTTCGGGTGGCTGCTCCGGTGCCCGCCGACGCGCTGCGCTGGAGCCTGGAACGGATCGCCCTGCCGCGCGACGCGGGTAACGCCTGACGCCCGACGCCCGCCCCCGGACGCCAGACACTTGCGCCGGCGCGGACCATCGGCTCTTGCCCGGCGCTGGCTGGCCCCGCAGGGCGGCGGTTAGGCGGTCGTCGGGGCGGTGGCTTGTCGACGCCCCGGCAATCGGCTACGCCAAGGCGCGCGCGGTCTCCGGGCCGCCTGTTTCGTTCCAGAGGAAGCCGCCCCATGCCCGATTTGTTGCCGATTCGCCGAGCCCTTCTTTCCATGTCCGACAAGCAGGGGCTGGTGCCGTTCGCCCAGACCCTGGCGCGCTTCGGCGTCGAGTTGGTGTCCACCGGCGGCACCGCGCGGGCGCTGCGCGAGGCCGGGCTGACCGTCACCGACGTGAGCGAGGTGACCGGCTTTCCGGAGATCATGGACGGCCGGGTCAAGACCCTGCACCCGTTGGTCCATGGCGGGCTTCTGGGGCGGCGCGACCTGCCCGAGCATCAGGCGGCCATGGATACCCACAACATCACCGGCATCGACCTGGTGGCGATCACGCTCTACCCGTTCGAGGAGACGGTGGCGCGCGGGGCCGACTTCGACGAGACGGTGGAAAACATCGATATCGGCGGCCCGGCGATGATCCGCTCGGCGGCCAAGAACCACGCCTTCGTCACCGTGATCACCGATGCCGCCGACTATGACCGGGTGGCCGGCGCGCTCGACGCCCAGTCGGGCCAGGTGGACGCGGCCCTGCGCCGCGAGCTGGCGGCCAAGGCGTTCCGCCGCACCGCCGCCTATGACGCGCGCATCGCCCAGTGGTTCACCGACGAGGTGGGCGAGACCGATCCCGAGCGCCTGACCTGGACGGCGGAGCGCGCGCAAAGCCTGCGCTATGGCGAGAACCCGCACCAGGCGGCGGCCTTCTACACCACCGGCGACCGCCGGGCGAGCCTGGCCACCGCCGAGCAGGTGCAGGGCAAGGAACTCAGCTACAACAATCTCAACGACGCCGACGCCGCCTTCTCGCTGGTCAGCGATTTCGGCACCGAGCGGCCCACCGTGGCGATCATCAAGCACGCCAATCCGTGCGGCGTGGCCCAGGCCGACAGTCTGGCCGACGCCTATGCCCGGGCGCTCAAATGCGACCCCGTCTCGGCATTCGGCGGCATCGTGGCCACCAACCAGACCCTGGACGCGGCCACCGCCGAGGCGATCACCCGGATCTTCACCGAGGTGATCATCTGCCCCGACGCCGAGCCCGAGGCGCGCGCGGTGGTGGCGGGCAAGAAGAATGTCCGCCTGTTGCTCACCGGCGGCCTGGCGGCGCCGCGCGACAGCGACCGTCTGGTGCGCAGCCTGGCCGGTGGCTTCCTGGTTCAGGGCTGGGACAATGCCCGCACCGTGGCCGAGGAGTTGAAGGTGGTGACCAAGCGCGCGCCGAGCGCGGCCGAGATGGCCGACCTTCTGTTCGCCTTCGCGGTCTGCAAACATGTCAAGTCGAACGCCATCGTCTATGCCCGCGACGCCATGACCGTGGGCATCGGCGCGGGCCAGATGAACCGCCTCGACAGCTCGCGCATCGCCGCCATCCGGGCTGCCGAAGCGGCCGAGACGGCGGGCGAGGCGGCGAGCCTGGCCAAGGGCTCGGTGGTCGCGTCGGACGCTTTCTTCCCGTTCCCCGACGGCATGTTGGCGGCCGCCGAGGCCGGCGCCACGGCGGTCATCCAGCCCGGCGGCGCGATGCGCGACGACGCGGTGATCGAGGCCGCTGACGCGGCCGGGCTGGCCATGGTGTTCACCGGCCGGCGCCACTTCCGCCACTGAGCGCCGGGACGGCCGGCAGCGGACGGGAGGGCGCGCCCATGCGTACCATCGGCATCCTGGGCGGCATGTCGCCCGCCTCGACCGCGCTCTATTACGACACGCTGTGCGCGCTGACGCGGGACCGGATGGGCCCGCGTCATGCGCCCGATCTGCTGATCCGGTCGCTCGACTTCGCGGTCGTCGAGGCGATGCAGAGCGCCGGCGACTGGGCCAGCGCCGGCGCGCTGTTGAACGCCGAGGCGCGCGCCCTGGTGGCCGGCGGGGCCGAGTTGTTGGTCTTGGCCACCAACACCATGCACAAGCTGGCGCAGCCCATGATGGCGGGCGTGGGCGTGCCGCTGGTCCACATCGCCGACGCCACCGCCGCGGCGATCACCGCGCGCGGCCTGACCCGGCCGGGGCTGATGGCGACCCGCTTCACCATGGAACAGGATTTCTATCTGGACCGGCTGCGCGCCGCCGGTCTCGCCCCGCTGGTGCCCGGCGCCGAGGATCGGGCGCAGACCCATCGGATCATCTATGACGAACTGTGTGCGGGCCGGGTGACCGAGGCGGGCCGGCGCGCCTTCGAGGCGATCGCCCGGCGCCTGGCCCAAGCGGGCGCCGACAGTCTGATCCTGGGCTGTACGGAAGTGGGGCTGTTGCTCAATGACGACAATGTGCCGGTGCCGGTGTTCGACACCGCGCGCATCCATTGCGCCACGGCGCTGGATCAGGCGCTGGCCTGACCGGGTGTTGGGGTGGCCGGCTGGCCTGACCGGCTGGGGTGTCGGTCGGGGGCGGCGCCCGGCCCCCGACCGCTCTGCCCCCGACCGCTCGGCCCTTGAAGCCCGCTCAGCCCTTGAAGAAGGTGCCGTAGAGCCCGTCGAGCATGTACTGGACGGCGAACGAGGCGACCACCAGCCCCAGCACGCGCGAGAACACCTGCGAGAAGGTCGGTCCCATGAACGCGGTGACCCGGGCGGCCGCCAGGAAGATCAGGAAGGTCAGCACCAGCACCACGGCCATGGCCAGCGCGACCATGCCCTGGCCCACGCTGCTGTCGGCGTTTTGCGACATTTGCAGCATGACGGCGGCGATGGCGCCGGGGCCGGCCAGCATGGGCACGGCGATCGGGAACACCGAGATATCGTCCTCGTCGTGGGCGACCGCCTCTTCCTGGATGTGTTCGGCCGATTCCTCGCGCCGCTTGGTGCGCTTTTCGAACACCATCTCATAGCCGATCATGAACAGCATGAAGCCGCCGGCGACCCGCAGCGCGTCGAGCGTGATGCCGAGCGCGTTGAGAAACGGTTTGCCCACCAGCGCGAAGAAGGCCAGCACCAGGGCGGCGATCAACGTGCCCTTCAAGGCCATGAACCGGCGCTGGGCGGCCGTGGAGCCTTCGGTCAGGGCGGCGAACACCGGCGCGATGCCGACCGGGTCGACGACCACGAAGAAGGTGACGAAGGCGGGTACGAAGGCGGTCAGAAAGATTTCCTGCATCAGGCGTCTCCGCTGCTGTCGGGGCTGGGCAGGGGCACGCCGGCCTGGCGGCAGGCGGCGGTTACGGTGTTCTTGAGCAGGCAGGCGATGGTCATCGGCCCGACGCCGCCGGGCACCGGCGTGATCGCGCCGGCGACCGCGCGGGCGGCGGCGAAGTCCACATCGCCGGCCAGCCGGGTCTTGCCCGCGCCCTTCTCAGGCGTGGGGACGCGGTTCATGCCCACGTCGATCACCGTGGCGCCGGGCTTGATCCAGTCGCCCTGGACCAGATGGGCGCGGCCCACGGCGGCGACCACGATGTCGGCGCGCCGGCACAGGTCCGCCAGGTTGCGGCTGCGCGAATGCGCCACGGTCACCGTGCAATGCTCGCGCAGCAGCAACTGCGCCATCGGCTTGCCGACGATGTTCGAGCGCCCGATCACCAGGGCGTCGAGGCCCGACAGGTCGCCTAGGCGGTCGCGCAGCATGATCAGACAGCCCAAGGGCGTGCACGGCACCAGCCCGTCGCCGCCGGTGGCCAGCTTGCCGGCATTGATAACGTGAAAGCCGTCCACATCCTTCTCGGGCGCGATCGCGGCAATCACCGCCTGCTCGTCGATCTGCGGCGGCAGCGGCAGTTGCACCAGAATGCCGTGCACGGCGGGGTCGGCGTTGAGCCGGGCGACCAGCGCCAGCAAATCCGCCTCGGCCGTGCCGGCGGGCAGTTCGTGCTTGACCGAGGCCAGCCCCGCTTCGGTCGCCTGGGCGACCTTGTTGCGCACATAGATCTGGCTGGCCGGGTTGTCGCCGACGATCACCACATGCAGCCCCGGCGTGAGGCCGTGGCGCTCTTGGAGCGTCGCCACGTCGCGCGCCACATGGGCGCGCACCCGGGCGGCCATGGCCTTGCCGTCGATCAGGGTCGCTTGGGGGTCGGCCGGTGTCTGGGTCATGGGCGCAGGGTACTCTCCAACAGCGGGGCAAGGGCGTCGGGCGCGCCGACGATGAACACCGTCTTGTGCCGGGACGTGGCGCCGGCTTCAAGGGTCACGTCGCGTTTGGCGAGCCCGAGCCGCTTGGCCAGGAACGCGGTCAGCGCGGCGTTGGCGCGGCCCTTCTCGGGCACGGCGGTGACCTGGACCTTGAGCGCCGGGCCTTGGGCCGTGGTCTCGACGCCCTGGATGCCGGTGCGACCGGCCTTGGGCGTCAGTTTGACGCGCAGGCGCAAGCCGCCCTCGGCGCGGGTTGCCGCACCGTCGAGCACGGCCCAGCCCGCGCGCCCGTCTGCGCCCGCATCCGTCAAACCACCAGCGGCACCAGCGAGGTGGCGATGAACCGCTGCAGGAAGATCAGGATCAGGATCAGCACCAGAGGCGAGATGTCGACCCCGCCCAGATCGGGCATGATCTGCCGGATCGGGCGCAAGGCGGGTTCGGTGATCCGGTAGAGGAAGGTCCCGACCATATTGACGAAGTCATTGCGGGTGTTGACCACGTTGAACGCCACCAGCCAGCTCAAGATGGCCTGGAAAATGACCATCCACTGGTAGAGACCGATCGCGAGCATCAGGACTTCGAGAAGCGCCAGCATGGGCGAACCTCCATCGGTTAGACAGGCAGTCCCCCTTACTGGTTTGGCATGTAACGTGCAACCCATGGGCCCGGAGAGCGGCAACCCGGCAAATTTAGCCGCTTATCGCGACCGCCGCGATACGTTATAGTACGACGTTCAGTAGGGGGTTTTTGACCATGGCGATCTTGCCGCCGTCCAGCATTGCGACCTTGTTCCAGCCGCTCAGCAGCGGGTCGAACTCCGGATCCCTGTCGCTGTTCGGCAACCGGGGCAACACGTTCCAGGGCGTGTCGATCGGTGGGTCGCTGCTCAACCAGGCCGCCAATGCACGCATCGAACAGCAGGTGGCGCGCCTGCTCGACCCCGACGATTTCAAGCTTCAGCAGGGCCCGGACATCCAGCGCACGCCGTTCGACGAGCCCGAGGACGAGCGCGGCATCCGCGCCCAGGCGCGCGAGGTGCTGCGCAAGGACAGCTTGATCGACTTCGATAACCGCATCGTCGCC
Organism: Rhodothalassium salexigens DSM 2132; assembly: GCF_004341375.1. GTDB lineage: Bacteria > Pseudomonadota > Alphaproteobacteria > Sphingomonadales > Rhodothalassiaceae > Rhodothalassium > Rhodothalassium salexigens. The sequence continues at coordinate 111,655 of NZ_SLXO01000003.1, forward strand.
GACGCGGCCAACGAGCCCGACGCCCAGGCCACCTTCGTGCTCTACAACGCGCTGCGCGACCTCGAAGTCCTGGCCGAGGCGGCGAGCGAGAAGACCGCCACCGACGATTTCCGCGCCCGGCTCGACGAGCGGTTCCAGGCCGGCCTTGAAGAGGTGCGCCGGTTCATCAACGACAACCGCTCTGAGCAATTGTTCCTGCAATCGGGCGAGCGCGGCTTTTCCACCAAGAGCGAGACCTCGGTGGGCCGGGTGTCCAGCTTCGTCGACGGCGCGATCATCCAGACCGGCGCCAAGGGCTCGCCGGTGCCGGGGATCGAGGGCGACGAGGTGTTCGAACTCGACATCACCGGCAGCGACGGCTTCAACACCCGGGTCACGGTGGACCTGGCGACGATCTCGGGCGACGTCACCGTCGACGCGCTCAAGGAGGCGCTCAACGCCGCGATCACCTCGGTGCCCAAGCGCGACGATCTGGGCAATGTGGTGGTCGACGACGACGGCAACCCCGAACCGCGCTTCATCAGCCGCTTCGAGGTGTTCGAGAATGACGACGGCGATTTCGGCCTGGAGTTCCGCGGCTCGACGTTCGAGGACGTGCGCTTCGTGCCGCCCGCCGGCACCGAGCCCGGCCTGGTGGTCGCCGGCAGCCAGGGCCCGCTGATCGGCGAGGGCGCGCAGACCGGCCTGCTGGCGGAATTCAGCGACTTGTTCGGCGACCTGACCGCCGGCGAGGTCAGCGATTTCCAGAGTGTCGACCCGTTCGCCACCGAGACCGCGCGGGCCGAGGCCAATGAACGCGCCAAGGAATTCGACCCGCTCGGCCTGACCGACGATGATTTCGTCCTGCCGTCGATTCGCGACGCGCAAAACGCCGTGGTCGGTGCCGAGACGACGATTCGCGACATGGCGGTGGACAGCGACGGCTTCGTCTATGTGGTCGGCTCCGCGCAGGGCAATCTGGGCCAGAACCTCAATGTGGCGGAACAGGACGACCTGTTCCTGTCCAAGCTCGATTCGAGCGGCAAGGTGATCTTCAGCCGCTCGCTCGGGGTGTCCAAGGACGCCGATGGCGTCGCCCTGGCCATCGACAGCCGCGACAATGTGGTGGTCACCGGGCGCACCACCGACGAGGCGACCGAGGGCGACGTGTTCTCGGGCACCGACACGCTGGTCGCCAAGTTCGACGGCGAAGGCGGCGAATTGTTCCGTCGCCAGTTCGATTCGCCCGCCGACGATGAGGGCCTGACCGTCAGCGTCGGCGCCAATGACGAGATCTTCATCGGCGGGCTGGTGCGGCCCAATCAGATCGGCTCGTTCACGCCCACGTCGGACGCGCGGCTGCTGCGCCTCGACGGCGACACCGGCGAGATCACCGACGAGGCGGTGTTCGGCACCACCGGCGACGACCGGGTGGTCGACACCGTGCGCGCCAATGACGGCAGCCTGTTGGTGTTGAGCGAGGAAGACGGCCGCGCGGTGCTGTCCAAGCGCGACGCCGCCGACCTGTCCACCGAGGTGGCGCGGCTCGACCTCGGCGTGCTCGGCGAGGGCGGCGCGGCGGGGCGGCTGACCGTCGATCCCGGCGACGGCTCGATCTATGTGACCGGCACCACCGCCAATGCCGGCTTCACCGGCGGCGGCGCCACCCAAGCCAATGCGCCGAGCGGCGGCCAGGACGGCTTTTTGCTGCGCGTCGCCGACAATGGCGCCAGCCTGGCGTCCGATTATCTTTCGTTCGTGGGGTCGAGCGGCACCGACAGCCTCAACGATGTGGTGGTCAGCGGCGGCAAGGTGTTCGTCACCGGCACCGGCAAGGGCAGCGTCGAGGGCGCCGAGCGCAGCGGTTCGCAGGATGCCTTCGTCGCCCGGCTCGACGCCGCCACCGGCGCGGTCGAGGAGGTGGAGCAGGTCGGCAAAACGTTGACCAACTTCACCGGCGACGCGCTCGCCTTCGTGCCCACCGGTCGCTCGGTGATCGAGAAGCTGGGCTTCGCGCAGGGCAAGATCGTCCAGGACCAGCCGCGCGACATCGTCTCGCGCGCCGCGGTACGCGACGGCGACAGCTTCTTCATCCGCGCTGGCAACGGTCCGGCCAAGCGCATCACCATCGAAAGCGGCGATACGCTGCGCGACCTGGCACGGCAGATCAATGTGGCGGTGTTCCGGGGTGCGCGGGCGGAACAGCAGCCGGGCAGCAACGCGCTGCGGATCGAGGCGCTCGAAGGCCAGTCGGTGCAACTGCTCGCCGGCCCCGAGGGGCGCGACGCGCTCGCCCGGTTGGGCCTTGACCCCGAAACGCTCTATGGCAAGGACATCAGCCTGGGCCTGGGCGACGACGATGACGATGCGGGTGGCAGCGATCTGGGCGGCACCTTCGCGTTCAACCTCAACCAGCCGCTCAACCTCAAGGACGGGGCGGCGGCCAAGTTCAGCCTCAAGCAGATCGAAAGCGCGGTGTCCACCAGCCAGCGCGCGTTCCGTTCGTTGATCCCCAACCCGCTCAAGGACCTGTTGGAACAGCGCCAGAACATGTCCGGGACGCCGTCGCCGGCCCAACAGGCGCGCATCGCCAATCTGCAATCGGGGCTGGAGCGTCTGCAAAGCAGCCAACAACAATTGGCGTTCGGCAACCCGCTCAGCCTGCTGGTCTGAGGCCATTCGCCAACGCGTCTGCCGATGCGACCAGCGCCCGCTCGCCGCAGCCATCATGGCGAGCCGCCCTCTGGCGGCGCGGCAATCCATCGGGGCCGGCGGTCGGGCGGGACCGCGGCGGTGGCCCGGGGCCCAGGCCCGCGGCGGTTGGATGGCCTTGCTGCGCTTGGCCCGCGGCCACTGGCGGGGGATTGGCGCCTGGGGTGGCGCGATCGTCGCGCCGGGCGCAACCGACCTTGCGCTCGGCGGCTGGGCTGGCTACCCAGACGCCATCATGTCCGACCGTTCCGCTTCTTCTCCGCCCGCGCCGCCGCAGCCGCGCTTTGTCTACAAGATCATGACCGCCGACGAATGGGCCGCGGCGCGCGGTGCCGGGCGCTATGACGGGGCGGCCATCGACCGTGCCGACGGTTTCGTACATCTGTCGGCCGCCGATCAGGTGGCGGGCACGCTGGCGGCCCATTTCGCCGGCCGCGCGGATCTGGTGCTGGTGGCCTTCGCCGCCGCCGATCTGGCCGCCGCCGGTCTGGTGTGGGAGCCGTCGCGCGGCGGCGCCTTGTTCCCGCATCTCTACGGGCGGCTCGACCCGGCGCGGGCATGTGCCACATGGCCGCTGGCGCTCGACGGCGCCGGCCGGCATGTGCTGCCGGGCGCGGTGGCGGCCGACGCTGACAGCGCCCAAGGGGCGGCATCATGAGCGGGGCGTTTGGGCTGGTGCGGCCCTTGCTGCACGCGCTGCCGGGCGAGACCGCCCACGCGCTGACGCTGGCCATGCTGCGCACCGGCCTGGTGCCGCGTGCGCCGGCGCCCGACCCGGCGCTGGCGCGCACCGTGTGCGGCCTGCGGTTTCCCACACCGGTCGGGCTGGCGGCCGGGTTCGACAAAGACGCGCTGGCGCCGCGCGCGCTGTTCCGGCTCGGTTTCGGGTTTGTCGAGGTGGGCACGCTGACGCCGCGCCCGCAGCCCGGCAACCCGCGCCCGCGGCTTTTCCGCCTGACCGCCGACCGCGCGGTGATCAACCGCATGGGCTTCAACAATGCCGGCCACGAGGCCGCCGCGCGCCGGCTCGACGCGGTGCGCGCGGCGGGGCCTTTGCCCGGCCCGTTAGGACTCAATATCGGCGCCAACAAGGACAGCGACGACCGCATCGCCGACTATTGCGCCGGCGTGCGCCGGTTTGCCGCTTTGGCCGATTATCTGACCGTCAACATCTCGTCACCCAACACGCCGGGCCTGCGCGGGCTGCAAAGCGCTGCCGCGTTCGCCGAACTGGTCGACCGGGTGCTGGACACGCGCGCCGGCCTGGCCCAACGCCCGCCGGTGTTCGTCAAGGTGGCGCCCGACCTGACCGAGGCCGACATGGACGCGATCGCGGCCCAGGCGATCGACGCCGGCGTCGACGGGCTGATCGCCGGCAACACCACGGTCAGCCGCCCGGCGGGGCTCGGCGCCGCCGAAGCGGGGGAGACCGGCGGCCTGTCGGGCCGGCCGCTGTTCGACCTGGCGACCGCGACGCTTGCGGGCCTGTGCGCGCGGCTCGACGGGGCCGTGCCGGTGATCGGCGTCGGCGGCATCGACAGCCCGGCCACCGCGCGCGCCAAGCTCGACGCCGGCGCGGCGCTGGTGCAGCTCTACACGGGATTGGTGTTTGAAGGTCCGGGCCTGGTCAGCGAAATCAATCGTGGGCTGAGCGCGCCCACTGCCGCGTGAGTCGGTTGCCCCGGCGGTTCACGGACCCGGTCGCAAACTGAGCCGCGGATCGGGGTGCCGCTCCCCGCGACCGTGACCACCGTGACCGATGACGCCCTGTGGGCGGGCGGCCTGCGCCTGAGGCGGATGCGACGCGCGGTCTTCCAGGCGGTGGCGTCGCTCGGGAGGGCCTATGGCGCCGGCCGGGCCGTAAGGCGCCGGCCGGCGGGCTTCGCGCCGGGATGGTCGAACCAACCGCCCGGCGCCCGGTGTAGTCGACGGGTCGGGCTCAGTCGTCGCTGTCGCCGTCGCCCATATTGGCTTGGATATAATTCTGGATGCCGGCGCTGGCGATCAGCTTCTGCTGGGTTTCCAGCCAGTCCACATGCTCTTCCTCATTGTCGAGGATGCGGCGGAACAGGTCGCGGCTCACATAGTCGCGGATGCTTTCGCTATATTCGATGGCATCGCGCAGAGTCGGGATGGCGTCGTGTTCGAGCGCCAGGTCCGAGGCAATCACCTCTTCCACGGTTTCGCCGATCCGCAACGGGTGGAGCGATTGCAGGTTGGGCAGACCGTCCAGGAACAACACCCGCTGGATCGCCCAGTCGGCGTGGTTCATTTCCTCGATGGACTCCTGATATTCCTTGTCGCCCAGCCGCTTGAGCCCCCAGTCGTGGAGAATCCGGCTGTGCAGGAAATATTGATTGATCGCCGTCAGCTCGTTCTTGAGCACGGCGTTCAGAAATTCGATGACCTTCGCGTCGCCCTTCATGTCTGTCTCCCAAACCGGACCAAGCTGGTTGGGAAAATACTTACGCGATGCGCTAAGTCAATGGAAATAAACGCAAAAGCGAATGCGAGGCGTTTTCAAGCAGAGGCTGTCACCGCGCCGTCGCGGCGCACGCTCCCCGGTACTTGGTCGCCTAGAAGCTGCCGCGCCCGGCACAAGCAGCCACCGCACTTGGGCGCCTTCTGCAACCGGCCATAGGCTTCGATGGGACAATTTGTCGGGGTACCGGACAGCGCCGCGGTTTTCACCTGCTCGACACTCAGGGCATTGCAGCTACACAAGATCATCGGTGTTCACAGCCTCTCTCAAGACATCCGAAAGGTGGTGCAATTGAGAGTGATTGTCAATGGCGATCGTTGAACTGTCAAGTATTTTTGACGGAGCGATCTGTCAGCCTAACTGGACAGTCGCTCGGCGCACCATGCCCCCACCGCGGCCATCAGCGCGGCGGCGTCGGGCAGGCCGCGGCCCAGTTGCAGGCAGTCGTGGAACAGCCCCTGCGCCGGGTGCAGCTGGCTTGAAACCCCGGCGGACGACAGGGTGTGATGATAGGCCACCGTCTCGTCGTGCAGCATGTCGGCGGTGGCCGGCACCACCAGCGCCGGGCACAGACCGTCCGGCACCGGCGCGAGGGCAGGCGAGATGCGCGGGTCGCGACGGTCGGCGCCGGGGATGTACTGCGCCTTGAACCAGTCGTAGAGCGCCCTTGTCAGGATATGACCAGTGGCGAATCGGTGCAGGCTCGCCCGGTCGGTGACCATATCGAGGACGGGATAGAGCAGCACCTGCCCGGCCAGGGCGGGGCCGCCGTCCGTCGCTGCCCGGCGCGCGCAAACCGCCGCTAGATTGCCGCCGGCCGATTCGCCTGCCACCAGCAGTCGCCCCGGCGCCGCGCCCAGTCGTGGCGCCGCTTGAGCCGCCCAGCACAAGGCCGCCCAGGCATCGTCATGGGCGGCGGGAAAGCGGTGTTCGGGCGCGCGGCGGTAGTGCACGGACAACACCGGCGCGCCGCTCGCTGCGGCCAGGGCGCGGCAGGCGCGGGCGTGGGTCCACGGGCTGCCGATACAAAAGCCGCCACCGTGGAAATGGACGATCAGCCCGGCCGCTGTGGCCCTGTCCGAGCGGGCCGGCGGCGTATGCAGCAGGGCCCGCAGCGTTCCCGCCGCGCCGGCGGTGGACAGCGTCCGCGTCGCCACGCCGGGCGGATCGGGCAGGCCTTCGAGCGCCGAGACCAGGCGATAGCCGAGGCGCAGGCGCCAGGTCCCCAGGGCCCAGCGATCGGGCGGCTGAAGGCGGGTCAACCGCCGCACCTTGGCGGCTGCGGCCGGGTTCAACGGCGCCGGTTCGGCGACCGACCCGTTGGTGGCACGGGCTCTGGGTTCGGGTGTCGCGGTGGGCGTCGACCAGGGCTTTGACGGGCCCATCGGGTCGGGGTCGGACGCGGTCATGGCGGGCCTCCTCGTGCGGGTCCGACGGCGGTCAGGCGGCGGCCGGCTCGGCCAGCCGGGCGCGAACCAACGGCCGATACCACAGCGCCTGGGCCAGTCCGCGCAGGCCCATGAACACGGTCACCGCGGCCCATAGGCCGTGATTGCCCCACAGCGGCACAGCCCAAAGCGCGACCGCGGCGAAACCGGCGAATGCCAGGCCCATGGTGGCGAACATGGCGCGAAAGGCGTTGAGCCCCACAAACACGCCGTCGAATTGATAAGACCACACCGCCACCATGGGCATCGCCACCAGCCAGGCGAGGTGCGCGCCGGCGGCGGCGCGGACGCTGGCATGGTCGGTGAACAGCGCGACGATGGCATCGCCGGCGAGCGCATAGGTGGCGCTCAGCGCGGCCGCTGCCAGCGCCGACCACAGCGCGGTCACGGCGGTCATACGATGAACCAGCCGGCGGTCTTGGCGGCCGACCGCGCGGCCCACCTCGGCCTCGGCGGCATAAGCGAGGCCGTCGAGCGCCAGGGCGGCGAGCGTCAGGAATTGCAGCAGCACCTGATTGGCCGCGGCGATGGTGCTCGACACGCCGGTGCCGATCTTCCAGATCAGCGCGAACACCGACAGCAGAAGCAAGGTGCGCATCAGCAGGAAGGCGTTGCCCGACAACAGCGATGCGAAGGCGTCCAGGCGCCAGAAGCCCGGTGTGCGCAGGATCGCCGCCAGATGCGCCCGGCCGAGCAGCGCCAGCGCCAGGGCGAGCCCCAGCACCGCCGACAGCGCTTCGGCGATGGCGCTGGCCGCTGCCGCGCCGGCCAGCGCCCAGCCCAGCCCCCGGACGAACCAGACGGTCAGACCGGCATTGACCAGATTGACGAACACTTCGAGCGCCAGGGCGGTACGCGCCCGGCCGGTGCCCAGCAGGAGCCCGAGCACCACCAAGCGCGCCAACACCGCCGGCGCCGACCAGATGCGGATGCCGAAATAGGTGCTGATGGGCCCGTCCAGCCGGGGTTCGGGGTCGATGAAGGCGAGCGCGCCAGCCAGCAGCGCGTCGCGCAGCACCAGGACCAGCGCGCCCAGGGCCAGGGCCAGCAACAGGCTGCGCAGAACGATCCGGGCAATCCGGGTCTGGTCGTCCTGCCCGTGTGCCTGAGCGACCGTGCCGGTGGTGCCCATGCGCAGGAACCCGGCGGCCCAGAACAGATAGTTGAAGATGAACGCGCCGACCCCGATGGCCGCCAACAGCGCCGGGTCGGGCAAATGGCCGACCGCCCAGGTATCCACCAGCCCGATCAGCGCGGTCGACACATTGGCCAGGATCGCCGGCCCGGCGATGCGCCAGATGCGCGCATGGGCGCCGGTCCTGTCGACAGCGGCTCGGTCGGCCGGGGCTCGATCGGCGGGTGCGGGGTCGCGATCGGATGCGGTGGTGGCGGGGTCGGCGATGGTGGGCTTCTCCAACAACGGGCACGGTCGACGATGCGCCACAGCATAGCGGGCGATGGCGGGCCGGCAAGGCGCGGCCCGCGGGCGCAGGTCGGGCGCTCCGGTCGCCGTCGGCAGTGGGCTTCGGCGCAATGTCCCGGCCGAGCCGGTCGCCGCACCCAAGCCATCGGCCCCGCCCCATCGCTTGCGACCGGCCGTTTTGGACAACCGGCCATCAGCGGGATCGATCGGGTCGGCGCTAAGCCAGCGACAAGCCCGGTTGGAGCCGCCGATAAGCCAGGGCTTCGGCCACATGGGCGCGACCCAGCGCTTGCGCGCCGGCCAGGTCGGCCAGTGTGCGCGCAACCCTGAGCACCCGGTGATATCCGCGCGCCGACAGCCGCAGCCGCTCGACCGCCTGTTCGAGCAGCGCGGTGCCGGCGGCGTCCAGTGCGGCGACGCGGGCCAGCACGTCGCCGTCGGCCTCGGCATTGGTGGCGAAGCCCAGGTCGGCATAGCGCCGTGCCTGACGCGCGCGGGCATCGGCGACCCGCGCCGCCACCTCGGCCGACCCCTCCGCCGGGGCCGGCCGGGTCAGGTCGGCGGCGGTCAGTGCGGCCACGTCCACATGCAGGTCGATGCGGTCGAACAGCGGTCCGGAGATGCGGCTTTGATAGTCCGCGGCACAGCGCGGCGCCCGGCTGCACGCCAGGCCCGGGTCGTCCAGATGGCCACAGCGGCACGGGTTCATGGCCGCGATCAGTTGGAAGCGAGCGGGATAGCTCACATGGGCGGCAGCGCGCGCGATCACCGCCCGGCCGCTTTCCAGCGGCTGGCGCAGCGCTTCGAGCGCCGGGCGGGAGAATTCGGGCAATTCGTCAAGGAACAGCACGCCCTTATGGGCCAGCGACACCTCTCCCGGCCGGGCGCGGGTACCGCCGCCGATCAGCGCGGGCATGCTGGCCGAATGGTGGGGGGCGCGAAACGGTCGGGTGCGACCGATGCGGCCGTCGTCGAGCAGCCCGGAGATCGAGCGGATCATCGACACGTCGAGCGCCTCGGCGGCGTCCAGTGGCGGCAGCAGCCCGGGCAGGCGCGCCGCCAGCATCGACTTGCCGGCCCCCGGCGGCCCCACAAACAACAGATTGTGTCCGCCCGCCGCCGCCACTTCGAGCGCGCGTTTGGCGGTCTCTTGGCCCTTGATGTCCTTGAGATCGGGTTGGCGTTCGGTGGCGTCGAGCAGTTGTGGTGCGGGCTGCGGCAGGATCTGACTGCCCTTGAAGTGGCCGATCAGCGCGGCCAGGTCGGGCGCGGCCAGCACCGACAGCGCCCCGGCCCAGGCCGCCTCGCCGCCCTGTGGGCCCGGGCAGACCAGACCCTTGTCGAGCGCCACCGCCGCCATCGCCGCCGGCAGCACGCCCGGCACCGGGGTCAGCCGGCCGTCGAGCGACAGTTCGCCCAGCGCCACCAACTCAGCCATATCCTCGCGCGGCAGCACCTCCATGGCGACCAGCAGCCCGAGCGCGATCGGCAGATCGTAATGGCTGCCTTCCTTGGGCAGATCGGCAGGCGACAGATTGACGGTGATGCGCTTCGGCGGCAGCGCCAGGCCGACCGCTGTGAGAGCAGCGCGCACCCGCTCCTTGGCTTCGTTGACCGCCTTGTCGGGCAAACCGACGATGGCGAAGCTGGGCATGCCGCCAGCGACCTGCACCTGGACATCCACCGGCCGGGCTTCGAGCCCCATGAACGCGACCGTGGTGATGTGCGCAACCATGGCCTCTCCCCCCGCGCGCCCTGGCCTGTTTCGCAACCCGTGCGGCCGAAAACCGTGCTGGCCCTGGTTCCACGCGTGACCGTGACAGTGACGCGTTCGGTTACGCTCTCGCAAGATTTTTTCATTATACCGTGCGAGCTTTTACCATGTGGTCCCCGTAGCGCCGGCTGGCATAACCGTCACCTTGACGGCGGATGCCATCGGCGTATGACAGACCGAGGATCATATCTTGATAGGTCAACAGTGCTCCTTTGACAGCATCGCTGGCGTCGCGCTCCTGACAATAGTCCACTGAGAAAGCGGTGGTTTATCGGTTCTAAAGCCAACACGAGCGGGTTGATTCGGCGGCGGACACATGATTAATTCATTTTAATAAAAATGGGTCAGGCTCTGGCTGTTTGCGTGCACAGGCAGCCAAAGACGTACCGGCAAGACATGCACCTGATCTAATGCACCGGCTTAGAGGCGAGAGTTGTGGTAAAGAATGCAGAGTATGAGCGGGGTGACCGATACGCGGCGTGGCCTGACCCTGACGATGACGCTTCCGCCGATCTTTTCAATCGCCAGCATCTGAAAGCGGCGCTGCCGTTTCGCGATGCTCGGGTTTTGACGGCGTCGATTGCGACCAATCTATTGGCGTTGGCGCTGCCGCTGGTGGTGCTCCAGGTCTATGACCGGATCATCCCTAATGCGGCCTTGCCCACCTTGACCGTGTTGGTCGTCGGGCTGCTGTTCGCGCTGTTGCTGGATATGCTGGTCAAGCTGGCGCGCTATTATGTGGCCGGCTGGCAAGGGACGCAGTTCGAGCAGCGGGTCGCCACCGGGGTGATGAACCGGCTGTTGCGGGCGCGGCTCAACGCGGTCGAGAAGATCCCGGCCGGCGAACATCTCGACCGGCTCGGTGGCATCGAACGCTTGCGCGACTTCTATGGCAGCCAGGCGGCGCTGGCCTTGGTCGACTCGCCCTTTGTTCTGGTGTTCATCGCCATCCTGGCGGTAATCGCCGGCTGGCTGGCGCTGGTGCCGGTGGTGCTGCTGGGGCTGGCGATCTTTCTGACTGCGGTGTTGGGCCGCCGGTTGCGCGCCGCGCTGGCCGAACGCGACGGCTGCGACGATCGACGCTACAACTTCCTGATCGAAGCTTTGAGCGGTATTCATACCGTCAAGGCCATGGCGCTCGAACGGCTGATCCAGCGTCGCTACGACCGATTGATGCAGGCGAGTGCCGGCACCGGTTATGACGTGGCGTTCTACTCGGGCCTGACCCATAGCGTCGGCACGATCCTGTCCCAGCTTACCGTCGCCAGTGTCGCCGGGATCGGCAGCGTCTTGGTGATTCAGGGCCAATTGACCATCGGCGGGCTGGCCGCGTGCACCATGCTGGCCGGGCGCACGGTGCAGCCGGTGTTGCGCTTTATGAGCTTGTGGCCGCGCTACCAGTCGGTGCGGCGCGCCGAAACCAAGCTTGAAGAGATTCAGTCGGTGCCGGTGGAACGGCGTGGCCAAAAGGTCATGGACGGAATGCGCTCGCTCGACCTTGAGGCCGTCTCGTTCCGCTATGGCGACGATCTACCTTGGGTGATCCGGGATCTGTCCTTGTCGGTGGCGCCGGGCGAGGTGATCGGGATCAGCGGCGCCAACGGCGTTGGCAAGAGCACGCTTTTGCACCTGATGCTCGGGTCGCTGGAACCCGAAGCCGGCTCGGTGCTGCTCAACGGCGAACCGCCGAGCACCTTTCGCAGTGACAGCTTGAGCCGCAACTTCGCCTATCTGCCGCAAAAGCCGGTGCTGTTCAGCGGCACGGTGCTGGAAAACATCACCATGTTCCAGGAACAGACCTATCTGGAACACGCCCTCGATCTGGCCCATGCGTTGGGGCTCGACGAGGTGTTCGCGCGCATGCCCGACGGCTATGACACGCGCGTCGGCGATACCGCTTCTTCGACCCTGCCGGCGGGCGTCGCCCAGCGCATCACGATCGCGCGCGCATTGGTGCGCCGACCGCAGTTGATCCTGTTCGACGAGGCCAATACCGGCTTCGATACCGCCAGCGACGACAAGCTGCGCCGAACCCTGGAAGACCATCGCGGTGACGCTGCGCTGGTGTTGGTCAGCTTCCGACCGTCGCTGCTGTCGATCGCCGACCGGCGCTTCGTGCTGCAAGACGGCCGGTTGTTGCCGCGCATCGGCACCGGCGCGGCCGCCACCCCGGGCTCGGTTCAGATCCAGGGAGGCGGCCGATGACTGGGATGCCGTCGAACCGTGGGCGGCCGGGGCGCGTGCAGCCCGATGGCGTGTCGATGTCCGCCGACGCGGCGCGCGCGCTCGCGGCGTCGCTGCGCGAAGGCCAGATCGGCGCCTTCAAGGCCGAAAGCGATGTGGCCGCCTGTCTGATGCCGCTGTTGCGCGCGCTCAATTGGCGTGGCACCGGTCGCCGCATCGTCGAGGCGATGCCGCACTTTGCCAACGACCTGACCCTGGCCGATCTGCGCAATACCCTGGCCGAGCTGGGGTATCGCACCGTTGCCCGGCCGCTGCGCCAGGCCGGGGCGGTCGACCCGCGGGTGCTGCCGGCGCTGTTGATGACCGAAGACGGGCGGCCCTATGTGCTGTACGGCCGGCGCGCCGACGGCGGCTTCGACGTGTTCGACGGCCGGGCACGCGGCGAGGCGGTATTGGCCGAGACCGAGATCACCGGCACGCTGTTTCTGGTCGCCACCACCGAGCGCCGAAGCGAACAGCGCAAGGAACGCCAGGACAATTGGGTCGGCCAGATGTTCCGCCGGTTCAACCCGCTGACCCGGCGGCTGTTTGCCATGACCTTCGTGCTCAACCTGATGGCGTTGGTGGTGCCGCTGTTCATCCTGACGGTCTATGACCGGGTGATCCCGGCCCAGTCCACCGACCTGTTGATCCCCTTGGGGCTGGGCGTGCTGGGGGTGTTCGCGTTCGAGGCAGGGTTTCGGTTCGTGCGCAGCCGGATGCTGGCGCTGGTGGCCGGCCGGCTTGAACAGATCATCGCCACCTCGGTGTTTCGCAAGATCCTCGCACTGCCGTCGTCGCTGACCGAAAGCGCGCCTCTGGGTGCCCAGGTGGCGCGCATGCGCGAGTTCGACAGCCTGCGCGACCTGTTCACCGGCACGGTGGTGACGGTGTTGCTGGAGTTGCCGTTCGCGCTGTTGTTCATCGCCGTGATCGCGCTGCTTGGCGGCTGGATCGCGCTGGTGCCGGTGGCGATGATGCTGGTCTTTGCGGTGGTCGGGCTGTTGTTGCTGCCGACGCTGCGCCGGCGGGTCGCGGCCACCGGTCGGGCGCGCGCCGAGCGCCACGCCTTCCTGGTCGAGACGGTGTCCAACCTGCGCACCGTGCGCGAGGCCGGCGTCGAGGGCATCTGGGCCGAGCGGTTCCGCGACCTCAACGCCGAAGCATTGCTCAGCCAGTTCAAGTCGTCGCAGATCCACATGACCCTGCAGACCGTCGCCCAGGGCATCATGATGGCGGCCGGCGTGCTGACCATCGCGGTCGGCGTGGTGCAGGTGTTGGGCGGGGTGATGACCATCGGCGCGTTGATCGCCACCATGGCGCTGGTCTGGCGGGTGCTGTCGCCGATCCAGAACCTGTTTTTGACCCTGATGCGGGCGGAACAGGCGCAGAACGCCGTGCGCCAGATCAACCAGCTCATGCGTATGCCCGAAGAGGAACGGCGCGGCACCGGCTCGACCATCGAGCGGCGCTGGGCCGGACGGGTGGCGCTCAACCGGGTCAGCTTCCGCTACAGCCAGACCAGCGAGCCGGCGATCTTCGGCCTCAACCTGGTGGTCGAACCGGGCCAGATGCTGGCGATCACCGGCGCCAACGGGTCGGGCAAGTCGACCTTGCTGCGGCTGATCCTGGGGCTTTATCGCCCGCAGGCCGGGCAGGTGACCCTGGACGGGCTGGACATCCGCCAGCTCGACCCCGGCGAGGTGCGCCGGACCATCGCCTATGTGCCCCAAGAGACGCACATGTTCTACGGCACCATCGCCCAGAACCTGCGCATGGCCAATCCGGTGGCCGGCGACGACGACATCCGCCGGGCGCTCGACCTGGCCGGTCTGTGGCACGAGGTCCAGCAACTGCCCCAGGGGCTCGACACCCGGTTCGGCGATCAGTCGTTCCAGCAGCTCAATGCCGGCTTCCGTCAGCGGCTGTCGCTGGCGCGCGGGTTCTTGCGCGACGCCCCGGTGCTGTTGCTCGACGAACCGGCCCAGGCGCTCGACGAGGCCGGCGACCGGGCGCTGTGCGCGGCGCTCGAACGGCTCAAGGGCACGCGCACCATCATCATGGTGTCCTATCGGCCGAGCCACATCCGCATGGCTGACGCCGTGTTGGTGCTCGATGCGGGTGTGCCGGCGCTCTACGGCGCGCCGGACGACGTTCTCGCCAAGCTTCCGAAAGGTCTCCTGTAATGGCTCGTACCCCGAAACGCCCCGATGTGACCCCGCCGGCCCCGTCGGACGCCGGCACCACCCAGCCCACCGCTCCGGCCGCCAAGGCCGGGTCGGCGACGCTGTTGTCGCGCGCCGACAAGGCGGTGCTGTCGCGCTCGGTGCTGCTGGAGGAAACCGCGCCGCCGGCGCTGGTGCACGCCACCATCTGGATGGTGGCGGCGCTGTTGCTGGCGTTCATCGTCTGGGGCAGCCTGACCACGTTCGACGAACGCGCCCGGGCGCCCGGCGAAATCGTCCCCGCCGACCAGGTCATGCCGGTCCAGCATCTCGAAGGCGGCATCGTCGCCGATGTGGCGGTCGAGGAGGGGGCCACGGTCGCGGCCGGCGACGTTCTGGTGCGCCTCAACCCGATCGCCGCGCGCGCGGAATATGAGGGGCTGAAGGCTCGGGCGGCGGCCCTGGGCCTTCAGATCGAGCGGTTGCGGGCGTTCGCGCTCGACGAGCCGCTCGACCTGGGGCCGCTGGCCGGCCAGTATCCCGATCTGGCCGCCGATCAGCGGCGCATCTTCGAGACCCAGCAGGAAACCCGCATCGCCCGCACCGAGGTGGCGACCAGCCAGATCGTCGCCCGCCAGGAACAACTCAATGGGCTCAAGGCGCGCGAGGCGACGCTGCGCAAGCAGATCGTGTCGCTGAACGAAGAGGTCGAGTTGCAGCGCACCCTGTTCGAGCAGGGCCACGGTCGCAAGGTGACGCTGTTGGCCACCGAACGCGCGCTGACCGAGGCGCAGGGCAATCTCGAACAGGTGCTGGCCGACCAGAGCCGGGTCGAAGCGAGCATCGCCGAGGCCCGCAGCGCCAAACTGGAGACCGAGGAACGGCTGCGCACCGACGCGCTCGACACCCTGGGCACCCTGGCCGCCCAGCGCGCCGAGGTGGCCGAACGCATCCGCCGGCTTGAAGACCGCTTCGACCGCACGGAAGTGCGCGCCCCCACCGCCGGGGTGGTCAACGGGCTCGACCTGTCGCCGGGTCAGGTGGTGGCCGCCGGCGACAAGCTCATGGAAATCGTCCCGCAAGCGCGGACCATGGTCGCCAAGGTGCGCATCTCGCCGCGCGACATCGGCCATGTGGCGGTGGGCCAGCGCGCCCTGGTGCGGGTCGATACCTACAATTTCTCGCGCGCGGGCGGCATCGAGGGCCAGGTCGAGCGGATCTCGGCGACCAGCTTCGAGGACGAGGAGGGCCGGCCCTATTTCGCCGCCAAGATCAGCCTGGGCCAGAACCATGTGGGCAACGACCCGCGCTCCAACCGGGTCACCCCGGGGATGACCCTGACCGCCCAGATCCAGACCGGCGAGAAGAGCCTGCTGGCCTATCTGTGGCGGCCGGTGTCGCAATCGCTCGACAGCGCGTTCAGCGAACGCTGACCCCCGGCTGTCCCCCTGTCTGTTGTCTAGGAGGTCGCATCGCGGGTGTGGAAGGGAGCCCGTCCCCCCCAGGGCCGATGAGCCCGTGTGGGAGCAAGGGTCCCTTCCACGTAACGATCAACCTGAACAGTTGCCTGGGACGGCTGGCCCCGATCCCGCACGACATGGACAGGAGCCTTAACCATGCCACAAACCGTCATCGGCTGCGACCTCGCACGCGGCTGGATCGATACGCACGTCCTGCCGTCCGGCGCGACGGCGAGGATCGAGAATACGCCTGAAGGCATTGCGCGATGGATCGCATCCTGGGGGGACGGCGCACTTGTCGTCTTCGAGGCGACGAGCGGCTGCGACGGCACCCTGATCGAGGCGCTCGCCAGCCGCCACCAGACGGTGCCGCAACCCAGGGGCGCCGACGATCCGGGTATGGCCCGGCTTGGTCCGACGGCAAGGGCTGGCGGCGCTTGGATTGCGTCGATGCGCGTGGCTCGCGACCGCCGGGCGGGACGGGTTCCCGGCCACATCCGCGATGCGACCTCATCGACAACGGACAGGGCCGGTCAGGCGCAGGCGTCTTCGGCGTAGGCGACCGACCGTAGCAGCTCGAAGAAACGCTTGCGCAGCTTGGGATCCTCGATCCGGTAATAAGCGCGGACCAATTCCAATGTTTCGCGTCTTGATAGGTAGTCCGTCTCGAACGGTTCCGGCGGCTCTTCGGCCAGACCCGGTTGTGTGGTGACGATTTGCTCGGGCATGTCGTCGAAAAAGAACGAAACCGGCACCTCCAGAATCCGAGCGATACGGTAGAGGCGGCTGCTGCCAATTCTATTGGCGCCGCGCTCATATTTTTGTATTTGTTGAAAGGTCAAGCCCAGGGCGGTGCCGAGTTTTTCTTGGCTCATGCCCAGAAGGGTACGGCGCAACCGGACGCGGGAGCCAACATGCACGTCAATGGGGTCGGGATTGGCTGTCATGGGTGAACACCCCTTCTGAGACCTGTGCGGACGCGCACAGCCCAAGCGAGTGACCTTATAGAGGCCCCTATCTATTGCACCAAAAACGGTATCCGTCACTAAAATTTTGGGCGCGTTGGGGGCAACGTCAGGCAATCTTTCGTGCCAAAACCGGGCCGAAACCGAGGCTCCAGAGCGCCAACAAAAGCCCGGCCAACCAGGGCGCGATATGCGCCGCGGGTGGCGTGTGGTCCAGCGGTTTGGGCAGCGCGCCGGTTAGCGTGGTGCGTACCAACAGGTCGGTCCGGCCGGTGAACCGGCCATAGGGGTCGATGATCGCGCTGATGCCGCGTCCGGCGGCCCGCACCATGGGCAGGCCTTCCTCGACCGCGCGCATCCGCGCCAGCGCCAGGTGTTGGTAGGGCCCCCAACTGGACCCGAACCAACCATCGTTGCTGACGTTGAGCAGCCATTGCGGACGCGGCCCCGGGGCCACCACCTGGCCCGGAAAGATGCCTTCGTAACAGACCAGTGGCGAGAAGGGCGGCAGGCCGTCGAGGTCGAGCGTGCGCAGCCCGGGGCCCGCTTGCATGCTGATCCGGCCATAGGCGAACGACGACAATGTCAGGTCGGTGCCGAGCCAGGCCAGCAGCCGGTCGATCGACGCTTCAAGCGGCAGGTATTCGCCGAACGGCACCAGGTGTGCCTTGTCGTAGACCGCACGCACCCGGGCCTCGGGGTCGATGGCGACGACGCTGTTGTAATAGTCGGGCTCCCGGGCACCCGGGGGAAACGCGTAACGCTGCTGACCGGTCAGGAGCAGGCCGCCCGGCGGTAGCATCTCGGCGATGATCCGGCGCCGGCCGGGGTCGCGGTCCAGAAAGTAAGGCACGGCGGCCTCGGACCAGATCACCACATAGCGGCCGTCGGTCGGGCGGCCGGGCTCGCTCATGGCCAGGTGGCGGGCGAAGTGCCGGCCGCGCAGGTCGCGCTGCCACTTGATCGCTTGCGGGATGTCGGGCTGGACGATGCGCAGGGTGATGCCCGGCTGGACCGGCTGCGGTGTGTCGGGCAAGCGGGCCGCGCCGGCGGCCATGAGCGCGGCGAAGCCGGTCAGCGTCGCGGCGCCGACGGTCACGGTGCCGGGCCGGTGCGGCGGCAGCAGGGCGGCCGGGGCGAAGGCGGCGAGCGCGGTGGCCAAGCTGAACAGCCACGGACCGGCCCAGGCGAGCGGTTGCATGGTCGCGGCACTCAGGGTCCACACCGCCGACAGGGGGTTCCACGGAAACCCGGTGAACAGATGGCCGCGCAGCCATTCGGCCAACACCCACAGCCCGGCATAAAGCGCCAACCGGGCCCAGCGGGCGGCGGGCAGGCCGAGCCGGGCGGCGGCCCAGAACGGCACCGCATAGAACGCCGCCAGCGCCACCGCCAAGGCCAGCACGGCCACCGGTGCCCAGGCTTCGGGCACGCTGCTTTGGTGGAGAAAGCTCTCGCCGACCCACCAGATGCTGGCCAGGAAATGGCCGACGGCGAAACCGGCGGCGGTGAGCGCCAGCCCGCGGGGGCTGCGCGCCTGATCGAGCAGCAGGGCAAGGCCCGGAAATCCAAGCCATAGCACCGGCAGCCAGTAGAGCGGGGCGAACGCAAACGCCGTCAGCGCGCCGAGCCCGGCCGCCAGCACCAGCCGCCGCCACACCGGACGGACCAGCCGCGCTGCCGCGATCGCTCCCAAGGGGGCGGCGGCAGGGTCGAGCGACGCCACCGGCGCGGTCATGCGGGTCGGTCCGTCCCGGTCCCGCGCGCCGCATCCCGGGCGCCGAGCGTGCCTTGGCGGGCAGTGCCGCCGGCGCCCCGGCGGTGATCCGACGGCGCGGGCGCGTCGGCATTGCCGCCGGACGTGTCGCCGTCCTGTGGGGCGCCGTCCGCAGCGATGGCCGGCGTCGCGTCCGCCGCTTCGGTGCCGCCCGGCCCGTGGGCGTCGCCGCCGGCGTCGCGTCGGTCGCGTGCACAAATCGCCTGGGCCGCCCGGTCGGTTTGGCTGGTCTGGCCGGACGGGTCGGTTAGGTCGGATTGCGCCGGGGTGACGCGCAGGCGGGTGATGCGGCGCAGGTCGGCGTCCAGCACCTCGAACCGGGTGCCGCCGGCATCTGTGACGATTTCGCCGATTTCGGGCACGCGGCCGGCAAGCGTGAACACCAGGCCACCGACCGTATCCACATCCTCCTCGCGGCCCTCTCCGCCGCCGAGCGGCCGGTCGAGGGTCTGTTCCAGCGCCTCGATCTCGACCCGGGCGTCCACGTCCAGGCTGCCGTCGTCATTGGTGCGGATCTCGGCCACCGTCTCCAGGTCGTGTTCGTCGTGGATGTCGCCGACCACCTGCTCGACCAGATCCTCGATGGTGATCAGCCCGTCGGTGCCGCCATATTCGTCGACCACGATCGCCATGTGGGTGCGCCGCGCGCGCATCTTGGCCAGCAGGTCGAGCGCGCGCATGGACGGGGCCACGAACAGAACCGGCCGCGATATCTCGGCGATGGTCGGCAGAGGCGCGCCGTCCTGGGCGGCGTTGAGCGCGCGCATGCAATCCTTGACGTGCACCATGCCGGTGACATGGTCCAGATTGTCCTTGAACACCGGCATGCGCGAATGGGCGGCTTCGACGAACAGGTCGACCAGGGCGTCGAAGCTTTCGTCGGTGTCGATGGCGACCACGTCCGGCCGCCGGATCATGATGTCTTCGACCCGGCTGTCGCCATTGGTCAGCAGGTTGGTCAGCAGCGACAGCTCCTCGCGGCCGAGCGAGGCGCCGCCGGCCTCACGCACGCCGTGCTCTTCGATGACCTCTTCGATGCGTTCGCGCAGGCTCGGATCGGCGTCGCCGCGCAGAAAGCGGGTCATGCGGTCCCAGAACGAGTGGGTGTCGCTCATCAGCGCGCCCCCGCTGTGTCGACGGCGGCGGGGGGGGCGTAGGGGTCGGCGATGCCGACCGCGGCCAGGCCGGCGCGCTCCAGCGCTTCCATGACCGCCGCCTCGGCGTCGCTTTCATGGTCGAAGCCGGCCAGGTGCAACAGCCCGTGCAGGATCAGGTGGACGGTGTGATCGGCCAGCGTCTTGCCCTGTTCGGTCGCTTCGCGGGCGATGGTTTCGCGCGCCAGGACGATGTCGCCCACGCACGTCTCGCTGCCGTCGGGTAGCGCGTCGTCGGCGGGAAAAGACAGCACGTTGGTGGCCCGGTCCTTGCCGCGCCAGGCGGCGTTGAGCGGTCGGACCGTCGCGTCGTCGGCGAACAGCAGCGATGCGGTGCCGGCGAGACGCGGGCGGGCGTCCGCCACCGGTGCGGCTGCGGGCGCTTGGCCGGTGGCCAGGGCGTGCCAAGCGGCGGCCGCGCGCTCGGCGCAGGCGCCGGCGTCGGGCCAACCGGCCGGCGGCTCGACGCCCAGGTCAAGGGTCAGTGTCCCGGCGACGATGGCGCGGGATGATCCGGGGTCTTCGGGATCGTCGAGAGCGGAATGGTTGGCGGCCGCCGGGTCGGGGCCGGGTGCATCCCCGGCGGGGGCGGCGCTGGAATGGGTCATGATGATTGTTCGGTCAGCGCGGGTTGTCGGGTTTCGGATCGGGGTCGGCGGTCGCCGGCCGGGCGGACCCGGCCTTATCGGCCCGGTCATAGGCCTGGACGATACGGCCGACCAGGGCATGGCGCACCACGTCCTGCTGGCTGAAGCGGACGATGGCCACGCCCTGCACAGATTTGAGGGTGTCGAGCGCATGATGCAAGCCGGATTGTACCCGGGGGCCCAAATCCACCTGGCTCGGATCGCCGCACACCACCATGCGGCTGTTCTCGCCGAAGCGGGTCAGGAACATCTTCATCTGCACCGGCGTGGTGTTCTGGGCCTCGTCCAGGATCACGAAGGCGTTCTTGAGCGTCCGCCCGCGCATGAAGGCGAGCGGCGCCACCTCGATCTGGCCCGAGGCAAGCCGGCGTTCCACCTGTTCGGGCGGCATCGAGTCGTAGAGCGCGTCGTAGAGCGGGCGCAGATAGGGGTCGACCTTCTCCTTCATGTCGCCGGGCAGATAGCCCAGATTCTCGCCCGCCTCGACCGCCGGACGCGACAGGATGATGCGCTCCACCTCGCCGCGCACCAGGAGGGCGACGCCCATGGCGACCGCCAGATAGGTCTTGCCGGTGCCCGCCGGGCCGACGCCGAACACCAATTCATTGGCCTTCAAGGCGGCGATGTACTCGGCCTGGGCCGGCGAGCGCGGCATGATCGTGCGGCTTTTGGTTTCGATGCGCACCGCCGCCGGTGCGTCCGGCTCTCCCTGGGCGGCCATGTCGACGGCGGTCGGGCGCTTGGCCTTGCGCGTCGATCGGGATTTGGCGCGCCCGTCGCCGCGGCCCTGAGCGGGCGGCGCGGTTGGGGGTGTGGCGGTGGGCGGCGGGGTGGCGGCGGTCCGCTCCGCGTCGGCCCGGGCCATGCGCACCGCACCGTCCACGTCGCCCAGATCGATCACCTGGCCGTCTTCCAGGCGCCGATAAAGATCCCCCAATGCGGCCTGCGCGGCGCGGCACCGATCATCGGGGCCGCGCACCAGAACCCGGTTGCCGCGGCTGAGGATGGTGACGCCCAGTGCCTGTTCGATCCGGGCGAGATTTTGATCGTGCATGCCGAAGAGAGAGGAAAGAAGACGATTGTCTTCGAAATCGAGCACTATTTGCGCGGACGTATCCGCTGCATCGGTGTGGACAAAAGCGTTCAAGTCCGCAGCTCTCTCTCCTTCGGGTGAGGCGCCGGCCGGCCGATCCGTCAACCGCCCGCATTGCCCGAGGGGCCTGTCTCAACCGCCGCCCTGCAGGCGCGGCTCAAGCCGCGGTCCACTGGGGTGCGGCGATCCGGCCGCTGAGGCTGTTGGGGCCGCCCGCCTCGATGGTCACGGGGAATACCGTACCAATGAGTGCATGATATGACGACATGGTCTGATCGTCCAGGGTCACATGGACCGCTTGATTATAGGGGCTGCGGCCGAGGATCTGGCCCGGCCGGCGGCCCGGCCGCTCGATCAGCACGTCGAAGCGGCGACCCACCGTGGCGTCGTTGAAGGCTTGTTGCTGGCTGTCCAGCAGCGCTTGCAGGGCGGCGAGCCGGCGGCTCTTTTCGGCCTCGTCCACCTGGTCGGCCAGCACCGAGGCGGGCGTACCCGGGCGCGGCGAATATTTGAACGAATAGGCCTGGGCGTAGGTGACGTCGCGGACCAGCGCCAGCGTGGCCTCGAAATCGGCCTCGGTCTCGCCGGGGAAGCCGACGATGAAGTCGCCCGATAGCGCGATGTCGGGGCGCGCGGCGCGCAGGTCGTCGACGATGCGGCGATAGTCGTCGGCGCCGTGGCTGCGGTTCATGGCCTTGAGGATGCGGTCGGACCCGGCCTGCACGGGAAGGTGCAGATAGGGCATCAACTGCGGCACGTCGCGGTGCGCGGCGATCAGCGAGGCGGTCATATCGCGCGGGTGCGAGGTGGTGTAGCGGATGCGCTCGATGCCGTCGATCTCGGCGACCCGGTGGATCAGCTCGCCCAGGTCGGCGCTGCCGCCGTCGGCGCGGGCGCCGTGATAGGCGTTGACGTTCTGGCCCAACAGCGTGATCTCGCGCGCGCCGAGGCCGGCCAGCCGCCCGGCCTCGGCCAGCACCGCAGCGACCGGGCGCGACATCTCAGCACCGCGGGTATAGGGCACCACGCAGAAGGTGCAGAATTTGTCGCAGCCCTCCTGCACGGTCAGGAACGCGCTCGGGCCCGGTGCCGTGGCCTCGCCCGGCAGATGGTCGAACTTGTCGTCGGCGGGAAAATCGGTGTCGAGCACGCGGCCCGGCTTGCCCTCGGCGTGGGCGGCTTCGACCCGGGCCAGCAAGGCGGGCAGGCGGTGATAGGTCTGCGGGCCCAGCACCAGGTCGATCGCCGGCGCCCGGCGCATCATCTCCGGGCCCTCGGCCTGGCCCACGCAGCCGGCGATGGCGATGATCATGGTGCGGCCCTCGGCGTGCCGGGCGTCTTTGAGCGCCTTCAGCCGGCCGACCTCGGAATAGACCTTCTCGGCCGCCTTTTCGCGGATATGGCAGGTGTTCAGCACCACGAGGTCGGCGCCGTCGGGGCCGTCGACGGCCGTGTAGCCATCGGCCGCCAGCACGTCGCCGATGCGTTGGCTGTCATAGACGTTCATCTGGCAGCCATAGGTCTTGATGAAAACCGATTTGCTCACGCTGTCGATCCTTCGTGTGGCGGTCTGTGGTGGTGCGGCTTTGCCGTATGGCTTTGCCCTTACCGGCCTTGCGCGCCCGTCCCTCGGGCTCCTGCGGGCCGGCACGTCGAGGGCGGGCCGGCAGACCGGCGTCTACCGGGCCGGTCAGGCCGGGGTGTCTCCGGCGGACCGGGCTTGGCCCCGGCGGTCGTCGACCCGGCGGGCGTTGGCCGCGTCCAAGCCTCGGGCGACCGCCGCCTCGGCGCGGCGCGCCAAGGTCTTGCGGTCCATGTCGGCGGTGACCGGGATCGGCTCGTGGAATTGGATCACCGCCGTCACGCGGCCGATGTTTAACACATCGAGGAAATGCGGCAACAGGTCCATGTCGCCGATCCAGGCGAGCCGTGGCCGGTGGGCGCGCACCAGCGGCATGTTGTTGATGCGCGTGTAGGCCAGGGTCACCGGCTGGACATAGAGGCGCGCATCGCTGGCCCGCGCCGCCGCCTCGGCGACGCCGAACAGCGCGCTCTTGAACGGCTTGGTGCGCAAGCCGTCGGTCGAGGTGCCCTCGGCGAACAGGATGACGTTTTCACGGCGGTTGAACCGGGCGAGCAGGTCGGCCACCTGCGACCGGCTTTCGCTGCGCCGCTCGCGGTTGACGAACACGGTCCGCTGGAGGCGCGCCATGGCGCCGAAAACGCCCCAGTCATTGACCTCGCTTTTGGCGATGAACGATCCGTGGATGCGACTGCCCAGAACGGGAATATCCAGCCAGGACAAATGGTTGGCGGCAAACAGGCAGGGGCCGCGCCGGATCGGTCGGCCGTGGACGACCACACGCACGCCGATCATGGCGCAGGCAAGCTTGTGCCACAGCGGCGGCAGCCAATGGGATCCGCGCGGGTAGAGCCGGTTGACCACGCTTTGATAAACCAGCACCGGCAGAGTGCCGAGCCCGAGCACGGCAATCACCAATGTCAGCTTGACCACCGGTCGCCGCGCCGGCGCCGCGGGGCTGTCGGGGTCGGGTGACGGGCGGGCGAAAGAGGAAGCCACCATGTCCGAGGCGGGCGACGGCGACGGGCGACGAGCGGGCGGTGCCGCGCTCAGTCGTCGCCTTTCTGGTCCAGCGCCGCGTCCTTGAGCGGCGTGCCATAGAGTTCCATGCGATGATCGACCAACTCATAGCCCAGCTTGCGGGCGATCTCGCGTTGCAGGCGTTCGATCTCCTCGTTCTGGAACTCGATCACATTGCCGCTGTTCAGGTCGATCAGATGGTCGTGGTGCTCGTCGCTGGCCGGTTCGTAGCGCGACCGGCCGTCGCGGAAATCGTGGCGTTCCAGGATCCCCGATTCTTCGAAGAGGCGCACCGTGCGGTAGACGGTGGCAATGGAAATCTTGGGGTCGGCCTTCGTGGCCCGGCGATAGACTTCTTCCACATCGGGGTGATCGGTTGCTTCGGACAGCACCTTGGCGATGACCCGGCGCTGATCCGTCATCCGCATGCCCTTTTCGACACACAGGCTTTCGATATCGGTCATGGCGATCCCCGCGAACGTCCGCAGTGGGTGGGGCGCTGCTATGCGGCGCGGTTAACCGGCCCGTGCCCCGGCGTCGCGATTGCCGCGCGGGCAGGCGGCAGTGGCGCTGACACGGCCCTCCGCCCGGACCTTAGCCCTTCTTCCGCGATGTGCCAAGGCCGATCTTCTTGGCCAATTCCCGGCGTTGCTTGGCATAATTGGGGGCCACCATGGGATAGTCCGGGGCCAGATTCCAGCGCGCGCGATACTCCTCGGGCGTCATGTCGTAATGGGTCTTGAGATGCCGCTTTAACATCTTCAGCTTTTTGCCGTCTTCCAGGCAGATGATGTAGTCGGGCGTGACCGATTTCTTGATGGGAACCGCCGGCTCGGGCGTTTTTTCCTCGGCCGTCCCGCCATGGTTCATGGACGACAAAGTGATGAACACTTGCTCGATCAAGGTGGGCAGTTCACTGACTGGAACCGAATTGTTCGATACGTGCGACGCCACGATGTCGGTGGTCAACGCCAGCAATTCGTCGCGATTATCCTGCTCCATGTCCTCCATCGAACCGTCCTTAAATCTTTTCAATAAGCGCTTGCCGAAGCCTTCCGTCGGCGTCGAAGGTTTGTGTCGATCAGCGTTTCTTCAAGACAGCGCGTCCAGCCTTTGTCATCTTACATTCGCACTTGAGAGCGGACGGTAATAGGTTCTGCTCCCGAAATCAAATAAAACCACGTCTATCTTTGGCTGCGGAAAAGACTGTGATGAACCGCCCAACCGTGACGGGTAACTGTGGCAAGAGAGAGGGGGTCCAGATTCTTTGATCCCCAAGCTTTTGATAAAGAGAGTCGGACACCCTTTTCGCTTGGGTTAACGCGCTCTCGGATGCTCGGGGGCGCAGTTTTGGCGGATATTCAGGCGGTGCCGTTGAAAAGGTCGCGGCTTGTGTTAACCATCATGGTCAGGCCGTCGGTGCGCGTCCCGTCATGGGACAGGTAGTAGGCGCGGCGGCGACCGATCACCCGAAATCCGGCCGCCTCATAGAGGGCGCGCGCGGCCACATTGGTCTCGCGCACCTCCAGGAACACATGGCTCACGCCCTGACGCTTCAGTCGTTTGACCATCTGGCGGAGCAGATGCCGGGCACATCCCGACCGCCGATTGTCGGGCGCGACGCCGAGTGACAGGATCTCGGCCTGGTCAGCGGCGCGCCGGGCCAGGGCGTAGCCCATGGTGACGCCGGCCGGCGTTTCGGCCACCAACGCCGTCATGGTCGGCTGGTCG
This sequence comes from Rhodothalassium salexigens DSM 2132, assembly GCF_004341375.1. Lineage (GTDB taxonomy): Bacteria > Pseudomonadota > Alphaproteobacteria > Sphingomonadales > Rhodothalassiaceae > Rhodothalassium > Rhodothalassium salexigens. The sequence continues at coordinate 137,290 of NZ_SLXO01000003.1, forward strand.
AGCGCGGCGACCAGGTCGCTGCGGCGCCAGAATTCGCCGCTGCGGGGGTCGAAACACTGAGCATGGACGGCATGCAGGCTTTCGGCGTCGGTGGCCCGCACCGGCCGGACGGTGGGTGGCTGACGGTCCGCCGCGGCTGGCTCGGGGCGGCCATCGGTCATCGCGGGCAGTCCTTCATCAACGGATCTCGGCGGCGGTAATGGGCATGGCGGCTCCGGTTCGGTTCGCAGCCCGGCTCAGGCGAGCAGCGCTCGCCCGGGGCGTTTGGCATCGGGCGGTCGCAGGTAGAGCGGTCTTGGCGTGTCGGCATGGTCGGCGAGCCGGCCGGCAGCGGCCAGGCGCGCCAGCGTAGCCGCGTCGGCGGTCACATCCGGCCCGGCGGTCAGGTGCTCGGGCGCCGTGGCGATCAACGCCGCTGCACCGCTGCCCACCGCGTGCGCCGCGACCCGGGTGTCGGTCAGGTGTGTCAAGACGCGGCCGGGCGCCGCTTCTTCGGCCGGGCCGGCGGCGACCAAGCCCTGCGGCCCGCGGTCGAAGCGTTGCCAATAGACGCTGTTCCGACGCGCGTCGATGGCGGCCAGAATGGCCCGGCCGTCGTCGGGCATCACGTCGGCGGCGGCGAGCGCGAGAAGCGCCAGCGTGGACACGGCCAGCGTCTCGGCGCCGGCGGCGAGCGCCAGCCCGCGTGCCGCCGCCAGCCCGACGCGCGCGCCGGTGAAACTGCCGGGTCCGCGCGTCACCGCCACCCGCCCCAAGGCGTCGAACGGCAGGCCGGCCTCGGCCATCACGGCCGCGACCATCGGCACCAGGGCTTCGGCATGGCCGCGCGCCATGGCCTCGGCGCGCCAGACCAGCCGACCCTGGGCGTCGATCACCGCGGCGGAGCAGGCCGGTCCGGTGGTCTCCACCGCCAGGGTCGCCAAGCCGGGCCGGGGGACTGGTCCCCGCGGCCGGGCGTCGGTCGCGCCGCGGCGTGTCACAGGACGCTGCACGCCTGGTCGAAGTCCAGGCGCGGGTGACGGGGGAAGATCGACTCCGGGTCGCCATATCCGATGCTGCAGAGGAAGTTGGAGCGCCATTCGCTGTCGGCGAAAAAGTCGGCGTCGACGGCGGCGTTGTCGAAGCCCGACATGGGTCCGCAGTCGAGCCCGAGCGCCCGCGCGGCGACGATCAGATAGGCGCCTTGCAAGGTGGCGTTGCGGAACATGGTCGTCTCGGCCAGGTCGGGATTGGGGGCGAACCACTCGCGCGCGTCGGGGTTGTGGGGGAACAACTCAGGGATCCAGTCGTAAAAACGCGGGTGTTGGGCGACGATCACGGTTACCGGGGCCTTGCGGATCTTCTCGGCGTTGGTCGCCATGGCATGGCCGGCGAGCCGCGCCTTGGCCTCGACGCTGCGGCAGAACAGGAACCGGGCGGGCGAGCAGTTGGCGCTGGTCGGCCCCCATTTGAGCAGGTCGTAGAGCCGGTGTAGCGTGTCCTCTTCGATATCTTTGTCCAGCCAATTATTGTATGTGCGGGCGTCGCGGAAGAGGGTGTCGAGGGCTTGCTCGGAGAGTTGCTCTGGCACGGGTCGGTCCTTTTTCGGCGGCATACTTGCAGGGAGAGCTACGATGTATATCGATTGGCGCACCGTGTTTCAAACGACGCTCCCGGGCATGGTCCCAAGCGTGCTCCCGGGCGTTGTTCTGGGCCTGCTGGTGACGGCGGCCAGCGCGGCGGTCAGCCCGCCGGCGGCGCACGCGGTGGAAGACGCACGCTCGGCGGTGGTATTGATGTACCACCGCTTCGGCGAACAAGACCTGCCGAGCACCAACATCAAGCTCGACCAGTTTCGTGCCCATCTGGCGGTCATCGAGGAGCGCGGCCAGCCGGTGCTGCCCCTGGCCGAGATGATGGCGCGCATCGAGGCCGGCGAGACCCTGCCCGACCGGTCGTTGGCGATCACCGTGGACGACGCCTATCGCTCGTTCATGACCGAGGCGTGGCCGTTGCTGAAGGCACGCGGCTATCCGGTGACCCTGTTCGTGTCCACCGACCCGGTGGACGAAGGCCATGCGCGCTACCTGTCGTGGGACGAGATCCGCCAGTTGCGCGACGAGGGCGTCACCATCGGCCACCATGGCGCGGCCCATTTGAACATGGTCGACGCCGGCGTCGAGGCGTCGCGCGCCGACCTGCGCCGGGCGACCGCGCGGTTCGAGGCCGAGTTGGGCGAGCGCCCGGATCTGTTCGCCTATCCTTATGGCGAATTTTCCCTGGCCATTCGCGACATGATCGAGGCCGAGGGCTTCAAGGCCGCCATGGCCCAGCATTCGGGCGGCATCCACACCGGCGACGATGTCTACACGATCCCGCGCTTCGCGTTGAACGAGCGCTATGGCGGCGCCGATCGGTTTCGGATGATTTCGCAGGTGCGCGCGCTGCATGTGACCGACGCGGTGCCGCCGGGCCCGGTGATCGCCGACCGCGACAAGAACCCGCCGGTCTACGGTTTCACGGTGGTGGACGGCGCGCCCGCCGCCTCGGCCTTCAACTGCTTCAGCAGCCACCAAAGCGGCCGGATCGAGCCCAAGGTATTGGGCGGCAAGCGGGTCGAGATCCGCTACGATCGGCCGATGCCCGCCGGGCGCCACCGCACCACCTGCACGGTGATGGGCGAGGGCGGGCGCTGGTACTGGCACGGCAAGTTCTTCTACGTGCCGGCGAATTGAAGCGCAGTCCCCCCGGCACCGGCCGATCATCGCGTCGGTTGGGGGCGGGCGGCCGGGTGGGCGGTCGCCGGCTCAGACCGGGCGCACCTCGACCACCTCGGGCACATAGTAGCGCAGGAGGTTCTCGATGCCGTTCTTCAACGTCATGGTCGAACTGGGGCAGCCCGAGCAGGCGCCTTGCATGTGCAGATAGACGATGCCTTCCTTGAAGCCTTGATAAACGATGTCGCCGCCATCTTGTGCCACCACCGGCCGTACCCGGGTGTCGAGCAGTTCCTTGATGGCGTCGGTCACTTGGGCGTCGGCGGGGTCGTCGTCCATGGCCACATCGGCGGTGCCCGCGGCGATGGTGGCATCGCTGGTGAACAGCGGCGCCTCGGAGCTGTAGTGCTGCATGACCGTGCCCAAGACCTGGGGCTTGAGCTCGGTCCAATCGGTGTCGTCGTCCTTGGTCACCGAAATGAAGTCGCCGCCATAGAACACACCGGTCACACCCGGCAGCGCGAACAGCGCTTCGGCCAGGGGCGATTGCCGGGCCAGGTCGGCATCGGTGAAATTGGCGGTGCCGTCTTCCATCACCACCCGGCCGGGAATGAACTTCAGCGTCGCCGGGTTGGGCGTCGGCTCGGTTTGAATGAACATCGACAATTCCTTCCTGTCTCGGCGCCGCGGCGCGCCGCTCCGCTTGATCATGTGGCCAAGTGCCGCCGGCGCGTCAAGCAAAAGACGACCTGATCGATCCGATTTTCCGGTGACGCCACGCCGGGGGGCTGTCGTCTGGCGGCGTAGCGGGGCGACGGTGTCGACGACCGGCCCACAAGAGCCGGCCGGACCGGCCGGTCAAACCATGGCGTCGATGTCTTCGGCGGACAGGCCGCCGGGCACGATGACCACCGGGCATTGCAGCGTGCCGGCCAGCGGCCCCGAGAAGTACTCCACCAGCGGGCCTGGGTCGCCTTCGGTGCCGGCGCCCAGGATCAGCGCGAACAGGTCGTCGCAGGCGGCGATATAGTCGCGCAGGGCCTCTTTTGGCTGGCCTTCGCGCACGACGATCTCGGGTTCGATGCCGCTATAGGCGCGGATTTCGTCGGCGCGCCGTTCCATCATGTCATAGGCGTCGGCCATGGCCTCTTCGCGCATGGTGTCGGCGACCGCCACCCAGTGCTGGAAGTTGGCCGGCGGGATCACATGAAACAGGATCAGCCCGCCACCGGTCATATGCGCCGCCCGGCCGGCCGCGAAGCGTGCCGCGATGCGGCTTTCGGGCGACTCGTCGACGACGGCGAGGAACTTGCGCCGCCGCGACGGCTGCGGGCTGAGGTCTGCGTTGGGCAGACTGCTGGGGGCCAGATTGCTCATTCGTTAACGATGGCGGCAGCGCGCGGCCCGCGCAAGCATCGGCTGTGGCGCACCGCGGTAAGCGCTTATTGGGCCAGGATATTCGTCAACTCGCGCAGCTTGGTGCGGGCGCGCAGAAGGTGGAAACCCTGCGCGGACAGATGATTCGGGAACAATGTGCCATCGGTTTGGCCGTTCATCACCATCAGCCACGGGTCCAGCCGCGCCGCGCGCTCCATGCTGCGCACCATTTCGTCGTAGATGGGCGTCAGTTCGCTCTGTTCGATCACCGACGCGAAGTCGCTGCGCAGCGCCCTGAGCACCATGACATAGCCGTAGAGTTTGCCTTTGGTGCGGAAGAACAGGTCGTCGGAACGATAGTCGACGCCCAGACCGCCGGCGCGTTCCTCGATAAAATTGTCGAGCACGGCCGCCGAACTGCCGAGGTCGAGGGCGATCCGGTCCAGGGTCTGGAGAAAATTGTCGGTGCGCTTGTCATAAATGGCGTCGCCGGCGGCCAGGCGGCGGTTGTAGCTGCGCAGGCCGTCGATGGCGCGGCGGAAATAGACCTCCGACGGCGTCTGGGGCAGCAGGCTGGGCAACTGCATGATCCAGGCATTGCCTTCTTTGGACAGATTGCCGGCCGCCACTTCCAAGTCGTCGTCGGCCGCCGACGAGCCGCGATTGCGGCCCAACTGGTCGCGCAATTCGAACGAGAAGCGGGCCAGGGCGTCGAACACGCCGCTTTGGAAGTTGGGCATGTTGTCAAGCAGCGAGGACGGAAAGAAGAACGGGTCGTTCTTCACCCAGCCATGGTCCAACTCGCGTTCGATCAGCGCGGCGGTCATGGCCACCGCGCGCGAGCCGCCTTCGGGCGGCGCGCCGGGGCTGAAGCTCACATCGTCGTCCACATGGTGCACGATCAACATCCCGATGACGTAATAGGCCGCCAACAGGCCCGCCAGCGCCACCAAGATGACCGCCCAGGTCCGGGCCGACAGCCCGGTCAGCAGGGCGGCCAGGCCGTGATAGGCGGCCGCAATGCGGCGCTTGAGCCAGCCCAGGGCGCCGCCGGCGCTACCGGCCAGCCGGCGGGTCCGCCCAGGGGACGAAGGGAAACGCGAGGAGGAGGTGTCAGCCATGCCGTATGTGTCCGCTCTTTCTGACGCGAGGGAAGCAGGAAGCCGGGCCGGCGCCGCGCCGCCACGCGCTCGGCGGCGAGCCTAGCCCGGCGGTGGCGATCCGTCCAGCAAGGCCGCGGCGGTGCGGCTCGCGGCCTTCCATATCGGTGGCCCCAGCGCCGCGGCCTTGAGACTGAGCCGCCTTCACACCGAGGGGCCCGACGCTTGGCGGCCCGGTCCCTCAGACTTGCGGGGCGCTGCAGCGAGATACAGGCTCAGAAGCCGCGTTCGGCCATGTCGGCGCGGTCGTCACCCTTGGCGACCTTGACGTCGATGCGCTGGGTCTCGCCGCTCTGGCCGGGGAAGTCGGCAAACATGGCCTCGACCAGATAGGGCATCACTTCTGGCAGATTGGGGCTGCGCCCGCGCGAGACGAGACGCCCTTCATAGACCATCCGGCCGCTGCTGGTGTCGACCATGTCGACCGCCAGATGTCGGTTGTAGACATCGTAGCTGTCGATCCGGTTGTCGGCAAAGCCGATCGGCGGATAGCCCCAGCCGGGGCCGTAGAAGGGGTGAAAGGCGCCATAGTAGCCCCACCCCCAGCCATAGCCGTAGCCGAGCCCGCCATAGGCGCCGCCGCGATCCTCGACCGCGGTGCGCGGGGCGGAGACGCTATAACCCACTTCGACGCGGATATCGGCATTGTCGGCCACCGGCTGATAGCCGTTTTCGATCAGCCGTTGGCGGACATAGCCGGCATAGGTCTCGAACTCCAGACTGCCGGCCAGGTTCTCGTTCATCGGCACGATACGCACCGTGGCCCCCCCCGGTTGGCCGATCTGGTGGAACTGGGAGACGTTGGTGGAGACGGTCTGGGCGCAGGCGCTCAGACCGAGCAGAATGACGACGGCGGCGAGTATGCGCATTTCAACCCTCATTCACGGCCACGTTCGGACAAGGCTTTTCCAGAAAAGTGGCATGTTTGCGGCCGGAATCAAGGCAGGCGTTTGGACGCGGGCGGCCGCTTGCCCAGGCCAGGGCGGGGCAGGCCAAGGCTGAGCCGGCAAAGACCGGCCAGGCCATGGCCGTGCCCTGACGTTCAGCCCCGCCGGCCGGCGCCCAACAGGCCGATGGTCTCCTTGACCTCGTCGAGCACCGGCTCTGCCAGGGCCGCGGCCTTCTCCGCGCCGCGGTCGAGGATCGCGTCCAGGGTCGCCGGGTCGCCCATCAGCCGCGCCATCTCGCCGGTCACCGGCGACAGATGCGCCACCGCCACGTCGACCAGCGCGTCCTTGAAGTCCTTGAAGCCCTTGCCGGCGAACTGGCCCAGCACCTCGGCCACCGGCAGGTCGGCCAGGGCGGCGTAGATATTGACCAGGTTGCGCGCCTCGGCCCGGTCGTCGAGGCCGTCGGCGGTCTCGGGCAGGGGTTCGGCATCGGTGCGCGCCTTGCGGAACTTTTGCGCGATGGTGTCGGCGTCGTCGGTCAGGTTGATGCGGGTCATGTCCGAGGGCTCGGACTTGGACATCTTTTTGGTGCCGTCGCGCAACGACATCACCCGGGTCGCCTCGCCGGTGATGATCGGCTCGACGATCGGAAACACCTCGCGGCCGAAATCATGGTTGAATTTCTGGGCGATGTCCTGGGTCAGCTCCAGATGTTGTTTCTGGTCCTCGCCCACCGGCACATGGGTGCCTTTGTAGAGCAGGATGTCGGCGGCCATCAGGGTCGGGTAGACATAAAGCCCCACCGACACCTTCTCGCGGTTCTTGCCCGCCTTGTCCTTGAACTGGGTCATCCGGTTGAGCCAGCCGATGCGGGCGACGCAGTTGAACATCCAGCTCAATTCGGCGTGACCGGCGACCCGCGACTGGTTGAACAGGATCGCGCGCTCGGGGTCGACGCCGGCGGCGATGTAGGCCGCCGCCGCCTCGCGGGTCTGGGCGGCGAGCCGGGCCGGGTCCTGCCAGACGGTGATCGCGTGCAGGTCGACGACGCAATAGAGGCATTCATAGTCGTCTTGCAGCTTACCCCAATTCTTGAACGCGCCCAGATAGTTACCCAGGTGCATGTTGCCGCTCGGCTGGGCGCCGGAGAACACGCGCGGGGTGAAGCTCTTGGTCGTCGTGGGGCGGTCGTCGGACCGGGCAGCCGTGTCGGACATGATACTCTCGAAGGCAGGGTGAGGGCGCCGCCCGAGGGACCGGTGGCGCGCAGGTGGCGCTGTTATCGCAACGCCCGCCGGAGCGGTCAAGCGGCGGCCCCGGCGCCCCCGGCATGGTCCCCCCCCCCGAACCGGCCCGAACCCAAACCCGAGCCTGCGGCCCCGGTCCCGGCTGGGCTGTCCGGTCTCAGCCCCGGCGCAGCAGCGCGCGCAGCTCGCCCGCCCGGACCGCGCCGGTGGCCAGCAGCCCGGCGCCGTAGAGGCCGAGCCCTGCGACCACCAACAGCGCGGCGGCCAGCGCCTGGTCGAGCTTGGCCTCGGGCGCGCCGATCCACACCGCCAGGGCATAGACCGCGCCGCCCATGGCGGCGGCGGCGAGCGCCAGGCGCGGCAGCGTGCGGGCCAGCCGGGCGTCAGGACGGTAGTGGCCGCGGCGCACCAGGATCGCCAGCAACACCAGCGCGTTGGCCCAGGCGGCGATGGCGGTGGCCAGGGCCAGGCCGGCGTGCGCCAACGGCCCGATCAGCGCCAGGTTGAGCGCCACATTGACCGCCACGGCGGCCATCGACACCGCCACCGGGGTGCGCGTGTCCTGGCGCGCGTAGAAGGCCGGGGTCAGCACCTTGACCAGCACATAGGCCGGCAGGCCCACCGCATAGGCGGTCAGGGCGGCGGCGGTGGCGGCGGTGTCGGCGGGCGTGAAGGCGCCGTGCTGGTAGATCGGCCGCAGCCAGGCGTCGGGCGCCAGCGCCAAGGCCACCGCCGCCGGCACGGTCAGCACCAGGGCGAATTCGAGCCCCCGGTTGAGCCGGTCGAGGCCCAAAGCTTCGTTGCCGTCGCTCAACGCCCGGGTGATGCTGGGCAGCAGCACGGTGCCGACCGCGATGCCGATGACCCCGAGCGGCAGTTGGTTGAGCCGGTCGGCATAGTAGAGGAACGACAGGGCGCCCTCGCCCAGAAAGCGCGACGCCAGCACCACGTCGACCAGCAGGTTGATCTGCATGACCCCGGCGCCCAGCGCCACCGGGCCCATGTTGGTGAGCAGCCGGCGCACCGGCGGGCTCAGCCGCGGCGCCCGCAGGCGCAGGCCAAAGCCCGCCCGGTGCGCGGCGATGGCGATGAACACCAGTTGCACCACGCCGGCGATGCTCAAGCCGGCAGCGAGCGCGCGCGCGGTGGTCACCGTGTCGTCGTGGCGCCAGATGAGGGCCGTTACCAGCACCAGGTTGAGCAGGATCGGCGCGGCGGCGAAGGCGGCATAGCGGCCGAGGCCGTTCAGGACGCCGCCGAACAGCGCCACCAGCGAGATGCTCAGCAGATAGGGGAAGGTCAGCCGGGTCAACTCGATCGCCAGCGCGGTCTTGGCCGGGTCGTCGTCGCGAAAGCCGCCGGTTAACAGCCAGATGATCGCCGGCGTGAACAACTCGGCCAGCGCGGTCAGCACGATCAGCGCCGGCAACAGCACCGCGAGCGCCTGTTCGGCGAAGGCGCGGGCGTCGCGCCGTTGGGCGTCGCCGGGATTGAGCCCTAAGCGTTCGGCGAACAGCGGCACGAAGGCGGCGGAAAAGGCGCCCTCGGCGAACAGCCGGCGGAACAGGTTGGGCAGCTTGAAGGCGATCACGAAGGCGTCGGCGGCCATGCCGGCGCCGAGGAAGCGGGCCATCAACAGGTCGCGGACGAAGCCCAGGACGCGGCTGACCAGGGTCAGCCCGCCGACGGAGAAGAACGAGCGGATCATCGCCGTTTAAGGCCATGGATCGGCGGCGGGATCAAGGCCGCTTCGGGCACCGGCGGTCAAACGCCATGGCGGGCGATCGGCGCGACCGGGCTAGGCCGGGTCGGTGGTATCGACGCCCAGCAGATGGACGGTCACCTCGGTGCCCTGGCCCTGCTCGCTGCGGATGGTCATGCGCGCACCCATGGCGGTGCACAGCCCGTCGCAGATGGTCAGCCCCAGCCCGGCACCTTCCTGGGCGGCGTGCATCACGTCGTCGGCGCGCCAGAACGGCTCGGTCAGCTTGCTGACCATGTGCGCCGGGATGCCCGGCCCATTGTCGCTGATCACCAGCGCGACGGCGTCGTTGCGGCGCTCGCTGGTGACGCGGATGGTGGCTTGCGGTGGGGTGTACTTGCAGGCGTTGGTGATCAGATTGTCGAGGATCTGGCGCAGCGCCCGGCGGTCGCCCCGGACCCAGGCAGCGTCGGCGTCGAGCGCGTTGACGAATCGATGCCGGCCATTGTCCTGGACCTCGGCGGTCTGCAAGGCGGTGGCCACCAGCGCGCGCAGGTCCACGGGCTCCAGCGTCATTTCCGGGGTCAGCCCTCGGGTCAGCTTGGCGGCGTCGATCACATTGTTGATGATCGACAACAGGTGCCGGCCTTGGTCGCGGATGATGGCGATGTTCTCGGCATAGCGCGGATTGTCGACCGGTCCGTGCACCCCTTCGTGCATCAAATCGGCGAAGCCGATGATGGCGTTCAAGGGCGTGCGAAATTCGTGGCTCATGGTCGCCATGAATTGGGATTTGGCCTGGCTGGCCTCCTCCGCCCGCCGCGCTTCGCGCTGCAAACGGCGCGACATCTCCACCAGCGCGGCGTTCTTGGCTTCGAGCGCCTGACGGTCGCGGATCACGACGACGGCGCCCTCGGTGCCGTCGATCGACAGGGCGCGCCGCACCACGGTGACCGGCCGGGTCGTGCCATCATCTCGCCGCGCCAGGAGCGGCCCGGACTCGGCCATCGTCCCGCCGGAGGGATCGGCGGGTTCGCCCTCGTCTTCGACCAGCAGATCGGCGAGGGGTCGGCCGATCAACACCGTCGGCGGATACCCCAACAGCGGCTCGAAGGCCGAATTGGCCTCGCGGATGGTGTCGTCGGCGTCGACCAGCAACAGCCCGTCGGGCATCGCCTCGAACAAGGTTCGGTAGCGGGTTTCGCGCTGGGCCAGAAGCTGGCCCTTGCGCGCCAATTCCTCGCGGCGCTGATGGTCGCCGGTGACGTCGAACATGAAGCCCTGAAGCAGGAAGCCGTCGGCCCGGTCGGTCACCGAGACCACATCGCGCAACCACAAGACGCGCCCGTCGCGGGTGACGACGCGGTATTCGAACTCATGGTCTTCGCGCGCGGCGGCGGCGCGCTGACAGAAGGCGACCGCCCAGTCGCGGTCGTCCGGATGGAGAATGCCGGCCCAGAAATTCTCGTCGTACCAGGCGTCGAGCGGGTAGCCGAGCAGGGCTTCGGCCTGCGGCGAGACATAGCTGAACCGCAGGCAGGAACTGTCGTCCATCTCCCAGTAGATCGCTCGGGTACTCTCCAACAGCGATTTGTGCACCGCCAGTTGTTCGCGTTCGTCGGTGACGTCGAAGAGAATGCCGGCCAGGCTGGCGCTGCCGTCGGGCTCGCGGCGAGGTTCGGCGCTGGCGAACACCCACTTGGCGACCGCGGAGCCGCTGCGGCGACCTTCGAATCGCCATGGCGTCAGGTTCCGGCCGGCCTCGTCCAGAGAGCGCAGCCAGCGTTCGGCGTCGACCGGGTCGAGCCCGAGCGCCGCCGGTGTCGACAACAGCGTGTCGCCGTCGACGCCCAGCAGTCGCTCGGCCTTCGGGCTGACCCATTGGAAATGCCCGGGGCCGTCGGGCGGCTGGCGCCAGACGAACGCCACCCCGTTGACCGTGGCAATGAAGCGATTGAAGCGGTCGCGATAGGCTTGCCGGTCGCGGTCGGCCTCGACCTCGTGGGTGACGTCGCGCCGGATCGAGACCGCATGGCTACAGCACCCGGTGTCGTCGGTGATCGGCGTCACCGTCAGATCCACCCACAGCGTGCTGCCATCCTTGCGCTTGTTGACCATGCGTTCGTGGACCGGGCTGTTGCGGTCGACGCGGGCCTGAAGGCGGTCGAGCGCACCGGGATGGACGCCCAAGTCGTACAGCAAGTCGGGCGATTGGCCGGCGAGTTCCTCGCTGGTCCAGCCGAACAGGCGCTCGAACGCCGGGTTGGCATAGGCGATATGAAACCGCCCCTGCGCATCCGGGACGCTGATCATCACCGCGTCGACGGTCGAGCCGGCGAAGCTCAAAAGGTCGCGCGCATTGTCGGGCAGCGCCGGGGCGGCGGGAGAAAATGGGGGTGCGCGCAAGATGGCCAGGCCTTTTCAAGTCGAACAGGTTTCTGTAACCAAACGCTAATTCTTGTAAATTTGAAGTTAAGGTTGCTGTCTCGACCACAACTCCCGTTGCAGTTCAGGCCCTTTTCGACGGTTTTGTCGCGTTGGTCAGCTCGGTTGCCGTGACGGTCGCGGCGGGCTTGGCGCCTATTCGGCCGCCGCGCTGCGGTCCGTGTCGGCCTGTGCCAGGTGTGGCGCGGTCTTTGCCCCTGTCTCGGAGCCTTTATCGGAGCCTGTCCCGGGGTTCGATTCGGGGCCGGATACGCCCGGGGCGGGGCTGTCGATCTCGCCGCGTGCCGCCGCCAGCAGCCGGGCTTCGATATTCTTCAGTCGGCGCGGGTGCAGGCATTTCCGGTCGTCGCGTTCCTGCACGTAAAACGTGTCGACGGCGCGTTCGCCGAAGGTGGTCACCTGGGCCGAATAGACCTTGAGCCGCAGCTTGTAGAGCGTTTCGGCCAGGTCGAACAACAGCCCCAGCCGGTCGCGGGCGTTGACCTCGATCACCGTCGCCCGGTTGGAGACATTGTTGTCGATATAGACCGCGGGCTCCACCTCGAAGGCGCCGCGTCGGCGGCCGGGCGGCTTTTGGCGCTTGTGGATCTGTTCGCGGGCCTTGAAGCGCCCCTTGAGCGTGGCGTCGAGCGCCTTATTCAGCCGCGCCAGCCGCGCCGGCTCGTCGAGTGCGGCGCCGTCTTCGGTCTGGACGACGAAATTGTCGAGCGCCCAGCCGTCGCTGGAGGTGTGGATGCGCGCGTCGGCCACCGACGCCCCGGCACCGGCGATGGCACCCGCGAGCCGTGCGAACAGCCCCGGCCGGTCGGCGGCGAACACCGACAGCTTGGCGGCGTCCTGGCCCGGGTCGACCTCAATGGCGATGCCGTGGCGGCGGTCCTGGGCCTCGGTCTCGGCGACCAGGCGGGCGTTGCGCGCCAGGGTGTCGGGGTCCTCGGCGATCCAATAGGGGTCGGTGAAGCGCGCCTGGAGCCGGTCGATCGCCGCCGGCGACCAGTCGGGCAGCCGCTCGGCCTGGGCGGCCTTCTGGTCGGCGACGCGCTGGGCGCGGCCGCGCGCGGCGTGGCCGGCGACCAGGATTTCTTCGGCGGCGTGGAACAGGTCGCGCAGCAATTGCGCCTTCCAGCCGTTCCAGGTGCCGGGCCCGACGGCGCGGATGTCGACCACGGTCAGGATCAACAGGGTCTTGAGCCGCTCCGGGCTCGACACGGTGCGGGCGAAATCTTCGGCGGTCTTGCGGTCGGAGATGTCGCGTTTGAACGCGGTGTGGCTCATCAGCAGGTGCCAGCGCACCAGCCAGGCGGCCAGATCCACCTCTGCCGTGGTCAGGCCGAGGCGCGGGCCCAGGCGCCGGACCACGCCTTCGCCGAGCACCGAATGGTCGCCGCCGCGGCCCTTGGCGATGTCGTGGCACAACACCGCCACATAGAGCGCCCGGCGGCTGGCGATCTTGTGGATCAGATCGCTGGCCAGCGGGTGGTCCTCGGCCAGTTCGCCGCGGTCGATGCGGGCCAGCAGTTCGATGGCGTGGATGGTGTGCGCGTCGACCGTGTAGTGATGGTACATGTCGTACTGCATCATCGCGACCACGCGGCCGAAATCGGGCACGAATCGGCCGAACACGCCGGCTTCGTTGAGGCGGGTCAGATTGACCTCGGGGTGGTCGGGCGAGGTCAGGATCTCCAGGAACAGTGCGTTGGCCTCGGGGTCGTTGCGCAGGGTGTTGACCAGGCGCAGGTTGCGGCGGATCAGCCGCAGCGCTTCGGGGTGGATGTCGAGCCCGGTGCGGTGCGCGACGGTGAAGATCTTGACGATCCGCACCGGCTCGTCGGCCAGGTCCTCGCCGGGGCGGAAGGTCAGCCGGTCATTGTCGACCCGGAAGCCCGAGATCGAGCGGCGCGGCGCCAGCCGTGCGAGCGAGAACAGCGGCCGCTTTTCGGCGCGCGCCTCCAGCACCGCGCAGACCACCCGGGTCAGGTCGCCGACCTGCTTGGCGACCAGGAAATAGTGCTTCATGAACCGCTCGACGCCCGACAGCCCGGCGCGGTCGCGATAGCCCAACTGGTCGGCCAATGCGCGCTGCACGTCGAAGGTCAGGCGCTCTTCGGGCTTGCCGGTCAGATAGTGCAGCGCGGTGCGCACGGTCATCAAAAACCGCTCGGCGTCGATGAACCGGCGCAACTCGCCCTGGCTCAGGATGCGCTCGGTGACCATGTCCCGGGGCCGTTCGACCCGGTAGAGATATTTGACGATCCAGTAGAGCGTGTGCAGGTCGCGCAGGCCGCCCTTGCCCTCCTTCAGATTGGGCTCGACCACATAGCGGCTGTCGTTGAAGCGCTGGTGGCGCTGGTCGCGTTCGGCGAGCTTGGCCTCGACGAAATCGGCGCCGGTGCCGGTGATCACGTCGGCCTCATAGGCCTGGGTCATGGCGTCGAACAGCAGCCGGTCGCCAATCAGAAAGCGCGCTTCGAGCAGGGCGGTGCGGATCGACAGGTCTTCGCGTGCCAGGCGCACGCAGTCGCCCGGCGTGCGCGCGGCGTGGCCCACCTTCAGGCGCATGTCCCACAGGGTGTAGAGCATGGTCTCGGCGACCTGCTCGCCCCAACTGGTGCGCTTGTAGGGAAACAGGAACAGCACGTCGACGTCGGAGTGCGGGCACAACTCGCCGCGGCCATAGCCGCCGGTGGCGACCACCGCGACCCGTTCGGCCTCGGTGGGGTTGGGGCGCGGGAACAGCCGGCCGGTGACCACCTCGAACATCAGCACGATCAACTGGTCGATCAGGTGACAGCGCAGGGCGGCGGCCTGGCGCCCGTTGAGCCGCAGCGCCTCGAAGTCGCGGCGGATCAGGTCATGGCCCCGGTCGAGGGCGGCGGCGAGCACGCCGGTGACCTCGGCACGCTCGGGGCCGCTGGCGCCCTGGTCGGGAATGTCGGCGAGCACCGCGCGCACCTCGCGCGGGTCGATCACGTCGGTTTTCTTGAGCGCCCGGGTCATGCGCCCCAGCCTAGCACGCGGTGCGGCGGTGCACCAAGGCGGCGCGCGCGGCGAGCGATGGGACGGTGGCAAGCCGGCCGCTGCCCGACGGCGCGCACCCCGCCCCGGTGCCGAGGGGGCGGGCGGCCCGGTTCGGCCTGGCGGAGGTCCGGCCGGGGTCAGGGGGGGCAGGCGCCAGGTCGGCCGAGCCCGCCCCGGTCGGGGCCAGGGCTGCCAGGGCCAGGGCCGCCGGTGGCCGGGCTGCCAGGGTCAGGGCTGCCGGGGTCAGGGCTGCCGGGGTCAGCCGGCGGTGCCGAGTCGTTCCAGGTGGCGGCGCACGTCGGGGTCCACGTCCGGGCCGAGGCAGTCCAGCGCCTCGTCGGGGGTCATCCAGCGCGCTGCGGTCATCTTGTCGGGTTCGGCGGGATGGGGATCGCCGGTCTGCCAGTCGCAGCGCCAATAGGTTACCCTGCGGCCGGTGCGCGGATGGGTGCGCACCTTGATTTGGACGAGCGGGCGACAGGTGACGCCGGCTTCTTCGCGGACCTCGCGCGCCGAGGCGTCGGCCAGGGTTTCGCCGGGCTCCACCTTGCCGCCGGGGAACACCCAGGCCAGCCCTTCCGACCGGTCCCGGCGCTGTACCAGCAGAATCTGCGGGCCGTTGGCGGCCATGCGCTCGACCAGGGACAGCACCACCGGCTGCGGGTCGGGCTCGGACAGCGATTGTTGGATGGCGGTAGCGACGCGTGCGGTCATGGGCCTGTTCAGTCTGCCGACGGGAGGGTGCTGCGCTCTGATAGTCGTTCCAGATACCGGTGCACGCTCGAAAATGAGTCGGGAATATACCGCGTAAGGTCGCGAATATCAATCCACTCGACAGTTTCGTTCTCGTCGGGCGCCGCATTGTGCACCTCGCCGCCGAGAAAGGCGCAGTGGAAATAATGGATTTCGGCGCCGGTGCGGGGGTGAGTGCGCGTGCCGATCTCGCTTTCGACGCGCACATGGGCGCCGGTCTCGTGGCGCGTTTCGGCCTCGGCGCGTTCGGCCGCGGTCTCGGTGGGGCGGGTCAGGCGGCCGCTGGGAAACATCCACACCAACCCTTCCGACCGGTCGCGTCGCTTGACCAGCAAGACCCGGCCCCGGTGCGCCACCACCGCTGCGGCGATAAGGGCGGGCGGCGCGACGGCGGGCCGATCCGGCTGGTCGGGGCGGTCGGCGGCTCCGATGACGGCGGCGCGGTCATCGGCAGGCGGGTCGGAGGGACGCCGATCATGGCGGGCCCGGTCTTGCGGAGACGGCGGGTCTTGAGGGCTGCGCCCTGGATCGAGTGCCGCCGGCACGTGCCCCGTGCCGTTGACGCGCGCGGGCGGTCCGCGCCATTGCGGCCACCAAGTGAAGCGGTCGCGCGCCCAACGGTGGACGGCGATCAGCGCACCCGTCATGGCCACCAACGCCGACCCGACGATGAAAACCTCAACCATGACAGCGCCCCTCTAACCGCAATGATCGACTGCGACTGCCGGTTGAGCCTAGAGGGGGCAAAAGGCGAAAATCAATAAAAATTTAACGTTTTTAGCTGTGTTGGTCGCCGGCCAGTCGCTTCAGCTCGTAAAGCAGGTCGAGGGCGGCGCGCGGGGTCAGGCTGTCGGGGTCGGTCTCGGCCAGGGTGTCGAGGACGGGATGGGCGCCGGCTGCTGGGTGGGTCGCCGGTTCGGACGCGGCCTGGGCCGCGGCCATGGCCTGGAACAGCGGCAGGTCGTTGACCAGCGCGGTCGGTCCGGTGCTCGACGCCTCCAACTGGGCGAGCACCTGACGTGCGCGCTCGATCACCGGCGGCGGCAGACCGGCGAGCTTGGCCACCTGGATGCCGTAGGAGCGGTCGGCCGCGCCCTGGACCACCTCGTGCAGGAAGATCAACTCGCCGTCATATTCCTTGACCCCCATGGCGCGCAGGGCGAGCGCGTCGAGCCGTTCCTTGAGCACGGTCAGTTCGTGATAGTGGGTGGCGAACAGGGCGCGCGCCCGGTTGAGGTCGTGCAGATGCTCGACCGTCGCCCAGGCGATCGACAGGCCGTCATAGGTGGCGGTGCCGCGGCCGATCTCGTCCAGGATCACCAGCGCGCGCTCGCCGGCCTGGTTGAGGATCGCCGCGGTCTCGACCATCTCGACCATGAAGGTGGAGCGGCCATGGGCCAGGTCGTCGGACGCGCCGACGCGGCTGAACAGCCGGTCGACGACGCCGATATGGGCGGCGTCGGCGGGGACGAAGCCGCCCATCTGGGCGAGCACGGCGATCAGCGCGTTTTGGCGCAGGAAGGTGGACTTACCGGCCATGTTCGGCCCGGTGACCAGCCACAGCCGGCGGTCGCGGCGCAGGTCGCAGTCATTGGCCACGAAGCGCGCCGCGCCCTGGGCGATCAGGGCGGCCTCGACCACCGGGTGGCGGCCGCCCTCGATCCCGAAGGCCAGGCTGTCGTCGACGATCGGGCGCACCCAGCGCCGGGTCTGGGCCAAATCGGCGAGCGCTGTGGCCACGTCGAGCGCGGCCAGCGCCTCGGCGATGGCGGTCAGGGCGAGGCCGGCGTCGAGCACCGCGTCGCTCAGGCGCTGGAAGATCTCCTGTTCCATGGCCAGCGCGCGGTCGCCGGCCTCGGCGATCTTGCGTGCCAGGTCGGCCAGGTCGGTGGTGGTGAAGCGGACATTGTTGGCCAGCGTCTGGCGGTGGATGAAGCGCGCGTTCAAGGGCGGCGCCAGCAACGCTTCGGCGTGGCGCGCGGTGACGTCCACGTGGAAGCCGAGCACATTGTTGTGCTTGATCTTCAGGCTCTGGATGCCGGTTTCCTGGCGATAGTCGGCCTCCAGCCCGGCGATCAGGCGGCGGCTTTCGTCGCGCAGCCGGCGGTGGTCGTCGAGGGCGGCGTCATAGCCCGGCGCCACGAAGCCGCCGTCGCGCGCCAGCACCGGCGGTTCGGCCACCAGCGCGCTGTCCAGCAGGGTGCTCAAGCTGTCGTCGGGTCCCAGGGCGGCCAGGCCCTGCTGCGCCGCGCTCAGGTCGCTGGGCAGCCGGTCCAGGTCGTGGTCCGCCGGGGCCAGCCGGGCGCGGATCGCCCGCGCCGCGGCCAGGGCGTCGCGCACCGCGGCCAGGTCGCGCGGGCCGCCGCGGCCCACCGACAGCCGGGCGAGCGCGCGTTCCAGGTCGGGCGCCTGGCGCAGCAGGCCGCGCAGGTCGGCGCGCCGGTCGGCGTCGTCGACGAAGAATTCCACCGCGTCGAGCCGGCGGTTGATCGCCTCGGCGTCGGTCAGGGGGGCGGCCAGGCGCCGCGCCATGGCCCGCGCACCGGCGCCGGTGACCGTCTTGTCGATCTCGGCCAGCAGGCTGCCGCGCCGCTCGCCGGCCAGTGTCCGGTCGAGCTCCAGATTGCGCCGGGTGGCGGCGTCGATCAGCATGGTGCCCGCCGGATCGCACCGCCGGGGGGCGGTCAGGCGCGGCAGCCGGCCCTTCTGGGTGTCTTCGAGATAGCCCAAGAGCGCGCCCAGGGCCGCCAGGTCGGCGCGGCTGAGGTCGCCGAAGCCGGCCGTGGTCGCCACGTCGAACAGCCGCGTGAGCCGGCGTTCGCCGGCGTCGCTGGCGAAACGCGCGGCGGGTTCGCGGGTGATCGCGGTGCCCGCCGCCTCGGCCGCCTCCAGCCCGCCAGCCGGCGGCGCGCCGGCGTCGTCGCCGCCAGCGCCGCTAGCGCCGCCGGCGCCCTGGGTCCAACCGCTGTCGTCGGGGACCAGCAGTTCGCCCGGTGCCAGTTGGGCGAGCGTGGCGGCCAGGGTCGCGGGCTCGACCGGCTGGACCGACAATTCGCCGGTCGACATATCGGCCCAGGCCAGCGACCAGGCGTCGCGTACCCGCGCCAGGGCGGCCAGATAATTGTTGGCGCGGGCGTCGAGCAGCGCGTCCTCGGTCAGCGTGCCGGGGGTGACCAGGCGTACGATTTCGCGCCGCACCACCGCTTTCGAGCCGCGCTTTTTGGCCTCGGCGGGGTCCTCGGTCTGTTCGCACACCGCCACCTTGAAGCGGTGTTGGATGAGCCGTGCCAGATAGCTGTCGGCGGAATGCACCGGCACCCCGGCCATGGGGATGTCCTGGCCCAGATGCTGGCCGCGCTTGGTCAGCGTGATGTCGAGCGCTTCGGCCGCCTTGACCGCGTCTTCGAAGAACAATTCGTAGAAGTCGCCCATGCGGTAGAACAACAGACAGTCGGGTGCCTGGGCCTTGATCTCCAAATATTGCGCCATCATGGGCGTAACGCCCTGGGCCGTTGCGTCGAGGGCGGGCATTTGCGTACTTGCGCCGCCGGGTGTGGAGGTGCTTGAAGCAGGCATGGGACTGTGGAACCTTGGCGCGCGGCGGAGCCGTGGGAAGCCACGACCCAGAGACATTTGTTCCCACTCTTAACGAAGCCCGAGACGCGCCACAACCGGGCGGCGGAGAACCTTGAATGGCCGACGACACCAATCGCTTCAGCGACGAAGAAGCCCTGCGCTTCCACAGCTTCGACAAGCCCGGCAAGCTGGCGATGGTGCCGTCCAAGCCCATGGCGACGCAGCGCGACCTGTCGCTGGCCTATTCCCCCGGTGTCGCGGTGCCGGTGCAGGCGATCGCCGACAATCCCGACAGCATCTTCGACTACACCGCGCGCGGCAACATGGTGGCGGTGATCTCCAACGGCACGGCGATCCTGGGCATGGGCAATCTGGGCGCGGCTGCGGCCAAGCCGGTGATGGAAGGCAAGGCGGTGCTGTTCAAGCGCTTCGCCGATATCGACTCGTTCGACCTGGAGCTCAACACCGAGGACGTGGACGCGTTCTGCAACGCCGTGCGGCTGTTGGAGCCCACCTTCGGCGGCATCAACCTGGAAGACATCAAGTCGCCCGAATGCTTTTTGATCGAGCAGCGGCTGCGCGAGGAAATGTCGATCCCGGTGTTCCACGACGACCAGCACGGCACGGCGATCATCACCGCCGCCGGGTTCATCAACGCGCTCGACCTGACCGGGCGCAAGATGGCCGACACCAAGGTGGTGATGCTCGGCGCCGGGGCGGCGGCCATCGCGTGCGCCGAACTGCTCAAGGCCATGGGGCTGCCGCACAACAATCTGTTGATGTGCGACCGGCGCGGGGTGATCTATCAGGGCCGCGAAGATGGCATGAACCAGTGGAAGTCGGCGCACGCCGCCGACACCACCGATCGCAGCTTCGAAGAGGCCATGAAGGGCGCCGACGTGTTCATCGGCCTCGCGTCGCGCAATTCGGTGACCCAGGACATGGTGCGCTCGATGGCCGCCAAGCCGATCATCTTCGCCATGGCCAACCCCGACCCCGAAATCTGGCCCGAGGAAGTGGCGGCGGTGCGCGGCGACGCGATCATGGCCACCGGCCGCTCGGACTATCCCAACCAGGTCAACAATGTGCTCGGCTTCCCCTACATCTTCCGCGGTGCTTTGGACGTGCGCGCCAAGAGCATCAACGAGGAGATGAAGCTGGCCGCCGCCCACGGGCTGGCCGAACTGGCGCGCGAGGAGGTGCCCGACGAGGTGGCGACGGCCTATGCCGGCAAGAAGCAGTCGTTCGGCCCCGATTATATCATTCCGACGCCGTTCGACCCGCGGTTGATGGAAACGATCCCGCCCAAGGTGGCGCAGGCGGCGATGGATTCGGGCGTCGCCCGGCGCCGGATCGAGGACATGGGCAGCTACCGCGCCCAGTTGCGCACCCGCCAGGACCCGTCTTTGGCGCGCCTGAATTCCATGTTCGAGAGCCTCAAGGGGCTCAAGCGCCGGGTCGTGTTCGCCGAGGCCGAGGAAGAGCGCGTGCTGCGCGCGGCGATCGGCTTCAAGGCGGCGGGCTATGGCGAGCCGGTGCTGGTTGGCTATGACGACGCGGTCGCCGACCAGTTGCGCGCCATGGGCGTCAACCCCGACGACTTCGACATCCGCTCGGCCAAGACCAGCCCGCGGCGCGAGGACTATGTGAATTATCTCTACGAGCGGCTGCAACGGCGCGGGCACATGTTGCGCGACGTGCAGCGGCTGGTGAACCGCGACCGCAACATCTTTTCGGCCTGCATGGTGGCGTTGGGCGACGCCGACGCCATGGTCACCGGGATCACCCGGCACTATTGGCAGGTGCTCGAATCGGTGCGCAAGGTGATCGACCCGATGCCGGGCTATCCCAAGCCCATGGGGCTGTCGCTCTATATCAGCCGCGGTCGCACGGTCTATATCGCCGACACCACGGTCAACGAGCGCCCGACCGCCGAGGAACTGGCCGATATCGCCGTCCATGCCGCCGAGGCGGTGCGCCATCTGGGCCACGAACCGCGCGTGGCCCTGTTGAGCTTCTCCAACTTCGGCAACCCCATGCGCGCCAAGGCCAACCATGTGCGCGAGGCGGTGGAGATCCTGGCCAAGCGCGGGGTCAATTTCGAGTTCGACGGCGAGATGTCGGCCGACACCGCGCTCAACCCCGATCTGTTGGCGCTTTATCCGTTCGCGCGCCTGTCGGAGCCGGCCAATGTGCTGGTGATGCCGGCGCTGCACTCGGCCAATATCTCCTACAAGATGCTGTCGGAACTGTCGTCGGACAGCCGCGTGGTCGGGCCGCTCTTGTGGGGCATGTCCAAGTCGGTGCAGGTGGTGCGCATGTCCAGCCGCACGTCCGAACTGGTCAACATGGCCGCCTTCGCAGCCCTCGGCGCCGGCGAGCCCAAGCGCACGGCCCCCGACGAGACCGACCCCGCCTAGGGCCGAACGAAAACCGGCGCCCCGGATGGTTCGGGGCGCCGGCTTTGGTCGTGGCGGTCAAAAGCATGTCGGCCAAGGCGGCCGCGGGCGCGCTCAGCCCTCGGCGGCGGTGCGATCCTCGGTGCCGGTGTTGGCGGCTTGGGGCGCGCCGAACTTGGTCGAGTAGCGCTTGGCGACCCGCTCCACCGGCAGCAGGATAAACACGTCGGTGGTGTTGAACTGGTGGTCGACCACCGCGCCGTCGCCGATGAAGCAGCCGAGCCGCAGATAGCCCTTGACCAGCGGCGGCAACTCGCGCCGTGCCTGGCGGATCTCATAGTCGCCGGGCTTGCACATCTCCATGGGCCGGTACTGGTCGGGCAGGGCGCGGACCATGAAATCGTCCGGGCACAGATGCTCGTGATAGAGATAGCTCATGGCGCGGGCATGGGCGTGGGGGTTGGCGCCGGGGAAGCTCGCACAGCCGAACATATAGGCGATGCGGTGTTCTTCCAGATAGCTGGCGATGCCCTTCCACAACAGGTTGATGGTGTGGCTGGTGCGGTAGTCGGGGTGGACGCAGCTGCGCCCCAGTTCCAGCAATTGCTTGTCGTGGCCCATCTGGGCGCGGAATTCCGGCCGGGTCAGCGGGCTGAGGTCGTATTCCTGGCTGGAATAGAAGCCGGCGAAGCGGTCGGCCACGTCCTGGCGCAACAGCCGGTAGGTGCCGACCACGGCCTCGCGCCGGGGCGCGGCATGGTCGATCACCAGCAGATGATCGCAGATGCCGTCATAAGGGTCCATGTCGCGCCGGGTGCGCTTCATGCGCCAATCGGCCTGGGCGGCCCATTCCTCATAGAAGACGGTGTAGCGCAGGCGCTGCGACGCCTTCACGTCTTTGACGTCCTGAGCCAGGCGAACCTCCAGGTTGCCGTGGCGGGCGTAGGACGGTGCGGACGCCAGGGTCTGGGCCGCGATCACCCGGTTGCGTAGCCGGGCGTATTTGCGGGGCATCTTTTTTGCCATGAGTGCGTCTCGTCTTGCTCCCCAAGGGCCGGCGGCGAGGCCGGAACGCAGGCGGGTCTTCCCAAAGCCCGCTTTGGTGCCGACCGGCGGCGATTGCAACACGCCGGCCTTAGCCCCAAGTCGGCACGGGAAGCGGCGGCGTCAAGTGGCCGCCGATTGAGAGCGCGACGCCTCGGGCTCCACCTGAAGCCCACGACGCCACAGCCATATCAATAGCCCAAGCCCCGGCAGGGCGACAACCGTTGTGATCACATAAAAGGCGGGCCAGCCAACCGCTTCGACCAGATAGCCCGACGGCGCGGCCAGGAAATTGCGTGCCGTCGTGGCCAGCGCCGACAGCAAGGCATAATGGGTCGCCGTGTAGGCCAGATTACACAACCCCGACAGATAGGCCACGAACACGCTCAAGCCGATGCCGGTGGCGAAATTCTCGAAGCCCACAGCCACCGCCAGCATCGCCGGCACGTCGCCCGCCAGCGCCAGGACCGCGAACAACAGGTTGGTCGCCATCATCAACACGCCGGTGACCAGAAGCGCGCGGAACAGTCCCAGCACCTTGACCGCGCCGCCGCCGAGCGCAGTGCCCAGCAACAAGGCCCAAAAGCCCACCAGCTTGTTGGCCCAGATATAGTCGGCGTCGGAAAAGCCCAACTCGACCACCAGCGGCGACAGCATCACCTGGCCCATGGCGTCGCCGAGCTTGTAGATCAGCACGAACGCCAGGATCGCCCAGGCATAGGGCCGGGCGAGAAACTCCTGAAACGGCGCCACCACGGTGGCGTAGAGCCAAGCCAAGATGCGCGCCTGGCGCTTCGGCGTTTCGGTGCGTCGGGCGAGCCAGGCGCGCGCCCGGCCTTCGGCGGCGTCGGCCTCGTGGGTGTCGTGGCGCGCGGGCTCGCCCAGGGCCCAGGCGGCCCCGGCGCCGACCAGCACCAACAGCGCCATGGCGTAATAGGTGACCTGCCAGCCGACGGCGATCTGCAACGCCACGGCGCCGGCGCCGGCGATCAGATTGCCGGTGCGGTAGCCGAAGATCAGCATCGCCGCGCCCTGGCCCTGGTCGTCGAGCGCCAGGGTTTCGATTCGGAACGCGTCGATGACGATGTCCTGGCTCGCCGAGGCCAGGGCGACGGCGAAGGCGCACACCGCCATCAGCCCCAGGTCGTGCGCCGGGTCGCCGCTGCCGAGGCCCAGGATCGCCAGCACCAGCAGCGCTTGCGTGGCGAACAGCCAGGCCCGGCGCTGGCCGACCCGCTTGGCAAGCCAGGGCAGGGGCACCCGGTCGATCATCGGCGCCCACAGGAATTTCAGCGAATAGGGGATCAACAGCGCCGAGAACAGCCCGACCTCGCCCTTGGACACGCCCTCCTTGGACAGCCAGTAGGTCAGCGTCGCCAGGATCAGGGTCAAGGGAAAGCCCGACGACAGCCCCAGGCAGAACACGCCGATCAGGCGCGGGCGCAGATAGCCTGTTAGACCGGCGAGCCAGCGCGGTGCGGGCTGGGGTGCAGGCATTGGCGGCCTTCCTCCTTGGCTGTGCCGGGTGGCGTGTCAGGGCGTCGCCGCCGGTCGCTCAGCCCGCGCCCCACGCCGCCAAAAGCCGCGCGAAAGGCTGGTCGCGGGCGGCCGGGGCCCGAAGGGAGCGACGCGCCGTGTCCCCTCCCCAAACACCCACGAGCCCGGCCGGGCCCGTGGGGTGGGGTGAGGGCCGGGGCCCCTAGAGCGTGCCGTCGATGACGTATTTCAGCAGCCGCACCACCTCGGCCGGGGTTTCCGCGACCGCAAGGGCGGCGGCGTCCACCTCCTTGAGTGCGTGGCGATGCTCGGCCGGGTGGATGACCACCAGGGGCGTGCCCAGGGCGGCGGCATAGCCGGCGTCGAAGGCGGCGTTCCATTGCTTGTACTTGTCGCCGAAGCGCACCACCACGATGTCGGCTTGTTCGATCAGCGTGCGGGTGCGAATGGCGTTGAGCTTGGCGCCCTTGTGGTCGTGCCAGAACGGATCGTCCTCGCGGCCCAGGATCTCGACGCCGCAATCGTCCGACGCGCCATGATCGGTCACCGGCGCGGTGAACTCGACCGCGAGACCGGCGGCCTCGGCGCCTTGCTGGATTTCCTCGCGCCAGTCGGTGTGAATCTCGCCCGACAGATAGACGGTCCAGAAGGTCATCGGCTCAGCCTCCCTGTTGTTGCCGGTTCCACAGCTTGAGCCGCAGGGCGTTGAGCTTGATGAAGCCCTGGGCGTCGCGCTGGTCGTAGACGCTGTCTTCCTCGAACGTCACATGCTCTTGCGAATAGAGGCTGTGGGGCGACCGTCGGCCGACGATGCTGACCGAGCCCTTGTAGAGCTTGAGCCGCACGGTGCCGGTGACGAAGCGCTGGCTGTGGTCGATGGCGGCTTGCAGCATCTCGCGTTCGGGGCTGAACCACAGGCCGTTGTAGATCAATTCGGCGTAGCGCGGCATCAACTCGTCCTTGAGGTGGGCCGCACCCCGGTCGAGGGTGATCTGCTCCATGCCCCGGTGCGCGGCGAGCAGCACGGTGCCGCCCGGCGTCTCATAGATGCCGCGCGACTTCATGCCGACGAAGCGGTTTTCCACCAGGTCGAGCCGGCCGATGCCGTTGGCGCCGCCCAACTCGTTGAGCCGGGTCAGCAACGCTGCCGGGCTCAGCGCCTCGCCGTCGATGGCGACCGCGTCGCCGCGCTCGAACGCCACCTCGATATAGGTCGGCTGGTCGGGCGCCGCCTCGGGCGCCACCGAGCGCGAATAGACATATTCGGGTGCTTCCTCGGCCGGATCTTCAAGCACCTTGCCCTCGGCCGAGGTGTGCAGCAGGTTGGCGTCGACCGAGAACGGCGCCTCGCCGCGCTTGTCCTTGGCGATCGGGATCTGGTTGGCCTCGGCGAAGGCGAGCAGCTTTTCGCGGCTGTTGAGGTCCCATTCCCGCCACGGCGCGATCACCTGGATCGACGGGTCGCAGGCATAATAGCCCAACTCGAAGCGCACCTGGTCATTGCCCTTGCCGGTGGCGCCGTGGGCGACCGCGTCGGCACCGGTGGCGTGGGCGATTTCGATCTGGCGCTTGGCGATCAACGGCCGGGCGATCGAGGTGCCGAGCAGATAAAGCCCCTCGTAAAGCGCGTTGGCGCGCATCATCGGGAACACATAGTCGGCGACGAACGGTTCGCGCAGGTCCTCGACGACGATCTCGGCCGCGCCCATCATCTCGGCCTTTCGTCGTGCGGGCTCCAACTCCTCGCCCTGGCCCAGGTCGGCGGTGAAGGTGACCACCTCACAGCCATATTCGCTCTTGAGCCATTTCAGGATGATCGAGGTGTCGAGCCCGCCGGAATAGGCGAGGACGACCTTCTTGGGCGCCGCTGACATGGGGCACGGTCCTTTCCGAAAACAAAACCAACAAAGCCCGGCGCGATGGGCTCGAACACCGGGCTTCTTTGCTGTAGCGGGCGCAAGGGCGCCGCTTCAAGGCCGAACTGGGGCGATCTGAGGCCAATGCCGGCGATCGCCACGCCCGGACGCGGCCGGCGCGGTGGGGGTGGCGGCGCGCCGCCGGCCCCGATGACGGCTGGGAAGGGGGGCAGGCCTCGGCGATGCGTCTTACCAGATCGGCTCGGCCATCTGGACGTTTTCCAGCAGCTTGCCGCTGGCGCTGCGCTTCTGGCTGGCCGATTTGAGCTGGCCGCAGGCGGCCATGATGTCCTCGCCCCGGGTGCCGCGGATCGGCGCCGAGATGCCCGCTTCATAGACGATGTCGGAGAAGCGCTTGATCCGCTCGCGGCTCGAACAGGCGTAGGGCGCCTGGGGCCAGGGGTTGAACGGGATCAGATTGACCTTGGCCGGCAGGTCGTAATGGCGCAACAGGCGGACCAGTTCGTGCGCCGCCTCGTCCGAGTCGTTGATGTCCTTGAGCATCACATATTCGAAGGTGATGCGCCGGGCATTGTGGGCGCCGGGATAGTCGGCGCACGCCGCCAGCAAGTCCTCGATCGGGTATTTCTTGTTGATCGGCATGATCTTGCTGCGCATCTCGTTGCTCACGCCGTGCAGCGACACCGCCAGATTGACGCCGATCTCGGCGCCGCAGCGGCGCATCTCGGGGATCACGCCCGAAGTCGACAGGGTGATCCGCCGGCGCGACATCTGGATGCCCTGTTCGTCCATGACGATCTGCAGGGCCTTCTTGACATTGTCGAAGTTATAAAGCGGTTCGCCCATGCCCATCATGACGATGTTGGTGACCCGGCGGCCCTCGGTCGAGGTCGGCCATTCGCCCAGATCGTCGCGCGCCACCATCACCTGGGCGACGATTTCGCCGGCGGTCAGGTTGCGCACGAAGCGCTGGGTGCCGGTGTGGCAGAACCGGCAGGTGAGCATGCAGCCCACCTGCGACGAGACGCACAAGGTGCCGCGATCCTCGTCGGGGATGTAGACCGCCTCGGCCTCGTGACCGTCGGCGAAGCGCAGCAGGTATTTGCGCGTGCCGTCGGTGGAATAGAGCGCTTGCGACACCTCGGGCCGCGAGATGCGGAACCGTTGGGCGAGCATCTCGCGCACCGGCTTGGCGATGTTGGCCATCGCGGCGAAGTCGGTGACGCCGCGGTGATAGACCCAGTGCCAGACCTGTTTCGCGCGCATGCGGGCGTCGCGGTCGGCGAGCCCGGCGTCGAGCAGCGCCTGCTTCAACTCGGGGCGGGTGAGGCCGAGGATATCGCGGCGCGGGTCGGCGTCGGGCTTGCGCTCGGCCACCACGGGATCGATGGCACCGGGGATCTGCATGGGCGGTCTCTCTTTCCTGTGGGGCGCGCCGTGGGTGTGTGCGCGTCCTGGTCCTATGCGGCGGGCCTGTTTGGTGCGCGGCCTGGTTTTGCGGGCGCGTCGGGGGCGCGCACCAGCACCGCGCGGCTTTCCCGCAGCGTGCGTTGCGCCCGGTTCGCAGCACCGGTCGCGCGGGCGCGGCCGGGCGGTTCGCGCCGCCGCTGCCGCCCCGCCTCCTTTAGCGATTCGCGGCGGATTTGGAAAGGGGGACCGGATCGGTCCGGTTGGCCCTTCGGTTGCGACCTGGCGGCTATTTGGTGCCGTAGAGCCGGTCGCCGGCGTCGCCGAGGCCGGGCAGGATATAGCCCCGGTCGTCCAGGTCGCGGTCGAGGGCGGCGGTGACGATCTCCACGTCCGGGTGCGCGCGGCCCAGCGTCTCGACCCCCTGCGGCGCGGCGAGCAGGCAGACGAAGCGCAAATCCTTGGCGCCCGCCGCCTTGAGCCGGGTGATCGCATGGGCGGCGGAGTTGCCGGTCGCCAGCATCGGGTCGAGCACATAGACCCGGCGTTGTTCCAGGTCCTTGGGCACCTTGAACAGATATTCCGTCGGTTGCAGCGTGGTGTCGTCGCGCACCAGGCCCACATGGCCGACCCGCGCCGAGGGCACCAGTTCCAGCATGGCGCCCATCAGCCCGTCGCCGGCGCGCAGGATCGACACGAAGCACAGCTTCTTGCCGGTCAGCACGGGCATTTGGGCGGTTTCCATGGGCGTGGCCACCGGCCGGTCTTCAAGCGGCAGGTCGCGCATCGCCTCATAGCCCAGGAACAGCGTGATCTCGCGCAGCAGGTGGCGAAAGCTGTTGGTCGGGCAGGTGGCGTCGCGCATCAGCGACAGCTTGTGGCGCACCAGCGGGTGCTGCACCAGGGTGACGTTAGCCGGCGTCTCGGGCGGCGTCTCTGCCGGCGTCGGCGTGGGCGTGGCGGTGTGATCGGGCATGGGGCGCGGGCCTTTCGCTGGGGGCTCGGCAAAACATGGCGCCCCGCTTAGCTCAAGCCGCCGTCCACGCCAAGGGGCGCTGTTGGCGACACGCGCCGCGCGCCAAGGGCGGTCAGCGCGCCGCCCGGCGGTCGCGCCGCCGGACGGTCCATTTGTGCGCTTCCTCGACCACGAACAGGATCGACGCCACGCCCAGCAGCAACAGCCATTCGCGCGGCGTCACCGGCTGGAGTTGCAGCACGTCGCTGATCACCGGCAGGTGCAGGGCGGCGATGTGGATGATCTGGGCCAATGGCACGGCGCAGATCAGGAACGGGTTGGCGAAGAACGGGATGCGCAGCAGCGAACGGCGTTCCGAGCGGCTGTTGAGCGCGTGGATGTTGCCGAACAGCACCATCTGCATGAGCACCAGGTTGCGCGCCTCGGCCTCGGGGATGCCGATGTGCAGCACATACCAATAGACCGCGAAGGCCAGGCCGCCCATCACCGTGCCGGTCAGCAGCACATGCTCGATGATGTGGCGCTCGAAGATCGGTTCGCTGGGCCGGCGCGGCCGGGCGTCCAGTTCGCCGCCCTCCTTGGGCTCGAACGCCAGCGCCACGTCCTGCAGGCCGTTGGCCACCAGGTTGAGCCACAACAGCTGCACGGCGATCATCGGCATGGGCAGGGCGGGCCCGAAGAAGCCGGCGAGCGCGGTCAGGAAGAACAGCAACAGCGCGGAAAAGCCGGTGGCGATCAACAGCGCGATCACCTTGCGGATATTGTTGTAGACGATGCGGCCCTGTTCGATGCCGTCGACGATCGAGGCGAAATTGTCGTCGGTGATGATCAGGTCGGCGGTCTCGCGCGCCACGTCGGTGCCGCGCTTGCCCATGGCGATGCCCACATTAGCGGCACCCATGGCCGGGGCGTCGTTGACGCCGTCGCCGGTGACGCCGACGAAATGGCCGCCGCGCATCAGGCTGGTGACGATCTGTTCCTTCTGCTGCGGCTCGATGCGGGCGAACACCCGGGCCGGACGGATCAGCGCGTCGGCGGCGTCGGCGCCCTGGGCGGTGGCGGCGCGGATGTCGGTGCCGGTGACCACCGGGTCGTCGGGGCCGCACAGGCCCAACTCGGCGGCGATGGCGCGCGCGGTCGCCGGATGGTCGCCGGTGACCATGGCCACCTCGATGCCGCCGGCCCGGCAGCGCGCCACCGCGTCCTTGGCCTCGGGGCGGATCGGGTCGATCATGGCGACCAGGCCCAGGAAGGTCATGTCGGCCAGCGCCTCGGCGCTGTCGGCCTGGCGCCGGGCCAGCGCCAGCACCCGATAACCCTGGCGCCCCAGGCTCTCGAACTCTGCCTGGATCGCGGCGGCGTCGAGGGCCACCGGCGTGCCGCTGGCGTCGATCATTTGCGTGCAGCAGGCGAGCATCTTCTCGGGGCTGCCCTTGACGTAGAGCCAGGTGGTGTCGCCGTCGCGGTTGAGCGAGCCCGAATAGGCGTTTTCCGATTCATACGGGATCATGTCGAGCCGGCGCTGGCGCTCGTTGATGTCGCTGATCGACAGGCCGAGCTTCTTGGCCAGCACCAGGAACGCCACGTCGACGATGTCGCCGCTCGAGTCCCATTCGCCGCCGGCATAGTCGAGCTGGCTTTCGTTGGCGAGCACGCCGGTGATCGCCAGGTCGCGCAGCCGGTCGGTGTTGCCATTGCCGTCGATGGCGCCGCCGGGCGACACGCCCTCGCCCGACACGTCGAAGCGGCTGCCGTCGGGCAGCACCACCTTGCGGATGGTCAACTCGTTGACGGTCAGCGTGCCGGTCTTGTCGGAACAGATGAACGTGCACGAGCCCAAGGCCTCGACCGCGATCAGCTTGCGGATGATCACATTGTGCGCCGCCATGCGCCGCATGCCGATGGCCAGCGCCACCGTCAGCGCGGCCGGCAGGCCCTCGGGGATCGTCGACACCGCCAGGCCGATGGCCATCAAGATCATGCCCTCGGCGTCATAGCCGCCGCTCATCAGCATCATGGCGACCAGCAGCACGATGGCGACGAAGATCGCCGCCGCCACCTTGTAGGTGAATTTGCGGATGCGAATCATCAGCGGCGGTTCGGAGGTGCGCGGTGCGCTCAGCCGGCCGGCGATCTTGCCCAGTTCGGTGTCGAGCGCGGTGGCGGTGACCAGCCCGCGCGCCCGACCGTGGGTCATGATGGTGCCGGCGAACAGTTGGTTCTGCCGGTCGCCCAAGGGAGCGTCGTCGGCGACCATGGCCTGGGCGTTCTTGGTGGTGGCCAGGCTTTCACCGGTGAGCATGCTTTCGTCGGCCGCCACCGACTGGCTGTGCACCAGCCGGATATCGGCCGGCACCTTGTCGCCCGACGCCAGCATCACTAGGTCGCCGGGCACCAATTCTTCGATATCGACGGTCTTGGGCGCGCCGTCGCGGATCACCTTCGCCGTGCCCTTGACCATCTTGCGCAAGGCGGCGGCGGCGCGCGTGGCCGATACCTCCTGGATCGTGCCGATCACCGCGTTGAGCAGCAGGACGGCGACGATGAACACGCCGCTCGACATCTGGCCGAGCAGGAACGACACCGCCGCCGCGATCACCAGGATGTAGATGAACGGGCTTCGGAACTGGCGGAAGAACAGCGCCAGCGGCCCGGGCAGCGGCGGTTCGGGCAAGCGGTTGGGGCCATGTCGAGCCAGGGCGTCGGCAGCGGCGACGCTGGTCAGGCCCTCGTTCCGGGTCGCGGGCGCTGCTGCGCGGTTCAGGCCTTCCTGGCTGTCCATGGCGTCGCTTTCCTGTGGCGCTGTTTGACTCTTATATTGCAGCGCACACTAGCCGGTTCAAGCGACGGCCGCGTTACATGCCGCAGGCGTCCGAGATCGCGTTGTGCGCTGCGGTGAAGCCGCTCAGCGAATAGGTGTCGGTGGTCCGGGTGCCGCGGCTCGACGTGCCGGTGACCACCAGCTTGAGCCCGCGCTTCATGGCCTGGACCATCTTCGAATCGGCCTTGGCGTCATAGTTCCAGGCGCCGTCGCCCTGGGTGAACATCTCGAAGCTGGTCTTGCCGTCGATGGTGGCGCGCACGGTGGAGCCGTCCTTGAGCGGATAGCCCACATCGATGTTCACCTCGTCGCGGATTTTCAGCGACGGCTTGTGGCTGACCAGGATGTAGATGTCGCCGCGGGTGACGTTCTTGCGGCTGGCCTGCCATTTGTCCGGCTGCGAGACCATGAAACAGACCTTGGAGCCGTCGGAATAGAGCGCGCGCATGGCGTCCCAGTCCTTGTAGGAGCCGAGCAGGTGCTTTTGCTTCACCGACTGGGCCTCAGCCGCCGGCGCCGGCGTCATCAGCGCCACGCCCAACGCCGCCGCCATGGCGGCGACGCCTGCGCGCCAAGCCCTGGGAAACCGCCGCGAAGTCGCTGTCGTCATGCCTGTCCTCGTTGTTGCTTGCGTTGCTTGGGCCGCCCGTGGACGTGCGCGGGCAGCGGCTCGGCCGGACCGCCGGGCATCAAGGGGCGCTCGGCGAAGCGGCCGTGGGCGATCAGCCGGTCGTACATCACGATCGCGCCGGCGGTCGCCACGTTGAGCGAAAATTGGGTCGGAATCTTGATCACATGGTCGCAGCGGGCGAGCAACGCCGGGCTCAGGTCGACCCGCTCGGAGCCCAGGATATAGGCTGCCTTGGGCGGGTGATGAAAGCTCGGCATGGCGACCGCGTCGTCGGTGATCTCGACGCCCACTAACCGGCAGCCGCGCGGTAGCACCAGGGCGTCGAGGCTGTCATATTCGTAATAGGGTACGGTGTCGGCGACCCGGCTGGTATCGGCGAAGCGCTTGGCCTGGTCTGCCGGCAGCGGGTTGCGCCCGGCCCGGGCGCCGGCGGCCTCGTGGTCGTCGGCATTGGCGCGGTTGGCCGGGATGGGGGCGGCTTGGGGGGGCTTGTAGTCCGGCCGGATCGCGAACGCGAAGGCGGCGCCGAAGCCATGGGCGGTGCGGATCAGATTGCCCATATTGCCGGCCTTGGACACGCCGTCGATCCCGATTGCGAAATAGCCGCGCATGACACTCCTTCCCCGACCAAAGCATGGCGCGTGCGCGCGCCCGGCTCTCTCTTAACGCCGCAGCGCGCGCGCGCCAAGGCCGCCGCTGCCGGTTGACGGGGTCGGTTGCCCGTGCCACTTCCCAAGGCCAGAACAAGCCATGGAGGGTTTGGGAGCATGGTGAACAAAGTCTATGCCTCGGCGGCCGAGGCGCTCGACGGGTTGCTGGTCGACGGGATGACGGTGATGGCTGGCGGCTTCGGCCTGTGCGGTATCCCCGAATTGTGCATCGCCGCCATGCACGACAAGGGCGTGCGCGACCTGACCGTGATCTCGAACAATTGCGGCGTCGACGATTTCGGCCTCGGCATCCTGCTCCAGGCGCGCCAGATCAAGAAGATGGTCAGCTCCTATGTGGGCGAGAACAAGGAGTTCGAGCGCCAGTATCTCAATGGCGAGCTCGACTTGGAGTTCAACCCCCAGGGCACGCTGGCCGAGCGCATCCGCGCCGGCGGCGCCGGCATCCCCGGCTTCTACACCAAAACGGGCGTCGGCACGCTGGTCGCCGAGGGCAAGGAACACAAGGACTTCGACGGCGAAACCTATATCCTGGAGCGCGGGCTGACCGCCGACCTGGCGATCGTCAAGGCGTGGAAGGGCGACACCGACGGCAATCTGGTGTTTCGCAAGACGGCGCGGAATTTCAACCCGGAGATGGCCACCGCCGCCCGGGTGACGGTGGTGGAAGTGGAGGAACTGGTCGAGGTCGGCGAACTCGACCCCGACGGCATCCACACGCCGGGCATCTTCGTCCACCGCATCGTCCAGGGCGCGCACGAAAAGCGCATCGAAAAGCGCACCCTGCGCGAGGACTGAGCCCGGGCGCCGAGCCCGCACCCCGATCGAGAGGCTGAGGGCGCCCGTTCGGGCGTCGAGATGGAGGGACCCAATGCCCTGGACACGCGAACAGATGGCCGCGCGCGCGGCCGAGGAACTGGAAGACGGCTTCTACGTCAATCTCGGCATCGGCATTCCGACCCTGGTGGCCAATTACATCCCCGCCGACAAGGATGTGACCCTGCAGTCCGAAAACGGTATGCTCGGCATGGGACCGTTTCCCACCGAGGCCGAGGTCGACCCCGACCTGATCAATGCGGGCAAGCAGACGATCACCCAGATCAAGCGGTCGAGCTATTTCTCGTCGGCCGACAGCTTCGCGATGATCCGCGGCGGCCACATCGACCTGTCGATCCTCGGCGCCATGGAAGTGGCCGAGAATGGCGACATCGCCAACTGGATGATCCCGGGCAAGATGGTCAAGGGCATGGGCGGCGCTATGGACCTGGTGGCCGGCGTCAAGCGCGTGGTGGTGGTCATGGACCACACCAACAAGGCCGGCGAGCCCAAGCTGCTGAAGCGGTGCACCCTGCCGCTCACCGGCACCGGCGTGGTCGACCGCATCGTGACCAATCTGGGCGTGCTCGACGTGGTCGAGGGCGGCCTGAAGATCGTCGAATGCGCGCCCGAGGTGCGGGAAGCGGACATCCGCGCCGCCACCGAGGCCGCCATCGTCTGACCGGCTGTCGGTCGGTCCAGCCCGGCAATGGCGCCATAGGCCGCGTCGGGGCGACACCCGCCCCGTCATGGCGAGCGCCAGCGACGCCATCCATGGTCGCTCGCCCCGGGCCCTGGTGTCGCCGGGTATGCGCCGGCGGCGGCGGGGAGACCGCCGCCCTGGTCGGTGCGTGTTGGCATCGTCGGTTGGATGGCTTCGCTGGCGCTCGCCATGACGAGGGGGTGCGGCCGGCCGGGGCCTTGGTGGGGCTGTAGCGGCAGCGCGGGTGGAGACGTGGCCGGCCCGCCCGCGCCGTCGCGCGGGTCTTGGTCAGCTCAGCAACAGCACGATGAGCGCGCCGACCAGGGCGCCGATCACCCCGGCGGTCATCGGATGCGGGCGGTCGGGGCCCTTGAGGGCTGCCAGACTGCGCGGGTCGATGGGCAGGCCGTCGCGCTCGGCGCGTTCGAGCAGCCGGGCGCCGGCGCGCGCCAGGTCGGGCAGGCGGCCGATCGAGCGCCCGGCCTCGATCAGCGTGTCGGCGGCCTGGGCTTCAAGCCCGTATTGATCGCGGATCCAGCTTTCGATCACCGGCCGGCTCGACGCCCACAGATTGACCCGCGGGTCGAGCGTCGAGGCCAGGCCCTCGACCATCACCATGCTGCGCTGGAGCATCAGCAGTTGCGGCTGGGTCTCCATGTCGAACGCGGCGGTGGTGGCGAACAGTTGCGCCAGCATGTCGCCGGCGGAGATTTCTTCCACCGGTCGGTCGTGCACCGGTTCGGCGATGGCGCGCAGGGCCATGGCGAAATCGGCCACCGAGCGGTCGCCGGGCACATAGCCGGCCTTGAAGTGGCTCTTGGCCGCGCGCATGTAGTCGCGCTCCTGGAACGCCCACAGGATCTCGGCCAGATAAAGCGCCGACTCGCGGTCGAGCCGGCCCATGATGCCGAAATCGAGCGCCACCAGCGTGCCGTCGGCTTCGACCAGGAAATTGCCCTGGTGCAGGTCGGCGTGGAAATAGCCGTCGCGCATCGCCTGCTTGAGGAAGATCTGCACCACCCGTTCGGCCAGCGCGTGGCGGTCATGGCCGCGGGCGTCGAGGGTCGCCATGTCCGACAGCGGCGTGCCGTCGATCCACTCCATGGTCATCACCCGGCGGGCGGTGCGGTGCCAATCGATCTCGGGCACCCGATAGTGCGGTTCGCCGAGCATGGTCTCGCGCAGTTCCGACGCCGCGGCGGCTTCGAGGCGCAGGTCCAACTCGCGCTCGACGCCTTCGCGCAGGGTCTCGACCACGTCGGTGGCGCGCAGCCGGCGCGCCTCGGGGCTCAGCCGCTCGGCCCATTTGGCGGCCCAGGCGAAGGCGTCCAGGTCGCGGGCGAATTGCGTGCGGATGCCCGGCCGCGCCACTTTGACCGCCACGTCGCGGCCGTCGGCGGTGCGCGCCTTGTGGACCTGGGCGATCGACGCGGCGGCCACCGCGCGGTCGTCGAAGCGCGGGAACAGGCTGTCCACCGGCTGGCCCAGATCCTCTTCGATCACCTTGCGCGCCGCCTCGCCCGAGAACGGCGGCAGCCGGTCCTGCAGGGCGCCCAACTCCACCGCCAGGCCGGGGCCGACGATGTCGGGCCGGGTCGCCAGGGTCTGGCCCAGTTTCACATAGGCCGGCCCGAGCGCGTGGAGCGCGGCGACCAGGCGCTTGCCCTCGTCGGCCTCGTCGTCGCGGCCGGGGGCCGGCAGGGCGGCGAGCGACACCAACAGGCGCGCGGGCCAAGGCAGGGGCCCTAAGCGGCGAACGGCGAACCAGGCGCCGTGGCGCTTGAGCACCCACAGGACACGGGCGAAGCGGGCGGCGTGGCGCAGGGCGGCGAGCATCGTCGGCGCGGCTCCCTCGTTAAAGCTTGCGGCCGGAATGCAGCGCCACCACCCCGCCGGTCATGCGCCGGTAGCGCGCATGGGCGAAGCCGGCGTCGCGCATCATGCCGGCGAACTGGTCGGGGCCGGGGAACTGGCGGATCGATTCGACCAGATACTGGTAGCTCTCCCGGTCGCCGGCGATCATCTGGCCGATGCGCGGGATCACCGCGAAGGAATAGCGCTCGTAAAGCCGGTCGAGCGGCTTGATCGCCAGCTGCGAGAATTCCAGGCACAAGAAGCGCCCGCCGGGCTTGAGCACGCGCCGGGCTTCGCGCAGGGCGGCCATCCGGTCGGTGACGTTGCGGATGCCGAAGGCGATGGTATAGGCGTTGAAGCTGGCGTCGGGAAACGGCAGCGTCTCGGCATTGGCGGTCACCCAGTCCAGGTCGAGCCCGCGCTTGTCGGCGCGCCGCCGGCCCTCGGCCAACATCGCTTCGTTGATGTCGGACACGGTGATCTGGGCGCCGGGGGCGGCATTGGCGATGCGAAAGGCGATGTCGCCGGTGCCGCCGGCCACGTCCAGGAAGGTTTCGTGGGCGTGCGGGCGCAGGGTGTGGATCAGCGAATCTTTCCACAACCGGTGGGTGCCCGCCGACATCAAGTCGTTCATCAAGTCGTAGCGGCCGGCGACCGAATCGAAGACATTGCGCACCAAGCCCTGCTTTTCGGTGCGGGCCACGGTGCGGAAGCCGAAATCGATGGTCTGGCCTGGGTCTTTGGTCTGCGTCATTGTGCGATTTCCTTGGATCGGGCCGCGACCCTAGCCCAACGAAGCCGGACTTGCCATGCCCGAACTCCCCGAAGTTGAAACCGTGCGGCGCGGCTTGATGCCGCTTCTGACCGGCCGGCGACTGGTCCGCGTCGAGGCGCGCCGGCCCGACCTGCGCTTTCCCTTGCCCGCCGATTTCGCCGAGCGCCTGACCGGGTGCCGCGTCGCCGCCATCGACCGGCGCTCGAAGTATCTGTTGATCCGCACCGAAGGCGGTCCGGTGCTGCTGGTCCATCTGGGCATGTCGGGCCGGTTCGTCAGCGGCCCGCACAACCAGGTGCCGCCGCCCGGCCGCCACGATCATCTGCTGTTCGACACCGACGACGGTACCCGGCTTCTGTTCCACGACCCGCGCCGCTTCGGCATGGCCGATCTGGTGGCGCCTGCGGACCTGCCCGCCCACCGCCTGATCGCCGGATTGGGGCCCGAGCCCCTCGGCCCCGACTTCACCGTCGCGGCGCTGGCCGCCGGGCTCGCCGGCCGGCGCGCGCCCATGAAGGCGGCGTTGCTCGACCAGCGGCTGGTCGCCGGGCTCGGCAATATCTATGTGTGCGAGGCGCTGTTTCGTGCCGGTATCTCGCCGCGTCGGCGGGCGGGCAATGTGGCGGCGGCGCGGGTGCGCCGGCTTCATGGCGCCATCCGCGCGGTGCTCGAAGACGCGATCGCCAGCGGCGGGTCGAGCCTGCGCGACTTCGTCCGCATCAATGGCGAGTTGGGCTATTTCCAGCATCGGTTCGATGTTTATGGCCGGGCCGGTGAGCCCTGCCGCGTTGACGGCTGCGGCGCCACGGTCCAGCGTATCGTCCAGTCCAACCGATCGAGCTTCTATTGCCCGCGATGCCAACACTGACCCGCACCCTATGCCTTTGTCTCGTCCTTTCCTGGTCGTCGGCCGCGACTGCGGCGGCCGGGACCGCGCCGCCGCCGGCCGCCGAGGCGACGGCGTTCGTGGCCGGCCTGCCCGACGTGCCGCGGATGCCCGGGCTGGCCGAGGCCGCCGACGCGCGGCTGGTCTTCGACACGCCCGAGGGCGCGATCCTGGCCGCCACCCTGGTCGGCGAGCCGGGCGCCGACGCGGTGCGGCGGTTCTACCGGCGCACCCTGCCGACGCTCGGCTGGCAGCGCGCCGGGGCCGACCGCTACGCCCGCGACGGCCAGTGTCTGACGCTCGATATCGATCGGGCCGAGGGCGTGACGCGTCTGGTGGTCTCGGTCCAGCCCTGCGACGGCTGAGCATGGCTTGGCCCCCTTGGGCATGGGGGCGCGTTGCCGGCGCTGGGGCGCCCATTTCGGCGCCGTCGGCCGTCCGGGTAAGCCGCCGTCGGGGCGCCGGCAGCGGCGCATTTGCGGCGGCGTTCGGGGTCGCGGCGCCGGGGTTGGAGCGAAAATGGGTTTAAATCGCGGGGAGGCGGCGATATGGAAGGCCGCTGTCACGGCGGCTCCGGCCGGCCGGTGGCCGCTCATGCCCCAAGCCTTGGGCGGCCGGCCGCCCAAGGCGCGCCGGACCAGCGAATGAACGGTCGGGAGAGGCCTTATGTCTTACGAAACCCTGGTGTTCGAGAAGCGCGACGCGGTGGCCATCGTCACCCTCAACCGCCCGGACGCCTATAATGCGCTCAACGCGCAGATGATGACCGAACTGACCCATGCGTTGCGCGCCATCGAGGCCGACGACGAGATCGGCTGCACCATCATCACCGGCAGCCAGAAGGCGTTCGCCGCCGGGGCGGACATCAAGGAGATGGCGTCCAAGTCCTACATGGACGTGTTCATGGCGGACTTCATCACCGCCAATTGGGAAGAGGCGTCGCGCACGCGCAAGCCGTTGATCGCTGCGGTGGCGGGCTATGCGCTCGGCGGCGGCTGCGAGCTGGCGATGATGTGCGATATCATCATCGCGGCCGAAAACGCCAAGTTCGGCCAGCCGGAAATCAAGCTCGGGGTGATCCCGGGCGCCGGCGGCACCCAGCGCCTGACCCGCGCGGTCGGCAAGGCCAAGGCCATGGACATGGTGCTGACCGGCCGGCGCATCGACGCCGAGGAGGCCGAACGCGCCGGTTTGGTGGCGCGAGTCGTCCCCACCGAGGAATTGCTCGACGAGGCCCTGAAGACCGCCGAGACCATCGCTGAACTGTCGCGCCCGGCGGTGATGCTGGCCAAGGAATCGGTCGATCGGGCCTATGAGACCACGCTGGCCGAGGGCATCCGGTTCGAGCGTCGGGTGTTCCACTCGCTGTTCGCCACCGAGGACCAGAAGGAAGGCATGGCGGCGTTCGTCGAAAAGCGGTCGCCGCAGTTCAAGAATCGCTGAAGCCGGCGGCCGGCGGCGCCCAACGGCCCTTTGAGGGCGGTTGACCGGCGTCTCGGCCGATGATAGAGACACGGCTTCTTTTTGCACAGGCGCGGCCGGCTGCGTGCGGCCGGCCTCGGCCCGCTTGTCCCGTGCGGGCGTCAGTCAGGTAAATGAGGAACAGACCCCATGGCGAATACGCCCCAGGCACGCAAGCGCGTGCGCCAGAATGAAATCCGTCGCCAGCGCAATCACGCGCGGATGAGCCGGATTCGCACCTTCGTCAAGCAGGTGGAAACCGCCATCGCCTCGGGCGACAAGGCGTCGGCCGAAACCGCCCTGCGCGAAGCCCAGCCGGAAATCATGACCGGCGTGTCCAAGGGTGTGATGCACAAGAATACCGCGTCGCGGAAGGTGTCGCGCCTGGCCCGGCGCGTGCGCGACATGGTGCCGGCGTAGTAAAGCAGCCGGTCCGCCGGTTTCGGCTGGCCTGAGTCGCCTCCACAGACCCGTTTTTGACACCCGCGCTCCCGCTTGCCGGGGGTGCGGGCGTTTGCGTTTTCGGGCGCCCGGCGCCGGGGGGCGCCCGGCACCCTGCGTCGCGCAGATTTTGGGGGTTTGTGCCGTCCGTCCACCATTTCTTGAGTCCAGCGGATTCTTTCCGCGAGGGGTCTTGCGGGGGCTCGCGGGCCACGATACTGTCATGGCCCACGTGCAGATGGGCCGTGTGCAAGTGGAGCTGGGGAGATTAGTGATTTGGATTTTAGCTTTTCCCAATCATTAATACGCTCGCGACCGCCCGTCTTCTTCGGGTTTCTTTAGTCAAATCATCCTCTTCTTATTGAAGTGGGGCATGCCGGTCCTGCCGGCGGCGGGTTTTGTTGTGGCTTTTGTCGTCGCCTGAGGTGTCGGCAGAACCGTGCCTCGTGGCGGGGCGCGCGGTCTAGGCGGTGCAGGCGGCGATGTCGGATCAGGTCAGGCGGTCGGGGGACAACGACATGGAGGAACGGGCAGAGGTGGCGCACGACGACCCGCGGCAGCAGAGCCGGGCCCGGCAACCGGGCGGGGCTGTGTCGGCGCCCGCCTGGCAGAATGCGTGCGCCTATCTGCGCCGCGAGGTCGGCGAGGACGTGTTCAAAAGCTGGTTTGAGACGCTCGAATTCGCCGGCATCGAGGGCGACACGGCGGTGTTGCACGTGTCGACCCGGTTCAATCGCGACTGGCTGCGCGACAATTTCGGTGACCGGCTGCGCAGCGCGCTCAATTATGCCGGCTTCAAGGTGGCCCGCGTCCGGCTCGATCTGGCCGCCGGGCGACCAGCGGCCGCCGCCGCGCCTCACGCCCCACCCCCGGCGCCAACGCCAGCGCCGGCCCACCCCCAAGCCGGTGCCGCGTCGGCGGCATCCGCCGCGCCGGCGCGCAGCGGCCCGGCCAGCGTAGGGCAGGCGGCGGCCTCGGTGGCGCGCCAGGCCGGGCCGTCGACCGGCGCCGGCGAGGCGGTGCTCGAACCGCGCTACACCTTCGACCGGTTCGTGGTCGGCAAGTCCAACGAGCTGGCCTATGCCGCCGCCAGCCGGGTCGCCGACGCCGGCGAGGTGCCGTTCAACCCGCTGTTTCTTCACGGCGGCGTCGGCCTGGGCAAGACCCACCTGATGCATGCCATCGCCTGGGCGGTGCGCCAGCGCTCGCCCGAAAAGCGGGTCATGTACCTGTCGGCCGAGCGCTTCATGCTGCAGTTCATCCACGCCATGCGCCACCAGGATTCGGTGCGCTTCAAGGAGCAGTTCCAGAAGATCGACCTGCTGATGATCGACGACGTGCAGTTCATCGCCCACAAGGACCGCACCCAGGAAGAATTCTTCCACACCTTCAACGCCCTGGTCGACAACCGCCGGCAGGTGGTGATCTCCGCCGACCGCTCGCCCACCGACCTCGAAGGGATCGAGGAGCGGATCATTTCGCGCCTCGGCTGGGGCCTGGTCGCCGACATTCACCCGACCGACTACGAACTGCGCCTGGGCATCCTGCAATCGAAGGCGGAAAAGGCCGCCCACGTCACCTTCCCCGACGATGTGCTGGATTTCCTGGCCTATCGGATCACGTCCAACGTGCGCGAGCTTGAAGGCGCGTTCAACCGGGTGCTGGCCTATGCCGAGCTGGTCGGCCGGCCGGTCAGCCGCGACATGGCGCGCGAGGTGTTGCAGGATCTGCTGCGCGCCAACGACCGCAAGGTGTCGATCGAGGACATCCAGAAGGCGGTCGCCGACTATTACAATCTGCGCCTGACCGAGATGCTGTCGCAGCGCCGCGCGCGCACCATCGCCCGGCCGCGCCAGGTGGCCATGTATCTGTCGAAGCAGTTGACCAGCCGGTCGCTGCCCGAGATCGGCCGCAAATTCGCCGGCCGCGACCACACCACGGTCATGCACGCGGTCAAGACGATCGAGAATCTGCGCCAGACCGACAGCGCCATCGAAGACGATATCAACCGCCTGACCCGCGCCCTGATGGGCTGAGGCGCCCGCATCCGT
This sequence comes from Rhodothalassium salexigens DSM 2132, assembly GCF_004341375.1. Classification (GTDB taxonomy): domain Bacteria; phylum Pseudomonadota; class Alphaproteobacteria; order Sphingomonadales; family Rhodothalassiaceae; genus Rhodothalassium; species Rhodothalassium salexigens. The sequence continues at coordinate 178,461 of NZ_SLXO01000003.1, forward strand.
GGTCTTGTCGGCGGGCGTGTCGGTGGCCTCGTCCAAAAGCCACGCGACGCTCGTTCTACCCTGGCGCGCAGTGCTGCTCGCCTGCCTTGCCTTGACCGTTTCAGTCCTCTAGGTTTGGCGGCCCGCAGCCGGCGGTGGGCAGGCGTCCCGCCGGGCCCGTCTTGATGGTGCCGTCCAGGGGTCCCCGACCGGTGGCCGCCAGGGACGCCAGTCGAGGGCCCGTTGCAGGACCATCGCACCGGCGGCGTTTCACAACGAGAACAAAGCACCCGGCATGAAGCTCACCATCGAACGGTCGTCCCTTCTCAAGTCCCTCGGCCACGTGCACTCGGTGGTCGAACGACGCAACACCATCCCGATTCTGTCCAACGTGCTGCTCGACGCGGCCGACGGCCGGCTGTCGCTGACCGCCACCGACCTGGACCTGGCCATCGTCGAGGCGACCGAGGCCCACGGCATCGAGCCCGGCGCCACCACGGTGCCGGCGCACACCCTCTATGACATCGTGCGCAAGTTGCCCGATGGCGCCGAGGTGTCGCTGTCGCTCGACGACAATCAGCGCCTGACCATCGAGGCCGGGCGCTCCAGCTTCAAGCTCGCCTGCCTGCCGCGCGACGACTTCCCGTCGATGACCGACGGCGACCTGCCGCACAATTTCGCCCTGCCGGCGGTCGAATTGAAGCGCCTGATCGACAAGACCCGCTTCGCCATCTCGACCGAAGAGACGCGCTATTATCTCAACGGCATCTATCTGCATGTGGCCCAGGGTGCGGACGGCCCGGTGCTGCGCGCCGTGGCCACCGACGGCCACCGGCTCGCCCAGGCCGACACCGTGGTGCCCGAAGGCGCCGCCGAGATGCCGGGCGTCATCGTGCCGCGCAAGACCGTGGGCGAGATCCGCAAGCTGATCGACGAGTTCGAGGGCGATGTGGAGGTGGCGTTGTCGGATACCAAGATCCGCTTCGGCTTCGGCCAGGCGGTGGTCACCTCCAAGCTGATCGACGGCACCTTCCCCGACTATTCGCGGGTCATCCCCAAGGGCAACGAGAAGGAGCTGTCGCTCGACTGCCGGGCGTTCGCCAATGCGGTCGACCGGGTGTCGACGATTTCCACCGACAAGTCGCGGGCGGTCAAGCTGTCGCTCGGCGACGACAGCATCACCCTGTCGGTGACCAGCCCGGAAAACGGCACCGCGACCGAGGAACTGGCCGCCGCCTATCAGGCCGAGGCCATGGATATCGGCTTCAATTCGCGCTATCTTCTCGATATCCTTGGCCAGGTGGAAGGCGACACCGTGGCCGCCCGGCTGGCCAGCCCCGACGCGCCCACCGTGGTCACCGACGAAGCCGACCAGGCCGCCCTCTACGTTCTGATGCCGATGCGGGTGTGACCCGGGTGACCAGCCAGCGCGGCGACACCGGCTCGGGGCAGACTGGCGCGGGTCAGGCCAGATCGGGTCAGGCCGGCTTGGGCCAGATTGGCCCGGATCAGTCTGGTCCGGATCAGTTTGGCCCGGCGCCCACGGCAAAGCCGGCCCGTGCGGCGGCGCCCGTGGCGGCGGCCGGCACGACCGAGATGACGGCGACGACCGGCGGGACCGAGATGACCGGCACGGCCGGTACGGCCGCCGCGTCTCGCTCGTCCATGGCGGCGTTGCCGGGGCCGGCGGTGGCGCGACTGCGGCTGAGCGATTTTCGCTGCTATGCGACCCTCGACCTGGACCTGGTGGCCGACCCGGCGCGGCCGGTGGTGCTCACCGGTCCCAATGGCGCCGGCAAGACCAATGTGCTCGAAGCGCTGTCGTTCCTGAGCCCGGGGCGCGGTCTGCGCCGGGCGCGGCTGGTGGAGCCGGCGCGCCATGGCGGTGCGGGGGGATGGTCGGTGGCGGCGCGGCTGGTGGCGGCCGATGGCCCGGTCGACCTGGGCACCGGCATCGATACTGCGGCGGCGGCTGCGCAAGCCAGGGCCAAGGGGCCGGCGGGCGCGCTGGACGCCGACGCTGACGCCGACGCTGACACCGATGGCGGCGGCGACGGCGGCGACGGCGGCGCGGATGAGGGCGAACGGAGCGGCGCCGATGGCAGCCGGTTGCGGCGCCGCTGCCGGATCGACGGCACCGAGGCCAGCGGTCCGGCCGCGTTCGACGAGCGGCTGTGCCTGGTCTGGCTGACCCCGGCCATGGACGGCCTGTTCACCGACGCGGCCGGGGTGCGCCGGCGCTTTCTCGACCGGCTGGTGGGCCAGGTGGCGCCCGGCCATGCCCGCGCGCTGGGCGCTTATGAGACCGCCCAGCGCGAACGCCAGACGCTGCTCGCCGAGCGCGGCTATCTGGGCGCCGACCCCGGTTGGCTGCGCGCGCTCGAAGGCCGCATGGCCGAACACGGCGTGGCGGTGGCCGCTGCCCGCCTCGACGCGGTGCGCCGCCTGGCCGCCACCGTCGAGGCCGGGCCCGAGACGGCGTTTCCCAAGGCGCGCCTGGCGCTCGCGGGGACGATCGAGGCGGCGCTCGCCGCCGGCGCCGAGCCCGCCGCCGCGGCGGACGCCTTCCGCGCCCGGCTCAAGGCGGCGCGGGCCGAGGATGCGCGCACCGGGCGCACCGGCTGCGGGCCGCAGCGCAGCGACCTGCTGGTCGACCACGCGCCCAAGGCCATGCCGGCGCGGCTGTGTTCGACGGGCGAGCAAAAGGCGCTGTTGGTCGGCCTGGTGCTCGCCCAGGCGCGGTTGACCGCCGAGCGGCGCGGCCAGGCGCCATTGGTGTTGTTGGACGAGATCGCCGCCCATCTGGACGGCGCCCGTCGTGCGGCGCTGTTCGACGCCTTGCGGCGGCTGGGCGGCCAGGTCTGGGCCACCGGCACCGACCGGGCGCTGTTCGCAGCACTCGACGGCACGGCACAGTTTTTCGAGGTGGCCGAGGGGCATATACTGGCGGCCGGGTGACCCACCGGCCGGCCGGGACCGCCCCGCCACCCATAACCGAGACGAGGACGCAATGAGCGACGACACCCAGCCCGGCGCAGCGCCGCAAACCGACAGCTATGGCGCCGATTCCATCAAGGTGCTCAAGGGGCTGGAGGCGGTGCGCAAGCGCCCGGGCATGTATATCGGCGACACCGAGGACGGCTCGGGCCTGCACCATATGGTGTTCGAGGTCACCGACAATGCGATCGACGAATCGCTCGCCGGCCATTGCGACCTGATCCGGGTGATGCTCAACGCCGACGGCTCGGTGACCGTCGAGGACAATGGCCGCGGCATCCCGGTGGACATCCACGAGGAAGAGGGCGTCTCGGCGGCCCAGGTGATCATGACCCAGCTTCACGCCGGGGGTAAGTTCGACCAGAACAGCTACAAGGTTTCGGGCGGCCTGCACGGCGTCGGCGTGTCGGTGGTCAACGCCTTGAGCGAGTGGCTGGAACTGCGCATCTGGCGCGACGGCGGCGAGTTCACCATGCGCTTCGAGCATGGCGAGCCCCAGGGCGACCTGGCCCGGGTCGGCGACGCGGCCACCAAGACCGGCACCCAGGTGACCTTCAAGCCGTCGGAAGCGACCTTCAAGATCGTCGATTTCGAGTTCGAGAAACTGGAGCGCCGGTTCCGCGAACTGGCGTTCCTCAATTCGGGCGTCCACATCCAGCTCGAAGACCATCGCCACGCCGACCCGCGTCAGGTCAATCTGCACTATGAGGGCGGCATCACCGAGTTCGTGCGTCACATTGACCGCACCAAGACCGCCCTGGTCACCGAGCCGATCACCATCCAGGGCGAGCGCGACGGCGTCACCGTCGAATTGGCCATGGAGTGGACCGACAGCTATCACGAGAACGTCTTCTGCTTCACCAACAACATCCCGCAACGCGACGGCGGCACCCACCTGGCGGCCTTCCGTGCCGCGCTGACCCGGGCGGTCAATGCCTATGCGGGCTCGTCGGGCCAGGCCAAGAAGGCCAAGGTGTCGATCAGCGGCGACGACGCGCGCGAGGGCCTGACCGCGGTGCTGTCGGTCAAGGTGCCGGACCCGAAATTCTCGTCCCAGACCAAGGAAAAGCTGGTGTCGTCCGAGGTCCGGCCGGCGGTCGAGGCGCTGATGAACGAGCAATTGGCCACCTGGTTCGAGGAAAACCCCAATGAAGCCAAGGCGGTGATCGCCAAGGTGGTGGACGCTGCGGCGGCGCGCGAGGCGGCGCGCAAGGCGCGTGAATTGACCCGGCGCAAGGGCGCGCTCGACGTGGCGTCGCTGCCCGGCAAGCTCGCCGACTGTCAGGAGCGCGACCCGGCCAAGTCGGAACTGTTCATCGTCGAGGGCGACAGCGCCGGCGGTTCGGCCAAGCAGGGCCGCAACCGCTCATTCCAGGCGATCCTGCCCCTGCGCGGCAAGATCCTCAATGTGGAGCGCGCGCGTTTCGACCGCATGCTGGCGTCGAACGAAATCGGCACGCTGATCACCGCGCTTGGCACCGGCATCGGCCGCGACGACTTCAACGCCGAGAAGCTGCGCTACCACAAGATCATCATCATGACCGACGCCGACGTGGACGGCGCGCACATCCGCACGCTTCTGCTGACCTTCTTCTATCGGCAGATGCCCGAGTTGATCGAGCGCGGCAATCTCTACATCGCCCAGCCGCCGCTCTATAAGATCACCCGCGGCAAGTCCGAGGTCTATCTGAAGGACGACCGCGCCTTGTACGACTATCTGGTCGACCACGGCACCGAGAACACCGTGTTCACCGACGGCACCGGCGCCCAGCGCAGCGGCCAGGACCTCAAGGACGCGGTCGGCGAGGCGCGCACCATTCGCAACCTGCTCGACGCCCTGCCGTCGCGCTATGACCGCACGCTGGTGGAGTATCTGGCGCTCGCCGGCGGCCTGGACGAGACCGTCGCCGCCGACCGGGCGGCCGCCGAGGCCATGGCGGGTCGGATCGCCGAGACGCTCAACCGGCTGGCCCAGGCCGAGGAGCAGGGCGGCTGGTCGGGGCGCGCGGCCGAAGACGGCGGCTATCATTTCGAACAGACCGTGCGCGGCGTCTCCGACCACCATGTGATCGACCTGGGGCTGACCAAATCGGCCGAGGCGCGGCGGCTGTCGCCGCTGGCCCAGCGCCTGGCGCCGGCCTTCGACGGCACCGCCACCCTGACCCGCAAGGACGATGTGCGCACGGTGCTGGCGCCCACCGATTTGTTCGAGGCGGTGTTGGAGATCGGCCGCAAGGGCATCGCGCAGCAGCGCTACAAGGGCTTGGGCGAGATGAACCCCGACCAGTTGTGGGAGACCACGCTCGACCCCGAGGCGCGGTCGCTGTTGCAGGTCAAGGTCAACCAGGCCGACGAGGCCGAGCAACTGTTCGCCAAGCTGATGGGCGACGTGGTCGAACACCGGCGCAGCTTCATCCAGGACAACGCGCTCAACGTGGCCAATCTGGACATCTGATCGGCGCGCGCCCATTTGGGTCGCAAGCGCCGACCCGATGGCGCCGATCCCAGGGATAAAGGCAGGGGCCATGACCGAGAGCGAGTTCCAGTCGGAAGACGAACTGGCCGCGTTGATCGACATGATCGGCGACGGCGACCCCGACGAAACGGTGTCCCTGCAAACCATCCTCGAAAGCGTCGGCGAGCGGGGCTTCGGCTCCATGTTCATGCTGTTGGGCCTGACCATGGTGTTGCCGCTCGGCGCGCTGCCGGGGGTGCCCATGTTGCTGGGTCTGGTGGTCAGCCTGGTGGCGGTTCAGTTGGTGATCGGCCGGCGCACGGTCTGGCTGCCCCGGCGGCTGCGCCAGTTGAGCGTCCGGCGCGGTCGCTTGCAGCCGGTGCCCGTTTGGGTGCACCGGCTGGCCGAACGGATCGACGGCCTGATGGGCCGGCGCATGACCTGGGCCGCCGGGCCGTTGGGCCAGCGCGCCGCCGCCGGCCTGTGCATCCTGTTGGCGGCCAGCACCGTGCCCCTGGGGCTGATCCCGTTCGGCGTCGCCGTGCCCGGCCTGGCGATCACCGTGTTCGGGCTCGCGATCCTGGGCCGCGACGGCCTGGTGATGATCATCGGCGCCGCCTTCACCCTGGCCGCCACCGCCGCCCTCGCCATCGTCTTCCTGTAGCGCGGCGGGACCCTTGGGCGCGATTGGCCGGCAGGACAGCAGCGGCGGCGGCCGCCGCGACGGTGCCGCGCTCAGCCCAGGGCGCCAAGGTCGCCCAGCATATCCTCGCCGAACAGCCGTTGCAGGATCAGCCGGCCCTGGATCTCGGCCAGCAAGCTGGTCGCCCGGCGTATGGCGTCGGCGGGGGCGGCGCCCATGTCGGCATAGGCGCGCGCGATGCCGTCGCGCCACGCCGCCGCCGTTTGGGCGAGCGCGGGGCCGAACAGGCGCTGGCCTTCGCCCATGGACAGGGCGTTGATCAGGCAGCCGGCGGGTTCCTGGGCATAGAAGGCGCGCACCCCGGCAAGCATGGCGGCCAGGCGCTGGTCGCCCGGCGCCGGGCCGCTCAACGGCTCGATCACCAGCCGGCGCAGCCGTGCGTCGGCGCGCGCCAGGGCGGCGTGGCCCATCTCTTCCTTGCCGCCGGGAAAATGGTGATAGAGCGAGGCGCGCTTGAGCCCGGCGGCCGCCGACAGCCGGCTGAGCGACGCGCCGTCATAGCCGGCCTGGCGGAACACCCCGGCGACCGCGTCGACCGGCAGACCCGAGGGGTCGGACATGGGCTTACCTCGCATACTCGCACGACGATGGACCGGGCCACCATAGGCGCGCCGGCCCGCGCCGCCAAGCGTCGATATTTATGGAAATTACGACTTGAATGCGTCTTGGTTAAGCTTATTTGATGTCTAGTCTGCTGTTCCCTTAAGGAGATCTAAAGCTATGGCGGTTTCAGAGCGTGAAATCACAATTGGTGTTATGCGTCTCGCGGCGCAGAAGCCGGATAATTTTGCTTCGTTTACGGTTCTGTACCAAAAATTGCCAGAAATTGTTCGCCTAGACCAAGAGGACTGGGAGGGGTCAGATACAAGAAACGGTGAACCTATGTGGTATCAGATTGTGCGGAATATTAAGTGCCACTATGAATCTGAGGGAAATGCAATTCATCTGGGCTGGCTAGAGAGTGTACCGAGTCAAGGGTATAAACTTACGGCCAAAGGACGTGAATACCTTAAGCGTCTTTAGCTAGGTGTATAGGGATTTGTATCCTGGCTTAAACCACCGTAGTTCTGTGGTTTTGTTCGCATCCTTATCCCAAACAAACCAAGCATACGCTGTTGTTCCGCTGCCTTTTATGGTCGCGCCAGCAGGGTAAAACGTAATGCGTTCGCTGAAAACCCATACTCTTGATGGTGGGAATTTCGAAAAAATTGTTTTTTGTCTATGCGCGCCTTCAAGAAAAGCCAGTCTTAACAGTAGCGCAAATTTTTTTTTGGATGCGCGTATTCCACTTTCAACGAAACCCTGCGCAGAATTATATGGAGGGTTGGTTACAATGTTTTCAGAGGTAATATCTGTATCTAGAAAATTCACTCCCACATCCCCAAATCCACGATCATAAAGATCAGAGCTTTGGATGTTGTTGCCCGTTTTCTCTAGAACTTTCGACATTGCTCCGTTCCCGCAGGCGCACTCCCAAATGTTTCCGTCAAAATTTTCGTTGTCAATAAGCGCATAAGTTGCCCAGGCAGGGGTCGGGTAAAAATCCGGCCCCTCTAGGTCAGCGTATCTTTTTAGCGCCGGTTTGAAGCTGCCATTGAGATTATATGTCTTGTCCATAGCGTGTTTTAATAGTTGAATCAGCGGTTTAGTCAAGAGGCATGTGGTAAATTTTGGATCCTGTTCTGCGAAACATAGTTTTGAAAATATTCGATACTTTTTAATTTTAGTATATGCAGTGTTTTGACGCCCCTCCCCCTTTTCGCGCGCGCATACAAACGCCAAAATCGGGCGCCAGAGTAGTGCTGTTGCCGTCAGAGGAGCGAGCCCGACCGTGAGCCGTGCCCCCCGAAGCCCGAAACCATCCCGCGCCCGCTCCTCCCGTGCCCCCCGTGCCTCTCGTGGCAAGGGCGGCGAGGGCAGCGGTGGTGCCGGCGCGCCGGAGCCAGCGGCGCCCCGGCGCCCGGCCAAACGCCGCCGGCCGTTGTGGCGGCTGGCCTATTGGTCGGTGGTGGTGGGCGTCTGGGCGGCGATCGCGGGCGTCGGCGGGCTGGTCTATCTGGCCCACGATCTGCCCGACCTGAACCGCCTGCCGGCGCCCAACCAGAAGCAGGCCATCGTGGTCAAGACCGCCGGCGGCCAGACGCTCGCCACCTATGGCGCGGTCTATAACGACTGGCTGAGCTATGGCGAGATCCCCGAGGTCATGGTGCTGGCGATCCTTGCCGCCGAGGATCGCCGGTTTTTCGACCATATGGGCGTCGACCCGCGCGGCGTGGCGCGCGCCGCCCTGGCCAATATCCGCGCCGGCGCGCTGCGCCAGGGCGGCTCGACGCTGACCCAGCAATTGGCCAAGAACCTGTTCCTGACGCCCGAGCGCAGCCTCAAGCGCAAGGCCCAAGAGGTCATGGTGGCGTTCTGGCTGGAACGCACCTTCGCCAAGTCAGAGCTGCTGGAGCTTTATCTCAACCGGGTTTATTTCGGTGCCGGAACCTATGGCATCGACGCCGCCGCGCGGACCTATTACGGCCATTCGGCGCGGCGTTTGAGCCTGGCCGAGGCGGCGTTGCTGGCCGGGTTGGTCAAGGCGCCGTCGGCCTATGCGCCCACCAACGACCCCGAGCGCGCGTTCGAGCGCGCCTCGGTGGTGTTGGGCGCCATGGTCGACGCCGGCCTGATCACCGAGATGGCGGCGCGCCGCGCGCGCGCCGAGCCCGCGGCGATCCAGCCGAGCGCGCGCGCCGGCGACGTGCGCTATTTCACCGACTGGGTGGTGCGCCGGACCCGCGCGCTGACCGCCGAGACCGAGCGGCCGCTGACCGTCTACACCACCCTCGACCGACAGGCCCAGGCGGCGGCCGAACGGGCGCTCGGCGGCGCGCTGGGCACGGCGGGGCCGGCGCGCCGGGTGGCGCAAGGCGCGCTCGTTGCCCTGGCGCCCGACGGCGCGGTCCGGGCGATGACCGGCGGGCGCGCCTATGCCCGCAGCGAATACAACCGCGCGGTCCAGGCGCGCCGCCAGATGGGCTCGGCGTTCAAGCCGTTCGTCTACGCCGCCGCGCTCGAAGCCGGCATGGGCCCCGATACCTTGGTCGACGACGCACCGATCGCGGTCGACGGCTGGTCGCCGGAGAATTACGGCCGGTCCTATCGCGGCCCGGTAACCCTGTCCGAGGCGTTGAGCGTGTCGCTCAACACCGCCACCGTGCGCTTGCAGGAGCGGGTCGGGCGCGACCGCATCGTGGCCTTGGCCCGGCGCCTCGGCGTCGACGCGCCGCTCGAACCGGTGCGCAGCCTGGCGCTGGGGCCCGAGGAGATGAGCCTGCTCGACATCACCGGGGCCTATGCCCCGTTCGCCAATGGCGGCCGCGCCGCCGAGCCCTATGCGATCCTGGAGATCCACGCGCTCGACGGCGAACTGCTCTACCGCCGCCGGGCGCTGCCGCCCGAACAGGTGCTGAGCGCGGAGGTGGCGCAGACCATGGCGACCATGCTGGAAAACGTGGTCGAGTGGGGGACCGGCAAGCGCGCCCGCATCGACCGCCCGGCGGCCGGCAAGACCGGCACCAGCCAGGGCTTTCGCGACGCGGTGTTCGTCGGCTTCACCCACGATCTGGTCGCCGGCGTCTGGCTCGGCAATGACGACGACACGCCCACCGACCGGGTCACCGGCGGCACCCTGCCGGCCGACATCTGGGCCGATTTCATGATCGAAGCCCATGTGGGCCGGCCGGTGCGGCCCCTGGGCGGCGGCGCCTTGAAGGCCACTTTTACCGGCCCCGAGGCGGGCTGAGCGGCAGCTCAGGCGGCCGCCGACCGGGGCTCGCTGCCCTCGACCAGGCGATAGGCGAACAGGCCGGCGCCCGAGCGCTTGAGCCACGCCTCGGCGCGGCGGCGGTCGGGCGTGGTGCGGTCGACCAGCGCCCAGAAATGCGGCGAATGGTTCATCTGGCCCAGATGCGCCACCTCGTGGGCGGCCAGATAGTCGAGCACATAGGGCGGCGCCAGGATCAGCCGCCAGGAAAAGCTCAAGGCGCCCTTGGGGCTGGCGCTGCCCCATTGCCGGCGGGTGTCCTTGACCGTCAGCCGGGCGACCCGGTGGCTGAGCCCGAGCCGCTCGGCGTGCACCGCCACCGCCGGCACAAGGTCGGCGCGCGCCTGATCCTTTAGCCAGCGGGCGAGCCGTCGGCCGGCCAGCTCCGCCGGGCCGCCGAGCACCAGGGTGTCGTCCGCCACGCGCGGCACACGCGGGGCTTGGGGGGCGTGGCGGACGGTCACCGGCACGCCGCGCAGCGGCAGCCGCGCGCCGGGCAGCACCGGCATGGGCGCGGGCAGGCTGGCGAGGGCGGCGTGCAGCCAGTCCGCCTTGCTCTCGGCGAACGCCAGCGCCTGGGCCAGGGCCATGCGCTCGGGCACCACCAGCACGGCGTCGCCGGCGACCCGGTCGAGCTTGAGCGTCGCGCGCCGCGCCCGGGCCGAGCGGCGCACCACCAAGGTCAGCGGCCCGTGCGGGCCGGCGATGCGGGCGCGCGTCGGCTCAGCCGAACGTCTCATCGATATGGTCCTCAAGCGCGCCGGCCTGCTGTTCGGGCACCATGCGCCCGCGCACCGAGATGCCGGCGCGGTGGACGGTTTCGGGGTCGCCCGAGACCAGCGGGTGCCACCAGGCCAGACCCTGGCCCTCCTGGACCAGGCGATAGGCGCAGGTCTCGGGCAGCCAGTGGAACTGGTCGACCAATTGCGGCGACAGGATCGCGCAGTCGGGCACCCGGCGCTTGCGGTTGGCATAGTCGCGGCAGCGCACGGTGTGGCGCGACAACAGCCGGCAGCCCACATTGGTATAGTGAACCTCGCCCGTGTCGGCGTCTTCGAGCTTGTGCAGACAGCATTTGCCGCAGCCGTCGCACAGCGATTCCCATTCCTCGGCGGTCATCTGGTCGAGCCGCTTGGTGCGCCAGAACGGGGCCGCGCCGGTGCGTTCAGCCCCCGACCGCCGGGTCGGCGACGCGCTCACAGGCACGCCCCGACCCGCCGGGCGATGGCGTCCGGGCCGTCCTGGGCGGTGAAGTGGGTGATGTAGTGGCCGTCGGGGCCCATGAAGTAGATCATCGCCGCATGGTTGATCAGATAGTCGTCGCCTTCGGGATCGCCGTCGATCGCGTAATAGACCCGGTAGGCCCGGGCGGCGGCGGCCACCTGTTCGGTGCTGCCGGTCAGGCCCAGGAAGCGGTCGTGGAACAGCGACAGATAGTCGCCGACCACCTCGGGGCGGTCGCGCTTGGGGTCGACGCTGACGAACACCGGCTGCACGCGGTCGAGATCGGCGCCGGTTTCGGCCAGCCGGTCGAGGGCTGCGGTGATCCGTTGCAACTCGGTCGGGCAGACGTCGGGGCAGTGGGTGAAGCCGAAGAACAGCAGCGCGTAGCGACCGTCGAGGGCGGCTTGGGTGACCGGCGCGCCGCTGGTGTCGACCAATTCGAACGCGCCGCCGATCGGCACCGAGGGGTCGCCGGCGCAGGCACTGGCCCCGGTTGCGTCGGCGCTGTCGTTGGGGCCGGGGTCGCAGGCGGCGAGGGCTGCGGTCAGCGCCGCCAGAGCGGCAAGGCGGGGCAACGGGGCCATGATCGTCCTCCTCCACACACCGGGTACCCGCAGGCACGGCAGGCCCGCACGGGCGGACGTGGACAATCCGCGTCCGCGATCCCTATATAAGGCGTTGACGGCGGCGGCGAAAGCGATGCGCGTGACGGTGTGTCGACGGTCGCCCAGACCCGGTTCCCTTGCCCGAGGATCATCGATCATGAAAGCGCTGCGATTAGGCTTTGTCCTGGCCATGACGATCGGCGGCGCCGGCGGTGCGGCTCTGTTGGGCCCGGCCGCAGTGGCGCAGTATTCGGACGGTTATCAGTTCATCAAGGCGGTCGAGGAAGACGACCTGCTCACCGCGCGGCAGAAGATGTTCAGCGGCGCCACCGCCAACGCCCGCAACGGCGACGGCGTGCCGGTGCTGGTCATGGCGGCCGACAATGGCAGCCTGAAGATGACCGACTTTCTGCTCGAAAACGGCGCCAATGTGAACATCAAGGACCGCCAGTCGGGCGAGACCGCCTTGATGCGCTTTACCCGGCGCGGCCATCTCGCCGGCGTCGAGGCGATGCTCAAGGCCGGCGCCGACCCCGACGTCACCGACCGCAACGGCGAAACCGCGCTGATGAAGGCGGCCCGCCTGCGCCGCTTCCGGGTCGTCGAGGCGTTGCTCGACGCCGGCGCCGATGTGGACAAGACCGACTATACCGGGCGCACCGCGCTCGCCTACGCCCAGGAAAACCGGGCGCGCAACATCTCGCGGGCGTTGATGGACGCCGGCGCGCGTTAGCGCCCATGGGCGCCGAGGCGGTCCTCGCCTGGCCGGCACCGGCGCTGTTGCTCGCCGCGCTGCTGCTCGATCTGGCGCTCGGCGGGCGCCGCGGGCTCGGCCGGCTGCCGGCGCTCGACCGTCTGGCCGATCGCCTGGTCGACGCGGTCGCCCGGCCCCTGGCCCCCGACAGCGCGGTCAACGGCCTGGCCCTGCTGGGGCTCAGCATGGGCGCTTGGGGGGCCGCCGGCTGGGCGCTCGACCGCGTCGCCCTTGGCCATTGGCAGACCTGGCCGGTGTTGGTCCTGCTGCTCGCCCGGACCGTGCACCAGCGCGACACCTGGGACGCCATGCGCCGGCTGGCCCGGCGGCTCGACCGCGCGTCCGAGGGCGACCAGCATGCCGGTGTCCGGCTTGGACTGGCCGAGGGGCTGCGCCGCCTGGCCGACGGGCTGGTGGCCGGCAGCCTGGCGTTTCTGATCGCCGGCTTTGCGGGCCTGTTGGCATGGCGCGGCGCCATGGCGGTGGCCGCACGGCCCGGCGAGGCGGCGTTGGTGCGCGCGCCGGGGGCGCTCGCCCGGCCGGCGGCGCTGGCCACTCATTTGGTCGGCCTGGTCCCCGGCGCCCTCGCCTGGGCGCTGCTCCGCACCATCGGCTGGGCCGAGCCGCCGGCGCCGAGCAGTGCGTCGCGCGCGGTCTATCCCGCCGGCGACCTGTCCACCCATGCGGGCCACGGCCACGCGCTGTTCCTGTTGCCATCGAGCGCCCTGGCGCGCACGCTCAAGCTTCAGTTCCGGGTCGAGACCGGGGCCCAAGTGCTGTGGTTCGGCCCTGCCGACGGCCGCGCCCGCGCCGACATCGCCGACCTTTTGGAAGGCACCCGGCTGTTGCGCAAGGCGGTCGCCGGCGTGGTCGTGGGGCTGATGCTGGTGGTCGGCGGGCAGATGCTGTGGGCGGTCTGGGGCGGCGGTTTTGTCCCCTAACGGCGGTGTGACGGTGCGCCTCATCCCGCTGGCGGGTCGGCGCGTATAAACGGAGCGGCCGCGGCGGCTCGACCGCGCTGTCTGTCTCAAGCCCACAAGGTGCTGCCATGGCGTTCGACGACACGGCCGGGACCGCCGGCGGACCTTTCGCCCCCTGGTCCCGTACCGACGATCCGCTGACCGCGCTGCCCACCGTGCGTCTGCGGATGCTGGTGTGGATCCGCTGGTGTGCGGTGTCGGGGCAATTGGCCACCCTGCTGATCGTGCAGTACGGGCTCGGGCTGGACTATTCGATGGCGCTGCCGGTGGCCATTGTCGGTGCCACGGCGGCCTACAACCTGTCGCTGCACCTTCAGTATCCGCCGACGCACCGGCTGTCCAACCGGGCGGCCATGCTGCATATGTTGTTCGATCAACTGCAATTGATGGCGCTGCTGGGGCTGACCGGCGGCATCGCCAACCCGTTCACGGTGCTGATGGTGGTGCCGGCAACGGTCGGTGCCATCACCCTGCCGCGTTGGGCCAGCCTGCGCCTGTTCGCGGCGACGGTGATGGGGGCGACGCTGATCGCCTTCGTTTATCGGCCCTTGCCCTGGGGCGACGACCCGTTGGTGCTGAACGACACCTATCTCGCCGGCTGTTGGATCGCGGTGATGACCACGGTCAGCTTTCTGGCTGCCTATGTGGCGCAGGTGTCGGTGGAGGCGCGGCGGCGCGACCGGGCCTATGCGACGCTCGAGCGGACGCTGGCGGGCGAGCGGCAACTCTCGGCGCTCGGTGCGCTGTCGGCGGCGGCGGCGCACGAACTGGGCACGCCGCTCGGCACCATCAAGTTGGCGGCGCGCGAGATTACCCAGGAACTCGACCCCGCGGACCCGCTGTATGAGGAAGCGGCGCTGATCGACACGCAGGCCACACGGTGTCGCGACATTCTCAAGCGCATGACCGAAGCGGGGCGGCTCGACGCGCCGTCGTCGCCGTTCCCGTTCGCGTCCCCCGAAGCGTTGATGCGCGAGATCGTCGGCCCCTATGAAAGCGACGAGCGCGGCCCGGAGATCGCCATCCAGGTGGAGCGTCCCGACCTCGACCCCGGGGCCGTGCCGGTCATTCCGCGTCGGCCGGAGATCATGCAGGCGCTGGGAAATTTCGTCGAGAATGCCACCGACTTTGCACGCGACCGGGTTGACGTTAACATCCGTTGGGATCGCGACACGCTGGCCATCGCCATCGTCGACGATGGCCCGGGATTCGACGCGACGATCCTGTCGCATCTTGGCGAACCCTATGTGTCGAATCGGCGCATCGGCTCGATCGAGCGGGCGGAAGCGCATGGCGCCGGCGGGCTTGGCCTTGGAATTTTTATTGCCAAGACCCTGTTGGAGAGAACCGGTGCCCGGGTCAAATTCGTAAATACGTCCGATAAGGGGGCTCGTGTGGATGTCATCTGGCCCCGGTCTCGCCTGGATGCCCAGGGCGACCCGGGGCTCCCGGGGCCAGCGTGCTAGGCTGGCCCGCGCGTAAGGAGACGTACGATGGATATGGTAGTCGAAAAGGAAGCGCCTGTGGCGGTCGAGACCGGCACGGTCCTGGTGGTCGATGACGACAAGCCCTTCCGGGAACGGCTCAGCCGCTTCTTCGAGCGCCAGGGGTTCGACGTGGTGTCGTGCACCGGCGTGGTCGAGGCGCGCGCCCAGGCGGCGCAATTGAAGCCGGCGTTCGCGGTGGTCGACATGCGCCTGGACGACGGCAATGGCGTCGATCTGGTCGAGGAATTGCGCGCGATCCGCGCCGACATGCGGGTGGTCATCCTCACAGCCTACGGCAATCTGGCCAGCGCGGTGGCGGCGATCCGCACCGGGGCGGTGGACTATCTGGCCAAGCCCGCCGACCCCGAAGATGTGGTCAAATCGCTGACCGCCGACCGCGGCGAACGGCCCGAACCGCCGGAAAACCCCATGTCGGCCGACCGGGTGCGCTGGGAGCATATCCAGCGGGTCTATGAATTGTGCAACCGCAACGTGTCGGAGACCGCGCGGCGGCTCAACATGCACCGCCGGACCCTGCAACGCATTCTGGCCAAGCGCTCGCCGCGCTAGGGCGGCTCGGCTTGCATGGGCGGTGCGGTTCTGCCCGGTGGCTGAGCGGCTCTAGCCGGCGCCGCCGCCCGACAGGGTGGCGCTGGCGATGGCGCCTTCGAACAGCCGAAAGCCCAATTGCCGGCCGGTGTCGATGGCACTGGCGCGATTGCAACCGAACAACATGACGCGCGCCGGGCCTAAGCCGCGGATCGTCTCCGCCAGGTGCTTGATCGCCGCTTCGTCGAGCGCCTTCACCACCGTGTCGCGGAACGGTATCGTGTAAAACTCGGCCGGCAGCAGGGTCCAGGATACGGCGCCGAAGGTCAGCAGGTCGATGCCGGTGACCGCGGTGCGCAACCCTCTGGCGCGCACCTGCCGGCGCGCTTCGAGATAGCGGTCGGTGGCGTGCAGCACGTCCTCGGCGCGGAAGCCGAGAATCACCTTGCCGCGCGAGCGTTGCGCCAGCTTGGTCTCGAAACTGGCCATGGCGTCCGGGTCGAGCGCGGCGTCGAGTTCAAAATCCAGCAGCAGGGGTGTCCCGTCGTCGGTGGGCAGATTGACGCCGCCCCGGCCGATCACCTGGCGGTTGAGCGTCTGATGCAGCTTGCGTGCGTAAGCCGCGTCGGCATCGAGCCGAAACTCCGGCATCAGCCGGGCCTCCACCCGCTCAAGCGAAAAGGTGTGATAGGTCAGCACGCGGCGCGGCTCGGTGCCGCGCGCCATCATGATGATCGGTCGCGTGGTGGCGAACACACTACCGTCGAGTCGACGCAGCGCATTGGCAAGCCTGTTGAACGACAGCGGGTCGAGCGGCGTCTGGCTGCGCGCCCGGTCGCGCACCACTTTGACCGTCGGTTCCGCCGCCGCGGTGTCGTCGTCTGCTCCGCCCGCGGCCTCAGTCCTCGCCTCGGCTCCGGACCCGTCGGCGCCCGCGGGTGCGTCGGCATCGGTACGGTCGCCGGGTGTGTCTGGGATTTCGCCTGTGTCGGTGGCGGTGTCGGCGTCGCTCGGCGCCCTGACCGGTTCCGCATTCTGCCAGGGGGAGGGGGCCGCGGCGGTTGCGGCGGCCGCCGCCTCGGCGTCCTGGCGCGCCTGTTCTTCGGCGTCGGCACGTATTTGGGCGACCAGGGCTTCCATGTCGGCGCGGAACCGCTCGTAGTCGCGCTCCAGATCGTACTGGGTGACCAGCAGGTCCTGATCCACCGCCTCGGCGGCCTTGAGATAGTTGTCCTTGCGAAACAGCATCCGCTCGCGGGTGGTATAGATATCCAGATCGGCCCGCGAGGCGCCCTTGACCACCACGATGATGTCGCTATTGGCGAGGCGGAACAACTGGCCTTCATAGCGGTTGACCAGCGGGCGGATCTCTTGCGCCGCCGACCGGACGAACGCGGCTTCCCGGTGGCGTCGTTCCAGGTCCGACAGGGCCAGACGGATCGCCGAGCGCTCCTGGGTGTGCCGCCGCAGACCCTTGAGATAGTCCAGCAGCAGGTCTTCTTGGTTGGCCCGCGCGCGTTGGGTGGTTGCCGGCACTATTCGACGCCCATCAAAGAACTGAAGGATTGGGGATCGTCCGGGCATCGCCGGCCGCAGCCCGTTTGGGCTCCATGCCACAGCGCCGGCCCGGAAGAAACCCGCCCGTGAGCCGTCAGGTGGAGTGCGCCCGCCGGCGCTGCCGTTTTTCCGTGCCGCATTCCCGGTAACGCCTTGCCTTTTCGTCGCCTTCGCCCGTGTCGCCCTCGCCCCGCGTTTCCCCGTCTTCGGGCGCTCGCCCTGCGGCGCTCGCTCCATGGCGCTCGGCGTCGCGCCGCCGCCGAGGGGGAACGGCGCCGGAGGTGCGCGGGCCTGCGGACTGCGTCGCCATTGCCGCCGGGCGCTTGAAACCTGATACCTTGATCGCTTTTTACATTAGGTCACAGATCAGGGGGCCGCAAGATCGCCGGTCTGGCCCAGCCGGTTGGCGCCGAGGCGCGCCAGGCGGATCAACAGCGCCTTGCGCCGCGCCGCCGCCATCGGGACCGCCTGGGCCTCGCGCACCACCGCGCCGTCATAAGCGTCGGCGACGATCAGCCCGACCCGATCGGGTGGCGCCGCCAGGTCCAGCACCTGCGCCACCGCCAGCCCCGGTGGCACGGCGAAATAAAACCGGTCGGCGAACGCCAGATAGTCGGCCCATTTGGTGTCGGCACGCAGGTCGGCGAGCCCGGATTTCACCTCGACGATAACGATCGCCCCGTCGGCCATGACACCCATAAGATCGGCGCGCCGCCCGTTGGCGATGGTCACTTCGGCCAGCGGCGGACAGCCCAGGGCGAGCAGCAGGCGTGCGGCGCCCCGGGTTACCGCGGCGGTGACCGCCGGGCGGTCGCCGGGTGCACCGGCGGGGTCGGACAGGACTGTGCGCGGGGCTGCCATGGCAGCAGTGTAGGCGGTCAGGCTGCCGGCTGGCCAGACAAAAGAACGCAACAAGAACAAGGCGCCGGTGTGCCGGCCGCCGCTGGCATGGGCTTGTCAGCACGGGGTATGATCCGTATCCACGCCCCACGGTATCGTCTGCCCCGCGATACCGGGCGTGCCGGCATCGTCCGGGGTGCCGTCGCCGACCCATACTGACCAGCGGAGACCAATGTGACCCAAGACGAGATCGGCAAGCTTGTCCGCCATTTGCGCCAAACCTTCAACAACGATGGAATCAAGATCGCCGAGCGCAAGCAGGACGATTCCGTCGAAGTGACCATCGACGGCGAGTTCATCGGCGTGATCTACAAGGACGAGGAAGAGGGCGAGACATCCTACGCCTTCAACATGGCGATTCTCGACATCGACCTGGAAGACGCCTGAGCCGTCGGCGACCCGCCAGCGGCGGCGATCCCGGTGTTGCCGGAACTATGGTCGATCGATCTGGGTCATGGCCCATGACCCATGACCCAGATTGGCCGAAAAAGAACACGCGCAGCAGCGTTGCAGGCTGCCTTAGCGCGGGCTGGCGCCGCAGACGGTGACGGGCGCCCGGCGCGTCGATGGTGGGTAAGCCCAAGGGCCGATTGTCGATCCGGCGGCGGCCCTCTCCTGAGGACCGGTGGTCCCAGAGATTTGACCGACACTAAGACGATACCGGGCCGGGAAAATGGTGGAGCCGAGGGGAATCGAACCCCTGACCTCAGCAGTGCGATTGCTGCGCTCTCCCAACTGAGCTACGGCCCCGTGGTCGTCTCGACCGACCCGCGGGCCTTGGGAGAGACCCGGGAGGGAATGGCGCGCTCGGGAGGATTCGAACCCCCGACCCCTAGATTCGTAGTCTAGTGCTCTATCCAGCTGAGCTACGAGCGCCCATGGTATCCGGCGGGGCTTTGTTGACCCGCCCGGAATAAGCGCGGACCCTAATGAGATGCCCCGGACCATGCAAGGGGTTTTTGTCAGGGAATTTTATTGTCGCCCCAGCGGCCCGGTTGGCCTAGAGATCGGGGCCGGATTGCGCGCGGGCAAGGCCCGGTTCGCCGGCTGGTCGAGGCTCCCAGCGACCATGGCCGGATCGACAGGCAGGACGGCGCATGGGGGCGGCGATAACGCGGACGGAGGCGACGATGGCACCACAGCGTGGGCAAGGGTCGACGGCGCGGCGGCTTGGCGCAGTGCTGGCCATGGCCTTGTTGTCGGGCTGCGCGGTCGGCGGCGGCTGGCCGAAGCTCAACGACCCGCTGCCCCAGCCGGCCGATGCGGCGGTGTCGGCGCGCTTCCCGACGCCGCCGGCGCCCGAGCACCCGCCCCGGCCCGACGACCCGGCCGCCCTGTGGGACCGGGTCGCCGTCGAGCGCCGGGCGTTCGCCGCAGCGCGCGCCGACGGGCTCGACGACCCGGCCAACCGGCTGGCCGCGCAAATGCACCTGACCCGGCTCGGCCGGCTGGCGCGCGCGCTCGCCGGCGCGCCCGACAGCGGCGATGTGGCCGGCCTCGACACGTTCGTGGCCGAAGCCCGGCGCGCCCTGGCCGGCCCGCAGCCGATCGGCTGAGCCCGGGGCTCTGCCGGTGTGTCTGGGGGCTTGCCGGTCTTAGGCGTTCGGGGCGGCTTCGGCCTCCCGGGCGGCCGCCAGCGCCTTGTCCACCGCGCGCACCAGGGCGTCGGCGGCCATGGTGCCGGCAAGCGCCAGGGCCAGGGGCGCGGTTTCCTGGCGCGGGCCGGCGAGCGGCTTGGCGCCGGTGGCGAGTGCGAACACCGTGTCGCCGTCAAAGGGCGTGTGCAGCGGCCGGATTGCCCGCGCCAGCCCGTCATGGGCCATGGTCGCCAGCCGCCGGCACTGCGCCTTGTCCAGATCCAGGTTGGTCGCCACCGCGGCGAGCGTGGTGTTGGCGCCCAACAGGGCGAGCTTCGGGAACTCGATGATCGCGGGGTCGGCGGCGGGGCCGCCAGCGGCGTCGGTGGGGCTGCCGAAGCTGTTGACCGCCACCAGCACGCCCACCGCCGTGCCGTCGGCGGCGACCGCGCTGGCGGTGCCGATGCCGCCCGGCCGGTCGCCGGCCTGGGCGCCGAAGCCCGCGCCGGCCCGGCCCTGCGCCACCTCGACGCCCGCCGCCTCGGCGGCCCGGATCGCCAGGTCGCCATAGGGCGGCCGGTCCCACGCCTTGTCGCCGCCGTTGAGCAGGTCGAACAAAATCGCCGCCGGCACGCCGGGCACCGGGCGCGCGGCCACCGGCAGGCCCACGCCGCGTTCGGACAGCCAATGGCTCAGGGCGTCGGCCGCGCCGAGCCCGAACACCGACCCGCCCGACAGGCACAGCGCGTGCACCTTCTCCACCAGACAATCCGGGCGCAGCATCTCGGTCTCGCGGGTGCCGGGGCCGCCGCCGCGCACGTCGACGCCCATGGCCACCGGCGCGTCGGGCAGAATCACCGTGACGCCGGTGCGCGCGCGGGCGTCGGCGGCCTGGCCGACGCGCAGGCCGGCGATATCGGTCAGCCGATCATGGGCGCCGGGGGCGATCTCGAACCGGGTGGCGGGTTTGGCCGGGGTTTGGCTCGGGCTTCGGCCCGGGGGCTGGTTTGGGGGCTGGCTCATCGGGCGTCTCCTGGGCTCGCGGGTGGGTCGGGGCTGATGCCGGGCTGGTCAGGGTTGAGTTGGCGGGCGATTCGATAGCATGGCCGGCCGGGCGGCGTCGCGCGCCCGACCTTGCCTTGACCCTGCCCCCGGCATTGCCCCGGCATTGCCCAAGGGGCTCATGCGGCTATGATGGCAGCCCATTTCGCTGGCCCAAGGGAGGATCGAACTCATGGTGGCTATCCCGACCGCCCGCCGGCGCGCCGGTGCGCGCCCAGCTCCGACATTGGCCCGACCGCTGGTCCGGGGCCTGGCCCAGACCTTGGCCCGAACGTTCGGCCTCGCCCTGGCCGTCACCCTGGCGGCACCGGTCGCGACACCGGTTCTGGCCGCCGAGACCGAGGCGCGCACCGCGCCGGTGGCCGAGCGCCACATGGTCGCCGCCGCCAACCCGCTGGCGGTCGAGGCCGGGCTTGAGATGCTCGACAAGGGCGGCACGGCGGTCGACGCGGCGATCGCCGTGCAGATGGTGCTGGGCCTGGTCGAGCCGCAGTCGAGCGGCATCGGCGGCGGCGGTTTCCTGCTCCACTACGACCCCGAAGCCGATGCCATGGTCGCCTATGACGGCCGCGAAACCGCACCCGCCGGCCTCGACCCGCGGCTGTTCCTGGACGCCGACGGCAAGCCTTTGGGCTATATGGCGGCGGCCCTCGGCGGCGCGGCGGTCGGTGTGCCGGGCAATGTGGCGATGCTGGCCATGGCCCATGACCGCCACGGCGCGCTGCCCTGGGCCGACCTGTTCGAGCCGGCGATTCGCCTGGCCCGCGACGGCTTCGAGGTGTCGCCCCGGTTGCACAAGGTGATCGGCGACTGGCTGCGCTATGGCGGCGCGGCGGCGGGCGAGTTGGACCGCATCGGCCCGGCGCGCGACTATTTCTTCACCGCCGAGGGCGAGCCGATCCCCGAAGGCATGCTGCTCAAGAATCCGGCCTATGCCCGCACCCTGTCGCGCATCGCCCAACAAGGCCCGGCCGGCTTCTATGACGGCCCGGTGGCCGAGGCGATGGTGGACGCGGTGCAGAACGCGGTGATCCGTCCGGGCGCGCTGAGCCTCGACGACCTGGCGGGCTATGAGCCGGTGGCGCGCGAGCCGGTGTGCGGCGCCTATCGGGCGACGCGGATCTGTTCCATGGGGCCGCCGTCGTCGGGTGCGACCACGGTGCTCGCCATCCTCGGGCTGCTGGACGGCTTCGACATGGGCGGCGCCGGCGTGCAGACAGCCGAGGCTGTGCACCTGTTCGCCGAGGCCAGCCGGCTGGCCTATGCCGACCGGGGCCGCTATCTGGCCGACCCGGCGTTCGCCGACGTGCCGGTGGCGGGCCTCATCGACCCGGCCTATCTGGCCGAGCGGCGCGCGCTGATCGACCCCGATCAAGCCATGGCCGCCGAGACCGTGGTGCCGGGCACGCCGCCGTCCAAGCAATCGCTGCGCTGGGGCGACGACATCAGCCCCGAACTGCCGGCCACCTCGCATATGACGGTGGTCGACGATGCCGGGCGGGTGGTGTCGTTCACCACCACGGTGCAGATCGCCTTCGGCAGCATGCTGATGGCCGAGGGCTTCCTGCTCAACAACGAGTTGACCGACTTTTCGTTCCGTCTTGAAGACGCGGCCGGACGGCCGATCGCCAACCGGCCCGAGCCCGGCAAGCGGCCGCGCAGTTCCATGTCGCCGGTGATCGCGTTCGACGACGACGGCCGCTTCGACTTCGCCGTCGGCTCGCCGGGCGGGGGCAGCATCATCAACTATGTGGCCAAGGCGATCGTCGGCCTGGTGGACTGGGACCTGACCATGCAGCAGGCGGTGGCGCTGCCCAACATGGTCGATCGCGGCCGGGGGCTGGTGCTCGACCCGGCGCTGGAGCCCTTGGTGCCGCGGCTTGAAGCCCTGGGCCATGAGGGCATCTCCGTGCGCGCCCAGACCTCGGGCCTGCACGGCATCCGCGCGATTCGCGACGATGCGGGCCAGGTGGAGTATTACCAAGGCGGCGCCGACCCGCGCCGCGAAGGCGTCGCCCGCGGCCGCTAAACGGCCCCAGTCGGCCCCGGGGTGCCTTGGGCGCCCCGGGGCCGGCTGGATCGGTTGGCTGAACGGCTCGGCCCCGCGGGGCTTGGCCGCACCGGCTGGTGTTGGCGCGTCCTCGGCCTGGCTTTGCGGGCACGACGTAGCTTCGATCCCGGGCGCTCGGCTCGCCATGGCCTGCGGGCATCACACGGGCCGCCCATTGGCCCCGGGTTCAGGTCCGCCGCGCCTTCACTTCAGGCCAGCAGCCGGGCGATCACGTCGGTGTAGATGTCGCTGAGTGCGGCGATGTCGGCCACCGGCACCTGTTCGTCGGCCTTGTGCATGGTCGCGCCCACCAGGCCGAACTCGGCCACCGGGCAGTGGTCCTTGATGAACCGCGCGTCCGAGGTGCCGCCGCTGGTCGACAGCGTCGGCTCGACGCCGAGGCGCGCGCCGATGGCGGCCACCAGCGCGTCCGACAGCGGCCCCGGCGGGGTGACGAACGCTTCGCCGGTGACCGTCAACTCCAGCTCATAATCGGTCACGGGCACGCCGGTGGCGGCCAGGGTCTCGGCGATCCATGCCTTGAGGCCGTCGCCGGTATGGGCGTCGTTGAAGCGGATGTTGAACAACGCCTCGGCCTCGCCCGGGATCACATTGTGGGCGGGGTTGGCGATGTCGATGCTGGTCACCGCCAGCGACGACGGCTGGAAGTGCGCCGTGCCGTCGTCCAGATGCGCCTCGGCCAGCGGCATCAGCAGGCGCATGGCCTTGGTGGCCGCATTGTCGGCCAGATGGGGATAGGCCACATGGCCCTGGGCGCCGTGCACCACCAGCCGGCCGTTGAGCGAGCCGCGCCGGCCGATCTTGATCATCTCGCCCAGGCGGCCGGGGTTGGTGGGTTCGCCCACCAGGCACAGGTCGGGCACGTGGCCGGCCTCGGCCATCCACTGGAGCACCCGCACCGTGCCGTTGACCGCCGGGCCTTCCTCGTCGCCGGTGATCAGGAACGACAGGCTGCCCGGCCGCTCGGCGCCTTGGCCGTCCCTCAGGTGGCGCGACACGGCGGCGGCGAAGGCGGCGATGGCGCCCTTCATATCGGCGGCGCCGCGGCCGATCAGCCGGCCGTCGTCGGTCAGGTCGGCGGCGAACGGGTCGACCGACCAGCGCGTCGCCTGGCCCGCCGGCACCACATCGGTGTGGCCGGCGAAGCACAGATGGCGCCCCGGCCCCGCCGGGCTGTCCCAGCGCGCGAACAGATTGTCGACCCGCGCCGTGCCCGGGCTGGCGAACGGCAGCCGCCAGCAGCGAAAGCCCAGGCCTTCGAGCGTCGCCTGCACCAGGTCGAGCGCGCCCTCGTCGCGCGGCGTCACGCTGGGGCAGCGGATCAGTGCCCGCGCCAGGGTCACGGGGTCGAGCACGCCGCGCGGGTCGGCCAGCGGCGGCAGCGGGTGGGCGGCGGAAAAGGTCGGCCCGGTCATGTGCGCAACAGATCGTTGACGGCGGTCTTGGCGCGGGTCTGGGCGTCGACGCGCTTGACGATCACCGCGGCTGCGAGCGCCGGCCCCGGGCTGCCGTCGGGCAGCGGCTTGCCGGGCAGGGTGCCGGGCACCACCACCGAATAGGCCGGCACCCGGCCGCGGAACACCTCGCCGGTCTCGCGGTCGACGATCTTGGTGGACTGGCCCAGGAACACGCCCATGGACAGCACCGCCCCTTCCTCGACGATGACGCCCTCGGCCACCTCGGCGCGGGCACCGACGAACACATTGTCCTCGATGATCACCGGGGCGGCTTGCAGGGGTTCGAGCACGCCGCCGATGCCGGCCCCGCCCGAGATGTGGACGCCGCGGCCGATCTGCGCGCACGAGCCGACGGTGGCCCAGGTGTCGACCATGGTGCCCTCGCCCACATACGCGCCCAGATTGACGAAGCTTGGCATCAGCACGCAGTCGCGCGCGATGTGCGCCGAATGGCGGACGATGGCGCCGGGCACGGCGCGAAAGCCGGCACGGGCGAAGTCGGCCTTGGTCCAGCCCTCGAACTTGGACGGCACCTTGTCGTACCAGGCGGTGTTGCGCCCCGGCCCGCCCTCGATCAATGCCATGGGCTGAAGCCGGAACGACAGCAGCACCGCCTTCTTCAGCCATTCGTTGACCGCCCATGCGCCGCTCGCCGGGTCCTTCTCGGCGACCCGCGCGCGGCCACTGTCGAGCAGGCCGAGAGCGGCCGTCACCGCAGCGGCGACTTCGCCGCCGGTCGCGGGGTCAAGCTCGGCGCGGACCTCGAAGGCGGCCTCGATGATGGGCTTGAGCGTGGCGGGATCGGCGGGCATGGACGGCATGGGGCGGGCTCTCCGGCAACGGGCACAAACGACCGGCACCATAGCCGCCGCACCGGGGCTGTCAATCGATGGCCGGCGGGGCGAAAAACCGCTGTCTGGCGCTTGACGGCCGCTTTGCCGCACCCAACATCTTCAGAGTGGCGATGCTCCGGTCATGGTCACTCAGCGGCCCCCCTTCCAAAGGGAGCTTTCGGCGCGGACGAGGTCACCAGCCCCTCGCCTGCGGCCGACCAGGGAAGAGCCCGTCGCCCCCGAGTGGGGAACGTCCGTGCGGGCTCTTCTTCTTTGCGGGGCAGGCTCCATGTGGACCCGTCGGCCCGCTCTTCGGCCGCTTCCCGATCAGTAACGAAACTGCGCTATCACGCGAAAGTCGCGGCCCAATTCGGGCAGGCCCTCGAAGCCGCCGGCGGTCAGCGTGGTGTGGTCGGTGTAGCGCTTGTCGAACAGATTGTTGGCCGCCAGGGTGATCGACAGGCCGGGCAAGGGGCTCGGGCGCCAGGACAGCCGCACATCGTGGACCATGTAGCCGTCCTTGACCGGGTCGCCGGCCGGCAGGTCGTCCAGGTCCCCGACCGCCGTCAAGGTGTAGCCGGCGACCAATTCGGGCAGGATCTCGACGCGGCTGTCCCACAGATAGCGGTCGCCAATGGCCGAGCCCAGGCGGCGCAGCACATTGACCGGCCGGCCTTCGGGGTCTTCGAGGTCGGCCTGGAGATAGCCGAGCCGGGTTTCGAAACGCTTGTTGGACCAGCGCGCGCTGGCCTCGAACCCCTTCGAGCGATAGGCGCCGTCCTCGTTGAAAAAGCGGGTGATGGCGCTGCCGCCCCGGCCGCCGGTGAACGAGATCACATTGCTCAACCGGGTGCGGAAGTAGCTCGCCTTTACCTCCAGCCGGCCATGGCGGGTGAACACGCCGTCGCGCTCGAACCGGGCGCCGGCGTCGATGGTCTTGGCGCGTTCGGGGTCCAGATTGTCGCCGTCGAGCGTCACGTCCTCGGTGATGTGGACCAGCCAGCCGACCGGGATCGTGCTCGCCCCGCGCACCGACTGACCGTAGCCGCCGAACAGCGTCAGCCCCGGCAGCACCTCCACATCGGCGCTGGCATTGGGCGCCACCGCCGTGCCGCGCGCCGTGGCGGTGCCATAGTCGGCCTTGAAGTCCTCATAGCGGAAGCCCGCAGACAGGCCGACGATGCCCCATTGCATCCGCTCCTGCATGAACAGGCCGATATTCTCGGTGGTGCCGGCGACGTTCAGCGGCTGCGGCTGGCCCTTTCGCGGCGCGCGGCTCTTGGCCTCGTCGTTGAGATAGTCGAAGCCCATGGTCAGTTCGTGGCCGGTGGCGCCGACGTCGAACCGGGCGGTGTTCTTGAGCGTGACGCCGTAATTCTCGGTCTTGTAGCCGCGATCCCAGTCGAGATTTTCCAGATGGTTGCGGCTGGCATAGGCCGACAGGTCCACATCGGCCAGCGGGCTGGCCGGGTCATAGCCGTAGCGCAGCGCATAGTGGGTCCGCTTGAGCTCCTGGCGCATCGGGCCGCCGCCCTTTTGGCCCTTGTCGTAGAAGTCCTGGTAGAAGTCCGGCGGTAGGTCGCCCGCGCCCCAGGGATAGAGGCCCTCGTTTTCGTGATGTTCGACCGACAGGCGCAGCGAGTGGCCGGCCTGGTCGAGCAGGCTGAGCTTGCCGAAATAGCTGGCGTCTTCGCTCGCCGCATTGGGGATGCGGTCGCCATCGCCGGCACGGTAGCGCCCGGCATCGAGGCGCGAGGCGTAGAGAACCAGGCCGAGGCCCTCGGCCAGTTCGCCAAAGCCCGCCACCGAGACCTGCTCGGCACTGGTCGCCGATTGGAAGCCGCCCTTGGCCAGCGCGCCGACCCGGCGCCGGGGGTCGAGCAGATCCTGGGCGTCGACGGTCTCCATCTCGACCGCGCCGCCGAGCGCGCCGGTCCCCTTGTCGGCTCCGACCGCACCGGTGGACAGCGCCACCCGCTTGAGCAGGAACGGGTCGAGCCGCATCAGCCCGCCCCGGTGTTGAAACAGGTTCTGGCTTTGGCGCACACCGTCGACGGTGATGTTGAGGTTGCTGCCCTCAATGCCGCGTACATAGAGCCGCTGATTGCTGGGCGTCCCGCCGCCGATGGTGATCGAGGGGCTGACCCGCAGGATGTCGTCCAACTCGGTCGCCGCTCGCTCGACGGTCACCTCGGGCGTGGTCAGGTCGCGATTGGTGCGCTGGCCGATCACCAGGATTTCTTCGATGGTGGCGTCGTCGTCGGCGGGTACGGCGTCAAGCGCCTGGGCCGGCACGCTCAGGCCGGCCGCCATCAGCCAGGGCAGCCGGGCGGCCGTGCTGCGCAGGACGGATTTGGAAGAGGTGGGGCGGAACGAGGGGGACGAGGTCATTACACAGCCTTTCGACTTGGCGGGGTCGGTAAGTATCGCAAATGCGAGTCAATCGCATGTTCTGTCCGCAGTCCGCGTCACGGTCAATGCTTTTTCGCGACACGCGATTAATTAGCTGTTGAAGAAAGTATTAAAGCTATACACTTGGAAAATTATCGGAATCGTCATCTGTTCCGACATCAAGCGCTTTTTGCTCAAGCGAAGCTGTGTTCGGGTCGGGTTTCGTCCGGCGCAGAGGCCAAGCGCCGGCGGCTTGGACGCGGTGGCGTCAGGGGCGGCAAGCGGCGTCGCTCAGCCCGCCAATTCTTCAAGCCAAGCCATCAGGTCGTCCACCTGATGGTGCACCGCCGCTTCGTCCACATGGACGCCGCCCCATTGATAGCAGGTGCGCAGCCACACCGTGGTCATGCCGAGCGCGGCGGCGGGCTTGAGGTTGCGCGCCATGTCCTCGACCATCACGGCGCGTCGGGGGTCGACCGAGAAGCGATCCATAAACTGCGCATAGGGGGCGGGTTGGGGCTTGGGCACGAAGTCGCCGGCGGCGATGTCGAACACGCCGTCGAACTGGTCGGCGACGCCCAGGCGGGCCAGCACCCGCTCCGCGTGGGGCTCGGTACCGTTGGTGTAGACCAGCTTGCGCCCCGGCAGCCGCGCCAACAGAGCGCCGAGCCGCGGGTTGGGCGGCACCGGCGACACGTCGATATCGTGCACATGGTGCAGAAAGTCGTCCGGCGCCACGTTGTGGCGGTCCATCAGGCCGCGCAGGGTGGTGCCATAATCCACAAAGTACTGCTTTTGGAGTCGGCGCGCTTCGGCATAGTCCACATTGAGTAGATTTTTAATAAAGTCGCCCATGCGCTGATCGATCTGATCGAACAGGTTACATTCTGGCGGGTAAAGTGTGTTGTCGAGGTCGAAAACCCAGGTTTCAACGGGTCCGGCGTCTGTCATCGGGCTTTTCAAGGAACCGTTAATCCTCTTTGTGTTTCTTTAGAGACCATTATATGGGGTCGATCATTTCAGGGTCCAGCCGGCGCTCGGCCGCCGGGCTGTTATTCAGAGGCAGCGCACAGCATGACCGAGGGTGCCGACGATAGCGAGCGGCCGGATACGCCGGCAAGCGGCGGTTTGCCGCCGGAGCAATTGTCCTACGAACAGTCGCGCGAGATTCTCGCCGCAGGCGCGCCGGCCCAGCTTACCGCGCTCGCCCGGCGCCCCGACCTGCGGCCCGAAATCCTCTACTACTTGGCCCAGCAAGGCCCGTCCGGGGCGCGGCGGGCGGTGGCCAAGAACCCGCACACGCCGATCCAGGCCGACAAGCTGCTGGCCGAAGACGATCTGGATGATGTGCGCAGCGAACTGGCGCGCAAGATTGCCCGCATCGTGCCCACCGCCACGGCGCAGGAAAACGCCCGGCTGCGCGAGGCCGCACTCGCCATCCTGGAGACCCTGGCCCAGGATCAGGTGCCCGCGGTGCGGCGGATCTTGGCCGAGGAAGTCAGCGCCATGCCGGAGATTTCTCACGCCCTGGCGTGCCAATTGGCCGCCGACCCGGACGAGGCCGTGCGCTGCCCGATGCTGGAATACTCACCGCTTCTGGGCGAGGACGATCTGCGCGAACTGATCGCTGCGGGGCTGACCGAGGCGGCCTTGACCGCCACCGCCAGGCGCGCCGACCTGCCGGCGGCGGTCGCCGACGATGTGGCGTCGACGCTGGAGGTGCCGGCGGTGGCTGCCTTGCTGACCAATGAAAGTGCCGCGATCCGCGAGCAGACCATGGAACGGATCATCGACCAGGCCGAACGGGTGCAGGCGCTGCACCAGCCGCTGGCCATGCGCCCGGGCCTGTCGCAGCGCGCCATGATGCGCATTGCCTCGTTCGTCGCCTCGTCGCTGGTCGAGGCGATGGCCGACCGCAACCGCTTGCCGGCGCGCGCCAAGGAGCAGTTGCTGGCGCGGGTCAAGAAGCGCATGCAGCGCGAGCGCGCCGCCAAGGAAGCCAGTGCCGAGACCCGTCAGACCGCGCGGCAGATGCTACAGAATGGCGAGATCGACGACCGCAGCATCACCGACCTGATCGAACAGAACCGGCGCGATTTGGTGACCGTGTGCCTGTCGCTCAAGTCGCGCATCCCGCTCGAAAACGTCAATAAGATCCTCGACTCGAAATCGCCCCAGGCGGTCACCGCACTGGCCTGGCGCTGCGGCTTGCGCATGCGCACCGCCTATCTGGTGCAGGCCAAGCTCGCCCTGATCCCGCCGGGCAAGCTGCTGGCCGCCCGGCAGGGGCAGTACTACCCCATGAGCCGGGCGGAGATGGAAAAGCAGATCAGCTTTTTCCTCTGACGCCAACAATCGCCAGCCCTTGCCGGTGATTGTCGCGCCTGGACGACCAATATCCGGCGGTCAGTCCATGTATTGGCCGCCATTGATGGTCAGGGTCGAGCCGGTGACGAAGCCGGCGTCGTCGGCGGCCAGGAACAGCACGCCGCGGGCGATTTCGTCGGCCTGGCCCAGCCGGCCCACCGGGATCTGGGCGACGATGGCGTCGAGCACCTCTTGTTTGACCGCCTTCATCATGTCGGTGTCGATATAGCCGGGGCAGATGGCGTTGACGGTGATGCCCTTGCGCGCGCCCTCGGCGGCCAGTGCCTTGGTGAAGCCCAGCAGGCCGGCCTTGGCGGCGGAATAGTTGGCCTGGGTGAACTGGCCCTTCTGACCGTTGATCGAGCTGATGTTGATTACCCGGCCGAAGCCGCGCTCGCGCATGCCGGCCCACACCGCATGGGTCATGTTGTAGGCCGAGCTCAGGTCGGTCTCGATCACCTTGGTCCAGGCGTCGGGGCCCATCTTGTGGAACGGCGCGTCCCAGGTGATGCCGGCATTGTTGACCAGCACGTCCACCGGCCCCAGGTCGGCCTCGATCTGGGCGACCGCATTGGTGCAGGCGTCATGGTCGGCGACGTCGAACTTGTAGGTGGGAATGCCGGTTTGATCGGAGAAGGCGCGCGCCTTCTCGTCATTGCCGGCGTAGCTCGCCGCCACCTTGTAGCCCGCGTCCTTCAAGGACCGGGCGATTGCGGCGCCGATCCCCCGAGTGCCGCCGGTGACCAGGGCAACGCGTTCGCTCATCTCTCTTCTCCCCTGTGTGTCTCGTCTTTGGTCTGTCTCGTCCTTGGACGGTCGCGTCGACGGGCACGGCGGGCCGGTGTCCGCACGCCCGGCCCGCGGCCGCCGCGCTCAGCGGTCGACGGCGAGCGCGATGCCCATGCCGCCGCCGATGCACAGCGTCGCCAGCCCCTTGCGGGCGTCGCGGCGCTGCATCTCGTGAAGCAGGGTGGTCAGCACCCGCGCGCCCGAGGCGCCGATCGGGTGGCCGATGGCGATCGCCCCGCCATTGACGTTCACCTTGTCGGTGTCCCAGCCCATGTCCTTGTTGACCGCGCAGGCTTGGGCCGCGAACGCCTCATTGGCCTCGATCAGGTCCAGCGCGTCGACCGACCAGCCGAGTTTGTCGAGCAGCTTGCGGCTCGCCGGGATCGGCCCGGTGCCCATGATCTGCGGGTCGACACCGGCGGTCGCCCAACCGGCGATGCGCGCCAGCGGCTTGACGTTGCGGCGTTCGGCTTCTTCCGCGGTCATCAGCACCAGCGCGGCGGCACCGTCATTGATGCCCGAGGCGTTGCCCGCCGTGACCGTGCCGTCCTTGGCGAACGCCGGGCGCAGGCCGGCCAGGCTGTCCGGCGTGACGCCGTCGCGGATATATTCGTCGGTGTCGACCACCGTCTCGCCCTTGCGGGTCTTGATGGTCACCGGCGCGATCTCGTCTTGAAACCGGCCGGCGTTGCGCGCCGCTTCGGCCTTGTTCTGCGAGGCGGCGGCGAAGGCGTCCTGTTCCTCGCGGGTCAATTGCCAGCGCTGCGCCACATTCTCGGCCGTCGAGCCCATGTGATAGCCGTTGAAGGCGTCCCACAGGCCGTCGTTGATCATCGTGTCGACGAATTCCAGATTGCCCATCTTCTTGCCGGCCCGCAGCGGTGCCGCGTGCGGCGCGTTGGACATGCTTTCCTGGCCGCCGGCGACGACGATGGCGCTGTCGCCGGCCTGGATCGCCTGGAAGCCCATGGCGACCGCGCGCAGGCCCGAACCGCACACCTGGTTGATGGTCATGGCGGTGCTGGCCTCGTCGAGGCCGGCATTGATCGCCGCCTGGCGTGCGGGGTTCATGCCTTGGGCCGCGGTCAGCACCTGGCCGAGGATCGCTTCGTCGACCGCGCCGGGCTCGACGCCGGCGCGGGTCAGGGCGGCGCGAATCGCCACCTCGCCCAGGGCGTGGGCCGAGAGCGGGGCAAGGCTGCCGTTGAAGGCACCGACGGGTGTGCGCGCGGCAGAGGCAATCACGACATCTTTCATGGATCGGGTCTCCGTGAAGGGGGATTGGTCAGGCAGTCGTCAAGGTGTCAGGCGAATAAAGGCGTCGGGGCGAACATACGGGCAGGCTATGGGGGGCACTCAAGCAACGGTCGTGACTCGACGACGCGGAGAAACGAGGGCGCCCGTCGGTGGACGCGGATCGTCAAACTGAAACCCTGCTGCACCCTGGGCCGGACGCGCACCGCACGCGGGATTGCGTGCGGATGGGGCACCGTGAGCCCGGGTGGCAACCGAATGCTATCAAGTATTTATGCGCAGGCGTCGAGCGTCAAGCCGGCGACCGGCCGGGCCGGTCACCCGGCGCGCCAGCCGCGGCCCGGCGCCGGGGGATGGCCGCCGTGGCGGTCCAGCGGCCGAGCCATTGACCGAGGGCGGTGTGGAGTTGCTGGCGGGCGCGGCCGACCACCATGCCCACATGCCCCGCCGGCGGTTCGATCACCATGGCCGCGGGCAGGGCGCGGGCCAGCGGCCGTGCCGATGCCGGCGGCACGATGCGGTCGCGTGCCGGGATCGCCACCAGCGACGGCACCGTGATCGCCTCGGGCCGCACCAACCGGTCGCCGACCGCCCAGGCGCCCGAGCCCGGTGCATTGTCGCGATACCAGCGGCCGAGCACCGTGCGCGCCACCGCCACCGGCAGCGGCGGCCCGCCATTGACCCAGTCTTCAAGCGCCACGAACAGGCGCGCCGCTTCGTCGGTCGGGTCGAGGCGGGCGAACTGGCTGTACTTCTTCAACGTCAACGCCGGGTCGAGCATGCCGAACGCCCATTGCAACACGGCGCCGGGCACCAGCCCCGCGCGCGGCCCGCCGGCGACCCAGGCGGCCAGGACCGGCGCCAGCGGGCCGAGCCCGCCGGGCACGGAAAAGTCCCATGGGGTCGCCAGAAGAACCAGTCCGGCGACCCGGTCGGGCACGTGGGCGGCCGCGGCCAGGGCCAGATTGCCGCCCATGCAATAGCCGGCCAGGATGACCGGCGCGCCGGTGGCGCTTGCCGCGCGGTCGATGGCGGGCAGGAACCGTTGCAGCAGATAATCGTCCACGTCGAAGGCGCGCTCGGCGTCGCCCGGCGTACCCCAGTCGAGCAGCATCGGACGCAGTCCGGCGGCCGCCACCGTGTCCACCAGGCTGCGGCCGGGCAGCAGGTCCAGCACTTCGGCGCCGTTGACCAGCGACGGGACCAGGATAACCGCCGGTGTGCCCGCGGCGATCTGGTCGTCGCCATAGTCGATCAACCGGCTGGCGCCGCGGCGCAGCAGGCAACGACCCGCGCGCGGCCGGCGGCGGAACGGATGGTGCCGATAGCGATCGAGCCCGCACTGCAGGCCGTCCAGGTCGGCCACCAACCGGTCGCCCAGGGCGGCGATCACGGCGGCGGGGTCGGCGGCGTCGAGCCGCGCCAACAGCGCATTGGCCTCGTCGGCCAGATCGGGGTGCCAGACCGCGCCGCCATGGAGCGTGGCCGACAGGGCAGGCAGGGCGCCCGTCGCCGTGGCCATGGCCATGGTGAGATGCCAGGGCAACGGACGCGGCCCGCCGCGGGCTCGGTCAGCCATGGTCACTGGGGTCTGTGGAGGGGGTGGCGGGGCGCCGGCCATGCCGATGATGCGGGGCCGGCCCTCCGGCCTGGTCGGGGCGCCCATGCCGGTGGTCGGGCGGAGGTCGGCGGTGCGATGGCGGCTCGCCGTCTGGTTGCTGGGGGGCGGTGGGCGGCGTTTCGGCGCGCTCGGCGGGTCGGTCGGTCGGTTCGGTGGCGGCCTTGGCGCGGGCGGGCAGGGCGCTCGGGTCGGCGGCCCAATGGGCCAGGTTGCGCTGCCATAGCGCCAGGAACGCCGTGGCCAGTTCCTGCGCTGTGGTGGTCTCTGCCATGCCTGCCTCGTCTCGCGCCGCGCGGCCGTCGCCGGTCCGCTCCGATGGTCGCCCCCGCTAGAGAGAAGCGGTCGCCGGTGTCGGCCGCTTCTCTCTAGCGGGGCGATCGCGCCGGGGAAAGCCTTGAGCCGACGGCGGGCCGGGCGCCGCCCACAGATTGCACCTTGCCCCGCGCCCATGGGTGCGCGACAATCCCGGCGCCAGCGTGGACAAGACGGCCGAAGGGAGTCAAAGACGTGACTGAATCCGCAAAAGAGGCGCCGGTCGTCATTAAGAAATATGCCAACCGGCGACTCTACAACACAGAAACGTCAAGCTATGTGACGTTGGATCATCTGGCAAGACTGGTCAAAGAAGGCCGTGAATTTGTTGTCCGCGATGCCAAGACCGGCGAGGATTTGACCCGGGCGGTGTTGACCCAGATCATCTTCGAACAGGAAGGCAAGGAAGAGACGTTGCTGCCGGTGTCGTTCCTGCGTCACCTGATCAGCCTGTATGGCGAGGGCATGCACACCATGGTGCCCGGCTTTCTGCAGGTCAGCATGGAAGGCTTCATGCGCAATCAGGAAAAGATGCGCGACGCGGTGCAGTCGTCGCTCGGCGCCAACCAGGCGCTGGCCGCGTTCGACGAAATGACGCGGCAGAATCTTGACCTGTTCGAAACGGCGATGGGTATGTTTACGCCGTTCGCCGCCGCCACGAAGGGCGGCGGTGGCGACCCGGCCAAGCGCAAGGCGGACCTGCAACGGCGCATCGCCGCGTTGCAGGCCGAGTTGGACGCGCTCGACAAGCGGTAGCGTCCGGCCGGACGGCGGGGCGGGCCGGCGGCCGGTGTTGCGCCCGGCGCCTGCCGGCCGTGCCTTTGGGGCCGCTCGACCCTGCGGCGGTCCATCGGACGGCCACAGGGCGATCGTGGGTCGACGGTCGGTTCGATCGGGACGCTGCCCGCGCAGCCATGGGTCGGGCGCGTCCGGTGCGCCCGGCAGCCCACCGGGTTGCCGCTTTGGCCCCCTGCGCGGCCGTTCCCGGGTCATCGTCTTGCCATCCGGTTCACCGGAATGCGGCGGCTTCCTTTCTGGGCGGCTGCGGCATTCCCAACAATGGATGTGAGTATGAAGCTATACAGCCAGTTGAAAGACCATATCTCCGTGCCGGTCTTCTTCGGCTCCACCATCGCCATTTTCGCGGTGGTGATCCTCGGCGTCGCCGACCCGGCCATGGTCGGCCAGTGGGCCGAGCATGTACGTGGCTGGATTTCCAACACCTTTGGCTGGTTCTACATTCTTCTGGTCGCGATCATGCTGGGGCTGGTGGTGATCCTGGCGCTCGGCCCGGTGGGCCGGGTCAAGCTGGGGCCCGACACGGCGGAACCCGATTTTTCCTACGTCAGCTGGATCGCCATGCTGTTTTCGGCCGGCATGGGGATCGGGCTGATGTTCTTCGGCGTCTACGAGCCGATCACCCATTTCGCCAATCCGCCCACCGCCGAGCCGCAATCGGTGGCTGCTGCGCGCGAGGCGATGGAGATCGCGATCTTCCATTGGGGTGTGCACGCCTGGGGGATCTATATTCTGGTCGGCCTCGCCCTGGCCTATTTCGGCTATCGGCGCGGCTTGCCGCTGACCATCCGTTCGGCGCTCTATCCGATCATCGGTGACCGGATCTATGGCCCGGTGGGGCATGCGGTCGATATCTTCGCGGTTATCGGTACCATGTTCGGCGTCGCCACCTCGCTCGGCCTCGGGGTCAAGCAGGTCAATGCCGGGTTCAATTATCTTTTCGGCCTGCCCCAGAACACCGGCGTGCAGATCGGCTTGATCGCCATCATCACCGCGTTCGCCACCGTGTCGGTGGTCGCCGGCCTCTATGGCGGCATCCGCCGGATCAGCGAGGCCAATCTGGTCGCCGCCCTGGCGCTATTGCTGTTCGCGCTGTTCGCCGGGCCGACGGTGTTCTTGATGACCGCGTCGGTGGAAAATTTGGGCCAGTATATGAGCACCCTGGTCGCCCGCACGTTCGAGCTGTTCGCTTTCGACGACAAGCCTTGGCTGGACGATTGGACGCTGTTCTACTGGGCTTGGTGGATCGCCTGGTCGCCGTTCGTCGGCATGTTCATCGCCCGGATCAGCCGCGGCCGGACGATCCGCGAGTTCGTCATCGGCGGGCTCGCCTGGCCGTTGGGCTTCACGGTCATGTGGATGACCGTGTTCGGCTCGGGCGCCATTCAGATGCAGATGACCGGCGCGGTGGACCTGGCCGCCGCTGCGGCAGCCGACAGCGCCAAGCCGCTGTTCATCTATCTCGAACACCTGCCGTTCACCTTCGTCAGCGCCCTGTTGGCCACGGTGCTGTCGATCACCTTCTTCGTCACCTCGTCGGACTCGGGCTCGCTGGTCATCGACATCATCACCGCCGGCGGCGACGACGACCCGCCCAAGGCGCAGCGCATCTTCTGGGCCGTGACCGAAGGCGTGGTCGCGGCGGTTCTGCTGCTGGCCGGCGGTCTGGGCGCCTTGCAAGCGGCGTCGATCGCCGGCGCGCTGCCGTTTTCGTTCGTGCTCTTGGCGGTCATGTTCGGCCTGTTGCGCAGCCTGCAGGGCGAATATGCGCGCTATATGAGCCACCGCACCACGTCGGCGGCGGCGGTGCCGGGGGCGCCACAATCCTGGCGCCGACGCTTGCACGCGCTGCTGCACACGCCCGACCTCGCCGATGCCGAGCGGTTTCTGACCGAGACCGTGCGCCCGGCGCTCGAAGCGGTGGAGGCGGAGGTGGCCAAGTACGGCTATGAGGCACAGGTGATCGACGCGGCGATCGACGACGGGCGGCTGGCGCTCCAGGTCGGCTCGGGCGACCACGCGTTTCATTACGAGGTGCAGATCCGGCCCTATCGGGTGCCGAGCTTCGCCATGGCCGAACTGGCGCCGCGCCACCGCCCGGCGGCCGAACACTATCGCGCCGATGTGCACCTGACCGAAAGCGGTGCGCCCTATGACATTCTGGGGATGAGCCGCGAAGAGGTGATCGCCGACGTGCTGGTCAATTATGAAAAGCACACCAACTATGTGCACCTGCACCTGGGCGAGGGCGCGCCGCTGACCAGCGACGCCGACACCGACGATGCCGAGACCGAACCGGACCAAGACGCGGTCGACGACCAGGCCGTCCGTCCGGCCAAGGCCTAGCGGGCGCGCCACAGCGGGCCGGGCTCCGGGGCGGGGCTCGGCCCCTTTCCTGGGGGGGCGGCCGATTCCCTGCGTCGGCGGTCAAGGGCCGCAGACCGGCCGTCTGGTCGCTTGCCGTTGCCCGGCACCGCTGATAGAAGGTGGCCATGTCTTGGGTTCAGGCGCTCTCGATACAGCGAATTACCGGCCCGGCGCGCCGCTGAGCCGCCGGGACCCAGTGGCCCGTCTTCGGGCCCGTTCGCCTTTGTACCGTTTTTCTGAGAGGGCTCCGCTGGCGGAGCTTTAGCCCATGGCCGACGACACCCAAGCCGACCGCGATTATCGCGACACCCTGTTCCTGCCCGAAACCGATTTTCCCATGCGGGCCGGGCTGCCCAAGGCCGAGCCGCGCTGGCTCGACCGCTGGGCGGCCGACGGCACCTATGCCCGCCAGCGCGAGAACAGCGCCGGCCGGCCCAAATTCATCCTCCACGACGGCCCGCCCTATGCCAATGGCGACATCCATATGGGCCACGCCATGAACAAGGTGCTCAAGGACGTGATCCTTCGGGCGCGCCAGATGCAGGGCTATGACGCGCCTTATGTGCCCGGCTGGGATTGTCACGGCCTGCCGATCGAGTGGAAGATCGAAGAAAAGTACCGCAAGAAAAAGAAGAACAAGGACGAGGTCGACCCGGTCGAGTTCCGGCGCGAATGCCGCGCCTTCGCCGACCAGTGGATCGACGTGCAGAAGGCGCAGTTCAAGCGGCTCGGCATCTGGGGCGATTGGGACAATCCCTATATCACCATGGACTATGAGGCCGAGGCGACCATCGTCGAGGAGCTGCTGAAGGTGGCCGGCACCGGCGCGCTCTATCGCGGCTCCAAGCCGGTGATGTGGTCGCCGGTGGAAAAGACCGCGCTGGCCGAGGCCGAGGTGGAATATCACGACCACATCTCGACCCAGATCGACGTGGCGTTCCCGGTGGTCGAGACCGCGCTGCCCGCCCTCGACGGTGCCGAGGTGGTGATCTGGACCACCACGCCCTGGACCATCCCCGGCAACCGGGCAATCTGTTACGGCCCCGAAATCGATTATGCGGTGGTGCGCGTCGTCGCCGTCGCCGAGGGCGCGCGGGTCGCGCCGGGCCGGGTGTTGGCGCTGGCCGAGGCGCTGGCGCCGCAGGTCTGGGCGCGCCTTGGCGTCACCGAGGTGGCGGTGTTGGCGCGGTTCCGGGGCGCTGAGCTTGCCGGCACGGTGTGCGCGCATCCCTGGCGCGGCCACGCCGAGGCCGCCGGCGGTTACGACTTCGACGTGCCGTTGCTGCCCGGCGACCATGTGACCGTCGACGCGGGTACCGGCTTCGTCCACACCGCGCCCGGCCACGGCCAGGAAGACTATGAGGCCGCCCATCTGGGCCACGGCATCGAGGTGCCGCACACGGTCGACGCCGACGGCCGCTATTACCCCCATGTGGCGCTGGTGGCCGGCGCCCATGTCTACAAGGTCAACGAGCCCGACGGCCCGGTCTGCACCGCGTTGGGCGAGCGGCTGCTGGCGGCGTCCAAGTTCGCCCACAGCTACCCCCATAGCTGGCGCTCCAAGGCGCCGCTGATCTTCCGCAACACGGCGCAATGGTTCATCTCGATGGAGCGCACCGGCCTGCGCGAGCGGGCGCTTACGGCGCTCGACGAGGACGTGCGCTTCGTGCCGGCGGCGGGCAAGAACCGCATCCGCTCGATGGTCGCCGACCGGCCCGACTGGGTGATCAGCCGCCAGCGCGCCTGGGGCGTGCCGATCACGCTGTTCGTGCGCAAGGGCACCGACGAGTATCTGGTCGACCCGGCGGTCAATGCGCGCATCGTGGCGGCGGTGCGCGACGGCGGCGCCGACGCCTGGTTCACCACCGATCCCCAGGAGCTGCTCGGCCCCGACCATGACGCCGCCGAGTTCGAGCGCGTCGACGACATTCTCGACGTCTGGTTCGACAGCGGCAGCACCCACGCCTTCGTGCTGGAAAAGCGCGCCGAGTTGCAAAGCCCCGCCGACCTCTATCTCGAAGGCTCGGACCAGCACCGGGGCTGGTTCCAGTCGTCGCTGCTGGAAAGCTGCGCCACGCGCGGCCGGGCGCCCTACAAGGCGGTGGTCACCCACGGCTTCGCCCAGGATGCCCAGGGCCGCAAGATGTCCAAGTCGCTGGGCAATGTGGTCTCGCCGCTCAAGCTGGTGGACCAGTATGGCGCCGACATCGTGCGCCTGTGGGTGGTCTCCACCGACTATTTCTACGACGTTCGCATCGGCGACGAGATCATCAAGGGCCAGGTGGACGCCTATCGCAAGATGCGCAACACGCTGCGCTTCCTGCTCGGCACGCTCAACGGTTTCGACGCCGCCGAACGGGTGGCGGTGGGCGACATGCCGGCGCTTGAGCGCTGGGTGCTGCACCGGCTGGCCGAGCTGGACGATCTGGTCCGCCGCGCCGCCGACGATTACGACTTCGTGCCCTATTATCAGGCGCTGTTCGCCTTCTGCGTCAACGACCTGTCGGCATTCTACTTCGACATCCGCAAGGACTGCCTCTATTGCGACGCGCCCGACAGCCTGCGCCGGCGGGCGGCGCGCACGGTGCTCGACGCGGTGTTCGACCGGCTGATCCTGTGGCTGTCGCCGATCCTGGTGTTCACCGCCGAAGAGGTCTGGCAGACCCGCCACGGCGGCGCCGCCGAGAGCGTGCACCTACAAACCTTCCCCGCGACGCCGGCCGATTGGCGCGACGACGCGCTCGGCCAGCGCTGGGAGACCATCCGCCGGTTCCGCCGGGTGGTCACCGGCGCGCTCGAAGGCGAGCGCCGGGCCAAGCGCATCGGTGCCAGCCTGCAAGCGGCGCCGCGCGTCCATGTGAGCGACTCCGCGATCGTCGCCGCCCTCGACGGGCTCGACCTGTCGGAACTGTGCATCACCTCGGGTCTGACGCTGACCGACGCGCCGGCGCCCGACGACGCCTTCCAACTGGACGATGTGGCCGGGGTGGCGGTGGTGCCGGCGCTGGCCGCGGGCGACAAGTGCGCGCGCTGTTGGCGGATTCTCGACGAGGTGGGCGCGCGCACCGACCATCCCGCGCTGTGCGGCCGCTGCGCCGAGGCGGTGGTAGCGCTCGACGCCGCGCGCGGCGCGCCGGTGTCGGCCTGAGCGGAGCGCGCGCCGTGACCGACGCCACCGAGCCGCGCCCCGGCGCCAGACAGTGGGGCCTGCGCGGCGGCTTGATCGCACTCGCCGTCCTGGTCGCCGACCAGGCGTCCAAGCTGTGGATCGTCCACGGCCTCAAGCTCGGGCTCGGCGACAGCATCGCGCTGTTGCCGGTGTTGAGCCTGAGCCGGGTGCACAATTACGGCATCTCGCTGGGCCTGTTCCAGGCCGGTAACGACTGGGCGCGCTGGGGCCTCGTGGCGCTCACCGTGGCGATCGCGGTATGGCTGGTGCGCTGGCTGCGGCGCGCCGAGCATTGGCGCGTCGGGCTTGGCGTGGCGCTGATCCTCGGCGGCGCGGTCGGCAACATCATCGACCGCAGCCTCTATGGCTATGTGGTCGATTTCGTCCACGTCCATGTGGGTGGCTGGTCGTTCTATGTGTTCAATGTGGCCGACAGCGCGATCACCATCGGCGTGGTGCTGCTGTTGTGGGACAGCCTGACGGGCGCGCGCACCGCGCAGACGCGGGGTTGAACCGCGCCGTGGCCCGCGCTATCGCGAACAGACGCAAGGCCGGTGCGGGGTGCCCCACCGGCCGGCAGGGCCTGACGGACAGGGCCTGCCCGATCACAGAGGGAGACCCGATGACCGAGCGATTTTTCCCCGCCCGCCGGCGGTTGCTGCGCGGTGCCGCCGTGGCGGTTCTGGCCTCCGTGGTGGCGGCGTGCGGCATGGGCGGCGCGTCGCCCGACGAGTTCGTCGTCGTCTCCAAGCCCAATCTGGCGGTGCCGCCCGACTTCGAGCTGCGCCCGCCGCGCCCGGGCAAGCCGCCGGTCCAGGATATCGACGTCACCCGCCAGGCGATTCAGGCGCTGTTCCCCGGGCGCACCGAACTGCCGCCGCCGTCGCCGGGCGAACAGGCGCTGATGCGCGAATTGGGGGAGGTCAGCCACAGCGCACGCGCCGAATTGCGCGCCACCGAAGATATCGTGGTCGCCAAGTCGCTGCTGTTGCCGACCATCCTGGGCATCGACGACCGCGAGATGGCCGGTGAAGGCGCCATCATCGATCGGGTCGCCAGCCGCCCGCAGGGCCGCTAAAGGCGCCCGCAGCGCCGATAAGGCCGCCTGCCTGGCCTGTTTGGATGACCGGCCTCTACAGGCTCAGGGCGTCGCCTGTCGCCCGCCGGCCCGCTAAGGGTTCGCCTGAAGGGGGCGCCGGGCGGCCCCTGTCGTCACAAGATTTAGCTTACTGTGTCTGGCCGGCCCCTTCATCTGGGGGCGCTGGCCTGTTAGGCTGAGGCCATGGACGCCCCTTCGCCTTCCCGCCCGACGATCCGCCGCCTGGGCCGCACCACCGTCGACCGCATCGCCGCGGGCGAGGTGGTCGAGCGGCCAGCCAACGCGCTCAAGGAGCTGGTCGAGAACGCTCTCGACGCCGGCGCCGCCCATATCGACGTGACCCTGGAGGCCGGCGGCAAGCGGTTGCTGGCGGTCGAGGACGATGGCTGCGGCATGGACGCCGAGGCGCTGGCGCTGGCGGTGGAGCGCCATGCCACGTCGAAGATCGACGACGACCACGACCTGACCGACATCCGCACCCTGGGCTTCCGGGGCGAGGCGTTGCCGTCGATCGGCGCGGTCGCCCGGCTTGCCCTGACCAGCCGGGTGCCGGGCAGCGACTGCGCCTTCGCGCTCACCGTCGAGGGCGGCGCGGTGGGCGCGGTCAAGCCCGCTGCGCGCGCGGCGGGGACCCGCGTCGAGGTGCGGGATCTGTTCTTCGCCACGCCGGCCCGGCTTAAATTCCTGCGCACCGACCGCGCCGAGACCCAGGCCTGCGTCGACGGCGTCAAGCGCCTGGCCATGGCCCATCCCGGCGTCGCCTTCACCGTGCGCGACGGCGCGCGGTTGGTGTTCCAGGCCGCCCGGCGGCTGGAGACCGGCGAGGCGGCGTTGCGCGCCCGGCTGGCCGCCGTGCTCGGCCGGCAGTTCACCGACAACGCCCTCGACATCGTCGCCGAGCGCGACGGCGTGCGCCTGGGCGGGCTCGCCGGCCTGCCCACCTATCACCGGGGCAATGCCCAGCAGCAGTATCTGTTCGTCAACGGCCGGCCGGTGAAGGATCGGCTGCTGACCGGCGCGGTGCGCGCGGCTTATCAGGATTTTCTGGCCCGCGACCGGCACCCGGTGCTGGCGCTGTTCCTCGACCTGCCGGCGGGCGAGGTGGATGTGAACGTGCACCCGGCCAAGGCCGAGGTGCGGTTTCGCGACGCCGGCCGGGTGCGCGGGCTGATCGTCTCGGCGCTGCGCCACGCGCTCACCGCCGCCGGCCACCGGGCCGCCGACGACACCGCCGACCGCGCCGTCGCCGCCTTCGCCCGGACCCCGGGTGCCGGCAGCGGCGCCTGGACCGCTGCCGCGCGGCCCTCTGCGGCCCAGATGGGCGCGGCCCACGCGTTCCAGGCGCCGCTGCCGGCGGCCGGCCAGGCGCCGCTGCCGGCGGCCGCTGGCCCGGGCTTGGGCGAAGCCGGTGCGCCGACGCCTTATCAGCCGGCCCATGACCTTGGGGGGCCTTCCTGGCCCGTTGGCGACCCTGGCGCTGATCGGGGCGGCGAGGCGGCGGGTGCCGAGGGGCTGGGCGGTGCGGGCGCTTATGGGTCCCTGGACCCTGGCCTCGACGCGCCCTCGGCGCGCGCCGAGGCGCCGGGCGCCGACGATGCCGCCCTGGTGCGCCATCCCCTGGGCGCGGCGCGCGCCCAGATCCACGAGACCTATATCGTCGCCCAGAGTGGCGAGGGGCTGGTGCTGGTCGACCAGCACGCCGCCCATGAGCGGCTGGTCTATGAGCGCATGAAGCGCGCCTTGGCCGAGGGCGGGGTGGCGCGCCAGATGCTGCTGCTGCCCGAGGTGGTGGAACTCGACGACGGCGCCGGCGTCGCCGCCCTGGTCGACCGGGCGGCAGAGTTGGCCGGCTTCGGGCTGGTAGTCGAGCCGTTCGGCGACGGCGCGGTGGTGGTGCGCGAGGTGCCGGCGTTGCTCGGCGACACCGATGTGGCGGGGCTGGTGCGCACGCTGGCCGACGAACTGGTCGACCTGGACGAGGCGCTGGCCCTGAAGGACCGGCTGTTTCACGTCTGCGCCACCATGGCCTGCCATGGCAGCGTGCGCGCCGGCCGTCGGCTCACCGTGGCGGAGATGAACGCGCTGCTGCGCGAGATGGAGGCGACGCCGCATTCGGGCCAGTGCAACCACGGCCGGCCCACCTATGTGAGCCTGGACCTGGACCAGATCGAGCGCCTGTTCAGCCGCCGCTGACGTTGATCGCCGGGTGTGCGGCGCCGGCGGTGCACCGCAGCCTCGATGACAGGGACCGGGCCTGAGCCGCGGCGGCCGCGCTGGACATCACGGATCCGTCAAAAAATTTCACACTTGGGTTTACACCGAAAACTGCAAGTGATAACGCCTCGCAATCACAATTTTCTTGGTGAGGTGATCCGGTGTATTCCCGACCCCTGGCGGCGTCCGCCCTGTCCCTTTTGTCGACCCCTCTGCTTCTGTCCGCGCCGGTGTTGGCGCAATCGCCCGACCCGTCCGCTCCGACCGCCGACCGCAGCGCGGCGGCGCCGGCCGACCAGATGGTCGAGGAAATCGTCGTTACCGGCACACTGTCGCGCTATGGCGCCGCCAAGGCCGCGGTGCCGATCGTCGAGGCGGTGCGGTC
Organism: Rhodothalassium salexigens DSM 2132; assembly: GCF_004341375.1. GTDB lineage: Bacteria > Pseudomonadota > Alphaproteobacteria > Sphingomonadales > Rhodothalassiaceae > Rhodothalassium > Rhodothalassium salexigens. Next base: position 222,228 of record NZ_SLXO01000003.1, read on the forward strand.
GATCTCCATCGAGACCGAGCAGCAGTTCCGCGACAAGGGCGCGCTGACCCTCGACGACACGCTCAACTATACCGCCGGCGTGGTCGGCGACACCTTCGGCTTCTCGTCGCGCGGCGATTTCCCGACCGTGCGCGGTTTCGACGCCGCGGAGTACCGCGACGGCCTGCAAGTGTTGTTCGGCAGCTATAACAACACCCGCTCGGACGTGTATTTCCTCGACCAGGTGGAGGTGCTCAAGGGTCCGGCCTCGGTGCTTTACGGCAAGGGCACGCCGGGCGGCATCGTCAACGCCATCTCCAAGCTCGCCGGTCCGGATGAGGAAAACGAGCTGCTGGTCGATATCGGCAACCGCGACCGCTATCAGGTTTCGGGCGATCTCAATGCCGACCTGGGCAACAATCTGTATGCCCGGTTGGTGGGCATTTACCGCAACAGCGGCAGCCAGGTGGATTTCGTCCATGACGACGCGCTGATCTTCATGCCGTCGATCACCTATGAGACCGCCCGCACCAGCATCACCGCCATGGCCGAAGTGATCGACCGCGACGGCGACACCGCGCACCAGTTCCTGCCGCTGACCGGCACCGGCTGTGTGTCCGACCAGGTGACGGTGAGCCCGGCGGCGTTTTGCGCCAACGCCACCGGCCAGCGCATCGAGGATGACACCTATCTGGGCGACCCGGGCTTCAACCGCTACGACACCAACTCGACCATGGTCTCGCTGCTCGGTCACCACGACATCACCGACTGGGTGACCCTCGAAGGGGTGGCGCGCTACAAAAAGGGGCGCTCCGACTATCGTCAGGCCTGGATCGGCTTTACCGGCGGGCCGCGCATCGATGCCCAGGGCAATGGCGCCCGTACCTTCTATGTGAGCGATAGCGAGTCGGAGCAGGCGGCGGTTGACGTGCGGGCGCGCTGGCAGTTCGAGACCGGGCCGCTGCGCCACGAGCTGTTCACCGGCATCGCCTATCAACACGTGCAGACCGATAACGACACGGCCATCCAGCGCGGCGTCGGTGTGCTCAACGCCTACCGGCCGGTCTATGGCAATGTCCCGGCCGACCTGCTCGACCCGGCGGCCCTGGCCGACGGGCCGGAGCAGACGGCGCAGGATCTGGGGCTTTATGTGAACAACCAGATTTCGCTCGGTCGCTGGCGGGCCAATCTGGGGCTGCGCTACGACGACACCGAAACCCGCACGGTGGACGCCACCGACGCGCGCACCGAACAGGACGATTCCGCCGCGTCGTTCAGCGCCGGGTTGCTCTACAAGTTCGATTTCGGCCTGTCGCCCTATGCCAGCTTTGCCGAATCGTTCAACCCGGTGATCGGCACCGACGGTCTGACCGCCGAGCCCCTGAAGCCGCGCGAAGGTCGGCAGTGGGAGGTGGGCCTGAAGTACCAGCCGCCGGGCACGCCCACCTTCATCACCGTGGCGCTGTTCGACATCAAGGAAAGCAATCTGCCCAACCCGTCGAGCCTGATCGACCAGCCGGACAGCCAGCAGGAAGGTGACGGCCGGGTGCGCGGCGTCGAGATCGAGGCGCTGACCCGGTGGCGCGATTGGTCGTTCGAGGCCAATTACAGCTATCTGGACACCGAGAACGCCGACGGTGTGGATTTCGACAGCGTGCCGTCGAACCAGGCGTCGGCCTGGGTTCAGTACGCGCCGAGCGCCGGCCTGCTGGACGGCTTTCGGGTCGGCGGCGGTCTGCGCTACCAGGGCGAAAACCGCAGCACGGCGGTGGTCGGCGGCGTGCCGGCGGCCGAGATCGTCACCGACGGCGTGGTGCTCGGCGACATCCTGGTCGGTTATCGTTATCGCCAGTGGGACGTGACGCTGAATATGCGCAACGTGACCGACAAGTCTTACTATGGCACCTGTCTGGCGCGCGGCGATTGCTTCCCCGGCGAGCGACGCACCATCGTCGCCCGCCTCGGCTACCACTTCTAGGCGGGGGGCGACGATCATGGCCGAGACGATCCCCGACCGCGTGCCGGAGCAACGCCGATGACCGGCGCGATGGCCGCGTCGACCGCCCTGGCCGGCTCGGCAGCGCTGCTGGCTGGCCTGGGCTTGCTCTATGCCGCCTGGGCGCGGCCGGCGCGCGGGCGCTGGCCGGTTCTGGCCGGCTGGATGGCGGCGCTTGTCGGTGCCGTGCTGTGGGGCCTGGCCGATGGCGGTGATCGCGGCGTGGCCGTGGGCGTGGTGGTGTTCGTCGCTCTGGCGCTGGCGGTCCTGCTGTGGCGGCGCCGCCGCGGGCCGGTGGCGGCGGTGCGGGCCGGCAGCGCCGGGCGGGCCGCCCCGACCGTCCCGACTGCCCCGACTGCGACGACCGGTGCCGGTCAGGCCGGTCTTGGCCGACGCATCGGCGTCGGTCTGCTGGTCGGGCCAGGGGCGGGGCTTGCCGCGGTGGCGCTGGTATTGGCGCTGTTCGGCGCCCTGGACCGGGCCGGCGCGCATGTAACCGCGGCGATCGTTGCGGGCTATGTGGTCTTGCCGCTTTTGTGGGCGGGCTTGGCGGTCTGGGCGCTGATGGCGCCCGGGCTGGCGCGCAAGGTGGCGGTGGTCGCCGGGCCGGGCGCGCTTGGTGCCGGCCTGTTTTGGCTTCTGGTATAGGGAGAGTCCGTTGACCCGATCCGCTTCCTCGCGGACCCGCCCGGCGGCGGCTTCGCGTTGGCCCAAGGCGTCGCCCCTGCGCGTCGCCCGCGCGCTCACCGCCCATGGGGCGATTGCGTTGGCGATCTCGGCGCTGCTTTATGTGCTGTGCGTGACCGGCACGCTGGCGGTGTTCCAGGCCGAGTGGCAGCGCTGGGAACAGCCGGCCGTGTCAGAGTTCGCGACCGTCAGCCCGGCCGCCGCCGAGCGCGCCGCCCGGGCCATGCTGGCCCGCGACCCGCGGCCCACCGACCATCTCTATCTCAACCTGCCGACGCCCGACATTCCGCGTCTGGTGGTCACCACCGACCATGACGCCTGGGTCGCCGACGCCTCGGGGGCGCTGGTGGCGCCCGAGGCGCATCCGTGGACGCAGTTTTTGCTCGACCTGCATTACTATCTGACATTGCCGCACACCGCCGGGCTGATCGTCGTGGGCATTCTGGGCGTGTTGTTGTTGGCCGCGTCGCTGTCGGGCTTTCTGGCCCATCCACGGATCTTCCGCGACGCCTTCGTTTGGCGGCGCGGGTCGGGCCAGGCGGCCGAGGCGGATCTGCACAACCGGCTGAGCGTGTGGACCGCGCCGTTCCATCTGTCCGTCGCCTTGACCGGTGCCATGCTCGGCCTGTCCACGGTGTTGGCGATCGCGCTCGGCGCGGCGTTCTTCGACGGCGGTCCGCGCGCCGTGTTCGACCCCATCTTCGGCGCCGAGCCGGCGGGCGACGACCGTCCCGCCGATCTGGCGGCGATCGCGGCGCCGCTCGGCCACATGGCCGAGACCCATCCCGACCTGACGGTCGCCCATGTGATCGTCCACGACCCCGGCACGGCGGGGCAACATACGGCGATCATCGCCCGCCACGCCGACCGGCTGATCTTCGGCGAATACTATCTGTTCGACGCCGAGGGCCGGTTCACCGGCACGGTGGGTCTCGCCGACGGCACCGTGGGCCAGCAGGTCGCGGCCTCGGTCTACCAGGTCCATTTCGGCAGTTTCGGGGGACTGCCGGTGAAACTGGCCTACGGGGTCTTCGGGGTGGCGTTGTGTTGGATCGTCGCCAGCGGCATGACCCTCTACTTCACCAAACGCGCCCGTCGCGGCCGCCCGGCGCCGCGCCTTGAACGGGCCTGGACCGGGGTGGTCTGGGGCACGCCCGGGGCGCTGGGGGTCACATTGGTGGCCCGGCTGGTCGGTTTGACCAGCGCGGCCGGCTTGGCGGGGCTGTTTTGGGCCGCCTTGGCGGTCGCGGTGATCGCTGCGGTGTGCTTGAACGCCCGCGCGCGGGCGGGGCGTTGGGGGCGGGTCTGGGCCGGTGGCCTGCCGATCCTGGCGATCCTTCTGCACGCCTTGCGCCATGGCGGGGCGGCAGCGGAGCCTTTGGCGCTGGGGGTGTCGGCCGCCGGCATTCTGGTCGCCTTGGCGGCCTGGCGTTCGCTGGCGCTGCGGCCGGTCAAGTCATAACCCCGGCCCTGTCGTGCGGCCGCCGCGCCGACCGGTCTGTCGCGGGCGACATAGTGCCGGCATCGCCCGGGGCTGAAGGCCGCCGACCGGATCGCCAAATGCCTTAATGGTTGCGTCCGGCACCGCGGCCGGGGGGCAGGGCGTCCGCCGGCCAGGCGGTGTCGAGCGACCTGGCTTTGCCCGGCGCATCGCCCGGCTGGCGGGGCGCACTTCTTCCCTCGGCCATGACTTCCATGATCGCAAGCTTAATGTGCAGAACGGCGAGGTTGAAGCCCGCTTGCTCGGCGTCTTTCTGGATGTAACGCAAGCACTGTTTAATGGCATTGGCGTCTTCAATGCGGCTCTCGGTCATGATGCGCCCCATTTCCTGCGCTGATAAGGCTAGGGAGACATGGAAAATACTCGGATAAAGCTTATCACGAGTCCAACTTCGCGCAATTGAAAAGTGTGACTAGGTTAGAAATCGCCTAATGAGTGTAGGTATATAGCACAAGCTGTGTGTTTTTTTGGTTGCGCCGGTCCCGCTCGACCAGGCTCGACGGCGGCGTGATCGTCTCTTGGGCACTGCTTTCCACGGCGACGAGTCCGCCCGGCCGCAGCCAGCCGCCGGCGGCCAGCGCGGCCAGCGTCGGCGTGATCAGGTCTTTGGCATAGGGCGGGTCGAGCAGAATCAGGTCCATCGCCGGGCCGGGGCAGCGCGGCAGCCGGGTTGCGTCGGCGGCCAGGATGGCCACTTGGTCGGCGACGCCCAAGCGGTCGCGGGTCCGGGCGATCAGGCGCCGGGCTTCGGGGCTTTGATCGATGAAGCTCACATGGGCGGCGCCCCGCGACAGCGCTTCGAAGCCGAGCGCGCCGGTGCCGGCGAACAGGTCGGCGACCCGGGCGCCAGCGAGGCTCGGATCCTGGCGGTGTTGGAGGATGTTGAACAGCCGCTCGCGCAGCCGGTCGGTGGTCGGCCGGATTGCCCGGTCCGTAGGCGAGGGCAGGTGAACGCCGCGATAACGGCCGGCGACGATGCGCATCGGGTCTCAGCCTCGCGGTCGCTTGGGCGCGGGTTTGGGGGACGACTGTCGGCCCGGTTTCGACGTTGGTTTCGGCGCCGGTTTGGGCCGCGTTTTGCTGCCGGACGGGGCGGCCGCTTTGGGTCCCTTGTTGCCGGCGTGGGGCCTTGGCGTTGGGGCGCTGAGCGTGGCCCGGCCTGTTTTTCCCGTCTGGCGACCCTCGGCCTTGTTGGCCTGCGTGCCGGCCCGCGGCGGGGCGGCACGGCGGCGCTCGCCGGCGTCGCTCGGCGGCGTCTCGGCGGCGCGCGGGCGCGCGGGAGGGCGCGATTTGGCGCGGGTGCTGTCTGCCCGGTCTTCCTGGCGATTGTCGCGCTTGCCGGTCTTGGCTTTTGCTTTTGCCTTGGGGCCGGTCTTGGGCTTGGCTTTGGCGCGCGCCCATTTCGACGGGTCGGGGGGCGGGGCAACCAGGCCTGGGGCGGCGTCGCCGCTGGCGGCCTCGTCGCCGAAATAACCGCCGAGGGCTGCTCGCAGCGCCTTGACCGGCACCGCGTCCACTTGCCCCGGCTTCATCTGGCCGAGCGTGAACGGCCCATAGCCGAGCCGGATCAGACGGTTCACGTCGAGGCCCAGATGCGCCATCAGTTTGCGAATCTCGCGGTTCTTGCCTTCGTGCAGGGTCACGTCGAGCCAGGCATTGCTGGTCTGGCGCCGGACGACGGCCACCTTGACCGGGCCATAGGTGACGCCGTCGACGGTGACGCCCTGGGCCAGGCCGGCGAGCGCGTTGGCGTCGGGCTGGCCGAACACGCGGACCCGGTAGCGGCGCGGCAGGCCGGTGGCCGGCAATTCCATCCAGCGCGCCAGGGCGCCGTCATTGGTCAGCAGCAGCAGACCTTCGGTGTTGAGGTCGAGCCGGCCGACGCACACCACCCGGGGCATCGACGCCGGCAGCCGGTCGGCGATGGTCGGCCGGCCTTCGGGGTCGCGCGCGGTGGTGACCACGCCGCGCGGCTTGTAGAAGCGCCACATCCGGGTCGGCTCGGCCGGGGCCACCGGCTTGTTGTCGACGCGCACCCGGTCGAGCCGGTCGATCAGAAACGCCGGCGTCTTGAGCACCTCGCCGTCGACGCGCACGCGCCCGGCCTCGATCAGCCGTTCCACGTCACGCCGCGACCCGATGCCGGCGCGCGCCAGCGCCTTGGCGATGCGCTCGCCGCCGCCGCCAGTCGCGTCGGAGCCGGGCGTGTCGGGGCCAATCGCGTCGGGGCTGGGTGCGGCCGGACGGTCGGCGCTGGATGGGGGTGTTTGGGATGTCTTGTCGGTCATGGGGGCGGTCTAGTGCATTTGGCGACCGAACAGAAGCCTTTCGCGCGGCCGGCCCCGGGTGACAGCGCGCGCGGTCATGGTATCGTCTCGGCTGGTAACGATTTTTCGGACAAGGACGGGAGACGGCATGAGCCATGTGATCGTGGTCGGCGCGGGCATGGGCGGGCTGGCGGCGGCGGCCGACCTGGCGGCGCGCGGCGCGCGGGTGACGCTGGTGGAGAAGGCGCCGGCGCCCGGGGGCAAGATGCGCCGGCTCGACCCGGGCGGCGGCGAGACCGCGGCGGCGGGGGCTGTGGGCAATGACGGCATCGACGCCGGCCCCACGGTGTTCACCATGCGCTGGGTGTTCGAGGGCCTGTTCGACGACGCCGGCGCGTCGTTCGAGCGCTATGTGAGCGCGCGACCGGCCGACATTCTGGCCCGTCATGCCTGGGACGATGGCGGCCGGCTCGACCTGTTCGCCGACCTCGACCGTTCGGCCGCCGCCGTCGAGGCCTTCGCCGGTCCAGAAGATGCCGCAGGCTTCCGCGCCTTCGCCGCCCGCAGCGCCGAGATCGCCGCCACCCTGACGCCCCCGTTCATGGCCGCCGAGCGCCCGGGGCCGCTGTCGCTGGTGCGCCGGGTCGGCTTCGACCGGTTGGGCGCCATGCTGCGCATCGACCCGTTTTCGACCCTGTGGGGCGCCTTGGGGCGGTATTTCTCCGACCCGCGGTTGCGCCAATTGTTCGGCCGCTACGCGACTTATGTGGGCTCGTCGCCGTTCGAGGGCCCGGCGACCCTGATGCTGATCGCCCAGGTGGAACAAGAGGGCGTGTGGCTGGTCGACGGCGGCATGCACGCTCTGGCCCGGGCGGTGGAGCGACTCGGCCGCGACCGGGGCGCCGTCTATCGCTATGGCAGCGGTGTGGCGCGGATTGTGGTCGAGGGCGGTCGCGCCGTGGGCGTCGAGTTGGACAGCGGCGAGCGGCTGACCGGCGACGCGGTGGTGTTCAACGGCGACGTGTCGGCCCTGGCTGGCGGTTTGCTGGGCGCGTCGGCACGCCCGGCCGCGCGCGCGGTGCCGGCGCGTGCGCGCGGGCTGTCGGCGATCACCTGGGCGACCCGTGCGCACACCGACGGCTTCGACCTGCACCGCCACAATGTGTTTTTCTCCGCCGACTATGCCGACGAATTCGACGCCGTGTTCAAACGCCGCGACATCACCCGCCGGCCCACGGTCTATGTGTGCGCCCAAGATCGCGGTGAGGGTCGGGAGGGGAAGCGGGGCGAGGAGCGCGGTGCCGAGCGGCTGCTGTTGCTGGTCAACGCGCCGCCCGACGGCGACCGGGGCGAGCTGGCGCCCGCCATGCTGGACCATGCCGAGCGCGAAGCGTGGGAGTTGATGGCGGCGTGCGGGCTGCGCCTCGACCGCCCCGATGCGGCGCCCACCGTGCGCACCACGCCGGCGGGGTTCGAGCGGCTGTTCCCGGCCACCGGCGGCGGGCTTTACGGGCGCCGGGTGCAGGGCAGCCTGGGCACCTTCAAACGCGCCGGGGCGGTCACGCGCCTGCCCGGGCTTTATTGCTGCGGCGGGTCGGTGCACCCGGGCCCGGGCGTGCCCATGGCGGCGCTGTCCGGGCGCATCGCTGCGGCCCGGGCGCTCGACGATCTGGCCGCCCGGCGCCGCGGCGTGGTCGCGCTCGACACGCCGTTCGGTCGGCTCGGCGGCTGAGCCGGGCGGCGGCGTCGCTTCGGGCCTTTGGGACCGCTCGGTCAGGCCGCGCGGTCCTGGGCCACCGCTGCGGCCGGCTCGACGCTGCGCGGCGCGGCTTGGGCCTCGGCGGCCTTTTCAGCACGCCGGCGCTTGATGTCGCGGTCCATGACGATCCATTCGCGGATCAAGAAGGCGATCAGGGCGCCCTTGAGCACGAACAGTTCGGCGAAGAAGATCCAGTTTGCGGGCATGGGAGACCTCCAATTTCGGGAACTGTCACCCTAACACACAAGCTGGCGGCGCGTCTGCGGGGGCCTATCGTCGCTGCTGGCGCAGGCGTTCGTGGCGCGCCTGGCGGTCGAACAGGGTCAGCACCCAGCCCAGATTGTCGTCGATGACCTGCTGACTTTCCGGCGTCGGCGGCGTGGCGACCACGGCGTCGATGAACGGTTCGGCCTCGGGCAGGCACAGCGCGTCGCTGCCTGGCTGGGGTCGGCGCGCGGCCCAGCCGGCGCGCGCGATCAGCGCCAGCTTGCGCCGGCCGGTGACCACCGCGCGGCTGCTGATCGAATCGCAGCCCTGGTCGCGGATCACCCGGCCGATATCGGCATAGATGTAGCGCGCGGCGTAGATCGAGCTGCGGCAGTCCTTGGGCAGGGCGTCGATGCCCGGTTCGGCGCGGGCGTAGAGCCGGTCGGCCTCGGCGAGCAGGCGTTCGACCACGCTTGCCAGCCCTGGCCCCATGGTCGGTCGGGCGAGCCAGGCGTCCACGTCGAGCCCGGCCTCGGCGAACCAGGTGCGCGGCAGGTAGAGTCGGCCGGCATTGGCGTCTTCGCCCACGTCGCGGGCGATGTTGGTCAACTGCATGGCGATGCCCAGGTCGCAGGCGCGGGCCAGGGCGGCGCGGTCGCGCACGCCCATCAGCACCGCCATCATCACGCCCACCGTGCCGGCGACGCGCACGCCATAGGCGCGCACGTCGGACAGGGTTTCATAATCGCGGCCCTGGGTGTCCCAGGCGAAGCCGTCGAACAGCCACTCGAAGGTGACCTTGGGGATCGAGTGTTGGACCACGGTGTCGGCCAGCGCCCGGTCGACCGGTTGGTCGAGCGGGTCGCCGGCATAGGCGCGGTCGAGCCGCTCGTGCAGCCGTTCGAGCGCGCCCCGACCGTCGACGGCGTGGTCGACGCCGTCGTCGGCGAGCCGGCAGAAGGCATAGACCACGGTCGCCGCCTGGCGCAGCCGGTCGGGCAGCAACTGGGCGGCGGCGTGGAACGACTTGGACCCCTCACGCAGCATCACCCGGCAGCGGGCATGGTCCGCCGGCCGGGAATGCCGGGTCTCAAGCAAAGGTGTTGGCATCGGGGACGACCTCGTCGAGCACACGGGCGGACGACACCACGCCGGGCAGGCCGGCACCGGGATGGGTGCCGGCGCCGACCAGGAACAGATTGTCGACCTCTTCGCTCTTGTTGTGCGGGCGGAACCAGGCGCTTTGCAACAGGCTCGGCGCCAGCCCGAAGGCCGCGCCCTTCTCCGACAGCAGCGTGTCCTGGAAATAGGGCGGGGTGATCATGTGCGAACTGACCACATGCCGGCCCAGGTCGGGCAACAGCGTCTCCGACAGCGCCTGTTCGATCTTGGCGCGATAGGGCTCGGCGGCGGTCTCCCAGTCGATATCGGCGTCCAGGTGCGGCACCGGCGACAGCACATAGAAGGCGTCGCAGCCCTCGGGCGCCAGCGACGGGTCGGTGGCGGTCGGCCGGTGCAGATAGAGGCTGAAATCGTCCGGCAGGTCCTTGGCCTGGAAAATCTCGTCGACCAGGGCGCGATAGCGCGGGCCGAGCAGGATGGTGTGATGCTCCACATCCTCGTAGCGCTTGTCGGTGCCGAAGTACCAGACCATCAAGCTCATGGAATAGCGCGACCGGTCGAGCCGCTTGTCGGTCCAGCGCTTGCGATAGCGCGCCGGCAGCAGGCGCCGGTAGGTGGCGGCACTGTCGGCGTTCGACACCACCACGTCGGCGGCGATGGTCTCGCCCGAGGCCAGCCGCACGCCCGAGACCTTGCCCTGGTCGACGGTGATCTCGTCGACGGTGGCCTGGAAGCGCACCTCATTGCCCTGGCCGCGGATCAGGTCGACCAGCCCTTCGGCGAGCTTGCCGGTGCCGCCCATGGCGAAGTGGACGCCCCATTCGTGCTCCAGATAGCCGATCAGATTGTAGACGGCGGTGGTGCTGAACGGGTTGCCGCCCACCAACAGCGGGTGGAAGCTGAACACCGTGCGCAGATACTCGCTCTTGAAGTACTGCGAGACCGAGCCGTAGACGCTGCGATAGCCGCCCAAGCGGACCAGATCGGGCGCGACCTTGATCATGTCGGTGAAGCGGCCGAACGAGGCGTGCCCCAGTTCGGTGAAGCCGATGTCGAACACTTCCTTGCTGTACTTCATGAAGCGGTCGTAGCCGGCGACATCGTCGGGATTGAACTTGGCCACCTCCTGGCGCATCAGGTCGGTCTTGCCGGTATAGTCGAAATGCTTGCCGTCGTGGAATTGGATGCGGAAGAACGGCTGGATCTCGCGCAGCTCCACATGGTCGGCCATGCGCTTGCCGCACATCTCCCACAGCTCTTCAAACAGGAACGGCGCGGTGACGATGGTCGGCCCGGCGTCGAACACGAAGCCATCCTGCTTGAACACATAGGCGCGGCCGCCCGGCGCATCGAGATGCTCCAGCAGGGTCACCCGATAGCCGCGCGCGCCGAGCCGCACGGCGGCGGCCAGACCGCCGAAGCCGGCGCCGATCACCACCGCGTGCGGGGCCTTGCCGCCGGTGAGGTCCTGGGAACTGGGGGTCGGGGTCTGCAACATGGTCCGCCTCGTTAGCTGTCGTTGTGGTTATTCAGGGAATCGGTCAATCATGGTCGGCGTCGTCGCCGACCAGCTTGCGGCGCACCCGCTGGATCACGCCCGCCGCGATCAGGATCACCACCGGGATCGCCAGCCCGGTGGCCACGTCCGGGTTGATCGGCGCACCGGCCTTTTCCGCCGCCTTGGCGGCATAGCCCACCAAGCCGACCACGTAATAGGTGATCGCGGCCACCGACAGACCTTCGACCGTCTGTTGCAGGCGCAATTGCAGCTTGGCGCGCCGGCTCATGGTCTCCAGCAGAAGCTGGTTTTGGGCCTGGCGATCGATGTCGACCCGGGTGGACAAAAGCTGGGTGGCGCGCGCCGCTCGCACCGATAGCGAATCCTGGCGCTCGGCGACCGCACGGCAGGTTGCCACGGCCGGCGCCAGCCGGCGTTCGGTGAACTCGCGCAGGTGCTGGACGCCCGGGTAGCGCTGTTCGCGCAACTCCTCGATGCGCGCATTGACCAACTGGTAATAGGCTTCCGCCGCGCTGAAGCGATAGGCGCTGCTGGCATGGCCCTTCTCGATCCCGCCCTGAAGGCGGGTCAGCCGGTCGAGTAGCTTGGGCTCGTCTTCCTGGGCGGCGGTCTCCATCTCGAAGGTGATGTCGATCAGTTCCTGTTCGAGCGCGCGCAGGGTAGGCAATTGGCGCCGGGCGATGGGTAGCGCCATGAGCGCCAGCAGGCGGTAGGTGTCGATCTCGAACAGGCGCTGCAGCATGCGCCCGGCGCGGCGCTCCGACAGCCCGCGATTGATCACCAGCAAACGGCCGAAGCGGTCGCCGTGGATGCGGAAATCGGTCAGGGCGACCGCCTCGCCGTCGCCGATCTGCGAGCCGAGCAGCACATTGCCGTTAAAGAAGCGCGCCGCGAGCGTGTCGGTCTCGTTGGGAATGTCGCCGGGGTGGACGAGCGCGGCGTGGGTGGCCACCAGCAACTCCCCGGGCAGGTTCTCCAGCCAGTCCTTGGGCAGCATGTTCACCGCCGGGTCGGCGAACGGGTCTTCGCCGGCGCCCGGTGCGATGATGGTATAGCGGGTGAATTCGGTATGGCGCTCCCACTTCAGCCGGAACCGGCCGAAGTCGGCGAAATAGTGGTTGGCGCCGGGTCGCGGTGGCAGCGCCTCGAAGCGCTCGGCCAGATCGGCGAGCGGCTGCCAGTCGCGCTCGTCCAGCGACCAGTCGGTGTAGAACGCGATGTAGGTGATGCGCGACGGCGTGCCCATGGGCTCGAACGGCCGGGCGTGGACCTCGTCGTTGAGCTGGTGGCGGTGGGGGTGATCGTCGGGAAGGGAGACGCGGACCATGGTCACACAACCGTCCGGCCGGACACGCCGAGCCCCGGCACGGCCGGACCCAGCGGGTGGCGGACGCTCGAAACGCGGAACGGCGGCATGGGGTGTCCTCGACAGAAAGGGCAGCAAACCGGCGCCCATGGGGAGCGCCGCGCCACCAGACAATACCCGTTGACGTGGAAAAGTGTAAACTAAGATTTACGCCCGTGCGCGGGCTGCGGATGGGGGGCGGGCGCCGGTCGGTGGCGGTCGGGGCGCGCCGGTGGCCCGGTAGCCGGCGGATGCGGGGCCTCAGCCGGCCGTGTCGGGTGCGTCCTTTTGCCCGCCGACGGTCGCCAGCGTCTCGGCGATCAGGTCGGCGGCCGCCTGCGGGGCCTCCTCATGCGCCAAATGGCCCAGATCCGGCCACTGGACGATCCGGGCATGGGCCAGCCGTTCGGCCACCGCCTCGGCCTCGGCCGGTGGGACGGCGGTGTCGCCGGTGCCGACCACCAGGGTCACCGGACAGGCCAGTTTGCCCATCTGCCGGCCCAGGGGCGCCAGATCCCAATTGGCCATCATCGCCAGCGTCGCGGAGACATGGCCCGACCGGCGCATGAGCCGCCGGTAGCAGTCGAGCCCGCGCGCGTCGATGGTCGAGCCGGTCTGTTCGATCAGCCGGCGGATCGCTTTTTCGTCGCTGGCCCGGAACGCGGCGATCGCCGGGATCACCGGGTTGAGCGCCAGCATCTTGGCGAGCGGCGAGAAGAACTGGCTGGCCTCACCGCGGAACGGAAACAGCGCGCTGTTGAAGCCGATCAGCGCCCGTGGCGCGAACGCCTCGCCGCCGTCGAGGATCGCGCGCATCAAGATCGCGGTGCCGGCGGAATGGCCGACCGCCACGCAGGGGTGCACGTCGAGCGCGCGGGCCAGGGCGCGCACCGCCACCGCCATGCCGGCCAGGCCCAGCCGGCCGCGCGGCGGCGTTTCGGTGAAGCCGTGACCGGGCAGGTCGGGGACGATGACGGTGGCGGTCCGGGCCAGGATCGGCGCCACGTCGCGCCAGGAATGGCTGGCCGCGCCGGTGCCGTGGATCAGCAGCACCACCGGCGCGCCGCTGCCGACCGGCGGCCCCATCACCTGCACGTGCCAGGCAAGCCCGTCGGCTTCGACGAAGCGGCTGGCCTCGCGGTTGGGCCAGTCGGCGCCGTCGCGCCCCCACAAGGGTTTGTCGAACGCCGGTAGCATCCCCGCGCCCTAACCGTCGGCGTCGGCGGGCGTGCGGGCACGCACCGCGGTCGACAGCGCGCGCGCGTCGGCGGCCGGCAGCGGCAGATACTCCGCGCCCATGGCCGCGGCCACCTCGCGCGCCAGGGCCTTGCCGCGCATCCGGCCGCGTTCCGAGGTGTCGACGAACAGCGCCTGAACGCCGGCGGCGCGCATCGCCTGGGCGGATTTCAACGCGTCTTCCTTGGCCTGCGCCCGCCCGGCCGCGCCGGCGCGGTCGATGTTGGCACCGCCGTCGGACAGCACCACGACGATCGGCCGCCGGCCGCGTCGGCGCTCGCCCTCGGCGACGCCCAGGGCGGCGTCGAGGCCCAGCGCCAGCGGCGTGCCGCCGCCGCCCGGCAGCGCCGACAGCGAGCGCTTGGCGCGCGCCGACGAGCGCGTCGGCGGCAACAGCACGTCGGCCTTGGTGCCGCGGAAGGCGACCAGCGCCACCTCGTCGCGGCGCACATAGCAGTCGGCGAGCAGAATCTCGACCGCGCCCTTGGCCTCGGCAAGCCGTGCCAGGGCCGCCGAGCCCGAGGCGTCGACCACGAAGATGCTGGTGGTCTCGGCGCGCTGCTTGAACTTGGTGATTCGGAAATCGTCGGCGCGCACCTGCACGCCGTCATGGGCGACCTGGCCCTGGGCGCGGCGCAGCGGCTGCCAGGGCGCTGCCGAGCGCAGGGTCTCGATCACGTTGAGCCGCTCGCCGCCGCCGGGCATGCCGCGCCGGGTGCCGGTGGGCCGGCCGCGCCGGGCGCCGGCGATCTTCTTCTGCTTGCCCTTGGCGCTGCGATTGGCGGCCCGGGCGCCCTGGCCGGCGATCAGCCGGTTGAGCAGGTCCTGCGGGATTGCCGCTTGCGCCGCGTCGACCATGCGGTCCTCTTCGCCGGCATTGTCGGCCAGGTCGTCGCGGTCGGTGTCGGCCTCTGGCTCGTCCGGCTGGTCGGGCAGGTCGGGCGGCGTTTCGGGCTCATCGGTTTGCGCGTCGTCTTCGGGCGGCGGCGGGGGTTGTTGCTCGTCGTCGTCTTGCTGTTGCGGCGGCGCCGGCAGCGCGCGCGCCCGGTGCGACAGCACCAGCCGGGCGGCCAGCAGGGCGTCGTCTTCGTCGACCTCGCGCCGGCCGTCGAGCGCGGCCGAGGCACAGGCGGCGCGCACCGCCAGCAACTCGGCCCGGATCGAGCCGATGGCAAGCGCCGCAGCGGTCCGGCACAGCGCCTCCACATGGGGGTCGCCGATGGTTACCTTGGGCAGCCGCTGGCGCGCGGCGGCCACTTCCTCGGCCAGGAACAGCGCCGGCAAGTCGTCGTCGTGGCGCAACCCTTCGAGGGTCAGCGAGAACGCCAGCCGGTCGAGCAGCGCCGCCGGCGGGCCGTCTTCGTCGGTGTCCGATTCGTCGAGCGCGATCAGCCCGAAACGGGTGTCGAACTGGCGGGTCAGGCCGTCGCGTTCGAGGGTCACCGCGCCCCGGTCCATGGTCTGGGTGATCCGCGCGGCGGTTTCGGTGGCCATGCGCTCGGCCATGGTGGCCACCAGCACGCCGCCGTCGGCCTCGGCCAGCAGCCCCTTGGCGACCATCGGTCGGCCGGCTTCAAGGGTCGCGGTCAGGTCGAGCCCGCCGAGCAGCCGCGACTCAGGTGCCGATACCGGAACCCAGCGAAACGGCCGGCCGGGGCCCATCATCTCTTTCATCAGGTCGAGCCAGCGGTGGCGTACCGGGCTCGGCCACGCCTTGATGTGCACGCCGCCGAGCCCGGCCGGGTCGACGGCGATCAAGGCGGCGATCATCGCCGCGTCGGTCCAGACGGCGGCGCGCGCCTCGGCGGCGTCGTCGCCCGCCGCGGCCATCGCTGCGGCGTCTGGCGCGTCGGTCGCCGGCGCGTTGGAGGCGTTGGCCATGGGCTCAGCCCACCGCTTGCGCGGACCCCGGGGCGCCGGCGGCGGCGGGGCCGAGCACGGTGTCGATGGCCCGGCCGACGCGCGCGCCCGAGCCGGTTTCGTCCAGCGGGTCGCGGCGCAGGCGGTGGGCCAGCGCCATCGGCGCCACCCGACGCAGATGGTCGAGGGTCACCGCCGGCGCGGCGTCGAGGGCGGCGAGCGCGCGGCTGGTGCGGATCAGGGTCAACTCGCCGCGCAGGCCGTCGGTGCCCAGTTCCATGCACAATTCGGCCGCCTTGGCGAGCACCTCGTCGGGCACCTGGACCGAGCCGATATGGCCCTGGGCTGCGACGATGCGCGCGCGCAGCGCCTTTTCCTCGTCGGCCCACCGATCGAGGAACGCTTCGGGGTCGCGTTCGAACGCGTCGCGCCGGCGCACCACCTCGACCCGGGTGGCGATCTCGCCCGGCGTGCCCACCTCGACCGACAGGCCGAAGCGGTCGAGCATCTGCGGGCGCAGGTCGCCTTCTTCGGGGTTGCCGCTGCCGATCAGCACGAACTTGGACGGGTGGCGCACCGACAGGCCCTCGCGCTCGACCACCGTCTCGCCCGACGCGGCGGCGTCGAGCAGCAGGTCGACGATATGGTCTTCAAGCAGGTTGACCTCGTCGATGTACAGAAAACCGCGGTTGGCGCGCGCCAGCAGGCCCGGCTCGAACGCCTTCTCGCCCTTGGTGAGCGCGCGTTCCAGGTCGAGCGCGCCGACCACCCGGTCTTCGGTGACGCCGAGCGGCAGGTCGACCACCGGCACCGGCTTCATGTGGCTCTTGACCTCGCTCTGGTCGCCTTCGGGGCGCGGACAGCCTTCGCCGCACGGGCCCGAGCCTTTCGCCGGGTCGCAGCCATAGGGGCAGCCCTCGGTGACGCGGACCTCGGGCAGCAGCCGGGCCAGCGCGCGCACGGCGGTGGACTTGCCGGTGCCCCGGTCGCCCAGGATCAGCACCCCGCCCACGGCCGGGTCGACGGCGGCGATCATCAGGGCTTGGGTCATCTCTTGCTGCCCGACCAGGGCGGAAAACGGAAATGTCGGCTTCATGATTGCCCTTCGAACTTGGCTGGCACGGCGATACGCGAGGGTCATAGCATTAAGGGTGAACCCGGCGCCAAGTCCAGAGCGCAAAACCGCCGCCGGGCCGGTTGCCGGTCGCGGCTTCGGCTGCGGTGGGCGAGGCGATGTTGTCCGGCCCTCCGGCATGCTATGATCGGTCCCGGAAAGCGACTCTGCGGACCGAAGCAAACCAGCGGAAGGGGCGGCCATGGGTGGACCGGTGCGGACGATCAAGGGACTGGGCCTGGCTCTCGGGTTGGGCGTGGCGGCGAGCCTGTGGCTGGGGGTCGCCCCGGCGGCCGAGGCCGGCGGCGTGGTTCGGATCGGCTATGGATTTGGGACGCCCTGGTGGGGCGGCGGCTATCGCTATGGCTCCTGGTGGCGACCGCAGATCGGGGCTGGTTACTATCATGGCTATGGCTGGCCACGGTATCGCTATCGTCGCGGCGGTGCGGATGCGGCCGAGATCGCGGCGGCGGCGGTGCTGGGCTTGGGGGCGGGGCTGGCGCTGGCCGATCTGGCCGGGCGTGACGACCCGCCGCGCCGGGTGATCGTGCCGCAAGACCGGCCGGTTCGGCGCTCAGCGCCGCGTCCGGGGCCGGTGCCCATGCCGGCGCCGCGGGTCGCTCAGGGCGCCGAGCGCCCGGCTTGGGCGCCCGACAGTTTCCCCGGCGAGCGCTGCTTGGTGGTGCGCGAATACCAGACCGAGATCGTCGTCGCCGGCGAGACCCGGGCGGCCTATGGTGCGGCGTGTCTCAAGCCCGACGGCAGCTGGTTGCGCGGCCCGGCCCAGCCGGTGCCCGACACGCCGTCCTGAGCGTTTTGGCGGTTCTGACAGCAAATCCGGCAAAACGCCGATTCAAAGGGTTGCGCCCCACGAACCGCTGTGGCAAGAGACCGCCACCGCACGCACCGGTGTCTGGCTGGTGCGGCGACCGGGCCGCTGTAGCTCAGTGGTAGAGCGCACCCTTGGTAAGGGTGAGGCCGAGAGTTCAATTCTCTCCAGCGGCACCATTTCTTTCTTCCCCCCCCTTCTCCGCGATCATTACGCGCGCAGCGACGCAAATCAGTCGCCGCGGCGCATGAGCGAACCCTGGCAAAGCGCCGGTCTGCCGCTTTCGTCCCGGGGGCTGTGCGCCTTGCCGCGGTTGGCGATGGCGGCACGGGAGGGACCGGCGGGCTCGGCCACGCCGGGGCGGACATGGGGCCCACCGCTTCGCCACCTCAAGCACAAAAAAACCGGCGACCCCGTCATGGAGCCGCCGGTCGGTAAACCGGTCATGCCGGTGGTCAGTTCATGGCGTCGTCGGTGCGCCGCAGTTCGATTTCCACCCGGCGGTTCTGGGGTTCCAGCACGCCGTCGGCGGTCGGCACCAGCAACTCGGATTCGCCGCGGCCGGCGACGGCGATCTCGCCGGCGTCGAGCCCCATGGCTTCAAGCGCTGCCTTGACCGCGTCGGCGCGGCGCTTGGCCAGGCGGTCATTGTACCAGGCCGGGCCGGTGGTGTCGGTGTGGCCGGTGGCCGAGATCGACGCGACGCCATAGTCGCGATAGGCGTCCACCGCCTCTGCCAGCGTGTCGCGGGCCGAGGCCGACAACTCGGCGCTGTCGAGGGCGAAGAACACCAGGAACGGCGGCGGCAGGTCGGCCGGCGCGATGTCCAGGCGCACGGTGCCGGTGGCGCCTTCGCCGGCGCTGTCGACGATGCGATAGGTGAAGCGGTCGCTGCCCTCGAAGTCGGCCGGCGCGCGGTAGGTGATGGTGCCGTCGGGGTTGCGCCGCACCTGGCCATGGTCGGCCGCGCCGGTGCTGGTGATGCTCAGCCGGTCGCCGTCGGGGTCGCGGTCGTTGCCCAGCACGGCGATGACGATGTCCTGGCCGGCCTTGCCCGAGACCCGGTCGTCCACGGCGGTGGGGGCGCGGTTGGGCGCCACCGGCGCCGCGGCGGGCTTGGGCGCCGGCTTGGTGGTCCCGCCACCGAACTGCCATTGCAGGCCGACGAAGGCGGTGTGGGCTTCATAGTCGGTCTTGACGCTGCCGGCGTTGCGCAGCGACAGGCGCACATTCGGCACCACATGATAGCGATAGCCCACCTGCAGGCGCAGATGGTCGGTCAGATAGCTTTCCAGGCCGGCGATGCCCTGCATGGCGAAGCGGGCGTCCTGATCGTCGTCGAGGATCGCCTGGCTCTGGCTGCTCAGCCGCATGGAATCATAGTCGACCACCGAGACGCCGATGCCGCCGCCGACGAACGGCTGGACCGGAAAGTCGATGTCCGGCGAGTAAAGCGCGTTGCCCATGACGCTGACGGTCTTGGTGGTGGCGCTGACCAGATTGCGGTCGCCGGCACCGAGCACGCCGGCGCCCTGGCTGACCAGCAGGCTGTCCAGGTCGTTGTCGCGGTAGGAGAACTCGGCCTCGAATCGGACGCCCTGGCCGAACAGGTCGACCTCGCGGCCGAACACGCCGCCGATCATATAGCCGGCGTCGGCATTCGGCCGGGCGAGAAAATTGCTGTCCTGGCCAACGAAGGTTTCGTCGGTCTGCACGTTCACGCCGCCGATTACGCCGATATAGGGGCCATTATCCCGATCGACCTCGGTTTCCTGAGCCAGGGCCGCCGGGCCCAGGGCGAGTGCGGCGGCGGAAAGAAGAAGTGCACCGCGTGACGTCATGGTCGTTCCCTCATCATCGTTGGCCGGTCTCGCCCCGGTGAGGCAAGCTTGACCAGATCGTAAGTGGTTACCGGTCGCATTGTCGAGCGGTGAACACGCTTAACGGGCATGGCGTCGACGATCCGACCGGTTTCAACCTTATGAACATCTCCGGATAGGGCGAGAAAAAGACATTGGCGTGTCTATTTTTTTGCAATCGGGTGGGCGAGCGCCGGGGATGAGGGAGCCTTTGGGGGATCGCCGGGCTTGCACGCCGGTTGGTTGCGATCAGGTCTCGATCAGCCCATGGGTGCGCAAGGCGGCCAGCAGCGTCGCCAGGGCGGCGCGGCATTCGGCATCGACCGTGGTGCCGCCGTCGGGGTCGGCAATCGCCCCCTGGCGCGCGCCGATCACCTGGTGGCCGTCGATTTCCAGACCGGTGGCCGCCAACGAGCCGATGACCCAGGCACCATCGCGATAGACCGCCGGTAGCGCCCGATCGGCAAGCCACAGGGCGAGACCTTCGACCGGCGCAATGAACCGCCAGCCCCCGGTCGTGAACACGGCCAGCGCGTCTGCGCGGCCGGCCCATTCGCCGGTGGCCGGCGCGGCGACAAGCCAGGTCTGTCCGGGCGTCGGGGCGGCCGGCGGAGCGGCCAGGTCGGCGCTCTCGGCGCTGGCATGGACCAGTGCGTCGAGCAGCACCAGGGCCTCGTTGTGGGTGATTTCCTTCTGCGCCTGGGCGGTTTGCAACAGCGGCAGGACAAGGCGCGACGTCGTTTCGGTCATGGTCGTCTCCGGAAGCGGACGCGGGGGCGTATCGGATGTTCGCTGGAAGGCTTATCGGTGGGCCGGCCGGGTGGCGACGGACGGTCAGAGGGTGGCGCTGCGCGACCGGCCGCGGCCGACAGCGGCGCTGATCTGGGCCACCCGCACGGTCACCGTCGGCGGCGGCGTGCCGAAGTCGGCGCCCTGTTGGGCGGCGGTGTAGATGGCATCGGGCGCGCTGACGTTGAGCGTCCGCACGATGGTGCCATCGGGCCCCAGGATGTCCACCGCATAGGCTTCGCGTTCCTCGCCCAACGGTACGTCGGTGCCGTCGAGCCAGTCGCCGGCCACGCGCGTGCGGCGGATCCAGCGCAGGGACAGATCGCCCGTGGCATTTCGACGGCCGGTCAGATGCACCGGCGACAGCGGTCGGAGCGCCCGGGCTTCGGGCGTGAGGGGGATCGCATCGACCGCTTCGGCCGAACCGCCGACGCTGACCGCCTTGACCAGCACCGGCCGCCCGCGCTGGCCCGAGGGCACGCCGAGGCGGATGAAGTCGCCCGGGCTGATCAGCACGAAGCGGCTGCCGGCGGGGTGCCCGCCGGTTGGGATCGCGCTGCCCAGCCGGCCGCGCAACAGGCCGTCGAGGCGAAGGGTGTCGTCGCCGACCGGCAGGGCGGTGCGAAACTGGATCACCTCGTCGCCCACCAGGGCCAGATTGGCCCCGTTCAAGACCGCCAGAGCGGATCGGCTCACCAGCGTCTGACCGGGGCGGGTCAACCGGACGGTCAGCGTGTGGCACTCATCCCACAGATCGGCGGGGCCGGCGGCGAGGGCGGCGAGGGTGTCGCCCATGACCGCGGCGATGCCGGTTGCGCCGGCCGAGATGTAACTGTCGCCCTGGTCGGTGGACCAGAATACCCGGCCGCCGCGCCAGCCGGTGGCGGCTCCGGTGAGCGCGGCGAACAGGTCGAAGCGACCGGGCGTGTCGGCTTGGCCCGGCAGCAGCGGCAGGTCGAGCACGGCCCAGCGGGTTTCCCCCACGGGCGCCACGGTCTGACCGGGAAAACGGCCGGTGTCGGCGGGCGGGGGTGCGAGCGCCGTCGACGCGGTTCCGCCGCCGCGGCCGTCGAGCGCCACCAGGCCCGGGCCAATCGTCAGCCGGTCGACGATGATGTCCTGGCCGGGGACCGCCGCCGGGTGGTCGGTCAATTGCAGCCGGTCGCCCGGTTCGAGCGCGGCGAGGCTCATCGGCCCGACCAGCCGCATCCGATCGTCGTTGGACCAGATCCGTTGCAGCCGCCGCCCGGCCAGGGCCTTGGCTTGATTGGCCGCCAGGGTCATCGGCAGGTCGAGCGTCTCGCGCCGGCCGCCGGCACCGGGCCGTCGGCCGGCGCGTTGCAGGCCCGGTTGATAGTCGCGTGCCGGATCGGCATAGCGTACCGCCACTTCGCGCGGGCGGCGGGCGAGGTTGGCGCGGGTCCGCTGCAGCACCCCGTCGGGCGCGTCGCCGGCCGGCCGCGCATCCAGCCGATCGCGGCTGAGGCCAAGGTCCGCCTCGGTGCTTGGCAGGCGCAGGCGCAAGCCGCCGCCGCGGGTCGCGACCCGAACCGGCGCCAGGTCGAACAGCCCGGCCAGCCCGTCGCGCGCCGGCCGGTCGCCGGGCACGAACAAGCCCGGCACGGTCGGCATCCCGGCATCCTCGCCGTCGAGCGGCACGCCGACCCGGGCGCTGAGGTCGGCGGCGATCTCGGTCAGGGTTGGCGCCTCGCTCTCCGCGATCACCTCGAAGGTCAGGTTGGGGATACGGTTGCCGAAGTCGCCGAGCGCCAGATCCTCGAACACCGCATAGGCCAGGCCGCGAAAGGCCGGCGTGGCGTCGAGCCCCTCATGGGCCTGGATCAGCGCGTCGGGGGCTTGGTCTTCGGTGCCCCGGTGGAGCCGCCAGCGCCCCGGCACGTCGAGCGCGCCGCCGGCCTCGCGGATCAGCCGGCCGTCGGCCCAGATGCGGCCCACGTCGACGATCGCCCGACCGGCCAGCGCGACCGCGAACGAGGCCGAATAGACATAGGTCACATTGGTCACGCTCTGAGACCGGCCGCCCTTGCCGCCCACCTCTTCGGTGGTTTCCTCGCGCCGTTCGATCAGGCCGGTGGACCAGATCACGTTCCCGGCCGCTCGCCAGCGCCCGTAGATCAGCGGGATCGGGCTGCCGAGCGCGGAGCTCTGGACCGACAGGTCTTCGAGCCGCGGGCCTTCGCGCACCAGGCTTGGCGAGGGTGCGAGCGCGCGGGCGGCGGCGAAGGCGGCCGTGGACACCGCGGCCTGTGCCACGGCGAGCAGTACCAGTGAGGCCATGGCGTCAGACCCCGGGGAAGCGATAGGCGGCGGTCAGTGCCTCGGCCCAGTCGGGCGACAGCCGGTGTTCGACCACGCGCCCCACCTGGCCCCAGGCGTGGATCATGCCGCGCCCGGTCCTCAGCGCCACGTGGCGCGGCCAGCGGTCGAGCGTAAACACCAGCACGTCGCCCGGCACCGCCTCGGCCGGGTCCACCGGGTGCAGTCCGGCGGCCGCCAGCGCGGTTTCCAGCAATGTGCCGCGCGGAATGCGGCCATAGTCGCGGCGGTCGCGGGGGCGGAAGCCGGCGGCCCGGGCGGCAATGACGATCACGCCGATGCAGTCGAGCCCGAGGCCCGGTTCGCGGCCCTGGTGGCGGAACGGGGTGCCGAGGCAGGTGCGCGCGCCGGCGATCAGGCGCCGGGCCAACGGCGTCTGCCTTCTTCTCAAAGCGGTCTCGGCCATGCTAGCTCGTTTTCAGGGGTTTCAAGGAAACGACCACCGGGTCACAGACGAAAGGGGGGCGCTGCCATGGATCGGACCACGCTGGCGATCTACATCCAGGAACTGAATTCCCAGTGCGGCTTCACCCGCGCCGCGCTGGAGGTCTACAATCAGTCGGGGCGCCAGGAGGCCCAGGTGGGCGTGTTGTTCGCCGCCCAGGCGGCGGTCACCGCGGCGTCGCAGGTGGCGTCGATCCTGTGGCCGAGCCGGGCGCGGTCGCGGCGGCGCGGCGAGGTGCTGCGCGAGGCGCTCGGCCTGCCCGAGAAGCACCCGCTCGGCGACCGGCGGTTCGCGGAACTGTGGGACAATGCCGACGAAAAGATGGACCGCTGGGTCGATACCCACCGTCACGGCCAGGCGGTGTTCGACGCCATCACGCCGTTGGAAAAGCTGACCGCTGCCGGGGTCACCGAGGACGATCTGTTTCGCGCCCTCGACCCCAAGACCGGGCGGTTCTATTTTCGCGGTCAGGGGTACGATCTGAATGCCCTGTCGCGCAGCATCGCCGATGTGGCCGACCGGGTGGCGCGCCTTGCCCAGCAACTGGACTTGGAAGCCCGGGCTGCCCAACAACAGGCGGCGCAACAGGCTGACGAGGACGACGCACAGGACGACGCAGCGGGTGGGGCGACCGGCGGATCGCAGGGCGCCTGACGCTGCCCGGCCTCCAGCGCGCTCAGCCGCTCGACGGCGGCCGGCCGGGATATTCCAGCAGCGCGTCGATGCCGGGAACGAACGGTTCGCCGCGAAAATTCTCCACATTGTCGAACCGGGTCCGGCAGGTGACCAGCCGCTTGTCGCAGCCGGCCTGGATCTCGAACCGGTCGCCGGCGGCGATGGCATGGGGCAGCGCCATGAACAGCTCGACCCGGGCGCCGGCCTGGGTGGCGACATCCATGGCCAGGCCGGCATTGGCCCCGGTCCAGAAGCGCACCCGGCCCGCGTCGGCCCAGCCGGCGGGACGCGGTGTTTCCCAGGTGAACCAGTCGCGCCCGCCGCCGCCGGCGCTTGCCACCCGGCCCTGAACGGTCCAGGCGCGCAACGCGATGGTGCAGCGCTTGTCGCCCAGATCGGCCCGGCATTCGGGCGAGTAAGCCTCGCCCACCGGGTTTTCGAGCGCCTGGGCGACGCTGCGCAGCTCGGCTTGAAACCGGCCCTGGGCATTCACCACGTCGCCGATGCTGCCCACGAACAGCGGCACTTGCCCCAAGTCCGGTGCCGACCAGTCGACCAGGAACAACGCCACGGTGGCGTCTTCGAACCGGCCTTCGGCCAGGTCGGCCGCGTCCAGGCCGCCGAGCCCCAACACCCCCTCGGCGCTGAACGAGCCGACGCTCAAATCGCCGGGGTCGGTGGCGGCACTGGCGCTGAAGCCGCCGCGGGCGCGATAGGCCAGCCCGTCGATGGCCAGGTCGCGGTCGTGACTGGTGAAGCCGAGGCGCGCGCCGTCGGTGCGGTCGACCCGCCAGCACAGCGCCAGCCGGGTCACCGGGTCGCCGAGCCGGGCGCGCAAGCCCGCCGGGATCGGGCGCATCAGGCGGCGTCCTCGTCGCGCACCTCGACCAGGCGGATGCTGTCGACCATGCCGGCGCGCATGTCGGCCAGGCTGAGGCTCAAGCGGTCGTCGGCGAAGCGCACCGGCACGTCGAAATCGAAACCGGCGGTGATCCGGTCGCCGGGCGCCGGCGGGGTGTCGAAGTCCAGCCAGCCGGTCGCGGGGTCGACCTGCCAGCCGTCGGGGCGCTCGACGCCGGCGACCGCCACGCGCACGCTGCCGGCCACCGGTTTGGTGATCCGGCGCACCTGTTCGACCCCGGCGGCGGTGTAGCGCTTGACCAGGGCGAAGCGGGTGGTCTGGCCGTCGCCGGTGGCGATCACCTGATCGAGCGGCGTCGGCGCCAGATCGGTGGGGCCGGAGCGCCAGTCGGTCCAGTCCTGGAAGCGGAAGGCGAAGGCCCGGCCCTGACGCGCCCGGAAAAAGGCCAGCAGCGCGGCCAGGTCCGCTTCGGCGCGGATCGCCGGGGCCAGGTCATACTCCGAGCGGGACTGCGCCCAGTTGACGTTGCGTTGTTCGTAGCCCGAGGCGGTCTCGATCACGTCGGTGGAGAAGGCCGGCCCGCCGCTCGACCCGAAGCTGATGGTGGCGGGCAGGCGGACATCGTGAAAGCCCTGCATGGCATCCTCTTGAGGGGTTTGGGGGCTGGCGAAGCGCACATAGCCGTCACGCGCGACCTGCGATTGCGCCCACACGAACACCCGGTCATAGCCCTCTGAAAGCGCCAGATCGGCGGCCCGGTCGATGGCCGCCCACTGGTCGCGGTCTTCCGGTCGTAGCACGAAGCCGGCGAAATAGTCGCTGTCGCGCCGGTCATAGCCCAGGTCGGCCAGCGCCCGGTCGAGCCCGCGCTGGCGCGCCCACCAGTCGGAACGGGTGACGTGGGTATAGTCTTCCAGTTGCAGCCGGTCGAAGGCGGGGGCGGCCCAGCCGGCCGGCAGGTTGATCCGGGCCAGCATCGGCGCCGTCTCGTCGAGCACCTGCGGGGTGTAGAACAGCATCAGGATCTGGGCGCCGGGATGGGCCGCGCGCACCCGGTCGCCGAGCGCGTTGGTGGCCTCGGCCAGTTTGGCGCCGAGCCAGTCCAGATAGTGCGCCTGATCGGCGGTCGGGATTTCGGTGACCAGACGGTGGCGCGGTTCGGGCACCGGCCGGCCGGTCTCGGCGCTATAGGCTTGCCTGGCGCTGGCGTCGTAGATCGCCGGCCGGCGCACGCCGCCGAGCCCCGACCACCACCAGGGCTCGCCGATCTGGGCGCGCACCGGCGCACCGGCGGCGGCCTGGAGCGCGCTGAACGCCAGCATCACGTCGCCCACATAGGTCATGGCGTCGGCGTTGGCCGGTGACAGCAGCGTCGAGGGCGGGTCCCAGCCGGTCAGCGCGCGGCTGCCGTCATAGGCGCGCTGGGCCCACGCCCTTGGCGCATGGGCGTCGAACAGCTCGAACGATACCGAGGCGATGGTCTCAAGGCCCAAGCCCTGGGCGCGGGCGAACAGATCGGCGAACCAGGCTTGCGCGGGCTGGTTCAAGGGCCGCGCGGGGTCGACCAGGAAACGGCCTTCGCCGGCGTCCCAGGCGAGCTGGAAATAGTGGCTCATGCCCACATAGATGTTGAGCGCCCCGCGATAGCCCAGGTGCAGACCGTCGCGCAGCAGCCGCTCGGGCGTCTGGGACAGCACATCGTCATAGCCGGTGGCGAGCGCCAGCCCATGGGGCTTGACGCCCGTGTCGCCGAGCGCCAGCGTCCGCCGCGTCCCGCTGACCGCGATCTCTGACAGCGTCAGCGTGGCGTCGGCGGGGGCGGGCAGCGGGCCGTCGTCGCCCGGGTCGTAGCCCGGCGGCACGGCACTGATGAACAGCCGGTCGATGCGGCGCGGGTCCACCGGGTCGGCCTGGTCGGGCAGCACAAAGCCGCCGGCCAGATGGTCCATGTCCAGCGTCACCCACGCGTCGGTGGGCGTGCCGTCGGCATAGTTCCACAGCCGCACATACCAGGTGCGCGGGGCGCCGGCGGCGTCCCGGCCTTCGATGGTCAGGGTCGGCCCGAACACCGCGTCGAGCCCGCGCAGGCCGGTGGACCGCCAGCGAAAGCGCAAGGTCAGGCCCGAATAATCGCGCGCCGTCTCATAGGCGAGAAGCGGATGGTCGAGGCGATCCTCGGACCACCAGATCAGGCCCGCCAGGTCGCTGCGGCGGTAGAAAACGCAGCGCAGCACCAGCGTGTCGGCGCCTTCGGTGACCAGGCTGGCCATCATCGGGCGCGGGAAATTGACGGTCCAGAACGCCGGGTCGAAGCGGTGGCAGAAGGTCCGCGCGCGCTGATCTTCGGCCTTGGCGAGCCAGTACATCGGCGGCGCTCCTAGCGGTCGCGTTCGGCCTTGAGGAGCGCGCGGCGCACCTCCTGGGCCACCTGCGCGCCCGAGCGGCGCAGCGCATCGGCGCCGGTGACGCCGGTCACCTGGACCACGATCGGCGGCAGCGGCCGCGGCCCGGCGGCGCTCAGGGCCGCCGGCGGGACCACCTGGCCCGCGGTCGCCGGGACGATCAGTTCCGGGCCGCGCTCGCCGACCCAATAGGGCCGGTTGGGGGCGATGGGTCCGCCGTCGGCCCGACCGCCGATGCCGAACAAGCCGCCGAGCAGCGACGACAGAAGGCCCCCACCCCCGAAGCTACCCCCGAAACCGCCCCCGAACAGGCCGCCCAAGCCGTCGCGTGCGAACAGCCGGTCGAACACCCCGCCGAGGCTGTCGAGCGCCGATTGCGCGATCGCGTCAAGGGTGCTGGCCGCCACGCTGCGCAGGTCCTCGAAGCCGAGCCGGCCGGTCTGCAACGTCCGGCCGAGCACGCCTTCCAGTTCGTCCATGGCGACGGCACCGGCCCGGCCCAGATCGACCAGCGCCGCTTCGGCGCTGTTGGCAAGACCGCTGAGGTCGCGGCTGCTGGCGGCGCTGGCCTCGCTCAGATGCTGGTTGGCGGCGGCGCTCAGGCTGTCCAGCGTGCTTGAGGCCCGGGCGTCGAGCCCGGCGAGCGTCTGGTCCAGACCGGCGATGGCGCGGTCCACGGGCGCTAAGTCGGCGCGCACGGTGACCAACAGGCCGTCCAGTTCGATGGTCATGCAGGGGCTCCCACACAGATTGGGTCAGCGGTCGGGAAAGCGGCGGATAAGGGCGCGCAGTTCGGCCCGGCCCATGGGGTGCCGGGCCGGGCCGCCGCTGCCCGCCCCAGCGATCAGCGCCAGGGCTGCGGCCAGTTCGCGCGGCGTGGCGGCCCAGAACACCGCCGGCGGCCAGCCGAGCCGGACCGCCGCCAGCGCGGCGAGCCCGGCCCAGTCCCAGCCGTCTCCCGCGCGGTCCGCCGCGCCCGCCGGCGCGCCATCGGGGTCGGGCGCGCCCGTGGCGCTGTGGGTCATGGCCGCTCGCCACCGGGGTGCGGCCCGCCCAGGATCTGTTCCATCAGCGCGCGGAAGGCGGCCAGGGCTGCGGTCATGCCGGTTTCCAGGATCAGCGCGCCGAAGCCGTCGGGCTCGGGGGCGACGGGGTCGGCGGCGCGGGCGCAGTGGTGGAACAACACCGCCAGCGCCGCCACCGTCACGCCGTCCTCGCTCGCCCGGCGGGCCAGGGCGATCAGCGGGCCGAGGGCGGCTTCGGCGGCCACCAGCGCCTCGAAACTGGGGCGCAGCACATGGGCGTGCCCGCGCGCATCGGTGAAGGTCACGTCGCCGCGATAGGGATTGGCCGGGCCGGACGGGGTGGTCGGGCCAGACGGGGCGGTCATGGCGTCGTCCCGGCGCTAAAGGCCACGGGGCCCGAGCTTTCCAGCTGAACGGTATAGCTGCGTTCGCCGTCATGGTCGCCGGCATAGGCGAGCGCGGTGACCAGGAACCGGCCTTCGAAGCTATCGCCATTGGCGAACACCAGTTGATAGCTGGCCAGCCGGCCGTCGAGGGCGTTCTGGCGCACGCGCGTTTCGGCGCTGGCGTCCATGAACACCCCGGCGGCCGAGACCGACAGGCTGCGCACGCCGGCCCGGCCCAGCAATTCGCGCCAGCCGCCCGAGCCCTTGTGGGTGATGTCGACGCTGCCGGCGTTGACGGTCATCGACGTGCTCCGCAGCCCGGCCAGGGTGGTGTAGTTTTCCGGGCTGCTGCCGTCGCCGGCCTTGAGCAGGAAGCCGGCGCCTGATTCTGCGGTCATGGGGGCAGCACTCCTTATCGCATCAGGGGGTCAGGGAAGACGGGTCGAGGGTGGTGACCTCGACGCGCAGGATGGTCTGGACCAGGCGCTCGGCCGGGTCGGTCACGGTCTCGTGCAGCAACGGGCGCACCGCGATGCAGTCCTGGCCGTCGATCTCCAGCGGCGCTTCGGTCATCAGCGCCAGGATGCGGTCGGCGGCGATCTTGGTGCGCGCCTGGCCGCGATGGTCGGCGTGGACGATCAGGTCGAGCCGGTGGCGCGCGCCGCGTTCGGTCTTGGTCGACCAGTCGACGACGCCGCTGCGCCCCAGCGCCACATAGGGCAGGCGCGCGCCCGGCGGCGGCTGGTCGTGGACGCCGCAGACCAGCCCCGCCAGCACCGGGTCGCCGGCCAGCCGGGCGATCACCGCCTTCTGCACCGCCAAGGCCCCGGTCATCGGGGGGGCTCGGCGACGGTTCCGTGGCGCGTGCGCCCGCTGTCGGCGCGCGCGGCGACCACGGGCCGAAGCCCCTGGCTGGCCGCCTGTTCGACCGCCGGGCTCAGGAACGGGTCGGCGCCTTGGCGCGCGGTGCCGAATTCCACGAACACCGCATGGGCGGCGCCGGCGGCGACCGTCCAGGCCAGCGGGTCGCGGGTCGGCCCGGCGTCGATCGAGCCGGCCAGTATGCTCGGGCCCGGGCGGTCGGGGGCGCGGTTGGCCCGCACCCGGGCGCGGGCGTCGCGGGCCACCGCCCGGCTCAGCCGCGCCAGGACGGCGGACAGGGCCGGCGTCAGCCCGGCGCGTGCCTGCGCCTGGCGGCGGCTTTGAAGGGCGTCAAGGGGCGCTGTCATGGGGCGCAGATCTCCTCGGCATCGATGGCCAGCCACAGCCGGCGGCCGGTGGGGTCGAGCACGGCGCGCAGGTCGAGCACATGGCCCGGCGCGGTCAGCCGGTCGCCGGGTGCGGGATGGGGGTCGGTGAACCGGCAGCGCACGGTCCAGGGGCGGACCAGGCAAGGCCGGCCGGCGCGCACGGTCTCGCTCGCACGGCCGGGCTCGGCGCTGATCCACAGCGGGCCCTGGGGCGCGTAGCTCAGCGCCCGGCCGCCGGCCGTGTCGTCCTCGGCCACCGCCTTCAGCCAGGTGGCGCGCACATGCAGCCGGCCGGGGTCGCGCACCGACCGGTCGGCGGACCGGCTCACAGCCCGATCATCCGATAGCCGGCGACCAGCGCGCGGGCGCCCGGCGGCAGCGCGGTGTCGCCGTCGCGGCGGTCGTACCAGTGGGCGACGGTCATCACGATGGCACCGCGCAGGTCGTCGGGCACCTGGTTCCAACCGGCGCCGTAGCCGGCGGTGAAGGTCAGGGTGACCGCCCCGGCGGGGCCTTGCGGCGCCGGCAGGGCGGAGGCGCGCACCGGGGTCAGCAGCCCCGGCTCGGCGTCGGTGTCGACGTGGTAAAGGGCTGGGTCCACCGGTTGCTCGGTGCCCTGGGCGTCGGTGACGGTCACCGCGTCGACCGCGATCAGCGGCGGCCGGGGCAGCCGCACCGCGCCGAGGGGCCACTGGCCGAGGCGCAGGCGGAAGCGCTGTTCGATCAACGCCCGGCGCAGGTGGCGTTCGAGCGCCTCGGTCGCTTGGGCGATCAGCGGTTCCAACCCGGCGATGGCGTCGGCGTCTTCGAGGCGCAGATGGGCCGCCACCGCCTGGGTGGCCACGGCGGGGGCGGCCGGCGCGTCGATGCGCTTGAGCGAGGCTCTCATGGCCCGGCCCTCACGACCCGGCGAAACGCAGGAGCTTGATCGCCTCGCTGTCGGTGACCGCGCCGCCGACGCGCTTGGTGGTGTAGAAGTGGACGAACGGCTTGTTGGTATAGGGGTCGCGCAGCACCCGCGTGCCCAGCCGGTCGGTGATCGTGTAGCCGCGGCGGAAATTGCCGAACGCGATGGCGTCGGCGCCGGCGGCGATCTCGGGCATATGGGCGCTTTCGACCACCGGGAAGCCCAGCAGGCCCGCCGGCTGCCCGGCGTCGAGCCCCGGCGACCACAGATACTGCCCGTCGCCGTCCTTGATCTTGCGCACCGCGGCCAGCGTGGCGGCGGTCATCATGAACGCGGCCTCGGCCCGGTGGCCGGCCTTGAGTGCATAGACCAGGTCGAACAAGCGGTCGGCCGGCGCGTCGGTGGCAAACCCGCCGGCGGTGCCGGTGGCCAGATATTGCACGGTGCCGAACGCGCGCACGCTGTCCTTGGTCCCGCTGGTCGGCTGGTCGAGGAAGCCGCGCGGCTTGTTGGCGCCGTCGCCGGCGACGAAGGCGGCCGACTCGCGCTCGGCGAACTCGTCGGCCAGGTCGTCGGCCAGCCACGCCGCCACGTCGAAGAAGGCGTCGTCGAGCATGGTCTGGGTGGCGGCGGGGTTGGCGTAAAGCTCGCCCAAGGGCGGCGCCACCTCGGCGAAACTCGGCGCCTCGGTCTCGGCGCGCGGGTCGGTCTCGCCCACCCAGCCGGACACGGCGCCGCGGTCGCTGATCAGCTTCTTATAGTCGCCCGAGCCGATCTGGACCACGGTCGCCACCTGGCGCACCGGCGAGATGGCGCGCAGCCGCCGGTCGATGGCGCGGTCGAGTTCTTCGGGCACGGCATAGCCGCCGTCGGCGTCGCTGTCGGTGGCCAGCGCCTTGAATTCCGGGCGGGTGAGGTCGGTATCGCGACCGCGCCGCACATAGCCCTCGAAGAAGGCGTGCGCGTGGGCGCGGCCGGCGTCGTCGCCGGGCGCTGCGGGGCCGGCGAGGGCCGGGCGGCTGGCGGCGTCGGTGACGCTTTTCAATTCGCGGTCGAGGCGGTCGATTTCCTGGCTCAGACGGCCGAGCTTGGCGTCCACGAGCGCGTCCGTTTGGCCGCGCAGGCTGCGCTCGATCTCGGCGCGGTCGTTGGTCTGCTTGAAGGCTTCGAACGCCTGGCCAAGCCGGTCGACGGTGGCTTTCACTTCGGCCATGGCGGGTCGGTCGCTAAGGGGCGGGGTCGCGCTGGTCATCGCTGGCTCCTCAAGGTGGCAGGGGTCGGTCGGTCAAACGGGCATGGTGGTCGCGGCGGTCAGGGGCTGTCAGGGGGCGGTCATGGCCCGTTCGAGCCGGGACAGGCCGGGCAGCAGCCCGGCGACGCTGTCTTCGGGTGCGCCGGTCTCGGCGAGTTCGGCGAATTCGGTGGTCTCGGCGGTGTCGGCCGGCGGCCAGGGGCCGAGCCGGTGGACCCGCGCCAGGCGCTGCATGGGGAAGGTCACCAGCGACACCTCGATCAGGTCCACGTCGGTCAGGATGCGCAGGCCGGTGGCCGGGTCGCGGCCGCTGTGGCGGGCGCGAAAGCCGATCGACAGGCCGTCGAGCGCGCCGACCCGCAACAGCGCCAACGCCTCGGCGCCGGGGCGCAGCGCCCGCATTACCCGGGCGCGCACATGCAGGCCGCGGGCGTCCTCGCCGAGGGCGAGGATGGTGCCGACCGGTTGGGTCGGGTCGTGCTGCCACAGCAGCTTGACGTCGCGCGCGGCGCGGTCGGCCAGGCTGCGGGCGAAGGCGCCGGGGCGGATCAGGTCGCCGCCGTCGTCGGCATGGTCGAAGATGCTGGCATAGCCGTCGATCACCGCGTCGCCCGGGGCGTTCGATGCGGCCTTGCTGGCCGGGGCGGTCGGGGCCGTCGGGGCCGTCCAGATCGGCCAGCGGCCGGGCCGCCGACTGTGGCGCGCGACGTCGAGACGGATGGTATCCATGGGGGCTCTCCAAGGCGGTGGCGGCCCCGAAAAAAGACCGGGCGGCGCCGGCGAACCGACGGCCGCCCGGCCAGGGGCACGCGAGGGGAACCGGGTAAGGCGCGGGGGCGGCGCGCCGGGCCGACGCGGCGCCGAGGTCAATCGGCGTCGGGCGGCGTGCCGGGCAGGCGGTCGCCGCCTGGCAGCGGGTCGAGGCCCAGTTGCGCGCGTTGTTCGTTGACGGTCAGGAACGGCGCGGCGGCCACCCGGCGCCACAACGCCTCCTGGTCGGCGGCGAGCGCCGGCAGGGCGTTGCGGTCGGCGGCCAGGGCCAGCCGCTCGCCATACCAGCCCGACAGCCAGCGGCTCAGACTGTCGAGCGTGCGCGCGACCAGCGGCAACAGGGTCAGCCGCCAGAAGGCGCGGTTGGCCTCTTGATAATTGGCGTAGGTGTTGTCGCCGGGAATGCCCAGCAGCATCGGCGGGACGCCGAAGGCGAGCGCGATGTCGCGGGCGGCGGAGTGTTTGAGTTCCATGAAATCCATGTCCGCCGGGGTCAGCGCCATGGGCTGCCATTTCAGCCCGCCTTCAAGCAGGAACGGCCGGCCGGCATTGCCGCCGCCCTGATACTGCTCGGCCAGTTCGGCCTTCAGCCGTTGCACCTGATCTTCCGACAGGGTCGCCGGGCGGCCGTCGCCGGGGTCGAACACCAGCGCGCCCGAAGGCCGGGCGGCGTTGTCGAGCAATCCCTTGTTCCAGGCCACCGCCGCATTGTGCACGTCGACCCCGAAGGCGGCGGCGTCCAGCGGGCTGAGGCCGTATTGGTCGTCCAGGGGGTGATAGGTCTTCAGGTGCAGCACCGGGCGCCGGCCCCGGGTTTCGGCCACCGGCAGGCGGCGGGTGCGGCCGTCCACCTGATAGTCATAGGCGCGCGGCCAGCCCGCCGGCCCCGGCACCACCCGGACCCGGTCGGGACGCAGCGGGTAAAGCGCGCGCGGCCGGCCGTCGGCGTCCGCCATGGCCTCGATGAAGGCGTTGCCGCCGATCTGCAACTGGGCGTGGACGGTCTCCAGGAACGCGGTGCCGCCGGTCTGCGGGTTCGGCTCGGCCAGCAGCCGGCGCACCGGATGGTCGTCGGCGGCGCGCGTGGTGCCGGCGCTCAGCGTCAATGGCACGGCGGCGGCGCATTCGGCGATCAGCCGGACGCAGCGATGGGCGACCACATTGCGGCGATAGCCTTCCTCGGCCAGGCGGTGGTAGGATCGCGCGCCCCAACGGGCCTGCGACGACAGCAGCCAGGTGGCAGCCCCCGGCGCCGGGGCGAGCGTCTTGGTGTGCGCGGCGGCTTGCGCGGCGGCGGGCGGCCGGTTTGGCCCCGGTCGGCGCCGGAACGGGTTAAACGAAGCCATGGGCAGGGTCCTTGTGCAGCCCGGCGCGGTGCGCCTTGACGGCGCCGGCGGGGCGTGCTCCACGAGGGGACAAAGCTGGGAGACGGATGAGCATGGGCAAATCGGTGCATTGGGCGGCGATGGTCGCCGGGTTGACGGTGGCCGCGGCGGCAGGCTTGACGCCGGCGTCGGCGCAGTCTCGGACCACCGCGGGCGGCACGTCGGTGGATCTGTCCGAGGCGATGGACTGCGGGGCGCCGCCCGAGCGGCCGGCCGCGTTGCCCGACGGCGAGCGGGCGACGGCGGAAGACCTGCGCCAGGCGCGCCAGCAGGTGTCGCGCTATTCCAAGGCGGTGACCGCGTGGCTCAACTGTCGCGACCGGCGCGCCAAGGTGGTGTTCACCTTCATGACCGACGAACAGAAGGAACGCTGGAACGAGGACCTGGACGCCATCCACACCCGCCGGGTGGCGGTGGAGCGCGAGATGAACCAGGCGATCCGCACCTTCAACGACCGGCTGGAACGCGAACAGCGCGGCGGCACCGGCTAAGACGCGGCGCCGGGTCGGGCGCGGCCCGTTGCCGCTCCTGCTCCTATGGTTAAAGGCGCCGGACCTGCGGGCGGCCGCCGGGGGTCAGCATCAACTCGGTCAACGCCCAGACCAGCGCGTCGAGCCGGTCGGGGCTGGTCTCGCCCGGCTGGCCGGTGAACCGGCACATCTGGTCTTCCAACTCGGGCCAGGCGCCTACATGGGCCACAAGCCCGCGTTCGTAGAGGGCGGCCACCGGCTCGGCCCGGGCGATCTTGCCGTGGCTGGCGCGGACCGGGCGATAGGCGGTCTCGGGCGCCATCTGGCGCACCAGCGTTTCCACCAGATCGCCGCCATTATTGACCTCGGCAACCAGCCGGTCGGCGTCGTAGCGGCCATAAAGCGCCAGCGCCCGGGCCATCCAGGTGGCCGGGCTGGCGCGCGCCAGGGTGGCGTCTTCCAGCACATAGGCGCGGCCATCCTCGCCCAAGGCCGCGATCACGATGCCGCAGGCGTCCGAGCCCTTGTGGCCGGTCACCGGCGGGTCGACCGCCACCACCGTGCGCCGACATGAACCCGGCGCCCGGGCGACGCGCTGATCCTCGATCAGCGCGCGGGTCCACAAGGCGCCTTCGGCATCTTCCAGAATCTCGCCGCCCAATTCCTGTCGGCCGATCCGGGTGCGGCCGTACTGGCGCTCCATTTCGGCCAGAAACGGCCTGGCCAGATGGGCCCGGTTGTCCAATGTGCCGCCGCGCGTCACCACCGTGTTGGGGTCGTTTGCCAGCCGCTTGAGCCAGGCCAGGGGCCGGGGCGTGGTAGTGGCCATGACCCGCGGGGCATCGCCCAAGCGCAGGCCCATCAGCAGATTGGCCCAGGCGACATCGCCGGCGGGCCATTTGGCGATCTCGTCGGCCCAGGCCAGATGATGTTGCGGGCCGCGCAACTGATCGGGCTCGGCGGCGGCGAAGATCTCGGCCACCGCGCCATTGGCCCAGGTCAGCCGGCGCCGCGACGGCTCGAAGACCGGCCGGCGGTCGGGCGGGCTGCACGCCAGGATGCCGCTGTCGCCCTCGACCATCACGCCGCGGACATCGGCCCAGGTCTCGCCGATCAGCGCCAGCCGCCGGCCGGCGGTGCCGGGCGCGGCGGTCAGCGGGGTCGGCCCTTCCATCTGCGCGCGCACCCATTCCGCGCCCATGCGCGTCTTGCCGAAGCCGCGCCCGGCCAAGACCAGCCAGCAGAACCACGGGCCTTCGGGCGTGCGCTGGCCCGGTCGTGCCCAGAACGACCAGTCATAAAACAGCGCCCGGCAGTCCTCGGCCGGCAGTTGGGCGAGCACCGCAGCGCGCCGGGACGATGGCAGGCGCGCCAGCTTTTCGGCCGGCGAGGCGCCCGGGCCGGCGTTGCGACCGGTCATGGGGTGTCGTCGTCGTCCGGGCCGGCCAGTCGCTCGCCCATGGCGTCGAGCACGGCGCGCAGCCGGTCGCGCGCGGCCGCCGCCTCGTCCTCGGCCGTGGGCGGGCCGGCTTCGCCCTCGGCGTAGCGGCCGGGCCGGTGCGCCTTGAGCAGAAACATGCCCACGCTGTCGGCATAGGCCTTGACCGCGCCGACCGGCTTGCCGGCATAGAACACCGGCTTTTCGGTGCCGGCGAGCGCGCGCTGGCGCAGGGCAAACTCCAGATCGTCCAGCGAGTCGTCCATCGCCGCGGCCCAATCGGCAGCGAACTCGGCGTCGCGGGCCTTCAGCCGGTAGGCCGAACGACGCGGCATCTCCGCCGCCCGGGCCGCCGCACTGACATTGCCGGTGCGCCGGAGCACGTCCAGAAAGACGGCGCGGCGCTGTCGTGTCCAATTGGATCGGGTCAAAGGCTCAGGCGGCAGAAGCGGCGTTGACGGGCCAGCGGCTCAATGGTGGACGCGTGTATCGACCATGTCTGATGTGATATCCCAAAGCGTCACGCTTGTCAATCAAAAAGTGCCGATATGGTTATTTTTGGCTGTTCGGCCGTCATAATGGTCGGCGGCCCGGTCGAGCGCCAGGCCGAGCACCAGCTTGCCCGACCGCACCGGCCAGTGGAGCGCGCGCTCGGCCGCTTCCAGTCCCTCCAGATAGCAGCAGACCCGCACGGCGATGTCGGCGAGGCCAGGCCCCATGGCGTCGAGGGCGCGTTGATAGCGCCGGCGGGCATCGATCTGGCGGTCGGTGGGGTCGCCGGCGCGCGGGGCCGGGCGCCGCCCGCGGCTCGGCGGCAGGGGGGCATAGCTGCCGGTGACCCTTGGCGTCAGCCCGGCCAGGTCGAAGTCGGTCCGGAGCCGGTCGCCGGCGGCCACTTGGCGTTCGGTCAGCAGCGGCTGGCCGCCCTTGGTTTTGCGCCGTGCCAGCGCTTTCAAGGGCGATTCGGTCAGATTGACGGCAACGGTCCGCCGATCGCCGGGTTCGACCGGGCGATGTACCACCACCCGGTGCTGCGCGGCATAACCGTCAACGTCACCGGACGCCCGAGCGCGGGTGCGGGCGAGCAGCGCGGCGCCAGCAGCGCTGGCGACAACCCGGCCGTCGCGCTCCGCCAGCAGGCCACGGCGCAGCAGTTTTTCCGCCACCGATGCCGGGACGCTCAAACTGCCCAGCCGCAGGCCGCCGTCCACGCTTCGTTTGCCATTGGTGGCCTGCGTACATTTCCGCAAAACCCGAAGCTCGAAGCGGCTTAAGGGAGCAGAATCGTGGTTCATCAGCCTTATTCCTGACTATTTGTGCCAATATGGTTATATCTCTGTTTGACCGGTTTGGCAAAAATATTTTTCCGAGCGACGATATGGGTTATTCTTGATGCCAGGGCGCCCTGCGACAGTCAGAAAACGGGAGATAGAGCGATGATTCATGCCCGCATCCGCGAAATCCGCAAAGCAAAGGGAATGACTCTCCAACAGGTTGCCGAGCGGGTGCGCCCGCAAGCCACCACGGCCCAGACCATTGGTCGGCTGGAAACCGGGGCGCGGGCCTTGACGCTCGACTGGGTGGACAAGATCGCCGTGGCGCTGCAGGTGGACCCGGCCGATCTGCTGGCCCTGCCCGATGACGGGGATTTGCTGGTCAACGCCAATGTGGGCGCCGACGGGCGCGTGCGCGAAAGCCAGGAGGGCGTGGTGGCGCTGCGCCTGTTCGCCCATTCGCCGATCGCGCTGCGCGTTTCGGTCAATCTGGGCCAGTACCGCGATGGCGACACGGTGGTTTGCGAAACCGTCGGCGAGGGCGATGCGGATGCGGCGCTGGGGCTCGACTGCTATGCGGAAGACGCCGACGGCAACCGCTATTTCGCCAAGCTGGCCCCGGGGAGCCGGGCCGGGTGCTATAGCCTGCTGCCCTTGTCGCCCGGCGGGGTGCTGCACCAGGACATGGCGTTGACCCGCATCGCCCCGGCGGTGACGTTGATCCGGGAGTTGTCCCGCTAGAGACGCTCTGGCCCGTTGACCGGATCGGCGGGCCGCGCCATGGTGAGCCTCATTCATTATAAGGGGAGGGGCGCTCATGTTGCCGCAACGGGATGTCTACGACAGCGATCATGCGGTGTTTCGCGATTCGGTGCGCAAGTTTCTGGCTCAAGAGATGCACCCGCACCAGGACGCCTGGGCCGAGGCCGGCACGTCGCCCAAGGCGTTCTGGCGCAAGGCGGGCGAGGCCGGGCTGCTGTGTCCCCAGGTGCCCGAAGCCTATGGCGGCCCGGGCGCCGACTTTCGCTATAATTGTATCGTTGACGAGGAAATCGGTTATGGCGGTGCGCCGATTGCGCTGTCGGTCCATTCCGACATCGTGGCGCCCTACATTTTGAACTACGGCTCGGAAGAGCAGAAACAGACCTGGTTGCCGCGCATGGTGTCGGGCGAGACCGTGGCCGCGGTGGCGATGACCGAGCCGGGGACGGGCTCTGACCTACAATCGATCAAGACGACCGCCGAGCGCGACGGCAACCACTATGTGCTCAATGGCCAGAAGACGTTCATTTCCAACGGCCAGAACGCCGACCTGATCCTGGTGGTGGCCAAGACCACGCCCGAGGGTGGCGCCAAGGGCACCAGCCTGATCCTGGTGGAGGCCGAGCGCGACGGCTTCAGCCGCGGTCGCAACCTCAAGAAGATGGGGCAGAAGGCAGCCGACACGTCGGAGCTGTTCTTCGACAATGTGCGGGTGCCGATCACCAATTGCGTCGGCAACGAGAACCAGGGCTTCATCTATCTGATGCAGGAGTTGCCGCAGGAACGCCTGGTCATTGCCGTGGCGGCGGCGGCCGCAGCCCAGCACGCCTTCGACATCACCGTGGACTATGTGAAGCAGCGCCAGGCGTTCGGCCGCGCGGTGGCGAAGTTCCAGAACACCCGCTTCAAGCTCGCCGAGATGAAGACCGACCTCAAGGTCGGCTGGGCATTCGTCGACCAGTGCATCGCCAAGCACATGGACGGCCGGCTGACCGCCGACGAGGGGGCCATGGCCAAGCTGTGGCTGAGCGAGATGCAGGGCCGGTTGGTGGACGACTGCGTCCAGCTTCACGGCGGTTATGGCTATATGATGGAATACCCGATCGCGCAGCACTATGTTGACGCGCGGGTGCAGCGGATTTACGGCGGCACCTCGGAGATCATGAAGGAACTGATCTCCCGGTTCATCTAACCCTTGGGAGAAACGCGGTGCAGCGGAAAGTGACGCTCCAGGCCAGGCTGGGGCGGGGAACGTTCTATTGGGTGTGTACGGTGCACGCGGATAGCGACGAGGAAGCCATCACAGCGGCCGAAAACCTGTTCATGGAAGAGGTCCGCTCCGGTCGCGAATGGGAGTTCGAGGACTTCGAGATCGACCCCGTCGGCTGAGCGCCACGGCCGCCCGACCGCCTTCGGTCGGGCGTAGCGTGGCCCGGCGGCCCCGCGCCGGTGACCCGGTTGGTCACCGGATCGGCGCGCTGCCGGTGACCCGGTGCGCTAGCTGACGATCTTCCAATTGCCGTCGGGCTGGCGGCAGGCCGTGCCATAGGCCTTTTCTTCGCGGCCGCCGACGATGATCATCTGTTGGAATTCGCGGCAATACTGGCCGTCAGGCCGCTGGTAGGTGCGGGTCGGCTCGATGCGGCCGCGATGGCCGGTATCGGGGTTGCGCCATGTGCTGGCATAGCCGGTGCGGTTGGTCTCCAGCGCGTATTGGGTCGTGCGGGCGTGCATCCGCTTGTCCTCGGCGTCGAGCGCGCTACCGACCGCGCCGCCCAGCAAACCGCCAATCAGCACGCCGGCGGCAATGCCCTCGGCGCCGCCATTGGCCGACGCCGCCAGCAGCCCGCCAGCCGCCGCCCCGAGCGCCGAGCCGAAGCTGGCCTTGGGATTCTCCTCGCAGGCCCCAAGTGCGGTCGCCATCGCGGCGCCCAGCAGCAGCCCCTTGGCGGTTCGTCCGGTCGTGCGCGGCGCGCACGGGCGGTGGGGCGTTGCGGTGGATCGTGTTTGAACGGTGCCCATGATGATCGGCCTCCTCCATAGCGCTGTGCCGCTTGCCCTTGTTAAAATAGGGCGGCGGTCGGGACGGGCAAGCCGCCGGTGCGGCCCACCGATCACCCTTCACCCTAAGGTCGACCGACCGACACGACCAGTCTAGCGCTGCCGTCTGAACGCCGCATTGCTATGATCGCCCGGTCGGGCTAAGCCCGGGGGCGACCGGCGTTGCCGTCGCTCCGCCCGTGCTCCGACTGTGCTCGGGGCCGCCACTCCCGGCCGCCATGGCGCGGTCACCGCCGCACCCCGGCGCCCCGGTCGGCGGCCCGCTATCGGTTCCAGGGCCAGCCCCCGGGGGGCGATGGCGCGTCGTCCGGGCGGCTGTGGCCGCTGGTTCCTTTTCCGCCGCCTGCAACCGTGTTCGACCCATGCCCCTTAGTCTGCGCCGCCCGCCTTGCCTGCTGCTCGACGACAGCCGTCGCCAACGGGGTCTGTTGTTCGCCGATCCGGTGGAGATCATTCAGGCCGACCGGCTTGACGCGGTCGTGCCGGCGCTAGAACGGCTGGATGCGGTGCTCGCCGATGGCTGTCATGCGGCCGGCTGGATCGGGTATGAAGCCGCTGCGGCATTCGAACCCCGCGTCGCTGCGGCCACCCGAGGGTTGCCGCCCGAACCCCTGGTCTGGCTGCTGGTGGTGCGCCGGCCCCAGCCGCTCGCGGGTCACGACCTGCATCGGCATCTGGCCGAAGCGCGTGGCGGCACGGCTCGTCACGGCGCCCTGATCGGGCCCGATCCGACGGATTTCGCGGCCTGGTATGCCGCCGGCTTTACCGGGGTGATGGAGCGCATCGCCGCCGGCGAGGTCTACCAAGCCAATCTGACCTTTGCCCCCTCGGTGCGGGCGACAGGCGATCCGCTGGCGATTTATCAGGCCCTGCGTCGGGCCCAGCCGACACCCTACAGCGCCTATATCGACACCGGGGCCTGGCGGGTGCTGAGCGTGTCGCCGGAATTGTTCGTGTCGATCCGGGGCGGGGATATGATCGTCCGACCGATGAAGGGCACCGCGCCGCGCCGACCCTGGGGGGCGTGGGACGATGCGGCTGCCGTCGCCTTGGCCGCCGACCCCAAGGCCCAGGCCGAGAACTTGATGATCGTCGACCTGATGCGCAACGACCTGTCGCGGGTGGCGGTCGACGGCTCGGTCCAGGTGGCGCGGCTGTTCGAGGTGGAACGGTATCCCTCGGTCCTGCAACTGACCTCCACGGTGCGCGCCGAGCGGCGGCCCGGGCTCGCCGCGTCGGCGCTACTCGGCGCGCTGTTTCCGTGCGGTTCGGTGACCGGGGCGCCCAAGATCCGGGCCATGGAAGCTATCGCCATGCTGGAAGCCGGGCCGCGCGGGGTTTACACGGGGGCCATCGGCCATTTCGCGCCCAATGGCGATCTGGCGCTGAACGTGGCGATTCGCACCGCGATCCTGGATCGGCAGGGGCGCGGCCGGTTTGGGCTCGGGTCGGGCCTGGTGGCCGATAGCGATCGCGGTGAGGAGTGGCGCGAATGTGCGCTGAAAGCGGCATTCACCCGGCGCGCCGGTCCGGCCGCCGAACGCGACGAGGCGCAGGATTTCGCCCTGATCGAGACCATGGTGTGGACGCCGGCCGACGGCATCGCCCTTTTGGACGGTCACATGGCGCGACTGCGCGCGTCGGCGCACCGGCTCGGCTTCGCCTGCGACAGTGCGGCGGTGCACGCGGCGATCAGCGACGCGCTGACCGCCGCCCTCGGCCCGGCGGCGGGCGCGTGCGGCGGCGCAGTTTCGGCATCGGATGGCGGATCGGCCCAGGGGTCTATGACGGGATCGGCCGAGGGGCGGATCTGGGCGGGCGTCCAGGGGAGCGCGGGCACCGGACGCCATAAGGTGCGCCTGCTGCTGGCCCGCGATGGCGCTGCCACCGTCACCGTCGAGCCGCTGGGTAATGACCCGCTGTGGCAACAACCGCGGGTAGTGTTCGCCGACCAGCCGCAACGCTCGGACAATCTGTTTCTCTATCACAAGACGACCCGCCGGGCGCATTACGACGTCCCGTTGCAGCATGCGCGGGCTCGCGAAAATGTGACCGATGTTTTATTCCTGAACGAGAGTGGCCAGCTGACCGAGGGGGCGCTATCGAACCTGTTCGTGGCGATTGGCGGGCGCCTGCTCACGCCGCCGCGCGAGGCCGGTCTGCTGGGCGGGGTGTTGCGCCAGATGCTGTTGACACGGGAGAGAAAACCGGCTGTCGAGGCACCCCTGACACCGGCCGATCTGGCGCGTGCCGAGGCGGTCTATATCGGCAATGCGGTGCACGGTCTGCGGCCTGTTAAAATCCTTCAGAAAAGTTGAACAACCGACCC
Source organism: Rhodothalassium salexigens DSM 2132 (assembly GCF_004341375.1). Classification (GTDB taxonomy): domain Bacteria; phylum Pseudomonadota; class Alphaproteobacteria; order Sphingomonadales; family Rhodothalassiaceae; genus Rhodothalassium; species Rhodothalassium salexigens. Next base: position 264,328 of record NZ_SLXO01000003.1, read on the forward strand.
GCGGCGTGTCCGGCGGTGCCGGGGCTGGTTGGCGTTTTGCTGCGGGTTTGGCGCTTATGCAATTATATTACAAAACTTTTCCCTTGGAATCCCGCAGAAATCTTGGATTATTAGGCGCCGATCGGTGTCCTGGAGGGGCCGCGACAAAGTCAATCGCTGCGCGGCATGGGCACAGGTTTCAGCTAAATGGCACTGGGGGGCTGCGATCGCGTGCCTTGCAACGCAGGGCGATTTGTGGTGTCCCTCGGATTGCCAACATAATAGGGAGTATGCGGGACCTCACCGTGGGATCTGATGGCGAGGCGGCCTCGTGGGCGCTGTTTGAGCGTGTGTGCGGCTTTGTTCATCGGCGTAGCCCTTCGTTGCTTCACCATGGGGGCGAACGCCCGAGCCGTCGGCTGCGCGCCTAGCTGGGCCTATGACGTGGCGGTGCGGGCGCTCCCTCAAGGACAATTTCGTGGGAAGACCTATGCAGCACTATCAAATCAAAAGACTATTAGCGGCGACGGCCTCGGTCGTGGCTGTCGCATTCATGGCGACAACCGCGTCGGCGCAAGAGTCCGAAGATGTCGGGCCGACGCCCGAGGAGAAGGCTCAGCGACGGGCCGCCGCGGAACAGCGCCTGGAACAGCGCACCGACAAGTTGGGGTCGATTTTCGACGAAGCTGCCGAACTCAACAAGATCGCCCAAAACGCCCAGGAAGAGATCAACGATCTGAGCAACCAGACGAGCCGCTTGGTCTCGGAATACACCCAGTTGCTCAAGCAGATCGAGGGCCTGAAGGCGTACAACGCTCAGCAAGAGCGTCTGATCCAGTCGCAGGAAGAAGAGAAGGCGGAATTCCGGGTCTCGATCCGCGACGTGCAGAGCGTGCGCCGGCAGATCACGCCGCTGATGCTGCGCATGGTTGGCGCGCTCGAGCGGTTCGTGGAACTGGACATGCCGTTCCAGCTCGACGAACGGCGCGAGCGGATCGCCGGTCTGCGTGACCTGCTCGACCAGTCCAATGTGGCGACGCCGGAGAAGTTCCGCCGCGTGCTCGAGGTCTATCAGATCGAGAACGAATACAGCCGCTTCCTGAACGCCTATGAGGGCACGCTGACCATCGGTGGCGAAGAGAAGGAAGTGAAGTTCCTGCGTGCCGGCCGCGTGGCGCTGGTCTACGAGACCCTCGATGGCTCCAGCGTCGGCTTCTACAACAAGAATACCGGCTCGTTCGAGCCGCTCGGCGACCAATACCGGTCGGCGATCGAGAAGGGGCTTGAGGTTGCCAACCAGCAGGCTTCGCCGTCGATCATCAGCCTTCCCGTGTCGGGCCCGGAGCAAGTGCAATGACTATGAAGAAGATCCTTTTCGCCGCGGCGATGGCCGCCGGCCTGCATGCCTTTACCGTGCCGTCGCTGGCCCAGGAGGCCCAGGAGGCTGAAGCCCCGGCGGCTCCCGAACAGCCGGTGCCCGAAAGCTCCGCCGCGTCGCTCGACGAACTGCTCCAGGACGTGGTCCAGGGCAAGCTGTCGGAATCCGAGATGCACCAACAGCGCGTCCAGGAGTTCCGTCAGCAGAAGTCCGAGCAGGAACGGCTGCTGCAACAGGCGCGCAATGAAAAGGCGCGGCTTGAGCGGCGCTCGGCCGACCTGGAGGATACCCGGGCCAAGAACGAGGAAGAGCTGATCCAGCTTCAACAGCAGCTCGACGAGGCCAAGGGCGAACTGCGCGAGCTGTTCGGCGTGCTGCAACAGGTCGCCGGCGATACCCGCAGCATTGTGACCGGGTCGCTGGTGTCGTTGCAGACCCGCGCCAAGGGTATCGATCGCGAACAAGCGCTCGCCGATCTGATCGAGAAGTCGAGCCGGGCGTCGTCGCTGCCGTCGATCGACGAGATCGAGGTGCTGTGGCAGGAGCTGCAACGCGAGTTGACCGAAAGCGGGAAGGTGACGCAGTTTGCCTATGACGTGATCAGCGCCGACGGCACCCGCGAACAGGTCGACCTGGTGCGTGTGGGCGCCTTCAACCTGGTCTCGGAAGGCAAGTACTACACCTACAACGCCTCGACCGGCGAAGTGATCGAACTCGGCCAACAGCCGGCGAACTATGTGGCGGGGACGCGCCAACTGGCCAATGCCGCGCCGGCCGAAACCGTGCGCTTCGGCCTCGATCCGACCCGTGGGCAGTTGTTGCAGCTGTTGATCCAGAAGCCGGACCTGATGGAGCAGGTCGACCAGGGTGGCGCCATCGGCTACATCATCCTGGCCATGGGGGCGTTCGCGGTGCTGATCGTCATCTACAAGGTGGTGGCGCTGCTGCTGACCCAGATGAAGGTGAAGTCGCAGATCAAGAGCGACCAGGCCAACACCAACAACCCGCTGGGCCGTATCCTGAGCGTCTATCAGGAAAACCGCTCGGTGGACGTGGAAACCCTGGAGCTCAAGCTGGATGAAGCGATCCTGCGCGAGACCCCGGCGATCGAGCGGTTCTCCACCTTCGTCAAGATCATCTCGGCGGTGGCCCCGCTATTGGGTCTGCTCGGTACGGTGACCGGCATGATCGCCACCTTCCAGGCGATCACCCTGTTCGGCACCGGCGATCCCAAGCTGATGGCCGGCGGTATCAGCCAGGCGCTGGTGACCACCCAATTGGGCCTCGTGGTGGCGATCCCGACCCTGCTGTTGCACAGCCTGGTGGCGGGCATGTCGCGGAACATCATCCAGATCCTGGAAGAGCAGTCCGCCGGCATTATCGCCCTGCACGCGGAGAAGGAGCGCGCCTGATGCTCGGCTTTGGAGAAGCCCTCTATGCGATCAGGCAGTTCATGGACCAAGGGGGCCCCGTGCTGTACGGGGTCCTCGCGGTCACCTTCGTGATGTGGACCCTGATCCTCGAACGGGTCTGGTACTTCGGCGTGGTCGCCCGCCGCGACATCGACCGGGCGCGCCAGAACTGGGAGCAGCGCCGGGAGCGCAAGTCCTGGTATGCGCACAAGATCCGCTCGGCGATGATCTCGGAGGTGAAGGCCAGCCTCAGCGCCAATGTGAGCATGATCAAAACCCTGGTGGCCACGTGTCCGCTGGTCGGTTTGCTCGGCACGGTGACCGGCATGATCGCGGTTTTCGACGCCATGGCGGTGTTCGGCAGCGGCAATGCCCGCGCCATGGCCGACGGGGTCAGCCAGGCCACCATCCCCACCATGGCCGGCATGGTCGCCGCGCTGTCGGGGGTGTTCATGAGCACCTTCATCGAACGGTGGGCCAAACGCGCGTCGGAACGGCTCGAAGACAGCCTGACCACCGACCATTAATGCGCAGGGTCGCGGCGGTGGCTCCACAGGGGCCGTCGCCGCGATCAAGATGAGACCGCCGATCGGTCCGGCCGTGCGAGACGGCCCAACGCGCTCGATAACGGGAACACTGTGATGCGAAAATTCGCTCGAAAAGAGGAAGAGGCGGAAGTCAACATGACGCCGATGCTCGACATCGTGTTCATCATGCTGATCTTCTTCATCGTGACCGCCTCTTTCGTCAAGGAAACGGGGCTTGATGCCAACAAGCCGCCCAACAACAATCAGCCGCCGGACGATCCGGACAAAAAGAATTGTTTGATCCGCATCGACAGCAACAATAATATCTTTTTCGGGGTGCGGCGCATCGATGTGTCGTCGATCCGTCCGAACATCGAACAATGCCGGGCCAAGAACCCCGAAGCCACGGTGGTGATCCAGCCCGAAGCGGACACCCACACCGGCTATATCGTGCGGGCGTATGACGAGGCGCGGAAGGTGTCGCGCGATATCCCCGTATCGCTGGCGGACCCGGCCTAAGCGCCGCCGCCGTCCCGCCGGCCGAGGAGAAATGCCATGAGAAAACACGCCCAAGAAGACGAAGAAGATACCGAAATCAACATGACGCCGATGCTCGACATCGTGTTCATCATGTTGATCTTCTTCATCGTGACCGCGACCTTCATCAAGGATGCCGGCGTCGATGTGCGCAAGCCAACGGCGGATACGGCGGAGAAAAAAGACAAGGCGGCGATTCTGATCGCGGTGACCGATACCGACGAGGTCTGGATCAACCGGGGCGAGGTTGAGGTCGATGCGGTTCGCAGCGAAGTTGAAAAATTGCACGCCGAAAACCCGCGTGGTACCGTTGTGGTTCAGGCCGATACCGCTGCTAAGGCCAAGCTGGTGCTTGACGTGATCGAAGCCGCGCGCGCCGCCGGTGTGCCCAATGTCGCCCTTTCCGCGGAGACGTGATGATGGTTGCCCGTTATGGAATTGCCCTGCTGCTGGCCAGCGCCGTCACGTTCGGCCTGTTTTATCTGATGCAGAGCCTGGTGGTGGACCAGGACGCCAAGCTGGGTGAAGACGATTCCGTGCGCCTGATGGACATCGTCCAGCCGCAGCGCGAGGAAAAGGTCCAGCAGAAAGAACGCGAAGTCGAGAAGCCGCCCGAGGTGAAGGACCCGCCGCCTGAGATGAAGATGGAGGTCAACACCGACGTGAGCGCCGATGCCGGGCTTGGCAACTTCGACGCCGACGTGCGGGTGGACACCCAATTGTCGACCGGCGCGATCGGCGCGCCGACCGATGGCGAGTATCTGCCGATCGTGAAGGTGCCGGCCCAGTATCCGCGCCGGGCGCAGGAGCGCGGTGTCGAGGGTTGGGTGATGCTCGAATTCACCGTGACCAAACAGGGGACCGTGACCGACATCTCGGTGATCGACGCCGATCCCAAGGGCTATTTCGAGCGCGCCGCCAAGCGCGCCGCGGCGAAATGGAAGTACAAGCCCAAGGTGGTCAACGGCCAGCCGATCGCCGTGACCGGGGTGCAGCACAAGGTGACCTTCGAGATGGCCGACGGCGGTCGCCGCTGAGGGTCGGGCGACGGGCGGCGCGGTTGGGTTGACCGACCGCGTCGCCTTCGACGCGCGCTTGAGCTTGGTCTTTTGCCGCGTCGGTCGCCTCGGTGGTCCGGCTGTGAAGATCGCGGTGGTCGGTCGTCGACACGCCGCACGGCCATGGCGAAACCCGGCCACCGTCAGGCAAGCCAGATCCGCCTTGGCGCCAAGGTGCACCCAGCGCCGCCCGGGGACCGCGGGGAAGGTTCAAACAGGGATATTTTGTGAGACAGACTATGGCAAAAAACGCGAACGCTCCGTTTTCCGTGCGCCTGTCGGCGGCACTGCTCGCGGGCACCTTCTTGGCCGTGGCGCCCATGCCGGTCGGCGTCGGCCCGGATCAGGCCGCCGAGGCTTTCCAGCGGACCCGCGACGACGACGACGAGCAGCGTCGCACACGCCGGTCGCAGACCTTGAGCCAGCGGGTCTATGAGGAAGTCACCGAGGCCAACGCCAAGTACGAAGAAGGCGAAACGGGCGAAGCCTACAAGCAGATCAACAAGCTGCAGGAAAAGGCCGAAGACCTGTCCGATTACGAGCGGGCTTTTGTCTATGTGACGCTGGCCAACTGGGCGTACACGGAAGACGATATCGATAAGACGATCCAGTATTTCGAGAAGGTGCGCGAGCAGGCGGGCGCGCCGCGGTCGTTCCTGGATCAGGCGACCTACAATTTGTCGATGATCTATCTGGGGCAGGACAAGCCGGCCAAGGCGGTCGATTACATGCTCCAGTACATCGAGACGCAGGAACGCATCACCAGCGTCACCCCCTACATCATTCTGGGCCAAGCCTATTACCAGCTCGAGGATTACGACAAGGGGATCGTGAATGTGGAAGAAGCGATCTCGATCGCGCGGGGGTTGAACCAAGAGGTCCGGCGCGACTGGTGGCAGCTTCTGCGCGCCATGTACTTCTCGCAGGATAATTACGAGAAGGTCGCCGACATTCTTGAGATCATGGTGGTCGAGTATAACGACCCGTCCGATTGGCGGCAGTTGTCGGCGATCTATGGCGAGTTGGAGCGCCGCGAAGAGCAATTGGCTGCGCTTGAGGTTGCCTATCAACAGGGCTTCCTGACCAAGGGCTCGCACCTGAAGAATTTGGCGCAGTTTTATATGTTCTTCGAGGTGCCGATCAAAGCGGCCTGGGTGCTGGAGAAGGCATTCGAGGAAGACAAGCTGGAGCGCGATGGCGACAATATGGAGTTGCTGGGCCGCGCCTATCTGATGGCGCAGGAAACCGGCAAGGCGCTTGAGCCGATGCGGCAGGCGGCACTGGAAAAGCAGGAATCCGATGCGTGGCGCACGCTTGGCCAGGTGCTGATGGGCGAGCAGGAATGGAAGCGTGCGGCCGATGCCCTGGAACGCTCCATCGCGCTCGGCGGTCTCGACAATCCCGACCAGGTGCGCATGGTCCTCGGCTCGGCCTATGTGAAGTTCTTCGCGTTCGACAAGGCCGAAGAGGTGCTGAAGGAAGCGCGCAAGAACAAGAACTATCGCAAGCGCGCAGACCAGTGGCTCGCCCATGTGAACGAAGAGCGTGAGCGCGCCAAGTTCATCGACAAGTATCTGGGCACCAACTACGTGTCGAACCAATAGCGGCGACCGGTGACCTAGGATCGTCGAAACCGGTTACCCAAGACATGTCCGGAACGGCCACCCCACCGCGGGGTGGCCGTTTTTTGTCGGTCGCAGTCCGGGGCGCCGGGGGCAGGGGAGAGCCAACCGCGCACACGGTGCCACCCACCGCCAAGGCCCGGCGGGTCGGTCTTGCATCGATGAAAGAGATGGTGCCCCCGGCCCGAGTCGAACGGGCACTCCCCGAAGGGAACCAGATTTTGAGTCTGGCGCGTCTACCAATTCCGCCACGAGGGCTGCGGCTGTGCGGCTGACCATAACGCCCCTTGCCGTGGGGTCAAGAGAGCGTTTGGCAATTGCGCGCAACGAGGGCCGTTGCTAAGCCGTCCTGGCGTCTCGCGCGGTCAATACCGGGGAAAGGGTGGTATGTTCCGAGGACTGTACGACTGGACCCTTGACCGGGCCGGGCGGCCCGCCGCGCGCTGGTGGTTGGCCGGAATCTCATTCGCGGAAAGTTCCTTCTTTCCCATCCCGCCCGACGTGATGCTCCTGCCCATGGTGTTGGCGGACCGGGCGCGCGCCTGGCAGATCGCCGCCATCTGTACCGTGGCCAGCGTCGCAGGCGCCATGGCCGGCTATCTGATCGGCGCGCTGCTGTTTCAATGGCTGGGGCAACCGCTGCTGGACTTCTACGGCTATCAGGACGCCTTCGCCCACGCCCGCGGGGTCTTCGACACTTGGGGGCTTTGGGCGGTGTTGATCGGCGGGCTGACCCCGATCCCGTTCAAGGTGGTGACGATCGCCGCAGGGGTGTTCGGGTTCGATCCGGTGCTGTTCATCGTCTCGGCCTTGATCGCGCGCGGATTTCGGTTTTTTGTAGAGGCAGCCCTTCTGTGGCGCTTCGGCCGGCCGATCCGCCGCTTCGTCGAACGCCGTCTCAACGTCTTGGTGACCGCCGGCCTGGCTTTGCTGATCGCCGGTTTCGTCGTCCTCAGGGGACTGTAAATGACCCGCTTGGTTTCGTTTTTCCGGACCTATCCGCTTGGCGTGCTGTTGGCGCTGATCGCCGCCACAATCGTTGCTGTCATGGTGATGGAGCATGGGTTTGGGTATGCGCCCTGCAAGATGTGCTATTGGCAGCGCTGGGCGGTCTATGCTGCCGGCGGCGTGGCTCTGGTCGGCCTGGTAACCGGGCGTGTGGGGGCCGCTTTGCCGGCGATCGCGGGGCTGTTTCTGGTTGGCGGTGGCATCGGTTTCTATCAGATGGGCCTGGAGACGGGCTGGTGGCCGGGGCCGTCGTCCTGCACCGGCTCCAGCCTGAGCGACGATATCGATGCGGTGATCGCCAACCTCAACGCCGCGCCGGTGATCTCCTGCGACGATGCGGCGCTGACCCTGTTCGGTTGGTCGCTGGCCGCGTACAATGTGGTGTGGTCGGCAATGCTGGCCGCGCTCACCCTGTGGCTATGGCGTGCATGGAGATGATCCGATGACCGAGACGGTTGGCAAGCCCACCCCGCCCGCGACCGACGCCGAAAACCAGCCGCGGCCGCTGCGCCCGCTGCCCGGCGACCGGCCGCTGTCGGAGGAAATCAAACGGATGATCCGGGTCGATCATGCGGGCGAGTATGGCGCGGCGCAGATTTATGCGGGCCAGCTTGCCGTGCTCGGCCACCAGCACCGGCTGAGCTCACAGATCCGCCACATGAAGGAACAGGAACAGCGCCACCTGGACACCTTCGACCGCCTGGTGATCGAACGCCAGGTGCGTCCGACCGCCGTGCAGCCCTTGTGGCGGCTGGCCGGCTTCGGTCTGGGGGCGGCCACCGCGTTGATGGGCGAGCGCGCCTTGATGGCCTGCACCGCCGCGGTCGAAGAGGTGATCGACGACCATTATGCCGACCAGGAGCGCATGCTCGCGGGCCAGGACGCAGATCTCGCCGCCACGGTGGCCGAATTCCGCGCCGAAGAAGCCGAACACCGCGACATCGCCATCGAGCATGGCGCCGAACAGACACCCGGCTATGGCCTGATCTCGGGCGCCATCAAGGCCGGTTGCAAGGCCGCAATTTGGGTGTCCAAGCGCCTGTAAGCCGAGGTGCCGGCGTCGGCGCGCGGCCGCCGGGCGGTCGCTCTCAGGGCTCCAACTCGCTGTCCCAATAGAGATAGTCGCGCCAGCTTTCGTGCAGATAGTTGGGCGGGAACTTGCGGCCGTTTTCGATCAATTGGCGCGAGGTGGGCCGGTAGGGCTTGATCCGCGTCTGCATCTGCGCCTCGGCCGGGGTGCGCCCGCCCTTGGCCAGATTGCACGGCGCGCACGCCGTGGTCACATTGGCCCAGGTGGTCTTGCCGCCATAAGCGCGCGGCACCACATGGTCGAAGGTCAGGTCTTCGCCGCGGCCGCAATACTGGCAAACGAATTCGTCGCGCAGAAACAGATTGAACCGGGTGAAGGCCGGATACTTGGCCGGCTTGATGTATTTCTTGAGCGAAATGACGCTGGGCAGGCGTAGCTCCAGCGTCGGCGAGCGCACCGTCCGTTCATACTCCGAGACGATGTTCACTCGATCCAAAAAAACCGCCTTCAAGGCGGTTTGCCAGTTCCAAACGGAAAGCGGGAAGTAACTCAGCGGCCTGTAGTCCGCGTTCAGAACCAACGCGGGGCAAGCCTCTGGGGAAGGAAGGGAACCGTGTTGCATCGCCATACCGTCGCCCTGTCATAACCGACATTCGGGCGACGGCTGAGGTGCCAACCCACCCGCGCCCGCAACGCTTTTACAAGATACAGCGTTATATCTTTATGACAATACCGTATCTTCCCGGCGCGGTCGCGCGATGGTGCGGCGCTTTGGCTAGAAATTTTCCGTCAGAAACGACTCCAGAACCAGCCAATATTCCTTATGGTTCGGCGACTTGCGCGGGATCAGCGCAACCGCGCCATGGGCACCGCGACCGTCCGGGTGCAGGCCGCGGCGGCTCAATTCGTCGGGCAGCGCGTCATAGATCGGCTTCCAGGCGCGGCTTTCGCTCTGCATGCCGGTGATGAACACCGGTTGGTCGATGTAGCGCGCCGCCGCCACCAGGTCGATCTTGCCGCGGAAATAGTCGCCCGGCGAAAACGCCACCACGCCGTCGATCAGGTCGCGGTGCCGGCTGGCCAGATAGAGGCTGAGCGACGCCGAATAGGACGACCCCCAGGCGACCACCCGGGCGCCGCGCAACTCGGTGTCGGCATAGCGAAGCGCGGCCAGCATGTCGGGGATGGCATCGCGATAGCCGGTGTCGAGCCCGGCGGCTTGGGCGCGCCGGGCGGTCTGGTTGTCCACATCGGCGTAGCGTTCGCCGGCGCGCAGGTCGACGGCGAGGGCGGTATAGCCCTTGTCCGCCAGGCGCGGCGCGATGGTGCGATATTCGCCACGGCTCGACCGGGCCTGGTGGAACAACACCATGACCGTGAAACTGCGGGTCTCGGGTTCGTAGAGGTCGGCGGTGATGTCGAGCCCGTCGTCGCCCGGGATGGTGATGGTGCGATAGGCCGGTTGGCTGTCATCGGCCGACGGGGGCGGCGGCACATCTTGCTGGGCCCAAGCCATGGGCGCCCAACCGGCGGCCAACGCCGCCCCGGCCAGGGCGAGCCGGCGCAGGCCGGCGGCGGTGAACGAGCGGCAGGTCATGAAAGCACCTCCTTGAGGAAGTCGAGCCCCTGGGCCAGACCGTCGGCGCCGATGGAATGGGGCACGTTCTGGGATAGATGGTGGCGCACGGTGACGCCATTGGCTTCGAGCGCGCCTTTGGCCTCGAACATCAGCGGGAAGGGCAGCACCTCGTCATGGGTGCCGTGGATCAGGAGCACCGGCGGCCGGCTCTGAATCTCGTGGCGCAGCGCCGCCGGCGCGCCGAGACAGCCCGAAAAGCCCAGAATACCCGCCGGTTCGGTGGTCCGGCGCAGGCCCACATGGAGCGCCATCATGGTGCCCTGGCTGAACCCGGCGAGCACCAGGCGCCGGTCGTCCAGATCGAAGCGGGTCAGGCTGTCGGCGACGAACCGGTCGAGCGTCGGCCCGGCCTTGACCACGCCGGTGTCGCGCTCGGTCGGGTCGAGACGGCTGAGCCCGAACCATTGATAGCCGCCGGGCGCGCCGGGGCAGGGCTCGGGCGCGTTGGGCGACAGGAAGGCGGTGCGCGGCAGGTGCGGGGCGAGCTGTTGTGCCAAGCCGTGCAGATCCTGGCCGTTGGAGCCGTAGCCATGGGCCAGGATGACCAGGCTGTCCACCGTGTCGGGCACGATTTCGGGGCCGGTAAGCGGGCTGGTGGGGCTGTCCATCAAGGTCTCCTTGGTCCATGGCGTGGTCGAGAGAATGACGCTAAACAGTTGAGGTCGCATTGCAACCGGTCAAGCCACCGGCCGGTTCGCGCGGCCCACACCCAGTCGGGCCGCAAGCCCGCGCGAGCTTGGCCCTGGCCCGGCCCGGCTCGGTCCAATCCAGCCAGTCCAGCCCCGGCCCGAAACCCGCAAACCGAAGGTCCAAGCCCGGAACCGCGCGCCATGATCACCCGCTTCGCCCCCAGCCCCACCGGTCGGTTGCACCTGGGCCACGCCTATTCGGCGCTTTTGGCCCATGACCGGGCGCGCGCCGCCGGCGGCACCTTCCTGCTGCGCATCGAGGATATCGACACCGGCCGCTGTCGGCCGGCGTTCGTCGAGGGGATCTTCGACGATCTGGCGTGGCTCGGCCTGTCCTGGCCCGAGCCGGTGTGGCGCCAGTCTGCGCGGCTGGCGGTCTATGGCGACGCCCTCGAAGCCTTGAAGGCGCGCGAGCTGGTCTATCCCTGTTTCTGCACGCGCGCCGAGATCGCGGCCGAGGTGGCGCGCGCCGCCTCGGCTCCGCATGGGCCCGAAGGCGCGCTCTATCCCGGCACCTGCCGCGCGCTGGGCCGGGCCGAGCGCGCCGCGCGCCTGGCCCGCGGCGATGCCCATGCCTGGCGTCTCGACCTGGGCCGGGCGCGGGCGACGCTCGACGGGCCGCTTTATTGGCACGACGCCGAGGCCGGGCGGGTCCGGGCGACGCCCGAGGCGCTGGGCGACGTGGTGCTGGCGCGCAAGGATGTGGCCACCAGTTATCACCTGTCGGTGACCGTCGACGACGCGGCCCAGGGCGTCAGCCACATCGTGCGCGGGCGGGATCTGTTCCACGCCACCCATGTGCACCGGCTGTTGCAGGCGCTCTTGGACCTGCCGGTGCCGGCCTATGAGCACCACCCGTTGATCCTGGGCGACGACGGCCGGCGGCTGGCCAAGCGCGACCGGTCGATGACCCTGGCGGCGCTGCGCGACGCCGGTGTGGCGCCCGGCGATATCCGGGCACGCCTGGGGCTCGCCCCGCCGGCGGGTGGCGCGGATTGAGACCCGGGCGCACCGCATCGGCGCCGCCCCGCCCGGGGCGACGCCGGCGCGGTCAGAGTGCGGCGCTCACCACCTGTTCGATCTTGGCCGGCGGGTGGTTGGTCAGGTCCTTGTCGATCTCGGCGATCAGCCGGCTTTTGACCTCGCTGTGCAGGGTTTCGCGCAGGCGGCCGAGCAGGCGCGGCGGGGCGACCAGGATCAGCTTGTCGGCCTCGCCGCCATGGACGCGTTTGTACAGCAGGTCGGCCACCTGGTCGGCGAAGCGGTCCTCCTCGATCTGGTGGAAGTCGGTGGTCTCCACCGCGCTGCGGCCGACGCCGCCGTCGTTCAGCCGCCCGGGGCCGTCGGTGGCGTGGTCGCGGTTGGCGGGATTGTCCTGCTCCTGCTTGTGGATGACCTGAAGGTTGGGGTATTCGGCGTCGCCTTCATTGTGCAGGATCAGCAGCTTCGATCCATCGGCGACCACCACCAGGGCATTGTGCGGAATGGCCATCAAGGCGCTCCTTCTTATGTTTGACCCATGCCTTTCACCTTGCCCCGAGGCGGGCCGCAATCAAGGGGCGGCGTCGGTCATGGGCGGTGAAAGATGACCCGTTTCAAGCTGACGCTGGAATATGACGGCCGCCCTTATGTGGGCTGGCAGCGCCAGGACAATGGCCCGTCGGTGCAGGCGGCGCTGGAGGCAGCCCTCGCCGCCTTCAACGGCGCGCCGGTGGCGACCGTGGCGGCCGGGCGCACCGATGCCGGCGTGCACGCGCGCGGCCAGGTGGCCCACGCCGACATTACCAAGGATATGACCGGCTATCGGGTGATGATGGCCGCCAACCACCATCTGCGCCGCGCCGGCGAGGCGGTGGCGGTGCTCGCCGCCGAGCCGGTCGCCGACGATTTCTCGGCCCGGTTCGACGCCCTCGGACGGTCCTACACCTATCGCATCGTCAACCGGCCGGCGCCGCTGACCGTCGACCGCGGGCTCGCCTGGCAAGTGCCCCAGCCGCTCGACGCCGCCGCCATGCACGCCGCCGCCCAAGTGCTGGTGGGCCGCCACGACTTCACCACCTTCCGCGCCGCCCAGTGCCAGGCCGCCTCGCCGGTCAAGACGCTCGACCGGCTGGACGTGGAGCGCCAGGGCGAGACGATCCTGATCCACGCCGCCGCGCGCAGCTTTCTGCACCATCAGGTGCGTTCCATGGTCGGGTGTTTGGCGCTGGTCGGGCGCGGCCACTGGACGGCGGATGACCTGCGCGCCGCGCTCGACGCATGCGACCGCCGGGCGCTCGGCTACAACGCCCCGCCCGACGGCCTCACCTTCATGGCCGTGCGTTATCCGGCCGAGCCGGAGCGCTCGTCGCTGCTGGCCTGAACCCGGTCGTCGCGGGCGCCCACGGCCCGCCGGGTGGCGGTCAACAGGTCCGGCCGGTGCGCCCAGACCAGGCAGAACAGCCAGCCGATGGGCTGCCAACCGGCGACCACATTGACGAACGCCAACAATGCCAGTTGCGGGTGGCGCCGGCGGGCGGCGAGCAGGCTCGGCATGATCATCACGATGAACACGATGGTGGCGTGCAACAACCGCTCGCCCGGGTCTTCCGAGACGCCGTAGCCGGCCAGGTCGACGATCCGCAGCACGAGCCGGTCGGCGCCCGAGACCGAGAAGAAGATCGCCGCCAGCGCCACCGGGCAGACGAAGCCCAGCAGGTTGAGCCACGCCTTGTAGAGCCGGTCCGAAATGCCGGTGACTTCGCTGCGCACCGCCTCGGGGTTCATGAACCAGGCGACGAACACCGCGATGCCCAGACCGCCCAGGGGCATCATCACATTGTTGGTGATGAAGTCGATATTGTCGAGCACGGTGCCGCGCCAGAAGGTGACGTCCGACCAGACGTTGAACGACATCACCGAGCCGATGCCCACCAGATAGATCGCCAGTCCGCCCCAGACCGCCGCCTTGGCCCGGGCGATGCCGCGCTTTTCTTCAAGCCACGACACGGTCGGCTCCAGAAGCGAGATCGCCGAGGTCAGCGCGGCGATCGACAGCAGCAGGAAGAACGCGCCGCCGACGATGACGCCGCCGGGCATTTCGGCGAACGCCAGCGGCAGGGTGATGAATACCAGGCCGGGGCCGGCATTGGCTTCGAGCCCGTACTGAAACACCAGCGGGAAGATCGCCAGGCCGGCCAGGATCGCCACGGCGGTGTCGGCCGCAGCGATGATGAACGCCGAGCGCGGCAGCGAATAGTCGCGCGGCACATAGGCGCCATAGGTCATGATCGCGCCGAGCGCCAAGGACAATGAGAAGAACGCCTGGCCCAGCGCCTGGAGGATATTGTCGGTGGTCAGGTCGGACAGCCGCGGCTGGAACAGAAACTGAAGCGCCTTCCCCGCCTCGCCGACGCTCAGCGAATAGATCACCATGCCCACCAGCAGGACGAACAGGGCCGGCATCAGATAGGTGACCGCCTGTTCCAGGCCGCCCTTGATGCCGCGCGCGACGATGAACACGGTCAGCACCATGAACAGCGTGTGCCAGCCGAACACGATCGCGAAGCTGCCGCCGATATCGTCGGTGAAGTGCTTGACCGACGCCTCGGGCGTCAGGTCGCCGAGCCGGCCGGTGACGGTTTCGACCATATAGCTGAGCGAAAACCCGGCGATCACCGAATAGAAGCTGAGCACGAAGAAGGCGCCGATGACCCCGATCCAGCCGAGCCAGGCCCAGCTTTTGTGCCGCTGCGAGCCGGCGGCCACCGTCTCGGCGGCGATCGGCGGGGCGGCGTGGCCGCGCCGGCCGACCAGCAATTCGGCGATCATCACCGGCAGGCCGATGGCGAACACGAACACCAGATAGATCAGCACGAAGGCGCCGCCGCCGCCGGCTCCCACCTCGTAAGGGAACTTCCAGACATTCCCCAGACCGACCGCGGACCCGACCGCCGCTAGAATGAACGCCGTTCGCGACGACCATGTCTTCTCCGGGGAACCAGCGGCACCGGCCATGGGCATTTCCTCCTGGGTGATTTGTTATGTTTGGTAGGGCGTCGAGACGGTAGCGTCCCGTTTCAGGCTGGGCAATGGTCGAGCGCAGCGAAACGCGGTGTCTTTCGTTGGTTGGGCAATCTTGTTGCGGGTGCTGACACAGCTCCTGGCGCGGCGGGGCATCAATCCGTTCGCCGCGCGGTCAGGCTGCCATGGTCGGGGCTGCCATGGTCGGGGCCGGTTTTGAGCGATGGTTGGTCGGTGGTCGGCGGTTGTGGCACCCGGCCGCCTGGCGTCATCGGGCCCGGGGGGTCAGCGACGCGACCCGCCGGTCTTGGCGGTTTTGGGCACCAGCCGGTCATAGGCGGCGCGCACGGCGTGAAAGCGTTCGCGCGCCGTGGCGTCGCCGGGGTTGCGGTCGGGGTGATATTGCTTGGCCAGGCGACGGAATTGCGCCTTGATCTCGTCGGTCGAGGCGCCGGGGTCCAGGTCGAGCGCATCATACGCCGCGCGGTCGGCGCGGCTGACGCCGTCGGTCTCGGCGCCGCCCCAGCCGTCGGACCAGGGGTTGGCACGGGCATAGCCAGAGGCCGAGCCATCGGCCTCGTCGGTGAACCGCCGTGCGTCCTCTTCCGAGACGCTGCGGAAGAAGTCCCAGTTGCGGTTGTATTCAGCCGCGTGGGTCTCGCAGAAATGCCAGCGCTCGTTGGAGAAGGGCGACTTGCGGGCCGGATGGTCGCCGCGTTCGGTGCAGCCCTCGGCGTCGCACTGCTGCACCGTGGCGGCGTCCTGGTCGCGGCCATAGCCGCCCCAGCGCGGGAACCCGAAATCGCTTTTCGCACGTGTGCGCGCCATGTCACCTCCGCCCTCGCGTCGCTCGGCGGTCGGGCCGCCGGGGCCGAACCATGATGGCCCCGACGGCGGGCTGGAACAAGGTTCGAGTGGCCGGTGCGCCCGCGTTATTCCGCAGCGGGGCGTTGGCCCTTGGTGGGCCCGGCGGCGCGCACGGCGTCGTCCACATGGGCTTCGAACACGGCGAAATTGTCGGCGAAGCGCGCGACCAGGTCGGCCGCCTTGGCGTCATAGGCTGCGGGGTCGGCCCAGGTGGCGCGCGGGTCGAGCAGCCGATCCTCGACGCCCGGCGCACGGGTCGGTACGTCGAAGCCGAAATGCGGGTCGCGGCGCATCGGCGCCTTGTCCAATTCGCCGTTGAGGGCGGCGGCGAGCAGCGCGCGGGTCGCCTGGATCGGCATGCGTGTGCCGGTGCCATAGGCGCCGCCGGTCCAGCCGGTATTGATCAGCCAGCAACTGACCCCGGCCTTGGCGATGCGGTCGCGCAGCAGGTTGCCATAGACGGAGGGATGGCGCGGCATGAACGGCGCGCCGAAGCAGGTGGAGAAGGTGGCGGTGGGTTCCTTCACGCCGACCTCGGTACCGGCCACCTTGGCGGTGTAGCCGGACAGAAAGTGGTACATGGCCTGCGCCGGGCTCAGCCGCGCAACCGGCGGCAGCACGCCGAACGCGTCCGCGGTCAGCATGATCACCGTGCTGGGCTCGCCGCCGCGGTTGGCGTCGCAGTGATTGTCGATGAAATCGACGGGATAGGCGCCGCGGCTGTTCTCGGCCAGGCTTGGGTCGTCCAGGTCGAGCGTGCGCCCTTCGGGCTCCATGACGACGTTTTCCAGCACCGTGCCGAAGCGTTTGGTGGTGGCGTAGATCTGCGGCTCGGCCTCGGCGCTCAGGCGGATCATCTTGGCGTAGCAGCCGCCTTCGAAGTTGAACACGCCGTCGTCGGACCAGCCATGCTCGTCGTCGCCGATCAACTGGCGCGCGGGGTCGGCCGACAGCGTGGTCTTGCCGGTCCCCGACAGGCCGAAGAAAATCGCCACGTCGCCGCGCGCGCCGATATTGGCCGAACAGTGCATGGGCATGACGCCTTGGGCCGGCAGCAGGAAATTGAGGATCGAGAACACCGATTTCTTGATCTCGCCGGCATAGCGGGTGCCGCCGATCAGCACCAGGCGGCGCTCGAAATCGACCGCGATCACGGTGTCGGACCGGGTGCCGTCGCGGGCCGGGTCGGCGGTGAAGCCGGGCGCGTCGATGACCGTGAAATCGGGCACGAATTGGGCCAGCTCTGCCACCTCGGGGCGGATCAACATGGTGCGCGCGAACAGCGAGTGCCAGGCCAGTTCGGTGATCACCCGCACGCCGATGCGATAACCGCGGTCGCTGCCGCCCCACAGGTCCTGGACGAACACCTCGCGCTCGCCCAGATAGGCCAACATGCGGCGATAGAGGCCGTCGAAGGCGTCGGGCGACATTGCCTGATTGACCGGCCCCCACCACACGGCGTCGCGGCTGGCGGCGTTGTCGACGATGTACTTGTCCTTGGCCGAGCGGCCGGTGTGGCGCCCGGTGGTCACCACCAGCGGCCCGTCGGCGGCCAATTGAGCCTCGCCGCGCGCCAGGGCGGCCTCGTAAAGCGGCGCCGTGGTCAGGTTCCAGTGGGCGGCCTTGGGCGTCAGCGGCAGGGTCGACAGGTCGTGGCGGCTCTTGCGCTCGGGGCTATGGGGCAACGGCTCTCTCCAGGTCGATCTGATCTGCCGGCCTCGCCCGTGGGTGGGATCTGTGGCCGGTCGAGGGCAAGGGGCGACCGCGCGGGGCGCCAGCCAGTTCAGGCGGTCGCCGGGCCGATGCAGCGCTCCGGGCCGACGGCCGGAGCAGGCGGTCGTAGTGCCAAGGCCTCACGATCATAGGTCAGTGTTGCTGGCGCAGGCTTACCACTCGAGTCCACAAAATCAAGGTCCAGGCCGGACCGACGACCGGTCCATGGCGTCTGTCGACTGCGTCCGGGCGTTGCGCGCACGGGTCTTTCGTCCTACTTTTGCGATCCGCATTTGTGCGCATCCGCCTCAAAATGGGCATGTTTCCTGCCAACGGTTGCCGTGGCCTTTCCGCAACCCGGACGCGGGCTCAACACGCCTTGCCGCCATCACGAACGGGATTTGGTATGACCGACACGATCGCCTTGGTGGACGATGACCGCAACATCCTGACCTCCGTGACCGTCGCGTTGGAGACCGAGGGTTTCCGGGTGCGGACCTATCCCGACGGCGAGAAGGCGTTGCAGGCGTTGACCGCGCGGCCCGCCGATTTGGCCGTGCTCGATATCAAGATGCCGCGCATGGACGGCGTCGAGGTATTGCGCCGGCTGCGTGAGACCACCGACATGCCGGTAATCTTCCTGACGTCGAAGGGCGACGAGGTGGACGAATTGCTCGGCCTCAAAATGGGCGCCGACGACTATATCGGCAAACCCTTCTCCCAGCGTTTGTTGATCGAACGGATCCGCGCCGTGCTGCGCCGGTCGCGCGCCCGCGACGGTGCGGCGGCCGACAATACCGACGAGGAACAGGAAATGCGGCGCGGTCAGCTGGTGCTTGACCCCGCCCGCCATAAGGTCACATGGAAGGAGGCGGACGTGGTGCTCACGGTTACCGAGTTCCTGATTCTGCAAACGCTCGCCCAGCGGCCCGGCCATGTGAAAAGCCGCGACCAACTGATGGATGCCGCCTATTCCGACGATATCTACGTGGACGACCGCACCATCGACAGCCACATCAAGCGGTTGCGCAAGAAATTCCGGGGCGTGGACCCGGACTTCGCGGCGATCGAGACGCTTTATGGAGTGGGCTACCGCTATAACGAAGACTGACGCGCGGGCGGGGCGACGGGCGCCGGGGGCCCGGCAGACGCTATACGACCCACGACGGGGCGCGCGATGAGCTGGCGGCGGGCCCCGGTGCCGGCGCCGCTTTTGGCCCCGCTTTTGATGGCGCGCCTGCGCTGGCTGCCGATTTCGCCGCTGACCTTGCGCATCCTGGCGGTCAATGTGTTGGCGCTGGCGATGCTGCTTGGCGGCGTGCTCTACCTCAACCAATTCCAGGACAAGATGATCGACCGGCGCATCGAGGCGCTGGCCGTGCGCGCCGAGATCCTGGCCGGGGCGATCGCCGAATCGGCCAGTGGTGGACCGGAAGCGGCGGCGGTGGACCCGACGGTGGCGCGCACGGTGATCGCCCGGCTGGTCGGGCCGACCCGGCACGAGGCGCGGCTATTCGCCATGACCGGCGAGATGATCGCCGACAGCCGGTTCCTGGGGCCGGGTAGCGGCGTGCGCGCCAACCCGCTGCCGCCGCTCGACCGGCCGCCGGATCTGGCGCAACGGTTCCGCAGCGCCGTCGACGGCGTGCTCGACGCGGTGCTGCCGGACCGCAACGCGCCGCCGTTTCCCACCGGGCTTGCCGTGCGCGCGGAAGACCTGACCGAGGTGACCGCCGCCCTCGAAGGCGATGCGGCGCGCAGCGTCCGGCGCATGGAGGACGGCACGCTGATGCTGTCGGTGGCGGTGCCGGTGCAGCGCTTCCGGCGCGTTCTCGGTGCCTTGCTGTTGTCGTCGGACACCCGCGATATCGAAACGGCGGTGCGCGACGAACAGATGCTGATCCTCTTGGTGTTCGGTGCCACGCTGGCGGTGACGCTGTTGCTGACCCTGTTCCTGGCCGGCACCATTGCGCGGCCGATCCGGCAACTGGCGGTGGCCGCCGAGCGGGTGCGCGGGGCCATCGGGCGCGAGGCGCGGATGCCCGAGTTTCCGCGCCGGCGCGACGAAATCGGCGAACTGGCCCGGTCGCTCGCCGCGATGACCGAGGCGCTGCACACCCAGTTGGACCGGGTCGAGGCGTTCGCCGCCGACGTGGCGCACGAGCTCAAGAACCCGCTGAGCTCGCTGCGCAGCGCCGTCGACTCGCTGCAACGCACCGATGACCCGGCGATCAAGCAGCGCCTTTATGACGTCATCCAGTCGGACGTGCGCCGGCTCGACCGGCTGATTTCGGACATCTCCGAAGCCTCGCGGCTCGACGCCGCCCTGAGCCGCGGCGATCTGGAGCCGGTGGACCTGGCCGGGCTGGCCGCCGCCACGGTGGACAGCTACCGCACCAGCGGCCGGGTCGATGATCAGACCCTGACGGTCACGGTGCCCGAGACCGGCGCGGTCACCGTGGCCGGCGTGCCCGACCGGCTGGCGCAATTGCTGTGCAATCTGATCGACAATGCGCTGTCGTTCACGCCGGCGGGCGGCGCGGTGCGTGTCGCGGTGTCGGGCGGGCGCCGGACCGCCCGGCTGACGGTCGAGGATGACGGCCCGGGTTTGCCCGTCGGGGCCGAGGAGAAGATCTTCAGCCGCTTCTATTCCGAACGGCCCTCGGACGAGGCTTTCGGCACCCATTCGGGTCTCGGCCTGTCGATCTGTCAGCAGGTGGTGGCGGCCCATGGTGGCACCATCCGCGCCGAGACGATCCGCGATGGCGACGGCAGCGGGGGCGGAAGCGGCGCTGGGGCGGCGCGGGGCGCGCGCTTCGAGGTGCTGTTGCCGCGTGCCGGGCGCGCCGGGCCATGACCGCGGCGGGGAAGGGGACGGCTCGGGCCCGGGCAGCGGTACACGGCACCGTGGTCGCCTGGCCGCCCGGTGGCGGCGTGCTGATCCTGGGGCCGTCGGGCGCCGGCAAGTCGGACCTGGCGTTGCGGCTGATTGACCGGGGCGCGCGTCTGGTCGGCGACGATTACATCCATTTGTTCGCCAGCGGTCCGGGGCTCTACGCCAGCGCGCCGGCGCCGTTGGCCGGTCTGCTGGAGGTCCGTGGCCTGGGTCTGGTCCGTCAGCGCTATCTGCCCCAGGCGCGGATTGCCCTGGTGGTTCACCTGGCCGCGCGCGAAACCGTCGAACGGATGCCGCGAATGCGCTATAAATTCTTGCGCGGCGTGCGCTTGCCCGTCATGTCGGTGGACCCGTGGGATCAGACCGCGGCGCCGAAGGTGGAACAAGCCTATCGCCGCTTCGGTGCGACCCGACGGCTGGGTTTGGCCGTCCCATCGCCAACGCCAACCAGGACGAGGTCATGACTGAGACCGATCTCCCTTCGCGGCCGCCGGTACCGGTCGTGCTGGTCACCGGCTTGTCGGGTGCGGGTAAGAGTACCGGGCTCAAGGCGCTGGAAGACCTGGGCTATGACGTGGTCGACAATCTCTCCATCGCGTTGGTGCCGAGCTTGATCGATCTGGCCCGAACCGACGCCGAGGCCGGCGCGCCGCAGCCGATGGCGGTCGGGCTCGACAGTCGCACGCGCGACTTCTCCACCGAACGGGTGGCGGCGCAGATCGACGTTTTGCGCGCGCGCGACGACGTGGATCTGAGCGTGGTGTTCTTCGATTGCGACGACGCCACCCTGGCGCGACGGTATTCCGAGACCCGGCGGCCGCATCCGATGGCCCATGACCGACCGATCCGCGACGGCGTCCAGCGCGAGCGGACCATGTTGGCGCCGATACGGGCGGTCGCCGATCTGGTGCTCGACACCACCGACCAGACCAGCCGGGCGACCCGGCAACGCATGGAATTGATGTTCAAGCCGGCGCCGGGGCCGGGGCTCATGGTGATGGTCATGTCGTTCGCGTTCAAACGCGGCGTGCCGCGCGACGCCGATCTGGTGTTTGACGTGCGCTTTCTGCGCAACCCCCATTACGACGACCGGCTGCGCGAACGCACCGGGCTCGAGGACGAGGTCGCGGCTTATGTCCAGGCCGACCGGCACTATCGGCCGTTCATGGACAAGCTGACCGACCTGGTGTCGTTTCTGTTGCCGCAGTACATGGCCGAAGGAAAACACTATCTGACCCTGGCCATTGGGTGCACCGGCGGCCAGCATCGCTCGGTGGCGATCAGCGAGGCGCTCGCCCGGGACTTGCGCCAGGCCGGTCATGCGGTTCAGATCATGCACAGGGAATTGGTCGACGCTGGCCGCGAGCGCGTCTCGGCGCCGGCCCAGCCCTGAACGAGATCGATGGCGGCCCGGCTTGACAGCGCCGGCGCCTGCCCAGCCCTTCGATTCAAAGGGAGACGGCCTGAATGATTGGTATGGTCCTGGTGACGCATGGCCGCCTGGCAGACGAATTCGTCGCCGCCACGGAACATGTGGTCGGCCCGCAGGAGCGCATGGCGGCGATCTGCATTGGCTCGGACGACGACATGGAAGAACGCCGTGAAGACATCGTCGCCGCCGCCAAGGCGGTCGATGACGGCGACGGTGTGATCATCCTGACCGACATGTTCGGCGGGACACCGTCCAATCTGGCGATTTCGTTGCTGGAAAAGGGCAAGCTCGAGGTGATCGCCGGGATCAACCTGCCGATGCTGATCAAGCTGGTCAGCGTGCGCGCCGACCTGCCGATGGACGACGCGGTCACCCAGGCACGCGAGGCCGGGCGCAAATACATCAATGTGGCCAGCCACGTGCTGTCGGGCGAGGCCGGCGACCCGTGACCGACCGCTGTGTGACGTTGTGCAACGAACGGGGCTTGCACGCTCGGGCGTCGGCCAAATTCGTCCGGCTGGCCGGAGAATTCGACGCCGAGGTGACCGTCGACAAAGCCGGCCAGAGCGTTGTCGGGACCTCGATCATGGGCTTGATGCTGCTGGCGGCGGCCTGCGGCGAGGCGATCCGCATCCGCGCCGAGGGCCCCGAGGCCGAGGCCGCGGTGGCGGCGCTCGCCGATCTGGTGGGGCGGGGCTTCGACGAATGAGACCGGCGGCCTGCACCATGGTCATGGTGGTGCAAAGCCCCGGTGTGCAAGGCGTCAAAGGGCGCAACATCAACACATAAAGATATCTTTATATCGCCCTTGTGAGGACCGGCGGGTACTGTTATAAGCCGCCCACGTGTTCACCGATTGGCCGGCGTCAGGCCGTTTTTGTCCAATAAGGAGCGATTGTATGAGCGACTACAAAGTTAAAGATATCAGCCAGGCGAAGTATGGCCGCCACGAGATCGAGATTGCCGAAACCGAAATGCCGGGTCTGATGGCGCTGCGCGAGGAATACGGCAAGTCGAAGCCGCTCAAGGGGGCGCGCATCGCCGGCTGCCTGCACATGACCATTCAGACCGCCGTGCTGATCGAGACGCTGGACGCGCTGGGTGCCGAGATCCGTTGGTCGTCGTGCAACATCTTCTCGACCCAGGACCATGCCGCCGCGGCGATCGCCGAGCGCGGCATTCCGGTGTTCGCCTGGAAGGGCGAGACGGAAGAAGAGTATGAGTGGTGCATCAAGCAGACGATCGAGGGGAAGGACGGCTGGCGTCCGAACATGATCCTCGACGATGGCGGCGACCTGACCGCGGCCATGCACAACGATTATCCCGACCTGATGAAAGACATCCGGGGCATTTCCGAAGAGACCACCACCGGCGTGCTGCGTCTCTATGAAATGGCCAAGAAGGGCACGCTCGGCTGCCCCGCCATCAACGTCAACGACAGCGTCACCAAGTCGAAGTTCGACAATCTCTATGGCTGCCGCGAGAGCCTGGTGGACGGCCTGAAGCGCGCCACCGACGTGATGATGGCCGGCAAGATCGCCGTCGTCGCTGGCTTTGGCGATGTGGGCAAGGGCTCGGCCGAATCGCTGCGCAGCCAGGGTGCGCGCGTGGTGGTCACCGAGATCGACCCGATCTGTGCGCTGCAAGCCGCCATGGAAGGCTATGAAGTCAAGACCATGGAAGAGATGGCGCCCAAGGCCGACATCTTCGTCACCGCGACCGGCAATAAGGACGTGATCACCGTCGATCACATGCGCGAGATGAAAGACCGGGCCATCGTCTGCAACATCGGGCACTTCGACAACGAGATTCAGGTCGAGGGTCTGCGCAACTACAAGTGGACCAACATCAAGCCGCAAGTGGATCAGATCGAGTTCCCCGACGGCAAGAAGCTGATCATGCTGGCCGAAGGCCGCCTGGTGAACCTGGGTTGTGCCACCGGCCACCCGAGCTTCGTGATGTCGGCCAGTTTCACCAACCAGGTGCTGGCGCAGATCGAACTGTGGAACAATCACGACAAGTACGAGCGTCAGGTCTATGTGCTGCCCAAGCACCTGGACGAGAAGGTCGCCGCGTTGCACCTGGAAAAGCTCGGCGTCAATCTGACCAAGCTGACCAGCGACCAAGCCGCCTATATCGGCGTCGAAGACGGTGGCCCGTTCAAATCGGACATGTATCGCTACTGATCGCTACATTGCGATTTACGCGCTTGTGCCCCGCCGGTTCCGCCGGCGGGGTTTTTTTGTCCGACAACGTGATCGCGTTGTTGTCAGCCCCGGTCGCGCGGCCTATCCGTTGGGCGCCGGGTGGCGCACCGGGGCAAGCGGTGCCCACACCGGGTTTGGGGCGTTCAAGGCCGCGCGACGATCAAATGGTGCGTTTCCACCCCATTGATTTGCGTGTGTTTTCTTGGGCAGTTTGTCATCGGGGAACAGGCGCGGTTGCGGGCGTGGGCACGGCAATAGGGGGCAGCAAGGGTGAACGGGACGATGGTGGCGATAGGCGCGATCCCATGGGGGGCGTCCGGTCACGCGCCGCTGTCGGTCCTGCTTGTCTCGGTCGGCTGTGTCGCGGTGATCGCCGCGTTGGTGTCGATTCGTCGACGCCGGGTGGCGCGCCGCCGCAAGGCGATGGACGCGGTCAAGCTGGACATGGTGCTGACCGCGCTCGACGCCAATCGCGCCGCCTTCGTGATCGCCGATTCCTGGGGCCGGCTGATCGACACCGGCGGCGACCTGACCCGCCTGTTGGGCCGCACCGAGCCGTTGTCCGAAGTGGATGCGATCGGCGCGGCTTTGGTCGCTGAGGCGCGCCCGGCGTTCGCCGAGCATCTGACGGCATTGGTCGACCGGGGCAAACCGTTTTGGCGCCGCTACGCCATGGCCGATGGCGAGCGCAGCCTGGACGTGCGCGGCCGCCGTTTGGCCGGAACGCCGAACACTGGGCCGTTTCTGGCGCTGTGGTTGCGCGATGTGACCGACGAGGCGCTTTGGGAGCAGGAGAACCGGGACCTCGTTGATCGTTTGCAGCAGGAGCGCGATCGGCTGCGCGCGCTGATGGACACCGCCGAATGCCCTATGTGGATGCGCGACCGGGACCTGCGTCTTACGTTCGTCAATCAAGCCTATGCCGACGCGGTCAACGCCGATGACGCCGATCAGGTGATCGCCCGCCAGGTGGAGTTGGTCAGCGACAGTGCCCGCAGCCCCGGCACCCGCGACGCCGCGGCAAGGGCGCGCGACCTGGCCACCCGCGTGGTCGAGACCCACGCGCTGGTGGTCCACGGCGAACGGCGCCATTTCGAGATGCAGCAGGTGCCGATGACCGGACAGGACGAGGCCGCGATCGCCGGCGCCGCCATCGACGTGACCGCCCGCGCGGCGGTGGAGGCGGATCTGGCCCGGCACCTGCGCAGCCAGTCCGAGACGCTGGATAATCTGTCGACGCCGGTCGCGCTGTTCGGCCCCGATCGGCACCTGGCGTTCTGCAACAGCGGGTTCGCCCAACAGACCGGGCTCGACGCGGCGTTTCTGGAGGCCAAGCCGGACCATGAACAGGTGCTCGAAGCCATGCGGGTGCGCCGGCGCGTGCCCGAACAGGCGGATTTCGCCGCCTGGAAGCTGGAGCGCCTGGACCATTACAAGACTCTGTGCGAGCCCCTGGAAGAGATCTGGCACCTGCCCGATGAGACCACCTTGCGCGTGGTCACCCAGCCGCACCCCTCGGGCGGCCTGTTGTGGGTGATGGAGGACATCACCGACCGGTTGGCCTTGCAGCGCTCCTACAACACCCAATTGGCCGTCCAGCGTGAGACCTTCAACAATTTGAGCGAGGGGATCATGGTGCTCGGCTCGGACGGCCGGGTCAAACTGCACAACCCCGCGTTCGATAAGCTGTGGGCGCTGGATACGGTCTATATGGACACCCAGCCCCATGTGAGCGACCTGTTGGACACGCTGCGCGGCCTTTTGGACACCGACGAAGCCGAGTGGCTGGAAGAGCGCGATATCTGGTTGAGCCGGCTGCTGTCGCGCGAGTTTCAAACCGGGCGCATGGTGCGGGCCGACCAGCGTGTGGTCGACTGGGCGTTCGTGCCGCTGCCCGACGGCCGGTTGCTCTGTTCCAACGTGGACGTGACCGATACGGTGGAGATTCAGCGGGCGCTGCGCGAGCGCAATGAGGCGTTGGAGACCGCCGACCGGCTCAAGTCCGAGTTCGTCGCCAATATCTCCTATGAGCTGCGCACGCCGCTCAACTCGATCATCGGCTTTACCGAGTTGTTGCAGGAACAGGTGTTTGGTCCGCTGAACACGCGCCAGGGCGAGTATCTCAAATATATCGGCGATTCGGCCGATCGGCTTAGGCTGCTGATCGACGATATCCTGGATCTGGCGGTGATCGAGGCGGGCGGACTGGAGTTGTCGGTCAGGCGCTTCCCCGTGGGCGAGTTGCTCGACAACATGACCGACCTGGCCACCGAACAAAGCCGCAAGACCGACAAGCGTTTCCGGCTGGACTATGACCGTGACGGCATCGGCCATATGGATGCCGACCGCAGACGGTTGTTGCAGTGCCTGTACAACATGGTCACCAACGCGCTGGCGTTCACCGAACCGGGCGGCACCGTGGTGTTGTCGGCGCGTCGCGAACCGGCCGACGACGCCCCTGACGGGCGCGAGGCGGTGGTCTTCGCCGTGCACGATTTCAGCCCCGCGCTGTCGGACCAGGATCTGGAAAAGATGATCGCCGGCATGATGACCAGCGTCAGCGTGGCCGGCGAGGGCAAGGCCTCGGGTCTGGGCTTGTCGCTGGTGCGCAATCTGGTCGACATGCACCACGGCACCTTGTTCGTCGAACGGACCGCCGACAATCGTACCGCCCTTGTCTGCCGCCTGCCTGCAACCCTGGATCTCGACCAGTTGGCGGTCGCGTCGCCGCTGGCGACGGCGGTCGCCGACAGGGCTGGCCAATCGGTCGGGGGAGCCGCCAAGCCATGACGTCGCCGGCTGGCTCGCGCCACCTCAGCCGCGGCTGCTGCCTGCCCGATGCCATGGCGACCGAGCGGGCCGGCGCGTCGCTTGGCCGGGCCGTGGCGACCGCGTTGGACCGGGCCATGGCCCTGGAGGGGGCGGCTGGGCCCAGTGCGGTGATCGGCCTGACCGGGCCGCTCGGCGCCGGCAAGACCTGCTTCGCCCGGGCGTTCGTGCGCGCTTATCTCGGCGACCCCGGCGCCGAGGTGCCAAGCCCCACCTTCACCCTGGTCCAGCACTATGAGCCGCCGGCGCCCAGCGGTCGGCCGCCGCTGTGGCACGCCGACCTTTACCGCCTGGGCGACCCGGACGAGATCCACGAGTTGGACCTGCTCGGCGCGGGCGAGGCGGCGGTGGTGCTGGTCGAATGGCCGGACCGGGCCGGGCCCTATTGGCCGGACGACGCGGTCGAGGTGGCGCTCGCCATCGCCGCCGACGACAGCCGGACCCTGACGCTGAGCGCGCCGCCGGCCTGGACCGCGCTGCTGGAGGCATTGCCGTGACCGACAACCCCGTCGACGCGCCACGCATCGCCCTGCTCGATCGGTTTCTGCATGGCCAGGGCTGGGCGGCGGCGGCGCGTGCGCCGATCGCCGGCGACGCCAGCTTCCGCCGCTATTGGCGCCTGACCGACGGCGCGGGCGGCCGGGTCATCGTCATGGACGCGCCGCCGGATCGCGAAGACACCCGGCCGTTCGCTGCGCTCGCCGGCCATCTGACCGACCAAGGCTTGAGCGCGCCGCGCGTGCTGGCCACCGACCATGACAATGGCTTTCTCTTGTTGGAAGACCTGGGCGACGACACCTTCACCCGCGTGCTGGCCGCAGCGCCCGGGCGCGAGGCGGCCCTTTACGAGGCGGCGGTGGACACGCTGGTGGCGCTGGGCCGGGCGCCGGCGCCCGAGGCCTTGCCGGTCCCGGGCGACGGCGGCCACCGGCTCGGCGCCTATGACCGCGCGGCGCTGCTCAGCGAGGCGGCGTTGATGACCGATTGGTACCTGCCCGAACTGGGCCACGGTCCCGACCCGGCCAGCGCACGCGCCGACTTGGCCGGGCTTCTGGCGCCGCTCATGCCCGCCATGGTCGCCGCCCGGCCGGTCTTGGTGTTGCGCGACTATCATGTGGACAATCTGATGTGGTTGCCCGACCGCGCGGCACCGGCGGGGGTCGGGCTGCTGGACTTTCAGGACGCGCTTCTGGGCCACCCGGCCTATGACCTGGTGTCGCTGTTGCAGGACGTGCGCCGGCCGATCCCGGCCGATCTGGAAGAGCGCTTGCTGGCGCGCTACATCGCGGCGAGCGGCGAGGACCCGGCGGCGTTTCGTTTGGCCTATCGGCTGCTCGGCGTGCAGCGCAACCTGAAGATCGCGGGCATCTTCACCCGCCTATGGCGACGCGACGCCAAGCCGGTCTATCTGCCGCTGATCCCGCGCGCCTGGGCGCTGGTCGCGCGCAACCTTGCCGGGCCCGAGACCGCCGCGTTAGAAGCGTGGCTCGATCGGGTTGTGCCACCCGATCGGCGTTCCCGTCCCTTTGTTCCGGATAGTGCCCATGGTGTCCGCCCCTAGCCCCGCCCCGACCGCTGCCCAAAGCGCCGCCCCCGGCGCTTCTCCCGGCACTGCCCCAAGTGCTGCTGGGCCGCGGGCGACAGAGACCGTCGCCACCACCCGCCCGCGCGAGTTGCGCCCGTCCTTGCGGGTCAAGGTGCCGCCCCGCGCCATGGTGCTGGCCGCCGGGCTCGGCCGGCGCATGCTGCCGCTGACCGAAACCACGCCCAAGCCGCTGGTCGAGGTGGCCGGCCGGCCGTTGATCGACCGCAGCCTCGACCGGCTGGGCGAGGCGGGCGTCAAGCAGGCGGTGGTCAATGTCCACCACCATGCGGGCAAGCTTGAAAAGCATCTGGCCCGGCGCAAGGGCCGGCCCGAGGTGATCGTCTCGGACGAGCGCAAGCAATTGCTCGACAGCGGCGGCGGGGTCGCCCACGCGCTCGACCACTTCAAGGGCAAGCCGTTCTGGGTGGTCAATGGCGACATCGTGTGGCTCGACGGCCTCAACAACACCTTCAAGCTGGTGGCCAATTATTGGGACAAGGGCCGCATGGACGCGCTCTTGCTGATCGTCGCTGCGGTCTCGGCCCATGGCTATCGCGGCCAGGGCGATTTCGACATGGACGCCGACGGCCGGCTCAAGCGCAAGGCCGAACGGACCATCACGCCGTTCGTCTATGGCGGCATCGCGATCCTGTCGCCCAAGCTGTTCAAGGGCATCGACGACCGGGTGTTTTCACTCAACCGGGTGTTCGACCGGGCCGAGGCGCACGGCCGCCTCTATGGCGTGATGCACGAGGGGCGCTGGGCCCATGTGGGCACCCCCGACGCGATCGTCGAGGCCGAACGCCGGCTGTTCGCCTGACCGGCCCCGGCGGCGAGCCGCCGCTCATGGGCCGCTGCCCGATGAGGTGTCGCCGATGAGCCACGCTGCGCCCGCCGTCTATACCATCCCCACCGGCGCGGGTTTTCTCGACACGCTGGCCGCCGGGCTGCTGCGCGAGGCCGGCGGCGATCCGCTGGCGCTTGCCGCCATGACCGTGCTGGTGCCCAACCGGCGCGCGGTGCGCGGCCTGCGCGAGGCGTTGCTGCGCGCCGGCGGCGGCCGGCCCATGGTGCTGCCGGCCATGCGCCCGGTGGGCGATGTGGACGAAGACGCGCTCGGCTTCGATGCCGCCGTCGCCGACGCCGCGCTCGACCTGGCCCCGGCGATCGAGCCGACGCGCCGGTTGATCCTGCTGTCGCGGTTGGTCGAGCGTTGGCGTGCCCGCGACGCGGCCGCCGGCGCCCGGACCGAAAACGGCGGCGGTGCGGTGGCGCCGGCGCAAGCGGTGGACCTGGCGCGCGACCTGGCCGGGCTGATCGACGCGCTGCACACCGAAGGCATCGACGCCGGCGCGTTCAAGCATCTGGTGCCCGAGGCCTATGCCAGCCATTGGCAGGTGACGCTGCGGTTTCTCGACCTGGTGACCGAGTTGTGGCCCGCGCTGTTGGCGGCGGAAGGCGCGCTCGACCCCGCCGCCCGGCGCGACCGGCTGGTGCGCGCGCTGGCCGACGCCTGGCGCGCCGCGCCGCCCGAAGGCCCGGTGATCGCCGCGGGCTCCACCGGCACCGTGCCGGCGACCGCCGACTTGCTGGGGGTGGTCGCGCGGCTGCCCCGGGGGCGGGTGGTGCTGCCGGGCTTCGACGCCGCCATGGACCGCGACAGTTGGGACGCCATCGACCCACAGCGCCACCCCGCCGCCGCGCTGCACCCGCAGGCCGCCATGCGCCAGTTGCTCGACCGGCTGGGCGTCGACCGCGCCGAGGTGCGGCCTTGGCCGCTCGACCCGGCGGCCGAGGCGCGCGCCCGCGCGGTCGCCGGGCGGGTCGAGATGCTGCGCGAGGCGCTGCGCCCGGCCGAGACGGTGGCCGCCTGGGGCCGGGTGGCGCCCGGTGACGCCGCCGACCCGTTGCCCGGGCTCAGCCGCGTCGACCTGCCCACCCTGCGCGCCGAGGCGGCCTATATCGCGCTCGCCCTGCGCGAGGCGTTGGAGACGCCGGGCAAGACCGCCGCGCTGGTCACGCCCGACCGGCGGCTCGGGCGCATGGTGGCGGCCGAATTGCGCCGCTGGTCGGTGACGATCGACGATTCGGCCGGCGAGCCCTTGGGCGCCACCGTGCCGGGTGTGTTCCTGCGCCTGCTGGTGGATGCGGCGGCCGGCGGTTTCCGCCCGGTGGCGCTGTTGTCGCTGTTGAAGCATCCCCTGGCCGCCGGCGGCATGGCGCCGGCGCGCTGCCGGGCGTTGGCGCGTGCGCTCGACGCCCGGGTGCTGCGCGGACCGCGTCCGGTGGCCGGGCTCGCCGCCGTTACCCGGCTGGTCGAGCGCGGCGACCTCGACGACCGCATCCGCGCCGACTGGGCGCGGGTGGCGGCGATCCTGGCGCCGCTCGAAGCGCTGTTGGCGCGCGGCTCGGTGGCACTGGCGGACCTGGTGGCGACCCATGTGCGGGTTGCCGAGGCGCTGGCCGCCAGCGATGCCGAGCCCGGCGCCGAGCGGCTTTATGTGGGCGAGGCGGGCCATGTGGCCGCCGACGCGCTGGCGCGGATCGGCGCGGCGGCGGATGCGCTCGAACCGCTCGCCGGCGACCGCTACCCGGCCTTGTTCACCGCCCTGATCGCCGACGCCACGGTGCGTCCGCGCTTCGGCCGCCACCCGCGGCTGTCGGTCTGGGGGCCCATCGAGGCGCGCTTGCAGCAGGCCGACCTGATGATTCTGGGCGGGCTCAACGAAGGCTCGTGGCCGCCCGACCCGGGCCACGACCCCTGGATGAGCCGGCCGATGCGCCACGATCTGGGGCTGCCGGCGCTCGACCGGCGGGTCGGCCAGTCGGCGCACGATTTCGTCGAGGCCGCCGCCGCGCCCGAGGTGGTGCTGACCCGGGCCGAGAAGGTCGACGGCGCGCCCACGGTGCCGAGCCGCTGGCTGGTGCGCCTGGACGCCATGCTCGGCGGGCTGCCGACCGGCGACGCCCGGCGCCGCGCCTGGCTCGACGCGCTCGACCGGCCGGCCGCCGTCGTCCCGCTCGACCCGCCGCGCCCGACGCCGCCGCCCGCCGCCCGGCCGGCCACCCTGTCGGTGACCCAGGTGGAGACCTGGATGCGCGACCCTTATGCGCTCTACGCCCGCAAGGTGTTGGATCTGGCGCCACTCGACGCCCTGGAGGCCGACCCGCAGGCGTCCGACCGGGGCGTGTTCATGCATGCCGGGCTTGAAGCCTATTTCGCCGGCGTCGGCCCCGACTGGCCCGACGACGCGGCCGCCGGCCTGATCGAGGCAGGGTGGCGGGCGCTCGACGCCCAGGGGCTCGCCGACCGGCCGGCGGTGGTGCAGTTCTGGTGGCCGCGCTATTGCCAGGTGGCGCGCTGGATCGACGCCGAGGAACGCCGCCGCCGGGCGGCCGGCCACGCGCCGCTGGTGATCGAGCGCATGGTGGCCCGCGAGGTGCTGCCCGGTTTCACGCTCAAGGCCAAGGCCGACCGGGTCGACCGGCTGGCCGACGGGCGGCTGGCGATCATCGACTACAAGACCGGCACGCCGCCGACCGACCCGCAACTGGCCGCCGGCTTCGCGCCGCAATTGCCGCTCGAAGGCTGGCTCGCCCAACTGGGCGCCTTCGGCGGCGTCGACGAGGTGGGCGAACTGGCATTCTGGCATGTGCGCGGCGGCGACCCGGCGGTGGCGGTCAAGACGGTCAAGAAGCCCGACGAGCGCATCGCTCAGGCGCGCGAGGGGCTGGCCCAACTGGTCGCCGCGTTCCGCGACCCGGCGATGCCCTACCTGTCGCAGCCCCGGCCCGACCGGGCGCGCGGCCACGATTACGACCATCTGGCCCGGGTCAAGGAATGGCAGGACCGGCTCGACAGCCAGGAGGACGCCCCATGAGCGCGCTGACGCCCGAACAGGCGCGTGCCGCCGATCCCGCCGCCAGCGTCTTCGTCTCGGCCTCGGCGGGCACCGGCAAGACCCATGTGCTGACCACCCGGCTGGTGCGGCTGTTGCTGGCCGGCACGCCGCCCGGCCGCATCCTGTGCCTGACCTTCACCAAGGCCGGGGCGGCCGAGATGAAGGACCGGCTTTACAAGGAACTGGGCCAGTGGACCCGGCTCGACGATGCCGGGCTGGCGGCGCGCCTGGCCAAGGCGGTGGGCGCGCCGCCCTCGCCCGACGAGATGGCGCGCGCCCGGCGCCTGTTCGCCGAGGTGATCGACCTGCCCGGCGGCTTCCAGGTCCAGACCATCCACAGCTTCTGCCAGTCGCTTTTGGGGCGCTTCCCGCTCGAAGCCGGCATGGTGCCGCGTTTCGCGCTGATGGACGACGCCGAGGCCGAGGAACTGCGCGCCGCCGCCACCCAGCGGGTGCTCGAAAGTGCCGGCGTCGACCCGCTCCTGGCCCATGCGCTCGACCATATCGCCACCGGCGAGAGCGAGTTCACCTTCTCGGGCCTGATCGACAGCCTGTTGTTCGAGCGCGCCGCCCTGCAACGGCTGTTCCGAACCTACGCGGATGACCGGGCGCTGGCCGCCGCCTTGCGCCGGGTCACCGAGGCCGACGAGGTTGCCAGCGAAACCGCGCTGATCGCTGACGGGCTGGCGCGCATCGGCACCGCCGACCTGACCGCCCTGGCGGCGATTTTCGCCCGCGGCGCGAAGACCGATCAGGCGCGCGGTGCAGCACTCGCCGCCGCCCTGGGGCCGGCGGACGCGGGCGCTGCCGGTGATGCCGGCGGGGACCCGGCGGCGTGCCTGGCGGCGCTTGACGCGGCGCTGCTGACCAGCACCGGCGAGCCGCGCAAGACCTTGCTCAGCAAGGGTGCCGCGGGCGCCCGGCCGGACGCCGAGGCGATCGCCGAGCGGGTCTGTCAGGGGCTGTTGGTGCTGCACGACCGGCTCAAGCGGTGGCGCACCCAGGCCAATAGTGAGGCGCTGTTGCGCGTCGGCCGGGCGATCCTGGCGGCCTATGAGGCGGACAAGGCGCGCGCCGGCCGGGTCGACTATGACGACCTGATCTTCAACACCGAGGCGCTGCTGACCCGCCCCGGTGTGGCGCCGTGGATTCTCTACAAGCTCGACGGCGGCATCGACCATATCCTGATCGACGAGGCGCAGGACACCAACCCCGAGCAATGGGGCGTGGTCGCCGCCCTGTGGGCCGAGTTTTTCGCCGGCGACGGTGCGGCCGACCGGGTGCGCACGGTGTTCGCGGTCGGCGACGAAAAGCAGTCGATCTTCGGCTTTCAACGCGCCGACCCCGAAGAATTCGACCGTGCGCGGTGTCAGGTGGCGCAACTGGCCCGCGACGGCGGCTATCGCTATGACCAGGTGCCCATGGACCGGTCGTTCCGCTCGGTCGACGCGGTGCTGGCGCTGGTCGACCGGGTGTTCGCGGGCGAGGCCGGGGTGGGGCTGTCCCATGTGGACGGTGTCATCCGCCACCGGGTCCACCGCGCCGGCCAGGCCGGCCGGGTCGAGTTGTGGCCGCTGATCCCCAAGCCCAAGGCCGAGCGCGCCGAAAGCTGGGAGACGCCCACCGACCAGCGCGCCGGCGTCGACGCCGAGGCGCGGCTGGCCGACCGTATCGCGCGCTGGGTGGCCGAGGCGGTGGCGGGTGGCGACCTGCTCGAAGGCCGTGGCCGAACGCTTCGTTACGGCGACGTGATGGTTCTGGTGCGCCGGCGCACCGGCTTCGTCGACCATCTGGTGCGCGCTTGTCGCGCCCATGGCGTGCCCATGGCCGGCGTCGACCGGTTCCGCCTGACCGAGCCCCTGGCGGTGCAGGACCTGATGGCGGCGGGGCGGGTGGCGTTGCTGGCCGACGACGACCTGACCCTGGCGGCGTTTCTCAAATCGCCGTTCGTGGGGTTGTCGGAAGCGGCCTTGTTCGACCTGGCCTATGACCGGGGCGGGGAGAGCCTGGCCGCTCGGCTCGGCGCGCGCGCGGGCGAGCCCGCCTTTGCCGAGGCCGCCGCAACGGTGGCGCGGTTGCGCGCCCGGGCGGATGCCCTGCGCCCTTATGAGTTCTTCACCGCGTTGCTGGCCGGCGACAGCGGGCGGCGGGCGCTGCGCGGCCGGCTGGGCCATGAGGTGGACGAGGCCATCGACGAGTTCCTGGCCCGCGCGCAGGAGGACGAACGCCGCCATCCGCCGTCGCTCGAAGGTTTTTTGCACCGGCTGGCCGCTACCGATACCGAGCTCAAGCGCGAAAGCGACGCCGGGCGCGACGAGGTGCGGGTGCTGACCGTCCACGGCTCCAAGGGCTTGCAGGCGCCGGTGGTGTTCCTGCCCGACACCACCGCCGAGCCGCGCGCCGACGACCGCTTGCTGGCGGTGGTACCGCCGGCGCCCGGCGCCGATGTGCCGCTGGTGGTCTGGCCCGGCCGGCGCGACAATGAGGTGGGCCGGGTCGCCGAGCGGCGCGCGGCGCTGGCCGCCAAGGCCGATCTGGACTATCGCCGGCTGCTCTATGTGGCGCTGACGCGGGCCGAGGATCGGCTCTATGTTGCCGGCTGGCAGCCGCGCCCCGGCGCCGAACCGGGCCCGACCAGTTGGTATGCGCGCGTCCGCTCGGCTCTCGCCGGTCTGGATGGGGTGGCCGAGACCGAAGACGGGCGGCTGGTCTATCGCACCGTGCAGCGCAGCCCGGCGCCCACCGCGCCGCCGGCCGCGCCCGCTGCCGCCGCCGCGCCGCCGGCGCCGGCCTGGCTGCACGCCCCGGCGCCCGACGAGCCGGCGCCGTCGCGGCCGTTGATGCCGTCGCGCCCGGCTGATGAGGAACCGGCCGCCGCCAGCCCGCTCGACCGGGCGGGCGAGGCGGTCTATCGGCGCGGCCAGTTGATCCACCGGTGCCTGGAGTTGGTGCCGGAACTGCCGGTGGCGGCGCGCGCGGCCGCCGCCCGGGCCTATCTGAGCCAGCCGGCGCACGGGCTTGACGCCGCCACCGTCGACGCCTGGTGGGCCGAGATCGAAGCCGTGCTCGACGACCCGGCGTTCGCGCCGCTGTTCGGCCCCGGCAGCCGCGCCGAGGTGGCGGTGGCGGGGGTGGTCGATGGCCAGACCATCGCCGGCCGGGTCGACCGGCTGGCGGTGCTCGACCGGCGGGTGCTGGTGGCCGATTTCAAGACCAACCGGCCGCCGCCCACCGACCCGCGCGACGTGCCGGTCGCCTATCGCCGGCAGTTGATGCAGTATGCGGCGGCGTTGGCCAGGGTGTTCCCCGACCGGCGCATCGAACCGGTGCTGGTCTGGACCGTGGGGCCGCGGCTGATGCCGCTCGAACCGCTGGAGCCGGCGGGCTCGCCCGATCTGTTCAACCTGCCGTGACAAGAAAAGCGGACCGTTTGTCTCGACTTTTCCGGGCGCGTGCTTGACGCTCGGGCATAGCGCTTCTACCTACTGGAACCATGTGCCGCACGACCGGGTCGGACGGCGGTCCGGCTTGCCGCGCCCGACCGCCGGTGCCCGCGCCTGACCGCCGGTACCCGTGCCTAACCCCGGTGCCCGTGCTTATTCGAGGAAAGGACCCTCCCCATGGCGACCACCCAGACCAGCGATGCCAGTTTCGAACAAGACGTCTTGAAGTCGGACAAGCCGGTGCTTGTGGATTTCTGGGCCGAATGGTGCGGCCCGTGCAAGCAACTGGGCCCGATTCTGGAAGACTTGGCGGCCGAGCGTTCGGACATCACCGTCACCAAGCTGAACATCGACGACAACCCGCAAAAGCCGGTGGAATTCGGCGTGCGCGGCATTCCCACCATCATGCTGTTCAAGGACGGCCAGTTGCAGGCGACCAAGGTGGGGCTGATGCCCAAGGGCGACCTCAACAAGTGGATCGACGACGCCATCGCCTGATCGGCTAGGCTTTTTTAAGCCGTAATCCGTATCGTTTGGCGGGCCCGCAGGCGCGCCATCCACCGCTCGCCCCGCTGCCGTCCGGCCGTGGGGCGAGATGTTTTTCGGCCACCGCGCGGTCGACGCGCGGTGTCGGCCGTCGGTTTTAGAACGAGAGGAAAGCGTCCCGTGTCCACGACCACCGCCGCCGAAACCCGCCGCCAGGCCGACGAAAGCCGCGTGGCCTGGATACAACGCCGGCTGGCCCGCCATGTGCCCGAACTGGTCCGGCTGGCGATCCCGGCCATGGGGTCGCGGCTCGGCATCTTGATGATGGCGTTTGCGGATACGGTGATCGTGGGGCGCTACAGCACCGATGACCTGGCCTACCTGACCATCGCCAACAATGCCCTGGTGACGCCGCTTCTGGTCATCGGCATCGGCTTGTTTATCGGGGTCATTATTTTCGCCGCCAACGCCTTCGGACGTGGTGACGAAGCCGAGGTGGGGCGGATCTTCCGGCGCAACCTGCCGTTCGCCGTCGCCATCGGGCTGATCATGCTGGCGCTGTGTTTCGCCGGCGAGCCGTTGCTGCGGCTGTTGGGGCAGACGCCGGTGATGGCGGCGGAAAGTGCCCCGCTGATCGCCGTGCTGGGGCTCGGGCTACCGGCGCATCTGCTGTTCTTCGTCAGCGCCGGCGTGCTCGAAGGCGTCAAGAAGCCGGCTGTGGCGGCGATTGCCATCGTGGCGGCCAATGTGCTCAACGCGCTGATGGATTATGCGCTGGTTTGGGGCGCCTGGGGCTTCCCCGAAATGGGGGCGATGGGGTCGGCCTGGACCACCACGATCATCCGATGGCTGATGGCCGGCGTGTTGGTGGCCTATGTGCTCTACGCCCCGGCCATGAAACGCTTCGGCGCGCGCGGTGCGGCGCGGCAGCGGTTCGACGAATGGACCGCGCAGCGGCGCATGGGCTATGCCTCGGCGATCAGTCTGGGCGCCGAGGTGTTCGCCTTCGGGATGCTGTCGATCGTCGCCGGCTGGATCTCCACCGTGGCGGTGGCGGCCATGGGCATCACCTTCAACCTGATGTCGATCCCGTTCATGCTGGCCACCGGCATCGGCTCGGCGACCAGCGTGCGCGTGGGCATCGCGCACGGGCGCGGCGTGCGGCCCGACATGGCGCTGGCGGGATGGACCGGGCTCGGTCTGTGCTGGGTGGTGACCCTGCCGCTCGGCGTGTTCATCGCCACCCACCCCGAGCTGTTCTTTGCGCTCTATTCGAACGACGCCGCCTTGTTGCCGATCGCGGTGTCGTTGATCGTCTATATCTGGATCGTGCTGCCGTTCGACGGCGGCCAGAACGTGGTCGCCATGGCGTTGCGCGGCGTCGGCGACACCTGGGTGCCCACCTTGATCCAGAGCATCGCCTATCTGGGGCTGATGATCCCCTTGTCCTATGCGCTGTCGATTCCGTTCGGGCACGGCCCCGTCGGGTTGATGCAGGCGACGCTGATCGCCTCGGTCTTCTCGATCGCGGCCCAGGGAGGACGCTTCTGGTGGCTGACCCGAACGCCGGCCTCGGCGGGCTCGCGGGCCGGAGCCCTATAGAGGCTTTCGCGGCGGCGCGGCGGCGATTAGGCTGCCGGCCCATGATGATCCGGTTGGCGATGATGGCCGCCCTGGTGGCGGGCCTGGCTCTGGGCGGCGGCGAGCGCGCCGCGGCCCAGGGGGTGTTTCTGCGCAGCGTCGACGTGCAGCCGCGCGTCGACGCGGCCCTGGCTACCGCGCGCGACCGAGGCGTGCCGATGGCGGGTCTGGCGGTGGCCAATGGCGGCCAGATCACGGCTCAGGGCGAAAT
This sequence comes from Rhodothalassium salexigens DSM 2132, assembly GCF_004341375.1. Classification (GTDB taxonomy): domain Bacteria; phylum Pseudomonadota; class Alphaproteobacteria; order Sphingomonadales; family Rhodothalassiaceae; genus Rhodothalassium; species Rhodothalassium salexigens. Next base: position 302,421 of record NZ_SLXO01000003.1, read on the forward strand.
CGGCGGACCCGAGGCAGGGCCGGCGGTGCGCTATCGGTTGGGGCGGGTGTCGTCGCTCTATCTGGTGGTCACGGCGCTCCACCTGGTGGAGGATGGCACGCTGGTGCTCGACCAGCCGGTCAACGCCTATCTGCCCGAGCCGTTCCGCCTGTCGGACCGCACCTATCGCCCGGTCAAGCTGGGCCATCTTCTGACCCACACGGGAGGCTTTGCGCGTCCCCATCCCTCGCTGTTGACCCGCGACCCGGCGGCCGTCGCCATGACCGACGCCGAGGCCGCGCGCCACGTGGCGCGCTGGCGCTCGCCGGGCATCGCGCCCGACTTCGACCCCATCGGCCTGGCGGTGCTCGCCAAGGCGATCGAGGCGGCGACGGGGGCGCCCTATGGCGAGGTGTTGCGCGCCCGGGTGCTCGACCCCCTGGGCCTGACCGACACCGGGCTCGACCTGCAGCGGGCGCCGCCATTGGCGGATTGCCTGATCGCTCCCGGCGATTGCGTGCCCTTGCAGACCCGGCAGTTTCTGGCCCCGGTGTTCGGCATGACTGCCAGCTTGGACGACCTGGCCCGCTTCGCCGCCGCCCTGACCCGGCGCGACTTTCCAGGTCGACGGAGCCGGTCCTTGCTGGTCGACCGTCAAGCGGCGCTCAACCCGGCGGCGCCCGGCTGGACCGCCGGGCTGATGGAGCAGGATCTGATGGGCCGGCGGGCCTTGTCGCTGGCCTCGAACGAGGTCGGCGCCAAGGCGCAACTGGACCTGATGCCGGCCGAAGGCATCGCCACGGTCAGCGTCGCCGCCACCGGCCCCGCCGCCGGGCAGGCGGAGGATCTGGCCGCCGCGCGCTTCGCGGCCGCTTTTTCCAGCGCCCTTGCCCAGGGCTTCGTGCCGCCGAGCCGCGATTGGCCGCCGGCCGCCGGTACGCCGCTCACCCTCGACGCGCTGCGCGCGGCCGCCGGGCGCTATGCCCCGGCCCACGGTTCACCCTATCTGCGCTTCGCCATGCTCGAACGGCCGATGCGCAGCCTGATGCTGGCGCCCGAGCCGGCGGCGGTCGGGGCTGGTGACAGGCCGCCGCTGCTGCGGCTTGGCGCGCGGCGGTTGCCGGCCAGCGGCGCCGGCGTCTATGAGGCGGGCGACGGCCGGCGCGCGGTGCTCGGGACCGGCGCGGCGGCGGGCTTTCTGGCTTGGGGCGATACGCTTTACGTCAAGACGCCGCTGGTCAGCGACCCGCTGTTCATGACCCTGCCGGTGCTGATCGCCACCGCGCTGATGGCGACCATGTTGGTCTATCTGTTGCAGCCCTTCGACGCCGCGTGGCTGCGGTTCGCGCGCATCGGCATGACCGGGTTCTTCTTTTATCTGCTGGGCGTCGGCCTCGACCTGCAATTGTGGCCCACGGTCTGGCTTGAGTGGGGCGCGGGCTGGCTGATCGTGGTGTGGCGGTTGTTCTTTACCGTCGGCATCACTCTGTTGCTGGCGGTGCCGCTGCTGGCGTCGAAGCTGGTGCAGAGCGCCGCCTTGCCGAAAGGGGCGGCGGCGCCGCTGGTGCTGGGTCATTTGACGGTACTGTCGGTCTCGGCGCTGGTGCTGGTCCTGACCAGCCTGGGCTGGGGCTACGCCGCCGACCTGTCGCCGTGACCGGGTCGCCTGGGGGGGGCGCGGCGGGGTGGCTTTGCTCTGGGCCGGCGGCGTCGCCGCGCTCAGTCCTCGGGCGCCACGGTGAGGCGCAGGCCGTCAAGCGCGTCGGTAACCGCGATCTGGCAGGATAGCCGAGACCGGGTTTCGTCATAGGCGTCGGTGTCGGCGACCAGATCGTCCTCGTCGTTGGCGCGCGGCGGCAGCGTGTCGGCCCAGTCGGGATCGATCAGCACATGGCAGGTGGCGCAGGAACAATTGCCGCCGCAGATCGCCTCGATGCTGTCATAGCCTGCGCCGCGCAGGGCTTCCATCAGGGTCAGGCCCGGGCGCGCTTCGAACGAGGACTGGCTTCCGTCGCGGTCGGTGACATGGATCGTCGGCATGCGGGGGCACCTCATTGGTGAATTCAGAGTGGGTTAGTCTTCGTTCGTGTAGCGAAGCGTTGTCGCGCTTGGCAAGATGGCTGCGGATCGGAACGGAGGCTGGGTCATGACATTCGCCCTGGATGCGGCCGGGATCGAGCACGCCTGCCGGGTGCTCGCCGCCCGGGCGCCGGTGCTTGCGGAGGTGATGCGGCAAACCGGGCCGCCGCCGGTGCGCCGTCTGGCCCCGGGCTTCACCAGCCTGGCGCGTCTTGTCGTCGGCCAGCAGGTCAGCGTGGCGGCAGCGGCCGGCATCTGGGCCCGGCTGGAGACCCGGCTGGGTGCGGTGACCCCTGAAGCGCTCGCCGCCGCCGATGACGCCGCGCTCCGCGCGGCCGGTCTGTCGCGCGCCAAGGTGCGGTATTTACGCGCACTGGCGGCGGCGGTGAGGGACCGCACGCTCGATCTGGCGCGGATAGCGGCGGCCGACGACGTCACGGCCAGTGCGACGCTGCGCCAGGTGCCGGGTATCGGCGCCTGGACGGCCGAACTCTATTTGATTTTTGCGCTTGGCCGCCCCGATTTGTGGCCGGCGGGCGACTTGGCCGCGCGCACCGCGCTCAATCGCATGCTGACCGGGCCGGGGCCGCGTCCGACGCCGCGACAATCGGCCATCCAGGCGGCGCCGTTTGCCCCGCACCGAAGTGCTCTCGCCTTGTTGTCCTGGCATGTTTATACGGCGAATCCGTTTTAACAAGCGATTGTTCGTGTTCGTCCAGAAACCGCGGGGTGTGATAAAATTGACAGAAACCCCGTTGTCTTGTGATATCTTCCTGGCCACTCTTGCCAACACAGTAGGAGCAGGACGGAGTATAGGCGTTTGGCTGCGGTTATGGATCTTGGTGATTATATTTCGGCGATGGCGCAGGCCGGCGATACCGCCACATTGCAGCGGGTGTTTGTCTCGGCCTTGGCGCGTGAGGGCGTCGATTGGTTTGCCTACGCCCGGTCGTTCGATCCGTCGAATCCGGACATGAACGAGGCCGATTATCGGCTTGGCAACTTCCCCGAAATGTGGGCGGAGCGGTACTTCGATGCCGGCTATGACGCCAGCGATCCGGTCCGGCTTTATGCCTTTCGAACCGCCCAGCCCTTCACCTGGGGCGAGGCCGAGGCGCGCATCGGCGCCGAACGCCCGGTGCCGCCGATTCTCGACGAGGCGGCCAATGTGGGCTTGTCCGCCGGGGCGACCATCGCCCTGTTCGGGCCCGGCGGCCGGCTCTACTCCGTCTCATTCGGTGCCGCGCAGCCGGGTGTGGAACGCGAATGGGATCTCAATCGCTTGGGCATTCTGGCCCATCAACTGCATCTGACCTATGAGCGGTTGACCGAACCCGACCCGGTCGCCAGCACCACCCTGACCGTGCGCGAGCAGGACGTGCTGCACTGGTGCGCCCGGGGCAAGAGCAACACCGATATCAGCGAGATCATGGGCATTTCCCCCAATACGGTCGATTATTATATGCGCCGTATATACAACAAGCTGGGCGTCAATTCCCGGACGCCGGCCGCTTTGATGGGGATCATGACCGGCATCATCCAGCCCTAGCAAGTCAGACGGTTTTCACGATACTACGCAGGTCCGTAGCTGACATGAACCGGCGTTATGCGGTTCTATCGTCAGGTCGGAAATGTTGATCGGCCCCCTTTTCTCGGGAACCGCTGATCGGCATGGCGTCGGGGGTATGGGTGACCTCCGATTTCTCTCCTTGCTGGGGTGGGCGTCCTGGACGTCCACCCCCTTTTTTTGTGGCGAGCCGGGCGGGGCGGATCAGCCCGATGCCTCAGGGGCGAAAGCCGTCAGGATGAAGGCATATTCTTCCGCTGACTCGCGCAGGCGTTCGTAGCGGCCGGATTTGCCGCCATGGCCGGCGTCCATATTGGTCTTCAACAGTACCGCATTGTCGTCCGCCTTGAGGGCGCGCAGCTTGGCGGTCCACTTAGCGGGCTCCCAATAGGTGACCCGCGGGTCGCTGATCCCGGCGGTGACCAGCATCGGCGGATACGCCTGGGCGCGGATCTGGTCGTAGGGGCTGTAGGCGCGAATCGTCGCGAACGCCCGGGCGTCGTCGATCGGGTTGCCCCATTCGGGCCATTCGATGGGCGTCAACGGCAACTCGGCGTCGAGCATGGTGTTGAGCACATCGACGAACGGCACATGCAGCACCGCCGCGCGCCACAGGTCCGGCGCCTGATTGACCGCCGCGCCGATCAAGGTGCCGCCGGCCGACCCGCCCGAGATTGAGATCCGGCCATCGCGTGCCCAACCGGCCTTGATCAGCGCCCGGGCGGCGTCCTCGAAATCGTTGAAGGTGTTGGTGCGACGGTTGAGCTTGCCGGCCAAATACCAGGCGCGGCCCAATTCGTCGCCGCCGCGGATATGGGCGATGGCGACGGCGAAGCCCCGGTCGAGCAGCGACAGCCGCGCCGGCGAGAAAAACGGCGGCGTCCCGAGCCCATAGGCGCCATAGCCGGTCAGATGCAGGCGCGGCGCGTCGGCATTGTAGCGATCCTTGCGATAGACCAGCGAGACCGGGACCATCGCCCCGTCGCGCGCGCGGGCGTGCAGGCGCCGGGTTTCGTACAGCGCGGGGTCGTAGCCCGACGGAATCGCGCGCACCTTGCGCACCTGTCGGGTGCGGGTGTCGACCGAATAGTCGACGATGCTGTCGGGTGTGACCATCGATTCGTAGACGAAACGAATCGTGTCCACGTCATACTCGGCGTTGCGCCCCAGTTCGGCGGCATAGGCTTCCTCGTCGAAGGCGATGCGGTGGCTTTCGCCATCCTCGCCGTGGAAGCGAATCCGGATCTGGTCCAAGCCGTCGACCCGTTCCTCCAGCACCAGGAAGCGTTTGAACACCGCATGGCCGGTGATGTAGAGCCCCGGCTCGGCGGGCACCAGTTCCCGCCAGTGGACTTCCTGCGGGTGGTCTTCGGGCGCCGCGACGATGCGGAAATCGGCGTCGCGGTCGTTGGTGCGGATGAAGAAACGCCCTTCGCCATGGTCCACATAATATTCATGGCCGCGCCGGCGTGGCGCCACCAGCACCGGCTCGCCGTCGGGCGCGTCGAGCCGAAGCACCCGCGCTTCCTGCGTCACATGGTCGCCAGCGGTGATGACCAGGAAGCGCCGGCTTCGCGTGCGGTCGATGCCGACGAAGAAAGCGCCGTCTTTCTCCTCATAGACCGTTCGGTCGGCGGCCGGATCGTCGCCCAGCCGGTGGTAGCGCACCCGGTAGGGCCGCCAGTTCTCGGTCACTTCCACATAGAAGAAGCCGTCGCCCGCCGCGTCCCAGACCAGTCGGCCCACGGTGCCTTCGATGGTCAGGTCGTGCAGGGTGTCGGTGTCCAGGTCGCGCACCTGCACGGTGAAGCGTTCGTCGCCGTTGAAGTCGCAGGCATAGGCGGCCCGGCGGCCGTCCGGGCTGACCGCCAGCGCGCCGAGGCGGAAGAAGGCGTTGCCCTCGGACAGCGCCACTTCGTCGAGAATGCACTGTGCGTCGCCGGCATCGCCGTCGGCCGGCCAGCGGTACCAGCGCAAGTATTGCGCGCCGACCTCGAAGCGCCATTGGTACATCCAGGCGCCGTCGCGCCACGGCACCGCCGCGTCGTCTTCCTTAAGGCGCCCCTTCATCTCTTCATAGAGCGTCTCGACCAGCGGCGCATGGGGCGCCATGACGGCCTCGAAATAGCGGTTTTCGGCTTCGAGATAGGCCAGCACGTCGGGGTCGGTGACCTCGGGATAGGCCGGGTCCTTGAGCCAGGCATAGTCGTCTTCGAGCGTCTGGCCGTGGTGCGTGGTGCGGTGCGGTCGGCGCGCGGCCTGGGGCGGTTGCGGGTCTGCAGGGGCTGGCAGGCGGGTGGTCTGGGCCATGGCGTCCCTCGATGCAATTGCGATTTGGTCTCTCGCCTATACCCTGTGCGCCCCTTTCACAAGCCGCCGACGGCGCGCTATGACCGAAACACCGATCCACGCGCGGGCCTCAAGCCCCGGTCCGCGCCCATTCAGGAGATTGCCGCGATGACCGCCGCGCCCGCCCTTGCCCCGGCCGCCCACGACGCCCGCCTCGCCGCCCTGCGCGCCGAACTCGCCGCCCGCGGTCTGGACGGCTTTCTGGTCCCGCTCACCGACGAGCATATGAGCGAATACATCCCCGACTGTGCGCAGCGGCTGCGCTGGCTGACCGGTTTCGAGGGCTCGGCCGGCAGCGTGGTGGTGTTGGCCGACCGGGCGGCGATCTTCGTCGACGGGCGCTACACCATCCAGGTGATGGATCAGGTTTCGGGCGACCTGTTCGAGCGTGTGTTCCTGGCCGACCAGTCGCCGACCGAGTGGTTCGCCCTGGCAAGCGGCGCGGGCGTGGCGCTCGGCTACGACCCGCGCCTGCACACGCCGGCGCAGGTGGAGCCGTGGGCCGACGCGGTGGCGGCCAAGGGCGGCACGCTGCGCGCCGAGGCCGACAACCCGGTCGACGCGGTCTGGACCGACCGGCCGGCGCGGCCGCAACAGCCGGTGACCGTCCACCCCGAGCGCTTCGCCGGTCGTTCGCCCGCCGACAAGCGTGGCGATATCGGTGCCGTGCTGGCCGCCCGGGGCGCCGACACCCTGGTGCTGACCATGCTCGACTCGGTCGCCTGGGCGTTCAACATCCGCGGCGGCGACGTGGTCCACAATCCGGTCACCCTGGCCTATGCGCTGATCGATGCGGACGGCCGGGCGCGGCTGTTCATCGACGACGCCAAGCTCGACGATGCGGTGCGCGGCCATCTGGGCGATCAGGTCAGCCTCTCCGCCTATGACGATTTCTACCCGGCCCTGGCGGCGCTCAACGGCCGGCGGGTGTTGGTCGACCCGGCGAGCAGCCCGCAGGCGGTGGTCGCGGCACTCGACACCGCCGGCGCGCAGGTGGTGCGCGCGAGCGAACCCGTGCAGGCCCTCAAGGCGATCAAGAACCCGGTCGAGCGCGACGGCGCGCGCGCCGCTCATTTGCGCGACGGCGTCGCCATGACCCGGTTCCTGCACTGGTTGACCGAGACCGCGCCCGCAGGCGGCCTCGATGAAGTGTCGGTGGCCGATCGGCTGGCCGCCTTGCGCGCCGAGGGCGAGGGCCTGCGCGGGCTCAGCTTCGACACCATCTCGGGCGCCGGGCCCAATGGCGCCATGTGCCACTATCGGGTCACCGCCGAGACCAACCGGCCATTGCAGCCGGGCGAATTGTATCTGGTCGACTCGGGCGGCCAGTATGACGACGGCACCACCGACATCACCCGCACCATCGCCGTCAGCGCGCCCGACGCCACCCAGCGCGGCCACTATACCCTGGTGCTCAAGGGCTATATCGCGCTCGCTACCACGCGCTTTCCGCGTGGCACCACCGGCCACCAACTGGACGCCATCGCGCGCCGGCCGCTGTGGCAGGCGGGGCTCGACTACGACCACGGCACCGGCCACGGCGTCGGCAGCTATCTCAACGTCCATGAGGGGCCGCAGCGGATCGCCAAGCAGGCCAATGGCGTGGCGCTCGAACCCGGCATGATCGTCTCCAACGAGCCCGGCTATTACCGCGAAGGCGCCTATGGCATCCGGCTCGAAAACCTCGAACTGGTTACCGAGGTGGCGGACGGCCCCGGCGAGATCGACCTGCTGGGCTTCGAGACCCTGACGCTTGCCCCCTATGACCGCCGGCTGATCGACGCCGCGGCCCTGACGGCCGATGAACGCGCCTGGGTCGACGCCTATCACGCCCGGGTGCGCGCCGCGCTCTCGCCCCATCTGCCCGCCGATACCGCCGCCTGGCTGGCCGAACAGACCGCGCCGCTCGACTGACCGTCGCCCGGTCTCGCCCGGTCTCGTTCCGGGCGGAGGGGGCCGGGCCGGTGCCGCCGCTTGTGGCGGCCCGGCGCGGTTCCTACATGACCGGTTCGGTCCCCAATCGCCCGTTCGTCCGCCAGCAGGAGCACACCCCATGGCCCAGCAAGACGCCGCCATCGAGATCCGCAACCTGGTCAAGCGCTACGCCCCGCCCAAGGGGGGCGAGGCCAAGGTGGCGCTCGACGGTATCGACCTGACGATCCCGCGCGGCTCGATCTTCGGGCTTCTGGGCCCCAATGGGGCGGGCAAGTCGACGACCATCAACATCCTGGCCGGCTTGGTGAACAAGACCTCGGGCGGGGTCCGCATCTGGGGCTTCGACATCGATCGCAACCCGCGCAACGCCCGCGCCAGCATCGGCATCGTGCCCCAGGAACTGGTCTTCGACGCCTTCTTCACCCCGGCCGAGATGATGGAGGTGCAGGCCGGCCTCTACGGCGTGCCCAAGGCCGACCGGCGGACCGAAGAACTGCTCAAGGCGGTGCGCCTGTGGGACAAGCGCGACGCCTATTCGCGCACCCTGTCGGGGGGCATGAAGCGCCGGCTATTGGTGGCCAAGGCGATGGTGCACAATCCGCCGGTGCTGGTGCTCGACGAGCCCACCGCCGGCGTCGACATCGAGTTGCGCCAACAGCTTTGGGACTATGTGCGCGAATTGCACGCGCGCGGCACCACCATCGTGCTGACCACCCACTATCTCGAAGAGGCCGAGGAATTGTGCGACACCATCGCGATCATCAACCACGGCCGGGTGCTGTGCTGCGAGCCGACCCAGGACTTGCTGGCGCGCATCGACGAGAAGACCCTGACCATCGATGTGGCCGAGACGCTGGACACGGTGCCCGATCCGGTCAAGGCTTGGTCGGCGTCGCTTGAGGGGCCGCACCGCCTGGCTGTGCGGCTCGGCGGCGGCCAGGGCGAAACCGGCCGGGTGCTCGCGGCACTGGCGGCGGCGGGGCTGACCGTGCAGGATATCTCCACCGACGAGACCGACCTGGAGGATGTGTTCCTGCAATTGACGCGCGCCGAGCCGGCGGCCGGGGCGGTGCCAACGCCGGCCGACGCGTAAGGGGCGGCCGGGCGCGCCGGGCGCCGATGGTCGCGCCGGGCAATTCAAGGAGGGTGGCATGGGCGACGAGACGGATGTGCTGGTGATCGGATCGGGGGCCGCGGGGCTGACCGTGGCGCTCACGCTGCCGGCGCATGTGCGTGTCACCGTGATCTCCAAGGGCCGGCTGTCCGACGGGTCGACCAATTGGGCGCAGGGCGGTATCGCCGCGGTGCTGGAAGAAACCGACAGCATCGACAGCCATATCCACGACACGCTCGTGGCCGGTGCCGGGCTGTGCCACGAGGACACGGTGCGGTTCGTGGTCGAACGCGGCCGGCGCGCCATCGAGGGGCTGATCTCGCGCGGCGTGCCGTTCACCGCGTCGGAGCGCGAGGACGGCTATGGCTATCACCTGACCCGCGAGGGCGGCCATTCGCACCGCCGGATCATCCATGTGGCCGACGCCACCGGCAAGGCGGTGCAGAAGACGCTTCAGGAACGCGCCGCCGAGGCGCCCAATATCGACGCGGTCGAACGCCATGTGGCGGTCGATCTGGTCACCAACCGGCACCTGGAAGGCGCTGCCGCCGGGCCCGACCGCTGCCACGGCGCCTATGTGCTCGACCGGACCACCGGCCGGGTGCGCGCGGTCCGGGCCAAGGCGGTGGTGCTGGCCACCGGCGGCGCGAGCCGGGTCTACATGTACAGCTCCAACCCCGACGGGGCCACCGGCGACGGCATCGCGCTCGGCTGGCGCGCCGGCTGTCGGGTCGGCAACATGGAGTTCAACCAGTTCCACCCCACCTGCCTCTACCACCCCGAGGCGAAGAATTTCCTGATCACCGAGGCGCTGCGCGGCGAGGGCGCGATCCTGACCCTGCCGTCGGGCGAGCGGTTCATGCCGCGCATCGACCCGCGCGCCGAACTGGCGCCGCGCGACGTGGTCGCCCGCGCCATCGACCATGAGATGAAGCGCCTAGGTCTCGACCATGTGCTGCTCGACATCTCGCACAAAGACCCCGATTTCATCGTCGGTCATTTTCCGAACATCTACCGCCGGCTGCGCCGCTTCGGCATCGACATCACCGAGCGGCCGATCCCGGTGGTGCCGGCGGCCCACTATACCTGCGGCGGCGTGGTCACCGACTTCCACGCCCGCACCGACCTGACCGGGCTCTATGCGGTTGGCGAATGCGCCCATACCGGCCTGCACGGCGCCAACCGCATGGCCTCCAATTCGCTGCTGGAATGCCTGGTGTTCGGCACCGCGGCGGCCGAGCATATCGCCGCCGGGCTCGACCGCATGCCGGCGCCCGCGGCGATCCGGCCGTGGGACGAAAGCCGGGTGACCAATTCCGACGAAGAGGTGGTGGTGACCCACAACTGGTCGGAACTGCGCCGGGCGATGTGGAACTATGTGGGCATCGTGCGCACCCAGCGGCGGCTGGAACGGGCCAAGCGGCGCATCGATATGCTCGCCGACGAGATCGACGAGTATTACGGCAATTTCCGCATTACCGCGGACCTGCTGGAACTGCGGAACCTGGTGACCGTGGCCGATCTGATCGTCCGGTCGGCGCTGGCGCGGCGCGAGTCCCGCGGCCTGCACTACATCGCCGATTTCCCCGAACGCGCCGGCGACACCCGCGACACCATCCTGTCGCCCACCGCCGCACCGCTGCGCGCCGCCGGCACCGCCTGACCGCGCCCGATCCGCCCCGGCGTTTTCCAACGCGGATGCTGTTCGCCCGTTGTCATGTCCGGCGGGGCCGGTGCGTGGGCGTTGGGTCGTCTGTGGTTGGCGGCGGCTTGCCATGACCGCTGCGGGCGCCGCCACTCAGCCGGGCGGGAAGCGCAGGCGGAACGTGGTGCCCTGGGCGTCGGAGCGTTCGAGCGTCACCTGCCCGCCATGGATCAGCATCAATTCGTGCACGATGGTCAGGCCCAAGCCGCTGCCGCCCTTGGCCTGGGTGCCGGCGAACGGCACGAACAGGTTTTCGCGCGCCTCGCGCGGCAGGCCAGGGCCATTGTCGGTGATGCGGACGACCACGCCGCCCTCGCCGTCGCGGTGACCGGTCAGGGTGACCCGGCCCGGTTTGGGCGCATGGCCCGCCGCTTGTCGCGCCTCGGCCTTGGCGGTCAGCGCCTGGGCGGCGTTGCGCGTCAGGTTCAACAGCATGCGGTAGAGATGGTCGGGGTCGGCATAGGCCGTCAGGTCTTCGGGGATCTGATTGTCCCAGGTTACGCCGGGGCTGGGCTCGGTGGCGGCGATCACCTCGGCGGCGACCGCGTGCACGGGCGTGTCGGCCTTGCTGGGCAGAGGCTCGTCCGCGCGGCCATAGGCGAGCGTGCGCTCGCACAAACCGATCGCCCGGTCGATGGCCCGGACCATGCGCGTCGACGCCTTCTGGGCGCCCGGATCGTCCACCTGCTGCAAGCGTTCGGACGAGAGCTGGGCGGTGGCCAGGATGTTGCGCAGATCGTGATTCACCTTACCGACCGCCTGACCGAGCATGGCCAGGCGTCGGCGTTGGCCGAGCGCCTGGCGCAGATCCGCTTGCATGCGCGCCAGTTCACGCTCGGCCATGCCGATCTCGTCGCGGCGGTCCGATGGCGCGAGACTCGTCGTCGGGTCGTCAGGGCGGTTTCGAAACGCCACCATGGCCGCCATGATGCCCCGGATCGGCCGCACGATGCTGCGAAACAGGACCCAATAGACCACCAATCCGGTCAGCCCGGCGATCAGCAGCGAAATCATCGCAATGTTGCGCGTGTAGACCAACATGGCGGCATGCAGTTCGGTCTCGTCCATGACCACCGACAGCGACATGCCGTCGATGTCGAGCGGCGCGCCCTGAACCTCGATCCGGCCCTGCCCGCCACGCAGCAAGGTTTCGAGCGCGTGGACGATCAGTTGTACGGGCGTTGCTGTCTGGATGCTGTAGCGGGCGTCGATGGGCGCGTCGGCGTCGGCGTCGCGCAGGATCAACGCGCGGCGCTCGCCCAGATCGAGCACCACGCCGTCGACGCCGGCGGTGCCCAACAGCGTCTCCTTGAGCGCCTCGGATACCGCATGGCCCGGCATTTCGGTCAGCGACAGCGCGGCGATCTGGGCGGCGGCCATGCGTTGCGACAGGAAATCGCGCCGGAACTTGGCCACCGACGGCAGATAGACCAACACATCGATGACCAGAATGGTCGACACGATCAGCGCCAACAAGCGCAGGCTGAGCCGGCTTGCAACGCTCGCCGTCGGTTCTGTCCGGGCCTTGCGCCCTTGCCTTGCCGCCGGAAGGTCGCTCACAAGCCGCTCGATCCTTCGCGCCAAGCAGCTGAAAAGCCGCTAGAATTTCTGCAAAAGGCGGACCAGCGCCCGCGTCTTCGCCGAAAAGAGCCTATCGGCATAGACCAATCCCGCAAGACGTTTGTTGATTTCGCCAAGCGTCGGATAGGGCGCGATCATGCCGGTCAGCGCCTTGGGCCCGAGCCTTGCCGACAGGGCGACCAGCCAGGGTTGCAGAAGCTCGCCCGCATGCGCGCCGGCGATGCCGACGCCGGCGATCCGGCCGTGGGGGTCCAGCACCAGCTTGGCCAGGCCCTCGCCCTGGCGCTCGGCGCGCGCGCGGTCATTGTCGGCCATGGCGGCGCGGAACACCCGGATGCGGTCGCCGTGAAGGCGGCGCGCCTCGGCTTCGGTCAGGCCGGCCTGGGCCAATTCGGGCTCGGTATAGGTGACCCGTGGGTGGCTGCGGTCGGTGGCCTTGGCGGGCAGGCGGAACAGCGCGTTGCGGATCACGATACCGCCCTCGTAGCCGGCCATGTGGGTGAACTGGCGGCCGCCGGTGCAGTCGCCGATGGCGAACACCCGGCGGTTGCTGGTGCGCAGCCGGGCGTCGACGCGGATGCCCTCGGCGCCGTGGTCGATGCCGGCGGCCTCCAGGTCGAGCCCGTCGAGCGTCGGGCGCCGGCCGGTGGCGACCAGCAAATGGCTGCCGTCGATGGTCCGTGACCGGCCGTCGGCGTCGGTCAGCACGACACGCACGCCGCCGGCGCGGTCGTGGTCGACCCGGTCGACCCGGACCCGTTCGTGGATCGCCACGCCCTCGGCGCGCAGCCGATCGACCACCGGTTGGGCCAACTCCGGGTCCTCGCGGTTGAGCGCGCGATCGGCCTCCAGCACGGTGACGCGGGCGCCCAGGCGGCGGTGTGCCTGGGCCATCTCCACGCCGATGGGCCCGCCGCCGAGCACGATCAGATGCTCGGGGCAGGCGGTCAGGTCGAACAGGGTCTCGTTGGTCAGATAGGGCCCGTCGTCGAGCCCGGGGATCGCCGGCACCGCCGGGCGCGAGCCGGTGGCGACGACGAAGCGCCGGGCGCGCACCCGGGTGTCGCCGGCGACCACCGTGCGCGGGTCGGCGAAGCGGGCATGGGCCTGGATCACCGTGCAGCCCAGGCCCTCGAACCGCTCGACCGAATCGTGCGGCGCGATGCTGGCGATCACCTCGTGGACATGGGCGTGGGCGCGGGCGAATGGCAGCGGGGCCGGCCGGGGGGCGGTGTCGGGTGCGCCGGCATCGGCGAAGGCGGCGCCGGCGGTGGCCGATTTGGCCGCCGCCAACAACGCTTTGGACGGTATGCACCCGTGGTTCAGGCAATCGCCGCCCATGGCGTCGCGCTCGATCAGCACGGTGCGCGCGCCCAGTTGCGCCGCGCCGGCGGCCACATAGAGCCCGCCCGAGCCGCCGCCGATGATGCACAGGTCTGCCTTGATCGTCTGGGCCATGGGCCGAAACTCCGTGGTTTGGGGGGGAAGGCGGTGCGACCGGGGTGGCCGCCGCCCGCGCCGACGCGTTCAATCGCCGTCGGCGGTGCCAACCGGGGCCGGGGCTGGCGCCGGGCTGCCGCGCCAGCGCTTCCACGCCACCGGCAGCAGCGCCAAGGCGACCAGGGCGGCCATGGGCCCCCAGATCGCCGGGTCGGCGAACAGGCCGCCAAGCTTCAGATCCTCGCCGCGGTCGATCACCGCGCCGGCGCCGGCGCCGACGCTGGCATAGACGAAGGTGCCGGGCGCGATGCCCAGGGCGGTGGAAATCAGATAGTTGCGCGGGCGCACGCCGAGAAACGCCGGCGCGATATTGACCAGCCAGAACGGAAACGCCGGCACCAGCCGCAGGACGAACAGATAGCTCAGTTCGCCCTCGGCGAAACCGCGCTGGAAGCGGTCGAGCCACGGGCCGGCGCGCTGGCGCAGCGGTTCGCCCAGCGAGGTGCGCGCGGCCAGGAAGATCGCCGTGGCGCCCAGGGTGGCGCCGATCAACGCACCGAGGCCGCCAAGCCCGGTGCCGAACATGAAGCCGGCGAAGATGGTCATCAGACTGGCGCCGGGGAAGCTGACCGCCACCAGCGCCGCGTACAGTACCACCAGGGTGGGAAACGCCAGCCAGAAGCGGTCGTGCGCCACGTCGGCCAGGTCGGCGCGATAGGTCTTGAGCGTGTCGAGCCGGATGTAGGCGTCCAGGCCGGTCACAAACACCGCCGCCAACCCGGCCGCCACCAGGGCGAGCGGCAGAAGCCGGCGCCAGAGCGGGCTTTGGACGGCGGCGTCGGCGTCGGCGTCGGCGGAACGTGGGTCGTCGGTCATGGGCATTAACCTTGTTGATCTGCTCCTGTTTCGTATCGGCCAGCCGGACGGATCGCTGCGGGCGTACGCGCGGGGCGTGCACCGGGGGCGGGCGGGGCGCCGCCGGCCGGCCCGCGGTACCCGTGAGCCGGCCGGAGCGCGCTTGACGGGGGCGCCGCCCGCGCGTATAGGGTGCCGCTCGACTTTCCGCCAGGAGCGCCGGCGTGCCCCTGGCCCTGACGATTCGGAGCATTGCCGTGAAACGTACATACCAACCGAGCCGGCTGGTCCGGAAGCGCCGTCACGGCTTCCGGGCGCGCAAGGCGACCCAGGCCGGTCAAAAGATTCTTAACGCCCGCCGTCGCAAGGGCCGCAAGAAGCTGTCCGCCTAAGGCGCGGACCGCGGCTATCGCCCGCGATGCCGCTGAACCCGATCACCGAGCGGCGCGATTTTCTGCGTGCCGCCCGTCAGGGGCAGAAGGCCGCACGACCCACCGTGGTCGTGCAGGCCGTGCCCAACCGCCTGGGCGCGGCGCCCGTGCGTGTCGGCGTGACCGCGACCAAGAAGCTCGGGGGCGCCGTAGTGCGCAATCGTGTTAAGCGCCGCCTGCGCGAGGCCGCCAGGGCGGTGCTGTCCGAGCGCGGCGAGGCAGGTACGGATTACGTCCTGATCGGACGCAAGGACACCGCCGCCTGCGACTATGGTCGCTTGGTGCGCGACCTGCGGGCGGCCGTCGAGCAACTGGCCGGGCGCGCGCCCGAGCGCCGGCCGCGGCATGGAAGCCACCCCCGCCGATGAGCCCGCTGGCCCGTCTCTTGTGCCTGCTCGTAACCGGCTATCGCCGGCTCATTTCGCCGTTTCTACCCGCCACCTGCCGGTACCAGCCGACCTGTTCGGCCTATGCGATGGACGCCGTGCGCCGTCACGGTGGACTTAAAGGCGGGTGGCTGGCATTAAGGCGCGTGTTTCGGTGCCATCCCTGGGGCGGCTATGGCTACGATCCGGTGCCCGACCCGGCCTCCGACGCCGGAACCGATGTCGGAACCGGGGCCGAACCGGTCGCCGCCCGCCCTCACCCCCGATCGGCTGAGTAGCGTCATGGACGACTCCAAGAATTTTCTGCTGTTTATCCTGCTGTCGCTGGTCCTGTTTCTGACCTTCGACGCGTTCTTCTGGGGCCCGCAGCGAGAGGCGGCGCGCCAAGAGACCACCGCCCAAGCCCCGGCCCAATCCGCTCCTGCGCCCGCGTCGGCGCCCGACATGGCCGATGGGACGACCGAGGACATGCGCCCGCAAGCCGCGGCCGGCGCCGTGCCCCAGCCCGGTGACACGGCGCCCGATGCCGGCGTCGCCGCCGCCGCCGACTCGGTCAGCCTCGCCAAAGCGCTTGAGGGCAGCGACCGGATCGTCATCGACACCCCGAGCCTGGCCGGCAGCATCGCGCTCACCGGCGGTCGCATCGACGACCTGACGCTCAAGGACTATCAGGTGTCGGTGGACGAGGGCGCGCCCAATGTGCGGTTGTTGCAACCGCGCGGCACGCCGCGGGGCTATTACGCCAACACCGGCTGGATCGCGTCGGGCAGCGGCCAGGCGGTGCCCGACGAGGGCACCCGTTGGCAGGCCGACGGCACGCGTCTGACGCCCGACAACCCGATTACGCTGACCTGGGACAATGGCCAGGGGCTGGTGTTCGAGCGCCGCATCGAGGTGGACGAGGACTTCCTGTTCACGGTCACCCAGCGGGTGCGCAACACCACCGGCGAGCCGGTGACGCTGGCGCCTTATGCGCTGGCCAATCGCCGTTCCAAGCCCGATACGCGCGGCTTCTTCATCCTGCACGAAGGCGCAGTCGGCGTGCTCGACGGCACGCTCGAAGAAATCGGCTACGACAAGATGGCCAAGGAAGGGCCGATCAACCTGCAAAGCACCGGCGGCTGGCTCGGCATTACCGACAAATACTGGCTGGTCGGGCTGGTCCCCGACCAGGACATGGCCGTCAGCGCGCGCTTCGTCTACAGTGCCGCCGGGGGCGTGCCGCGTTATCAGACCGATTTCGCCGGCCCGGCGCAGACCGTCGCACCCGGCGGCGACGTGCATGTGACCACGCGGGTGTTCGCCGGCGCCAAGGAAGTGGACATCCTGCAACGCTACCAAGAGGCCTATGGCATCGACGGCTTCGATCAGGCGGTCGACTGGGGCTGGTTCTACTTCCTGACCCGGCCGGTGTTCTGGGCGCTGCACCATATTCACGCCCTGGTCGGCAATTTCGGCGTTGCCATTCTGCTGTTGACCGTGCTGATCAAGGCGCTGCTCTACCCGCTGGCCAGCAAGTCCTACAAGTCCATGGCCCGGATGCGCGAGGTGGCGCCCAAGCTCAAGGAACTGCAGGAGCGCTACAAGGACGACCGCCAACGCCTCAACCAGGAGATGATGGCGATCTACCAGAAAGAGAAGATCAATCCGGCGGCCGGCTGTTTGCCGATCCTGGTCCAGATCCCGGTGTTCTTCTCGCTCTACAAGGTGCTGTTCGTAACCATCGAGATGCGCCACCAGCCGGGGCTGTTCTGGGTCAACGACCTGTCGGCGCCCGACCCGGCGCGGATCATGACCCTGTTCGGCTATGTGCCGTGGGACGTGCCGGCGATCCTGCAATTGATCAATGTGGGCGTGTGGCCGATCCTGATGGGTATTTCCATGTACCTGATCACGGCGCTGAACCCGCAGACGGCGACCATGGACGCCATGCAGAAGAAGATCTTCCTGGCGCTGCCGATCTTCATGGTATTCGTGCTCAACAACTTCCCCGCCGGACTGCTGATCTACTGGACCTGGAACACCATCCTGTCGGGTCTGCAACAGTGGGTGATCATGCGCCGGACTCACCAGGAAGCGCTGCGGGCGCGCGGCGCTTGATACGCGGCCCGGTTCCGGGCGTCTGCGACAGTGAGTGGGAGTGGGACCGATGACGGCGCCTGAGCCGGAGACAGTCAAGAGCGGGTCCGGGGCGGTGGTGTTTCGCCGCCCGGCCCGGTTCGTCAAGGGCGTGGTCGACCTCGCCGGCCTGCCCGACGCCGAGATGACCGAAGTGGCCATGGCCGGGCGCTCCAATGTGGGCAAGTCGAGCCTGATCAACGCCCTGACCGGCACGCGCAATCTGGCGCGCACGTCGAACACGCCCGGCCGCACCCAGGAGATCAACTTCTTCGACCTGGACGGCCACGGCTATATGGTCGACCTGCCCGGCTATGGCTATGCCAAGGAATCGAAGACCAAGGTCGCGGCGTGGAACGTGCTGATCCGCGATTATCTGCGCGGCCGGCCGACCCTGATGCGGGTGTTTCTGTTGATCGACGCCCGCCACGGGCTCAAGCCCAATGACGAAGAGATCATGAAATTGCTCGACCAGTCGGCGGTCAATTACCAGATCGTGCTGACCAAGACCGACAAGATCAAGCCGGGCGAGCGCGAAGCGGTGGCCGAGCAGACGACGGCGCGGACCCGGGCCTTCGCCGCCTGCCACCCGGTGGTGCTGGCCACCTCGTCGGAAAAGCGCTGGGGCCTGGAGGCGGTGCGCGATGCGGTTGCGGCCGCGTTGAAGCCTGCTTAACGTGCGCCCCATGGAATCGGATTTGCCCCATATGGCCCATCCCGAAGCGACCCTGCGGCTCGCCAAATGGAAATCCGGCGTGCTCGCCGAAGCCTTGCCGTTCATGCGCCGCTATGCCGGCTCCACCTTCGTGGTCAAGTATGGCGGCCACGCCATGGGTGACGCCCGGGCCGCGCGCCACTTCGCCGAAGACGTGGTGTTGCTGCGCCGGGTCGGCATCAATGTGGTGGTGGTGCACGGCGGCGGCCCGCAGATCGGCGCCATGCTGCAACGGCTCAAGATCCAGAGCGAGTTCGTCGACGGCCTGCGGGTTACCTCGGCCGAGATCGTCGACGTGGTCGAGATGGTGCTGTCCGGGGCGATCAACAAGTCGGTGGTCGCCGGCATTTCGGCCGCCGGCGGCAAGGCGGTGGGCCTGTCGGGCAAGGACGGCGCGTTCGTCACCGCGCGCAAGCTGCGGCGCACCAAGAGGGATCCGGACAGCCAGATCGAGCGGGTGCTCGACCTTGGCTATGTGGGCGAGCCGACCCATGTGGACGCCAGCTTCCTGCGCCATTTCATGCAGTCGGACCTGATCCCGGTGATTGCCCCCATCGGCCTCGGCGCCGACGGTGAGACTTTCAACATCAACGCCGACACCATGGCCGGCGCGGTCGCCGCGGCGCTCGACGCCGACCGGCTGCTGCTGTTGACCGACGTCAAAGGCGTGCTCAACGGGGCCGGCGAGTTGTTGCCCGAGCTCGACGCGGGCCACGCCGCCGAGATGATCGCCGACGGCACCATCTCCGGCGGCATGGTGCCCAAGGTGGAGACCTGCCTCAAGGCGACCCGCGAGGGCGTTGGCGCGGCGGTGATCCTGGACGGCCGGGCGCTGCACGCGCTGCTGCTGGAGATCTTCACCGAGGCCGGCGCCGGCACGCTGATCCGGTGACCGCCGGGCGCCCGCGTCAGACCGGGGGATTTCGTTCGATGGCTCAACGGGTGTAGGGACATAGCGAAGCGCGATGCTGTCACCGTCCCGAGGGGTCATGCGCCAGGACATCACAGACCTGACTGCCTTCTACGCCACGCCCATGGGGCGCATGGCGGCGACGCTGATCGCCCAGCGGCTGGCGGCGATCTGGCCGCGGCTCGACGGGCGCCATGTGGCCGGTCTGGGGTTCGCGCCGCCGGTATTGAGCCAATTGTCCGACCGCGCCGCCAGCCGGGTCGCGTTCATGCCGGCGCCCCAGGGCGCCTGTCTGTGGCCCGACCCCGGCCCCAATGCGGTGGCCTTGGTGGACGAACGCGCGCTGCCCTTGCCCGACGGCGCCTATGACTATGTGGTGCTGGTGCACGCGCTCGAAGTGTCGGAGGACCGCGACGCGCTGCTGCGCGAGGTCTGGCGCATCCTCAATCCCGGCGGTCGGCTGGCGGTGGTGGTGCCCAAGCGGCGCGGTGCCTGGTCGAGCGCCGAGTCGACGCCGTTCGGCCACGGCCAGCCCTTTTCCACCACCCAGTTGAACCGGCTGCTCGGCGACCATCTGCTGCCGGTCAGCCGGGTCATGACCACGGTGTTCGTGCCGCCGGTGCGCCACGCCCAGGTCTGGAAGACCGCCTGGTGGGCGGAAGGACTGGGCCAGAGGATGATCCCGCAGTGGGGGGGCATTCTGGTCGCAGAGGCGGAAAAACGCTTTGACCTGGGTCGGCCCAAACGGGCAAGGCCCATCGAGATAGTGCAACCGAGCCCGGTGCCGGCCGGGGCGGTGCAGCGACGCACGCCGGCCCAGACCGAAAGGACCCCGCGGTGAGCACAGGCCCGACCCCCAACCCCTGGATCGCCGATCTGGCCCCCTACAAGCCCGGCCGGGCCAAGCGCGCCGGCGGCGGCCCGGTGGAGAAGCTGTCGGCCAACGAGGCCGCGCTGGGCCCGAGCCCCAAGGCGGTCGCTGCGGTCGAGGCGGCGGCGGAAGACCTGTGGCACTATCCCGACCCCGGTGCTGCTCACCTGCGCGCGGCGATCGCCGAGGCGCACGGCCTTGACGCCGACCGGATCGTCTGCGGTGCGGGCTCCGACGAGGTCTTGTCGCTGCTGGCCCATATCTTCGCCAAGCCGGGCGACGAGATCGTCCACAGCCAGTACGGTTTCGCCATGTATCCGGTGATCGCGCGCGGGCTCGGCGCGCGCGCGGTGCCGGTGGCCAATGCGGCGACCCTGGTCGCCGATGTGGACGGGATCTTGGCGGCGGTCACCGAGCGCACGCGGCTGGTCTATCTGGACAACCCCAACAATCCCACCGGCGCCATGCTGCCCTGGGACGAGGTGGTGCGCCTGCACCGGGGCTTGCCGGGGGGTGTGATCCTGGTGCTCGACGGCGCCTATGCCGAAGCGGTCACCGACCCGGCGTATGAGGCCGGGGCGGCGCTGGTGGACGCGGCCGACAATGTGGTCATGACCCGGACCTTCTCCAAGCTCTATGGGCTTGCCGGGCTGCGGCTCGGCTGGGCCTATGCGCCGCCGGCGATCGCCGACTGGCTGAACCGCCTGCGCCCGCCGTTCAACGTCAACACCACTGCCCAGGCCGCCGGCGTCGCGGCGCTGTCGGATCGGGATCACCTGGCCCGCGCGCGCGACCACAACACCCGCTGGCGCGACTGGCTGACCGCGGCCTTGATGGCGGCGGGGATCGAGGTGGTGCCGAGCCAGACCAATTTCGTGCTCGCCCGGTTCCCGCGCGTCGCCGGTCGCACCGCCAAGGATGCGCTCGACTTCCTGGCCGACAATGGCGTGCTGGTGCGGTGGTTACCCGACCAGGGGCTCGACGCCTATCTGCGCATCACCGTCGGCACCGAGCAGCAGATGCACGCGCTGGCCGAATTGCTGGCCATGTTCATGGAGGGCTGGACCCGGGCCGCCGAGGGCTGAGCCCGGCGGCCGGCCATGCCTGAGGGCCGGGGAGGGCGCCCATGCGGTATTCGATCTTCGCGGCTTGCGTGGTGCTGGCCGGCCTGACGGTTGGGCTGGCCTTGGCGGTCAGCCCGTGGTGGTGGCTGGCGGCGGCGCCCTTGGTCGCCCTGGCGTCGCTCGGGCTCTATGACGTGGCGATCCAGCGGCGCCATTCGGTGCTGCGCAACTATCCGGTGATCGCCCGCCTGCGCTATGTGATCGAGGCGTTCCGCCCGGAACTGCGCCAGTATCTGTTCGCCTCCGACAAGGCGGAAACGCCGTTCAACCGCGACCAGCGCACGCTGGTCTATCAGCGCGCCAAGGATATCGAGGACCGGGCGCCCTTTGGCACCAAATACGACGTTTACGCCGCCGGCTATGCGTTCATGACCCACTCCTTGGCCGCCAAGCCGCGGGCCGGGACCGCGCCGCGGGTGGCCGTTGGCGGCGACCAGTGCGACCGGCCCTATGCCGCCTCGTTGCTCAACATCTCGGCCATGAGCTTCGGCGCCCTGTCGCCCAACGCCATCATGGCGCTCAACCAGGGGGCGGCGCGCGGCGGTTTCTTCCACGACACCGGCGAGGGCTCGATCTCGCGCTATCACCGGTGCGGCGGCGACCTGGTCTGGCAGTTGGGCACCGGCTATTTCGGCGCCCGTCGCTCGGACGGCCGGTTCTGCGACGACACCTTCCGCGACACCGCCGCCGACGACTGCGTCAAGATGATCGAGATCAAGCTGAGCCAGGGCGCCAAACCGGGCCATGGCGGCGTGTTGCCGGGCGAGAAGGTGTCGGCCGACATCGCCGAGGCGCGCGGCGTGCCGGTGGGCCGGGACGTGCTGTCGCCGCCGAGCCATCCGGAATTCTCGACGCCGGTGGAGATGATGGTGTTCATGGCCCGGGTCCGCGCGCTCGCCGGCGGCAAGCCGGTGGGCTTCAAGCTGTGCCTGGGTCATGACTGGGAATTCGCCGCCATGGCCAAGGCGATGCGCGCAACCGGGCTCTACCCCGACTTTATCGTCGTCGACGGCGCCGAGGGCGGCACCGGGGCCGCGCCGCTCGAATTCTCCGACCATGTGGGGGTGCCGCTGGCCGAGGGCTTGGCGTTCGCGCACAATATTCTGGTGGGTGCGGGCCTGCGCGACCGCATCCGGCTCGGTGCGTCGGGCAAGGTGGTCACCGGGTTCGACATTCTGCGCCTGATCAGCCTCGGCGCCGATTGGTGCAATGCGGCGCGGGCGTTCATGGTCTCGGTCGGCTGTATCCAGTCGCTGACCTGCCACACCAATCGCTGCCCGGTGGGCGTGGCGACCACCGATCCCTGGCGCGCCCGGGCGCTCGATGTGGCCGACAAGGCCGACCGGGTCTACCACTTCCACCGCAACACGATCGCCGAGTTGATGGACGTGACCGGCGCGGCGGGGCTCGACCATCCGGGCCAGATCCGTCGCGACATGGTGTTCCGCCGGCGCGGCGACAGCCGGGTGGTGTCGTCGGCCGAGCGGTTCGACTGGCTTGACGCGGGCGAGTTGTTGGCCGGCAGCGGGCACGAACGCTACCGCCGGGCTTGGGCGCGGGCGCAGGCCCATAGCTTCCGCCCGGCGCTGTGAGCCGCGCGGGCGGCGCGCCGTTCAGAGCGACAGCCAGATGCCCATATTGAGGTAGAAGGCGAAGCACAACCACGCCATGTAGGGCAGCAACAACATGCCGGCGATCGGTCGGATGTACCAGAAACGCGAGATCAGCACGCCGACGATGGCGATCAGCGCGATCAGCACCAGAAGCGCGATACCGACCATCTGAAGGCCGAAAAAGACGATCGGCCAGGCGGCGTTGACCACCAGATGGGCGCCGTAGAGTTCCAGGGCCTCGCGCCGGTGGCGGATCGACCGGGTGACGGTGCGGTGGACGAACCACGCGCCCCAGCCGATCAACAGAAAGATCAGCGTCCAGGCGATGGGAAAGATCAATGGCTTGGGCGTGCCGGGGGGCTTGGGCAGGCTGTTGTACCAGTCGCCCGCCTCGGTGATGCCGAAGAGCGTGGGCGAAAAGCCCGCGATCATGGTCAGGCCGACGATGATGGCCCAGGATAGGTAGCCGCGGTTTTCTTGCTTGATCGCCATGGGCGCTGTTGGTCCTCCGGTACTCGACCCGGACGGCGACGCGCACCGGCGTCGCCGTCACCGCTTATACGCCTAATCCCGCCGGACCACAGCGTAAACCCCAACGAGCCTTAGAAGCGCGGTCGGGCCTCGTAAAGGTCGGGCAAATTGTTCTCGAACAGCACCGCGTCGCCGGCGTGTGCGTGGGTTTTGACCCAGTTTTCCGCGTCGCTTTGCCGCTCGAACCGGTGCAACGCCACGCCCGGGGCGGCGGCCAGCGGTTCGACGAAGCTCGGGATGCGTTGGGGGGTGACCACACAGGCCACGTCGACGCTGTCGGCCGCCAGCCGGCCCAATTCGGCGTGGGCGTCGTCGTGGCGCGCGCCCATCTCGACCATGCCCGGGGTCACCAGGATGCGCCGGCCGCCGGGGCCGGTGAGCACGCCCAGCGCTTCGAGCCCGGCGGCGAACCCGGCCGGGTTGGAGTTATAGGCGTCGTCGACGATGGTCGGGCCATCGGCGCGCTTGAACACCTCCAGCCGGTGGCGCACCTGGGGCAGGGTCGCCAGCGCCGCCTTGATGGTCGCCATGGGCAGGCCCAGCCGCCGCGCCGCCGCCACCGCGACCACCACATTGCCGGCCTGGTGACGGCCCCAGACCGGCACGGTGAGCGTGGTGGTCGCGCCGGTCTCGGCCTCGGTCACGTCGAGCGTCAGCCCCTCCGCCGTCACCGCCGTGCGGGTCAGGCGATAGGCCATCTGTTCCTCGGTGCCGGTCTGGATATAGGTCTCGGCCCCCTGCGCCAGGCGCGGGTCGAGCAGCCGAGCGGGGATCATGTCGCGGTTGAGGATGGTCACGCCGCCTTGCGCGGCGGCCGCCTCGGCGATCTCGAACTTGGCCTGGAACACCGCGTCCACCGACTTGAAGCGCTCATAGTGCGCCCAGCCCACGGCGGTCACCAGCGACAGCTTGGGCGGCGTCAGCCGGCACAGCCGGGCGATCGAGCCGGGGCCATAGGCGCCCATCTCGACGATGAAATACTGGTGCTCGGGGGTCAGCTGCTCGCGGATCACCCGGGTGATGCCCATCTCGGTGTTGACGCTGCCGGGCGTCGCCAGCGTCGGCGCGGCGGCCGACAGGATGTGCTGGAGGATCTGCTTGGTCGAGGTCTTGCCGTAGCTGCCGGTGATGGCGATCACCTGCGGGTCGAGCCGGGCCAGTTTGTCGACCGCCTCGGCCCGGTAGCGCGCCTTGATCCGGGTCTCGAACGGCTTGAGCACCCGGTCGGCAAACACCAACAGATAGGGCGCCACCTGCGCCAAGGCGAGCGTCGCCAAGGCTCCGGTGCCGCCGTCGATTGGCCCGCCGGCGGCCAGGCCCAGCACCCAGATGGCCAGCGCCAGCGCCAGCGCCAGCCAATAGAGCCGCCGGGCGCGCTCGGTCATCACCAGGGGTTTCTTGGACCGGTCGAGCAGGCGCTGGCTGGCCAGGGCGCCAAGCCCCAGGCCGCCGATCAACAAGGCCACGGCGGCGCCGCGCAGGCCCAGGTCGAAGGCCGGCTGATGGCCGACCATCAAGGTCAGCGCGACCGCGCCGACCGCGGCCAGGCTCGCCCAGTGGTCGCGCGCGCCGGCCGCCACCAGCCAGTGGCGGAAGCGGGGCGCGTCATATTCTTCCTGCTGGAAGAACATCAGATAGGCCTTCAGCCGGGCCAGCGCGAAAACCGCCGCCACGCCACTGACCAGACCGATGAGCAGGCCGTCGAGCAGGGAACCGTTCATGGGCAAATCTCGTCCAGGATGCGGGTGATGTGCCGGGCGCACTGATGGGCGCCGCGGCTGAGAATATCCAGATGGCCGAAGCCCGGCAGTACCTTGAGCCGGCCGTGGGGCAGGGCGGCGGCATAGGCCTCGCCGACCGCGGGCGGGGTTTCGGTGTCCTCGGCGCCATAGAGCAGCAGCACCGGGCAGTCGATGCCGGTGGCGGGTTCGGTGAGGTTTTCGTTGACCACCGCGACCAGCGTGGCGCGCAACGGCCCGGCCTGGGCATAGTCGGCGCTGCCGAAGCGCCGGCGCAGCCGCTCCTGCGTCGCCGGTCCGGCCAGCCGGCCCAGCTTGACCAGCCGTCCGATCGTCCAGGCGCGCAGCCGCCGGGGCCAGGGGCGCGGCGGCCGGATGCCGGCGCCGCCGATCAGCACCAGGGCGTCGCAGGCGGCGGCGTCGGCGGCGGCCAGGCGCACCGCCACCCGCGCGCCAAAGGAATGGCCGATCAACACCCGCGGCCCGGTCTTGGGCCCCAGATGGGCGGCGAGCGCGGCGGCATAGTCGGCGCTGCCGGCGCCGGGCGCCAGCATGGGCGTGGCGCCGAAGCCCGGCAGATCCAGCAGCCGGTTGGTGGCGCGGGTTTCAAAACCGCGCGCCAGCCCCACCAGGCTGTCATGGCTCAGGCCCCAGCCGTGCAGCCACACCATCTCCACCGGGCCCTGGCCCAGGGTGCGTTCGTAAAAGCGTGCCGGTGCGCGGTCGTCGGCCACGGCGGCTCAGCCCCGGTTGAACAGCGTGGCCCCGCCGGCGTCGGCCTGGGTGCTGCCGCCGCGCCCGGCGGACAGCGCCTGGCCTTCGCGTACCAGGGTCTCGGCCAGGTCGGTGAAGCCGAGCGCGGGCGTAGCCGCCTGCCACAGATAATAAGCGAACGAGCCGGGGATGGTGTTGAGCTCGTTGAGCCAGATCTCGCCGGTCTCGCCATTGCACAGAAAGTCGACGCGCACCGAACCGGCCAGGTCGAACAGCGCGAACGCGGCGGCGGCGTCGCGGCGGATCTGCGCGGCTTGGGCGTCGGTCAACTCGTCGGGGTCGAGCGCCCGGCCGGCCGCCGCCATGCCCTCGCCCGGGCCGTCGTCGAGCTTCGGCCCGCCGCCGCCGGCGCGATACTTGGCCGCGAAGTCGAGCGTCGGGCCGTCGTGCAGCGGCCGTTCGATGGCCGAGGTGACGGGCCCGGTTTCGGTCGCCCGCACCGCCACATTGTATTCCACCAGATTGGCCACCAGGGGCTCCACCAGGGCGGCGTCGTCAAGCCGGAACGCCTTGGACAGCGCGGCCATCAGCGCGTCCATGTCGGCGGCCGGGGCGACCCCGACGCTCGACCCCAGGCGGCGCGGCTTGACCAGCAGCGGGAACGCCCAGCCGGGCATCTGCTGGTCGAGCGCCGCCTTGACCGGCTCTTCGCTCAGGAAGGTGCCGCGCCCCGGCCGGGCGACCAGCGCGTGGGGCAGGGTGGCGATATCGGTGGCGCCGAGCGCGCGCT
Source organism: Rhodothalassium salexigens DSM 2132 (assembly GCF_004341375.1). GTDB lineage: Bacteria > Pseudomonadota > Alphaproteobacteria > Sphingomonadales > Rhodothalassiaceae > Rhodothalassium > Rhodothalassium salexigens. Next base: position 328,967 of record NZ_SLXO01000003.1, read on the forward strand.
TGGTGAAGTGCTTGTCCATGGTGGCGGCGGCGCCGAGCGGCCGGCAGCCGGCGTAAGGCACGCGCAGGAATTCGAACAGGCCCTGGATGGTGCCGTCCTCGCCGTTCGAGCCGTGCAGCGCCGGCACCGCCACGTCGAAGCCGATGGTCTCCACCTTCGACCGGCCCATCAGCCCCTTGCGCGCCACCATCAGCCCCGGTCGGTCCCCGAGCGCGGTGCCCACCGGCAGGGTCACCGGTTCGATGCCCAGGGCCTCGGGCTCGCCGCTCAAGGGATAGCTCGACCGGCGGCGCAGCGCCTCGCCGCACCACCATTGGCCCTGCGGGTCGATATAGACGGCCAGGGGCTCGAACAACTCGGTGTCGAGGGCGTCGAGGAATTGCAACCCGGTCAGGATCGACACGTCGTGTTCGACGCTGCGGCCGCCGAAGAAGACGGCGACGGTGGTCTTGGGGGCGGGCGCTGTCGCCATGGACTTCACTCACTGGTTTCGAGAAAACAGGCGCCTTCGTCATAGCGAATTGACGCGGCGGAACAAAGGCCCGATGGCGGCGCCCGCATGACGGCGCCGGGGCGGGCCCGCGGCGCGCTTTCGCCGGCCCCGGCGATGGTCTATACCCGCGAGCCCGAGGGGCGCGCTTCGGGGCTGCCTGCCATCGCCGCTTTTCACCGCCGCTTTTCGACGAGATCGCCCATGCGTTCCTTTCTGTTCGCCCTGATCTATTTCCCGCTGACGGTCCTGTGGACCCTGTCGCTGTTTCCCCTGGTGCTGTTGCCGAGCGACAAGCCCCTGGTGCGCTGGGTGATCGCGTGGATGGATACGGTATTGTGGCTGGCGCGCACCATCGTCGGCATTCGTATCGAGTATCGCGGCTGGGAGCGGCTGCCCGACGACCGGGCCTATGTGTTCCTGGCCAAGCATATGAGCTATCTGGACGTGATCGCGGTGTTCCGGCGCCTGCCAACCCTGACCGCGCTGGCCAAGACGGAGCTGTTCTCGATCCCGGTGATCGGGCTGATCCTGAAAAAGCTGGAGGTGGTGCGCGTCGACCGGGGCTCGGGGCGTGCGCACGAGCAGATGCCCCGGGTGATCGACCGGGTGGTGGCGACCCGCCGGCCGCTCCTGGTCTATCCCGAAGGCACCCGCGCCCGCCCGGGCGAGCGGCGGCCGCTGCGCTCGGGCGCCTATCACCTGCAACTGGGCGGGCGCCTGCCGGTCTATCCGGTGGCGACCAATTCGGGTCTGCACTGGCCCAAGAAGGATCTGCGCAAGCGCCCCGGCACCGTGGTCGTCGCGGTGGGCGAGCCGATCCCGCCCGGTCTGCCCAAGGACGCCTTCATGGCCGAGGTGGAGGCGCGGGTGATCGAGGCGTCGGACCAACTGATGCGCGAGGTCGACGGCGTCGACCCGGCCGCCTTGCCGGGCGCCGACCCGCGCGAACGCTCGCTCGCCCGGCCCGGTCGCGGCGGGCGCTAGGCGCTGCGCCCTTGTCAGCGGCGCTGCCGGCGCTTAACTCAAGGTGCACCCCATTCGCCATGACGGAGCATCGCCCATGCCCGTATCGCTGCCCAACCGGCTGGATTTGAGCCCCATCGCCCGCCGGCTTCAGGACCATTACAGCGCCTTCGGACACATCCCCAATCTGACCCTCGCCGAAGCCGGGCGGTTTCTGACCGACTGCATGGCGTTGATGTTTCCCCATTTCGCCGACCACAAGCACCAGTCGGGCCCCGAACTCGAAGCCCGGCTGATGACCCTGGCCGGCCGGCTGCGCTTCATTTTGTGTGAGGTGCGACCGGAGAATTGCCCCCGGACCGACCAGATCGTCTCGGACTTCATCGAGGCGCTGCCCGACATTGCCGAGGAAATCCGCCTCGACGCCCAGGCGATCCTGGACAATGACCCGGCGGCGGCGTCGATCAACGAGGTGATCTTGGCCTATCCGGGCCTGCGCGCGGTCGCTGCCTATCGGGTGGCGCATCGCCTGGTGCGTCACGGCGTCGGTGAGTTTCCGCGCCTGGTGGCCGAATTCGCCCACAAGGAGACCGGCGTCGATATCAACCCGACCGCCGAGATCGGCCGCTCGCTGTTCCTTGACCACGGCACCGGCATCGTCATCGGCGGCACCGCGGTGATCGGCGACAATGTGAAGATCTATCAGGGCGTCACCCTCGGCGCCCTGCGGGTCCGGCGCAGCGAATGCGCCAAGAAGCGCCACCCGACCATCGAGGACAATGTGACCATCTATGCCAATGCCACCATCCTGGGCGGCGAAACGGTGGTCGGGCGCAACAGCGTCATCGGCGGCAATGTGTGGCTGACCAAGTCGCTGCCCGCCGACTCGGTGTTGATGTACAAGTCCGGCCTGCAAGGGTTCGCCGAACCCGACGCCGAGAGCGCCGACCATTACTCGATCTAAGGCGCGGACCGGGGCCGGCCGTGAAACGAGCCGCCCGCCCGCCCGAGCCATTCTTGAAGGGGAGAGCAACGATGCGCGCCAATACCTATCTTGAGGCCATCGGCAACACGCCGCATGTCCGCGTCAACCGCCTGTTCGGTGACGACCATGAGGTCTGGTTGAAGATGGAGCGCGACAATCCCGGCGGCTCGATCAAGGACCGCATCGCGCTCGCCATGGTCGAAGACGCCGAGGCGCGCGGCCTGCTCAAGCCCGGCGGCACGATCATCGAGCCGACCAGCGGCAATACCGGCATCGGCCTGGCCATGGTGTCGGCGGTCAAGGGCTATAAGCTGATCCTGGTGATGCCCGAATCCATGTCGGTGGAGCGCCGGCGGCTGATGCTCGCCTATGGCGCCAGCTTCGACCTGACGCCGCGCGAGAAGGGCATGTCGGGGGCGGTGGCCCGCGCCAAGGAGTTGCAGGAAGAGACGCCGGGCGCCTGGATGCCGCAGCAGTTCGAGAACCCGGCCAATGTGGCCGCGCACCGGGACCGCACCGCAAACGAGATCCTGGCTGACTTCCCCGAGGGCCTCGATTACATGATCACCGGGGTCGGCACCGGCGGCCATATCACCGGCTGCGCCCAGGGCTTGCGCGCGGTCTGGCCGGAGCTCAAGGTGTTTGGCGTCGAGCCCTCGGGTTCGGCGGTGATCGGCGGCGGCAGCCCCGGCCCGCACCCGATCCAGGGCATCGGCGCGGGCTTCATCCCCGGCAATCTGGAGGTCGACCTGCTCGACGGCGCGATCGCCGTGGACCCCGCCGACGCCATGGAGATGGCGCGCCGCGCGGCGGCCGAAGAAGGCATGTTGATGGGCGTGTCGTCGGGCGCCACGCTCGCCGCCATCGCCGCCAAGCTGCCCGATATCCCCAAGGGCGGGCGCATCCTGGGCTTTTGCTACGACACCGGCGAACGCTATCTGTCCATCGACGGTTTCCTGCCCGCCGAGTGATCCGGCACGCGCCGGCCCCCGAGCGATGTCGGGGCGGGCTCAGAACGACCTCGGGGCGACCTCGGGGCGAGGTCGCGGCGACCTTGGGGGCGGCGTCGGCCGGCGTCGCCCGGCTGTCTCGGCGGCGCAGGGCCGGGCGCGGCCTAGCCGCGCGCCAGGGCGTCGAGCGTGTCGAGCACGGTGTCCCAGTCGGCGTCGTCGGCGCGGGCGCGGGCCTCGTTCTGCGCCTCGATCCACAACGGGATTGCCTGGCGCAGCTTGTCGACCCCGGCGTCGGTCAGGTGCACCAGCTTGTGCCGGCCTTCGCCCATCTGGAAGGCCAGCAGCCCGCGCGCCTCAAGCGGTTTGAGGTTCCGCGACAGGGTCGACTTCTCCATCACCAGAAGGTCGGCCAGTCGCGACAGGGTCGCCGAGCCGTGATAGGCCAGTTCCAGCAGGATCACCAACTGGGTGGCGCGCAGGCCGCAGGGGTCCAATATCTCGTCATAGCGGCGGGTCACCGACCGGGTGGCGCGGCGGAGCGCAATGCACGCGCAATTCTCCCGCCCCAAACGGATGCGTTCCTTTTCGCCGGGAGAGAAGGCTTGGGACATGACCGGGCCTCGCGGTTGGTGGCAGGTGATATGATATCGCGTGTACTTGGGATGCAGATGCATTGACACTACGTAAGACTAGCAGGGCAGCGCCCGGGCCGGCAAGGTCGATGGACAGGCCATCGGCCCTGGTCTATGCCCGGTTGAGGCACGAAAGGAAGACCGCATGACCGATACCCCCGTGGCCGACCGCCGCAGCGACAGCGCCGATCTGACCGACCTGGTGGCCGAGGCGCTCGACCGGGTTCTCGCCGCCGGCGCCGACAGCGCCGATGTGATCGCCAGCGCCGACCGGGCGTTGAGCGCCCATGTGCGTCTGGGCTCGTTGGAGAGCGTCGAGCGGGCCGAGCAGCGGGAATTGGGCGTGCGGGCGTTCGTCGGCCAGCGCCAGGCGACGGTGGCGACCGCCAAGGTGGACGCCGAGACGCTGGCCACGGTGGCCGAGCGCGCGGTGGCCATGGCGCGCCAGGCACCCGAGGACGCCTATGCCGGCCTGTCGCCCGACGGCTGGACCCGCGACACCGACAGCAGCGGCCTCGACCTCTACGACGCCACCGACCCCGACGCCGACACCCTGGCCGACCGCTCGCGCGCGGCCGAAGACACCGCCCGCGGCTTCGACGGCATCACCAATGCCGAGGGTGCCGAGACCGTGGCCACCCATCGCCAGGTCGCCCTGGCCACCAGCGCCGGCTTCGCGGGCAGCTATTGGGGCAGCAGTTTCTCGCTCTATGTGTCGACGCTGGCGGGCGCGGACGACGCCATGGTGCGCGACTATGCGTTCACCCGCGCGCGCCACTGGGACGATCTGGACGCCGCCGAGGCGGTCGGCCGGCTCGCCGCCGAGCGCACCCTGGCGCGGCGCAACGCCCGCAAGGTGGGCTCGCAGAAGGTGCCGGTGGTGTTCGACGCCCGCGTCGCCCACTCGCTGTTGGGCCATCTGGCGCAGGCGATCAACGGCGCGTCGGTGGCGCGCGGCACCAGCTTCCTGGCCGACAAGAGGGGCGAGCGGGTGTTCGCCCCCGGCGTGCGCGTGGTCGACGACCCGCACCGGGTGCGCGGGCTCAAGTCGCGGCCGTTCGACGGCGAGGGTCTGGCGACCCGGCAGCGCGCGCTGATCGACGACGGCGTGCTCACCGGCTGGCTGTTGAACCTGTCGCACGCCCGGCAATTGGGGCTGGAGCCCACCGGCAACGCGTCGCGCGGCATCGGCGGGCCGCCGGGGGCGGGGGCCAGTAACCTTTACCTAACCCCTGGCGACCACACTCCGGCCGAGTTGATCGCCGACATCGCGTCGGGTCTCTATGTGACGGAGTTGATGGGCATGGGGGTGAACCCGGTCACCGGCGATTATTCGCGCGGCGCGGCGGGCTTCTGGATCGAGAACGGCCAGATCGCCTATCCGGTCCATGAAGTGACCATCGCCGGCAATCTCAAGGACATGTTCGCCAGCCTGACGCCGGCCAATGACCTGACCTTCCTGTGGGGTACCGACGCGCCGACGGTGCGCATCGACGCCATGGCCGTGGCGGGCACATGAGCACGCGGCCGGCGCCGACCGATCTGCCGCCGCTCGCGGACGAAACCCGCCTGATGGCCGAGGCGGTGCGCAAGGCCGGCCGGGTGGCGCTCGGCTATTTCCGGCATCGCCCGAAGATGTGGGAGAAGCGCCCGAACGATCCGGTCAGCGAGGCCGATCTGGCGGTCAACGAGTCGCTGCGCGAGACGCTCGGCCGGATGCGGCCCGATTATGGCTGGCTGTCGGAGGAAGACGCCGACGACACCGCCCGGCTCGGCGCCCGGCGCACCTGGGTGGTGGACCCCATCGACGGTACGCGCGCGTTTCTTCAGGGCCGGGACTGTTTCGTGGTCTCGGCGGCGCTGGTCGAAGACGGGCGCCCGGTGGCCGCAGCGATCTGCCGGCCCACCCATGACGACCTCTACAGCGCCTGGCGCGGTGGCGGGGCGTGGCTGAACGACCGCGCTATTCGCGTGTCGGACACCGACCGGCTGGACGACGCGCGCATCCTCGGCGACGAGGACTGGATGCACTCCAAGCGGTTGTGGCCGGTGCCGTGGCCGCGGCTGCGCTGCCGGGGCGACTGCAACGCCATCGCCCTGCGCATCTGCCTGGTGGCCGCCGGCGACTATGACGCCACCGTGTCGCTGCGGCCCAGCAACGATTGGGACGTGGCGGCGGCGGAATTGATTCTCGAAGAAGCCGGCGGCGTGTGCATCACCGGCATGAAGCACCCCCACGCCTATAACGGCCCGAAGCCCAAACCGCCGTTCGTGGTCGCCGCCGCGCCGGGGGTGAGCGACGCGGTCATGGCGCGGATGGTGCCGGCGCTCGAACGGCGCGCCGAGCGCAAGGCCAAGGGGCGCAACTGATCCGCAACGGCGGTCGCTGGGCCACTCACCGTGGCCGCCAGAGCGGCGCTTAGAAGTACAGCCGCAGCGCGGCGACGGCGCGTGCGCGCCCAAGCCGGCCGCGCGGGCCCTGGGCGCCGCTGGTATCCACATAGCGCAGGCTCAATTCGGCCGGGCCGCGGCTGGCGGCAAACCCGGCGAACCAGTCGCCGCGCCCGGTGCGGCCGCCGTCGTCGCCCTTGACCGCGCTATAGCCGCCGCCGGCCAGCACGGTCAGCCAGGGCAGCCTTGGCACCGGCACCTGCAGCTCGGCGAAGGGGTAGGCGACCAGCCCATCGGGGTCCGACCAGCGCCCGTCGGGCGCCAGCGACAGCCCGCCGCGCACATAAACGAGCCCGATATCGCGGGCGACGCTGACCCGGGTGTCCACATAGGCGCGGCTCGACCCCTCGCCGTGGAAGCTGTCGGCATAGACCGTGACGCTCAGGTCATAGGCACCGCCCAGTCGTCGCGCCCAGCCCGCATAGCCCGACACCTGCGCGTTGCGGCCGTCCAGGTCGCGCACATAGCCGCCCTGGACGCCCATGAACAACTCGCCCGCCCGGCCGGTAAGCGTCCGCGCGGCTTCCAGGGCGGCAACGCCGGTGGCGCCCCGGTCGGACAGCGACAGGCCGCGCTCGTCGCGGTCGCTCATCGCCGCCAGATCGCCGAGCACGGTCCAACGGTCCTGGGCTGCGGCCGGCGCGCCGGCCGCGACCAGGGTGGCGAAAAGGCTGACGCTCAGGGCGCGCGCGATGACGGTGGCGCCGGTCGACGCCGCGCGCCGGGGCCCGGTCGCCCGATCGGTCATGGGGCCGGTGCCATTTCGGCGGTCAGCCAGGCTTCGAGGTCGGCGGTGATCCGGTCCATGGCGCCGTCGAAGGCGTCGACGATGGCGCCGGCGCGTTTGTTGTCGGCGCTGCGCTCGGCGCTGAACACCCGGTCGGCCAGCAACACCACCGGGCCGTTGCGCAACAGGGTGGCGGTCAGGCGGATGTCGACCCGGGGGGTGTCATGCACCTCGGCATAGAAGCGCTCCACATCAATGCGCAGGCGATAGTCGGCCTGGATGTCGATGTCCTCGCGCCCGTCGATGCCCTTGATCGGGCCGGCCCGGCGCAGCGCGCTGACCAGATAGCGGCGCAGCAGGTCGGGGGTGCGGTCGGTCCAGCGGGCGCCGTCGATGAAGTTGATCCGGTTGTCGTCGGCGCGCACGGCGATGTCGCTGCCGGCCAATTCGCCGGGCACGCTGGGCGTTTCCACCAGCACCACCCGGGCGGGCGCGATGGCGCTCGGGCCGCGGTCCTGGCTCGGTGGGCTCAGGCGATAGAAATCGGGCGGCTGGCCCTGGCCGGGTAATTCAACCAGCGGATTGCAGCCGGCCAGCACCATCAGGCCCGCCAGCCCGGCCACGCCGGCCAGAGTGGAAAGACGCCATACGCGACAGGTCATCGGGTATCCTCGTTACCGGCCGTACCTTTGACCACCGGCTTGGGCCGGCCGAACAGCAGTTGCGACGGCTCGTCGGCCAGTTGGTCGGCGACCCGTTGCAACGACTGGGTCAGCCGGCGCAGATCGACCACCAGCCGCGACGCCTCGGGCAGGGTGTTGTTGGTGAAACTACGAACCGCGCCGCGATTCTCCGCGACCGCCCGATCCAGGTCGGCGAACAGGGCGCCGGCCTCGGCCAGCGCCGTTTGAGCCTCGGTCAAAGCGGCGGCCAATTCGGTATCGGTGGCGGCGCGTACGCTGTCGGACAGGGCGGTGATCGCCCGGGCGGTCTCCTCGAAGGCGGCCAGCGTCCGGTCGGTGCGCTCGAACAACTGGTCGATGCCCTCGCGCCGGCCGGCCAGCGTATCGTTCAGGGCGGCGGTCAGGCGGGCCATATCGTCCAGGGTGTCGGCGACCCGGCGCTGGTTCTCCGGTCCGGTCATCTTCTGGATGTTGCTCAAGGTCTGGATCGCCGAATTGAGCAGCGTCGGCGCGTCCTCGAACAATTCCTGCAACGGCGAGCGCTGTGACGGAATCACCGGGCGGGGCTGGCCGTCGCCGCGTTCGAGTGCGGGCGAATCGGCCGTGCCGCCGCGCAACTGAATGATCGCCACGCCCGTCAGCCCCTGGGCCTCCAGGCTTGCCTGGGTGTCCACATTGACCGGCACGGATTGCTCCACCCAAACCGTCACCCTCACCCGCGAGGGGTCGTCGGGCGCGATCGAGATGTCGCGCACCTGGCCCACGGGGATGCCGTTGAACTGCACGGTCGAGCCCACCGATAGCCCGGCCACCGAGCCTTCGAAGAAGATGTCGTAAGCCGTGCGCTTTTCGTTCAGATCGCCGCGCGACAACCAGATGATGAACACGAACAGGCCGATGATCACGACCAGCATGAAGATGCCGATAAGCAGGTGGTGGGCGCGTGTTTCCATCCCGGGTCGACCCTTTTCGGGCCAGTGTATGCGGCCCGCCTTACTCTAGCAGAACGTGTTTTTGCGGCGCAGCAGAGCGCGCCCGGATGGCTACTAAGGGATTGTGATGCCAGCCGCCCGGGCACGCGGCCCACGGAAATAGTCTCTGACCCAGGGATGGTCGAATTGCAAGAGCTCGGCCAGGGTCCCAACCGCCAATACCCGACGTTCGGCCAACACCGCGACCCGGTCGCAGACCGTGTGCAGGGTGTCCAGATCGTGGGTGACCAGAAACACGGTCAGCTCCAGCGCCCGCGACAGGTCGGCCAGCAATTGGTCGAAATTGGCCGCGCCGATGGGGTCGAGCCCGGCGGTCGGCTCGTCGAGCAGCAGGATCTCGGGGTCGAGCGCCAGCGCGCGGGCCAAGCCGGCGCGCTTGCGCATGCCGCCCGACAATTCGCTTGGATATTTCGGCCCGGCCTCGGGCGACAGGCCGACCATGGCGAGCTTGTAGCTGGCGATCTGATCGAGCAGGTCCTGCGACAGGTCGAAATATTCGCGCAACGGCACCTGGATGTTCTGCGCCACGGTCAACGACGAGAACAACGCCCCGTCCTGGAACAAGACGCCCCAGTTGCGCCGCGCGGTGTGTTCCTCATCGGCGTTGAGCGTCAGCCGGTCGCGCCCGAAGATCTCCACCGACCCGGCGGCGGGCTGTTGCAGGCCGATGATGGTGCGCAGCAGCACCGACTTGCCGCTGCCCGACGCGCCGACCACGCCAAGGATCTCGCCGCGATAGACGTCGAGGTCCAGATCCTCGTGGATCACCTGGGGGCCGAAGCGATTGGTGATACCGCGCAGGCGGATCGCCACCTCGGCGGCCTCGGCGCCGGCGGGCGCCGGTGGCGACGGCGGGTTGGGAGGCGTTTGGTCGTCCATCAACTCCACCCGATGGCTGAGAAGAACAAGGCGAACAGCGCGTCGAGCACGATCACCATGAAGATCGACTGGACCACGGCGGCGGTGGTGTTGCGCCCGACGCTGTCGGCGCTGCCGCCCACGGTCATGCCGTAGAAACAGCCCGAGGTGGCGATGATCACGGCGAAGAACGGCGCCTTGATCAGCCCCACCGCCAGGGTGCGCAGGCTGACCGCTTCGAGCAACTGGGTCATGAAGATCGCCGGCGTGATGCCGAGCGTCGCCCAGCCGAGGATCATGCCGCCCAACAGGCCCAAAAGATCGGCCAGGAAGGTCAGCAAGGGCAGCATGATGCCCAATGCCAGCATGCGCGGCAGCACCAGCACGTCGATGGGGTTGAGACCCAGGGTGCGCATGGCGTCCACTTCCTCGCGCAGCACCATGGAGCCGATCTGAGCGGTGAACGCGCTGCCCGAGCGGCCGGCCACCATGATCGCCGCCAGCATCGGCCCCAGTTCGCGCAGCACCGAGATGGCCAGCAGGTTGACCACCATCACCTCGGCGCCGAACTGGCGCAACTGGATGGCGCCCTGGTTGACCACCACCGCGCCGATCAGGAACACGATCAGCGCCACGATCGGCGTGGCGCGCAGGCCGACCATCTCCATCTGATGGACCAGGGCATTGATCCGCAGCCGCCGCGGGTGCAGCGGGACGCTGGCGAACCGGACCATCACCAGACCCAGAAAACTCAGAAACTGCCCGAAGGTGGTCAGCGCGTTGACCGTGCCGACGCCGATCTCCTCCAACAGGCGGACAAAGGCGTTGCCCTCGGGCGGCGCCACTTCGCAGGTGCGATCGTTGCGCTGCACCTGGTCGAGCAGCGCCCGGTAGCGCGGGCTCAAGCCGGTGGCGTCGACGCTCAGGCCGCTGGCGCTCAGCCGCTGGCCTGTGCGGTGCAGCAGCCAGGCCCCCACCGTGTCCATGGCGGTGACCGCCGACAGGTCGGCCTCGACCCGATCCTGGGTGCCGGGGCGCACGTCGGCGAGCAGCCGTTCGAGCGTGTTCGCGGTGTCCACCGTCCAGTCGCCGCCGACTTCGAGGCCGAGCGCGGCGGCGCCCATGTGCACCCGCACCCAGGGCGTCTGCTGACTGTTTGGGGCGGGGCTATCCATCGGCTCGCGGGCTCCTTCTTCGGTCTTGGGCCGGGTGTCGGCGGCGATGCTCAGGCGTTGAGGCCCGGGCGTTGAGGCCCAGGCGTTACGGCCCAGGCATGGAAGATCGGGCGTTGACGGCGCGGCTCAGCCGTTGCGTCCGACCTGTTCGGCCAGTTCCAGGCGCGCGATCTGGTAGCGGTGCACCTCGTCGGGGCCGTCGGCAAGGCGCAGGGTGCGCGCCTGGGCATAGGCGTAGGCGGTGCCGAAATCGTCCGAAACGCCGCCGCCGCCATGGGCCTGGATCGCCCAGTCGAGCACCTTGCACGCCATGGTCGGCGCGGCCACCTTGATCATGCCGATTTCCTTGCGCGCGGCCTTGTTGCCGACCGTGTCCATCTTATAAGCGGCGTTGAGCGTCAAGAAGCGCGCCTGGTCGATCAGGATGCGCGCCTCGGCGATGCGTTCCTGCCACACCCCTTGGGCGGCCACCGGCTTGCCGAAGGCGACCCGCTCCGACAGTCGCCGGCACATGCGCTCCAGGCCGCGTTCGGCCAGCCCGATCAGGCGCATGCAATGGTGGATGCGGCCCGGTCCCAGGCGCCCCTGGGCGATCTCGAAGCCGCGGCCTTCGCCCAGGATCATATGGTCGGCCGGCACCCGCACATTGTCGAAAATCACCTCGCCATGGCCGTGGGGTGCGTCGTCATAGCCGAACACCGGCAGCATGCGCCCGATGGTCACCCCCGGCGCGTCGGTGGGCACCAGGATCATCGACTGCTGGCGATAGACATCGTCATTGTCGGGGTCCGACTTGCCCATGAAGATCATCACCTTGCAGCGCGGATCGCCGGCGCCCGAGGTCCACCATTTGCGGCCGTTGATCACATAGGTGTCGCCGTCGCGGCGGATCGACGATTCGATGTTGCGCGCGTCGGACGACGCCACGTCGGGCTCGGTCATGGCGAAGGCCGAGCGGATTTCGCCGGCCAGCAGGGGCTTGAGCCAGCGCTGTTTCTGTCCGGCGCTGCCATAGCGCGCCAGAACCTCCATGTTGCCGGTATCGGGCGCCGAGCAGTTGAAGCATTCGCTGGCCCACAAGACCCGGCCCATCTCCTCGGCCAGGGGCGCATAGTCCAGATTGCTCAGCCCGGCGCCGTCCTCGCTGTCGGGCAGGAACAGGTTCCACAGTCCCTCGGCCTTGGCCCGTGCCTTGATCTCTTCGATGATCGACACCGGCGCCCAGCGCTCGCCGGTCGCCACCTCCGCCGCCACGTCGGCCTCGCGCGGGTAGACATGCTCGGCCATGAAGCCGCGCAGCCGGTCCAGATAGCGGTGCGCGCGGTCGGAGTAGTTGAAATCCATGACGTTTCTCCCCAATTGACGAGGCGCAGTATCACGGCTCCAAGGCGCGTTTCCAAGCGTGAACTGGGCGCCGGTCGGCCGGCCGGCGCGGTCCCGTCCGGGGCGGGCGTTCATGCTTGCATTTGTCAGCCATGACGGGCCTATTCGAAGCATGCGCAACAGTTCGCAAGAGGTGGTCTTGAGAGGCAGCAGCCCGGCACCCCGTCGGCGGCTCTATCCGCCCATCGAACCGCTGCAAAGCGGTCTCCTGCCGGTCAATGGCGGGCATGAGATCTATTGGGAGGTGTCGGGCAACCCCAAGGGCAAGCCGGTGGTGTTCCTGCACGGCGGGCCGGGGGGCGGATCGGCGCCGATCCAGCGGCGCTTTTTCGATCCGGCGGCCTATCGAATCGTTCTGCTCGACCAGCGCGGGTGCGGCAAAAGCCGTCCGCACGCGGCGTTGGAGAACAACACCACCTGGGATCTGGTCGCCGATTTGGAAAGCCTGCGCCGGTTTCTCGGCGTCGAGCGCTGGCAGGTGTTCGGCGGCTCCTGGGGGTCGACGCTGGCGTTGCTCTATGCCCAGGCCCACCCCGACCGGGTCAGCGAGATCGTGCTGCGCGGCGTGTTTCTGGCCCGGCGCGCCGAGGTCGGCTGGTTCTACCAGGACGGCGCCAACCGGCTGTTCCCGGAGGCGTGGGACGAATTCATCCGCCTGATCCCCGAGGCCGAGCGCGACGACGTGGTTCAGGCGTACTATCGCCGGCTGACCTCGGACGACCCTGAGACCATGCGCGAGGCGGCGGCGGCGTGGAGCCGCTGGGAGCGCTCCACCGTCACCCTGCTGCCCGAACCGCAACCTCGGCCCAGCCTCACCACCGACCGGTTCGCTCTGGCGATCGCGCGGCTCGAATGCCATTACTTTGCGAACAATGGTTTTTTGTCATATGACAATCAAATTCTGGACCAGGTGGGCCGGATCAGGCATTTGCCGTGCACCATCGTCCAGGGCCGCTATGATGTGATCTGCCCGCCGGTGTCGGCGCACGATCTGTCGGTGGCGTTTCCCGAAGCGCGGTTGAAAATGGTGCCGGTCGCCGGCCATTCCGCCTTCGAGAGCGACATAATCCACGAGCTCGTCACCGCCACCGACCGGTACCGCGAGCCCCGCTGATCCCGCCCGCCGGCCTCGGTTCTCCGCCGTCCGCATCGGGCGGCGAAGAACCGAGGTGACCATGATCGCCGAGCCCCCACGCCTGCCCGTTGTTGCGTGCCCCGTCCCGTATCCTGCCGCCCGCTTTTCCGCCGCCCGGTCTCTCACCGTCCCGCCTCCCAGCGCCCCGTCGTCCCCGGTTCCGCTGCCGATCGCTCATCCGCCCCATGCGGGTCTGCGGGTCTCGGCCGCCTTGCGGGTCTCAGCCGCCCTGCGGGGCTGGGCCGGGCTGCTTGTCCTTGCGGTGTTGGTGCTCGTCGGGGGCCTGGCCGGCCGGCCGGCCTCGGCGGCGGTCGAGCGGGTCGAGATCCTGTCGCGCACGGCGTTTGCCGACGGCCATCGTTTCGGCGCCGTCGGGGCCTATGAGAAGATCCGCGGCCGCCTGCATTATGCGGTCGATCCCGAAAGCCCGCACAATGCGCCGATCGTCGACCTGGATCTGGCGCCGCGCGACGGCGACGGGCTGGTCCGGTTCAGCGGCGACTTTCTGCTGTTCCGTCCGGCCGAGCGCGGCGCTGGCAATGCCACGCTGCTCTACGATGTGACCAATCGCGGCCGGCTGACGGTGTTCGGGATTTTCAATTCGGTGCGGTCGGGCAACGACCCCGCCAGTCTCGCCGATGCCGGCAACCGGTTTTTGTTCCGCCAGGGCTATACGCTGTTGATGAGCGGTTGGAACTGGGACGTGCCGGCCGCCAGCGACGGCCTGTCCATCGACCTGCCGATCGCCCGCAGCCCCGAGGGCACGCCGCTGACCGGCAGCATCGCGCACGAATTTCACGTGCCCGAGCCCAGCCGCACCGCGTTCATCGCCGGCATCTCGGCCCGGGGCTATCCGCTGATCGACCGGGCGCACGCGGTGCTGACCGTGCGCGACAGTCCCTATGCGCCGCGCCGTCTGGTGCCGCGCGACACCTGGCGCTTCGGCCGGCCCGCCCCGAATGCCGCCCCCGCCCCGGCTTCCGAGCCCGCCCCCGGGGCAGCGGCCGAAGCGGGGGGTGATCGCGGGGCGGCGGCGGTGGCCGGCCCGGAAGCGTCGCTGGTCGACCGCGACGTCTATGTGACCGCTGACCAACCGTTCCAACCCGACAAGATCTACGAGCTGGTGGCCACTGCCGTCGAGCCGCGCGTCACCGGGCTTGGCTTGGCGGCGATCCGGGACGCGGTGGCGCATTTCCGTGCCGCCGAGCCGGTGGAGACCGCGCTGATCTTTGGCCATTCGCAGTCGGGCCGGCTGATCGCCACCATGGTCCACCAGGGCCTGCATGTGGACGCGCGCGGGCAATCGGTGTTCGACGCCGGCTATGTGCGCGTCGCCGGCGCCGGCAAGGGCAGCTTCAACCATCGTTTCGCCCAGACCACCCGCCATTTCAGCCAGTATGAAGAGCTGATCTATCCGACCGATTATTTCCCCTTCTCCGCCACCGCGACCGTCGACCCGCTGACCGGCCGGGATGCCAGCCTGCTGGACGCTGCCCGCGCCATCGAGCGCCGCCAGATGGCGGCAGCGCCGGCCGGCGAGGGTGGGCCGATAACAGGCCAGGCGCCAGGCCAGGCGCCTGGGCAGACGCCGGGGCAGAGGTCTGCGCAGGGTGCGTCCTCGACGCCGGTTGGCGATCCGGCGCCCGCGGGCCAAGGCCGGTCGGGGCCGGCGGCGGTTGGGGCGGGCCCGGCCGCTGGGCGGTCGGCACCGGCGCGGCGCAGCGCGATCCCGAAGCTGTTTTTCACCAATTCCTCGGCCGAATACTGGGCACGCGCGGCCAGTCTGATCCACACCACGCCGCTGGGCCGCGCCGATTTGGCGCCGCCCGCCGACACGGTGCGCGTCTATGCGATCCTCGGCGCCCAGCACTTCCACGCCCGCTGGGCCGAGCGCCGAGGCCTGCGCTATTGTGTCAACCCCATCGACAAGCGCCCGGTGGCGCGCGCGCTGCTGGAGCATCTGCGTGCCTGGGCGCAGGACGGCACAGCCCCGCCGGCCAGCCGCTATCCGCGCGTGGCCGACGGCACCCTCGGCCGGCCGGCGGCCTATTTCGAGGCGCTGCCCAACGCGCTGGCGCCGTTGCGCCCCGACCGGCCGCTGATGCCGCCATTGCTCGACCACGGCCCGCGATTTGCCACCACCGGCATCGCCGACCGGGTGCCGCCGGTGGTCATGGGCACCTATCGCACGCTGGTGCCCATGCCCGATGGCGACGGCAACGACCGCGGCGGTGTCGGCTTGCCGCACCTGGCGGTGCCGCTCGGCAGTCATCTGGGCTGGAACCCGCGCAGCCTGACCACCGGCGGCCCGGCGGCGATTTCGCGCTGGTTGGGCAGCTTTCATCCGTTCGCGGCGACGCGCGCCGACCGGCTGGCCGACGACGACCGCCGGCCGTCGCTCGGCGAACGCTATGACGGACGCGGCGACTTCGAGGCGCGGTTCCGCCGGGCCGTGGAAGCGTTCGCCGAGGCGGGCTTTGTGCGACGCGAGGAAATCGGCGACATTGTCGCCGACTGGACCGGGCTTTATGATCGGGTGATGGCGCGCCCGGACGGTGCGCTCGGTTGCGGCTATCTGTCGGCCGATGACGCCCTGTGACCGTGCCCGGCGGATGCCCCGGCCCGACGACGCGACGCACGTTCGCGACGGGGCGCAAACGCGCCCGCGACGCGACGCAAATGAGCCGGCGACGCGGTGCGAACGTGCCCGCTTCGCGATCCAACCCCGCGACGCGATGAAGTAAGGAATAGCGATGTTGATGGCGACCCTGCGCTTTAGTCCCCTAGTCAGCCCCCGGTTTCTGGCGCTGTTCTTGGCGGTTTTCGCCGTTGCCGCGCACCCGCCCGGCCCGGGCGAGGCGCACGACCATGCGCATGAAGACGCCGCCGCCCACCACACGCATGACCACAACGCCGACGCGCCCCAAGCGCATGACCATGTCCACGATACTGACCATGACCATGACCACGCGGCGGGAGCGATTCGCCTGTCCAATGCGTGGGTGCGTCAGGCTCCGCCAAGCGCGGACGTGGCGGCCGGCTATTTGATGGTGTGGAACCGCGGCGACGCCGCCGACCGTCTGGTCGGGGTCAGCAGCCCGGCCGCCGAGCGGGTCGAATTGCATGAGACCGTGCGCGAGGGCGACCGGGTGCGCATGCAGCCGCTCGATCATGTGGCCGTGGCCGCAGGCGATGCCGCGCTCTTCGAGCCCGGCGGCAAACACCTGATGTTCAAGGGGCTCCAGGCGCCGTTTGAGCCCGGGCGCATGGTCACGCTGGTGCTGCACTTCGACCGGGCCGGGGCGGTCACGGTGGACGTGCCGGTCAAGCCGATCGGCCATCAACCCCAGTACGGCCGGGCGACCGTGGAACACCACCACTGACGGTGCGGGCATCCGGCGTGCTGGCCTCGGGTGGGCCGCCGGTGCCGGGCCTGGTCCCGGCGAGCCTGCGTGCTTGGCGGGGCTTCGGCCGGCGCCGGTCGAGGCAGATCAGCGCGGCGACGGTCGGCGCCAGCGCAGCCGCATGGCCTGCCAATCGAAAAGGATCGTGTGCGCGGCCAACAGGTCGGTGCCCAGGATCATCGCCGGGGCGTCGGTCAGGCCGAGCGAGCGGAAGATCGGGAGTGCGCCCACCGCCGGGCGTGTCTGCCCCAGCGCCCGGTCGCCCAGATGAACCGTCAGCGCGTCGTCGGTCACGGTCACCGATGTGGCGGTGCCGTCGATGCCGGTGACACGCGCC
Organism: Rhodothalassium salexigens DSM 2132; assembly: GCF_004341375.1. Taxonomy (GTDB): domain Bacteria; phylum Pseudomonadota; class Alphaproteobacteria; order Sphingomonadales; family Rhodothalassiaceae; genus Rhodothalassium; species Rhodothalassium salexigens. Next base: position 346,138 of record NZ_SLXO01000003.1, read on the forward strand.
GCCCGGCCGGGCGCGAGGGTCAGTGCCTGGGCCGCCGCCGGGTTGAGCACGCTCCGCACCGCCCCGGTGTCGACCAGCGCTCGCACCCGGGTGCCACCGAGGCGCGCGCGGACGCTGACCAGCCGGCCGGTGACGGCGTGCAGGGGGTGGTCGTCATAGACCGCGCCAGGGGCGCCCGGCACGCCGCTGCGTCGCGCATAAAGCCGCAGGCAGCGGCCGGGGCCATCCAGTTCGACGGCATAGCGCAGCAGAAAGTCCTGGCCGAGAACCCCATAGAGCGGCTCGCCCGGATCGGCGGACACGGGTAGGGCGGCGACGCTGTCCAGACGGTGTTCGACGCCGCCGATACCCAGCCGCCCCAGCCGATAGCGCGGGACCAGGCGACGCCCGCCCGTGCCCAAGACCGTCACCGGCCCCGAGGCCGACCGGTCGAGCCCGAGTCGGCCGACGAGGCGCCGATAGATGGCGGTCTGGTGGGCCGCCGTGTCCAGCCGGAAAGCGAAGGGTCCGGCCTCGCCCACGCGCACGTCGACGACCAGGGCGCCCCCCACCGACCGCATGGGCACCCGGGCCAAAGCCCTCGACGCTGCGTCCTCCGCCGCCAGCCCCGGGCATGCGGCCGCCCACAGGGCCAGAACCGCCAGCAGGCGAACGACGGCGCCGCCCACCCGGCGCCCGGCGCATGCCGCCCGGCTCAACCGAATTATATATAGAAATGAGATATCCCTGTATGATACAAGGTCGGTCATGTGGTCGATTATCTGATAAACGAGCGAGAAAAGGCCACACGCATGACACCGGAAAAGCGTGTCGGGCGTATAAGGTCAATAACAGGTCCGGGCGTGCACCCGGCCCACGACGACAGCGAAAGAGGATACGCGCGTGAAACCGATTTTTCAGATCCTGGGGGTCGTGGTGATCCTAGCCGTGGCGATCGCTGCGGTGATCACTTTGTCGGCGACCAAGCCGGAACCGAAGAAGAAGGCGCCCGAGGCACAGGTGGCGCGCCTGTTCACCGAAACGGTGGAGCGGACCGCCGCGGTGTTGACGGTGCGAACCCAGGGCGAAGTGCAGCCGCGCACGGCGATCGATCTGGTGCCGCAGGTGGGCGGCAAGATCGTCGCCGTGTCCGATCAATTCGTCGAGGGCGGCCATGTGACGGCCGGTGAAACCCTGGTCCGGCTCGACGACTCGGATTATCAACTGGCGCTGATGCAGGCCAAGAGCCAGCTTGCGCAGTCCGAGCGTCTGTTGGCCGAAGAAGAGGCCAATGCCGAGATCCGGCGCAAGCAGTGGGACTGGGACGAACTGCGCAAGTCCGACCGGCCCGAAGATCTGGCTCTGCGCCGGCCCCATCTGGCCGAACGCCGCGCCGACGTGGCGGCGGCCGAAGCCAATGTGGCCAACGCCCAGGTCAATCTGCAGCGCACCAAGATCACCGTGCCGTTCGCCGGTCGGGTGACCGAGAAGGCCGCCGACCTGGGCCAGTTCGTCTCGCCCGGCACGCGATTGGGCCGGGTGTTTTCGACCGAGACGGTGCAGGTCCGCCTGCCCTTGACCGACGCCCAGTTGGGTAAGCTCGGTCTGACCATCGGCTATGTACCCGAACCGGGCGCCGAGCCCGAAGTGCGGTTCAGCGCCGAAGTGGGCGGCAAGCTGCGCCACTGGACCGGCAAGCTCAAGCGCATCAACGCTCAGGTGGATGCCGAGACCCGGCTCGTCTATGCGCTGGCCGAACTGGACGATCCCTATGGCGCCAACACCGACGACGGCGTGCCCATGGCGGTGGGGCTGTTCGTCAATGCCGAACTCGACGGCCGGCGGATCGACCCGGCGTTCCGCTTCCCACGCGCCGGTTTGCGCAATACCGACACGGTCTATGTGGTCAATGACGACGACAAGCTGGAGATCCGGCAGGTCGAGGTGGCCGATAGCAACGAACAACGGGTGCTGGCCACGGCCGGCGTGGTGCCCGGTGAGCGGGTCGTGGTGTCGCCGGTGCGCAACCCGATCGCCGGCATGGCGGTCGAGGCCATGCAGCGCGGCGCGGCGGGCGAGTCCGACGTGGCAACCGGCGCGGCCCAGGCCATGGGCAGCACGTCCATGCCCGGCGGCGGCTTTTAAGGCGGGGATTGCAGCATGACCAAGAAAGAGCATCGCGGCATCGTCGCCTGGTGGGCGCGCAATCCGGTCGCCGCCAATTTGATGATGTTCGGCATCATCCTGGCCGGCGCGCTGGCGTTCACCAATATGGACCGCGAGGTCTGGCCGACCTTCGAGACCACCAATGTGGAGGTGACGGTGACCTGGCCCGGCGCCGGGCCCACCGAGGTGGAGGATCAGATCCTGATCCGTGTCGAGCAGGCGATGAACGGGCTCGACAATGTGGACCGCATCCAGTCGACGGCCTATGAGGGCTTCGGCCGGGTAATCGTCAAGGGCCGGCCGGGCATCGACATGCCGGGCTTCATCAATGACGTGAAGGCGCGCGTCGACGCCATCTCCACATTGCCCAGCGACGTGGAGCCGCCGCGGGTGCGCCAGCAGGTGTGGCGCTCGCCGATCATTCGGGTCGCCGTCCATGGCAACGCCAGCGAGCGGGTGCTCAAGGACGCCGCCGAGGAGATGGAGCGGCGGATCGCCCAGCTTCCCGGGGCCGCGCTCACCGATCTGTTCGGCGTGCGCGACGAGGAAGTGTCCATCGAACTGTCGGAAGAGGCGTTGCGCCGCTATGGCCTGACCTTCAACCAGGTGGCCCAGGCGATCCGCGCCAGTTCGCTCAACCTGTCCTCGGGCACCGTGCGCACCCAGCACGGCACGGTCGGGCTGACGGTGCGCAACCGCGCCGATTCCGAAGCGGAATTCGAGGACATCGTGCTGCGCCAGACCGCCGACGGCGGCACCATCCGGGTCGGCGACGTGGCGACGGTGATCGACGGCTTCGAAAGCGAGGAAGCGCTGGTCCGGTTCAACGGCCAGAACGTGGTGCTGATCGACGTCCAGGGCGCCGATCGGGTCAATGTGGTCGAGTTGTCCGAGGTGGTCACCACCTGGCTCGACGAAAACGCCCAGCGCTATCTGCCGCCCGGTGTCCAGGTGACCATGTGGCAGGACAATTCCGATATCTTCAAGGATCGCATGGAGTTGATCTCATCCTCGGCGCTGATGGGTCTGGGGCTGGTGTTCCTGGTGCTGATCTTGACCCTGCGGCCCAAGGTGGCCTTGTGGGTGACGCTTGGCATCGCGACCGCGTTTGCCGGCGCGTTCATCCTGCTGCCGGGCAATGACGTGTCGCTCAACATGCTGTCCTTGTTTGCCTTTTTGCTGGTCATCGGGATCGTGGTCGACGACGCGATCATCGTCGGCGAGAGCATCCACCGGATGTCGGAATCGGGCTATAAGGGCCAGGACGCGGCGGTGATCGGTACGCAGATGGTGCTCAAGCCGGTGATCTTCGCCGTGCTGACCTCGATGATCGCGTTTCTGCCGTGGATGTTCCTGAGCGGCGAGGACACTCAGATCACCCGGCAGATTTCGTTGATCGTGGTGTTTTCGCTCGTCTTTTCGCTGATCGAGGCGCTGCTGATCCTGCCCGCCCACCTGGCCAATCTGAAGGAGGAGACGCGGCCCAAGGGTTGGCTCGGGCCGTTGCTGGCGTTCCAGACCAAGCTGGCCCACGCCATGAACCGCACCGCGACCCACCTCTATCGACCGTTGGTCGAGCGCGCGCTCAAGGCGCGGTATGTGACCGTGGCGGCGTTCATGGGTTTCTTCATCCTCAGCGTCGGCGTGCTGTCCACCGGCTGGCTCAAGTCGAGCTTCATGCCCGAGGTGGAGAGCGAGTTCATCCAGATGAGCGTCACCCTGCCCGAAGGCACGCCCTATTCCCGCGCGCTCGAAGTGCTCGACCAGTTGCAGGCGGCCGAGCGGCAGCTTCAGGCCGAGTTCCGCGCCGAGAGTGCCGAGAACGAAGACGTGGAGTTGGTCCAGAACTGGTTCACGCTGGCCCGGCCGACCCAGGTGGAGGCGTTCGTGCAACTGGCGCCGCCCGAGGTGCGCGGCATGCCGTCGAAGCAGGTGGCCGAGCGGCTCAAGGACCTGATCGGCGACATTCCCGACGCTGAAGAGGTGGACACGTCCTTCACCCTCAACCAGGGCGACGACGGTCTGCAATTCTCGATCAACCACCCCGATCTCGACACCTTGCGCGTGGCGGCGGCCGACTTGCGGGCCAAGTTGATGACCTATGACGCGGTGTTCGACGCGCGCGACAATTTGCAAAGCAGCACCGACGAATTGCAGATCGAGCTCAAGCCCAATGCCCAGCGTTTCGGGCTGACGCTGTCTGACGTGTCGCGCCAGATCCGCCAGGCCTATTTCGGCGAGGAGGTGCAGCGCTTGCCGCGCGAGGGCGACGATGTGCGGGTTTATGTGCGCTATCCCGAGGCCGACCGGGAGAGCCTGGACAGCCTGGAGGACTTCCGGGTGCGCACCGACGACGGCCGTCAGATCCCGCTGTTCTCGGTCGCCGACGTCGCGTTTGCGCCGGGCATCCAGCGGATCAACCGGCGCGAGGGCTTCCGCTCGGTGGTGGTCACCGCCGACCTGCCGGCCGAAAAGCGCCAGGAGATCATGAAGGACCTGGACGAGACCTTCTTCCCCGACTGGGAGAAGCGCTACCCTGAGGCCAAGCGCGGCGCCATCGGCGCGGCCGAGGGCCAGCAGCAGTTCATGGAAGAGATCTTTGCGCTCTACACCCTGGCGCTGTTTCTGATGTACGCGCTGATCGCGGTGGCGTTCCGGTCCTATATGCTGCCGCTGTTGATCCTGACGGCGATCCCGTTCGGCTTCATGGGCGCGGTCTATGGTCACCTGATCTTCGGCCTGTCCATGGGGCTGTTCAGCTATTTCGGCATCGGCGCGGCCGCCGGGGTGGTGATCAACGACAATCTGGTGCTGGTCGACTATGTGAACCGGCTGCGCGACAAGGGGCTCGGCGCCTTCGACGCGCTGGTCGAGGCCGGGGTGTCGCGGTTCCGGCCCATCGTGGTGACCTCGGTGACCACGTTTATCGGTCTTATCCCGATCATGGCCGAGCGCTCGACCCAGGCGCAGTTCCTCAAGCCCACGGTGGTGGCGCTCAGCTTCGGCGTGCTGCTGGCGACGGCGGTGACGCTGGTCCTGGTGCCGGCCCTCTATGGCGTCGGCGTGGACATCAACCGGGCGGCGGCACGGATCTTCAAGGGCAAGCGCCGGGGGGCCTTCGGCTCCCACGCCCACGAGCATCATCCGTCGGGCGACACCGGCGGCGAGGGGGTGCCGGCCGAATAAGCCCAAGCGCCGCGGCGGACAGGCTGTGCCGCGGCAAGCGCTCAAGACCAACGGGCCGGCCCTGCCATGGGGCCGGCCCGATTTGTTTGGTCGTCATGCGCGCGCCGGGGGGCTCAGCGGCCCCGGGAAGAGAGGTCCGGCCAGCCCCTTCAGAGCCGGCCGGCGCAACCGGTCAGTGGCTGTCGAGCAGACGCCGGGTGTCGCGGAAGGCGGCGAGCGCGCGGGTCAGGCTGGCATGCGCCTCGCCCGTATAGCCGTCGGCCGAGGCCGACCAGGCGCGGTTCAACGCCCGCTCGCCCGAGGCGAAGGCGCTCATCACCGCGGCATAGGCGGTCATGCCCGAGTGGGCGATCATCGAACCGCGCGCGTCGGCGAACCGGGCGAGCGGGGCGCGCAGCCGGTCGTCGATCTCGGCGCGCAGGGCGTCGCCGTCGAGGCTTGTCTTGCGCGCGTCGATCTGGGCCAGATCGTCGATCACCTGGGCGATGGTCTCGTCGAGGGCGGCGCGGCCGCTGGCCACCGCCTCGGGGTCGGTGGCGGCGGCTTTCTGGCGCCGCTTGAGCCACACCACGCCGGCGATGCCGACGCCCAGGAAGACCAGAAAACGCGGCCAGGCGAGCGTTTCGGGGTCGAGCGAGGCGGTATAGGCGGCGCCCAAAAAGCCCAACGCGATCAGGATGGCGGGAAGCGGGGTCATGGCAAGTGTCTCCGGAAGCGGCGGCTCAGGTGCTCTGGGCGATCATGGTCAGCGCGTAGCCGACGCCGACCAAGGCCTCGCCGATGATGAAGCCGGCGGCGATCGGCACGCCGGTGTGGTCGGCCCAGTCGCTGCCCTTCCAGCGGTTGGCCGACAGCCGCAGCGCGGTGCCGATGGCGTAGGTCAGCACCACGTTGAACGGCAGGTAGAAGCCGAGCCCCACCAGGATCCCCAGGCCGCCTTGGCTGGCGGTGAGCAGGGCGCCCATGAGCGCACCGGCGACATATTTCTCGGTCGGCACGTCGCCGCCCAGAATGCCTTCGACGGTGGAGGCGAGCGCCTGGCCCTGGGGCGCCGGCAGGGCGTCGCTGCCCAGCACATAGACGTCGTGCAGCACATAGACCACGCCGATCACCACGATCGGGCCGAGCCAGGCGCCGACGAACTGCGCCATCTGCTGGCGGCGCGGCGTGGCACCGACCAGATAGCCGGTCTTCATGTCGAGCATCAGGTCGGTGGCCTGGCTCATGGCCACGCAGGTGGCGCCGCCGACCATCACCGCAGCGACGATGGCGTCGGCGTCGTCGAGGCCCGAGACGATCAGCAGGAGCAAGGTCACCGCGATCAACGTCATCCCCGACAGCGGCGACCAGTTGGTGCGCCCGATGGCTTCCGACAGGATGATGCCCGACATCCAGATCCACAGCGTACCCAGCACCGCCATGGCGATGCCGCGGCCAAGGCCCACCGTCTCCACCGAATTGACCGCCATGAAGGTGAGCAGCACGGTGGCGCCGGCGATGCCTACATAAAGCAGCTTGACCGGCAATTCCTCGCTCGCGCCGGTGCCCGCCTTGCTGGCATCCGACATCGACTTGATCGCCGAGCGGATCAAGGGCAGGGCCAGCAACACGCCCATGATCGCGCCGCCGATCAACATGCCGATGCCGAGCGGGCGATAGATCAGGCCGCGCAGGCCGTCGGGCGTGTCGATCACCGCCCCGGCCTCGTCGACGGGGAAGGCGCCGGTGGCGGCGAGCAGCGGCGACAAGATCCACCAGACCACGAAGCCGCCGAGGATGAAGGCGATGCCGCCGCGCCCGGCGATGAAGCCGACGCCCACGGTCATCAGCGACAGATACCAGGTGGCGTTGAGATAGGAGGGCAGGCCGAGCCAGTCGCCGAGCGCCCAATTGTCGACGCCGGCGCCGAGGCTGAGCGCGTGCAAGCCGCCGCTGAACACGGCCGCGCCGACCAGCAATTGCGCCTTGCGCACGCCGGCGCCGGGCGATTTCAGGATCGTCGCCACCGCCACGCCGCCGGGATAGGTCAGCCGCTCGAAGTCGATCATCTGCTTGCGCAGCGGCACGATGAAGGCGATGCCCAGGAACGCACCGGCGATGCAGCCGAAGGCGAGCAGAGCGGGGTTCAGTTGGTCCTGGTGGCCGAGCAGGAAGATCGCCGGCACCGAAAACATGATCCCCGACGAGGCGCCGTTGACCGCACTGGCCACCGTCTGCGCCACATTGTTCTCGACGATCGACTTGCGCCCGAACAGCCCGCGCAGAATGCCGAAGCCCAGGATCGCCGCCAGTTCGGAGCCTTCGATGGAGAAACCCAGCTTGAGCGCTGCGAAGCCGATCGACACCGAGATGACGATGCCGAGCACCCAACCGGTAAACACGGCGTGCCAACTCAGTTCGGGATAAGCGGGATAGGCGCGGTGGGTGGACGCCGACGGGGGCAGGGATTCGGACACGGATACCACTCCTGAACGTGAACGACCCTCCCCCTAGCAGGCGGGGTCGCCGCCGCCAAGATCATGCGGACGGTAAAGCGCTCGAACGGCTGATCCGCCCGGTGGCGCTGGGCGTATCTTCGTCGACGCCAACCGTCTGCCAAGGAGGCTTCCCATGACCCTGCCGTTTCGCCGCGTGCTGCTGGCCCTGAGTGTGGCCATTGCCGCCATCGCCGCCCCGTCGCTGCGGGCCGCGACCGGCCAAAGCCTGCACGACTTCACCGTGCCGTCCATCGGCGGCGAGCCCATGGACCTGGCGCAGTATCGCGGCAAGGCGGTGCTGCTGGTCAATACCGCCAGTTTCTGCGGCTTCACCAACCAGTATGGCGACCTGCAGGCGCTCCACGAGCGCTATGCCGACGCCGGTTTCGTGGTGCTGGGCGTGCCCTCGGCCAGCTTCGACCAGGAGTATGGCGACGACGGCAAGGTCAAGGAGTTCTGCGAGGTCAATTACGGCATCACCTTCCCGATGACCACGCGCCTCGACGTCACCGACGACGACGCCCACCCGCTCTACCAGTGGCTGGCCGGGGCGATGGGCAAGCGCCAGGCACCCAAGTGGAATTTTCACAAATATCTGATCGGCCCGGACGGCCAGCCGGTGGCGGCATTTGCGTCGTCGGTCAAGCCCGATGCCGCCAAGCTGACCGCCGCCATCGAGCGCGTGTTGCCGGCCGCCGAGACGCTTGCCAGCGACCGCAAGGGCGACTAAATCTCCAGCCCATGGCGAGTTTGGATATCATTACGGTCCCCAACGAAAAGCTGCGGGAGACCTCCGAGCCGGTCGAGCGGGTCGACGACGAGCTGAACAGGCTGATCGACGACATGCTGGAGACCATGTACGAAGCGCCGGGCATCGGCCTGGCGGCCATACAGGTGGCGGTGCCGCGCCGGCTGTTCGTGTGCGACGTGTCCGGCGAGGGCGAGGAGCGCAGCCCGCAGGTGTTCGTCAATCCCGAGCTTGTGTGGGCCGACGACGCGCGCAGTGTCTACAACGAGGGCTGCCTGTCGATCCCCGGCCACTATGCCGAGGTGGAGCGCCCGGCGCGGGTCACGGTGCGCTATCTGGACCGGTCGGGCGCCCCGTGCGAGGTGGCGGCGGACGACCTGCTGGCCACGGTCATCCAGCACGAGATGGACCATTTGGACGGCACGCTGTTCATCGACCATCTGTCGCGGCTGAAACGCAGCATGATCGTCAAGAAGATCAAGAAGGCGCAGCGCGACCAAGCCGTCGAGGTTTTGTGATCCGATGAGCAATCTGCGGGTCGCCTTCATGGGCACGCCGGGCTTTGCCGTGCCCAGCCTGACCGCCCTGCACGACGCCGGCTATCAGGTGGTGCAGGTCTACACCCAGCCGCCGCGCCCCGCCGGACGCGGCAAAAAGCTTCAGAAAAGCGCCGTGCACAAAGAGGCCGAACGGCTCGGCGTACCGGTGCGCACGCCCGGCTCGCTCAAGGACCCGGACGAACAGGCGGCGTTCACGGCGCTCAATCTCGACGTGGCGGTGGTCGCCGCCTATGGCCAGATCCTGCCCCCGGCGATCCTCAAGGCGCCGCGGCTCGGCTGCGTCAATGTGCACGCCAGCCTGCTGCCGCGCTGGCGTGGCGCCGCCCCCATCCACCGGGCGATCCTCGAAGGCGACGTCGAGACCGGCGTGTCGATCATGGTCATGGACAAGGGGCTCGACACCGGCCCGGTGCTGGCCGAGGAACGCACCGCCATCGGCGGCGAAGACACCAATGCCGATGTGCACGACCGGCTCGCCTATATGGGCGCCGACCTGCTGGTGCCGAGCCTGCGTGCCTATGCCATGGGCGCCCTGAAGCCGTTGCCGCAACCCGCCGACGGCGTCACCTATGCGGCCAAGATCGACAAGGCCGAGGCGTGGATCGACTGGTCGGCGTCGGCCGAGCGGGTCGACCGGCAGGTGCGCGCGCTCAACCCGCAGCCCGGCGCCTGGACCGAAACCCCGGCCGGCCGGCTGAAAGTGCTGATGGGGGTGCCCGAAGCGTCGGGTGAGCGCGGTGCGGTGCCCGGAACCGTTCTCGACGATCAGTTGCGGGTCGCTTGCGGCACCGGCGTACTGCGGGTGACGGTGGCGCAACGGGCCGGCCGTGCGCCCATGGACGCCGAGACCCTGCTGCGCGGCTTCGCCCTGCCGCCGGGCACCGTGTTGGGCCAGACCGAACCGGCGGCTTGAGCGCCGGCGTGCCCGGGCGCCCGGGCAGGTCCGGCCAAACATCTTCCCCCCTCGCCGTTGTCGCGAGCGCCAGCGACGCGACCCAATCGCCGCTTGCCGTCTGCGCTGCCGGTTACCCTGTGGGCGGTTGCGTCCTGCCGCCTGTCGGCGGGTGTCGGTCGCGGCCGTCAGTTGGATGGCTTCGCTTCCGCTCGCCATGGCGACGGTGGGGCACGGTGTGGCGGGCTTGGCTTCCGCCGTCATCGCGAGCGCCACCGACGCGATCCAATGGCCGCCTGCGAGGCTTGGTCGCCAGTGAGAGGGCGCCGCGCCGCGGTCGATCACAGGGCGCGGCGACCGGCTCAGTCGAACAGGCTGGAGACGCTGGTTTCGTGGCTGATGCGGTTCATCGCCTCGGCGATCAGGGGCGCGACCGAGATGCGCCGCACCCGTTGGCTGACCCGCACCGCCTCGGTGGCGTGGATCGAGTCCGTGATCACCAGTTCCTTGAGCGCGCTGGCACCGAGGCGCGCCACCGCGCCGCCCGACAGCACACCATGGCTCACATAGGCCGACACATCCTCGGCGCCGGCCTGGCGCAGCGCGTCGGCGGCGTTGCACAGCGTGCCGGCGGTGTCGACGATGTCGTCGACCATCAAGCAGGTGTGGCCCGACACGTCGCCGATGATGTTCATCACTTCCGACGTGTTGGCCGACTCACGGCGCTTGTCGATGATCGCCAGGGGCGCCTTCAGCCGCTTGGCGAACTGGCGCGCGCGCACCACGCCGCCCACATCGGGCGACACGATCATCAGCTTCTGGCCCTGATAGCGTTCCTCGATATCGCGGCACAGCACCGGCAGGGCGTAGAGATTGTCGGTGGGGATGTCGAAGAAGCCTTGGATCTGACCGGCGTGCAGATCGATGGTCAGCACCCGGTCGGCGCCGGCGGTGGTGATCAGATTGGCCACCAGCTTGGCCGAGATCGGCGTGCGCGGCCCGGGTTTGCGGTCCTGCCGGGCATAGCCGAAATAGGGCAGCACGGCGGTGATCCGACGCGCCGAGGCACGGCGCAGGGCATCGATGATGACCAGCAATTCCATCAAATGGTCGTTCGCCGGGTAGGACGTGGACTGGATCACGAACACGTCCTCGCCGCGTACGTTCTCCTGCACCTCGACGAACACTTCCTGGTCGGAAAACCGGCGGACACTGGCCTTGGTGAGCGGGATGTTGAGATAAGCCCCGATGGCTTCGGCGATCTGGGGGTTGGAATTCCCGGCGACAATCTTCATGGGCGACAGGCTCCTGTTGCGGCGCAGGCGTGGCTTAGCCGACGCAACCCGATCGTTCAAGGGGGCCGTCCTCGCCCATTGGTCGAGGGGGCTAGCGGGCCCGGGCGATCAGGCTGATCTGGCGGCCATAGTCGGTCTCGCCCCGGTGGGTGGCGCGGCGGTAGCTGAAGAAGCGCTCGGGCGCGCCATAGGTGTCGAGGTCGAGGCGCACCACCCGCCCGACGCCCGCAGCCTTGAGCCGCGCGGCCACCAGACCGGCCAGGTCGAACTGCCATTTGCCCGCTTGGGCGCCGGGCGCGAACAGGCCGGATGCGCCGCCCGCAGCGACGACGGCGTCGCGCACCTCGTCGCCGACCTCATAGGCCGCCTGGGCGATGCACGGGCCGATGGCGGCGACGACGCGGGCGCGCTCGGCGCCTAATTCGACCATGGCGGCGAGGGCGGCGCCGGTGACATCGGCGACCGCGCCGCGCCAGCCGGCGTGCGCCGCGCCGATCACCCCGGCGTCGGGATCGGCCAGCAGCACCGGCGCGCAGTCGGCGGTCAGCACGCCGATGGCCACGCGGCTCAGCCGGGTGACGATGGCGTCGGCCTTGGGGCGCGCGTCGGCCTGGTCGGGCCGGTCGAGCACGAACACGTCCGCGCCGTGGACCTGATACAGCGTCGCCGCCGTGTCGAGCCCGAGCGCTGCCGCTGCCCGGCGCCGGTTCTCGGCCACCGCCAGCGGCTTGTCGGCGGACCCCGGGCCGCAGTTGAGGCCGGCGTAAAGCCCCGTCGACACGCCGCCCTGGCGGGTGAAGAAGCCGTGGGCGAGCCCCGGCCGGTCGAGCGCCGGCGCGGTCACCGGGTCAGGGGATTGTGTGGGCGCGGGCCCGCATGGCTCGGTCATCGGGCGGGCTCCGCTGCAAAGCCCGGCGGCACGGGGGCATCGGGGCCGGTGAGGGCGAGCGCCTTGAACAGCGTGCCCATCTGCTCGGGTGCGGTCAGCCGTGCCACGGCGGCGTCGATGGCGGCGGCCTGGGCGGCACTGGCCCGCGCCTTGAGGGCGGCCGCGCGCAGCCCAAGCCCCAACTGGTCGAGGAACCGGCCCTGGTCCACCGGGCCGAGCGCCGCCGCGCCGCCGGCGCGGGCTGTGTGGGCCAGGGCGGCGAAATTCACATGGGCGGTCAGGTCGGCGGCACCGGGGGCGGTCAGCGGGTCGACCGGGCGGTGTGCGGCCACCGCCTGGAAGGTGTCGCCCCAGCCCGGGCCGGCATAGCCATAGTCGACGATCAACGCTGCCCCGCCATCGCGCGCCAGCCGCCTGGCGATCGCGTGCGCGTGCGCCATGGCCGCCGGGCAGCGCTCGGCGATGGCGCCGGCGGGCGGCGGTGTCGCTGGTAAAGGCGGTGCGTCGGCGTCGGCGCCGAGGGTGGTGAACACCAGCCGGTCGGTCTGTTTGTCCAGCCCGACCGCGCGCTCGGCCCAGCCGCTGCCCAGCCACAGCCATTGCCGGATCGGCAGCGCGTCGAAGAATTCGTTGGCGATCAGCAGCAGCGGGCCCGCCGGCACCGTGTCCAGCGTATCGTGCCAGGTGGCGGGCAGGCCGCGGTCGCGCTGGGCGGTGCGGAAGTCGCGGTTGCTCTCCACCAGGTGCAGGTCGAGGGCGTCGCCGAGCGCTGGCAGCACCCGCAGGGCGCGCAGGATGTCGGCCATCAACGTCCCGCGCCCGGGGCCCAGTTCGACCAGCCGCACCGGCGCCGGCGCGCCCATGGCCTGCCAGCGGTCGGCCAGCCACAGGCCGATCAGTTCGCCGAACATCTGGCTGATCTCGGGCGCGGTGGTGAAGTCACCCTCGGCGCCGACGCGCCGGCCTTGGGCGTAATAGCCGTGGACCGGGTGCAGCAGCACCTCGGTCATGTACTGGTCGATCCGCAATGGCCCCGCCGCCGCGATCAGGTCGCGGATATGGCGGCCGAGCGGCCCGTCGGCGGGGGCTGGCGCGGCGGTCATGCCGCCCCCTGGCGGGGGGTGGCCCGGTCGCGGGGCTCGGGCTGCGGCGCCCGGCGCCATGCCCAGACGATGATCGCCGCGCCGGCCAGGATCATCGGCAGCGACAGCAACTGCCCCATGGACAGGAACGACCGCGCCAGCCCTTCGAGTTGCGGGTCGGGCGAGCGCACATATTCGACCGCGAACCGTGCCGCACCATAGCCGGCCAGGAACACGCCGGTCAGCACGCCCGGCCGGCGCTGGCCCAGGCGCGTGGTGTAGGCGAGGACGTTGACCAGCGCGAACAGCGCCACGCCTTCGAGGGCGGCTTCATAGAGCTGGCTCGGGTGGCGCGGCACCTGGAGCGGGTCGGCGGGGAACACCATGGCCCAGGGTACGTCGGTGGGCCGGCCCCACAGTTCGCCATTGATGAAATTGGCCAGCCGGCCGAGCAGCAGCCCGATGGGGGCGGTGCAGGCGAGCATGTCGCCGAAGCGCATGGGCGGGATGCCATTGGCGCGGGTGAACAGGATCGCGGCGACGATCACGCCGGTCAGGCCGCCGTGGAACGACATGCCGCCGTCCCATAGCGCGAAGATGCTGAGCGGTTCGGCCAGGAACCGTCCGGGGTTGTAGAACAGCACATAGCCGAGCCGGCCGCCGGCGACGATGCCGAGCGTCGCCCACAGGATAAAGTCGTCCAGATGCTGGCGGCTGATCGGCGCGCGCAGCCGGCCGACCAAGGCGCGGGCGTAGAAATAGGCCTGCAGGATGCCGAAGAAATAGGCCAGCGCGTACCAGCGGATCGGGAACGGGCCGATCTCCACCAGCACGGGGTCGATGTTGGGATAGTCGATCACCAGGGGCGGCGGAAAGGACAACACGACGCGCGAGCCTCCGTTAAGGTTCAGGACGCGATGCCGCACAGGTGCCAACGGCCGCGAAGAAAGTAAAGGCTTTGCGCGGCCCCCCATGGCACTTATATGGGGACCAAGCCGGGAGAAGAGCAATGCAAAACCAATCCAAACTTTTTGACGATTTTGCGAAGCTGGCCCAGGGCGCGCTCGGCGCCGCCAGTTCGGCCCGCGAGGAATTCGAGGCGACCATGCGCGCCTGGGTGGATTCGCAGGTGGACAAGATGAACCTGGTCCCGCGCGAAGATTTCGACGTGGTGGCCGAAATGGCGCAGCGCGCGCGCACCGAAAACGACGCCCTGGCCGAGCGGATCGCCGCGCTCGAAGCCAAGGTCGACGCGCTGGAAGGCGGCGCCAAGGGCGGCACGGCCTCGAAGGCCAAGCCCACCGGGGCCAAGTCCACCGGGGCCAAGGGCGCCGGCGCCTCGAAGGCCGGCGACACCGGTACGGCCAAGGACACCGACGAGGGCTGAGCCCGGCGCCTTGGGGCTGGCCGGGGATTGCTCAGGGGCTGTCCGGGGCGGCCCGGGGTGCCGTCCGGTCGGTCGCCCGATGGTTGTGCGGCGCCCTTACGCAGGTGGCGCGGCTGGAATGTCCTTGACTTATCCACAGGAAATTTTCGGGGTCCCCGACTCGGGGGCTTGTTTTTGTTTGGGCGCGGTGGCACGCTAGATTTGGTAGTGCTTGGAGAGCCGGAGCCAAATCTAGTGCTGCGATTATCTCATTGCATTTTGCCGACCATGCCGGAGACGTCTTAGCCTCCGGCGGCCATCGGCACCGGGGGCGCTCATTCTGGGAGCGGAACCATGACGACCCTGTTTGCGGACCAATTCCTCACCCCGGTCGCCAATCCCGTCGATACCGTCGAAGAAGTGGCCCAGGTCAATGACTGGACCTTCGACCGCGACGATGACGAACTGACGGCGGTCCTGCCCGGTTCCTTTTGCGATTATCAGCTCCGCTGCCTGTGGCGAGAAGAGGGCCGCGCGCTCCAGATCGCCAATCTGTTCGACCTCAAGGTGCCCGAGGCCAAGCGGCCGGCGGTCTATGAGGCGATCGGCCGGCTCAACGAGCGGCTGTGGCTCGGCCATTTCGAGATGTGGGCCGAGGAAGGGCTGATCATGTTCCGCCACGCCGCCGTGGTCGACGGCGCCATCGGCCAGACCCATGTGGAACTGCTGATCGAGACCGCCCATGCGGAGTGCGAGCGCTACTACCCCGTGTTCCAGTTCATCCTGTGGTCGGGCAAGACCGCCCAGGAAGCCATCGACGCCGCCCTGCTCGACGTGATCGGCGAGGCGTGAGGCTGCGGCCACCGGGGCGCCCGACGCCCCGGCGGTCCGGTTGACCCGACGATCCGCTGTGCGAGGGCGCGCCGGGCGATTGCCCTCCGGCGCGCCGGGGGGCGCCCGTCAGGCGCGGGCCTGACGGCGATGCAGCCACCAGCCGATGGCGCCGGCGAGCGCGAAGGCGATTTCGTAATAGAGCACCATGGTGGACACGGGCGCGGTGTCGGTGCTGGCAATGGCGACCGCGCGGGCGCCGCCGGCGCCGACCATGGTCACGGTCAACACGCACAAGCCCGGGGCGCGCCACGCCCGGTCGATCGCGCCATAGCCGAAAAAGCCCGCAAGCCCGAGGAAAAAGCCGCCATAAAGCGCCAGGAACTCGGCGCGGCCGCTGGCGCCGTCGAAGCTGTAGCCGACCCAGGCGCCGAGGCCGACGGGATCGTTGAACACTGCCAGCGCCTGGCCGGCACAATAGAGCGCCATCAGCGCGAGAATGATGCGGGGGATCAGAGACATAAGGCCGTTCCTTCCTTGGTTTCATCGTCTTACGCAGGAACGCGCGGGCCGGACCAACGCGTGTCGCGCCCCGGGCGTCCGGTCGGGCGATGAAAAACCCCCCGTCCCGGGGGAGGGCGAGGGGCATTGGTTGAGGCGTGACGCCGGTGTCGCCCGTTTGGGGGCGCGGTCGGCCTATTCCGCCGGGATGCGCGCGCCGGTGTCGTCGAGCGGCACGTCGAGCTTGTCGAGGATTTCGGTCGGCACCACGTGGACGAAGCGGTCGCGATAGCTCTCCCAGTTGGCCAGGATCGCCAGCGCCAGCCGCGAGCCGGTCTCGGCGGCGTGTTCGCGGATCAGCCCTTGTGCCAGCGCCTCATAGTGCGGGTGGTCGAGCGGCCGGGTGATCGTGCTGTCGGGGTTGAGCTTGGCGGCCAGGGTGCCGTCCTCGTCGAGCACAAAGGCCATGCCCCCGGTCATGCCGGCGGCGAAGTTGTCGCCCACCGCGCCCAGGATCACCGCGTGACCGCCGGTCATGTACTCGCAGCCATTGGCGCCGCAGCCCTCGACCACCACTTGCGCGCCCGAGTTGCGCACCGCGAAGCGCTCGCCCGCCTCGCCGGCGGCGAACAGCTTGCCCGCCGTGGCGCCGTAAAGCACCGTGTTGCCGATGATCGCGTTGCGGTGGCCGGTGAGCCCGGAGCGGTTGGGCGGCCGCACCACGATGGTGCCGCCCGACAGGCCCTTGCCCACATAGTCGTTGGCGTCGCCATAGACCACCAGCTTGAGCCCCTGCACGGCGAAGGCGCCGAGCGACTGGCCGGCCGAACCGCGCAGGTGCACCGACACATGGCCGGGCTTGAGCCCGCGTTCGCCGAACGTGCGCACCAGATGGCTGGAAAAGCGCGTGCCGATGGCGCGCTGGACGTTGCGGATCGCGTAGGTGAGCTGCATCTTCTCGCCGCGCTCGAACACCGCCTTGGCGTCGTCGATCATCTGCGCGTCGAGGGTATCGGGCACCGGGTTGCGGCCGTCGATGGTACAGCGCCGGGCGTCCTGCGGCGCGTCGACCATGGTCAGCACCGGGTTGAGGTCCAGGTCGTCCAGATGCGCGGCCCCCCGGCTGACCTGGGTCAAAAGGTCGGTGCGGCCGATGATGTCGTCGATGCGCTCGGCGCCCAGGCTCGACAGGATTTCGCGCACCTCCTCGGCCAGATAGGTCATCAGGTTGATCACCTGGTCGGCGCTGCCGCCGAACTTGGCGCGCAGCCGCTCGTCCTGGGTGCACACCCCCACCGGGCAGGTGTTGGAATGGCACTGGCGCACCATGATGCAGCCCATGGCCACCAGCGACGCGGTGCCGATGCCGAATTCCTCCGCGCCGAGCAGCGCGCCGACGACGATGTCGCGGCCGGTTTTGAGCCCGCCATCGACGCGCAGGCGCACCCGGTGGCGCAGATTGTTGAGCGTCAACACCTGGTTGACCTCGGACAGGCCCATTTCCCACGGCGTGCCGGCATATTTGATCGAGGTCTGCGGGCTGGCGCCGGTGCCGCCTGAATGGCCCGAGATGTTGATCACGTCGGCATGCGCCTTGGCGACGCCGGCGGCGATGGTCCCGATGCCCGCCGACGACACCAGCTTGACGCACACCCGCGCCACCGGGTTGATCTGCTTCAGGTCGTAGATGAGCTGGGCCAGGTCCTCGATTGAATAGATGTCGTGGTGCGGCGGCGGCGAGATCAGGGTCACGCCCTTGGTGGCGTGGCGCAGCTTGGCGATCAGGTCGGTGACCTTGAAGCCGGGCAATTGGCCGCCCTCGCCAGGCTTGGCGCCCTGGGCCACCTTGATCTCGATTTCCTCGCAGTGGTTGAGATAGTTGGCGGTGACGCCGAAGCGCCCCGAAGCGACCTGCTTGACCGGCGAGTTGGCGTTGTCGCCATTGTCGTACGGGGTGAAGCGCTTTTCGTCTTCGCCGCCTTCGCCCGACACCGACTTGGCGCCGATGCGGTTCATGGCGATCGCCAGGGTCTCGTGAGCCTCGGGGCTGAGCGCGCCCATGCTCATGCCCGGGGTGACGAAGCGGCGCCGGATCGCGGTGATGCTTTCGACCCGTTCGAGCGGTGTCGGCGTCTCGACGGTCTTGAACGCCAACAGGTCGCGCAGGCTGACCGGCGGCGTCTGGGCGACCGCGGCGGAATAGGCGCGATAGCGGGTGTAGCTGCCCTCGGCCACCGCCTCTTGCAGCATGTGCACCAGATTGCCCGAAAAGGCGTGCGTTTCGGTGCCGTGACGATAGCGGTAGAAGCCGCCCACGGGCAGGGTGACCACGGCTTCGTCGAAGGCGCGGGCGTGTTGTTCGCGCACCTTCTGTTCGATGCCGGTCAGCCCGATGCCGGAGATCTTGGACGGCACATTGGGGAAGAACTCGGCCACCAGCGCGCGGCTCAGGCCCACGGCCTCGAAATTGCCGCCGCCGCGATAGGCCGAGATGATCGACACGCCCATCTTGGACATGATCTTGAGCAGGCCCTGGTTGATCGCCTCGCGCTGGCGCTCCAGGCAGGTGCCGAGGTCGAGCCCCTCGAACAGCCCGCGCGCGTGGCGTTCGCGCACCGCCTCCTGGGCCAGATAGGCGTTGACCGTGGTCGCGCCGACGCCGATCAGCACGGCGAAATAGTGCGGGTCCAGGCATTCGCCCGAGCGCACATTGATGCTGGTGAAGGTGCGCAGACCCTGGTTCAGCAGGTGCGTGTGGACGCCGCCGGCGGCCAGGATCATCGGCACCGGCGCGCGGCGGGCCGAGACGCCCATGTCGGACAGGAACAATTGGGTCTTGCCCGCCTGCACCGCCTCCTGCGCCTCGGCACGGATGCGGTCGAGCGCGTCATGGAGCGCGTGCGGCCCGGCGTCGACCGCGAAGGTACAGTCGATCTCGTGCGCCTCGTCGCCGAAATAGCGGATCAGCGCGGTGTATTCGCCATTGGTCAGCACCGGGCTTTCCGCCACCATGGTGTCGGACTGGGGATTGTCGTTGTCGAGCACGTCGGCGAAGTTCGAGAACCGGGTCTTGAGCGACATCACCCGGTTTTCGCGCAACGGGTCGATCGGCGGGTTGGTGACCTGGCTGAAGCACTGGCGGAAGAAGTGCGACAGGTTGCGATACTGCGACGACAGCACGGCGAGCGGCGTATCGTCGCCCATCGACCCGATCGCCTCCTTGGCGGTGGTCACCTGCGGGTGCAGCAGCAACTCCAGGTCCTCGCGGCTGATCCCGGCGGCCACCTGGCGCTGGCGCAAGTCGTCCTTGTCGAACAGCGCCGGCTCGCCGATGGTCCCCGACACCTGCGAGAACTCGGTGAAGTTGCGCACCCATTCCTCGAACGGCGCGCTGGCGGCCAGTTCGTCCTTGATCTCGCGGTCGCGGCAGAACCGTCCCTCGGCCAGATTGACGCCGATCATCTGCCCCGGCCCCACGCGGCCCTTCTCGCGCACGTCCTCTTCGCGCAGCGGCACCATGCCGGTCTCCGAGCCGACCACCAACATGCCGTCATTGGTCAGCGAATAGCGCAGCGGGCGCAGGCCGTTGCGGTCGGCGCCGGCGAACACCCAATGGCCGTCGAAGCCGACCATGCCCACCGGCCCGTCCCACGGCTCCATCACCGAGGCGGAATAGGCGTACATGGCCCGGTGCGCCTCGGGCAGGTTGGCATTCTTCGACCAGGCCTCGGGGATCAGCAGGGTCTTGGCCATCGGCCCGGTGCGCCCGGCGCGCACCAGCACCTCGAAGGTGGCGTCCATGGCGGCGCTGTCCGACGCGCCCATGGGGATCACCGGCTTGATGTCTTCCTGATGCGGGCCGAACGCCTGGCCGGCCATCTTGATCTCGTGGCTGCGCATCCAGTTGGTGTTGCCGCGCACGGTGTTGATCTCGCCATTGTGGGCGATCATGCGGAACGGCTGGGCCAGCCACCATTGCGGGAAGGTGTTGGTGGAATAGCGCTGGTGATAGAGCGCATAGGCCGAGACGAAGCGCTCGTCCTTGAGGTCGGGGTAGAACACCGCCAATTGCTCGGCCAGGAACAGGCCCTTGTAGATGACCGACCGGCACGACAGCGAACAGATGTAGAAATCGCCGACGCCGGCTTCGCGCACCGCGCGTTCGATGCGCCGGCGGATGATGTAAAGCTCGCGCTCGAACGTCTCCACGTCGACGCCCTTGGCGTTGGCGATCATGATCTGTTCGATCTCGGGCCGGGTCGCCTGCGCCTTGTCGCCGATCACCGACACGTCCACCGGCACCTGGCGCCAGCCATAGATGGTGTAGCCGAAGGCGATGATCTCGGTCTCGACGATGGTCCGGCACCGCTCCTGGGCGCCCAGGTCGGTGCGCGGCAGGAACACCTGCCCGACCGCCAGCCGGTCGTCGGACGGCCGGTGGCCGGTGCGTTCGATATGCTCGCGGAAGAACGCTTGCGGGATCTCCACCTGGATGCCGGCGCCGTCGCCGGTCTTGCCGTCGGCGTCGACCGCGCCACGGTGCCAGACCGCGCACAGGGCGTTGATGGCCGCTTCGACCACCCGGCGGGTGGGCTTGCCGTCCACATTGGCGACGAAGCCGACGCCGCAGGCGTCATGCTCTTCGCGCGGGTCATAGAGGCCGAACGGCGCCCGGCCGATGGGCGATTGAGGCGTGGTGCTGGTCATGGGCGAGGTCCTTTCGCCGGGCGCTCGCCGCACCGGCGGCGGAGCGCGGATTGTCGAGTATCGGCCGGGCGGGCCGGCTGGGACGGCCTCTGGCCTGGGGCCTGGTCCGAGCCCTGGCCAGAGCCTTGGCCAGAGCCCTGGTCCGAGCCTTGGCCCGGGTCTTGGCCGGTGGCGTGGCGGCGCGGGCCGGGCGGCCTGCGTCTATTCGGCGGCGATGGCGGCGGAGCGCGGGTGCGCCCCGGCCTTGGCGGACAGCCATTTGTGCATGGCGGCGGCGGCGTCGCGGCCGTCGCGGATCGCCCAGACCACCAGGCTTGCACCGCGCACGATGTCGCCGGCGGCGAACACACCGTCGAGCGAGGTCATCATGCTGGCATGGTCCACCTTGACGGTGCCCCAGCGGTTGACGTCGAGCGCCGGCTCGCCGAACAGCACCGGCAGGTCTTCGGCGTCATAGCCGAGCGCCAGGATCACCATGTCGGCGGGGATCGTCTCGGTCGAATCGGGCACCGGTTCGGGCGCCTGGCGGCCGGTGGCGTCGCGCGCGCCAAGCCGCATGCGGTAGGCGCGCACGCCGGTCACCGTGTGGTCGCCCAGGATCGCCTCGGGCGCCGACAGCCAGTGGAAGGCGACGCCCTCTTCCTCGGCGTTCTTCACCTCTTGTTGCGAGCCCGGCATGTTGGCCCGGTCGCGCCGGTAGAGGCAGGTGACGCTGGCGGCGTCCTGGCGGATCGCGGTGCGCACGCAGTCCATGGCGGTGTCGCCGCCGCCGATCACCACCACGCGCTTGTTGCGCGCGTCGAGCCGGCCGCTGTCGAAGTCGGCCACGCGCTCGCCGAGCCCGCGCCGGTTGGAGCAGGTCAGGAACTCCATCGCCGGGATCACATTGTCGAGCCCGACGCCCGGCACCTTCAGGTCGCGCGCCTTATAGGCGCCGGTGGCGATCAGCACCGCGTCGTGGGTCTGGCGCAACTCGGCCATGGTGACGTCGCGGCCCACCTCGGTGTTGAGCCGGAAGGCGATGTTGCTGTCCACCAGGCGCTGGTGGCGGCGGGCGACGATCTCCTTGTCGAGCTTGAAATTGGGGATGCCATAGATCAGCAGCCCGCCGGCGCGGTCGTAGCGGTCGTAGACGGTGACCTGGTAGCCGCGCTTGCGCAATTCCTCGGCGGCGGCCAGCCCGCCGGGCCCGGCGCCGATGATGCCCACCGACTGGCGGCGTTCCACCGGCGGCGTGAACGGCTTGACCCAGCCCTGTTCCCAGGCGTGGTCGAGGATGTGCTTTTCCACCGCGCCGATGGTGACCGCGTCGAACTCCTTCTCGATCACGCAATTGCCCTCGCACAGGCGGTCCTGCGGGCAGATGCGGCCGCACACCTCGGGCATATTGTTGGTCGCCGACGCCACCTCATAGGCTTCTTCCATGCGGTCTTCGGCGACCAGCTTGAGCCAGTCGGGGATGTTGTTGTGCAGCGGGCAGTGCACCTGACAGAAGGGAATGCCGCACTGGCTGCACCGGCCGGCCTGTTCCTCGGCGCGTTCCTGGACGAACGGCGTGTAGATCTCGGCAAAGTCCTGGGCGCGCGTGTCGGCCGGCCGCTTGTCCGGCATCGCCTGCGGCGTGTCGGTGAATTTCAGCATCTTTCCGTTCACGGGCTCACTCCTTGCCTCACAGGCCGGGCCCCGCGTTTCGGGAGCCAGGCATTCAATCCTGATTGTCTCCATCGGTTGGGGCCGGCTGGCCTGCCCGTCCGGTAGCCCGGGCGCCGCACCGTTCGCATGGCGTGGCGGGCGCGCGTGCCCCGACCGTGTGCCCTGAATGGGCTGGGGGATCTCTTATACCGACCTGCGGACCTCAAAGCGAGTCTAAATCCGCATTAAGGTACTTTTATGTGATATAAATTGACAGATTGTCGCAGTTTGCCTCGATTCATCAGGGTCAGGCCGTCGCGATCAGGCATTAAACATCTCATTATGCGATATGAAAGCTGGCTGGTTTCCACGGGCACCGGCTGATATCACCGGCCTTCGCCCTTTGGAGCCTTGCTACCCATGCCCTTGTTGCACCTGCTGGTTCTCGCCCTGGTTCAGGGTATCACCGAGTTTCTGCCGATTTCGTCCTCGGCCCATCTGATCCTTGTGCCGGCGGTGACCGGTTGGCCCGATCAGGGGCCGGTGATGGACCTGGCCATGCATGTGGGCACATTGGTCGCCGTGTTGGTCTACTTCCGGCGCGATACCGTCGGCCTGACCTGGGCGGTGCTGGCGGCGGTAAGGGTGCCGGCGGCGCGTCGGGCGGTCGCCGGCACGCCCTATGCCGGCCTGTTGGCAGCGCTGTTGGTGGCCACCGTGCCGGTGGTGGCGGCGGGCGGCCTGTTGGCGGCGCTCGATCTGGTCGATCTGTTGCGCCGCCCCGACGTGATCGCGGCCGCCAGCATTGGGTTCGGGCTGTTGCTCTATGGGGTCGACATGCGCGCCCCGCGCCAGCGACGAATGTCGCACATGGGCCGGCGCCCGGCGCTGCTGATCGGGCTGGCCCAGGTGTTGGCGTTGATTCCCGGCACCAGCCGTGCCGGCATCACCATGACCGCGGCCCGGGCGCTGGGCTTTCGACGGCCCGATGCGGCACGGTTTTCGATGCTGTTGGCGATCCCGACCATCCTGGCCGGCGGCGCGCTGGCCGCTGCCGACTTGGCGGCCGAGGGTGCGGCCGGGCGCTGGCGCGACGCGCTGATCGGTGCCGGGCTTGCCTTTGCGTTCGCCCTGGCGGCGATCCACTTTTTGATGCGGTGGTTGCAGCGCGCGTCGATGACCATTTTCGTGGTCTATCGGGTGGCGCTCGGGCTGGCGCTGTTGGCGCTGATCGGCGCCGGAGTTCTGTAGGTCCCGGTCGCCGGGCGGGCGATGGCCTGCCGGCCGGTCACGCCCGCACCGCCTTGGGTATGCCCGTGCGCTGATCCGTCAGCGCTACTGCGCGGCGGCGCGCTTGAGTTGCAGGGCGATGCGCAGCGCTTTGGCGCGCCGGAGGGCCGGATCCATGGGCGCGGCGGCCATGGGGTCTGCCGGCGTCGGTAACGGTGTCGAGGTTGTGTAGGGGGCTGTGGGCGCCCCCGGTGCGTCGCTCAGGGTCGGCGTGGCGTTGTCGCATGGCGCCTGCGCTACCGCTCGTGCTTGTGCCGTCATGGTCCGCATTGGCTTTACCCCCTGTCTCCACATTGACCCTCAACCGGAGCGTCCGGCGCAGGACGAGAGCCGCGCGGTTTGCGCCGCCTCCCGAGGGGAACCGGGCGCCTTTTCCGCCCGGCCGCCTGTCGCGGAACACAGTGGGAAAAGCAATGCCCGTGCCAGCTTGGCAAGGGGCCTGGAATAGCGGTTTTCCAGGGGGATTCTCCTGCTGTTCCGGGCCTTGACCGGCAGATCCCGCCGGTTCGGGGCCGTGCTTTGCCGGGCGCGCTTTGCCGGCTTCGGTCCGGCTGCCCCGCCGTTTTGCCGGCCGGTGGGGCAGCCCTGATTGGTCCAGATCATGAGCGGCTGGCGGCGCGACACCGGCGGGACAGCGAGGGCCGGCGACAGGCTCCTTCGGCCGATCCGATCCTGCCGCATGGCCACCCGGCAGGGGTGCTGCGGCGCGCCTTAGTGCGCCGAGGGTTTGGCGAACTGACCGCGCGGGCGGTAGTGCTCCAGATACTCGCCGAGGATCGCTTCGAGCGGCGTCGGCGTGATGCCCAGGTCTTCGAGTGTCGCGGCGTCGTCGGCGACCACATTGTCGCGCGCCAGCATCTTCAACTGGTCGGGCGTCAGCGGCGGGTTGGGCAGGAATTGCAGCACCTGCGCCTGGAGCTTGGCGATCGGCATGGGGATCGAGACCAGGGGCCGCTTGATCATGATCTCCTTGAGCATCAGCTTGAGCAATTCCTCGAACGTGTAGGTGCGCGGGCCGCCCAGTTCGTAGGTCTTGCCGCGTGCCGGGCTGTCGGGTTCGAGGGCGGCGCGCACCGCGTCGGCCACGTCGCCCACATAGACCGGCTGGAACCGCGACTGGCCCGAGATCAAGGGCAGGGCCGGCGCCATGCGCGCCATCTTGGCGAAGCGGTTGAAGAAGTCGTCCTCCGGTCCGAACACGATCGACGGGCGCAGGATGGTCGCCTCGGGGAAGTGCTCGCGCACCAGCGCCTCGCCGCGCGCCTTGCTGCGGGCGTAGGCGGCCGGGCTGTCGGCATCGGCGCCGATGGCCGACATCTGCACCAGCGCCTTGACGCCGTGCTGCTTGGCCAGCCGCGCGATCCGGCCGGCGCCTTCGCCCTGCAGGGCGGCGAACTTCTGCTTGCCTGTCTCGGCCAGGATGCCGACCAGATTGACCACCGCGTCGGCGTCGGCGATGGCGCGCTCGACCGAGGCGTCGTCGCGGATATTGGCCTGGACGGTGTGGATCTGGCCGACCTCGCCCAGCGGCTTGAGGAACAGCGCCTCCTGCGGCCGGCGCCCGGCCGAGCGGATGCGGTCGCCGCGGTCGGCCAAGCGTTGCACCACATAGCGGCCGAGAAAACCCGAGCCGCCGAAAACTGTGACGAGGCGTCCTTCCATGGTGGCGTCTCCCAATACATGAGCGGAGGTGGCCCGGCGATATCAGGCGCGCGGGGGTTCGACAGTCTTCTGCCGTCTTACCGGCGCGGCTTGGGCTTGCCAAGGCGGCGGCTTGTCCCGTCGGGTCGACCGGCGGTGCCGCATGGGGGCAGAGGGTCGTTTCGGGGCCCGAAAACAATGCTTGACACCGGCCGGGCGGGGGCATACCAAGCGGCCCACAGCACACGCCCCAAGCCCAGGTGGCGGAATTGGTAGACGCGCTAGCTTCAGGTGCTAGTGACCGTATGGTCGTGGAGGTTCGAGTCCTCTCCTGGGCACCATTATGCCTTAACTAGCTGATTTCATTGAAAAATTAGGGTGTCCCGGCGGCTTCTGATGCACCAGGACGGTGCGCGCAGGCCGCAGCGCCTGTGCGGCGTGCCGGCGATCCAGGGCGAGCGCCTTGGGGCGCGCAGCTCCAGAGCCAGCCCCAAAGACAGCCCCAAAGACAGCCCCAGGGCGAGCCTCAGCCTCAGCCTCGGGCGCTCAATTCCTCGCCGGTCACCCAGGCGATATGGAGCACATTGGTGGCCCCCGGGGTGCCGAAGGGCACGCCCGCAGTGACCACGATGCGGTCGCCGCCGGGGGTGAAGCCGTGGCGCAGCGCCATGCGCCGGGACTTGGCCACCATCTCCTCGAAATCGTGCACGTCGCGGGTCTTGACCGTATGCAGCCCCCACACCAGGCACAGCCGCCGCGCCACCGCCAGATGCGGGGTCAGCGCCAGGATCGGCGCCCGGGGCCGCTGACGCGCCACGCGCAGCGCCGTCGAGCCCGACGAGGTGAAGCTGACGATCGCCGCTGCGCGCACCGTTTGCGCCACATGGCCGGCGGCACTGGTGATCGCGTCTTCCGCCGTGTTGCGCGGTTGCGGGATCGGCTGGGCGGCGGCGTGGGCGGCGGTGCGGAACTCCTCCGGCATGCCCTCGGCGCGGCGGATCACCCGGTCCATCACCGTCACCGCTTCGACCGGATAACGCCCGGCCGCCGACTCAGCCGACAGCATCACCGCGTCGGCACCGTCCTCGACCGCATTGGCCACATCCGACACCTCGGCGCGGGTCGGCACCGGCGCCTGGATCATGCTCTCCAGCATCTGGGTCGCCACCACCACCGGCTTGCCGGCCTCGGCCGCCGCCAGGATGATGCGCTTCTGGGCGCCGGGCACGTCTTCCACCGGCAATTCGACGCCCAGGTCGCCGCGCGCCACCATCACCGCGTCGGCCAGGTCGAGAATCGCGTCGATCTGCTCGACCGCGCTCGGTTTCTCGATCTTGGCCAGCACGCCGGCGCGCCCGGCGATCAGCTTGCGCGCCTCGGCCACATCCTCGGCGCGCTGGACGAACGACAGTGCCACCCAGTCGGCGCCCATCTCCAGGGCCGCGTCCAGGTCGCGGCGGTCCTTGTCGGTCAGCGCCGGCACCGGCAGCACGATGTCGGGCACGTTGACGCCCTTGCGGTCGGACAGCCGGCCGCCGACCAGCACGGTGGTGTCGGCGCCGGTGGCGTCGACATGTTCGACCCGCAAGGCGATCTGGCCGTCATTGAGCAGCAGCCGATGGCCGGGGTCGATGGCCTGGAAGATCTCGCGATGGGGCAGGTGGACCCGGCGGGTGTCGCCGGGCGTGTCGTCCAGGTCCAGGCGAAACGCCGCGCCCGCCACCAACTCTGCCGCGCCATCGGCGAACCGGCCGACGCGCAGCTTGGGCCCCTGCAGGTCGGCCATGATGGCGATCGGCCGGCCGACCCGGGCCTCGACGGCGCGGATGTGGCGCACATAGGCGGCTTTGTCGGCCAGGTCGCCGTGGCTCATGTTGAGCCGGAACACGTCCGCCCCGGCGCGCCACAGTGCCTCGATCCGCTCCGGCGTGTCGCTCGCCGGGCCCAGGGTGGTGACGATTCGCGCCCGGCGGGCGCGCCGGTCGGTTGGGGCGGCGGCCGAGTGGTCGGTGCCGGGGCGGCTAGTGCCGGGGCTCGGGGCCTTGCGGTCTGCCATGGCGTAGATCCTTGATGGTTGGCGGCGGTCTGGCGGGCTCGTGTGCGGGGCTCAGGCGGGTCTGGGCTAGGTCTGGGCTGGGTCTTGGCTAGGTCCGGGCCGGGTCTGGGGCGCATTGGCCACGGGCTGCGGCGCGTGGGGATTGTGCGACGGGGCTGTTGCGCCCACGTTTCTAAGGCACCCGGTCGCGCCGTCATAGCCCCGAGCCGCCAGCGACCGTCCCGTCCCTCCAGTCTGTCCGTTTGTTCCGATGCCTTATTCCCTGACCCCGCGTCCGCCCGAAGTCCTCAACCCCGACAGCGGCAGCGGTATCGTCCTCGTCTGCGACCATGCCAGCAATGCCGTGCCCGCCGACCTTCATGGTGGCGACCTGGGCGTGCCGGCCGACGCCATGACCAGCCACATCGCCATCGACATCGGTGCCGAGGCGGTGACCCGCGCGCTGGCCGAGCGCTTAGGCGCTACGGCGGTGATCGCCACGGTCTCGCGACTGGTCTGCGATCTCAATCGCAACCCTGCGCATCAGAACCCGTTTCCCGCGCATAGCGACGGCGTGGCGGTGCCGGCCAACCAGAACCTGGCGCCGCAAGCCGGGGCTGCGCGCCTCGACGCCTATTTCCACCCGTTCCACGACCGGTGCGCGACGGCGGTCGCCGCGGCGGCCGAGCGCCACCCGCGCCCGCTGGTGATCGCCGTGCACAGCTTCACGCCGGTGATCGCGGGCGCGGCGCGCCCGTGGGAGATCGCCTTCCTGCACGACCGCGACCCGCGCCTGGCCCATGCGTTCCTGAGCACGCTCGACGCGCGCTACGCCTTCACGCTCGGCGACAATGAACCCTATTCGGGGCGCGAGCTTTACTACACCATGGACCGGCACGGTCAGGCCTTGGGCATCCCGCAGACCACGGTGGAGATTCGCCAGGATCTGCTGGCGTCCGACGCCGGCCACGGCCTGTGGGCCGACCTGTTGGCCGAGTGCATCGACGCCATGCCGCAGGGCCAGGCGATGCGCCCGCAGCCGGTCTGACCGGCCGGCAGCAAGGGGGGCGCAACCGGTCGGCTCAAGGGAGCCCCCACCCCGGGGGCTGGAACGGGAACGGTGCCGATGGGTGAAGACCTGTCGAACGGTTGGAACGCGGTCGCCGACGCCTTCGCCGCACGGCGGGCGGCGCACCCCATCGGGCGGTCGGTGGTGCGCGATTGGGCGGCGTCGCTGCCGGCGGGTGGATCGATCGTCGATGTGGGCGCCGGCTCGGGCGAGCCCTTGGCTACCGCCCTGGTGGCCGACGGGTTCGACCTGTGGGCCATCGACGCCGCACCGGCGATGGTCGCCGCCTTTCGCCGCCGCTTGCCCGATGTGCCGGTGCGCTGCGAGGCCGCCGAGCGCAGCGACTTCTTCGGCCGGTCGTTCGACGGCGCCCTGGCGGTCGGGCTGGTGTTTCTGTTGCCGGCCGACACCCAGCGCGCGCTCATCCCCGCCCTGGCCCGGGCGCTCAAGCCCGGCGGTCGGCTGCTCTTCTCCGCCCCCGCCCCGTCATGTGTCTGGGACGATCTGATGACCGGGCGGCGGTCGCGGTCGCTGGGCGCGGCGGCCTATGGGCGCCTGCTTGCCAAGGCCGGTCTGGACCTGGTCGCCACGCCGGTGGACGAGGGGGGCAATCACTATTTCGCCGCGCGCAAAGGCCGGGGCCGAGCCGGTTGCCGGTTGGGTGCTGCGGCGGGTGTCTAGGGGCCGGCAGAGAATGGCCGCCATGCGCTGAGCGAGGTGCCGTCCGGCCGCACCGCTGGCCGGTCGATAGGGCCGATTTTGGCCCTTGGCTGCCATTGCCTTGGGCCGGCGGGTCGCTTATGGTCCGCGCCTTTCCCCGACAGCGTCAAGGGAGTGTCAGGACATGGCCAATGTGGGCGGCGTCTCGGGCGCGCAGCTGCGCCAGTTCATCGAGCGCATCGAACGGCTTGAAGAAGAGAAGAAGGCGATCGCCGACGACATCAAGGATGTCTACGCCGAGGCCAAGGCCAATGGCTTCGACCCGAAGATCATGCGCCAGGTGATCAAGGTGCGGAAGATGGAAACCCAGGAACGCCAGGAACTCGAAGCGCTCCTCGACGTTTATCTGCACGCGCTCGAAGGCGGCGACGCGGCCGCAGCGGCAGACGACGACGCCACCGCCTGACCATCGCCCCGGGCCGGCGCGCCGGGCGTGCCGGTCGTGGAGCCGTCGCGGCCGGTGTCGGGGCCGCCGCACCGGTCCGCCGCATCGCGTCGCTGCGCGCGTCAGGACCGGCGGTGCGGCCGGTGCCCCGGGCCGGCGCGGTCAGCCGGCGTCGATCACCGCTTGCATCAGCGCCTTGGCCTCGTCCGACGCCCAGTCGGCCGGGCCCAGATAGCGCCCGACTTCGCGGCCCTTGGCGTCGACCAGCACGGTGACCGGCATGACGCCCTCGCCGAACGCCTGGCCGAGCGCCATGCTGGCGTCCACATAAAGCGGCAGCGCGGTGGCGTCGACCTTCTCCAGCGTCGCTTGCGCCTTGGCCCGGCCCTCGCGGTCGAGCGACACGGCGACCACCTGGAACGCCGCGCCGCCCATCTCGGTGTGCAGGCGCGCCAGATGCGGCAGTTCGGTCAGGCAGGGCGCGCACCAACTGGCCCACAGATTGACCAGCACCACCCGGCCCTCGAAATCGCCAAGGGTCCGCTGGGTGCCGTCGGCGGTCTCGAACGGCGTTTGCGGCACCGGCTCGCCGCGGTGGTCGAAGGTGAAATCGGCCATCTCGCCCACCGCCTTGTCGGCAATCGACGCTTGCCCCGGTGCGCCGCTGCCCATAAGCAAAACCACCAGATAGACGACCAACAGCAAGACCAGGACGGCCAAGGCGCCGATGGTGGGGGCAAGCCAGCGGTTGTTCATCGCGCGCTCCTTTTCGGTATACGGACGCACCCCGTGGGCAAGACGGGGAGACGGGAGAGACAGACTATGGACACCCCAACGGGCGGGCGCAATCCGTTGATCCAGGGCCGCTTCGACGGCAGCCCCGACAGCGTGATGACCGCCATCAACGCGTCGATCGACATGGACCTGCGCTTCTGGGCCGAGGATATCGCGGGCTCCAAGGCGCACGCGCGCATGCTCGCCAAGCAGGGCATCATCGCCGCCGACAGTGCCGAGAAGATCCTTGCCGGGCTCGACACCATCGCCGGCGAGTTGGCCGCCGGCACGTTCAAGACCGACCCGGCCCTTGAAGACATCCACATGCATGTGGAGGCGCGCCTGGCCCAGTTGATCGGCCCGGAGGCGGGGCTTCTGCACACCGCACGCTCGCGCAACGACCAGGTGGCGACCGACTTCCGGCTGTGGGTGCGCAACGCCATCGACCGGCTCGACGCCGAATTGGCGGCGTTCATGGCCGCGCTGCTCGACCAGGCCGAGGCGCACGCCGCCACGGTCATGCCGGGCTTTACCCATCTGCAAACCGCCCAGCCGGTGACCCTGGGCCACCATCTGATGGCCTATGTGCAGATGACCGCGCGCGACCGCGGGCGGCTGGCCGACGCGCGCCGGCGGCTCAACGAATCGCCCTTGGGCGCGGCGGCGCTGGCCGGCACCGGCTTCGCCATCGACCGCCACGCCACCGCCGCCGACCTGGGCTTCGATCGGCCGATGGCGAATGCCATGGACGCGGTCTCGGACCGGGATTTCGCGCTTGAATTGCTGTCGGCCCTGGCGATCGCGGGCGGTCACCTGTCGCGCCTGGCCGAGGAAATGGTCTTGTGGGCGTCGGCGCCGTTCTCGTTCATCACCCTGTCCGAGCGGTTTTCCACCGGCTCGTCGATCATGCCGCAGAAGCGCAACCCCGATGCGGCGGAACTGGTGCGCGCCAAGACCGGGCGGCTGTTCGGCTCGTTGCAGGCGCTGCTGGTCGCCATGAAGGGCTTGCCGCTGGCCTATTCCAAGGACATGCAGGAAGACAAGCCGCCGGTGTTCGAGGCGGTCGACGCCTTCGCGCTGGCGATCGCGGCGATGACCGGGCAGGTGCGCGATCTGCGCGTCAACCCGGCGCGTATGCGGCAGGAAGCCGGGCGCGGCTATTCCACCGCCACCGACCTGGCCGACTGGCTGGTGCGCGAGGCCGGGCTGACCTTCCGCGAGGCGCACCATGTGACCGGCCGCGTGGTCCGGCTGGCCGAGGCCGAGGGGCTCGACAGCCTGGCCGATCTGGACCTGGCGGCGCTGCAAGGCGTCGACGCGCGCATCGGCCCGGCGGTCTTCGACGTGTTGAGCGTCGAGGCGTCGGTGGCGTCGCGCCAGAGCCTCGGCGGCACCGCGCCCGAACGGGTGCGCGAAGCAGCGGCGGCGGCGCGCGCCGCCTGGCTCTGACCCAGGGGGCGATCCGATCCGGGCGCCGACCGGCGCTCGGGTGCCACAGGCGCGCCCCGGAACGGGACGCAGGCGATGAAAGGGGAGACGGCATGACACGGACCTTGAGCGCGCTCCTGGCGCTCGCCCTGGTGACGGCGTTGCTCGCCGGCTGCGGGCGGCGCGCGCCCCTCGACCCGCCGACCGAGGCGCCGGCACCCGCCGCGCTCGACGAGATCCCCGGCGACGACAAGAAGCCCGGCCGGCCATGAACCATTTTCACTATCGCGGCGGCATCCTCTTTGCCGAGGACGTGCCCCTGCCGGTGATCGCCGACGCGGTCGGCACGCCGGTCTATGTCTATGCCCAGTCGACGCTGGAACGTCACCTGACGGTGTTTCAAGAGGCGCTCGCCGGGCTCGACCATCTGGTCTGCTTTGCGGTCAAGGCCAATGCCAACATGGCGGTGCTGCGCGCCCTGGCGGCCAGGGGCGCGGGCGCTGACGTGGTGTCGCTGGGGGAACTGGAGCGCGCGGTGGCCGCCGGCATCCCGCCCGAGCGGATCGTGTTCTCGGGCGTCGGCAAGTCGCTTGAAGAGCTGTCGCGCGGCGTCGCCTTGGGCATCCACCAGTTCAACGTGGAATCGGAGCCCGAGCTCGAACGGCTGTCGCACATGGCCCAGGCGCAGGGCCGCACGGCGCAGATATCGCTGCGCGTCAACCCCGATGTGGCGGCGCGCACCCACGCCAAGATCGCCACCGGCGGCGCCGAGACCAAGTTCGGCATCCCATGGACCCGGGCGCGCGCGGTCTATGCCCATGCGGCGCGCCTGCCGGGCCTGGAAGTGGCCGGCATCGACGTGCATATCGGCTCGCAGCTGACCGATCTGGAACCCTTCGAGCAGGCGTTCGCCCGCGTCGCCCACCTGGTCGGCCAGTTGCGCGAGGACGGCCACCAGATCCGCCGGCTCGACCTCGGCGGCGGCCTGGGCATCCCTTATGACCCCGCCGAGCCCGAGCCGCCGGCGCCCGCCGATTATGGCCGGCTGGTGCAGAAGCTCGCCAAGCCGCTCGGCGTCTCGGTGATCGTCGAGCCCGGCCGGCTGATCGCCGGCAATGCGGGCGTGCTGGTCACCCGCGTGTTGTTCACCAAGGAAGGCGAGGCGCGGCGCTTCGCGGTGGTCGACGGGGCGATGAACGACCTGTTGCGGCCGGCCATGTACGAGGCGTTCCACCACATCGACACGGTGCGCCAGACGCCCGA
Source organism: Rhodothalassium salexigens DSM 2132 (assembly GCF_004341375.1). Lineage (GTDB taxonomy): Bacteria > Pseudomonadota > Alphaproteobacteria > Sphingomonadales > Rhodothalassiaceae > Rhodothalassium > Rhodothalassium salexigens. The sequence continues at coordinate 379,054 of NZ_SLXO01000003.1, forward strand.
CAATGCGCCGCGCTACGACACCGACGTGGTCGGCCCGGTGTGCGAGACCGCCGATATCTTCGGCCGCGCGCGGTCGTTGCCGGCGCTGGCGCAGGGCGATCTGTTGGTGGTGCGCTCGGCCGGCGCCTATGGCGCGGTGATGGCGTCCACCTATAACAGCCGCCCGCTGGTGCCCGAGGTGCTGGTCAAGGACGACCAATGGCACGTGGTGCGTCCCCGGCTCGACGAGGCGTTCTGGCGGGGGATGGACAAGCTGCCGCCCTGGCTCGCACACTAGGCACCTGGCGCGCGTCGGCCAGGCGGGCCGCGCCCGCGGACCACAAAGACCCACAGGGGAGACGGTGATGGCCCGTCACACCACGCGCTTGAGGCTCGCCCGGGTGCTGCTGTTCGTCGAACGGTTGTGGCCGCGTTTGTTGCCGCCGGTGCTGTGGGTCGCCGGCTTCGCCGCGCTGGCCCTGGTCAATGTCTGGGCCGTGCTGCCCGGATTTGTGCACAGCCTGGCACTTGTGGTGCTGGTGGTCGCGCTCGGCCGCCATCTGTGGCGCTTGGCCGGCGACGGCCTCGGCTGGCCCGAGCCCGCCGCCGTGCGCCGCTGGGTCGAGGCGCGCGCGGGCCTGTCGCACCGCCCGCTCGACGTGGACGCCGACGCACCGGCCACCACGGGGCCGCTGGCCGAGCGGCTGTGGGCCGAACACCGCCGGCGCATGGCCGCACGGGTGGCGGCCCTGCCGATCCCGCGGCCCCGGCTGAGCTGGGTCGAGGCCGACCCGCGCGCCATCCGCGTCGCGGTGGCGCTGCTGTTCGGCGCTGGGCTGCTGATCGCCGGGCCGGACGCGCCGCGGCGGCTCGACGACGCCTTTTCGCTGCGCCCCGGCGGCACGCCGCGCGCCGTGCGCCTCGACGCCTGGATTACGCCGCCCGACTATACCGGCGCCACGCCCACCGTGCTGGCGCGCGCGGGCGACGCCGCTGTGGCGTCGACGGCCACCGCCGAGCCGCTGGTGGTGCCGCAGGGCAGCGTGCTGACCGTGCAACTGACCGGCGGCCACCGGGCGCCGGTGTTGGATCTGGCCGGCGACCGGTTGAGCTTCGACAGCCCGGCCGAGACGTCGCACCGGGTCGAGGCGGCGGTGACCGCGTCGGGCGACATCCGGGTCCGCCAGGGCGCGGTGCTGCGCGCCCGCTGGCCCATCGAGGTGACGCCCGACACGCCGCCCGAGGCTGCGTTCGCCGGCCCGCCCGAGGCCACCGAGCGCCATGCGACGCGGTTTTCCTACCGGTTGAGCGACGACTATGGGGTCACGGCGGCGCGGCTGGAAATCCGGCGCGGCGACGGCAATCATGTGCGCCTCGGCCCGCCGGCGCCCGAGCGCGCGCTGCCCGCCGTGCCCGAGCCGCGTACCGGCGGTGACGCGGCGACGGTCTATCACGCCGCCGAAACGGACGAGGCGGTGCTGGTGGTCGACCTGCCGGCGGCGCGCACCGGCGGCCAGACGATCACCGCGACGGCGTTTCAGGATCTGTCCGACCAGTATTGGGCGGGCGAGGCGGTGGCGGTGCAACTGGTGGTGCGCGACGCGGCGGGCCAGGTCGCGCGTTCCGAGCCGCTCGCCGTCACCCTGCCGGTGCGCGATTTCGAGCACCCGGTGGCGCGCGAGATGGTCGACGCGCGGCGCCGGCTGATCGACAATCCCGGGGCGCGCAACCGGGTCGGGGCGACGCTGCGGCGGCTGGCCCGCGCGCCCGACGCGTTCGACGGCGACCTGATGGTTTTCGCCGCCCTGCGCAGCGCCTATTGGCGGCTGCAGGCGGGCCGCGGGATCGCCCAGGCCGATCAGGCGGCCGAGCTTTTGTGGCGCGCGGCGCTGCGGCTCGAAGACGGTGAGGTGGGCGAGGCCGAGGCCGCGTTGCGCGCCGCCCTCGACGCCATGGCGCAGTCGCTCGAAAGCGGCGATGCCGGCGCCATCGCCGATCAGGCCCAAGCACTCGATCAGATGCTGCGCCAGTTTCTGGCCAGCCAGAATCAGACCTTCAACGGCGCACAGACCCCGCCGCCCAGCAGCGACCAGGGCCGGGTGACCACCGTGGACGCCGGCGTGCTGTCGGCCATGGTTCAGCAGATCCGCGACCTGGCGGCGGCCGGTCGGACCGAAGAGGCCCGCCAGATGCTCGACCAATTGCGGGCCATGATGGAGAATATGCGTCGCGAGCCGCTCGATGCCGAGGACCTGGCGCGGATGCGCGCCGCCCAGCAGGCCGCCCAGGCGCTCAAGGGCCTGAGCGAGGAACAGCGCGAGGTGCTCAACCGCACCGCCCAGCGCGCCATGCAGAACCGCGCCGACCGCCGCCAGGGGCTCGAACCGCAACCCTTCGACGGCCTGGCCGAAACCCAGAGGCGGCTGAGCGAGACCCTGTCGCAACTGCGCGGCGCGGCGGGCGAGGCCGGCATGGAGATGCCGCAACAGGTGGACCGGGCTCAGCAAGCGCTCGACGCCGCCAGCGAGGCCCTGGCCCGCGGCGACGGGGCCGGCGCCATCGGCAATCAGGCCCAGGCCCTGCAGCAGGTGGATCAGGCCGAACAGCAGTTGCAGCAGCAATTGGCCCGGTCGCGCAGCCAGCAGCAAGGCCGCGGCGGCGGCCGCGATCCGCTGGGACGCATGGCGCCTGACTTGTCCACCTCGGACTTCGAACTGCCCGGCGCCGACGGCCGCCGCCGCGTGGAAGAGATCGTCGAAAGCCTGCGCGAGCGCTTGTCCGACCCCGGTTTGAGTGCTGAAGAGCGCGCCTATATCGAGCGGTTGTTGCGCCGCTATTGAGGCGAGCCCGGCGGCTCGATCCCGCGCGAGGCCTGCGCCGCGGACGGGCGGGAACGCCGCCGAACGGGGCGCCAAGGGCCGGCCGGTGCCAAGGGCCGCCCGGTGCCAAGGGGCGGGCGGCCGCCTGGCGCGGGGGCGTTTGGTGGCTGGTCAGCCGTCTTGGGGGTCGGTGCGGAAGGCGATGCGCACGGTATCGAGCCGGTCGGGGGTAAAGTCGATGCCGGTTTCAACCGGCACCGAGGCGCCCGGTTCCAGCACCGACCGATCCACCGGGATCTGCCATTGATAGATCACATTGCCGCGCGCGTCCTCGGCGACGCCATCGAGCGGCGGCAGGGTCAGCCGGCGGTCGGTGGGGTTGGTGATGGTCACCGCGATGCTCAGCCCGTTGGTCGGGTCCTGGGGATTGCGATAGGCCACCTCGGGCGTGGACAGGCGTAGCAATTGCGCCGCGCTTGGGGCCGGGGCGCCGGCGTCTGCGGCGTTCGGGGTCATGCCCAGCGCGGCATAGAGCGGTCGCGACGCCGGCCAGGCGCTGGCCACGGTGTCGGCAAAGCCCACAAAGCCGCCGGCCAAGGCCAGATAAAACACCGGCAAGGCGACCCAACCGGCGGTCACCCAGCGCGGCCGGCGGGCGGCCGGGCGGTCGTGATCGGCGGCGCCAAAGGGGCTGAGGCCGTCGAGACCGCGTGGGCCTCGGGGGCGCTTGGCGGTGCCGTTGGGGGCGTCGGCCGGGGCCATGGCGGGGTGACCGAACGGGCTCGGATCGGCGAGCGCGCCTTCATCGGCGGCGTCGGCGCGCTCGGCCTTGGCGGCGCGTTCGGCGGCCATGTCGACCGAGCCGCTGCGTTCCACCGCTTGGCGCAATGCGGCGAACGGGGAATTGGGGTCCATATCCGGGCGCCCGGCGGGCCCGGCGCCGCCCGCCTGCTGCGGCTCGGACGGCCGGTCCGCCGTCGCGTTGTCGGCGGCGATGGTATCGCTTGTGGCGCTGCCAGGCGGGGCCGGATCGTCGGGTGCCGGGGCATCGGCATCGTCGTCGGCGTCGCGGAACACGGCCGAAAAGTCGGGCCGTTCCTCGCGCTCGGGCAGCGTGGCCGGTTCGGCGGCCTCGTTTGAGGCGTCGGTCTCGGCCACTGCGCGCCACTCATGGCCGCAGCTGCTGCACCGCACTAAGCGGCCGCCGCCGGCCAGCGCCGCTTCGGGGACGTTGTAACGGGTCGAACAAGAGGGGCAGGCAATCAGCATCCGCGTATCCGCCATCGGGTCTGTCAGGCGGCCAATGTCCCGGTCGTCGGGTGGACAGCCACGCCACCCCGTGTATAGAGTTCGCCCGGAGCCATTTCAAGAACCCCGGTTTTCGGCCCCGTTTCGTCCCCCGCAAAACAACAAGGCACGGCGTTGTGATACGGTTTGAGAATGTGGGCAAACGCTATGGCATGGGGGCCGAGGTTCTGAGCGACATCAGCTTCACGCTGGAACCGGGGTCGCTGCATGTGCTGACCGGGCCGAGCGGGGCGGGCAAGTCGACCTTGCTGCGTCTGCTGTATCTGGATCAGCGGCCGACGCGTGGCTCGGTGCAGATGTTCGGTCACGACGTGACCCGGCTGGCGCGCCGTCAGCTGCCGGCCTTCCGCCGCCGCATCGGCGTGGTGTTCCAGGACTTTCAATTGCTCGACCATATGTCGGCGCTCGACAATGTGGCGCTGCCCCTGCGCATTGCCGGCGACCTGCCCGAAGAGCGCATCCAGGGCTTCGTCCGGGAATTGCTGTCTTGGGTGGGCTTGGGCGACCGGCTGAATGCCAAGCCGCCGACGCTGTCGGGCGGCGAACAGCAGCGCGTCGCCATCGCCCGCGCGGTGATCGGCAAACCCGATCTGCTGCTTGCCGACGAACCGACCGGCAATGTGGACCCGTCCATGGCGCAGCGGTTGACGCGGTTGTTCGTCGAACTCAACCGGCTTGGCACCACCACGGTGATCGCCACCCACGACTTGACGCTGGCCGAAAGCATCGGCGGCGCGCGCATGCAATTGGCGCACGGGCAATTGCTGGCGGTGGGCGGTGGCGGCGGCGCACCGCGGGTGGCGGGCGCGCCGGTGCCGCCCCAACCGGCCGATTTCGGAGGGTTTTGACGGTGCGCGGTCTGGTGCCGGTTCGATTTCTACCGCGCGGCAAAAGTCGCGGCGGCCTGGTGCCGTGGGTGATCGCGGTGATGATGTATCTGTGCGGCCTGGCCATGGTCGCCGGGCTCAGCCTGCAAGGCGCGCTCGCCGGCTGGGCCTCGGGTCTGGAGCGCAAGGCGACCGTGCAGATCGTCGAGCCCGACCCGGACGCCAGCCGTCGCATCCAGCGGGCCGCGCTCGCCACCCTGCGCACCATGCCGGGGGTCGAGGCGGTGCGCGTGTTGCCCGACGATGAGGTCGCCGACCTGCTGGCGCCATGGCTTGGGGCCGATGTGGCGCAGGCGGGCTTGCCGGTACCCGCACTGATCGACGTCACCTTCGCCCCCGGCCGGCGGGTCGACATGGGCGCGGTGCGCGCCCGGCTTGCGGCGCGCGCGCCCGGCGCCGAGATCGACGACCATGCCCGCTGGCTCGGCCGGCTTTACGATCTGTCGGCGTTGTTGCAGACGCTGTCCTGGGCGGTGGTGGTGCTGGTGCTGGTGGCGACCGCGGCGATCGTGGTGTTCGGCACCCGCGCCGGTCTGGCGAGCCAACAGCGCGCGGTGCGGATCATGCACCTGATGGGCGCCGAGGACCGCACCATCGCCGGCGAATTTCAGTTTCAGGCGTTGATGGACGGGCTCAAGGGCGGGCTTGGCGGCACGGTCTTGTGCCTGATCACGCTTTACGCCCTGTCGCGGCTGGTCCAGGGCATCGGCGGCGGGTTGCTGCCGCAATTGGGGCTCGGCGGGCCGGCGCTGTTGGCACTGTTGGCGCTGCCGCTGTTTGCCGCGCTGCTCACCCTGATCACCGCGCGCTGGACGGTGATGCGCACCCTGGACGATCTGGTCTGATGGCGCGGCGTCCGGCATCGCACCGTCGTGGCCGCCTTTGGTCGCGCTTGGGCGCCCTGGTGCTGGCGCTGGGCGTCGCCTGGGGCGGGGGATTTGTTTATTTCCTGGCCACCTTGCCGCCGGAACGCGCGCTCAGTCCGGGCTTCCGGGTCGACGGGATTGTCGTGCTGACCGGCAGCGGCGGGCGCATCCGCGCCGGGCTTGAAGCGCTCGAACGCGGGGTCGCCGACCGGATGTTGATTTCGGGCGTCCATGCGGTCGTGGGCAAGGGCGAGATCATCGGCCAGTATCGCGACTATGCGGGCCTCGTCGGTTGCTGTGTGGATCTGGGCCACAGCGCGCGCAATACCATCGGTAACGCCGGCGAGACGGCTTTCTGGGCCGAGCAGAACCGGTTTCGCTCGCTCTTGGTGATCACCGCCGACTATCACATGGCACGCAGTTTGACCGCGTTCGAGGGCGCCATGCCCGGGGTGCGGCTGGTCGCCTATCCGGTGGCCAGCCGGGCCGGTCTGGCGACCTTGGCGGCGGAGTATTCAAAATTCCTGGTGACGGCCACGGTGGCGCGCCTGTGAGCCGGCGCCGGTCACCGCCGCCCGCCCGGCGTCGTCGCCCGCCGCGCCGCGCCGGTCTGGTGCTGAGCGCGCTGGCAGCGCTGGGGCTGATGCTCGCCTATGCCGGGGTCTGGCACTGGCAGGCCGACCGTCTGCGCGCCACGCTGGTCGAGCGCCTGGCGGCGGTCGATGGGCGGGCCGGCGTGACGCTCGCCAACGGGCCGGTGGCGGTCGGCGGTTTTCCCTTCCGCTTGGTGTTGAGCGTGCCCGATCTGACGCTCGACCTGTCGGGCGATGGTCTGCGCGCACGGCTGGCGCTCGGCCGGGTCGAGGCGGTGAGCCATCTGTGGACGCCCGACCATTGGGTGGTGCGCGGCGCCGACGTCGCTGGCCACGGCGCTTTTGCCGACGGGCCTGCGCTGGCGTTGCAGGCTGCTGCGGTGCGCGCCAGCCTGACCGAGCGAGACACGGCCGGCTGGCGGCTCGGGCTCGAGGTGCCGGCATTGGCGCTCGGTCCGCCGGGTGCGGCGCCGGCGCTGGTGCTCGACCGAGCCTTGTTGGTTGTCGACGGTGCCGAAGCGACCGAGACACAAGGCGTCCGGCTGCCGCGCACCGGTCGGCTGGCATTGCGCGCCGAGCGGGCCCGGTTGGTTGGGGGTGACGCGCCGGCGGCGGGGCCGTTGGGGCGAACGATCGAGGCGCCGGCGCTGCGGGTGGCGCTGCACGGGGTGCTCGGCGGGGTTGGGCGCGCCGATCTGGCCGACTGGCGCGACGCTGGCGGCACGCTGGAACTGGATCGGCTGTCGGGCGACTGGGGCGGTGTGGCGGCGTCCGTCAACGGCAGTCTGGCGCTTGACGAGGCGTTTCGCCCATTCGGCGCGGCGACCCTGGTTGTCGACGACCCGAGCGCTTTGATCGGTCAGGCGGCTGCCTTGGGGATGGTGCCGGCGGATGTGGCAAGGTCGGTGTCGGCTGCAACGGCGGGCGCCACGCCGGCCCGCTTGGCGATGATGGTGCAGGATGGCGTGCTGACGCTTGGCCCGGTCGCGTTGGCGACACTGCCGCCGCTGCTCGCGCCGCGCTAAGGTCGCCCGGTGGCGAGATGCCGGCCGATCATCTGCGAAGCGGTTGGGCCAGGTGGCCCAGTTCGGCGACGACCTGTTCGTAGACCCGGCGTTTGAAGGGAATGGCGAGCGCCGGCAGGCGCGGTGCCTCGACCCACGTCCAGTCTTCGAACTCGGGGTGATCGGTGGCGATGTCGATGCGCTCTTCCGCACCGGTTAGGCGCATGGCGTACCAGTGCTGGCGCTGGCCGCGATAGCGACCGCCCCAGACCCGGCCCAGCAGGCTGTCCGGCAGGTCGTAGCTCAGCCAGTCGCGGGTCCGGCCCAGCACCGCAACCTCATCGGTGCCGACCTCTTCCAACAGTTCCCGGTGTGCCGCTTCGTCGGCGCTTTCGCCCGGGTCGATGCCGCCCTGAGGCATCTGCCAGGCGTCGACTTGCGTGTCGATGCGCTGGCCCACGAACACCAAGCCGGCCCGGTTGATCAGCATGATGCCCACGCACGGGCGATAGGGCAGGCGCGCGCGCAAGGCGTCCGGATCGTCGGCGGGCGCGGGGGCTGGGTTGGGCAGATCGGGATCGGAGCTGGCCATGGCGTGCGGTCCTCAGCGGATGGTCTGGCGGCCGGCTATGGTGGACAGCGGCACGAACGAAATGCCCTGGGCCGCCAACCGGCCGCGCCAGTACTGGATACGCTCGACGGTGACCGGCAGCGGCTTGCCGATGCCCACCGCCACGCCGTCGTTGCGGGCGATGCTTTCCAGGTCGGCGAAGGTGTCGTCGATGGCGTCGGGCGAGGCGACGGCGTCGATGAAGCGGTTGTTGACCGCGGTCGGCATGCCGAACTCGCTGGCCATGCGCCCGGCAGCGGAAAAGCCGGTGACCCGGGCGTCGAGGAACATCAAGCCGCGCTTGTCGATCTCTTGCAACACCGGGCGTAGCACACTGCGGTCGGCGGTGAAGCGCGACCCCATATGGTTGACCGTGCCCATATAGCCGCCGAATGCCCGCATCACCGTGTGCAGCGAGCGGATGTTGCGGGCGCTCGACACCTCCACCTTGAGCGTGTCGACGCCGGGATTGTTGCGCGGATAGTCCTGCGGCTCCATGGGCACCATCAGCAACAGCTCATGGCCCGCCGCATGGGCCCGGGTCGCCCAGTCCTGGGGGCTTTCGGCATAAGGCGAGATGCCGAGGGTGATTTCGGCCGGCAACTCGTCGAGGATACGGTCACCGATGCGCTTTTTGAGCCCCACATTGACGATCACCACCGCGATCACCGGCCGGTCGGTGGCCGCCGCCGGGCGCGCATAGCGCTCGAACGGCGTCGTGCCATTGTCGGCACGGCGCGGCAGGCCCTCATAGTCGCCGCTGTCCAGGTAGCGCGGGTCGGGGAACGGCGCCGCGTCGAACGCCGGCGCCCGGTCCCCCGGGAGGCCCCCCGTACCGGCGTCGGCCCGGTCGCGCTCGTCGGCCGCCGGTTCGCCGTCGCGTGTGGCGTCGGTTGCGGCGGCCTGGCGGTCGACCGCGTCGCTGTCGGGCGCTGCCGGTGCCGGATTGTCGGCGGCGATTGTGGTGGCCTCGTCCGCGGCCGGGTCATCCGATGGCGTCTGGGTGGCGGCTTGACCTTCGGCGGCGGTCGCTGCGGCGGCTGCGGTGGAGCCATCGGCGCGTGCCGGCGCGGGCTCTAAGGTCGGGCTGGCCGAGGCGGTTTCTGGTGCCGGCGCGTCCTGGACCGGGTCGGTTGGCGCGGGGTCGGCCGAATAAGTCAGGTGTAGCGCCAGGGCGCCGCCGACGACGAGCAACACCGTCGCCCCCCAGGCCAGCGCCAGGTTGCGCCATGGCGGCACGGGTTTGCGCGGACCGGCCGGCTTTGTGGGCTGGTCCTGCTTGGTCTTCCCCGACGCCCGGGTCGGTCGGCGACGGGCTGCGGCCTTGGCCTCCGCGCGGGCTTTGAGCGGATTGGCGACGAGACGGTCGGGGGTATCGGGCTTGTTCTTGGCCAAGGATCGGCCCCGTTCGGCAGAGGAAGACAACCGGGCGACAGCCCGACCCGGCGCACGGTTGATCCCGGCGCCGAGCCTGAGCCTGTCACCTTCGTGTACTGTGCGCCCTGCGACGGGTCAATCTTGCGCCGCTTGGTCGGCCCGGTCGGCCTGAGCCGATCCGGGCCCCATCCATGTTGGACAGCGCGACCTCGGTGCCCTGCAACAGGTCGAGGGCGCGCTCCAACTGTCGGTCGACGGGCTCGCTGTCTTCGGCTGCGGTGTCGGCCGCGACCTGATCGCCCGCAGGGGCGTCGGCATCCCGGTCATCGGTATGCGGGGCATCGGCGCCGGTTGCCTCCGCGTCGGGTGCGTCGGTGTCGTCGCCGCCGGTGTCTGTGCCATCGGGCGCCTCGCCGTCCCCGGCTGCGTCCTTCAGCGCCTCGGCCGCGGCGGGCTTGAGCGGTCCGTTCTCGTTGACCAGATGGCCGGCCAGATCTTCTTCGCGCCGCACCCGGCGACCGGACGTCTCGGTCTGCAAGACCTCGATGTCGGGTTCGATGCCGCGTTCCTGGATCGAGCGGTTAGAGGGCGTGTAATAGCGCCCGGTGGTCAGGCGAATGGCGCTTTCCCGGTCGAGCCGCAGCACCGTCTGCACGGTGCCCTTGCCGAAGGTCCGTTCGCCCAGGATCGTCGCCCGGCGGTGGTCCTGCAGCGCGCCGGCGACAATCTCCGAGGCCGAGGCGCTGAACGGGTTGACCAGCACCACCACGGGCACACCGTCGGCGCGGTCGCCCGGCGTGGCGTTCCAGCGCGCGCGGTCGGAGGGCCGGCGCCCGCGGGTCGACACGATCTCGCCCTGGTCCAGGAACATGTCCGAGACCGAAATCGCCTCGTTCAACAGGCCGCCGGGATTGTTGCGCAGGTCGAGCACGATGCCGGCAAGATCGTCGCCCAGGTCCGCCTTGAGGCCCGAGAGCGCGTCCTTGAGGCCCGGTGTCGTCTTCTCGTTGAAGCTGGAGATGCGGATATAGCCGATGTTCCCCCGCTCGACCCGATAGTCCACCGAGGCGAGGCGGATCTTGTCGCGGACGATTTCCACGTCGAACGGTTCGTCGACGCCCTGGCGCACCACGGTGATGATGACCGATTGACCGATCGGGCCGCGCATCCGGCGCACCGCCTTGGTCAGCGAGGTGTCGGTGATCGCCTCGCCGTCGATATGGGTGATATAGTCGCCGCCTTGGATGCCGGCGCGTTCGGCCGGGGTGTCGTCGATCGGCGACACCACCTTGACGACGCCGTCTTCCATGGTGACCTCCATGCCGAGGCCGCCATACTCGCCCTCGGTCTGGACCTGCATGTTCTGGAAGGTCTCCGGGCCCATATAGCTCGAATGCGGGTCGAGCGAGCGCAACATGCCGTTGATCGCGGCTTCCAGCACCTCGCCGTCGTCCACTTCCTCGACATATTCGGCGCGGATTTTCTCGAACACTTCGACGAAGCGGTTGAGATCCTGGTAGGTGTTGAAACCCTTCTTGTCGGTCTCGGCCGCGCCGGGCAAGGCGAGGCCCAGGGTCAGCAAGGCCGAGAGCGTGACGGCGAAAAATCCTGTGCGCATGAATCAACCCATCTGTTCGATACTCGCCGCAAGCCAGGGCAGCGGATCGACCGGCTTGCCCGCCCGGCGCAGTTCCATATACAAGTCCGTTCCGCCGGTCGGTCCCGGCCCTTGCGTGCCCGCCGCCCTATCGGCGGCGACGCGGCTGCTTGGGGCGCTGCCGGTCCGGGCCGGAGCCGCCATGGCGCCGACCGGTTCGCCGGCAAGCACCCATTGCATCTCCTGGCAGTACAAACGATCAAGGCCGGCAAGAATACTAAGGTAATCTTCGCCATGATCGATAATCAAGAGACGACCATAACCCTTATACGGTCCGGCGAACAGGATCCGACCATCATAAGGGGCCACCACCTGGGCGCCGGCGCGCGTCCGAATGGTAACGCCCTCGGTCTTACCGAGTTCTTTCGGCGCGCCGAACGCCTGGATTATCGCGCCCTGCGCGGGCAGCGGCAGGTCGCCCGCGGCCTTGGGCAGTCCGGCCAGCCGACGCTCGTCGCGGGCCGATTTGCCGCGCTCGGGGCGGCTTTCGCCGGCGCGCGCCAACGCCTCGGATAACAGCCTTTGGCGCTCGGCCTGCTCCGCCTCCAGCTTGTCGATTAAGGCTTCAAGCGATTCGGCCTGGCGTGCCAGGGACGCGATCTTCTTTTTCTCCTGCGCCAGTTCGCTCTGCAGCCGGCGGCGGTCGCGTTCGCGCCGATCGAGCAGGGCGGCGAGGCGTTCGCGGCGGTCGTCGAGCCGGGCCAGCGTGCTGTCGAGGGCGGCGCGGTCACGGGCCAGGCGCGCGCGCATGGTACGCAGATCCTCGATATCGTCGGCGATGGCGGCGGCGCGGGCTTCCACCTGCGGCACCAGGGTGGCCAGGAGCGTGCCGCCGCGCGCCACGTCGAGCGCGCCGCCCGGGCGCAGCACGGCCAGTGCGGGCGGCTGGCGGCTCAGCCGTTGCAGGGCGGCGAGCGTGCGGCTCATCTGTTCGCGCCGCTCGGCCAGTTCGGCGCGTTTGTCGTTCTGGCGCCGGGTGACCACGCGGATGTCGCGTTCGAGGCTGTCGGCGCGCGCCTCCGACGACTGGATCTCGGCGGCCACCGCGCTCAACCGGCGGGTCAGGGCCTCGGCCTCGGCGCCGGCGGCCTGGGCCTGTTCGGCCAGCTTGCGCTGTTCGGCGGCGCGGGTGGCGAGTTCCGCCTCGATCCGGTCGAGGCGCGCGCGCTCTTCTTGCTGGGCGTGAGCCGGCGCGCTGGCCAGCGACAGGGCGATGGCGAGCCCCAGCGCGGCCACCAGGCGGCCGGGCGCCCGGGGCCGGGGGCCGGCGGTGGTGCTATGCGCGGCGCGACCGGTCACGACCTATTCAGCGGCCACAGCGGCGGTGGCGCGGTCGCCGCCGGTCAACAGCACCCGGCCGGTCATCTCGTCGGGTTGGTCGAGCCCCATGAGCGCCAGCAGCGTCGGCGCCACGTCGGCCAGCCGACCGTCGTCGAGGCCCAGGCCGGGGGCGGCGTTGACCAGGAACACCGGCACGTCGAGGGTGGTGTGGGCGGTGTGCGGCTGCTCGGTCTCGGGGTCGCGCATCAGTTCCACATTGCCGTGGTCGGCGGTGACCATGGCCACGCCGCCGGCGCGTTCCACCGCGTCGAGCAGCCGGCCGAGCCCGGCGTCGACCGCTTCGCAGGCGCGCTTGGCGGCGTCCATGTCGCCGGTGTGGCCGACCATGTCGGGGTTGGCGTAGTTGATCACGATGGCGTCGAAGCGGCCCTGGTCGATCGCGTCGACCACCCGGTCGGTGACCTCGCCGGCGCTCATCTCTGGCGCCAGGTCATAGGTGGCGACCTTGGGGCTGGGCACCAGGATGCGTTCTTCGCCCGGTTCGGGCGCCTCTTCGCCGCCGTTGAAGAAGAAGGTGACGTGGGCGTATTTCTCGGTCTCGGCGATGCGCAACTGGCTCAGCCCGGCCTTGGCGACCACCGCGCCGAAGCCATTGTCGACCGCTTCGGGCGGGAACAGGGCGGGATAGAGCGGGGCCAGGTCGGTGGAGTATTCGACCATGCCGGCGCGCGCGGCGAAGGCGACGGTCCGCTGCCGCTCGAAGCCGTCGAAGGCGGGGTCGGCCAGGGCGGTGAGGATCTCGCGCGCCCGGTCGGCGCGGAAATTGGCCATCAACACGCCGTCGCCGTCGGCCATGCCGGCATAAGGGGCGATCACGCACGGGGTGACGAACTCGTCGGTCTCGCCCGCGTCATAGGCTTGGGCGACGGCGACCGCCGGGCTCGGGCGGCTCGGTCCCTCGGCCAGCACCAGGGCGTGATAGGCTTTTTCGACCCGGTCCCAGCGTTGGTCCCGGTCCATGGCGAAATAGCGCCCCGACAGCGTGGCGATGCGGGCATTGTCGAGGCCGTCGAGATCGGTTTCGAGCCGGGCGATGGCGTCGGCGGCGCTTTTGGGCGGCGTGTCGCGGCCGTCGAGGAAGGCGTGGATGCGCACGGCCACGCCGGCGGTGTCGAGCGCGCGGGCCAGGGCGGCGATGTGGCGTTGGTGGCTGTGCACGCCGCCGGGCGACACCAGGCCCACCAGGTGCGCGGTGCCGCCGGTGCGCTGGAGCGCGGCGACGAAGTCGCGAAACGCGGTGTTGCGGTCCAACTCGCCGCTTCCAAGGGCATCGTCGATGCGCGGCAGATCCTGTTTGACCACGCGCCCGCCGCCCAGGTTCATGTGGCCCACTTCCGAATTGCCCATCTGGCCTTCGGGCAGGCCGACGGCGCTGCCGCTGGTCTTCAGGAACGCCTTGGGCGCGCTGGCGAACAGCCGGTCCCAGACCGGCGTGCGGGCTTGGGCGGCGGCGTTGGCGTCGCTGTCGGACCGCCAGCCCCAGCCGTCCAGAATGCACAGCACGACGGGCTTGGGGCGCGGGGCGTTGGGGGCGGACATGGCCGGACGGTCTCCTCTGGCGGTTCGCGGTGGTCGGGTCGGCGCGTGCGGGTCAGTCGCGATGGTAAGGGTGGCCCTGGGTGATGGTCCAGGCCCGATACAGTTGCTCATAGACCATCGCGCGCGCCAGCTTGTGGGGCCATGTGAGCCGGCCCAGGCTCAAGGTCAAGGCGGCTTCATGGGTCAGGTCGGGGTCGAGCCCGTCGGGGCCGCCGACGATCAGGCCGAGGCGCCGGCAGCCGTCGTCCTGCCAGGTCTGGATCTGGCCGGCCAGGTCGCGCGAGGTCAGGGTGGCGCCGCGTTCGTCGAGGGCGATCAGCCGGTCGGCGCGGTCGAGCGCCTTGCGCAGCCGCCGGGCTTCGTCGGCGCGGCGCTGGTCGACCGTATCGGCGCGCGATTCGGGGCATTCGACCGTGGTCACGGGCCAGGCCAGGCGCTTGGCGTAGGCGGCGGCCAGATCGGCTTCGGGGCCGCGGCCGAGCTTGCCGACCGCCGCAACGATGATGTCCATGGATGTCTCCGATCGGGGGCGCCAGGAGCGGATCAGGAGCGGGCCAAAGGCGGATCTGCACGGACCAGACGCGGTGCCGGCCCGAATCAACCGGGGCGGCCCGACCCAAAGCGGTGAGCCAGCCATCAGCCGGGCGGCGTTCGCCGCGCCGTCGAGTTCAGGCCCCAACACGGTCACCCCCCCCGGCGTGGTCAAGCCGCTGACAAGGGAGCGCCGGCCCGCCTGGGCGGCCGCAGCGCTGGGCGCGTCGCCCGGCGCCTTGGGCTGGGCCGGTGCGCCGGCGCCTGGCCGCTTGGGTGGCTCGTGGTCGGCGCCGGGGGGACCCAGGGGCGGCCCTGGAACAGCCGCACGGCGCGCCGGATCGGGCACGTCGGCGGGTGTCTGTCGGGCCGACCGGGTCAGGCTGTGTGGGCCGGGCGGGCGGTTGCCGGGCGCCCGGGCGTCAGTTCAGCATCGCTTCGGCGGCCGGGTCCATGGCCCACATCTTTTCCAGATTGTAGAACTCGCGGACCTCGGGGCGGAACAGGTGGACGACCACATCGCCGGCGTCGATCAGCACCCAGTCGGCCTGGGGCAGACCTTCGATGATCGGGCTGCCGTGGCCGGCGTCTTTCAACGCCCGGACCAGATAGTCGGCGAGTGCCGACACCTGCCGGTTCGAGCGACCCGACGCGATGACCATATGGTCGGCGATGCTGGACTTGCCGTCCAGGTCGATGGTGGTGATGTGTTCGGCCTTGTTGTCGTCAAGGCAGGACCGGACCAGGTCCAAAAGGCGGTCGGATGACCGGGCGCCGGTGGCCGGACTGTCGCCGACCGTGCTGGGACTAACCTGCAAGGTGTCTCCCTCTCATGCTACAGAATATGGGCCGTCCGGGCCCATGCCTTGGTCGCTCATGGTTTCCCGGATACGCGTCGCGGACGCCGGATGCCGGGGGCACGTGATAAATGCCCAGGCAGGGAGCGATCGCGTGGCCAGCGTTTGCCATTGTCTCTCCGGGCAGCGGCGATGGGCAAAAATACGCGCCATCTTGGCCGTCAAGGCAGCGTGAGAATACCCCGGACGGTCGATCACTGCAATAGGCACGGTGTGGGCGATGCGATCCCAGTGCTGCCAGCGGGTGAACTGCACCAGATTGTCGGCGCCCATCAGCCAGACGAAGCGGGTACGCGGGAAATGGCCCGACAATTCGGCGATGGTGTCGGCGGTGAACCGCGTGGCGATATGGGTTTCCAGGTCGCTGACCAGCACGCGCGGGTGGCGTGCGGCGGCCTCGGCCGAGGCGAAGCGGGCCGCGAAGGGGGCCATGTCGTCCTTGGGCTTGAGCGGGTTTTGCGGGCTGACCAGCCACCAGACCCAGTCGAGCCCCAATCGGCGCAGCGCCACCTTGCTGATATGGTGGTGGCCGTCATGGGCCGGGTTGAACGAGCCGCCGAGCAGGCCGACGCGCTGGCCGGCCCACAGGTCGGCGCCGGCCGGCGGCACCGGCGGCGTGGTCAGGGCCCGCACCTGTGCTGGTGCGGCGGCGTGGACGGAGGCCAGGGTCAAGGTCGGGTCTGGCCGCTGCCGCGCACTTTGTATTTGAAGGTGGTGAGTTGCTCCGGCCCCACCGGGCCGCGGGCATGGACCCGGCCGGTGGCGATGCCGATCTCGGCGCCGAAGCCGAACTCGCCGCCGTCGGCGAACTGGGTCGAGGCGTTGTGCAGCACGATGGCGCTGTCCACCTCGGCCAGGAAGCGCTCGGCCGCCCCCCGGTCCTCGGTGACGATGGCGTCGGTGTGGCCCGAGCCGTAGCGCGCGATATGGTCGAGGGCGGCGTCCAGATCGTCGACCAGCCGCACCGCCAGGATGGCGTCGAGATACTCGGTCGCCCAGTCGGCCTCGCTGGCGGGCGTCGCCTCGGCGTCGAGCGCGCAGACGCCGGCGTCGCCGCGCAGGGCGCACCCGGCCGCCTTCAAGGCGTCGAGTATCGGCGGCAGGTGGGGTGCGAAGTCCTTGTGGACCAGAAGCGTTTCAAGCGCGCCGCAGATCCCGGTGCGGCGCATCTTGGCGTTCAGCGCCAGGTCGCGGGCGCGGTCGGGGTCGGCGGCGGCGTCGAGCAGCATGTGGCACAACCCCTCCAGGTGCGCGAACACCGGCACCCGGGCGTCGGCCTCGACCCGCTCGACCAGCGAGCGCCCGCCGCGCGGCACGATCACGTCGACCACGCCGGTGGCGCCGAGCAGTGCTGCCACCAAGCGGCGGTCCTGGTCGGGCACCAATTGCACCGCCTCGCCCGGCAGGCCGGCGCTGGCGAGCCCCTTGGCAAACGCCGCGTGCAGCGCGCGATTGGTCTCCACCGCCTCCGAGCCGCCGCGCAGGATCACCGCGTTGCCGGCCTTGACGCACAGGGCGGCGGCGTCGGCGGTGACATTGGGGCGGCTTTCGTAGATCACGCCGACCACGCCCAAGGGGGTCGCCACGCGCTCGAACGCCAGGCCGTTGGGCTGTTGCCAGCTTGCCAGGGTGCGGCCGACCGGGTCGGGCAGGTGGGCGACCTTGTCGACGGCCGCGACGATTCCGGCCAGGCGGTCGGTGTCGAGGCGCAGCCGGTCGAGCAGGGCCGGTGCCAGGCCGCGCGCCTCGGCCGCCGCCATGTCGCGGGCGTTGGCGGCCAGGATCGCTTCGGCGTCGGCCTCGATGGCGCGCGCGGCGGCGACCAGCGCGTGGGTCTTGTCGTCGCTGGTGGCGGCGGCGAGGCGGCCGAGGCAGGCGCGCGCCGCTGCGCCCATCTGGGCGATCAGCCGGCGCGCCCGATCGTCGGCCGCGTCGATGTCTGCCGGCGCACGCTCGGGGGCGGTGTCGGCCGCGCTCTTGGGCTGGCTGGTTTGGGGGCGCGCGGTCTCGGTCATGGGTCCGTGCCTCGCAGGGGGTGGAACAATACCAAGTCGTTGCGGTGGATCATAGGCCCTCGGGCCGGATAGCCAAGGGTCTGCGCGATCTGGTCCTGGCGCTGACCGGCGATGGCGGCGGCGTCGGCGGCGCCATAGCCCGCCAGGCCCTGGCCCAAGGCGCGGCCGTCGGGCCCGGCGACGCGCACCGGGTCGCCGCGTTCGAACCGGCCGTCGACCCGGGTGACGCCGGCCGGCAGCAGGCTCGCGCCGCGGTCGAGCGCGCGGACCGCGCCGGCGTCGACGCTGAGCGTGCCGCGCACCCCCTGCAACCCGCGCAGCCATTGCTTGCGGGTTGCCAGGCCGTTTTCCTGGGGCGCGAACAGGGTGCCGCGCCCGGTCGCCTCGTAGCGCGCCAGCGGTCGGTCGGCCAGGCCGCTGGTCAGCAGCACGGTGGTGCCTGAGCGGGTGGCGATATCGGCGGCGTCGAGCTTGGTGGCCATGCCGCCGGTGCCGACGCCGGTGGCACCGGTGGGCCCGGCGAGCGCGCGCAGCCGGTCGTCGACCACCGCCACCCGCTCGATCAGCCGGGCGTCGGGGTGGCGGCGCGGGTCGGCGTCCATCAGCCCGTCCACGTCGCTCAGCAGCACCAGCAGGTCGGCGCCGACCACCTGGGCGACCCGGGCGGCGAGCCGGTCATTGTCGCCGAAGCGGATTTCGTCGGTGGCGACGGTGTCGTTCTCGTTGACCACCGGCACCAGGCCGGCGCCGAGCAGGGCGTCTAAGGTGTCGCGGGCGTTGAGATAGCGGCGCCGGTCGTCCAGGTCGGCGAGGGTCAGCAGCACCTGGGCGGTGGTGCGCCGGTGGCCGGCGCGGCGGTGTGGGGCGCCGCCTGTGTCGTCACCGGTGTCGCCGGCGAAGGCGGCCGACCAGGCCAGGGCCAGGCGGATCTGGCCGGCGGCGGCCGCCGCCTGGGCTTCGGCCAGGCTCGCCGGACGCCGGTCGAGGCCGAGGGCGGTGCGGCCGAGGGCGATGGCGCCCGAGGTGACGATGACCAGCCGGCGCGCGCGCCCGACCAGGTCCTGCGCTAGGGCGTCGAGCCAGGGGCCGCGCGGTCCGCCGTCGGCGCCCGCCACCAAGAGCGACGAGCCGACCTTGACCACGCAGGTGTCGAGCCCGGTCAGACCGGCGACCATGATCCCGTCCCACCGTCGGCGTCGTCGCCCGCCCGGGTCGCCGGGTCGCCGTCGGCCGGGCCGTCCGCCGCCATGGCGTCGGCGCGGGCCTCGGCGGCGCGGTAGGCGTCGATGGCGGCGAGCAGGGCGGTCAGCAGCGAGAATACGCCCTGGCCGGCCACCGACGAGACCAGGCGCACGTCGCGCGCGCCGGCTGCCGTCACCGCCGCTACGGCGTCGGCGGCCAGCTCGGCGTCGAGCGCGTCGGCCTTGGTCACCGCGACGATCTCGGGCTTGTCTTCAAGGCCGGCGTCATAGGCGATCATCTCGTCGCGCACGGTGCGATAGGCGGCGCCGGGGTCGTCGCCGGTGCCGTCGACCAGGTGCAGAAGCGCGCCGCAGCGTTCCACATGGCCCAGGAACCGGGTGCCGAGGCCGCGGCCTTCGTGCGCGCCCTCGATCAGACCGGGGATGTCGGCGAGCACGAACTCGCGCCCATCGGCGTGCACCACGCCCAGTTGCGGCGCCAAGGTGGTGAACGGATAGTCGGCGACCTTGGGCCGGGCGCGCGACACGGTCGACAGGAAGGTGGACTTGCCGGCATTGGGCAGGCCCACGAGCCCGGCGTCGGCCATCAGCTTCAGGCGCAGCCACAGCCAGCGTTCCTCGCCCGGGGTCCCCGGCGTGGTGCGGCGCGGTGCGCGGTTGGTGGACGACTTGAAGTGGGCATTGCCCTTGCCGCCCTGGCCGCCTTCGAGCAGCAGGATGCGCTGGCCGGGATCGGTCAGGTCGGCGAGCAGGAACTCCATGTCCTCGTCATAGATCTGGGTGCCCACGGGCACGGTGATGGTGACGTCCTTGCCGGCGGCGCCGTGCTTGTTGGAGCCCATGCCGTGGACGCCGCGCCCGGCCTTGATGTGGGGCGCGTAGCGGAAGTCGACGAGGGTGTTCAGGCCCTCGTGCGCCTCCACATAGACATGGCCGCCGCGGCCGCCGTCGCCGCCATTGGGGCCGCCGTATTCGACGAACTTCTCGCGCCGGAACGACAGGCAGCCATTGCCGCCGGCCCCCGATTGGGCGTGGATGCGGGCCTGGTCGAGAAACTTCATCGGGCGTCTCCTTGAGGCGCGATGTCAGGGTCACGAAGCGCCGGCGCGGCGCCAAACAAAAAAGCGGTCGGGCAGGCCCCGGCCGCTTGGTGTCTGTGTGCGTCCCCCGGCCGCCACCCGGACGGCCAGGCCGGTGGCCGGCACCATCGTCGATGCCGGTACCGGTGCCTTGGGCCAAGGCACGGGCGTGCCTGAGGGGCAATCTCTGGGCCGACCCCTGGGGGCCGATCCTTCCGGCCGCACCCCCAGGCCGGGCGATCCGCGCGGCGGCGGCCGACCGGGCCCGGGCGACGACCTGCGGTCTCGGCCGGGGCGTCAGCCCTCGACGATCGAGACGTATTGCCGGCCGTTGCGGGTGGTGCGGAACTGCACCTGGCCTTCGCTCAGCGCGAACAGGGTATGGTCGCGGCCGATGCCCACATTGTCGCCGGGGTACCAGCGGGTGCCGCGTTGGCGCACCAGGATGTTGCCGGGGACCACGCGCTCGCCGCCGAACTTCTTGACGCCCAGGCGCTTGCCGATTGTGTCGCGGCCGTTCTTCGATGAACCGCCAGCTTTTTTGTGTGCCATTGCCGCTTACTCCTTGGTGTCGCCCGACGCGCCGTCGGTGGTCTTGGTGTCGTCGCCCTTGGCCGCGTCGTCGGCCTTGGTGGTCTTGGCGGCCGCCTTTTTCTTCGGCGCGGCCTTCTTCTTGGCGGCGATGTCGGTGATCTTGAGCACCGTCAGATGCTGCCGGTGGCCCTTGGTCCGCCGATAGGTATGGCGCCGCTTCTTCTTGAAGATGATGACCTTGTCGCCGCGGGTCTGTTCGACCACTTCAGCGCTCACTTCGGCGCCGGCGATGGTGGGGTCGCCCACGGTGACGCCTTTGTCGTCGCCGACCATCAGCACGTCGGTCAGCTTGATGGTGTCGCCGGCTTCCGCCGCCAGCTTTTCGACGCGGATCACGTCGTCCTTGGCCACGCGGTATTGTTTACCGCCGGTCTTGATCACTGCGTACATCTCGGGTCACGCTTTCTATTCTGTGCCGCGACCGACCGGGGGAGGGCCCCGTTGGTCAGGGGGCGATCCCGCTTAGGGCGGTGGCCGCTGGCTGTCGTTATCGATCGGCACGGGCCAAGCCGCCCGGCTCGGCGGGGCGGTCTCGGACGATGCCGGGCGTCGGACCTTCGCGCGCCGGGCCAAGCCCGGTGTCGGGGCGCTTGGCCCGACGTGCACGCGAACGCCAAACGGTGCCCCGACCCACGCCGAGACACCGAACCGGGTTAGATATAGCCAAGCGGCCCGGTCGGTCAAGCGCCAACGTCGGGTCGAAAAGCGCAAATCAGGCCTTGCCAGCGTGCGGTGGCTTGAGTAGGGTCCGCCCTCGCTTCGCCTGGGAACGGGTGACCGCGCGTGCGGAGGAGTGCCGGAGCGGTCGAACGGGGCGGTCTCGAAAACCGTTGTGCGCGCAAGCGTACCGAGGGTTCGAATCCCTCCTCCTCCGCCACCCCCTCCCGACGGTGTTCCGTACCGGTCTCTCAAGCGCCGTTTTATGCGCCTCTCCGGCTTGACCGGTCTTCGCATCCACCCGCATTCTTCGCCCAAGACCGCAGCGCTTGCTCTGCGCTCCGGGCGGTTCATCCCCGCGTGGGCGGGGAACACGAAGAAAAGGTCGATTTTTCGCTTGCCCCTTTCGGTTCATCCCCGCGTGGGCGGGGAACACTCGCGCAATTTCGTCGGCGGTCAATTTCGCCCCGGTTCATCCCCGCGTGGGCGGGGAACACCCGTGCCTGGAGGAGATCGCCGAGGCGGTCGGCGGTTCATCCCCGCGTGGGCGGGGAACACAGCACCGCGCATTGCAGCTCGCGCGCGATCGCCGGTTCATCCCCGCGTGGGCGGGGAACACCACCCCTGGGTGGCGGTGATCGGCTGGCCGGCCGGTTCATCCCCGCGTGGGCGGGGAACACATTCACGTCACCGACGCGGATGGTGGGCCAGTCGGTTCATCCCCGCGTGGGCGGGGAACACTGACACGCTCGATTTTTCTTGTGACGTGCGACCGGTTCATCCCCGCGTGGGCGGGGAACACGACACGACCTACTACGTGGTCGAGCGCACGTACGGTTCATCCCCGCGTGGGCGGGGAACACGACAGGGAAGACGAGTCAGAGGACCTCGTATTCGGTTCATCCCCGCGTGGGCGGGGAACACCCGTCCAACAAGAATGTAGACGGGTTCAGCGTCGGTTCATCCCCGCGTGGGCGGGGAACACGCGATGAGTCCGCTTATTCTGGCAGGTATTGCCGGTTCATCCCCGCGTGGGCGGGGAACACAACGGCAAGATCGAAAAGCCGAGCAAAGAAACCGGTTCATCCCCGCGTGGGCGGGGAACACGACCATCCCGACCCCCTTTTAGCCGTCGAAGCCGGTTCATCCCCGCGTGGGCGGGGAACACATCAGCGGTCGCAAAAGGTCCCCGCTGGCGGCCGGTTCATCCCCGCGTGGGCGGGGAACACTTCGGAGAGGTGGGCGCGCGCCAGCGGGTAATCGGTTCATCCCCGCGTGGGCGGGGAACACCTGGATTTTACGGATAACAGCCAGGACCTGCGCGGTTCATCCCCGCGTGGGCGGGGAACACTAGACTCCGTCTAATGTATAAGCGCGCCATTCCGGTTCATCCCCGCGTGGGCGGGGAACACTCCTCCGATTGCCAACGCACGCGCCGTCGACCCGGTTCATCCCCGCGTGGGCGGGGAACACCGATATCGTCAAAGATTGGCCCGGCGATTTTACGGTTCATCCCCGCGTGGGCGGGGAACACTCAGCCGTCACCGCCGCGCGGGGCGTGGCGGTCGGTTCATCCCCGCGTGGGCGGGGAACACTGGCGCATCTTCGCCTCGGTCTTTTTGGACGGCGGTTCATCCCCGCGTGGGCGGGGAACACCGCAATCGACTTCGCAGACATAAAAAAGCCCCCGGTTCATCCCCGCGTGGGCGGGGAACACCGGGTTTGATGATCTGCCTCTCGAACCCGTGCCGGTTCATCCCCGCGTGGGCGGGGAACACAAGGTCGCCGCTGGCGGACATCATGTCCCAGACGGTTCATCCCCGCGTGGGCGGGGAACACGCTTCCCACAACTCCCGATCCTGCCGGTTGATCGGTTCATCCCCGCGTGGGCGGGGAACACCTGTGCCGGCGTCAATTTCCGTTGCGAAACGCCGGTTCATCCCCGCGTGGGCGGGGAACACCCCCTCGATCTCTGGCGGCTGCACGTCGCCCCCGGTTCATCCCCGCGTGGGCGGGGAACACTCATCCTCGGCCGGCGGCGCCACATAGGCGCCCGGTTCATCCCCGCGTGGGCGGGGAACACGACCAGTCGAGCGCGTGGTCAGTTGTGCCGGCCGGTTCATCCCCGCGTGGGCGGGGAACACCCAGCACTCGCTATTCGCGCGTTGCCGTGGGTCGGTTCATCCCCGCGTGGGCGGGGAACACACGAAACACGGTCAGCACATACCGCGTTGGCACGGTTCATCCCCGCGTGGGCGGGGAACACAATCTGACTGATTGTCGATCATGGACGGATCACGGTTCATCCCCGCGTGGGCGGGGAACACGGCAACACATTGGTCGCGCAGGATGCCCATGACGGTTCATCCCCGCGTGGGCGGGGAACACGCATAGATCTCGGTTTTCAGCCCGCGCCGCTCCGGTTCATCCCCGCGTGGGCGGGGAACACGCATAGATCTCGGTTTTCAGCCCGCGCCGCTCCGGTTCATCCCCGCGTGGGCGGGGAACACCTCGGTGGTGTCGTCGACCAGGCCGAATGCGCCGGTTCATCCCCGCGTGGGCGGGGAACACCGAGATCTCCAGGATCGCGGCATAGATGTCGCCGGTTCATCCCCGCGTGGGCGGGGAACACATGACGCCCCCGATCACCGCCGTCGCAATTGCCGGTTCATCCCCGCGTGGGCGGGGAACACGGCTTGGGCCGAGACCAGGCCAGGTTATACACCGGTTCATCCCCGCGTGGGCGGGGAACACGGTTGCTCTCGAAATTTCGGGCCGAGAAGCGGCGGTTCATCCCCGCGTGGGCGGGGAACACTCTTTCACGTGTTCGTTTTCTTTTCTTTATAGCGGTTCATCCCCGCGTGGGCGGGGAACACAGTCGCGTGCCAGCGCCGCGATATTTGCCTCGCGGTTCATCCCCGCGTGGGCGGGGAACACGGCAACACTTTGATCGCGAAGGATGCCCGAGACGGTTCATCCCCGCGTGGGCGGGGAACACGAGGCTGACCGAGTCGGCGGCGGCGGCGACGCCGGTTCATCCCCGCGTGGGCGGGGAACACTCTTCTTGTAGAGCGTTGACCTTAAACACATTTTACAATGTCAAACAACCCACCGACGGTTCCGCCTTTGTTCAGCGGTTCCAGTTCAGTGTTTTCAGGAGCGATTATCGGCGCGGGTTTTCTGGTGGTCTTGAGGGCCAAGCCGTTCCTGCGGCCGGAACGCTACCAGCCGAAAACCGTCATAGTCCACCGGCTCGCGCCGGTTGGGGCCGCAGGTTTCGATCTCGAACCCAGCATCGGTGGGCGCGTTCCAGGCCAGTACCCCGCTACCTTCGCCGATATTGTCAACCACCTGGCGCCAGATCATCTCGCGGGTCCGGCGGCCATAGACCCCCACATAAACACCGGCACGCACCTCCAGCAGCCACACGGCCAGACGTCCGCGCAGACGGGGCGGAACATTTTCGACCACGATCACCATCATCGGCCTATCCCCTGTGCCCGATGTCGCCCGACGTCGGCTCCGCGATCGCCGGCGGTTGGGCTTCCGCCGGCGCGTCCGGCGCGGTCAGGCCGCCAGCGGCGAGAACGTCCTCGATGGTCGGGATCAGCTTTTCCAGCAGCCGGGTCTTGCGGAATGCATCACGCACGAGGAGGCGAACCGCTCGTGTCGGATCGCCCACCGGCCGACGGTCGATGGGGCGATTGTTCTGGACCGCACCCGTGACCCGAAAGGCCACGGGGACGACGGTTTCGAACTTGAAAATGTCGGCGATATCATAGGCAAAGGCACGCGCCTTGCCGGTGTGCAGAAAGCCGATCGCCGGCGCATACCCGGCGGCCAGGATGGCGGCTTCGGCCAGGGCGTGAAGACAGGCCGTGGCCGAGGACAGGCAGCGGTTGGCCAGATCGCCGCTGTCGAAGTCATCCGGGTCATAGACGCGGCCGTCCCAGCGAGCGTCGTAATCACGAGCGAAACTCTTGTACAGGGCGCGCACGCGGGCGCCCTCAATACCACGCAACTGATCGACGGAGCGCCGCTCTGGCGCCGGCTCGCCGAAGCGCAGTTCATACATCCGGCGCACCACCTTCAGACGGGCGGTTTCGTCCAGCGCGGTCCTGGCCTGGTGAAGCAGGCGGTCGGCGCGGGCGCCCCCCGGTTGTCCGGCCGAGTACAGACGCACGCCTGCCTCGCCGACCCATAGCAGCAGCGTGCCAGCCCGTGCTGCCAGCCCGACGGCGGCATGGCTGATCCGGGTGCCCGGTTCCAGCAACAGGCACGTCATGCCCCCGACGGGGATGACAGTGCGCACGCCCTCGGCATCGACCACGACAAAGGTTCCGTCGATGACGTCCACCTGTCCCTTCTGAACGAACACCAAGGTGGAACGGTCCTTGATCGGGATCGGCTTGGGCGGGGTCAGGCCGGATATCGGGCTCATGGCTGGCTCTCTACTCTGCGGCCAAGGGGGCCGGGCGCACCAGCAACAGGCCACAGCCGAACGCCTTGGCCGGGCCGACGCCTTGGCACAGAGCGGCCGCGAAGACCTGTGGGGCGGTGATGCGCAACAGGCCATCGAAATCCAGGCTGGAGAGCACGGCTCGGCGGCCCTTTCGGCGTTTAATGACATGCTGGCGATAGCCGTCCACCTGTGTGCAGGGAGTGCCGTTGACGTCGGTCTCCAGGGCAAAGCCGCAGCGCTCGGCGCGCGCGCTTAGCCAAGCCAAACCGCGCTCCCGTTCCAGGTTGGGCCGTGCTGTGCGGCGGTCCTTGCCGCGCTCAATCGGGCGCAGCGCATCCATGATCACGTCATGGCGTTTGCCGCGTCGGCCCTTGCCGTCTCGGCGCGCTACCGTGGGGTTGGCTCGCAGAGAGAACGCCAGCCGCTGACCGGTCCGCCAGGTCACGTCCAGGAGTTTGGGCTCGTCGACGGTCACCAAGTCGCTTGCGCGTCGGGGTGCGCGCGCGGAGAAGGTAATGAACCGGCCGGGTTCGATCTCCCGCCACAGAAAATCCCGGTCGCGCTCCGGCTGGTCTGCGAACAGTGACCAGATCAGGCGGTGACCGATAGCCAGCGGCGTCGGCGAATGACGCCCGTCCGGCAAGAGGATGGGAGCGAGCGCTGCAGCGGTGGCATCGCGGCGCAGCGTGATGCGGCTGAGGACCCAGGGATGATCGGTCATGGGGCGGGCTCCCGCTCAGGGAGGGTGGGCAGGGTGGCGATCAGCACCGGGCGTTCGGCAAACTGCCAGCGGCGCCGGCTGAGCGGCACGTCGCGCCGGGTCTCGCGCCGTTCGGCTGGGGGCAGGCCGGGGGCATCCTGGTCGGCGGCGACGGTTCGGCCCTCGGCTCTCAGATGCGCGCGGACTGTCCGTTCCGGCTCTTTCGGAGCACGGGCGGCGAACGCCTCGGGCAGGGTGTTTGCTTCTACCACCTGCGGGTCCAGCGGCAGCGCGAACGGACAGCCGCGCCGCCCGAAGTACGGCGCAAAGACGGGCCGGCGCAGTGCCTCGGCCAGGGCGTGCGGGTCGGGCGTGGGGTCGGCCGCCTGGCGCGGCCACAGCGCCACCGTATAGAGCGCATCGGCTCGATAGTCGCGCCGCGAAACCAGCGTGTTCAGGTCGTGGCGCGCCAGGGCGAGTTCTTCCCGTCGGGTGGCGAAGGTGCGGCCGCGCCGGGTGCTGGGGGCCTGGACGGTGTGATAGTCGGTAAACGGGCGGCCCGGCGCATCGTCGCGCACGGCGAGCCCCCAGGCGCGATCCAGGGCGGCCAGGGCCTCCTCCTGATCGCGGCGCAGACCGAGGGCGGCGGCCAGCAGCCCCAGAACGGCCGAGCGCGCCGGACGCGGCCAGCCGGTGCGGTTCTCGCCGACCGCGATCTCGCCCATCGCCGCCAGGGGGCCATACAGGGTGATGGTCAGGAACGCGGTCATGCCGGCGCCTCCACGGCGAAGGCGGCCAAGTCGTCGATGGTTCCCTTGGCGCCGGGCCATTGCTTGGTCAGGTCCAGGGCTTTGGCGGAAGGGTCGTTGCCATAGGCCTCGGTCAGGGCGACGCGGGTCTCAATCAAGGATTTGACCGACGCGGTCATCTGATCGTGTCCCCCGATCGGCTTCAGGAACGCCGAGGACAGGCCACGAGGCATGTCCTCTCCACGCTCGACCAGGACAAAGCTGGCGAGGGTATGGTGGGCGAAGCTGTTGAGTTTGCCCTTGGGGGTCACTGTGGCGGCGGCGCGTACCAGGGCGGCGATGGCATCGTTTGCCAGGCCCGTGTGCCCCTCCAGGTTCTCCACCAGCAGGTCGTAATTGATGCAGGCGTAAACATAGAAGATGCCGGCACCGAACTCCTGCACGCCGACATGCGCAGCGCCCGAATCATCGGCGTCGTGAGGGTCTTTAAGGTCGTCCACAGCCGTGTAGTAGTCGTCCTCCACCACGACCCGGTGGGTGGTCATGGCGTGGGCGACCTGGGCGGCGGCCTCGCGATTGTAGCGGGGATCATCGGCCAGCATGCGACCGAAAAGGGCGATATCGGCGGCGGTGTCTGTGCGGCGCAGGACGGTGTCGTTCTTGATCGTATTCGAATCCGTGAACGGCTCGCCGGTCAGCGCCTGATCGGCCAGCGCGAAGGCCGCCGCGCGTTCCTGAGGGCTGATGAAGGCCAGTTGGCGCAGTTGCAAAGGGTGGGCATCCTTGCTGTCTTCCAGCTTGCCAAACACGTCGGCGATGGCGCGCGCGGTCGTTGTCGCGGTCTCCTCCGCCATGCCCTTGTCGGTCAGATAGGCGTGCAGGTCTTCGCCCAGGCGTTTGGTGCGCTGGCCCAGATGCCCGTTCAGGGCGGACTGGAAGGCGTCGGATGTGCGCCAGGCGCGCTTGAGCGACTGGCTGGAAACGCGCAGGCGCGGCACGCCCCCCATGATGACCGTTTTGGGGCGGCCACTGTCGTCGCGGTTGAGGTTGGCTGCGGGGTAGGAGGCCAGGGTATGGATTTGAACGAAGGTGGTCATGGTGCGTCTCCGGCGACTAGGGCGGGGGAGGTGTCCTCGGTGTCGGTGGCCCCGGCACCCGGCCGAGCCGACCCGGCGTTGAAATAATCGAAGGCCCAGCGTTGGCGGGTGCGGTCGGTCCACCAGACAATGGAAACGGCCAGGTCAGGCACGTTCACGGTGCCGCGCAGCATCCGGACCAGCCGGACCATGGCGGTCATCAAGGCGGCCTCGTCCTGGCCGTCGGTCAGGAGCAGGCGGCGGAAGCGGGCCTGGGACAGCCGGGGCTCATGCTGATGTTTGGTGTCCAGGCTGCCCGGCCCGATGGCCTGGGCGATGGATCTATTCGGCGCATCCTCGTGGGCGTCCTTTCGAACATGGGCCAATGTCACGGCCAGCGTTCCCGCGCGTTCAAGCTGGTGGCGTGACAGGGGAAGGGCCCGCCACAGTCGCAGAGTGGCGGGAAGAAACAGCGCCTCAGTGGGATCGTGGCAGCGACGCAGGTTAGCCATGGCGGCGCGGTCGGTCTGAAGGTCGCGCCACCAGTCGCGCGCGACGATGCCGGGGTCAGGTTTGCGGTCGTTCATCACAGCGCCTCCATCTGGCCGGCGGTGATGCCGGCCGTCTTCGTCTTCCTGGTTTTCGGCTTTCCGGGGGGGGCAACGGGCAGGCCGAGGGCCTCATGGACCTTTTTGCCGGTCTTCGTCGCCGATACGAAATGGCCGGTCAGCCAGCGGCGGGCGTTGACGATCCGTCTGAAGTCGGTCAGTTCTAAGCCCTCGACAGGGACAGCCTCGTCGAACACGGCGCAGGCGGTCTCGCGCAGCACCGCCAGGAACCGTGTGCGGATGGCATGTGAGGGGGCGGTGTCGGCCGACTTAGGGTCGGCGGCCTCGCCGAGGGCCTTGAAGAAGGCGGGCTCAGTCTGGCGCCAGACGCGCGCATCCAGGGCAGAGAAATCGCCGCGCGCGTTCTTCGATTTGGCGAACAAGCCCTTTTCGACAGCGTCAGCCGTTGCAGCGGCGATCAGATTGGCGCCTGCCACCATCGACCGCGCGGCGTCGTCAATGCGGTCGCGGGCGTCGTCGTCCCGGCCGAGCAGCAGGGGCATCTCCGCCTCCACCCAGCCACAGGCCTTCTTCTTGTTCATATCGTAGCCGAAGGCGCGCAGGCGAACGCCGTCATAGATCCCCAAGTCGGCGAGGCGGTCCCGTGCGGCTGTCACGCATGCGGCTGGTTGGCGGGCGGTGTCTGTCTCGTTGCTGGTCAGGGCCAGCCAGTCGCGATAGCCGATCCCTTGCCGGCCACCGTGAACGGGCAGCCAGTCGGCGTTGGGCTTGGGGCGATAGTGGGGCGTTAGGGGGTGTTGGAAGCCGCCCTCGCCGTACTGGAATCCATAGGGGCGAGTGACATAGCCGGAGACCATGATGGCGTCTGTCGCCCCGGTCAGGTCGCAGGTTTCGCTCGGCTCGGCTGGGCGGAAAGTCAGGCGGATGCGACGCGGCATGCCGAACCAGACGTGGCGTGGATCCGCATGGCTTTGAGCCGTGCGCGCGCCCTGTTTGCCGGAGACCCGGGTTGCGCCGAGCCAGGGGTAGACGGCGGCGGGGTCGGTCGGTGCGTCGGTCGTGCGACGCTGATCGCAGGCGGTACGGCTTTCCACGTTCAGCCACACCAAGTGCCACAGCGTAGCGGTTCCAGGGTCGTTTTCGGGCGGCGATACCACGGTTGTCAGCGGGCCACCGCCGCGCAACGAGGTCATGTGTCCAGCACCACCTGAGGGCGCGTAGGTCTGCAACGTCAACAGCGCCCAGGCGGCCGCGGGGCGCGACAGCGTTTTGACCGCCCCGCGGCGGACGAACATGTCGGTATTGCGCTCTTGGGTCTGCTGGCCGGGAGCGTCGATAAGCAGCGCCGCGACCGGGGTTTCGCCCCCTTGCAGCGGCTCTTGATCCTGAAGGAAGCGCGGGCCGTCGCCATCCAGCACGAACGCCTGGGCATGGCGGGCGAATGCCGCGCGCAGCGTTTCGGGCGGGGGCGGGGCGATCCAGCCGGGCTCCCAATCGTCGTCACCATCCGGTGGACAGGTGGTGGAGACCAGGCCGATCAGGAATTCCAGCAGGGCGCCGTTGACGTCCGGGCGGGGCGCGGCCAGGGCCACGATGGGCGATTCGCACTGTTCCAGGAAATCGGTAAGCTGATCAGGCCGGACAAGGCCGGTCCAGCCGTTGGCGCGCCGGACCGGGATCCACGGGTGGTCGAGCAGGGAAAAGGGCATGGAAGCGGCCTTTCGATCGGATATCAGCTAACGCCTAAACTCTTTTTCAGAACATTGGGCCGCCGCTTTCTTGTCAAGACAAATTCCAGGGTTTCGTCTCTTGTTAATCCCCGCTAAGGCGGGGAACATGCTGCATGTTGCGCGCAGCTCATGCCCAAACTCGGGCCATACTCTGTTGAGAGTAGGAATCAGGTTAGGCTTAGGCCGCGTTGAGGGCAATAGCGGATTGCCAGGGGCTGGCCCTTGTCGTCGCGGGCTTCCCCGGTCCAGCCGTCTTTTCCGGTCGGTCTCAGCACCACCAGCGGTAGATCACGTTCCCAGCGCCCCCAGGTCTTGCGGGCCTCGGCGACGGCGCGAGCCAGGGCTGGGTCCGGCTCCTCCCAGGCCGTGCGTGCAAGCCTCTTCAGATTCCATGAAACCTGGGACAACTGCCAAGCCATCGCTGTTGTGCGGTCGACTTTGGGGTCGGGGTCGATCCAGGGCTGAATGACGCTGTCCTGCCAGCGGCCCAGACGCAGGGTGACGGGATCATCGGCGTCACGGGTGCGGATGCGGTGGTCGGGCTCCCAGTGGTGCGTGTCCGCATATCCGCTCGAAAGCGGCAGGATCTCCGCGCGTGCCTTGGCCCGGCCAGCCATCGCCTGCCCCTCGGCCTCGCTACTGGAGCGCAGTAGGGCTTCGGGCGTCGGGGCGCTCTGTCCATAGACGCTCTCGATCAAGGCACGTGCCCGGTCTGGCAGGTCGAGCGCGCCTTCGGCCTCCAGCAGGCGGGCTGTGCGCCACAGAACCCCGTGGTTACGGTAGACCGCGGCGGTTCCGGGCAGAACGGCACCAATCCAGCTTTCATTCGGGTCTGGGATCGCGGCTGGCGTAACGACAACCAATTCTTCCCGTCCGGGACGCCCTCTCCGCGCATGGCGCCACAACCGCCCGGCGCGCTGGATCAACAGGTCGATTGGGGCCAGATCCGTGAACAGGGCATCAAAATCGACGTCCAGGGACTGCTCGACCACCTGGGTGGCGACCAATATGGCGCCGGACCGGTCCTCGGCTTGGCTGTGGCGTCCGAAACGGCGCATGACCTCGGCCTCGATGGTCAGCCGATCCCCAAGCGCAAAGCGGGCGTGAAACAGCAGCGGCGACAGCCCCCGGTCCCGCAGCGCGTCATAAGCGGCCGTTGCCTCGTCCACGGTGTTGCGGAGGACCAGCACGGCTTGGCCGTCGCGGGCGCTCGTCTCGGCCTCGCTGAGGGCTTGTTCCGGTGTGGCCAGGGTACGCACCGGTAGTCGTCGTGCCTGGCGAGACCATGCTGCAATGGACTGCGCGTCCTCGCCGGTTCGGCACAGAACCGTGCCAGCGGGATAGGGGCGCAGGGCCTCTGGGCGGGCGGCGGCCTCCTGGGGCGATTGCGCCACGCCGGCGCCACGCCGGAAAGCGTTGGTCAGTTGGTCCCGCAGGCTTGTCGGCAGGGTCGCCGACAGCAGGACGGTGTGACCACCCAGCGCGGCATGGGCCTCGATCAGGGCGGCGATTTCTTCCCCGACATAGGCGTCATAGGCATGGATCTCGTCCAGTATCAGCACCTTACCCAGAAGCCCCCAGCGCCGCAGCCCGGCATGGCGGGCCGGCAGCACGGACAGAAGGGCCTGATCCACCGTGCCGGCGCCGATATCGGCGAGAAAGGCTAGTCGCCGGTCGTCGGCGACCCAGGCCGCGCACTGCGCCCCGGCTGGCACGTCGGCGACGGTCTCTGCGGTTTCGTCACCATAGGCGCGTTCATCCTGGTTGGCGGGCAATGTGGCGGCACGAAAGCCAGGATGCATGCCCCGGTCGCCATGGGCCAGGGCGATGGACGGCGTCGTCTCGCGTTTGAATAGGCCCCGGTAAAGCTCGCCTAGTCGGTCGAACATGGCGTTTGCCGTGGCCTGGGTCGGTAGCGCGAGATAAAGTCCCCCGGCACGGCCCGCCGCCATTATCCGATGGGCCAGCATCAGCGCGGCTTCTGTCTTACCGCTGCCGGTCAGGTCTTCCAGAAGGCACAGGATCGGCTCTTCAGCCGGCAGAGCGACGGTTTCGGCCCAGTGTTGCAGGGGGGTGGCGCTGCCCTCGGGCAGGCTGGCCAGGGCATGGAAAGGCCGAAGGCCGGCCGGTGGGGCCGGCACAACGCCGGACGCTCTCACGGCCTGTTCGGCCCTGGGGCAGGCGATATCGTACCAGTAGGTGTCCAGGTCATGGTCGGGTCGCGTATAGGCGAACCAGCGCTGGGCCGAGCCGATCCAATCCGAGGTCGCGATCAATCCGGCCACCGCCAGCGCCGCCCGTTTGGCGGCGTCAGTGGAGATGTGAAGCGGATCGGTCGGCCCCAGCCGTGCCAAAACCCATTCGACGAGTGTATTGGCAGCCTGGACACTCTCGGGCGGGAAATGGTCGCGGGCGCGACGGGGCGTGGTGCGGTCCTGGCCGGGAGGCCGGCCATGGTGGCCAAACGCCGCCGGCAGCATCCTGTTGAGAGCGCCGGTGGGCGCCAGCCGGTCTTTAAGGTCTCGCGGCGCCAGATGGACGAACCACAGCCAAGCGGCCGTGTCATGCCCAGGATCGACGAGCTCCGGATAGTCCGATAGCACTGCCGGCCGGTGCTCAGGCGCCTTTCCCTGGAACGGCAGAGAGACCTTGCCAACGTCGTGTAAGGCCGCCAGCGCGCCCAACAGACGAACACAATCGCTTTCCGCCACGCCGAGGGCGCGCGCCAGCGCGCTGCACCGCGCGGGGTCGGACGACAGCAGGCACTGCGTTACTGCCGCCACGTCAAGGGCGTGGTAGGCCAGAGGGTGGGCGGGAACCTCGCTGGCCGGATGGGCCTTGCCCCAAAAGGTCAATAAAGACTGCTGTTTTTCTGGCGGCACTCTAAATCATCCAGATGGTTGGCCATAAAAATTTTTCATTGTTATTAGATTTCAGCATATTATTAAAATATTTTCAATCTTTGTTTTTTGCATCAATTGTGAATACTTGAGATTGTTAATAATTCATTGCGCCGGACACCTCATTCCACCGGTACTCTGTCCAACAGCCACACCAATCTCACCTCTGCTCCTTGCTTCTCATCTAGGGGCAGGCCCCATAAACGGGCTTCCCCTGCGGCTTCAGATGCGATCCGAACTCCCTGGAGGGGAGCTTGTCGTATGGCATTCTCATTTTTGGCTGTCGGACGAACAGGTTGACCGCCTTGTGCTCCGGCAGCCGCAGGACCCGAGGGGCAAGCCTCCGCGTCGATGATCGGCGTGTCACCAGCGGCATCGTCCGCATCCTGAAGTCTGGCTGGCGCTGGGTGGATGCGCCGGAGGTCTGCGGCCCGCGCAAAACGCTCTACAACCGGTTCGTCCGATGGGCCGCCAAAGGCATCTGGACCGATATCTTCACGGCGCTGGTGGATACCGGCGGACCACCTTCCGACGTGATGATCGACAGTTCCGCTGTCCGTGCACACCGCTGCGCCAGCGGCGGAAAAAGGGGAGCAGAGCCACGCCATCGGGCGGTCGCGCGGCGGTCGGACCACGAAGATCCATGCTCTGACAGACTATCATGGCCGCCCGCTGCGCCTCCACCGCACCGGAGGCAATGCCTCGGACTGTCGCGGCGGCGCCCCTCTTCTCGATGCGCTGCCGGCAGAGGTCATCGTCCATGCGGACAAGGGCTACGATACCGACCGGGTGCGGCAGATCATCGACAACCAGGGAGCCGCCCCGAACCTCCCACCCAAGGCGGATCGGTGCTGGAAGACCTGTTGCTCGCCCTTCCTCTACTGCGATCGCAACGCCATAGAGCGCATGGTCGGTCGACTGAAGGACTTTCGCCGCGTCGCCACGAGATACGGCCGTTTGGCCGTCAACTTCCTTGCTGCCGTCTAGACCGTCGCACTCGTCCGCTACTGGTTATGAGTCTGGAGCCTAATGTTCCGGTGCTGATCTTGAGAACGATTGCGGGTCTGTCGCAAGCGTCGATATGACAGCGCTGCGACGTAGAGCATAGCCGCAGACAACACGATGCTCGCGCCGGTGGGCGAGTCCGTGCGCAGCGCCATTTCCAGCCCAAGCCACATAGCCAGAAGCGCCGCGACGGCGGAGGCGGCCATGAGCCGTCCTAGCGTATGTGTGAAAACCCCTGCCGTGGCCGTCGGCAGGGTCAACAGAGCCATGACCAGCACAAGTCCGACCGCCCGCAGAAGAACGACCACGACCAGCGCTATCGCAACGAGAACGGCAAGCTGGATGGCCAGGGTCGGAAGGCCGCGTGTCGTTGCGAATTCGTCGTCGAACATCGTCGCAACGACGGGCCGCCAGAACAGGAACAGCAGTGCCAGCACGAACGCCATAAGACCGGCCATTACCGCGACGTCTTGGGCCGTGACCATCAGAAGATTGCCGAGAAGATACGTCATCAGATCAGTCTGGTAACCGGGCGTGTGCGCGATAGCGATCAGGCCGACAGCCATGCCGATTGCCCAGATTGCGCCGATCAGCATGTCCTCGCGCTCGTGACCAGAATGCGCCGCAATCCCGATCAGCAGGGCCGCCATCACAGCGGCGACGGTGGCGCCGCCAAGCGGATCGAGGCCTGCCCATTGCGCAACGCCCATACCGCCGAGCGTCGCATGGGCGATCCCGCCAGCGAGGAATGCGAGCCGACGTGTGACCACGATCGTCCCCACCACACCGCCCGAGACCGCAGCGATCAGCGCAGCGAGCGCTACGACGCGCAGGAAATCATGCTCGAAAAGTGCGGTCGCAAAGCTCATGAGGTTTCCGTCAGACGGTGATCGACGAGGCGCGCCGAGGCGCCGTAAAGCTGGGCCAGAATGCCCTCGGTCAGCGGGGCGGCGCCATGCCAGACCAGCGTCCTTTTGAGGCAGGCGATGTGGTCCACATGACGCGAGACGAGGCCCACGTCGTGCGAAACCATCACGATGGCCATGCTGTTGCGCAAGCCCGCCAGCAGATCGAAAAAACTCGTCTCCGCATCCGTGTCCACATGGGCGGTCGGCTCATCCAGCAACAGAAGCGTGGGATCGGCCACCAACGCGCGCGCGATCATTACCCGTTGCAACTGGCCGCCCGACAGCGAACCGATTGGGCGCGCCACGAGGTCTGCCACACCGACACGGTCTAGCGCCGTGCGGATGGCCGCATGATCGCCCTTACGCATCGGGTGCCACCAGTTCCGGCTGTCGAGCCGACCCTGGAGCACGACCTGCTCCACAGCCAACGGAAAATCGCGAGGAAAGGTGGCGAATTGCGGCACATATCCGACCCGTGCGCGGGCCTCGGCAGGCGGCTTTCCAAATATGCGGATCTCTCCACTGTCCGATACGAGCAACCCGAGGGCCAGCTTCAGAAGCGTGCTCTTGCCGCCACCATTGGGGCCGATCAGCGCCCAGAACTCCCCTGCGCCCACCCGGAGCGAAACGTCTTCGAGGGTCGGTGCCGTGCCGTAGGAAAACCCGACATGGGAGAATTCCAGCGCCGGAGCCGGCGTCATTTCATGGCCCGCAACAGCGCATCTGCGATGTCGCGGGTGTTCTCCAGCATGTTCTCGGCAAGGGGAGCGAGCGTGACCACCTCGCCGTCGATCTCCCGCGCCACCGCCTGGGCGGCCGACTGGCTGAATTCCTGCTGCACAAAGATCACATGGATGTCAGCGGCTCGGGCCGCTTCGATAATCCGGGCGAGGCTGGCCGGGCCAGGTTCTTGTCCGTCGGCCTCTATGGCGATCTGCTCAAGCTCGTAGTCTTGCGCGAAATAATACAAGGCCGGGTGATAGATCATGAATCGGCGGTTCTGAACCCCGGCGAAACGCGAGGTCAGTTCGGCATCGAGCGCTGCCAGATCAGCGGCGAAGGCCGCCTGTCCCGCTGCAAATTGCTGCGCTTGCTCCGGAAACAGGTTGGACAGGGCATCGCGGATGCTCTCGGATTGCCGCTGCACCAGTCGCGGACTGAGCCAGATGTGAGGATTGCGCTTTCCACCGTTTGCTGGCGCGGGCGGGAACGCGATGCTCTGACGCGTATCGACGATTTCAAGCTGGGGATGGTTGGCTGCGATCCGCGGTGCCCAAGTCTTTTCGAAGGGAACACCGATTCGGAACCATGCAACCGCATCGGCAAGGGCCAGCATCTGCCGAGGGGACGGTTCGTACGTGGCCGGGCTGGCCCCGGGTGGGACCATCACCTCTACCTGCACGAAATCGCCGGCAATCCGATCCAC
Source organism: Rhodothalassium salexigens DSM 2132 (assembly GCF_004341375.1). Lineage (GTDB taxonomy): Bacteria > Pseudomonadota > Alphaproteobacteria > Sphingomonadales > Rhodothalassiaceae > Rhodothalassium > Rhodothalassium salexigens. The sequence goes on from NZ_SLXO01000003.1 coordinate 415,494, forward strand.
GAAGGATTTTTGCGGTCGGATGCTGACAAAGACCGTCGGTCGCACTTGTGCTCTGGCGCAGACCGGAGCGAGCGCCAGCGCCCCAAGCCCAAGCAGAGCCGCGCGCCGTGTGAGGAAAAAACGGACCACCATGTCGAAGCGCCTTTCGCGTTGTTCTGTTATGTTATAACGTAACATTTACGCAAGTCATCCAACGGTTCACACATGACCGCGGGGGACAGACCAACAGGGCCAACGGCCCGATGCAGCAAAGGAGTGCGCATGCCAGCAGCCGACACCCGCCTTCCCGTCACCGTGCTTTCCGGCTTTCTCGGGGCCGGCAAGACCACGCTTCTGAATCGTGTGCTGAACAATCGCGAGGGCCGACGCGTCGCGGTGATCGTCAACGACATGTCCGAGGTCAACATCGACGTCGATCTCGTGCGCGAGGGCACCGAGTTGTCGCGGTCAGAGGAGAAACTGGTCGAGATGTCGAACGGCTGCATCTGCTGCACCCTACGCGACGATCTTCTGAAAGAGGTGCGCCACCTTTCGGAACAGGGACGCTTCGACTACTTGCTGATCGAATCCACAGGCATTTCCGAGCCGCTGCCCGTGGCGGCTACCTTTGGTTTCCGCGACGAGATGGGGCAAAGCCTGTCGGATGTGGCGCGGCTCGACACGATGGTGACGGTGGTGGACGCGGTGAACCTGCTCAAGGATTACTCCAGCCACGATTTCCTGATCGATCGCGGCGAAAGCCTGGACGAGGCAGACGACCGCAGCCTTGTCAGTCTGCTGACCGAGCAGATTGAGTTTGCCGATGTGGTGATCCTCAACAAGGTGACGGATGCCGGGCCAGAGCGTACGGACGCCGCGCGCAAGATCATCCGTGCCCTCAATGCAGATGCCCAGATCATCCAAACGGATCAGTCCGACGTGCCCGCCGAGGCCATCCTCGATACCGGCCTGTTCGATTTCGAGACCGCTCATGAACACCCGATGTGGGCCAAGGAACTGTATGGTTTCGCTAACCACGTGCCCGAGGACGAGGAATACGGCATCACCTCCTTTGTCTATAACGCTCGCGCACCCTTCCACCCCCAGCGGCTCTACGAGGTTCTGAACGGGGATTTGCCGGGAACGATCCGCGCCAAGGGTCATTTCTGGATCGCCACGCGGCCCGAATGGGTGGTGGAATTCAGCCTGGCTGGCGCAATCTCCTCGGTCACGCCGCTGGGCCGAGCCCTGGGGCGACCGCCGACAGGAGATCGTGTTCATCGGGGTGGGCCTCGACCGCGAGGCCATCTGCGCGCGGCTGAACGCGGCGCTGATCGATACCGCCGAGTTCACACCCGCCGCTTGGGCCGACCTGCCCGATCCCTTTCCGATCTGGCGGCGCGCGGAGGCGGCATGAGCTTCGTTCGGGAAATCGTTAAGAATGCGTCGATCGCAGTGGGCGTCGCGGACACGATAGAGGAGTTGTCTGCGCTTCATAGACCTGGCTGCGCCGCCGTGATCTGGCGGCGGCAGCCATTGACGGGGGTCCAGTCCTGGATCGATGGGCTCGATCCGGATGTCCTGCCAAGGGCCTGGGTGATCCTGCGACCCGACGCAGTCCGCGACGCCGCTTTGGAGGTCTGCGATGCGTCTGGCATACCCGCCGGCCCAGAGCGAGACCGCTTCGTGGACGACATCGCGGCGCTTGCGGACATCTTCGCCGGGCTGATCAAGGCCCGATGGCTGCGCCTTAGGTCCTGTTGACGAAGTGGATTCCCAAGGCGGTCGAAGCGTGATTCAAGACTGGCTTTTGGGAGGCGGTCTTGGTTCGCGGGTTGATGACGGACGAGGAGTGGGCGTTTTTCCAGCCCT
>NZ_SLXO01000004.1 GCF_004341375.1 Rhodothalassium salexigens DSM 2132
GGCGCCGGCTCATCGTTCCTCCTCTGCAATGAGGAAAAACGTGAATCACAAAACTGACGACAAAGGAATCCCGTTTATGAGTTTATGGCCTAGGAATTCACCGACCACGAGTGGTCAATTGTCCAGCCGTTGCTTCCCAACAAGCCGCGCGGCGTTCTCCGCGTCGATGATCGCCGGGTATTGGACGGCATCCTCTGGCGGTTTCGGAGGAGGTCCCCCTAGGCGGATATCCCGGAGCGCTATGGCCCGCCGACGACCTGCTACAACCACTTCCTCCGTTGGCGGAAAGCCGCCGCTTGGGGGCGGCTTCTCGAAGCGGTTTCCGAGGCTTACGAGAGCGACATCGTCATGATCGATGCCACATGTGTTCGCGTCCATCAGCACGCAGCCACGGAAAAAAGGGCATGGTTGGGATGGCGGCATGGACGTTCCCGCGGCGGGCGGGCTCACGAGCAAGACCCACGCGCTCGTCGATGCCGAAGGACGCCCCGTCGCCTTCCGCCGGACCGGCGGTTAGGTCGCCGGGTGTGGAGGCCGAGGCGCTGACCGATGATCTTGGCGAAGGCGACTCCTGCCGGCCGACAGAGGCCGCGACCGTAACGCCATCCGGGCCAAAGCTGGCGAGCGGAAGGCATGGGCCGACATGCCTCCGAAGGTCAATCGAAAGGACTTCTTCGCCTTCTGCCGCTGGGCCCGACGATGGTCGACAGGCCAACCTTGAATGACACCACCAACGAGGACATGGTCGACACTAAGAGTATCCGTGATGGTCAAGCCAGATGAGGTGCCCAAGGTCGGTGATCCCGCAGCAAGGCATTGGCGATGATCACCCGCTTGCGCATGACGGCGGTGATGGCGACCTTTGGCGGTTTACCGCGTGCGCGCAGCGCCTCGTACATGCGCTTCAAGTCCGGATTGAAGCGCATGGCGACGAGAGCGGGCATATAGAGGGCTTCGCGTGGACCACGTCGTCCGCCCCGAATGAAGGCTTTCCCCTGCCATTTGCCGGATTGGCGGGAGACGGGCGCCAGGCCGGCGAGGCTGGCGACCTGCTTTCCATCGAGGGTTCCGAGCTCAGGCATTTCGACCAACAGGACGGCGGCCGTGATCTCGGATATGCCGGGGATGGAAACCAGGATATCGAACCGCTCCGTGAGAGCGGCATCGGCCTTGATGCGTTCGCGGATGGCCGCATCGATGGCCGTGACCTGACGGTCGATGTGGCGGAGACGGGCGGCGAGCTGTCGCTTGATCAAGGGAAGGCGGGCGCCCTTTTCGCGATTCTTGGCGGCAGTCCTGTCCTTCAGCAGGGCCCGGCGCATGACGCATAATTCCTTGAGCGCGTCCATTTCGGCACTGGCCGATTGGTGGCAAGGCAGATCCAGCACCCTTCCCATTTGGGCAAGAACCCTGGCATCGACGCGGTCGCTCTTGGCGAGCACGCCGATGGCTTCCGTGAAACGCTTGGCTTGCCGCGGGTTTACCTTTGCCAGCGGAAGTCCCGCTTTGCTCAGGATGTCTTCCACGAGCCTGTGATAGCGTCCGGTCGGCTCATAAACGATGCGCTCTGCTTCGGCGCCGATCCAGGCCACCGGCCGCCGGCAACCGGAACGGTCATTGGTGAAGCGCTTTTCCGCACCATCGTGGCTGCGATAGGCATCCAGATGGTCTTTTGAGATGTCGATCCCGATGCTAATCTCGGTCATCTTTTCCAATCCTGTGCTTGCCATACGGGCCGTGCGGCCCAGGTATCCGTTCAGGTCTGTTGGAAAAGACGGGGCGACCCCACTCTAGCTCGGCCCTGTGCGGCCAGCATTTTCCCGGTCCGACCCTGCCGGTACGGGGGAGTGGCCACTCCCCCGTACCGGCTCATCATCGCTTGATGAGCCGGGAAAACCATAAGGCAAGTTTTTATGATGCTCATCGTTCTTTTCCCTTAAAACTCCCATCGGCACTTTTCCAAATTTTCGCCTATCGTAGACCGGCCCCGTACTTTACAGCAGGAAAAAATTTTGGCTGTAGGGCAGCGAAAGACCAATCTGGAATGGCAACTCGGTGTATTCTGATTATCGGCCCAGTCAACGACGCGCCGAACCAAATTCGCTTCCAGCGAGTTTTCGCGCTGGCTGGTGCCTACCGGCTTGATGTTGTGACCCCGAAACCACTCCCGCCATCTCTCGAAGCTCGGGCGCAGGCCGTCCATGTTGTCGGCAAGCATCTATCCCTGCTCCGGACCAGCCTACAACTGGCGCGGCGCCTGGGTCATGAAGACCGGGTGGTGGTTCATACCGTTTACGCGCCGCGCCTGTTGCTCGCAGGGTTCCTCTGTCGAGTGTTGGCGCAGTGTCGTTGGGTCTACGATCTTTATGATCATCCGTCGCTCACATGGAGCACGTCTCGGGGCGCAGGCCGGGTGGCAAAGGCCGGTCTCTGGCGTTTGCTACTTTCACCGATGTTGAAATTGGCAGATGTCTGGATCATCGGCATGCATCCGGGAATTCTGTCACACTTGCCCATGCCGAAGCGCGAGTGTCGGCTCGTTATGGCCGACGGACCGGGTGTAAGGGAGACATCAGGTCCGCCCCCTCAATGGACGAGCGATCGGGAAATATCCCTCTGTTATGCTGGACATATCAGCATGCGGCGGGGAGCAGGTCTGATCGCTGAGTGGGCACGATGCTACGAAGGACCGCCTGCGTGCCTTCATCTTATGGGCTGGGAAACCCCTGATGGCGTTGCTGCCCTGGAAGCCGTGCGCGATGAGGCGATGCAACACGGCTTGCGCCTTGTCCGTCATGGCCTCATCGACCATGACGCGGTCCTAAACATCATGCGGTCCTGCCATATCGGGCTTTGCCCCACTGACCCTGACGTCTTGAATTATCGTTATGCCTATCCCGTCAAGGTGGTGGAATACCTGAGCCAGGGGCTTGTTCCTGTCGCCACAGACGGACACGGCGTGCGGGCTTTGCTACGGCACGGCGAAAACGGTTTCATCGCACGATACGACGCTGCGAGCTTCAGCGAGGCAATTGCCGAGGCCATCCATGCCGTTGGCAATCCAGACCGACGGCAAGAGTTGCAGGTCAGCATGCGCGCGAGCATCAAGGGGCGTGACTGGGATACCCTCAATTGTCGTTTGCTGGCGGATATTGAAGCAGCCCTTTCCATTGCAAACTGACAATAGGCGCAGGCAGAGCATGATCCTGTCTTGATTAAAGCGGATTGGGTGGGGCATGGGAACCGACCTCTGATTCATGTGATTTACCGGCGCGGGGAGACCGGTAGAGATGTCCAGGGCCGGTCGTGGTTAGAGCATGTCGCCCGTGATCAGATTCTGGAAGGCAGAGAAGGTCGATGTTTCGCCGGTATCCCCCCCCTGTCTGTTGTCGGTGAGGTCGCATCGCAGGTGTGGAAGGGAGCCCGCTCCCCCGAGCGGTGCTGAACGGCGCCGAACCGTCTTGTCTGGCGGGTCAGGCTTGGGTGGCCTCGGGCCAGGCGGGTTCGGTGGCGATCAGCGCGGCCAGGGTCTCGGCCATGCCCGGGCGTTCGGTCTTGCCCGTGGCCGGCGGGATCACCAGGGTGGTGGTGGCGGTCAGCTGGGCCTTGGGCAGGTCGGCGAGTGGAAAGCGATCGATGCGCGCGGTCTCGAACGGGGTCAGCACCGGCGCTTCATAGGCGATCGCCTCGTGGCTCTGCGGATAGGCGCGCGACAGCAGGTCCACCAGCACGGCCAGGCGCTCGGGCGTGGCGAAGCGGGTGGTGCGGGTATGGTCGCCGGCGATGCCGATCTGCCACAGGATCAACAGCGCCGAGGCGTCCATGGGGCAGTCGTATAGCATGAAATGGGTCGCCTCGTAGCTCAGGCAGCCGCGCGCGCCGGGGTCCAGCCCCAAGTCGGCGACCAGGCAATCCTCGGCCGAGACGCCCGGTTCCATCCATGCCTCATAGCCTTCGCCGCGCAATTGTTCGATCGCCCAATGGCCGACGCAGGCGAACACGCCGGGGTGGCCGTAAAAGGCGGCGACCACATTGCGGCCGGCGCGCACGGCGGCCACCAAGTCGGCGACCATGCCGCGATAGCTGTCCAGCCGGTCCTTGCCATTGGCATAGTCATAGTGCGTGCGCAGGTCGCTGACCTTGGGGTTGAGCGTCGTCAGCCACTCGGCGATCACTGGGGTCGCCAGGGTGAACACATGGTCGGCGGTTTCGATGCGGCTCTTGGCCATCAGCGTGCACTGGCCGGCGATGTTGATGCCGGTGCCGACGACCACCAGGCGGCCGGGTTTGTCTGTCATGGGGTGGGGGTCCGTTTCTGGGTTGGGGGCGGAGAAAAGCGGCAGGCGCACGCCGGCGCCCGGCTGGAAGGGAGGGTGGCGGGGGGACCGCTCAGGGCGAGCGGCTCAGGCGGCCGCCGTGTCGTAGAGGTCGATGCGGTTACGGCCGGCGTTCTTGGCGGCGTAGAGCGCCTGGTCGGCGCGCGCGATCAACTCGCTGTGGCGCAGGCTGGGCTCCTCCTGGGCGGCCAGGCCGGCGATGCCGAAGCTGGCCGACAAGGCGTCGACCGGCAGGCCGGCGGCGACCGGGATTTCGGTGATCGCCTCGCGGCACCGCTCGGCGATGTCGGTGGCGTCCTCGGGCGTCGAGCCCGGCAGCAGGATGGCGAATTCCTCGCCGCCGAGCCGGCCTAGCAAGTCGTCGGTGCGCAAGACCGGTCGGCATGCCTCGGCCACGGCGCGCAGCACATCGTCGCCGACGCCGTGGCCATGGGCGTCGTTGATGCGTTTGAAATGGTCCAGGTCGAAGACGATGATGCTCAGCGGCTTGTCGACCTGACGACAATGGGCCAGGGCGCGTTCCGTGGCGGCCATGAAGTGTTGGTGATTGGCGGCGCCGGTCAGGCCGTCATGGCGCGCCCGATGCGCGAACGACGCCCGCTCCCGCCGCAGCCTCAGCACCAAAACGGCCAGGATGAGCAACAGGACCAGCGCCAACGCCGTGACCACCAGCGTCAGCCGGGTCTGTTGGCGATTGATCTGTTGTTCCAGCGCCAGGATGCGGTTTTCCCGGCTCAGATCGGCGATTTCGCGATCCTTTTCGGCCGACCGGTAACGCATTTGATAAAAGGCGATCTTGCCGGCCGTTTTGATATCGGTGACATGGTGGCGAGTGCGGAGGAGTTTTTCATGATACTCAAGCGCGGCCGCCATATCGCCTTGTTCTTTTTTTGATAAGTAAAGGGTCTCATATGCCCTAGAGGCATGAAGCATAATGCCGTTTTCTTCTGTATATCTCAGTGCATCATTGGCTAATCTAATAGCGTTATCCAATTCACCCAACCGCCTGTAGCTCTCGGCAAGTAGAGATTTTGTCAAAGGCGCGATAGGATATATTCGCTTTAATTTATCGGCTTCGGGAATATATTCAGCGTTCAGAGAATCAAGAATTTTATTTGCTTTCATAAGGTCTTTTTTTTCTTCTCTGAAAAGTAAAAACTTTCCCTGCAAAAATCTGAAGTCATACAAAGCTGCTGTAAGGATCTTTTTTTCATTATTTGTCTTTTGTTTTTTCTCTCTGGCAATTCTTTCGCATGTATTGCGGCCGGTCTGGACCGCATCAGAAAACTCTTGGGGAGCAGCGTCCAAATAATAGTAAGCCAGTTCGAGTTTTGCTAAGCATGCCCAAAGCGGCAGGTTTGCCGCTTCTGCTTGTTCCAGCAGATCATTCGCATGGTCTCGACGCTCATCGCTCAGGCCGATGAAACGATATGAGAGGGACACCTGATATTTAGCAGCTAATTGAAAAGACGGATTGTCGATTTTTTCAATAAGGGGCAATATCCTTTCAATGAGCGCAAAAGACCCCGAAAAGTCGTTTTGACTCAAGAGGGACACGTTCAAAGCAATAAAGGCAAATGCCTTATCGTATAGGTTTTCGGAATCACGCAGGAACTTTCTGGCTATTGGCTCCAAGTCTTTGAATTTACCGTCATCTAAAAGGCGTGAAATCTCACGCTTCACGCTGACATTGTCATTTGCAAATGCGAGTGTTTGAGCGCTAAAGAAAGCTGCCGCCAAGACCATGGTCTTAGCGGTAAGACGGATAAAAACTCTTATGCCGTTTTTCAGCATTTCTTCTAAGGTGTTTCGATCAACGCAATGACAAAATCACCAACCTTGTCGCCAATCGCCGAGCGAATCTTTTCTTCAGAACCCGATGCCAGAGCCGCCTTTTCTGGCTCTGAAAGATCATAGTCGTTTGCGAGTTGGTTGAGATCGGTTTGGTAACGCTTGCCGACGTCTTGCGAGCTATTCATGTCAGCGAGCAGTTTGGCGAGGTTCGACATGGGGGGCCTCTTTTTTTTACACCAAGCATGTGGTGCGGGATTGATTGGGGGCGGTTTCGTAGGCCAGCGGTGCTGGGGCGCCCGGGTGGTCGGTCGTCGGGTTACAGCTTGATTTTTGCTTCGTTCCAATAGTCCTTTCTGAATAATGAGGTGCCAGTCTACTGATTATCGAGAAATGTCGAAACGTTTTCTTGTCGCCTCTAAATGAAAACGCTATAGTCATGCTTTCAAGATAATTCAGTCTATTTCGTTTTTAAAATCAGTTTGTTTTCCGGTTTGAGCGGACGAGTATTTTGCATTTGGCGCCAAAAAACCATTGTTTTTGACATGTCCTTCTCTTGCAAAACACAGTCTGCATGGCGCTGTCCGTCAGGCGGCCGCGTCTTGCGACCCTTTCGGTTGTCCTGCGAATGCCGTGGCGAGAAGGGTTTCGGTATCCATGAGCGCGCCTTCCACCCAGCCCTGCAAATCCGCATAGGCTTCGCCGCACAGGTATAGTGGGCGGTCGGCGAGCGGCTGGCGCAAGGCGGCCGAGAGGTCCCAACTGCGCACGAAGGGCGTCCAGCTATGGTAGCCGCCGCCGAAAGGTGCGTTGGCCCAGTTCTGAAAGACGCCGTAGCGGGGGGCGGGAAGGTCGGCGGCGTGCATCTCGGACAGTTGCTCGTTCAGGCGCGCGGTCAAGGCGGCGGGTGCCTGGCGTGGCGCTTCGGCCGGATCCATGCCGGCGCATGGGGCGGCGTCGGGCGGCATCATCCCGGACCAGAAGTCCACACAGTCGCCGTCGGCATAGGCGCCGAGCAGCAGCGCGGGACCGCTGTCGCCATAGTCGGCCGCTCCCCAATAATAGCAGGCGCAGAGCGGCAGGTTGGTGTTCGAGATTGTCATGGCCGAGCGGGTGATCTGGCCCGGACCGCCCGGCAGGTCCTGCCACCAGGGCTCGGGATAGACGAGGAACGTCTTGGCAGCCGGCAAGCCGACCACCTTGTCGAGGTCGACGGGCCAAGTTCGGGGTGTCGCGTCGGCGTCGGTCAACCGAATGCCGGACAAGGCCGCCGGCGGCAGGGCGCAAATCACCTGTGCCGCCTCGATCGTTTCGGGCCCGTGCGCCGTGGCGAAGGTGAGCGCGACGCCGTCGTCGGCCCCGGCGAAGCGCAGGCTGGTGAGCCGGTGGCCCTTCCGGACCGTACAGCCGGCGTCGTGCGCGCGTGCCGCGAGGGCCTCGACCAGCGACTGGAAGCCCGCATCCAGGACATAGAAGGGGCCCGCCGAACTGACCAGCAGATGCAGGGTCATGTTATAGGCGTTGCCATTGGCAACCGCGGTCGGGTGGCCGGTATTGTCGCGCACCAGCGCGAATGCTTCGGGCGACAGGCGTGCACTGAGCATGTTGGCGAACCCGAGGCTGTGGAGCGGGCGCCCGTCCACCGTCGCCGTGCGCAGATAGGCGATCAACGCGTCCAGTGTCTCGGCGGTCACGGGCAGATGGTCTTGCAGGCCCGGCAGGGCGTCGAACAGCGCCGCCATCAGCAGGGCATAGGGATTCTGTCCCGCTTCTTCGGGCGTCACGAAGTAAGGCACTTTGTCAGCGTCGGCGAAATCGGCCTCCACCAAGCGGTGGTCACGCAGATAGGACAACCAAACGCCAGCATCGACCTCGGTCTTGGCCAGGCCCAGTGCGTCGACCAAGCCGGTGACCAGAGGTTGTTGAGCCGAGAAATTGGTGCCGCCCAGTTCGGCGATCACGCCGGGAACCTCGGGCAGTTCCACCGACCACAGGCGACCGCCAAGTCGCTCCGATGCCTCGAACAGGGCGATGCGGGCGCCCGGGCGCTCCCGGCTCAGCCGATCGGCGGCATAGGCGCCCGAGACGCCACCGCCGACGATCGCAATGTCATACGCTGCACCCATCTTCCCCCCGCCCATCGCACCCGACGCCGTCGGTGCGTGGCGGCGCCGTTTCCGTCGGTTTCAAGTGCGGGCAGGAGTATTCCTGAAATGCGCGGAGGTGTCCATTCTCAAAAAATTTTATACCCGTGTCGCGGGGAAAACTTTTCCGGGCCTGTGGCCACGGTCAGGCGGGCCGCGCGACGCCGGCTTCGGCAAGCTTCGGGCCAAGCCCGCCGGTGATCCACAGCCAGGTCATGTAATAGTCCGAGACCAGCGACCACAGCGGATAGCGGAAGGTGGCGGGGCGGTTGCGCTCGATCAGCGCGTGGGAGAGCCAGGCCGGGCCATAGCCCGCCACCGGCATGGCCAAGAGCAGCCAGAGCGGCCCGGCGAGGAGCGCCCACAGCGCCACCCCGAGCGAGCCGGCCGCCGCCAGATAGTGCCAGGCGCGGGTCGCCGGCGCGCTATGCTCGCGCAGGTAAAACAGAAAGAACGCGCCATAGGTGGCGATTCGGTTGCTTTGGGTCACGCGCAGCCTCCCCTTCGGGCGATTAGTATACGCCTAAAGCGGGGCGGGGCAAAGGGCCGGCGGGGGCGTTCAGCCGTCGTCGGTGGGCCAGTGGTCGGGGTCGGCGGGCGTGGTGCCGGGCAGCACATAGCCCTCGCCGAGCCAGCGGTGCAGGTCCACGTCGGCGCAGCGCTTGGAACAGAACGGCCGGTAGCCGGCGTCGGTGGGCTTGTCGCACAGCGGACAGCGCCCGGCGGCCGAGGCCGTGTCGGTCGATGGCTGGCTGGGCGGTGCGGGCGTCGGGGGCGGGGCCATGGGCGACCTGCTGGCTTGAGGGGCTGAGCGGGGTCCGGCACGGGCCAGCCGGTGTTCGCGGTCGCGGGCCCGTGGCGGCGGTGTCCGGCGGTCGGTGTCGGGCGGGCGGGTGGTGTTGGTCGGGGCTCAGCCGCCGGTGGACACATGGGCGCCGGCGGGGCTGCCGGTCTCGACCCGCACCGATCGCCCGGTCTGCTCGCTTAGCCTCTGGCATACGGGCTCGGTCTTGTCGAGCCAGCCGGCGACCGCCTCGGGGGCGCGTAACACCAGCGTGCCCGGGCGGCGCTCGGTCTCGGCGGTGCGCAGGCCCTGGCGCACCAGGGCGAGCGCCCGGGTCTCCACCGACAGTTGCGGGCGCGCCGGGGTCAACAGCCGGTCGCGCAGGCTGAGGCCGCGGCGCTGGCGGTTGACCACCACGAGCCCGGCCGCCTTGACCTGGTGGCGCCGGGTCGGGCGCGGGTCGCGGGCGAGGCCGGCGTCGAGCGCGGCGAGCACCCGGTCCCAATCGTCGGCGCGCTTGAGGCCGACGAAATCGATGAAGATCTGTCCGGCCAGGTCTTGCAGGCGGATCTGGCGCGCGGCGTGCTCGGCGGCGGCCAGGTTGAGGCTCAGCCGGTTGGTCTCCAGGCTGGCGCCGTCGCGGCCGCGCTGGTTGACGTCGATCACCGCGCCGCCGCGGGTCTGGTCGATGCCCAGCGAACCGCCGCCGGGCAGGTCGACCTCGGCGGCCAGGGCGTCGTCGATGGCGTCGTCGACGCCGCGCTCGGCGAACAGGTCGGCGCGCTCGGTCCAGGCGTTGAGGGCGAGCCCGGTGTCGGGGCTTTGCGCCAGATGGTGGCGCACCCGGCGGGCGAGGTCGCGGCCCTCGACGGTCACGGTTGCCGGTCCGGCGGGGGCCAGCCGGGTCAGCGCGTCGACCACCGGGTCGGGGGCGGCGAGCAGCAGGCACGGCGCGCTGTCGTCTTCGGTCACGGTCAGCAGGATGCCGCCCAAGGCTTGGGCCTCGGCGCGCACCGCCTCGGGGGTGGCATGGGCGGCGGCGGCCTCGACGGTGACGCGCACGCGCGCGCCCACTGGGTCGAGCGCCGAGACCAGGGCGGCTTCGTGGCCGTCGTCGCCGTCGAAGCGCGGCGACACGGTGACCCGGCGACCGGTCTCCACGGTCACGGTGCGGCCTTCGAGCACCAGGCGTCGGCGCGCCACCGGTTTCTTGTCGGGGTCGTGGGCGCTGGGCAGGGCGGCGATCTGCACGGTCACCAGCGCGCCCTCGGTGAAGCCGCGGCGGTCCTGGCGGTCGGGCATGATCGCGTCGAGCCCGTCGCCGAGGTCGAGCCGGCAGATGCCCTTGCCGCCGTCGATCGCGGTCACCCGGGCGCCGAAGATGGCGCCGGGGCGCACCGGGTCGTCGCTGCCGCCGGGGCCGGCGGTGCGCCAGTGGCCCAGTTCGACCAACCGGTCGTCTTCGAGCAGCGCCGCGCGCATCTCGCCCGGGCTTTCGGTCAACAGCAACTCAGATCGGGTCATGACGGAGTCTCGGGGCTGGGGGGCAGGTCACGGGCCAGCGGGAAGCCGGCACCGGCAAGCATCTGCGCGGTCTCGAACAGGGGCAGGCCGACCACGTTGGAATAGGAGCCCTGGACGAAGCGGATGAACGCCGCGGCCAGGCCCTGGATGGCGTAGCCGCCGGCCTTGCCGTGCCAGTCGCCCTGGTCGAGGTAGAGCGTCGTCTCGGCGTGCGACAGGCGCTTGAAGGCGACCGTGGATTGGACCACGCGGACGGTCTGACGGCCGTCGGGGGCGATCAGCGAGACGCCTGAATAGACCCGGTGCCGGCGCCCCGACAACAGCGCCAGACAGCGCCCGGCGGTGGCGCGGTCGAGCGCCTTGGGCAGCGCCCGGGTGCCCACCGCCACCACCGTGTCGGCGGCCAGCAGATAGGCGGGCGCCTGGGCGGTCGGGCCAACCCCGGCGGTCTCGGCGGCGAGGGCTGTGTGGGCGGCGGCGGCCTTCTCGCGCGCCAGGCGTTCGGCGAGCGCACGCGGGGGTTCGTCGCGGCGCGGCGTTTCGTCGATATGGGCGGGGGCCACGGCGTCCGGCACGATGCCGATCTGGCCCAGCAGGTCGCGCCGGCGCGGGCTCGCCGACGCCAGGGTGAGCGTCGGTCTCGGACCGGTCGGGCTGGCGGTCGGCCCGGCGGTCGGCCCGGATGGTGGGGCGGGCTGTGCGGGTGGCGTCACTTGAAGCGGTAGGTGATGCGGCCCTTGGTGAGGTCGTAGGGCGTCAGTTCGACCAGCACCTCGTCGCCGGTCAGCACGCGGATGCGGTTCTTGCGCATCTTGCCCGCCGTGTGGCCGAGGACTTCATGGCCGTTTTCCAGTTTGACCCGAAACATCGCGTTCGGCAGCAGTTCGGTGACCGTGCCGCGCATTTCCAAGACTTCTTCCTTGCTCATTCGCGCTCCAGATATGGGTAAGCCCCCGGGCACGGGCGCCGGCTGCATGGTCGGTCGGACGATCCGGTGGGGGACGCTGCGTTTGGCTCTCTTCTGGGGGTTCGTCGCGCCAATTGCAAGGGCCGCGGCGTGGCTGTCAAGCCCGGCCCGGCGGCGTGAAGTCGAACCGCTCGGCGATCTTGTGGGCCAACTGGTCGCGCAGCAGCCGATAGCCGGCCAGTTGCTGCTCGCGGCTGCCGCCGATGTCGCCGGGGTCCTGGACCGGCCAGTATTCCACCGGCTGGTCGGGGTCGGCGCGATCGCGGCACAGGCGGTGGTGCGCTTCGGGGCTGAGCGAGACGACGAGCGCGAACCGGTCGACCGCCACCTGGTCCAAGCCCTTGGGCGTCAGCCCCTCGGCCGACAATCCCACCTCTTGCAGCACCGCTTCGACGAACGGGTCGGGGGTGGCTTGGTCGGAGTCGTGGGTATCTGGGGCATCGGGGCCGGCGGGGTCGGTTGGGGCGATCCCGGCCGACTCGACGAACACCCGGCGCCGGCAATGCCGGTCGCACAGGCGGTGTGCCAGGATCGACCGGATGGTGTTGCGCCCGCACACGAACAAGACGCTGCGCGGCGGCGGCGCGGGGGTCATCCGCTCAGCCCTTCAGGTGCAGCACGCAGACCAGGGTGAACAACCGCCGGCCGGTGTCGAAGTCCATTTCCACCTTGTCGGCGAGCTTCTCCACCAACAATTCGGCACCCTCGTTGTGGACGCCGCGCCGGCCCATGTCGATCGCCTCGATCTTCGACGGTGCGGCGGTCTTGATGGCCTCGAAATAGCTTTCGCAGATCTTGAAATAGTCGCGGATGATGCGCCGGAACGGCGTCACCGACAGGCGGAACTGTTCGAGCGGATTGTCGTCGGTGTCGGCGAGTGCGAACACCAGGCGCGATTCGCGCGCGCCGAGCGTCAGCTTGAACGGCCCGGCATAGCCACCGGGCAGCGGCATGCGCGGCGCGAAATGGTTGGTCTCCAGCAGGTCGAAGATGGCCACCCGCCGCTCGTGCTCGATATCCGCGTTCCACGACACGACGCCCGGCTGGTCCACCGTGACGTCGATCAGACGCGGGTCGGGCGCGGTGGCGGCTGCGGTCATCGCGCCGCCGGGTCCGATGACCGGTCCGACGCCGGCGCCTGTCCCAGCCGCAGCGCCACCGAGCGCGCGTGGGCGTCGAGTCCCTCGGCATCGGCCAGCGTCACCGCCGCCGGGCCGATCAGGTCGAGCCCGTCGCGCGAACAGTGCAGCATGGTCGACCGCTTCATGAAGTCGGTGACCCCAAGGCCCGAGGCGAAGCGCGCCTGACGCCCGGTGGGCAGCACATGGTTGGGGCCGCCCACATAGTCGCCGACCGCCTCGGGCGTGTGGCGGCCGAGGAAGATGGCGCCGGCATGGGCGATGGTGTCGGCCAGCGCCTCGGCGTCGTCGACCGCCAGCGCCAGATGCTCGGGTGCCAACCGGTCGACCAGGGTGCCGGTCTCGGCGATCAGGTCTTCGACCAGGATGATCGCCCCCCATTGCGCCCAACTGGCCGCGGCGATGTCGCGCCGGGGCAGGGTTTCCAGATGCTCGGCCACCGCCGCTTCGACCCGGGCGGCGAAGTCGGCATCGTCGGTGATCAGCACCGCTTGCGCCACCGGGTCGTGTTCGGCCTGGCTCAACAGGTCGGCGGCGATCACCGCGGGGTCGTTGGCCTTGTCCGAGACCACCAGGATCTCGCTCGGCCCGGCGATGCTGTCGATGCCCACCTGGCCGAAGACCTGGCGCTTGGCCTCGGCCACATAGGCGTTGCCGGGGCCGGTGATCACGTCCACCGGGGCCACGGTTTCGGTGCCGAAGGCGAGCGCGGCGATCGCCTGCGCGCCGCCCACGCGGTAGATCTCGTCGACGCCGGCGATGTCGGCGGCGGTCAGGATCAGCGGGTCGATGTGGCCGTCGGGGGTCGGCACGGTCATCGCCAGGCGCTTGACCCCGGCGACCTTGGCCGGCAGCGCGTTCATCAATACCGACGAGGGATAGACCGCCGTGCCGCCGGGGACATACAGGCCGGCGGCGTCCACCGGCAGCCAGCGAAAGCCCATCGACACGCCGGCGGCGTCGGTGAAGCGGCGGCTTTTCGGCACCTCCGACTCGTGGAAGGCGCTGATCCGGTCGGCGGCCAGTTCCAGCGCTTCGAGGGTCTTGCGGTTGAGCGACTTGCGCGCGGCGCGGATGTCGCCCTGGGGCACCCGCAGCGTCTCGGCGGTCAACTCGGTGCGGTCGAACTGGCGGGTCAGGTCGATCAGGGCCGCGTCGCCCTCGGCGCGGACGCGCGCGATGATCCGGCGCACGGTGTCGGCCACGTCGGCGGCGGGGGCGCGCTCGGCGGTCGCGAAGGCGCGGAAGCGTTCGGTGAAATTGGCGTCCCGGCTGTTGAGCTTAAGCGGCATGAGCGGCGACCTCCCGAAACCGATTGACCCAGGCCCCGACCGTGTTGGGTCGGGTCTTGAACGCGGCGCGGTTGACGATCAGCCGCGACGTTACATGGGCGATCACCGCCACTTCGCGCAGATGATTGGCCTTCAGCGTCGAGCCCGAGCTGACCAGGTCGACGATCCGCCGCGACAGCCCCAGCGCCGGCGCCAGTTCCATGGCGCCGCTGAGCTTGACGCATTCGGCCTGAATGCCGTGACGCGCGAAGTGCGCCCGGGTGATGTTGGGATATTTGGTCGCCACACGGATGTGGCCCACATTGTGCGGCGTGTCGCCGGCGGCGTCGGTGACCATGTGGCCCAAGGGGCCCGCCGGGTCGGGTTCGGCCAGCGACAGCCGGCAATGGCCGATATCCAGGTCGAGCGGTGCATAGAGATCGTCATACGCGAACTCCATCAGCACATCGTTGCCGGCGACGCCCAGGTGCGCGCCGCCGAACGCCACGAAGGTGGCCACGTCGAAGGCGCGGACCCGGATGATATGCAGCCCCGGCACGTTGGTGGCGAAGCGCAGCCGGCGTTCGTCGTCGTCGTCGAACGCCGGTTCGGGGTCGATGCCGGCGGCACGGATCAGCGGCATCACTTCCTTGAGGATGCGGCCCTTGGGCAGGGCCAGGACCAACGGCTCGTCTGGTTGCATTTGGCTCATGGCCTCGCTTTGCCAGGACTGCCGGCGGTTTGCAAGCCGGCCGGGTGGGACGGGAACGCACATCCCGCCTGGCGCGTGGGCGGCGGCGCGCCAGGCGGAACGTGACTTAGCTGAGCGCGCCGCAGGCTTCCTGGATGCGGCGGCAGGCTTCGCGCAGGCTGTCGGTGTCGGTGGCGTAGGACACGCGGAAGAACGGCGACAGCCCGAAGGCGCTGCCATGGACCGCGGCGACGCCCTGGGACTCGAGGAAATAGGTCACCACGTCCAGGTCGCTGTCGAGCCGCTTGCCCTCGGGCGTGGTGCGGCCGATCAGGCCGGCGCAACTGGGGAACACATAGAAGGCGCCCTCGGGCGTGCGACAATCGAGCCCCTCGGCGGCATTCAGTTCGCGCACCACCATGTCGCGCCGGTCGCGGAACGCGGCGTTGCGCTGGGCCAGGAAATCCATCGGCCCGTTGAGCGCCGCTTCGGCCGCAGCCTGCGAGATCGAACACGGGTTCGACGTGGATTGCGACTGCACCTTGGTCATCGCCTTGATCAGCGCTTCGGGCCCGCCGGCATAGCCGATCCGCCAGCCGGTCATGGCGAACGCCTTGGACACGCCGTTGCAGGTCAGGGTGCGGTCGTAGAGATTGGGGTTGACCTGCGCGGGCGTGGTGAAGGTGAAGCCGTCATAGACGATGTGCTCGTACATGTCGTCGCTCATCACCCACACATGGGGGTGGCGCTCCAGCACCGCGCACAGCGCCGCCACCTCGTCGCGGGTATAGGCCGCGCCGGTCGGGTTCGACGGTGAATTGAACACCACCCACTTGGTCTTCGGGCCGATGGCGGCGTCGAGCGCGCCGGGCGTCAGCTTGAAGCCGTCTTCGGCACGGGTCTCGACGATCCGCGGCGTGCCGCCGGCCAGCAGCGTCATATCGGGGTAGCTCACCCAATAGGGCGCCGGGATCACCACCTCGTCGCCGGGATCGAGGGTGGCGATGAGCGCGTTGAACAGCGTGTGCTTGCCGCCGGCGTTCACGATCACCTGCTCGGGTGCGTAGGTCAGGTCGTTGTCGCGCTTGAACTTGTCGGCGATCGCCTGGCGCAGGCTCGGCGTGCCGGCGGCCGGGGTGTATTTGGTCCGCCCCGCCCAGATGGCGTCGACGGCGGCTTGTTTCACATGGTCGGGGGTGTCGAAGTCGGGTTCGCCGGCGCCGAGCCCGATCACGTCCTGCCCCGCCGCCTTCATCGCCGCGGCCTTGGCGGTGACGGCCATGGTCGGCGACGGCTTGATGGCGTCCAGGCGCTGGGCCAGGCGCAGGTCGGGCAGGCGGGCGGTATCGGGCATGGAACTCTCCCTGTTCAGATAATCGGACCGGCGGGTAAGCGCCTACTCTAGCGCGCGCCGACGCCCTTGCCTATGAGGAACCCCCACCCTTGAACCCGGCACCCCGGCGGCGGCCGCCGCGCCCGGTTTCGCCCCCCACCCGTTTCGTTCGCAAGGAGTTGCCCCCATGGAGCGCCATTACACCTGGCAAGACCCCGCGCCATTGGCCGACCGGGTCAAGGACAGCGACGGCTTGACCTATCTGCAACGCATGCTCGACAATGGCGACCGACCGCCGATGGCGTCGACGCTCGACTTCTGGCTCGATGCGGTGGGCGAGGGCTGGACCCGCTGGCGCGGCCGGCCGGGGCAATGGGCCATGAACCCGATCGGCAGCATCCATGGCGGCTATGCGGCGAGCCTGCTCGACACCGCGCTGGCGTGCGCGGTGCACAGCACGCTCGACCGGGGCGAGGCTTACACGACGCTGGAATTCAAGGTGAATCTGGTGCGCGGCCTGCGCCCGGACGCCGGCGAGGTGGTGTGCGAAAGCCGCATCGTCCACCGCGGCCGGCGCACCGGCACCGCCGAGGCGCAGTTGTTCGACGCGCGCGGCAAGCTCGCCGCCCACGGTACCACCACCTGTCTGATCGTGCCGCTCTAACGCCCCAGCCGCCGGCCGCCGCCGCCCCCCGGGGCGCGCAATCGCTGCGAAGGGTGGCCCGGCCCCGGGACGTAGCAAGGCCACCAGGGCCCGGTGGGCCCGTGTGTCGGGCGGTGTGGATGACGGTTGGACCGGGCGATAGCGACGAGGCGTTGATGCAGCGCGTGGCAGAGGGCTCGGCCGCCGCCTATGGCGTGCTGGTGCGGCGCCACGCAGAGCGCTATCTGGCGCTCGCCAGCCGCCTGTCGGTGGACCACGGCATGGCCGAAGAGGCGGTGCAGGACGCGTTCGCCAAGCTGTGGCAACAGCCGCACCGGTTCGACGCCCGCAAGGCGCGCTTTACCACCTGGTTCTACCGGGTGGTCGCCAACCGCTGTTTCGACCTGCGCCGCAAGCGCCGGCCCGAGCCGCTGCCCGAGGGCTTCGACCAGGCCGATGACGGCCCGACCGCCGAAGACCGCCTGGTCGAACGCGACCGGGCGCGGCTGCTGGGCGCGGCGCTCGATGCGCTGCCCGAGCGCCAGCGCTTGGCGGTGACCCTGTGCTATCTGGAAGGCTTGTCCAACGCCGAGGCGGCGGCGGTGCTGGACGTGCACGTCAAGGCGCTGGAATCGCTGCTGACCCGGGCGCGCGGCGGCTTGCGCAAGCGGCTCGGCGCCGACCGGGCGGTGCTGTTGGCGCCGCTGGCGAAGGACGCGTGAGCCCTTGGACGTACCAAATCTACCCGTCCGGCGACCGGCCGGCGGGGTGAAGGAGACCGGCGATGACCCGCAGCCCAGACCACCGCGACCCGGCCGACCGCCGGACCAAGCCCCGCTCGGACGCCGTGGCGCAATCCCCGTTGGACGCCGAGGCGGCCTCGCTGGCGGGCGACCCCTTGGCCGCGCTGGCCCGGTCCGCGCCGCCGCCCCCGGCGGTGTCGCCGGCGCTCATGGCGCGGTTGCTGGCGGTGCCCCACCAGGTCGTCCAGCGGCTGCCCTTGCTGGCCCGGTGGCGCGCGGCGGCGCCCGATCTGGCGCCGCTGCTGCGCCCGCAGCCATTGGCCGCGCAAGGCGGGGCGCTTGGGCTGGCGCTGGTCTTGGGCGTCGTGTTCGGCCTGCTTCAGGCGCCCGGCGGCGGGGCTGACCTGGTCGACATGTCGGGCTATGTGCTGGGCCCGGCCGACACGCTCGACGCCGCGGACGTGGCGCCATGAGCCGGCCGGTGCAGATCCTCGCCGGCGTGGCGGTGCTGTCGCTGGCGCTCAACCTGTTCGGCGCGGGCTATCTGTTGGCCCGGGTCAGCGCGCCGCCGCGTCCGGCGCCGGTCGACCGCTGGGCCGGCCGGACCCCCGGGCCCGATTTCGCGCTCCACGCCCTGGCGCGCGACCTGCCGCGCGAGGCGCGCGCCGAGCTGCGCACCGGCCTGCGCGACCAGCGCGACGCCCTGCGGCCGATCTTTCATGCCCTGCACGAGACCCGCGAGCGGATCGCCGACGAACTGACCGCCGCGCGGGTGGATACCGAGGCGCTGCGGGCGCAATTCGCCGAATTGCGGCGGCTGACCGGGGCGGTGCAGGAGCCGGCGCAGGATGCCCTGGTGGCGGTCGCGGCGGATCTGCCGCTGGAGGTCCGCCGCCAGTTGGCCGAGCGCATCTTGCGCCACGGCCGCCACGACCGCGACCGGCGCTCGGACGGCGACGATCATGACGACCACGATCATGATGACGACCATGACGACGATCGCGCCCGGGACGATGATCGCGACCGGGGCGACGAGCGCCGCTGGCGTTAGCGGGGCGACTGCGGCCGGCCGGTCGCAGCCCTCACATGCGCCCAGTGCGCCGCCTGGATCGCCCGGGTCACCGGGCCGGGCCGGCCGTCGGCGACGGTCTGGCCGTCGATCGATGTCACCGGCATGACGAAGCTGGTGGTCGAGGTGAAGAACGCCTCGGCCGCCGCTTGTGCTTCGGCGACCGTGAACGGCCGCTCGACGAAGCGCACCCCCAGGGGCGCCAGCGCGTCGGCGATCACCGCCCGGGTCACGCCGGGCAACAGGCTTTGCGACAATTGCCGCGACACCACCTCGCCGCCCTGGGTGACGATCCAGGCGGTGGTCGACGCGCCCTCGGTGACGCCCACCGTGTCGACCATCCACGCCTCTTGCGCGCCGGCCGCGCTCGCCGCCTGCTTGGCCAGCACATTGCCCAACAATGATACCGACTTGATGTCGCAGCGCCGCCACCGCAGGTCGGGCACGGTGACCACCGCGGCGCCCTGGGTCTGGCGCGCCGCCACCGCCGCCGGGTCGAAACGTCGCACCGTCATCACCAGCGCCGGCCGCACCGGGCGCTTGGGGAAGGCATGGCCGCGCGGCGCGACGCCCCGGGTGACCTGTTGATAGAGCAGGGCGTCGGGCAGGCGGTTGAGCGCCACCAGCTTGCGCATCGCCACCTTAAGCGCCGGCTCTCCCAGCGGCGGGGCGATGTCGAGGGCGGCCAGCGAGCGGCCGAGCCGGGCCAGGTGGCGGTCCTCGTCCAGAAGCCGGCCGCCGAGCGCCAGCGTGACTTCATACACGCCATCCGAGAATTGATAGCCCCGATCCTCGATGTGGACCATCGCGTCGCCATGGGGTACGTACTGACCGTTCAGGTAAGCGATTCGGGGCATTGGGGGGTTCCTTGGAGCGATGACAAACACCAAGGCGGCCGGTCGGCGGCGTGCGCCGTGTGATCCCGCCGCCATTCCATTTCGTAATTCAGCGCAGTATCGCGGGCGTGACCCGCGCCGTTTCACGCTCGTCGGTCCTTCCTAGCCCATGGCCCAAGCCCCCGTCATCCTTTGGTTTCGCGACGATCTAAGGGTCGGCGATCAGCCCGCCCTCCTGGCCGCCGCCGCCACCGGCGCGCCGGTCTTGCCGGTGTTCGTCGCCGACGATGCGGCCGCCGGCGATTGGGCGCCCGGCGGCGCGGCGCGCTGGTGGCTGCACCACAGCCTGGCCACGCTGGACGCCCAACTGCGCCTCTTGGGCGTTGGTCTGCGCGTCTATCGCGGCGATAGCGTGGCGGTATTGACCCGGCTGGCCGCCGCGACCGGCGCTGGGGCCATCCACACCACGCAAGGCGTCGAGCCCTGGGTGCGCGCGCTGCACGACCGGGTCGCCGCCGTCGATGGGCTGACCCTGCACACCCATGCGCCCGATTTGCTCTACCCGCCGGGCCGGGTGCTGACCGGCCAGGGCACGCCCTACAAGGTGTTCACGCCGTTCTGGCGGGCGCTTCAGACGCTCGACCCGCCGGGCTCGGTGCCGGCGACGCCGACGCGGCTCGCCGGGGTCGCGACCCCGCCGGCCGACGACGGCCTGTCGGCGCTGGGCCTATGCCCCACGGCGCCCGACTGGGCGGCCAAGATGGCGCCCCACTGGACCCCGGGCGAGGCCGGTGCCGAGGCAGCGCTCGACCGCTTTCTCGACCAGCGCATCGCGGCCTATGAGACCGGCCGCGACCATCCGGGCGTGTCGGCCACCTCGGCGCTGTCGCCGCACTTGGCCCATGGCGAGATCTCGCCGCGCACCGTCTGGGCGCGCACCCGGGCGCGCTGCCCGGACGAGGTCGCCCGGCCGTTCCTGCGCGAGCTGGCGTGGCGCGACTTCGCCCACCATCTGCTGCACTTCATGCCCGACCTGCCGGACCTGCCCATGAAGCCCGAGTTCAAGGCGTTCCCGTGGGTCGACGACGATCGGGCGCTGGCCGCTTGGCAGCGGGGCCGCACCGGCTATCCGATCGTCGACGCCGGCATGCGCCAGCTATGGCAGACCGGCTGGATGCACAACCGGGTGCGCATGATCGTCGGGTCGTTTCTGGTCAAGCATCTGCGCCTGCACTGGCGCCTGGGCGAGCGCTGGTTCTGGGACACGCTGGTCGACGCCGACCTGGCCAACAACGCCATGGGCTGGCAGTGGATCGCCGGCTGCGGGCCCGACGCGGCGCCCTATTTCCGCATCTTCAATCCGGTCACCCAGGGCGAGAAGTTCGACGCGAAGGGCGCGTATGTGCGCCACTATGTGCCCGAGCTGGCGGCGCTGCCCGACCGGGTCCTGCACCAGCCCTGGACGGCGACGGCGGCGCAGCGCGCGCAGGCCGGCGTGCGTCTGGGCGACACCTACCCCCATCCCATCGTCGACCACAAGGCCGCCCGGCAGGCAGCGCTTGCCGGATACGAACACGTCAAGGCCGCACAGAGGAACGCCGCATGAGCATGCCTTTCGACCCGCCGTCCCCGTCACCCGTCGAGCCCGGCCCCAAGCCCCCCATCGGCACCGGGCGCTGCCGCCTGGCGGTGATCGGATCGGGCATTTCGGGGCTCGCCGCGGCCTATCTGTTGTCGGGAGAACACGATGTGACGCTGTTCGAGGCCGACGACCGCTTGGGCGGCCATTCCAACACCGTGGACATCGACCTCGGCGGCACGCCGACGCCGGTGGACACCGGCTTTATCGTCTTCAACCCGCCCAACTATCCCCATCTGACCGCGCTGTTCGACCATCTGGGCGTCGCGACCCACGAAAGCGACATGTCGTTTGCCGCGTCGATGCGCGACGGGGCGGTGGAGTATTCGTCCAACAGCCTGTTCGCCCAGCGCCGCAACCTGGTGCGCGCGCAGCACTGGCGGATGCTGGCCGACCTGGTGCGCTTCTACCGCAGCGCCACCCGGCTGCGCCAGCAATGGGACCTGACCGAGTTGTCGCTGGGCGGCCTGTTGGCCAAGCTCGGCTATTCCGACAGCTTCATCCAGGACCATATGCTGCCCATGGCGGCGGCGATCTGGTCGACGCCGCTTGAAGGCATCCTCGACTTCCCCGCCGACAGCTTCATCCGCTTCTTCGACAATCACGGCCTGTTCAAGCTGGTCCGGCGCACCCAGTGGCGCACGGTGACCGGCGGCAGCCGGGCCTATGTCTCGCGGCTGAGCGATCGCATCGCCGCGCGCCCCGGTGCGTCGCTGTTGACCGCCACGCCCGTGGAGACCGTGGTGCGCCACCCCGCCGGGGTGACCGTCAAGGCGGCCGGCCGGCCGGCCGCCGAGTTCGACGCGGTGATCATGGCCACCCACGCCGACACCGCCTTGCAGCTGCTCGACCAGCCGTCGCGGAACGAACGCCGGCTTTTGGGCACCTTCGGCTATGAGCCCAACCGCGCCGTGCTGCACCGCGACCCGGCCTATATGCCGGTCAACCGCCGCGCCTGGGCCAGTTGGAACTATCTGGAGCGCGGCGAGGGCGCCAACCGCAAGCTGGCGCTGACCTATTGGATGAACAGCCTGCAGGGCCTCGACCCGCGCCACGACGTGTTCGTCACCTTGAACCCGGCCGACCGCCCCCGCGACACGGTGGCCGAATTCACCTACGACCATCCGATGTATTCGGCCGCAGCACTCAAGGCCCAGGGCCAGTTCGCCAGCCTGCAAGGCGTCGACCGGGTGTGGTTCTGCGGCGCCCATTTCGGCTACGGCTTCCACGAGGACGGCTTGGAAAGCGCCATCGCCGTGGCGACCGATTTCGGCATCGCCGCGCCGTGGATGGCGGCCTTGCCCAAGGAACGCCAGCTGGCCCCCTTGGCCCGGGTGGCGGTGGCATGATCGAGCCGGCGCTCTATACCGGCCGGGTCGGCCATATCCGCTACGGCAAGGCGCGCCACGCCTTCGCCTATCGGGTGGTGTCGCTGTGGCTCGACGTGGATCGGCTCGACGCGCTGAGCCGCCGGCTGCGCCTGTTTTCGGCCGACCGGCCCAATCTGGTCAGCTTCCGCCAACGCGACCATGGCGACGGCTCGGGCGATCTGGCCGGGTGGGCGCGCGCGCGTCTGGCCGACGCCGGGTTGGGCCACGCCACCCACGGCCTCGGCATGCTGTGTTTCCCGCGCGTGCTGGGCTATCAGTTCAACCCGATCGCGGTGTTCGTGGGCTATGGTGCCGACGGCCGGCCGCAGGCGGTGCTCTATCAGGTCAACAACACCTTTGGCGACCGGCACTGCTATGCCGCGCCGCTCGACCCCGACGACCCGGCACCGCGCCACCGCCACGGCGCCGACAAGGTGTTCCATGTGTCGCCGTTCAACGCCGTCGAGGGTGCCTATCGGTTCCGCCTGGTGGTGCCGGACGCGCGCTATTCGCTGGCGATCCGGCTGCGCGTCGATGGCGCCGACCGGTTCGTCGCCACCCATGACGCGGTGCGCGAGCCGCTGACCGATGCGCGCCTGGCGCGCCGGCTGGTCACCCATCCGGTGCTGGCGCACAAGGTGATCGGCGGCATCCATTGGGAGGCGCTGCGGCTGTTTCTCAAGGGTGCGACCTACCATCCCCGGCCCCCGGCGCCTCTTGTTCCGGTGACGCCAAACGTTACTATTCATAAAGGATTGGGAGACGCTCAGGACACCGGCACAAGCCGGGACTGAGCGCTTTGCGATCGTACGGGCGCGGGCCGTCCCCCTGCCTCGGGCCTTGCCTCGGGCAGGGGGGGCTGCACGCTCGCCGCCCCGGCAGGGAGAAAGGCGATGTCGGATACCACGCGCCGCGGCGAAGCGGTGACCCAGGGTGTGCGCGGTTTCAGTGTCGATGGCGGTTGGCTGGGCCGGCTGATGGCGGCCCATGCGCCGGATCGGGTGTTCCGCCTGCTTGAAAACCGGGTGGCGGTGGGGGCGCTTACGCTGACCCTGCCCGACGGCAGTCGGCGCAGCTTCGGCGACCCGGCCAGCGGCCCGGCGGCCGAGATCATCGTCCATTCCTGGCGCACCCTGACCCGCTTTTTGCTCGGTGGCGGCCTGGGCTTCTCGCAGTCCTACATCGACGGCGACTGGGACAGCCCGGCGCCCGAGAAGGTGATCGAGGTGACGGCGCTCAACCGCCACGCCATGGAAGACAGCGTCGCCGGCAACCGGTTGGTTCGGGCCTGGAACGATCTGCGCAATCTGGTGCGCGCCAACACCCGCTCGGGCAGCCGGCGCAACATTGCCTACCATTACGACCTGGGCAACGATTTCTATGGCCCGTGGCTCGACGAGACCATGACCTATTCTTCGGGTCTGTTCGAGGCCGGTCAGACCGACCTGGTCGAGGCGCAACGGGCCAAGTACCGCGCGCTGATGGACCGGATGGACCTGCGCGACGGCCAGCATGTGCTGGAGATCGGCTGCGGTTGGGGCGGTTTCGCCGAGATCGCGGCCAAGGAACGCGGCGCCCGGGTCACCGGCATCACCCTGTCGCGCGAACAGTATGACTATGCCACCCAGCGCATCCACAAGGCCGGCCTGGCCGACCGGGTCCATTTCGAGCTGCGCGACTATCGCGATGTGGACGAGCGTTTCGACCGGGTGGCGTCGATCGAGATGTTCGAGGCGGTGGGCGAGCGCTATTGGCCGGCCTATTTCGCCAAGCTGCGCGACGTGCTCAAGCCCGGCGGTCGCGCCGGCTTGCAGATCATCACCATCGAGGACGATCTGTTCGACCAGTACCGCCGCGGCGCCGACTTCATCCAGGCGTACATCTTTCCCGGCGGCATGTTGCCGTCGCCGGCCGCCTTGCGCGACCAGGTGGCGCGCGCGGGGCTGGTGTGGGACGGCGACCGGACGTTCGGGCCTTCTTATGCCGACACGCTCAAGGCGTGGCGCGGCCGCTTCGAGGCGGCGTTCGACGCCGGCCGCCTGCCCGCCGGCTTCGACGAGCGGTTCCGGCGCCTGTGGACCTATTATCTGTGCTATTGCGAGGGCGGCTTTCGCGGCGGTTCGATCGACGTGGCGCAGATCGCGCTGGGGCGCCCCTAAGCCGCCACGCCGCGTGGTCGGCTCGAAAGCCGCTTGGAAGCCGTTCGGGGCGGCGCGGTGGTCCGGCCGCTCCGTCCGTTGGCGTCGTGGCTATTTCGCCAGCATGGACCGGGCAGCCTCGACCGCCTTGTCGTCCTGGGGTGTTTGCGGCGGGTTTTCGAGCCCGCGCTGGACGGCGGGGCGCGCGGCGATGCGCTCGACCCAGGCGGTCAGGTTGCGCAGATCGTCGATGGCTACGCCGGCCCAGTGGTGCCAGCGCACCCAGGTCCAACTGGCGATGTCGGCGATCGAATAGTCGCCGGCCAGATAGGCGCGGTCGGCCAGCGCGCCGTCGAGCACTTCATAGAGCCGCCGGGTCTCGCCCTGATAGCGGGCGATGGCGGCGTCGATCTTGGACGGAAAATAGCGCGTGAACACGTGCGCCTGGCCCTGCATGGGGCCGAGCCCGCCCATCTGGAACATCAGCCACTGAATGGCCAGCGACCGCGCGCGGGCGTCGCCGGGCAACAGGCCGCCCGCCTTTTCGGCCAGATAGAGCATGATCGCGCCCGACTCGAAGACCGGGAAGTCGCCATTGTCCCGGTCGACGATCACCGGGATGCGGCCATTGGGGTTGAGCTTGAGGAACCAGTCCTGCTTTTGTTCGTTGGCGCCGAGGTCGATGCTGTGCAGGCGATAGGGCAGGCCCAGTTCTTCGAGCGTGATCGAGACCTTGTGCCCATTGGGCGTGGCGGCGGAATAAAGATCGATCATGGCGGCTCCTGTTGGGTCGAGGGTCATCCCAACAGGTAGGCGCTCGGCCCCGAAACGAAAGGGGCGGTGGGGCGCCCACCGCCTGGGGGCCGGTCGGACGGTCGGGGTGTCCGAGCCTCCGGAACTGGGCCTCGGGGCGTGAGGCTGCGCGGCTGGGGCGCGCGCCGGGGCGGCTCAGGGCAACTCAGGGCAACTCAGGGCAGCACGAAGCCGTCGCGGTCGGTGCGCCAATCGCCGGTGGTCAGAACCTTCGCCGACGTCACCCGAACGCTGTGCAGCGCGCCGTCAAGATTGTCTTCCCAAAAGCCCAGAAAGCGCTTGAGCACCGGATAGCGGGGAACCAGGTCGAAATCCTGCCAGACGAAGGTTTGCAGGAAGCTCGGGTGATCGGGCAGGCGATAAAGAATCTCCGCCGTCGCCAACTGATAGCCGGCCAGCAGCTTGGCTTGACGCTCGCGGTCGATGGCCCGGGTGGTCGGTGTGTCCGGTCTGGTCATGAAGCGGATCTCCGTATTGACCCCTGGTTTGGTCCCAAAACAGTGACCCAAAAGCGTTAACGGCGCAATAAGATGAGGGCGGAAGGGCGGGTGACGCAATTTTATCACTCGCCGGGTCTGAGTGCTAACATCGCCGTCTGATCCCGCGCCCCTGTCTGTTGGTGATGCGGTGTGCTCAGATGTGCGGACGGGCCGCCGCCCCCCGGTGATCATCCAGCCGTCATGACCGGCGCAGCGAAGCGATTCAACCGCCGCCGCCAGGCGCCGGCCCCTCTCAGGTCGCGATCCGGCCGGCCGGCGCCGGGGGATTGCCGCGCCGCCATCAGGCGGCCCGCAATGGCGGCGTGACCGGGCAGGCCCGCAGCCGGGTGGCTGGGCCATGGTCTGGCAATCGAGTGAGGCGTGGAGGGGGGGGTGGGATGGTGCCGCCTGCGTGACTCGAACACGCGACCCATGCATTACGAATGCATTGCTCTACCGACTGAGCTAAGGCGGCCCGATTGCCGGTGACCGTGGCGATCACGGCCCCCGATGCGCGCCGGGACACTACGCATCCCCTGGGCGGCTTGCAAGCGGAAAAACGTGCCGACGCCCCACCCGAGACGCCGGCCGGCGGCGGCCGATCAGGCGCCTTCCAACAGCACATGCTCGTCGGTGTCGGCAAGCGCCGGGGCGCGCGGTTCGACCGGCGGCTCGCCGACGCCGATCCAGCGCAGGCTGTCGAATGCCTGGCAGGTCGGGCACAGCGGTGTCCAGTTGGCGCGCATGTTGGCGCAGCTATCGCACTGCCAGAAGCCCGAGCGCACCGGCGTGGTCCGTTCCAGGTCTTGCCACTTGCGCGCTTCCGGGTCGTCCGGGCCGCGGATCGCCTCCACCGCGCGGGCCATGGCGGCCATGGCGCGGCTGTCATCATGGGCGCGGGTCAGCGGGTCGAGCAGGGCGTGGGCGGCGTCTTCATTGCCGGCTTCCGCCTCGGCGACGCCCAGCAGCAGCTTGGCCTCGCCTGGGACGTCGCCGCGCGGCATCAGCGCCTTCAGCCGCTCCAGTCGCGCCTGTGGCGTCTCGGCCTTGAAGATCGCCGCCTCGGCTTCCACCAGGTCGGGGTGCGGGCGCTTGACGAAGGTTTGTTTCAAGATCCGGTGCGCCTTGGCCCGCTCGCCGGCCAGATTGGCCAGCCGGGCGTCGAGAATCGCCGCCGGCACGAAGCCACGCAGGTCCTTGTGGCTGGCATGGGCCAGGCGGCGCGCGTCGTCCACCTGGCCGGCCGCTTCGGCTTCTACCGCCATGCAATGGCCGAGCACCGCCTTCATGCGCGGTGCCTCGTCGCTGCCCACGGCGCCGGCCTTGACCGCCGGATCGATGGCGTCGCGCGCTTCGGCCCAGCGCCCGGCGAGCTTGAGCGTCTCCAGCCGGCTGAGCCGGGCCCAGCGGCTTTTGGGGCGCAGCGTCAGCGCCCGGTCGAGCAGGGTCAGCATCTCGCCGGTGCGGCCCTGGCGGCGTGCCGCCTCCACCTGGCCGCGCAGGCCCAGAAAGGCGGTGTCCTCGCGTTCGGCCAACTTGGCCAGATGCTCGCGCCGGAGCCCCTCGTCGCCGGCCAGGCGCGCCGCCTCGGCCGCCATCACATGGCTCAGCGGTTCGTCGGGCAGCAGCGCCGCCGCCCGGCCGGTCAACCGCTTGGCCTCGCGCTCCTCGCCGCTGGCCAGCGCGGCCATGGCGCGGTTGAGCGTTTCATAGCCGTGTTCCTTGCGCTTCTGTTCGGCGCGCTGGCGGGCGAAGCCGAGCGCCATGGCCAGGCGCAGGATCACCTGTGCGACCACCCAGGTAACCAGCATCAGCCCGACCGCGATCAACACCAGCGCGGCCACCGAGGTGTCCATACGCTGGCCGAGCCAGGCGATGGTCACCTGGCCCGGCTGTTCGGCCAGGAACGCGGCCACCGACGCGGCCGCCAAAACCAAAAGCAGGAAGAAAAACAAACGCAGCATGGCGGGGCCCTCAGTTCTGGTCGCCCGACGACGGGCTCTTGCCGGTCACCAGGCCATAGAGCCGGTCGGCGGCGCGTTCGGCCGCCAATCGGTCGCGGACCCGATCGACCCAGCCGGTGAGCGCGTCCTGACCCGCCTGGGGTAGGGCGTCGACCAGCGCCAGTGCCGCAGCCAACCGGTCGGCGCGCACCGCGCGTTCGATGCGGGTGATGTCGGCGGCCAGGCTGGCGTCGGCCTCGTCGGGGGTCGCCGGGCGCACGGTGATCAACGACGACGCGGTCGCTTCCAGGTTCGACCACAGTCCGCCTTCTTCAGCCTGGGCCTTGGCGGTCTGACGCATCACCTCGGCCGACAGCGCGGTGAACCGGTCGGCAAGCACCGGGTGGGGCGCGATGCCGCCGTCGGCGAAGCGGTTCAGCGTCGCCAGGGGTTCGGCCGCCCGGCCCTGCAGCGACGGCGTCTCGGCCAGCAGGCTTTCGATCACCCGCAGATCGCCCTTGAACGGCTCGCCGCTGTCCAGCTTGCGTTGCAGCTTGGCCACCTCATAGGCGAGCGACGGTCCGGTCGCGCCGGTGCGGCTGCGCTGGGCGACCCCGGTCACCTCGCTGGCCAGTTGCGCCACCTCGCGCTCCAGGGTGTCGACCCGGCCGCCGAGGCTCTGGCGCAGGGTGTCCAATTCCTCGGGCTCCAACTTGGTGCGCGCCAATGTGTCGACGCGGGTCTTGAGCGCGGCGACCCGGTCCTGCAAGGCGCCGATGGCGCCCTGGGTGCCGTCGTCGCCGGTCGCGGCGATCTGGTTGGCCAGGCTGTCGACCCGGTCGCGCAGGCCCGCCAGCGCGTCGGCGTCGGCGAATCGGCTGGTGTCGATGGCCGGCGCGGGTGCTGCGGCCGGCGCGTCGCCCGCCTGGGTGGCTTGAGCGCTCTGGGTCAGCGCGCGCTCGGCGGTGCGGCGGGCGGTCTCGGCCGCCGACCGGGCGTCGTCCAGATCCCGGGCCAGCCGCGCCACGCGCTCCTGTTGGTCGGCCAGGTCGGTGCGCAATTGGTCGAGACGGGATTTCAGGGCGCGGACCGTGCCGTCCGACCGGGGCGCGGCGCCGGTGGCATCGCCGGTGGGACTTGGCGCCGGCAACAGGCGGTCGACCGGCAGGCCGAGGCGCGCCAGATTGTCGATCAACAAGGGCCCGGCCGCCGCGCCGCCGACGAACACCAACAACAGCAGCACCAGAATCCAGGGCAGGGCGCCGCCCCGCTTGCGCGCCGCCTTGGCCGGTTTTTCAGGCGTCGGACCGTCGCCGTCACTGGGCGGCGGCGGCGTCTTGCCAGCCTTGCCGGCAGCGTCGCCCTTGCCGCCGCGTCGTTTGGACGCCTTGGCGTCGCGCGCGGTCTTCCCGGCCGAGCCCGGTGACGAGCCTGGACCCGACTCGGAACCCGACCCCGGGGCCGGGTCTTGAGCCGCCCCAGGGGTCGATCCTGGCGTCTTTTCGGTGTCAGCCTTTGCCGGCACCGGCTTGGTGGCGCCGTTCGATGGCGCAGCGGCGCCGGGGCTGGCTTTCAGGGCGCCTTTGGCGGCGTCGCTCGGGGCCGCTTTCGGGGCCTCTTTCGGGCCGCTCGCCTTGTCGGGCGTGGCTTCGGCGCTTGTTTTGGCCGCCGACTCGGGCCCGTTCTTGGTGCCTGGCGCACCCGGCTCGTCGACGATTTCGGCCTCCACCTCCGGCGCGCTGCCGGGTTGGCCCTTCGGTCCGGCCGGACCCGCCGGCGTTCGGGCGCCGCTCGGCGCAGCGCCGGGGCCGCGCGGGGCGCCCGAGGGCTGTGCTTTTTTGTCGCTGGGCTGGTCGGCGGATTGGCCGGTGTCGCTGTCGCTGTCGGTTTTCTTGTCGGTCACCGTAACGCCCTCACTCAGATCGCGGTTACAGGCCTAAGCCTACCGCATCTCTGAGCGCGGACAAGAGCGAGGGTTCGTCGGGGCTGTGGGCGGTGGCGATCCGGCCCACCCGGCCGGCCACTTCGTCGGCCACGGCGGGGCTGATGCACACCGCCGTCACGCCCTTGAGCGCCGCCGCCACCCCGGCACGTTCGGCCAGGTCGCGTACGATCCGTGCGGTCCGCGGCGAATAGAGCAACACCGCGTCGACCCGACCTTCAGCGAGCGCGGTGCGCGCCTCGGCGGTCAGCGCTTCGGCGGCGTGGGCGTCGTAGACATCGACCGTGCGCACGTCGAAGCCGGCCTCGGCGAGCCGGGCTTCGAGCGTGGGTTTGCGCACCGCGCCGGCCAGATAGAGCAGCGGCCCGTCGGCCGGGTCGAGCCGCGCGATCAACTGGCCCGACAAGGACACCGCATCGCCCTCGGCGCAGTGGATGGCGCCCGGCGGCGGGCCGTCGGCGCGCGCCGTGGCGGCCACCGCCTCGCCGGTCGCCGGCCCCACCGCCCACACCGGGCGCTCGGGCCCGGCGAGCCGGGGCAGGCCCAGTTGCGCGCCGTGGATCGAGGTGATCAGCACCGCCTGGGCGTCACCCACCGGCACCCGATGGGGGCCGCAGGCCTCGATGGTCATGGCCGGGCTCGACAGCACCTGCGCCCCGGCGGCGGTCAGCCGGTCGGCGGTCTTGGCGCCGAGCGCTGCCGGCCGGGTCAGCAGTAAGGTGGTCACCGGGTCAACCCCAGGCGTCCGCCACCATCTGCGGCAGGGCGGCGAAGAACGCCTCGCCGGCCTTGGCGCGCATGTCGCGGCCCAGTTGCAGGCCCAGCGCCTCGGCCTCGGCCACCGGCGCGTCGCCGGCGATCTCGTAGCACTCGCTGCCGTTGGGCGGCAGCACCCGGCCGGTCAGGTGCACGCGGTCGCCCTCGACCCGGCTGAGCGCCGCGATCGGGGTCCGGCACGAGCCGTCGAGGGTGGCCAGGAAGGCGCGTTCGGCGGTCGCCTGGGCGCGCACCGTGGGGTCTTCGAGCGGCGCCAGGATACGCGCCACGCGCTCGTCGCCGGTGCGCGCGGTGATCGCCAGGATGCCCTGGGTGGGGGCGGGCAGGCACAGCGCTTCGTCGAGCACACAGGTCATCACGTCGGTCTTGCCCAGGCGGCGCAGGCCGGCATGGGCGAGCATGGTGGCGTGGGCGTCGCCGCGCGCCAGCTTGTCGAGCCGGGTGCCCACATTGCCGCGCAGCACCACCGGCACCAGGTCGGGGCGGCGGGCGAGGATCTGGGCACGCCGGCGCAGCGACGCCGAGCCCAGCTTGGCGCCCTGGGGCAACTGGTCGACGGTCATATTGTCGGCGCCGATCCAGGCGTCATAGGGGTCTTCGCGCTCGGGGATGGTGATCAACTCGATGCCGTCGGGCAGCACGGTCGGCAGGTCCTTGGCCGAGTGCACCGCCAGGTCGATGGCGCCGGCGAGCAGCGCGTCGTCCAACTCGCGGGTGAACAGGCCCTTGCCGCCCACCTCCATCAACGGCCCCGACAGCATCTGGTCGCCGGTGGTGGTCATGGGCGCCAGCACGGTGGCCTCGTCCGACAGGGACGGGTTGGCGGCCAGGATGCGCTGGCGCATCTGCTCGGTCTGGGCCATGGCGAGCGGGCTTTTACGGGTACCGATACGAAGACCGTCTTGCACGAGTTTGATCCTTGGGTGTAGCCGGGACAATCCTTGAACGCAGGGCCCCACCATGACCGACACCGCCACGCCCGCCGACCGACCGGCGGCCCCTGACCCCGAGGCCCACACCCCCGAGGGGGCTGGACCCGTCGTGCCTCGACCGATCGTGCTCGGGATCGAAACCAGCTGCGACGAAACGGCGGTCGCCCTGGTGGACGGTGCCCGGCGCGTGCTGGCCCACAAGCTGGTCAGCCAGATCGAGGATCACGCGGCCTATGGCGGCGTGGTGCCGGAAATCGCGGCCCGCGCCCATATTGAGCATCTGGACCGGCTGGTCAAGGCGGCCCTGGACGATGTCGGTTTGGCGCTCGGCGATGTGGACGCGGTGGCGGCGACCGCTGGGCCTGGGCTGATCGGCGGCGTCATGGTCGGCCTGGTCACCGCCAAGGCGCTGGCGCTGGCGGCGGGCAAGCCCCTGGTGGCGGTCAACCATCTGGAGGCGCACGCGCTGTCGCCGCGGCTGACCGAGCCCGATTTGGATTTTCCCTATCTGCTGTTGCTGGTCTCGGGCGGGCACTGCCAGATCCTGGTGGTCGAGGGCGTCGGTCGCTATCGGCGGCTTGGCAGCACCATCGACGACGCGGTGGGCGAGGCGTTCGACAAAACCGCCAAGCTCATGGGGCTCGGCTATCCCGGCGGCCCGGCGGTCGAGCGGCTGGCCGCCGCCGGCGACCCGACGCGCTTCGACCTGCCGCGGCCGTTCGTCGGCGACCGGTCGCTGAATTTCTCGTTCTCGGGCCTCAAAAGCGCGCTGCGCCGCCAGGGCGAACGGCTGCTGGCCGAGCAAGGCGGGCTGAGCGACGCCGACAAGGCCGATCTGTGCGCGGCATTTCAGGCGGCGGTGGCCGACTGTCTGGCCGACCGGGTGGCGCGCGCCCTCGACCGGGGGCCCGCCGGCGCGGCGCTGGTGGTCGCCGGCGGCGTGGCGGCCAACCAGGCGCTGCGCGCGCGGCTGGCGCAGGTGGCGGCGGACGCCGGCCGGACGTTCCAGGCGCCGCCCTTGTGGCTGTGCACCGACAATGGCGCCATGGTCGCCTGGGCCGGGGTCGAGCGGTTTCGCCTTGGCTTCACCGACCCGTTGGACGTGCCGGCGCGCCCGCGCTGGCCGCTCGACGAGGCCGGCGCGCCGGTCTATGGCAGCGGCCGCAAGGGTGCTAAGGCCTGATCCGGTTTGGGGCCCGCTTTGGAACCCGCTTCGGGCCGGGGCGGCGGTCGTACACCCGGCGCGCAGCCAGGGCGTGACGCGGCGCGCCGGTCGGGCTATGGAGCAGGGATGAACACGCGTTTCGAGACACCCGCCATGGCCGAGCCCGAAACGGGCGGCGATGGCTCGCCCGGCTTCGGCCCGCCCCTCGGCCCGCGCGTCGGCGTGGTCGGCGCCGGCGCGTTCGGCACCGCGCTCGCCCAAACCGCCCGGCGCGGCGGCGCCGAGCCGCTGATCTGGGCCCATGAGGCCGAGACCGTCCAGGCGATCAACGACACCGCCAGCAATCCCGCTTTTCTGCCCGGCGTGCCGCTCGACCCCGGTGTCCGGGCGACCGCCGACCTGGCCGACCTGGCCGACCGGGACTTGGTGTTGATGGTGCCGCCGGCCCAACACATGCGCCGGCTGGCCGAGGCCCTGGCCGGCCACCTAGCCGCCTCGGTGCCGCTGGTGCTGTGTTCCAAGGGCATGGAGGCCAAGACCGCCAAGCTGATGAGCGAGGTGGTCGCCGAGGCGGCGCCGGGCCATCCGGTGGCGGTGCTGTCGGGGCCCAATTTCGCCGCCGAACTGGCGCGCGGCCTGCCCTCGGCGGCGACGCTGGCGGCCGATGACCCGGTCTTGTGCCGGCGGATCATCGCCCGGCTCGGCCTCGCCACCTTCCGCCTCTATGCCAGCGGCGATGTGGTCGGCGCGCAGATCGGCAGCGTGGTCAAGAACGTCATGGCGATCGCCACCGGCATCGTCCACGGCCTGGAACTGGGCGAGAACGCGCGCGCCGCGCTGCTCACCCGCGGCCTGGCCGAGATGACCCGTTTCGGCCTCGCGCGCGGTGCCGAGCGTGAGACCCTGCAGGGCCTGTCGGGGCTCGGCGACCTGATGCTGACCTGTTCGAGCCTGCAATCGCGGAACATGTCGTTGGGCCATGAGATCGGCCGGGGCGGCGACGCGGCCACCGTGCTGGCCGGTCGGCGCAGCGTCGCCGAGGGCGCGATCACCGCGCAGGTGCTGGCCGCCGAGGCCGAGCGGCTGGGCGTCGACATGCCGATCACCCGCACCGTCGACGCGGTGCTTAACCGGGGTTTGAGCCTCGACCGGGCGGTCGCCGACCTGCTGACCCGGCCGTTCAAAGCCGAGGAGACCTGACATGCTCTACATCATCATCGCCAAGGACAAGCCCGACGCGGTCGGCCTGCGCACCGAGACCCGCCACGCCCATCTCCAGCACCTCAAGGGCATGGGCGACCGGCTCAAGGTGGCCGGGCCGCTGCGCCTGCACGACGGTGCGGACCACCCGGCGGGCAGCGTCATCGTGGTCGAGGCGGCGTCTTTGTCGGCGGCCCGGCTGGCGGCCGAGGCCGACCCCTATTTCCAGGCCGGATTGTTCGAAAGCGTCGAGGTACGGCCGTTCAACCCGCTGTTCGGGCCGTGGGCCGAGACCGCCAAGGCATGAGCGCGGCCGGTCAGTCCAGCGATCACCCGGGCGACGCGCCGGGCGGCGGCTGGCTGGTCAAGTCCGAGCCCGAGGATTGGGGCTGGCAGCAGATGGTCGCCGCCGGCACCTGCCCGTGGGACGGGGTGCGCAACGCCCAGGCGCTCGGCCATATGGGGGCCATGGGGCTGGGCGACCCGGTCTTGTTCTACCATTCGGGGCGCGAGCGGCGGATCGTCGGGCTGACGCGGGTCGCCCGGACCTTCTATGACGACGCCCAAGACCCGCGCTCGGGGCTCGTCGACCTGACCGCCGAGCGGTCCTTGCCCCGGCCGGTCGCCCTCAAGACCGTCAAGGCCGACGGCCGCTTCGACCATCTGGCCCTGGTGCGCCAGCCGCGCCTGTCGGTGCTGCCGGTGGACGCCGCCAGCTTCGCCGCGCTGTTGGCGCTCGGCGGGCTCGACGCAATGAAGGACTAACCAACGCGCGCCGCGCCAGGGGCTAGCGGGCGCCGCGCCGGGCCAGCAGGATGCCCATCAGCACCATGGCACCGCCGGCCAGTTCCACCGGGCCCAGCGCCTCGCCGAACAGCACCCAGGCGACCAGGGCGGCGACCAGCGGCTGGATCAGCAGGCTGACCACGGTGAACGCCGGCGGCAGGTGGCGCACGGCGAAGATGATCAGCCCCTGGCCTGCCACCTGGCTGATCAGCGCCACGCCGATCAGCGGCGCCCAGCCGATGGCGCTGGTGGGCCAGAAATTGTCGCCGCTCAAGATCGCCACCGGCAACAACGCCAGCGCCGCGCCGCCGGTGACCGCCAGCACGGTGACCGGCGTCGACACATAGCGCCGGGCGGCGGCGGTGGACAGGAAATAGCCCGTGTACATGACCGCCGTGGCGACCCCCAACAGGTCGCCCAAGGGCCGCGTGCCGCCCAGGTCGAGCGACAGCCCGACCAGCAGTGCCGCGCCGCCGAGCGCCAGCACCACCCCGGCCAGATAGCTGCCCCGGAAGCGCTGGCCCAGCACGAAGAAGCCGAACAGCGGCACGAACACGGTCGACAGATTGGTCAGCAGGGTCGCGTTGGCGACGCTGGTCAGGGTGATCGACCAGTGCCACAGGCTCAGATCGGCGGCGAAGAACAGCCCCGCCGCGATCATGAACACCAGCCCGCGCCGGTGGCCGGGGGCGGGCAGGGCGCCGTCGGGCGGCGGGCCGCGCCGGGCGGCGTTGGCCCTCGCCACCCAGGCCGCACTCAGACCCAAAAGCGGCGTCGCCAGCGCCATGCGCCAGAACGCCGAGGCCACCGGGTCGACGCCCGCCTCGCTCGCCAGGCGCACGAAGATCGGTGCGAAGCCGATGCCGACCGCGCCGGCCAGCAACAAGGGCAGCGCCAGACGCGCGCCCGG
This sequence comes from Rhodothalassium salexigens DSM 2132, assembly GCF_004341375.1. Classification (GTDB taxonomy): domain Bacteria; phylum Pseudomonadota; class Alphaproteobacteria; order Sphingomonadales; family Rhodothalassiaceae; genus Rhodothalassium; species Rhodothalassium salexigens. The sequence goes on from NZ_SLXO01000004.1 coordinate 35,367, forward strand.
CTCGGCGGTCGGGGCGGTGGCGGTTTCGGGGGCGGGTGCGGCGGCGGAACGGTCGGTCATGACCCTCGCTTACGCCGGCCAGGCGGCGGGGTCCAGCACCGACTTGGGGTCTTCGATCTCGATCACCCAAAGGTCGGTATCGACCCGGCGGCGTTTGGCGATGATCTCCTCGGCGCGCGGGCCCGCGACCGCCGGGCCGTCGAGACCGCGCCACAGCGCGGCGCCGTCGAAGCCGGTCACCGGTTCGAGCATCAGACAGCCGGCGTCGAAGCGGTCGAGCTTGACCAGCAGCGCGCCGCGTTCGGCCTCGCCCCGGTGGCGCAGGGCGGCGAACAATCCCTGCGCCTGGGCCAGGCGGATCAGCCCCTCGGCGCGCATCGCGGCGGTCAGGCGGTGGGTCATGGTTTGGCCCCATAGATCGGCGCATTGTCAAAGGGTCTGGCGGCCCTCTATAGACCGCCGGTGACGACCCCTGCAAACCGTAGCGGAGCGGCCGCGCGTGCGTCGGTCGCCCGAGGGATGGAGAGCCATGCACCGACGACCCCTGATCGCCGCCGCCCTGGTGGCGCTTCTGCCGGCCCTTGCCGCCTGCGACAAGCCGGCCGACGACCGCAGCGCCGATGCCACCGCCCCCGTCGAGCCCACGGCGACCGCGGGCGACGACGCGGCGGTGTCGAAAGCCTATGCCGAGCTCATGGAGATGGGCACCGGCGACATGACCCAGGACCGGGCGTTCCTCAAGGTCTATGCCCAGCGCGACGATGTGATCCGCCGCGACAGCGGCCTGCTCTATCGGGTGATCGAGGAAGGCGACGGCGCCACGCCCGAGCCCGGCGCCATGGTGCGCGTGCACTATCGCGGCCAGTTCATCGACGGTAGCGAGTTCGACAGCTCCTACAGCCGCGGCGAGCCGGCGGTGTTCCCCTCCGACCGGTTGATCGCCGGCTGGGTCGAGGCGCTGGCGTTGATGCAGGAAGGCGACACCTGGGAGTTGGTGGTGCCGGCCGACCTCGGCTATGGCGCCGGCGGCAAGGGCAAGATCCCCGGCGGCGCGACCCTGGTGTTCCAGGTCTCGCTGCTCGACGTGGTCAGCCAGCCGGGCGGCTGACCCGCGCTTACCGGTCGGGGGCTCGTCCGGGCGTCGCCCGGCCGGGTCGCCCCGGTCGCCCCGACCCGGTATGGGCCTTATGAGCCGGCCTTTGGACCGCCCTCCGCGGTGGCCTGGTGCAGATGGCGGGCCATGTCGGCGCGCAGGTCGGTCAGGTCCTGCGCCATGGTGTCGAGCCGGGCCAGAAGCCGGGCCTCCTCGGCCGCCGAGATGGCCTCGGCGGTCTCGGCCATGGCGGCGACGGCGCGTTCCTGTTCGGCCTTGTGCACGGCGGCCATGCTGTCGACCACGATGGCGACGAACAGGTTCAGCACCGCGAACGAGGTGACCAGGATGAACGGCACGAAGAACGCCCAGGCATAGGGATAGACCGCCATCACCGGGCGCACGATGCCGGCCGACCAACTCTCCAGGGTCATGATCTGGAACAGCGTGTAGAGGCTGGCGCCGATCGAGCCGAACCAGTCGGGGAACTGGTCGCCGAACAGATTGGTGGTGATCACCGCCCCCACATAGAAGATCAGCAGCAACAGCGCGGCCACCGTCGAGATGCCGGGGATCGCCGCCAGCAGCGCGTCGACCACCCGGCGCATCTGCGGCACCACCGACATCAGCCGCAGCACCCGAAGCACCCGCAGCGCGCGCAACACCTCCAAGGCGCCGGCGGCGGGCAGCAGGCCGATCGCGACCACGACGAAATCGAACAGGTTCCAGCCATTGCGGAAGAAATCGTGACGCCGGGCGTAGATCTTGGCGGCGATCTCGACCACGAACACGGCCAGGACCAGCCGGTTGACCGCCATCATCGCCGGTCCGGCGACGGCCATCGCCCGGTCCCAGGTCTCCAGCCCCAGAACGATCGCATTGATCAGAATGAGCCCGGTGATGATCCGGACCGTGGTCGGGTGATAGACCCAGCGTTCCACCGTCTCGCGCATGGCCTGTCTCTCCTGGCGTCTCGTCGGATGGGTCGCGCGGGATCGCCGGCGCCTATCCGGCCAGCAGGCAGAAGACGCCGTAGCAGCGGTCGAGCGCGAAGCGAAACACCAGATAGAGCACCAGGTCCAGCAATGCCAGTAGCCCCAAAAGCGGGCCGAACAGGTACAGCCCCACCAGCATCGGCGCCCAGAGGGTCAGTTTCGGGCCGGCCAGGCGATGGCCCATCACCGTCTCGACTTTCGCGCGTCCTTTGGCCATGGTTTGCCCCTTGATCGGCGGCGCTTCGCCCCCTTGGCGGTCAGCGCGCCGGGCCAGCGCCGAGGGTGGGAGAGCGTTCGAGTGGATATCCAATCGCGCAGCGTAACGCGCTTTGACCACTGGGCAAAGCTGTGGGCGCCGCTCGTCGAGCGCGGGCCGCAGCCCTTGCAGCAAAGCTGGGGCTATGGGGCGGCGGTGGCCGAGCAGGGCGCGGCGGTCGAGCGGCTGTGCGTCGAGCTCGACGGCCGGCCGGTGGCGCTCGCCCAGACCGCCGGGCGGCGGTTGGCCGGCGGGTTGGTGCGCTTGACCCTGTTGATGGGCGGGCCGGCCTGGATCGACCCCGAGCCCGACCCGGCGGTGCAGGCGGCGGTGGTGCGCCATCTGCGTCGTGCCCACCCACGCTTTCGCCGGCGTTTTCTGATCGTTCAGCCCGACCTGGCCGACACCGACGCGGCGCGGCGGGTGCTGCGCCGGGCCGGCCTGCGTCGGGTGATGACCGGGGTCGCGCCGGTGCGCCTTGACTTGGCGCCCGAGCCGGAGCAGTTGCGCGCCGGGCTCAAGGGCAAATGGCGCAACGCCCTCAAGGGGGCCGAAGCGGCGGGCCTGGAGGTGGTGGAAGGCGGCGCCCGGGCGAGCGCCTATCAATGGCTGCTGGCGCGCGAGGTGGCGCAGCGCGGGCTGGCCGGCTATCTGGCGCCGCCGGTGGACATGGTCGAGGCGTTTGCCAAGGCCGAGGCGGGCGCCAAGCCGGGCCAGAGAGGCGGCGGCCGGGCGCGCGGGGCCAAGCCGGCCAAGAGCCCCGAGCGAAAGCCGCCGACAGCGCCGGTGCTGACGCTGACCGCGCTCGACGGCCGCGACAAGCTGGCCGGGCAGTTGTTCCTGGTTCACGGCGCCACTGCCACCTACCATATCGGCTGGAGCGGCGAGGCCGGCCGGGCGACGGGGGCGCACAATCTGCTGCTGTGGCGGGCCATGCTGGCATTGCGGGCGCGCGGCGTGCGCTGGCTCGACCTGGGGCCGGTGGACACCGCCGCGGGCGCCGGCATCGCGCGCTTCAAGCTCGGTACCGGCGCCGAACCGCAGGTGCAGGTGGGGTCCTGGCTTTAGGCGCCCCATGGCCCGGCTTGTGGCGCCACCGCCCGGCGGTTATAGCGGCGGGGCCGTGTTCGGGGAATGCGCGGGCGGCGGACGCGGGCGGCGGTTCTGACCCGATCTGAAGGAGGGCGGCGATGCTATTGGATGGCAAGCGGATTTTGCTGATCATCGGCGGCGGTATCGCGGCCTATAAGGCGCTCGACCTGATCCGCCGGCTGCGCGAGGCGGGGGCGCGGGTGCGCCCGGTGCTGACCGCCGGCGGCGCCGAGTTCATCACCCCCTTGTCGGCTGCGGCGCTGGCCGAGGACCATTGCTACACCGACCTGTTCTCGCTCAAGGACGAGGCCGAGATGGGCCATATCCGCCTGTCGCGCGAGGCCGATCTGGTGCTGGTGGCGCCGGCCACCGCCGACCTGATGGCCAAGATGGCCCATGGCCACGCCAACGATCTGGCGTCGACGGTGCTGCTGGCCACCGACAAGCCGGTGCTGGTGGCGCCGTCGATGAACAGCTTCATGTGGCAACACCCGGCGACCCGGCGCAACCTGGCGACGCTTGAGCGCGACGGCATCGGCATGGTGGCGCCGGGGGTGGGCGATCTGGCGTGCGGCGAGACCGGCGCCGGCCGCCTGGCCGAGGTGGCCGACATCGTCGCCGCCGTGGCGCGGCGGCTGGGGACGGCGGCGCCGGGTCTGGCCCCTGCTGCCGGGGCGTCCGGGCCGCTCGCCGGCCGGCGGGTGCTGGTGACCGCCGGGCCGACCCACGAGCCCATCGACCCGGTGCGCTATCTGGCCAACCGGTCGTCGGGCAAGCAGGGCTTCGCGCTGGCGGGCGCCCTGGCCCGGGTCGGGGCCGAGGTGGTGCTGGTCGCCGGGCCGTGCGCCCTGGCGACGCCCGCCGGGGTCACCCGGGTCGATGTGGAGACGGCGCGCGAGATGCTGTCGGCGTGTCGCGACGCCTTGCCGGTGGACGCCGCCATCTGCGTGGCGGCGGTGGCCGACTGGCGGGTTGCCGAGACCGGCGCGCAAAAGCTCAAGAAGGACGCCACGGGCGGCGCGCCGCCGGCGCTCGCCCTGACCGAAAACCCGGACATTCTGGCGACGTTGGCGCAGCTTGAGACCGGCCGGCCGGCATTGGTGGTGGGTTTCGCGGCCGAGACCGACCGGGTGCTCGACCACGCGCGGGCCAAGCGCGCGCGCAAGCGCTGCGACTGGATCGTCGCCAACGACGTCTCGGCGGCCACCGGCATCATGGGCGGCGACGACACCGCTGTGACGGTGATCACCGACGCCGGCGAGGACGCCTTGCCCGCCGGGTCCAAGGTGGCGGTGGCCGAGGCGCTGGCCGCGCGCATCGCCGCCGCCTTGACGCCGACGCCGGAGACCACGGCGTGACCGCCGACGCGGGCGACCGGGCCGGGCGGCAACCGGTGCGCGTGGCGGTGCGGCGGCTGGCCCATGGGGCCGACCTGGCGTTACCGGCCTATGAGACCGCCGGCGCGGCCGGGTTGGACCTGCGCGCCGCCCTGGGCGTGACGGCCGACCCGCTGGTGCTGGCGCCGGGCGCCCGCGCGCTGGTGCCCACCGGCTTGGCGATCGCGCTGCCGCCGGGCTATGAGGCGCAGGTGCGCCCGCGTTCGGGGCTGGCGGTGCGGCTGGGGCTGACCGTGCTCAACAGCCCCGGCACCGTCGATGCCGACTATCGCGGCGAGATCAAGGTGCCGCTGATCAACCATGGCCAAGCAGCGGTGACGATCGAACACGGCATGCGCATCGCGCAGATGGTGATCGCCCCGGTGACCCGGGCGACGCTGGTCGAGGCGGCGGAACTCGACGCCACGGCGCGCGGCGAGGGTGGCTTCGGTTCCACCGGGCATTGAGCCGGCCAGGGCGCCCCCCGGCACTTTTTTAAGAATGGGATCAACAACACAAGTCTGTGACTTGCACGTGAGTCGCGGCACTTTCATTTATAGTAACTCCAATGCCAACCAGCGGCTGTGCTGAACACGAAGGTGCTGCCATGATAAAACTCCCTCGTAAGGTAGCGTATGTGTTTGAGGCCCTTGTCGAATTGGCGCGCACCGCGGGTAGCGGCCCGCTCGCCTCGCGGGCCCTGGCGGAACGACAGCAGATCCCGGCGCGCTATCTGGAGCAGGCCCTGCAACGTCTGGTGCGGGACGGCATCCTCGAAGGTGTGCGCGGACCGCGGGGCGGCTATCGGCTGGCCCGCCGGCCCGACGACATTCCGCTGAGTGCGGTGGTGCGCGCGACGCTGGAAGCCGAGGGCGAGAGCCCGGACAGCCCCTATGAGACCAAGTCGGAGATCGGTGCGGCGGTCATCCAGCCGCTGTTTCTGGACCTGGAGCGCTCGCTGATGCAGCGGCTTGGCGCGCTGACCGTGGCCGACCTGGTGGTGCGCGCCGATCAGGCCGGGGCGCTGGCGGTCGTCGGGCGCGCCCATGCGGGGTTCAAACCGATGAGCGCGGCCGCCGTGCCCACGTCCTGACCCCGGCTCGGCCGGGGATCGGACCGGTCTGGAGGCGAACGCCGATGGGGCCTGCCAGTGGCGGGCGATGGCGACTATCGCTGCCGCGGTTGGCGGGCGGGGCGTGACGGCGTCGGGCGGGCTGTGGCACAAGGGAGCGGTCCGCCGTTCCGACCGAGAGCCCTGCCCCATGGCCCTGACCGACGATCAACTCGACCGCTATGCGCGCCATCTGGTGCTCCACGATGTGGGCGGGCCGGGCCAACGCCGGCTGTTGGCGGCGCGGGTGCTGGTGGTCGGCGCCGGCGGCCTGGGCGCGCCGGTGCTGGCCTATCTGGCCGCCGCCGGTATTGGCTGTCTGCATCTGATCGACGATGACCGGGTCGACCTGTCGAACCTGCAACGCCAGGTCTTGTTCGCCACCGACGATATCGGCCGCGCCAAGGGACAGGTGGCGGCCGAGCGGCTGGCGGCGCTCAACCCCGATGTGCGGGTGGTGGTCCACGAGCGGCGCCTGACCGCCGACAATGCCGCCGATCTGGTCGCGCCGGTGGATCTGGTGGTCGACGGCAGCGACACCTTCGCCACCCGGCTGGCGGTCTCGGACGCCTGCGTGGCCGCCGGCCGGCCGCTGGTCAGCGCCGCCATCGCCCGCTTCGAGGGTCAGGTGGGGGTGTTCGCGCCGGCGCTGGCCGGGCCGTGTTATCGCTGCTTCGTGGGCGCGGCGCCCGAGAGCGACCGCGACCGCTGTGCCGAGGTGGGGGTGATGGGGGCGCTCGCCGGGCTCCTGGGCTCGTGGGCGGCGCTCGAAGCGATCAAGTGGGTCGCCGGTGCGGGCGAACCGCTCCTGGGCCGGCTGATGCTCGTGGACGCGCTCACCAACCGCACCCGCACGGTGGCCATCGCGCCCGATCCGGCGTGCCCGGCCTGTGGCGGCCAGGGGGCGGCGCGCACCGCTTGATCCCTGACCGGGCGGGGGCCGTGTGCGCCCGGTGTCGCGAGACCCGGGCCCGTCCGTCGGGCCGACCGGCGCGCTTAGAACAGCCCTTCGAGCACCCGGTCGGGCGGTGTGTGGCCGTCGGCGAAGGTCTTGATGTTGACCAGCACCTTCTCGCCCATGTCGATGCGCGCCTCGTGGGTCGACGAGCCCATGTGCGGCAGGCAAACCACATTGTCGAGCGCCTTGAGCTTGGGGTTGACCGCCGGTTCGTGCTCATAGACGTCGAGCCCGGCACCGCCCAACTCGCCCGCTTCCAGCATGCGTGCCAGCGCGTTCTCGTCGATCACCTCGCCGCGCGACGTGTTGATCACATAGGCGTGCGGCTGCAACAGTTTGAGCCGCCGGGCCGACAGCAGGTGGAAGGTTGCCGGGGTGTGCGGGCAGTTCACCGACACGATGTCCATGCGCGCCAGCATCTGGTCCAGGCTCTCCCAATAGGTGGCCTCGAACTCGCGCTCGACCGCCTCGGGCAGGCGGGTGCGGTTGTGATAGTGGATCGACAGGCCGAACGCCTTGGCGCGCCGGGCCACCGCCTGGCCGATCCGGCCCATGCCGATGATCCCCAGCCGCTTGCCCCAGATCCGGTGGCCGAGCAGCCCGGTGGGCGACCAGCCGTGCCACTCGTCGCGGGCCAGCAGGCGGATGCCCTCGGCCATGCGCCGCGGCACCGCCAGGATCAGCGCCATGGTCAGGTCGGCGGTGTCCTCGGTCAGCACGCCGGGGGTGTTGGTCACCGTGATCGCGCGCTGGCGCGCGGTGGCCAGGTCGATATGGTCGATGCCATTGCCGAAATTGGCGATCAGCTTGAGCTGCGGGCCGGCGGCGCTGAGCACGCCGGCATCGATGCGGTCGGTGACCGTGGGCACCAGCACGTCGGCCTCGGCGACCGCCTGGCGCAATGCCGCGGTGTCCATCGGCGCATCGTCTTGGTTCAGGCGCACGTCGAACAGCTCCGCCATGCGGGTTTCGATCGGGGCCGGGAGCGTGCGGGTGACGACAACTTTCGGGCGCGGCCGGGGGTCAGCCATGGCAGATCCTCACCGTTGGGGAGAATGGTCTTGAAAACAGACTGTTCTGGCTTCCTAAAGCAGCCGGGCGGACGGCGCAACTGCGCGCCCGCCCCGCCCCACTGTGGCGCCAGGCCCGGCCGGTGTCGCGGCCGCGGCGCCCGGGCGCTTGACCGGCGGTCGCACGGCAGCGCACAACATGGGCCATGAGACGCAAGGTTCGGCAGGTCTGTCTGGCACTGGGGGCGCTGGCCGTGGCGGTCGCTGCGGGGCCGTCCGGCGCCGGTGCGCAGCCGGTGGCGCGCGACCATGTGTCCGCGGGGCCGTCGGGCCAGCCGGTCCCGCGCTTCGTGTCGCTGCGTGCCTCGAAGGCCAATATGCGCGTCGGCCCCGATCGCAAGTATCCAATCCGCTGGCAATACCGGCGTCCGGGCCTGCCGTTGCTGGTGGTCGGTGAGTTCGACGTTTGGCGCGAGGTGCGCGACCCCGAAGGCGATACCGGCTGGATGCACGTGGCGCTGTTGACCGGCGCGCGCACGGTCATGGTCGCGGGTCAGCGCCCGGCGGTGTTGCGTCACAGAGCCGAGGCGGGCGCACCGGGCCTGTTGGAGGCCGAGCCGGGGGTCACCGGCGATCTGCTCGGCTGCACGGGCGCCTGGTGCGAGGTGCGGATCGGCGCGCGCACCGGCTGGTTGCCGCGGGCGCGGCTGTGGGGTGTGTTCGCCGAGCGCCCCGGTCGACGGGGCGAAAAAAAACCCCGGACGGGTGGGTAGTCCGTCACGGGGTTTCAAAGCGGTGCCGGTGCGAGGCCGGCGATCGGGGTCGGCGGTTGGCCGCCCCGGAAGCGGGCTAAAGGCCTGCGGCTCAGGCGGCTTCGTCCACGGTGAAGATGACGTGGACGTTGGCCACTTTACCGCGCGGCGCCTCGGGCATCTTCGAGACCACCACCTCGTCCTGGTGAATGTCCTTCAATTCACCGGACTGTTTGAAGTAGAAGTGGTGGTGATCCTCGGTGTTGGTGTCGAAATAGGTCCGCGAGGGTTCGATCACCAGTTCCTTGAGCAGCCCGGCTTCGGTGAATTGGTGCAGGGTGTTGTACACCGTGGCCAGGGAGACCTTGATGCCGCCGGTCACGGCATCTTCGTGCAGCGATTCCGCGGTCACATGACGGTCACCTTCATGGTCGAACAACAGACGGGCGAGCGCCAGACGTTGACGGGTGGGGCGCAGGCCGGCCTGACGCAGCTTTTCCAGGAGAACGGCGTAGGGACGCAGATTCTCCGATGCCGCGTGATCAATATTCGGCTTAGCCATGGGTTGTCTTCTCTCCTTGTTACAATGTGTAAACTTTGTTCATTTTTCTGATCAAGAAAATCGTCGTGTCATCAAAGCGGTGCGCTTTCGCGCGGATTTCCGGCGCTTTGAGGTGCACGACGAGCTCTTAATGTTCTTATTTAGATCATTCTAGGGCGCTATGTCAACCCTGTTCAATTTCCTGTGAGGATGCGATCGAACAACTGCCGGACGGTGGGCACGAAGCCGTTCGAATAAAAGGGATCACGGGCGAAATTGTGGGCATTGTGGCCGGCGAACACCAGGTTGTTTTCGACGCTGCCGCCATGTGCCACGTCCTGCAGGGTCTTCTGGATGCAGAAGCTGCGCGGGTCGGCCTTGCGCCCGGTCGAGTTCTTGTCGTTGTCGGCCCAGTTGGAAAAGCTGCACTGGCTCAGACAGCCCATGCAATCGGCCTGATCCTTGCGGATTTCCGCCGCCTTTTCGGGCGTTACGAAGATCAGCGTATCGTCGGGGGTCTTCAGCGGTTCGGTGAAGCCGGCGGCCAGCCATTGTTCGGCCTTGGCCTTGTCGTCGGGCGACACGAACAGCGCCTTGCGCCCGCTGTCGAACAGCGGCACCGACAACTCGCCCTCGGGCGCGCCGGCCACCGGGATCTGGCGTTCCGAGCGCGCCTGCAGCTCCAGCAGGAAGGGGTTGTTGACCGCCGAGGAATAGAAGCCGGTGGGCGAGAACTGGTGCAGGAACACGTCGCCCTCGTCGAGCGCCAGCAGCTTCTGTTTCCAGGCGTCCGAAATCGGGCTTTCCTGGGTCAGCAGCGGCCGGGTGCCGAACTGGAACGCGATCGGGCCCAATTCGTCATTGTCGATCCACTGTTCCCATTCGCGCAGGTACCAGACCCCGCCGGCCATGACGATCGGCACCTCGGGCACGTTCATCGCCCGCATGGTCTCGCGCAGCGCCTTGACGCGCGGATAGGGGTCTTGCGGCTGGGTCGGGTCTTCGGCGTTGCTCAACCCGTTATGGCCGCCCGCCTTCCACGGGTCTTCATAGACCACCGCGCCGAGATAGTCGGAGAATTTGCTGTAGGCGCGCTTCCACAGTGCTCGGAACGCGCGGCCCGACGACACGATGGGGTAGTAATAGACGCCATACCCCGACGCGATCTCGGCCAGGCGATAGGGCATGCCGGCGCCGCAGGTGACGCCGTGGACCAGTTCGCGGGTGCGTTCGAGCACCCCGTGCAGAACCCGCTGGGCGCCGCCCATTTCCCACAGCACATTGATGTTGATGGCGCCCAAGCCCTTGGACACCTCATAGGCCCGGCGCACCTGGTCGATGCCGCCGCGGATCGCATAGGCGACCAGTTCTTCATGGCGCTCGCGCCGGGTCCGGCCGTGATAGATCTGCGGGATCACGTCGCCGTTTTCGTCATAGCTGTCGGCATTGACCGCCGAGACGGTGCCGACGCCGCCGGCCAATGCCCACGGCCCCGACGACGCGCCCGAGGTCACGGCAACGCCCTTGCCGCCTTCGATCAAGGGCAGGATCTCGCGGCCGCCGAGGCGGATCGGATTCAAGGTTTTCATCACAGCAATCCCCCAACACAACACGGGACGAAACAGGCGGTCCTGGCCATGCCCGATCGGGCTAAACAGGACTGAAATAGTCCGTGTTCGATAGATATGACATGGGCGGCATTGCCCAGACAAGCAACCCCGCCCCGTCACCGTGACGACACGGCGCGGCAGTCACCCTGTGGCATCCTGCCGCGCCGGTCATGATCTGGCTCAGCCCTTCCGACCGCCGCCGGGCTTCTTGGCCGGGCGGGTGTCTTCCAGTTCTTCACCGGTTTCCTGGTTCACGAGGCGCATGGACAGGCGCACCTTACCGCGGTCGTCCACGTCGAGCACCTTGACCTTCACCATGTCGCCTTCATTGACCACGTCGGTGACCTTGTTGACCCGGTCCTCGGTCAGTTCCGAGATGTGGACCAGGCCGTCGCGGCTGCCGATGAAGTTGACGAAGGCGCCGAAGTCCATGATGCGGACCACCTTGCCGTCGTAGATGTGGCCGATCTCGGGCTCGGCGACGATGCCGGTGATCCACTTCTTGGCCGCCTCGATCTTGTCGCCGTCGGCCGACGCGATCTTGATGGTGCCGTCGTCCTCGATGTCCACCTTGGCGCCGGTGGTCTCGACGATCTCGCGGATCACCTTGCCGCCGGTGCCGATCACTTCGCGGATCTTCTCGGTCGGGATGCTGATCGTCTCGATGCGCGGAGCGTAGCGCGACATTTCGGTGCGGCTGTCGGAAATCGCCCGGCCCATCTCGCCCATGATGTGGTCGCGCCCGCCCTTGGCCTGGGCCAGCGCCTTGGACATGATCTCTTCGGTGATGCCGGTGATCTTGATGTCCATCTGCAGCGAGGTGATGCCCTCGTCGGTGCCGGCGACCTTGAAGTCCATGTCGCCCAGATGGTCCTCGTCGCCGAGGATGTCCGACAACACGGCGAATCGGTCGCCGTCCTTGATCAGCCCCATGGCGATGCCCGAGACCGGCCGGGTGATCGGCACGCCGGCGTCCATGAGCGCGAGCGAGGTGCCGCACACGGTGGCCATGGACGACGAGCCGTTGCTCTCGGTGATCTCCGAGACCACGCGGATCGTGTAGGGGAAGGCGTCGCGGGTCGGCATCACGCCCTTGATGGCGCGATAGGCGAGCTTGCCGTGGCCGATTTCGCGCCGGCCGGTAAAGCCGACCCGGCCGGTTTCACCCACCGAATAGGGCGGGAAGTTGTAGTGCAGCATGAAGTGCTCGCGGTAGCTGCCGCTGAGCGCGTCGACGATCTGCTCGTCCTCGCCGGTGCCGAGGGTGACCACCACCAGCGCCTGGGTTTCGCCGCGGGTGAACAGCGCCGAGCCGTGGCTGCGCGGCAGCACTTCCACTTCCGACAGGATCGGCCGCACCTGGTCGAGCGCGCGGCCGTCGATGCGCGGCTTGCCGTCCAGGATGTTGCCCCGCACGATGCTCTTTTCCAGGCCCTTGAACAGGTCGGCCAACAGCAGCGGCTCGATGTCGTCGCGGCCCTCGAAGGCGGCGACCATCTTGTCCTTGGCGGCCGCCACCGCCTGGGTGCGGGCCTGCTTTTCGGTGATCTGATAGGCGGCTTCCAGGTCGGCCAGCACCAGGTCGCGGATTTCGGCTTCAAGCGCGCCATGGTCGGCCGGTTCGGGCAGGTCCCACGGCTCCTTGGCGGCTTCCTCGGCCAGTTCGATGATCGCATCGACCACCGGCTGCATCTGCTTGTGGCCGAACATGACCGCGCCGAGCATGGTCTCTTCGTCCAGTTCCTTGGCCTCCGACTCGACCATCAGCACGGCCTGCTGGGTGCCGGCGACCACCAGGTCGAGCGCGGTGTCTTCCATCTGCGCCAGCGTCGGGTTGAGGATATACTGGCCGTCCGTGTAGCCGACGCGCGCGCCGGCGATCGGGCCGAGGAACGGGATCCCCGACAGGGTCAGCGCCGCCGACGCCCCGATCATGGCGACCACATCGGGGTCGTTTTCCATGTCGTGGCTCAAGACGGTGCAGATCACCTGGGTGTCGTTCTTGAAATCGGCCGGGAACAAGGGCCGGATCGGCCGGTCGATCAACCGGCTGGTCAGCGTCTCTTTTTCCGACGGCCGGCCTTCGCGCTTGAAGAAACCGCCCGGGATCTTGCCCGCCGCATAGGTCTTTTCCTGATAATTGACCGTCAGCGGGAAGAAGTCCTGCCCCGGCTTGACCGAGCGCGCGGCGCACACGGTGCACAGCACCGCGGTTTCGCCATAGGTGGCGAGCACCGCTCCGTCGGCCTGACGGGCGATGTGGCCGGTCTCGATGGTCAGGGTGCGACCACCCCATTCCAGGGTCTTACGGTAGATATCGAACATGCCTTCGCTATGCCTTTGTCATGGCCGGTGGGTGTGCCACTCCCCTGCCACCGGCGTCGGCGGGACCCTATGCCCCGCCCCTGTCTCATACGGCGTGCCCCCGGCGAAAGAAGTGGAACGAGCCGGAAGCCTATGATGTGGGCTTCGTCCGGGCGGCGCCGCAAGGGGCTACCCGAACAGCAAAAGGCCGGCACGTTGGGTGCGCCGGCCTTCGGCAGTGACTATTTACGCAAGCCCAGGCTCTTGATGAGCGCGCTGTAGCGGTTCTGGTCGTTGCGCTTGAGGTAATCAAGCAGACGACGCCGCTTGTTGACCAGCTTCAGAAGCCCACGGCGGGAGTGGTTGTCCCCCTTATGGGTCTTGAAGTGTTCGGTCAGATTGGTGATCCGCTCGGTCAGCACCGCCACCTGCACTTCGGGCGACCCGGTGTCGCCGTCTTTGGTGGCATATTGCTTGATCAGTTCCTGCTTGCGTTCAGGCGTAATCGACATCGGCCAACTCCTAAGGCGCTAAAGATTGAACACACGCACGGGCTGGGCTTCTCCGGACCAACATTCGGCGACGGCAATCAGGCCCTCGCCGCGGACGATCCGGACCAACCCTTCCTGCGTTGTGGGGAGACGGAGGCCTTGACCGTGGCGCACACGATCCGCCTCGCCTTCCGTGACGGCCAGTGCCGGGATGTCGGCCAGCGCGGTCATCACGGGAAGAGGGATCTCCTCCGGCGGCGCACTATGGCTGAGCGCCTCCAGTTTTTCCAGCGAAATCGCTTGGCTTTCGTCGAACGGGCCGACGCTGGTGCGGCGCAGCGCCGAGACATGGCCAAGGGTGCCCAGGGCCTCGGCCAGATCGCGCGCCAGGCTGCGCACATAGGTGCCGGCGCCGCAGCTCATCTCCAGGCGCGACCAGCCCTCGACGTCATTGTGTTCGACCAGCTCCAGACTGTCGATTTCCACCGGCCGGGCCTCCAATTCCACGATCTCGCCCTCGCGCGCCAGGTCGTAGGCGCGCCGGCCGTCCACCTTGATCGCCGAGAACGCCGGCGGCACCTGGTCGATGGTGCCGACGAAGTCGTCCAGATGCGCCTCGATCGCCGGCGCCGTGGGCGTGGCGCCGCCGGTCTCGGTGACCTGGCCGTCGCGGTCGAGGGTGTCGCGCGCCTCGCCCCAGGCGATGGTGAAGTCGTAGGTCTTGGTGTTGTCGACGATGAACGCCATGGCCTTGGTGGCTTCGCCCAGGCCGATGGGCAGGATGCCGGTGGCGAGCGGGTCGAGGGTACCGGCAAAGCCCGCCTTCTGGGGCTTGACCAGACGCTTGACCGCGCCCAGGGCGGCGTTCGAGGTCATGTCGGCGGGCTTGTCGAGCACGATCCAGCCATTGAGTTTATTGCCGCGACGGCGCCGGGCCATGGGGCTAGTCCTTCTTCTGTTCTTGGTCGTTTGGGTCGGGGGCGGCGTCGGCGTCTGAGTCGTCGGGCGCCGGATCGAGGTCGCGGCGCACCTTGTCGGAGCGCAGCACCCGGTCGATCTGGTCGGCCTCGTCGAAGCTGTCGTCGAGCGCGAAGCGCAGCGCCGGGGTATGTTTGAGCACCACCCGGCGGCCGAGCCGGCCGCGCAGATATTTGGCGTGACGGTTGAGCGCTTCGACCGCCGCCGTCTCGCCGCGTCCGCCCAAGGGCACGATGAACACGGTGGCGTTCTTGAGATCGGGGCTGACTTGGACCTCGGTGACGGTCAGGGTCAGCGGATCGATGGCGCGGTCGGGCAGGTCCTCGCCGCGCAGGATGTCCGACAGGGTATGGCGTAGGCTTTCGCCGACGCGCAACTGTCGCACGCTAGGCCCCTTCGACGGGCCGGCTGTCTTCTTTGCCGCCACGGTGGCTGTCCTCTTGCATTGGGGCCCGAGGGCGTCGGGTGCGGGCCCGCACACGCGACGCGGCGGGCGCGCAAACGGCACCGGGCCGCCGAAGTCGCTCGGCGGCCCGGGGTCGCGGCGTCATGCCGCCCGCCGGCGGTCAGAGCTGGCGCGCGTGCTCGGTCTGCACGTAGCACTCGATCTGGTCGCCCTTCTTCACGTCCATGAAGTTGGCGAACATCAGGCCGCATTCGGTGCCGGCCTCGACCTCGCGCACATCGTCCTTGAAGCGGCGCAGCGAGGCGATGTCGCCTTCATAGACCACCACATCGTCGCGCAGGATCCGGCACTTGGCGCCGGCCCGCATCTTGCCGTCGAGCACCAGACAGCCGGCCGCCCGGCCGCGCTTGCCGGCGGTGAACACCTCGCGCACCTCGGCCAGGCCCAGGGTTTCCTCGCGCACTTCCGGCGCCAACTGCCCGGCCATCAACTCGCGCATGTCGTCGATCAGGTCGTAGATGACGGCATAATATTGGATCGCCACGCCGTTCTGTTCGGCGGCGTCGCGGGCCTGCTTGTTGGCGCGGACGTTGAAGCCCAGGATGATCGCTTCGGATGCCGCTGCAAGGGTGACATCGCTTTCGGTGATGCCGCCGACTGCCGCGTGCAGCACCCGCGCGCGGATATCCTCGTTGCCGATCTTCTCCAGCGACGACACGATCGCCTCCACCGAGCCCTGCACGTCACCCTTGACGACGATCGGGAATTCGGTGGCCTGCTTCTCGCGGATCGCCGAGAACATGCTCTCCAGGCTCGCCGGGGCGGCGGTGGTGCGCTTCGAGCGCAGCTTTTCCTGGCGGTATTCGTGAATCTCGCGGGCGCGCGCTTCGTTCTCGACCACGGCGAAATCGTCGCCGGCCGACGGCGTGCCCTGCAAGCCCAACACTTCCACCGGCTGGGCCGGCCCGGCACTCTTCAGTTGCTGGCCGCGCTCGTCGACCAGCGCGCGCACCCGGCCCCACTCGGCGCCGGCGACGAACACATCGCCCACCTTGAGCGTGCCGCGCCGGACCAGCAGGCTGGCCACCGGACCGCGACCGCGTTCCAGCTTGGCCTCGATGACCACGCCGTCGGCGTTGCGGTCGGGGTTGGCCTTGAGTTCCAACAATTCCGACTGCAGCAGGATGGCCTCTTCCAGCTTGTCCAGATTGGTGCCCTGCAAGGCCGACACTTCCACATCCTGGATGTCGCCGCCCATGGCTTCGACCACCAACTCGTGTTGCAGCAGTTCGTTGCGCACCCGGGTCGGATCGGCGCCCGGCTTGTCGATCTTGTTGATCGCCACGATGATCGGCACCTCGGCGGCCTTGGCGTGGTTAATCGCCTCGACCGTCTGGGGCATGATGCCGTCGTCGGCGGCGACCACCAGCACCACGATGTCGGTCACGCCGGCGCCGCGTTGGCGCATCTGGGTGAACGCTTCGTGGCCCGGGGTGTCCAGGAAGGTGATCTTGTTGCCGTCGCCCAACTGCACCTGATAGGCGCCGATATGCTGGGTGATGCCACCGGCCTCGCCGGCGACCACGTCGGTCTTGCGCAGCGCGTCGAGCAGCGAGGTCTTGCCGTGGTCCACATGGCCCATGACGGTGACCACCGGCGCGCGCGAGCGCAGATCGCCGGCATCGTCCTCGTCGCCGATCAGGCCTTCTTCCACATCCGCTTCCGACACGCGCTTCACCTTGTGACCGAACTCTTCCACCACGAGCTGCGCGGTGTCCTGGTCCAGCGTTTGATTGATCGTCGCCATGACGCCCATGCCCATCAGCGCCTTGATGACGGCAGGGGCTTTTTCGGCCATGCGTTGGGCCAGTTCCTGGACGGTGATCGCCTCGGGGATCACCACCTCGCGGCTCTTGCGCTCGGCCTTGTCGCCATCGCCGGCGATTTCGCGTTGGCGCCGGCGGCGTTCGCGCCGCTTGGCGGCGGCTTCCGAGCGCTGACGTTCGTCGTCGTCGGCGAGCGCGCGGGTCACCGTCAGCTTGCCGCTGCGGCGCTTTTCCTCGCCCCGGCCCTTGGACGCCTTGGCGGCCTCGGCCTTCTTGGCGGCGGCACCCTTGGCGCCCTTCTTCTTGCGCGCGCCGGCGCTGTCGGCCGACTCGGCCTCGGGCGTCCCGGCGGCGCGCGCGGCGGCCCGGGCGCGCTCGGTGCGCTTGCGCGCCTCCTCGCTCTCCTGTTCGAGCCGGGCGGCCTCTTCGGCCTTGCGCCGCTCTTCCTGCTCGCGGGCCTTGCGAGCCTTGTCCTCGGCGGCCTGCTTGGCGGCTTCCTCGGCCCGGCGCCGGGCTTCGGTCTCGGCGGCGGCCTCTTCCTGTTCAGCCTGGGCCTGCTCGGCCTCGCGCGCCTTGCGCAGCGCCTCTTCTTCACGCCGGCGGCGTTCTTCCTCGACCTTGCGCCGTTCGGCCTCTTCCTGCGCCTGGCGCAGGGCGCCGGTGCGCGCCGCGATCTCGGCCTGGGTCAGACCGCCGCGTCCGCCGCCCTGGGGCCGGCGCGGTTTCTGCGCCCCGCCGCGTCCGCCGCCGGTCGGCGCGGGTTTCGCCTCGCCGGTTTTCTGCGGGGCGGCCTGCTCGTTGGTCGCGGCGTCGGCGTCCGCGGCGGCGCCCGGTCCCTTCTTCAGGGTCCGCTTGCGCTTGCGTTCGACCACCACGGGCTTCGACCGGCCGTGGCTGAACGATTGGCGCACCTTGCCGGTCTCCACGCCCTTACCGGCGCCGAGCGTTCCGCGTCCCGAAAGTGTCAGCTTTTTTTCGTCACTCATGCCGCTTCAATTCAACCTTTCTCGTCGGGAACAATCCCGGCATGTCCGGTCTCGATGCCTCGGTACCGGGCTAGCCGCTTGACATCAAGCAGCAGTGTTCGCGCGCCGCCGCTAGGATTAACAGCGGCGTGTACCACATTTCCCCGGCCCAACGCCAAGGACAATTCCTGGCGGTCGAACAGGTCGACCACCGTGACGCCCGCACCGGCCAGCCGGTCGAGCTTGGCGCGGCCATCCGCGGCGGCGTCGGCCGCGTGGATCAGCACCGCCGTTTGACCCCGGCGCAGCGCTTCGGCGACCTTCTCGAAGCCGGTGACCACATGGCCCGCGCCGCGCTCCAGACCCAAACGGTCCAGGCAGCGCCGCGCCAGCAGCCGGTCGATCCAGTCGGCCAGGTCGCCCGGCACCTGCTCGGCCGCCACCGGCGCCTTGAAGCCGCGCGCTGCCAGGCCCTGAAAGCGCCGCTTGGCCAACGCGGTTTCCAGCGCCGCCCGGTCGGGCTCCAGCCAGCATCCGCGCCCGGGCAGCTTGGCCGCCACGTCGGGGACGATCTCGCCCGCCGGGCCACGCGCCAAGCGGATCAGGGTTTCCGCCGGCGCCGTGTCACCGGTCAGGATGCCGCGTCGCTCGGGCGCCGCCTTGCGCCTTTGCGCGGGCGTTGCGGCGCGCGCCGGGCGGTCAGCACCGCCGTCCGTGCCCTTGCCGGTGTCGTTGGCGGCCTTATCACCCGTGCCGGTGCCGTCGGCCTCGGCCGCGTCGCGCGCGCCCTGGCCCCGGTGCGGTCGCCGCCGGGCCTTGGCCCGGGGCGGCGGCGACCCGGCAGGCGCTCTGCCACCGGCTCGGGCCCCGGCTCGGCGCTTGGGCGAGGATTTGGCCATCGCGCGCCGGCTCAGTCGGCGGACCCTTCGTCCGCTTTCTTGTCGGTTCCGTCGCCGAGCGTATCGCCGGGCGTGTCGGCGTCCTCGGCCGCCGCGGCGTCCGCCCCGACTTCCGCTTCGGCCCCGGCTTCCGCTTCGGCGCGGGCGGCGTCGGCGGCGGCGATCTCTTCGGTCACCTCGTCGATCTTGGCCTGGTCGACGCCGGCGGCGCGCATCGCCGCTTCGGCTTCTTCCGCGGCGCTCTCGGCGGTTTTCAGGTCCTCAGGGGTGATCCAGCCGGCCTTGAGGCGGGCCGCCATGATCATGGTGGTGGCGTCGGATTCGCTAACCCCCATGCCGCGCAGCGGCGCGTCCTTGTCGCCCATCAACTCCTCGGCGATGAAGCCGGCGAAGTCTTCGAGCGTCAGCACGCCCGCTTCGCCCAGCTTGACCAGCATGGCCGCGGTCAGGCCGTCGATCTCGGCGATGGGGTCCTCGACGCCCAGTTCCTTACGCTTGTCGTCGAGTCGCTGTTCCTCGCGCTCGATCGCTTCCTGGGCGCGGCGTTGCAGCTCCTGCGCCAGGTCCTCGTCGAAGCCGCCGATGGTCAGCAATTCGTCGAGGTCCACATAGGCGACCTCTTCAAGGTCGGTGAAGTTTTCGGCGACCAGCAACTGAGCCAGGGTCTCGTCCACGTCCAGCGCTTCGATGAGGTACTTGGTCTGCTCCTCGAACTCTTTCTGGCGGCGTTCGGATTCCTCGGCCTCGGTCATGATGTCGATGGTCCAGCCGGTCAGTTGGCTGGCCAGGCGCACATTCTGACCGCGCCGGCCGATCGCCAGCGACAACTGGTCGTCGGGCACCACCACCTCGATGCGGCCGGCTTCCTCGTCGAGCACCACCTTGGTGACCTCGGCGGGCGCCAGGGCGTTGACCACGAAGGTGGCGGCCTCGGGCGACCAGGGGATGATGTCGATCTTTTCGCCCTGCAACTCGCTGACCACCGCCTGGACGCGGCTGCCGCGCATGCCGACGCACGCACCCACCGGGTCGATCGACGAGTCGTTGGAGATCACGGCGATCTTGGCGCGGCTGCCCGGATCGCGCGCGACCGCGCGGATCTCGATGATGCCGTCGTAGATTTCGGGCACTTCCTGGCCGAACAGCTGGCTCATGAACTCGGGCTTGGTCCGGCTCATGAAGATCTGCGGGCCGCGGGTTTCCCGGCGCACGTCATAGATGAAGCCGCGGATGCGGTCGGACTGGCGCAGATGCTCGCGCGGGATCACCTGGTCGCGGCGCATGATCGCCTCGGCGCGGCCCAGGTCGATGATCACATTGCCGTATTCCAGGCGTTTGATGACCCCGGTGACGATTTCGCCGACCCGGTCCTTGTATTCGTTGTACTGGCGCTCGCGCTCGGCATCGCGCACCTTCTGGACGATCACCTGCTTGGCGGTCTGGGCGGCGATGCGGCCGAAATCGAGCGGCGGCAGGCTGTCGGCGAGAAAGTCGCCGATCTGGGCGTCGGGCTTTTCCACCTTGGCGTCTTTCAGGCCGATCTGGGTCGCCGGGTCCTCGACGGTTTCGACCACCTCCATGACCCGGAACAGGCGGATGTCGCCGTTCTTGCGGTCGATCTGGGCGCGGATTTCGTGCTCGGGGCCGTAGCGCGAGCGCGCGGCCTTCTGGATCGCGTCTTCCATGGCGCCCAGGACCAGGTCCCGGTCGATCAGCTTCTCGCGCGCCACGGCGTCGGCGATCTGCAACAGTTCCAGCCGGTTGGCACTCACCGTCGACATCGTCTCATTCCCCTCTGGACGGGCCGTTGGGCGGCGTCGGGCCATCGGGCTGCCCGGCGGTAACCGCCGCAATCAGGTCATCGGTCAAGATCAGTTTGGCCTTGGCCACATGGGCGAGCGGCAGGCGGAGGGTCTCCGCGCCCACGTCCAGCAGCACCTCGGCCGCCTCAAGCCCGCGCAGCCGCCCCTTGAAGCGGCGCTGACCGTCGTCGCGCGGGGTATCCAACTCGACCTTGGCGTCGAAGCCGGCCCAGCGTTCGAAATCCTTGGGCCGGGTCAACGGCCGGTCGATGCCCGGCGACGACACTTCGAGATTGTACTCGCCCGGGATCGGATCTTCCACATCCAACAGCGTCGATACCTCGCGGCTGAGCGTGGCGCAATCGTCGACGGACATGGTGCCGTCGGCGCGCTCGGCCATGATCTGCAGCACCGGGCTGCCGCCGCCGGTGAAGGTCACGCGCACCAGTTCAAAGCCCAGAGCCTCAGCCGTGGGTTCGATCAGGCGGCGGATATCGCTACGGTCGTCGGACGCGGTCATCGCGATCCCTGCACTATGAAGCATGTCAAATACGAAAAGAGCGGGCCCAAGGCTGGACCCACTCGCAATCAGCTTGCGTCTGGACCTTTTAGGTAAGGCAAATCGCTGGCCGATGCAAGCTTTGCGTGGCCCGGCCCCGGGGTGCGCGGCGCTCAGGTCGGGCTGTCGGTGCGCACCAGACGGAAGAACACCGGCGTGCGGCCTTCGCGCTCGGCCTTGCTGGCATAGCGGGTGATCGGCCAGTCGGCGCTGGGTCGGCGCCAGTCGGCCGGGCGCTCGGCGGTCCAGCGAAAATCGCTGCGCTGGGCGATCTGCACCGCCATCCAGGCCTTGTAGATGGGGTCGTCGGTGGACAGGCGCAACTCGCCGCCGGGGCGCAGGATGCGCGCCATGGCGTCGAGCGGCTCGGGGTTGACCAGCCGGCGCCGGGCGTGGCGGGCCTTGGGCCACGGGTCGGGCTGCAACAGGAAGATGCGGCCGACGCTGGCGTCGGGCAGGGCGTCGATCACATCGCGCGCGTCGTCGTCATAGACCCGGACATTGGCGAGCCCGTCGGCGTCGATCCGGTCGAGCAGGGCGGCCAGGCCGTTCTGATAGGGCTCGCAGCCGATGAAGCCGATGCGCGGGTTCTCGCCCGCCTGCCAGGCCAGATGCTCGCCCTTGCCGAAGCCGATTTCCAGCCACAGGTCGTCGATCGGTCGGTCGAACAGCCGCGCCGGGTCGAGCCCATCGGCACCGGCGGCCGACGCCGGGTCGGCCGGGTCGGGTAGGCCGACGCGCAGTCGGGGCAGCAGGGTGTCGATCAGCGCCTGCTTGCGCGGCGACAGGCGCGGGCCGCGTCGGCGGCCGAAGAAACGGCGCAGCGGGTCGGGGCGGTCGGCGTCCGTGTCCGCGTCGGTGGGTCGGCTTGGGTCGGTCATGGCGGCCCCGTTTGAGACGACGAGGGGCCGCGCCGGTGTCCCGACGCGGCCCCCGCCCAATGGATCGGAACGACCCGGCGCTTACAGCAGCTTCTTCAGTTCGTCCACCAGATCGGTGCGCTCCCAGCTGAAACCGCCATCGGCGTCGGGGGTGCGGCCGAAATGGCCATAGGCCGCGGTGCGGGCATAGATCGGCCGGGCCAGTTGCAGATGTTCGCGAATGCCGCGCGGCGACAGGTTGACCAGGTCGCGCAGCGCCTGGGCGATCTTGGCTTCCTTCGCCCGGCCGGTACCGTCGGTGTTGACATAGACCGACAGCGGCTTGGCGACGCCGATAGCGTAGCTGAGTTGGATGGTGCAGCGCTCGGCGAGGCCGGCGGCGACCACGTTCTTCGCCAAGTAGCGCGCCGCATAGGCGGCCGAACGGTCGACCTTGGAGGGGTCCTTGCCCGAGAACGCACCGCCGCCGTGCGGAGCCGCGCCGCCATAGGTATCGACGATGATCTTGCGCCCGGTCAGCCCGGCGTCGCCGTCGGGGCCGCCAATGATGAACTGGCCGGTGGGATTGACGTAGAATTCGTCTTCGGGCGGCATCCAGCCCTCGGGCAGCACGCCTTCCACATGTCGACGGACGATCTCGCGCAGGTCCTTCTGATCGACGCCTTCCTTGTGCTGGGTGGAGACGACAACGGTGGTGGCGCGTACCGGCTTGCCGTCCTTGTACTCCAGCGTCACCTGGCTCTTGGCGTCGGGTTCGAGCATCGGCTCGGCGCCCGACTTGCGGCTCTTGGCCATCGACTTGAGGATTTCGTGGCTGAACTGGATCGGCGCGGGCATCAGCGCGTCGGTCTCATTGGTGGCGAAGCCGAACATAATGCCCTGGTCGCCGGCGCCCTCTTCCTCGAACGCGCCCTGGCCTTCTTCCACGCCCATGGCGATGTCGGCCGATTGTTCGTGCAGATAGCAGTCGAACGCCGACTTCTGCCAGTGGAAGCCGTCTTGTTCGTAGCCGATGTCCTTGACCGCTTCGCGCGCCACCTGTTCGAGCGTGTCGTGGGTGATCTGCTTGGGACCGCGCACCTCGCCGGCCAACACGATGCGGTTGGTGGTTACCAGGGTTTCGCAGGCGACCTTCGATGTGGGATCGGCTTCCAGATAGGTGTCCAGCACGGCGTCGGAAATACGGTCCGAGACCTTGTCGGGGTGACCTTCAGATACCGATTCACTGGTGAACATATAATCTTTGAGGCTCACGAAAAGTCTCCTGTTTATCGAGGGACCAGCGAGGCGATCCGAGCCGGATGCCGCGTCGAATTGGCTCGGGTCATAACAAGATGCCCCTGCGACAACAAGCATAAAGAAATCTTTATATCGTTATGTGGACAATAACACTTTGATCCAGAAGCGCTTTTTTCTGTCCATCGGAGGTTGGCGCAGGCTCTGCCGACGCCCCGTCCGACTTGGGGCGGGGGACTTTCGGGCGGTTTCGTCCGGTGATGCGCCCGGCGGTCGGCGTTGGGGCTCGATGGATCGCCTTAGGCGCTACGCCGGTCACGGCTGGCTTGCGCGCGCGTCGTTCACGCCCGGATGGGCGGTGGCGGCCTGTCCCGGGGGCGTCCGAGCGACCGGGCATGTGTGTCCGCGGCCGCGGCGCGGCCCGGGCTTGGGGCCCCGCGCCGAGGGGCGGCGGCGACTGAATGACGTCGCTGCGTTCGCAAGGACAAGGGGGCTAGGCGGGCGTTTTTCCGTCCGTCCGATCATACCGCCCCGCCAACCGACAGGCGCGGGGCACCAGGCAACCGGCGCCGGGGACGGGGCGGTTGAGGGGCGGGCGGACGGGGCCTCGTCCATCCGCTCGGGGCCGGTCGCCGCACCGGCAGGCCGGGGCCAGCGCTCAGGCGGCGGCGCGGGCGTCCACCAGGGCGGCGATCTCGGCCATGATGCGGGTGATCTGGAAGTCCTTGGGGGTGTAGACCTCCGCCACGCCGGCGGCCTTGAGCGTTTCGGCGTCGGCGGGCGGGATGATGCCGCCGACCACCACCGGCACCTCGGCGATGCCCGCCTTGGCCAGCCGCTCCATCACGTCGCGCACCAGCGCCACATGGCTGCCCGACAGGATCGACAGGCCGATCACGTGCACGCCTTCTTCGACCGCAGCGTTGACGATCTCGGCCGGGGTCAGGCGGATGCCCTCATAGACCACCTCCATGCCGCTGTCGCGCGCCCGCGCGGCGATCTGTTCGGCGCCGTTGGAATGGCCGTCGAGCCCCGGCTTGCCGACCAGGAACTTCAGCCGCCGGCCGAGCCGCTCGGACACCGCGTCCACCTGTGCGCGCACCTCGGCCAGGTCGGCGGCGCTGTCGCGCATGGCGGTGCCGACGCCGGTGGGCGCGCGATAGTCGCCGAACACCCGGCGCAGGGTCTCGCCCCACTCGCCGGTGGTGCCGCCGGCCTTGGCGAGCGCGATCGACGGGCCCATGATGTTGCCGCCGTCGCGCGCCGCGGCGTCGAGCTCGGCCAGGGCGGCGTCGACGGCGGCCTGGTCGCGGCCGTCGCGCCAGGCGTTGAGCGCGGCGATCTGCTCGGCCTCGACCCGTTCGTCGACCTTCAAGATGCCGTCGCCGTCGCCGGTGGTCAGCGGGCTCGGCTCGGTCTCGGTATAGGCGTTGACGCCGATCACCACCTGCTCGCCCGATTCGATGCCAACGGTTCGGACACCGTTCGATTCCACCAGCTTGCGCTTCATATAGGCGTTGTCGATGGCGGCGACCGCGCCGCCCATGGCGTCGATGCGCGCCAATTCGGCGCGCGCCTTGTCTTTCAAGTCGTCCACCTTGGCCTGGACCACCGGCGAGCCGTCGAACAGGTCGCCATATTCCAACAGGTCGGTCTCCTGCGCCATGATCTGTTGCAGGCGCAGCGACCATTGCTGGTCCCACGGCCGCGGCAGGCCCAACGCTTCGTTCCAGGCCGGCAATTGCACCGCCCGGGCGCGCGCCTTCTTGGACAGCACCACCGCCAGCATCTCGATCAGGATGCGATAGACATTGTTTTCGGGCTGCTGCTCGGTCAGGCCCAACGAGTTGACCTGCACGCCATAGCGGAAGCGGCGGAACTTGGGGTCCTCGACGCCGTAGCGGGTGCGGCAGATCTCGTCCCACAGCTCGGTGAAGGCGCGCATCTTGCACAATTCGGTGACGAAGCGGATGCCGGCATTGACGAAGAAGCTGATCCGCCCGACCACGCGCGCGAAGTCGGCCTCGGCCACCTGGCCCTGCGCCTTGACGGTGTCGAGCACCGCGCACGCGGTGGCCAGCGCAAAGGCCAGTTCCTGTTCGGGCGTCGCGCCGGCCTCTTGCAGGTGGTAGCTGCACACATTGGTCGGGTTCCACTTGGGCATGTGGTTGACCGTGTAGGCGACCACGTCGCCGATCAGGCGCAGGCTCGGCTCGGGCGGGAACATATAGGTGCCGCGCGACAGATATTCCTTGATGATATCGTTCTGCACCGTGCCCATCAGCTTGGACGGGTCGGCGCCCTGTTCCTCGGCGAGCGCGATATAGAGTGCCAACAGCCACGGCGCGGTGGCGTTGATGGTCATCGAGGTGTTCATCTGGTCGAGCGGGATCTGGTCGAACAGCGCGCGCATGTCGCCGAGATGGTTGACCGGCACGCCGACCTTGCCGACCTCGCCCTTGGCGAGCGGATGGTCGCTGTCATAGCCGGTCTGGGTCGGCAGGTCGAAGGCCACCGACAGCCCGGTCTGCCCCTTGGCCAGATTGGTCCGGTAAAGCGCGTTCGATGCGGCGGCCGAGGAATGGCCCGAATAGGTGCGGATCAGCCATGGCCGGTCGCGCTCTGGGCGCTCAGCGGGCGCGCTGCTGGCCTCGGGGGTCGCCTGGTCGGTCATACGCTCGTCTCCTGTCACGTCACGCCCTTATCGCGCACACGTTGATATCACCAATGTCACGTCTCTGTCGCGGCGGGCCGCTCTTCTGTCGCAGCGGGCCGCTCTGGCTGCCTCTCCTGACCAGCGGCGCCCCGGCGGTCGCCCCCAGGGTCAACTTGCCCCTCGCCACGGCAGGCTGGGGCACGAGTTTCCAGGCCGTCGAGCCGTTGGGCAAGTCCGACCAAAGACGGCCGCCGGCGATCGCTGCGGCCGCCGGTCATGGCTTGCCGGGCGGTTCCCGGGGACGCCATGATGGGACCCGGAGGGAGCGCCATTGGGGTCGCTCATCGGCTCGGCGAGCGCCTAGCATGGGTTGCCCTCGCTTTAGAGAGCCTATACAAATTTTCGCAGCGCACAAGTTGGTGAGGCGGAATTGAAACAAGGGGATATGTCTTAAACGACATATTATTTCAGCATGGCGTCTGAGTTGGCTGCAGCTTCTTCGACCACGGCCGATCTGCCGAAAAAGGATCTCTACGAGATTGGCGAGATTCCGCCGTTGGGCCATGTGCCCGGGAAGATGTATGGCTGGGTGATCCGGCCCGACCGGCACGGGCCGCCCGAAACCGCCATGCAGACCGAAGTGGTCGACGTGCCGACGCTCGAACCCGACGAGGTGCTGATCCTGGTGATGGCCGCCGGGGTCAATTACAACGGCGTCTGGGCGTGCCTGGGTCAGCCGGTGTCGGTGTTCAAGACCCATGGGGCCGACTACGCCATCGTGGGCTCGGACTGTTCGGGCGTCGTCTGGGCGGTGGGCAGCCGGGTCAAGCGCTTCAAGGTCGGCGACGAGGTGGTCGTCCACTGCAACCAGGACGATGGCGACGACGAGGAATGCAATGGCGGCGACCCGATGTTCTCGCCGAGCCAGCGCATCTGGGGCTATGAGACGCCCGACGGCTCGTTCTCGCAGTTCTGCAAGGTGCAGTCGCGCCAGTTGATGCCGCGCCCGCGCCACCTGAGTTGGGAAGAGTCGGCCTGCTATACGCTGACCCTGGCGACCGCCTATCGGATGCTGTTCGGGCACCGGCCGCACATCCTGCGTCCGGGCCAGAACGTGCTGGTCTGGGGCGCGTCGGGCGGCCTGGGCTCGATGGCGATCCAGTTGATCGCCACCGCCGGCGCCAACGCCATCGGCGTGATCTCCGACGAATCCAAGCGCGACTATGTGTTGTCGCTGGGCGCCAAGGGCGTGATCAACCGCAAGGATTTCGATTGCTGGGGCCAGCTGCCGCCGGTCGGCGAGGTCGAGGCCTATGGCGCCTATATGAAAAAGGTCCGCGAGTTCGGCAAGGCGATCTGGGCGATCACCGGCAAGGGCAACGACGTGGACGTGGTGTTCGAGCACCCGGGCGAGGTGACCTTCCCGGTCAGCTGCTTCGTGGTCAAGCGCGGCGGCATGGTGGTGTTCTGCGCCGGCACCACGGGCTTCAACCTGACCTTCGACGCCCGGTTCGTGTGGATGCGCCAGAAGCGTATCCAGGGCAGCCACTTCGCGCACCTGAAGCAGGCGGCCCAAGCCAACCAACTGGTCATCGAACGGCGCATCGACCCGTGCATGTCCGAGGTGTTCGCCTGGGAAGACATCCCGCGCGCCCACGAACTGATGCGCCAGAACAAGCACAAGCCGGGTAACATGGGCGTGCTGGTCTCGGCCCGGCAGCCGGGTCTGCGCACGCTCGAAGATGTGGTCGAGGCCGGCCGCCGCTGATCGGGCGGCCACGGGATCGCGGTTGACGGTTTGCCGGTTGCCGGTGGTCAGGGCCGGCGGTTGGAGGCAGCCGGCACCTCGCGGAACCTCGCGGGGGCCGGTGCGGCCATCGCCCCGGCCCCGACCTTTGGCGGGCTTGCGGCGATCGGTCCCGCTTGCGCAGGCTGATCGGATCGCGGCACCGTCGCGAATTAAAGTCTTGCGGCCCGGCCGGCTTTGCGGCCGTCATTCTTGTCCAGGAGATTGCCCATGCTGACCATGACCGACGCCCGAGCCGACCTGCTCGACCGCTGCGACGCCGCGCTGGTCGCCGCTCAGACCTTTCTGGCCGCCGCCAAGGCCGGTGTGACCGCCAAGGTGGTGCGCGAGGGCCGGCCCGACCGCGCGCTCATGGAGCAGGAGCAAATCGCCGCCCACGGCCTCGCCTGGGTCGCCACCTATGTGCAGACCCTTGGCGAGACGTTGGATTGGGCGCGGCGCTGCGACGAGGCCGGCCAGTTGGGCGACCTCGAAGCGCTGATTCTGGAAGTGGGCTTCGGCGAGTATCTGGCGCAACTGCGCGGCGGCCTGCCGATCAGCCAGAACGAGATCGTCCGCCCCGCCGATCTGGGCGTCGACCATAAGGGGCTGGCAGCCCTCGACGCGCCGGCGGTGCACGCGCTGATCCAGGACGGCACGGCGGCGGAAACCCGCGCGCGGCTGGCCAGGCAACTCGACGGCGCGCTCGACAGCGGCCATTTCGGCGCGCTCGGCCTCGACGAGACGCTCGACATGGTGCGCGACCAGTTTCGCCGCATGGCCGACGATCTGGCGCCCCAGGCCCATGAATGGCACCTGAAGGACGATCTGATCCCGCTCGACGTGATCGGGTCGCTGGCCGAGATGGGCATCTTCGGCCTGACCATTCCCGAAGAGTTCGGCGGCGCGGCCATGGGCAAGGCGGCCATGTGTGTGGTCTCGGAAGAACTGAGCCGCGGCTATATCGGCCTGGGCTCGCTTGGCACCCGCGCCGAGATCGCTGCCGAGTTGATCCTGCTCGGCGGGACCGAGGACCAGAAGCGGCGCTGGCTGCCCGGCATCGCCTCGGGCGAGATCCTGCCCACGGCGGTGTTCACCGAACCCAATACCGGCTCGGACCTGGGCTCGCTCAAGACCCGCGCGGTGCGCGACGGCGATACCTACAAGGTGACCGGCAACAAGACCTGGATCACCCACGCCGCGCGCGCCGACGTGATGACCCTGCTCGCCCGCACCAACCCCGACGAGCCCGGCTATAAGGGCCTGTCCATGTTCCTGGCCGAAAAGCCGCGCGGCACCGACGCCGAGCCGTTCCCGGCGCCGGGCATGACCGGCGGCGAGATCGAGGTGCTCGGCTATCGCGGCATGAAGGAATATGAACTGGCGTTCGACGACTTCGCCGTGCCGGCCGACAATCTGCTCGGCGCCGAGGAGGGCAAGGGCTTCAAGCAATTGATGGCGACGTTCGAATCGGCGCGCATCCAGACCGCCGCGCGCGCCGTGGGCGTGGCGCAGAACGCGCTCGAACTGGGCCTCACCTATGCCCGCGACCGGGTGCAGTTCGGCAAGCCGCTGCAACGCTTCCCGCGTGTGTGGATGAAGCTGGTGATGGCGGCGGTCGAGATCATGATGGCGCGCCAACTGACCTATGCCGCCGCGCGCGAGAAGGATTCGGGCCGCCGCTGCGACCTGGAAGCGGGCATGGCCAAGCTGCTCGCCGCGCGCGTCGCCTGGGCTACCGCCGACAATGCGGTGCAGATCCACGGCGGCAACGGCTACGCGCTTGAATACCCGATCAGCCGGGTGCTGTGCGACGCGCGCATCTTGAACGTGTTCGAGGGCGCGGCCGAAATCCAGGCCAATGTGATCGCCTCGCGCCTGTTGTCGCAATAGGGCGCGCCGGCCCTCGCCGCGGGCGATCCCTGGTCCAGCCTCTGCCCAGGCCGCTCCCCAAGCCCTGGCTCGCCGCGCCGGTCCCGGCCGGGCGGTGGGGGCCGGGCGATCGGCGGGGGGTAGGCATGGCACGGCGGCTCAACTATAAGATATTTTATGAATGCAATACTGACCCCGCTGATCCTGATCGCCATGTTCGCCGCGCTTGTCGTGGTGTTCATCGGCGTGCTCAACATGGCGCGCAGCAACGACCCCGATAATCCCAAACGTCAGAACAAGCTGATGCAATTGCGCGTGGCTTTCCAGGCCATCGCGCTGTTGCTCGCCTTCATCGCGTTCAGCGTCTTGGCGGGTTGACCGCTTGGTCTGCGCCAAAGCGCCTGCGGCGGGCGTTTCGGCCTTGACGCGGGCGTTTGGGCTCGGTGCGGGTCGCGTTGACTTGGCCGGGGCGATGGCTTACGCCTTGGCGTCCGGTCTCAAGACCTTGCGGCAGCCGCTGGGCACCCCGCCGCCGGCCTGCCACCGTCCATGACAAAGGATAGGAGCGTCTCGCCTATGAAGGTGCTGGTCCCGGTAAAACGGGTTGTCGACTATAACGTCAAGGTCCGCGTCAAGGCGGACAATTCGGGCGTCGAACTCGCCAACGTCAAGATGAGCATGAACCCCTTCGACGAAATCGCGGTGGAAGAAGCCGTGCGTCTGAAGGAAGCGGGCACCGCCACGGAAGTGGTGGTGGTCTCGATCGGCCCGAAGCAGGCCCAAGAGACCATCCGCACCGGCCTCGCCATGGGTGGCGACCGGGGCATCTTGGTGGAGTATGACGCCGAGACCGAGCCCTTGGCGGTTGCCAAGCTGCTCAAGGCCATCGCGGCCGAGGAAAACCCCGATCTGGTGGTGCTGGGCAAGCAGGCGATCGACGACGATTGCAGCCAGACCGGCCAGATGCTCGCGCAACTGCTCGGCTGGTCGCAGGGCACTTTCGCCTCCAAGGTGACGCCCGGCGACGGCACGGTCGACGTGACCCGCGAGATCGACGGCGGGCTGGAGACCATCCAGCTCAAGATGCCGGCGGTGGTCACCGCCGACCTGCGCCTGAACGAGCCGCGCTATGCTTCGCTGCCCAACATCATGAAGGCGAAGAAGAAGGAAATCGCCATGAAGACGCCGGCCGATTACGGCGTCGACATGACCCCGCGGCTGAGCACCGAACGGGTCGAGGAGCCGCCCGAGCGGCAGGCCGGCGTGATGGTCGAGAGCGTGTCGGACCTTGTGGCCGCGCTGAAGGAAAAGGGAGCCCTTTGAGATGGCCGTTCTGGTTATTGCCGAAAACACCAATGACGAGTTGAAGGACGCCACCCTGAGTGCGGTGACCGCCGCGCAGGCGTTCGGCGGCGATGTGCATGTGCTGGTGGCCGGTTCGGGCTGCGCGCCGGTGGCCGATCAGGCGGCCAAGATCGCCGGCGTTGCCAAGGTGCTGCTGGCCGACGACCCGGCCTATGACCACGGCCTGGCCGAGGCGCTGTCGGCGCTGGTGATCTCGCTCGCCGACGGCTACGACCAGTTGGTCACGCCGGCCGGGACCATGGGCAAGAACTTCATGCCGCGGGTCGCCGCCGCCCTCGACGTGGCGCAGGTGTCCGAAGCGGTCGAGATCGTCGACGCCAACACCTTCAAGCGGCCGATCTACGCCGGCAACGCCATCGCCACGGTCAAGAGCAGCGACGCCAAGAAGGTGGTGACGATCCGCCCGACCTCGTTCGACAAAGCGCCGGGCGAGGGCGGCAGCGCGGCGGTCGAGCCGGTGGCCAAGGTCGACGCGCCGGCGCTGTCGAGCTTCATCAGCCAGGAGCTCAACGAATCGGACCGGCCCGACCTGTCGTCGGCCGACGTGATCATCTCCGGCGGCCGCGCGCTCGGCTCGGCGGAGAATTTCGAGATCATCGAACGCCTGGCCGACAAGCTCGGGGCCGCCGTGGGCGCCAGCCGCGCCGCCGTCGACGCGGGCTTCGTGCCCAACGACTATCAGGTGGGCCAGACCGGCAAGATCGTGGCGCCCAAGCTCTACATCGCCGTGGGCATCTCGGGCGCCATCCAGCACCTGGCCGGGATGAAGGACTCGAAGATCATCGTCGCCATCAACAAGGACGAAGAGGCGCCGATCTTCCAGGTCGCCGACTATGGCTTGGTGGCCGACCTGTTCGAGGCCGTGCCCGAGTTGGAGAAGCAGATCGGCTGACCGGCCGTTGATCCGTCAAGCCCCGCGCCGTCCTGGCGCGGGGCTTTTTTGACCGCCCGTCGCCGGTCGGATTGTCGAGCGTTCAGAAGGGAAAGAGCGAGCACATGGTCCAGAAAATCGGAGTGATCGGCGCCGGTCAGATGGGCAACGGTATCGCCCATGTGGCGGCCCTGGCGGGCTATGACGTGGTCATGACCGATGTGGACGACGCCCGCGCCGAGGCCGGGCTCGACACCATCCGCGCCAACATGGACCGCCAGGTGCGCAAGGAGAAGATCACCGACCAGGCGTTTCGCGACGCCATGGGCCGGCTCCGGGTCGGCAGCACCATGGCCCTGTTCGACGGCGCCGATCTGGTGATCGAGGCGGCGTCGGAGAAAGAAGAGCTCAAGAAGGCGATCCTGCGCGAATTGTGCCCGCATCTGGGCGCCGAGGCGATCATCGCCACCAACACCTCGTCGATCCCGATCACCCGGCTGGCGTCGTCCACCGACCGGCCGGAAAAGTTCATCGGCATGCACTTCATGAACCCGGTGCCGGTGATGAAGCTGGTCGAACTGATCCGGGGCATCGCCACCTCGGAAGAGACCTACAAGATCGCCCGCGCGTTCACCGACCGTCTGGGCAAGGACAGCGCCAGCGCCGAAGACTTCCCCGGCTTCATCGTCAACCGCATCCTGTTGCCGATGATCAACGAGGCGATCTACACGCTCTATGAGGGCGTCGGCTCGGTCGAGGCCATCGACACCGCCATGAAGCTGGGCGCCAACCACCCCATGGGGCCGTTGCAACTGGCCGACTTCATCGGGCTGGATACCTGCCTGTCGATCATGCAGGTGCTGCACGAGGGGCTGGCGGACTCCAAGTATCGCCCCTGTCCGCTGCTGGTGAAGTATGTGGAAGCCGGCTGGGTCGGCCGCAAAGTCGGCCGTGGCTTCTACGACTATCGCCACGAAAACGGCCCGGTGCCGACCCGCTGACCGCCTGGCCCGCCGTCATCGACCGCAAAGCAGGTTGTTGCGCGCTTGTGAATTTTTGACGACAGCGTCGATGCTGCGCTGCAGCGCCAGGCGCACCTTGTTATAATCCGACCCTGTCAGGAGCGACCGCCGGCCGGCTGAACCGCCGCCCGGTCTCATAACCGACGGGGGGAGAAATGACCCGACAGCGGCGATCGACGCGGGCGGCCGGACCGCCACCCGGCGACAGCCATGCGGCCCCATCGCGCCGTCGCCTCGCGCTGGCGCTGGCCGCGGCGGTGACGGCGGCCGGCCACACCCACCACGCCCACGCCCAGGACCAGGCCCCCGCACCGACGGGCGGGCCGACCGGCCCCGGTGCCGCCTTCACGCCGCCCGACCCGGCCGCCTTCGACCGGGTGCTGGCCGCGCGGATCGAGGCCAATGAGGCGTTGGCCGAGACCCAGGCGCGCATCGACCGGCTGGACGACGAGGCGCGGCGGATGCTCGACCGCTATCGCCAGACCCTCGACGCCCTGGCGACCTCGCGCCGCTATGGCGACCAGGTGGCCCGGCTGATCGCCGCTCAAGAGGCCGAAAAGGCCGATTTCGAGGCGCGCCTGGACCGGGTCGGCGAGACCAAGCGGCGCGTGGTGCCCTTGATGCTCGACATGGTCGACCATCTGGCCCGGTTTATCGAGGCCGACACGCCGTTCCTGCTGGGCGAACGGCGCGACCGGGTGGCCGCCCTGCGCGCCGCGCTCGACCGCGCCGACGTGCCCACGGCCGAGAAATTCCGCGCCGTGCTCGACGCCTATCAGACCGAAGCGCAATACGGCCGTACGCTCGGCGCCTACAAGGCCGAATTGCCCGGCACCGACCGCACCGTGGACCTGCTGCGTGTCGGCCGGATCGCCTTGATCTACCGGTCGCTCGACGGCCGCGACCTCGGCTATTGGGACCGCGAGGCGCACGACTGGGCGCCGCTGCCCGGCCGCTATCGCCGCACGCTCGACAGCGCGTTCAAGATCGCCCGCAAGCAGGCGGCCCCGCAATTGCTGATCCTGCCGACACCGGTGGCGGCCGCTGCCGGCGTCGCGGATCGCTTGCCGATCGCCGGAGACGCGCCATGACCTCACGCAGCAAGATCGTCACGGCGGGACTGTTGGGGGTGATGGCGCTGGCGGCGGCGCTGACGGCGACGCCGGCGGCGCGCGCCCAAGCGGCAGACCCGGCTGCGACCGCCGCGCCTGAAACCGCGCGCCCGGACGCGGCCGGGCCCGCCGATCCGGCCGCTACGGTAGAGATGCTGTTGCGGCAGATCCGCACCGGCCGGGCGCGCGAGACCGCGAGCGAACGCGCGCGCCTGGCCCGCTTCGTGGCCGAGCGCGACCGCCGCGCCGCCCTGCTGGCCGAGGCCGAAGCCGAACTGGCCGCCGCGCGCGACCGGGCGACGCGGTTGGAGACGGCGTTCACCGAGAACGAGTTGGACCTGGAGCGGATGGAGAGCCTGTTGCGCCAGCGCATGGGCACCTTCGGCGAGTTGTTCGGCACCGTGCGCGAGGTCTCGGGCAAGGCGGCCAGTGCGTTGCGCGTCTCGCCGGTCAATGCCCAGTCGGACGACCGGGTCGCCTTTCTGAGCCAATTGGCGCGCGACGGCACGGTGCCGAGCGTCGCCGACCTGGAGCGGCTGTGGTACGAACTCCAGCGCGAAACCGTGGAGTTGGGTCGCGTCGTCCGGTTTGAGGCGCCGGTGATCCGGCCCACGGGCGAAACCGCGATCACGCCGGTGACCCGCATCGGCCCGTTCACCGCCACGGCGGGCGGCCGGTTCCTCGACTATCTGCCCGACGACCGGGCGTTTCTTCAACAAGACCGCCAGCCCAACGGCCCCTATACCGGCATCGCGCGGCGCTTCGAGGCGGCGGCTGAGACCGGTGCGGCGCTGGCACCGGCGGTGCTTGACCCGTCGCGCGGCGCGATCCTGTCGCGCGTGGTCCAGGCGCCGGACTTTCTCGAACAGCTCCAGCAGGCCGGCGTCATCGGCTATGTGCTGATCGCCCTGGCCGCAGTGGGCTTCGTGATCGCGCTCGAACGGATCGTCACCCTGTCGCTGGTAATGGCCAAGACCCGCCGGCAATTGCGCCACCCCGACCGCCCGCAGGCGGGCAATCCGCTGGGGCGGGTTCTGGCGGTGGCGCCGGCGCACTGGCGCGGCCACGCCACGGAGGAGTTGGACTATCACCTGGCCGAGGTGATCATGAAGGAGCGCGCGCGCTTCGATCGCGGGCTCAATTTGGTCAAGGTGATCGTCGCCGCTGCGCCCTTGATGGGCCTGTTGGGCACGGTCACCGGCATGATCCAGACCTTCGAGTTGATGTCGCTGTTCGGCGCCGGCGACCCGCAACTGATGGCCGGGGGGATCTCGCAGGCGTTGGTGACCACCATGCTCGGGCTGATGGCGGCGATCCCGCTGTTGATCCTGCACGCGCTGGCCAAGGGCCGTTCCGACACGCTGGTGGAGATTCTGGAGGAACAATCGGCGGGGCTGGTGGCCGAACACGCCGCCTTGCCCGCGCCGGGGGAGCAGGCCCATGCCGCTGAATAGCCTGGTCTCCGGCCTGTGGTACGATCTGGCGGCCTTCCTGGGCCGGGGCGGCTGGCCGCTGGTGCTGATCGTCGCCGCCGCGTTCGCCTTGTGGACGATGATCTTTGCCCGGCTGCGCTATTTCGCCGGGCCGGTGGCCGCCGACCGGGCGCGCGCGCTCGACCGGTGGCGGCAACTCGGCGGCCAGGATGGTTGGCATGCCCAGCAGATCCGCCGCCGGTTGATCTCGGAGCATCAGATGCAACTGGTGCGCAATAACCGGCTGATCGCCACCCTGGTGAAGATCTGCCCGCTTTTGGGGCTGCTGGGCACGGTGATCGGCATGATCGAGGTGTTCCAGGTCATGGCGGTGGCCGGCAATGGCAACGCCCGCGCCATGGCCGCCGGCATCTCCAAGGCGACCATCACCACCATGGCCGGCATGGTGGTGGCGCTGTCGGGCCTGTTGGTCTCCAACGCCCTGGCACGCCGGGCACAGGCGGCGCGGCGGCGGTTCATCCGCGCGCTCGACGAGGGCTAGGATCGATGGCGTCGCACGCATCCCAAGCCGCTCAACCGTCGCCCCCGCGCCCGGTTCAGCCCTCTCGCCCGGCACATTCGGCGCTCAGCGCCGCTTATGGCGCCGTGGTCGAGCGGGGGCTGCCGGTGCTGTTGGGCGCTGCGGTGACCCTGGCGCTGCTGGTGTTGATGATGCGCCTGGTGATGGCGCCCGACCCCGACCTGAGCGAGGCGCGCGCGCCGGTGATCATGGACTTCACCAAGGTGGAGCTGATCGAGGCGCCCGAACGGCGCACCCGCCAACTGCCGCCGCCGCCGAGCGATACGCCGCGCGAGGTGCGCGAGGTCAAGGCCGAGCCCCAGGCATTGCGCGACGAGGTGGTGATCCGCCCGGACCTCCTGGCACCGCGCGCCGACGCCGGGCTGGCCGGCGTGCGCGCGGGCTATGACCGGGTCGCCCTGTCGGGCTTCGGCGCCGGCGGCATGACCGCCATCGGCCCCAACCAGGACCGTTACGCCCAGCCGCTGGTGCGGGTCAGCCCGATTTATCCCATGGCGGCGCGCATTCGCAAGATCACCGGCTATGTGCTGGTGGAGTTCGACGTCACCCGCGAGGGCGCGGTGGCCAATGCCCGGGTGATCGGCTCCGAGCCCGTGGGGCTGTTCGACAAGGCGGCGCTCGAAGCGATCCAGAAATGGCGCTACAAGCCCAAGCTGGTGGACGGCACGCCGCAGCCGGTGCCCAACATGCTGATCAAGCTGACCTTCGACCAGGCCCCCGATGCGGGTGCTGCGATGCGGGGGGAGCGCTGACATGGCCCGGCGCCGGCTTCGGGCCAAGGCGGTGAGGGCGGCGGTGGCGGTCGTCTTGGCCGCGGCGATGGCGACGACCGCAGCACAGGCGCAGCCGCCGCGCACCACCAACTTCCTGTCGCCGCGCGTCCACGAACAACTCGAAGCGGTGCACGCGGCCATGGCTCGCGACGACTATGACGCGGCGGGTCGGCTGTTGGACGCCATCGCCAAGCGCAA
The DNA here is from genome assembly GCF_004341375.1 of Rhodothalassium salexigens DSM 2132. Classification (GTDB taxonomy): domain Bacteria; phylum Pseudomonadota; class Alphaproteobacteria; order Sphingomonadales; family Rhodothalassiaceae; genus Rhodothalassium; species Rhodothalassium salexigens. The sequence goes on from NZ_SLXO01000004.1 coordinate 72,176, forward strand.
GACCTCGGCCTTCGAGGCGGCGGTGGTCTGGCGCACGCGCGGCTATATCGCCGCCCAGCGCGAAGACTATCGCACCGCCATCGCCGCGTTCGCCAAGGCGGTGGACAGCGGCGTGCTCGAAGCGCGCGCCGCGAACGACCTGATGTTCAACATCGGCCAGCTGCACATGGCGCTCGACGCGGTGGCGCCGGCGATCCAGTGGCTCGAACGCTGGCGCGCGGCCGAAGCGGTGCCGTCCAACCAGGGGCTGATGACGCTCGCCATGGCCTATGCCCAGGCCGAGCGGCTGCCGCCGGCGCTCGATGCGGCACGCGCCGCGCTGACCAACGGCCAGCGCCCGCAGGCCAGTTGGTACGGGTTCGCCGCCGGGGTGGCGATCCGGCTGGAGCGGTGGCAGACGGCCGAGCGCTGGCTGGCCCAGGGTGTGCTGCTCTATCCCGACGCACGGCGGCTGTGGGTGCACCTGGCGTCGCTCCATGCCGAGACCGGCGCCTATGACAAGGCGCTGGCCACCCTGCAACTGGCCGAGGCGCGCGGCTTGTTGGACCAGCCCAACGAAATCCGCTTCCTGACCCAGTTGACGGTCAATGAACGGGTGCCGGTGTTGGGCGCGCAGGTTCTGCACCAGACCCTGGCGGGGGACGCCGAGCCGGCCGGCAGCGAGGCCGCCGACACAGCCCCGACCGATCCGGGCGCTGCCGATTCGGGCGCTGGCGATTCAGGGGGGGCCGGTTCCGGCGCTGGCGACACCGCCGCCGCGTTGGACCTGCTGTCGAGCGCCTGGTCGGCGGCGCGCGAGACCGACAAGGCCCGTGCCGCGCTGGTCCGGGCGGCGCCCAAGGTGGGGCACGGGCGGTTATGGTTCCGGCTCGGGCAATTGCGGCTCGGTGACGAGGACTGGGCCGGGGCCGCCGACGCCTTTGCACGCGCGCTCGCCGGCGGCGATCTGACCAACCCCGGCGCCGCCGAGCTCAATTACGGCATCGCGCTGGCCCGCGCCGGTCGCCCTGACGCCGCCCTGGCCGCCTTGCGCCGGGCGCGCGATCACGCCGGCGTCGCCGCCATGGCCGAGACCTGGATCGCCGACTTAGCCGCCGGCCGGACGCTCGACTGATCGCCGGGCCGGGCCGTGGTGGGGGTGATCGGCGGCCGGGTTGCCCTGTGGCATGGACCCGGCCGCCGATCGCGTCGCCAGGCGTCGCTTAGTCGTCGTCGCCCACGGGGGTCTGGCCCAGCAGGGTCAGGCCGGCGGTGTCGACGGCGGTGCGCAGCTTGGCCAGGTCGTCGCTCAACACGGCGTTGAGGTCGGCGAGGGCGGCGTCGAGGCTGGCTTCGGCGCGCGCCATGGCGGCGCGGGCGGGCTCGGACGGCGCGTCGTAGGTGGACGCCAGATAATAGCCGGCCCGGCCGATACGGCTCATTACCTTGTCGTCGTCATAGACGATGCCCTTGGTGTCGGGCGGCACCCGGAAGCGCGCTTCAAGCTCGTCGAGCCGCGTCTTGAGCGCCTTGGCGTCCTTGCGCAGCGCGGCGAGCGGGTCGTCTTCGCCGTCGTCGTTTGCGCCGGCCTTGGCGTCGGCGGCCAGCGTCAACACCGTGTCGATGTCGCGCCGGGCGTCGTAGATCCGCTCGACCGCCGCCACGGCGCGCGCGGACAGCGCCTGAAGCCCCAGCATCGCCTCGTAGCGCGCCGCCAGGTCGGCCTCGGTGTAGTCCCAGCGCGGGTGCGGCAGAACCCGGACCTCGGCGCTCTGTTCGGCCTCGTCGCCGAGCTTGAGCGTCACCTTATAGGTGCCCGGCGGCACTTCGGCGCCCGGCGGCAGGGTGTCGTCGTCGCGCTTGGCCGGCGGCATGGGCGCCACGCCGTCGCGGCGCATGTCCCAGACCACCCGGTTGACGCCCTGGTGCACATCGGCCTGGAAGGTGCGGATCATCGCGCCGTCGGCGTCGGTCACGGTGACCGTCAGGTCGGGCGTCGCGTCCGTCTCGGCGTCGTCGTCCGCGTCCTGGTCGCGCCGCGCCTGGGCCTCGGCGCGCTTTTGGGCCAGGCGGGCGCGCTCCTTGTCCTCGTCGGGGTGGGGCAGGTCGTCGCCCGACGCCAGGAAGGTCAGCATGACCCCCTTGGCCTCGTTGCCGAACAACGCCTCGCCCGAGCCGGCGAAGCGCGACTCGCGGGTCGGCTTGGTGTCGTAGAGCTGGCCGTCGGCGGTATCGAGCAGCTTGAACCGGGTGTCGAAATCGGCCGTGTCCAGATTCCGCAGCGCGCCGATATCGTCGATCACATAGACCGCGCGGCCGTGGGTGGCGATCACCAGATCGTCCTCGCGGGCCTGGAACGCCATGTCCATGACCGAGGCGGTGGGCACACCGGCGGTCCATTTGTGCCAATCCCGGCCGCCGTCGAGCGACAGGTACAGCCCCATCTCGGTGCCGAGGAACATCAAGTCGGGGTCGTGGCGGTCCTGGCGGATGGCGAGCGCGTGGCCGGCGGCGTTTTCCGAACCGACGATGCGGGTGAACCGGCCCCCGAAACCGTCGGCCTTGAACACATAAGGGTCCATGTCACCGCGTCGGTGGTCGTCGAACACCACGAAGGCGGTGTCGGCGTCATGGGGCGACGGGTCGATGAACGCCACCCAGGCGCCGTCCACCACCCGGCGCACCTTGGACTCCAGGCTGGTCCACGAGCCGCCGCCGTCGCGGGTGACGTGCAGCCGGCCGTCATCGGTGCCGACCCAGATCACGTCCGGGTCCACCGGGCTCGGCGCGATGACCGTGATGGTGGTGTGGTTCTCAGCTGCGGTGACGTCCTTGGTCAGGCCGCCGCTGGTCTTGAAGGTCTGCTTGTCGGGATCGTTGCTGGTCAGGTCGTCGCTGATCACCGTCCAGGTTTCGCCCCGGTCGGTGGATTTGTGGACGAACTGGCTGCCGTAGAAGATCGTGTCGGGGTCTGTGGGGTGCTGGGCGAAGCCCGCGTCCCAGTTGAAGCGCAGGTCCACCGGCACGCCGTCCTCGCCCATGGGCGGGTTGGGCTTGATCAGCCGCTGTTCGCCGGTGTCCAGGTTCCAGCGGACCAGATTGCCGCCCTGGCTCATGGTATAGCCGGCGCGCGGATTGTCGGGGAATGGCCGGGTGTCGAAGCCGTCGCCGAAGCCCACTTCCTGCCAGTGGTGGTTGCGGATGCCGCCGGCCTGCCAGACCTCGGACGGCCCGCGCCACGAGCCATTGTCCTGCAAGCCGCCATAGATGTTGTAGGGCTGCGCGTCGTCGACCGCGACGTGGTAGAACTGGGCCAGCGGCAGGTTCTCCACGAACCGCCAGGTGGCGCCCTGGTCGCGGCTGATCGCCAGACCGCCGTCATTGCCGACGATCATGTGCCGGGGGTCGGCGGGGTTGATCCACATGGTGTGGGTGTCGATGTGGATGTCGCCGCCGGGCGCGCAGCAGTCGATCGGCTCGATATAGGAGAAGTGGCGGCCGCCGTCGATCGACACCTGCACGCGGCTTTCCACATTGTAGACCCGGTCGGGGTTTTCCGGGTCCACTGCCAGTTCGGTGTAGTAGAACGGGCGCACCGCCACATTGGTGTCGGCATTGACCGTCTGCCAGTCGCGCCCGCCATTGTCGGAGCGGATCAGCGCGCTCTTCTCCGCCTCGACCAGGGCGTAGACCCGGTCGGGGTCGCTCGGCGCGATGGCGAACACCGCCTTGCCCAGATCGCCTTCGGGGATGCCGTCCTCAGGCGTCAGCCGGGTCCAGGTCTCGCCCGCATCGTGGCTGACATAGAGGCCCGAGCCCGGGCCGCCGGAGGTGAACTCATAGGGCTTGCGGTCGAACTGCCACATGGCCGCGAACAGCTTGTTGGGGTTCGACGGGTCCATCTTGATGTCGGTGGCGCCGGTTTCCTGGTCCACATAAAGGACCTTGGTCCAGGTTTCGCCGCCGTCGGTGGTCTTGAACACGCCGCGCTGTTCATTGTCGCTCCACAGCGTGCCCTGGGCCGCCACATAGGCGATGTCGGGGTCGGTGGGGTGGACGGCGATGCGGTTGATATGCTCGCTGTTCTCCAGGCCCACATGGGTCCAGGTCTCGCCGCCGTCGATCGATTTGTAGACGCCGTTGCCGTAGGAGACCGAGTTGCGCAGGTTGCCCTCGCCGGTGCCGACCCAGATCACATCCGAGTTGGCCGGGTGCACCGCCACCGCGCCGATGGAGTGCACCGGCTGGTCGTCGAAAATCGGTTCCCAGGTCAGCCCGCCATTGGTCGAGCGCCAGACGCCGCCGGTCGCCGCGCCGGCATAGATCACATTGGGGTCGGACTTGAGCGCGGCCACGTCGGTGATCCGGCCCGACATGCCGGCCGGGCCCACATTGCGCGCCTTGAGCCCGTCGAGCAGGCTCATGTCCAACTCAGCGGCGGCCGCGGTCGCCCCGGCGGCGCTGAACGCCAGCGCAACCGCGGCGCTGGTCCCCATCAGGCGGGCCAGCCGGCGGCCGAAGCGACCGCCAAGGTTCGACGCGCGGCGGCCGTCGGGGCGGGGCGCACCGGCGGCGGTGGGACCAAGGGGTGTGGGAGTGGGTGACGTCATCGGTTCCTCCGGGATGGTGAAGGCCGGCCGGGGCCGTGCGGGGCGCGGGCCCGGGCCGGGGATAAACAAACGCGGCGCCGGTCAGCGCGTCGGGTCGAAGGCGGCGGTGCCGGTGAAGGCGGGCACCAGAACGGCCGGCGTCCGGGCCTGGGCCACGGCGTCGTTGAAGGCTTTGACCGGGCCGTCGACGATGGCGTCGCGCGCGGTGATCGCGGCGGCGAAGCGGTCGGCCAGATCGGCCTGGCGCTCAGCCATGCCGGCGGTCGGCCCTTGGATCGCGCCCGACACGGTCAGGGCCTGGAACAACAGGTCCGAATGCAGCTTGTCCGGCCAGTTGAGCACGTCCTGGAAGAAGCTGCGCTCGGGGTTGATGCGCCCGGCCATCCAGTCGTCGACCGCGTCGACCACCGCCTGGCCGGCGGCGATCAGCTCGGCGTCGGCGTCCTGCTCTTCAAGCCGCGCCACCTTGGCCTGGGCCTGGTCGCGCAGGGCGCGCAGGCCGACCACACTGCCGTGGAAGTCGGCCACCCGGTCGTGCGCCGCGCGGGTCATCTCCGCCCAGGCGGCGAGTTGGTCGTCGGCGATCGTCACGCGCGGGTCGATGGCCACGTCGAGCGGTTGTTCCGACACCGCGTCGCCCACGGTCAGCCGCACGGTGTAGCGCCCCGGCGCCACCGGATAGCCGGCAAAGCGGCCGTCGTCGCCGCCGCCCACGAACCACAGATCGTCGACCGGCTTGAGCGCTTCGGCGCGCAGGTCCCAGGTGACCCGGTTGAGCCCGCGTTCGGCCTTGAGCGCCTGGGCGTCCAGGCGCCGGACGATGCGGCCGTCGGCGTCGAGGATGTCGATATGCGGCTCGGTCGTCTCGGTGTCTGGCTCCGCCGTGTCGTCCGCTGCGTCTTCAGGCGTTTCAGCGTCCGGGTCGTCGGCGAGCGAGAAGGTCAGCACCGCGCCGGCCGGCGGGTTGGCGCCCGGTTCTTCGTCCGCCGTGCCCTCGGTCAGCAGGCGATAGGCGGTGCGCGGGCGGTAGAGATGGGCGGCGGCGGCGCGGGTGTCGTCGGTCATCTGGCGCAGCGGCGTGATGTCGTCGAGCACCCAGAACGCCCGGCCCTGGGTCGCCACCAGCAGATCGCCCTTGTGCACCTTCAGGTCGGTGATCGGCACCGGCGGCATGTTGGTGTCGAAGGGTTGCCAGTCGCGGCCGTCGTTGAAGCTGATGAACACGCCGGTTTCCAGGCCGGCGAACAGCAGCCCGGCGCGCTCGGTGTCCTCGCGCACCACCCGCGACACGACGCCTTCGGGCAGGCCCTGGTCGATGCGTTGCCAGCCGCGCCCGCCGTTTTCGGTGCGGTAGAGGCGCGGTTCGTAGTCGCCCTGCTTGTAGCCCATGGCGGCCACATAGACCCGGTCGCTGTCATGGGCCGACACATGGATCGCGTTGACCATGGCGTCGCCGAGGCGCGGCGGGGTCACGTCGTCCCAGGTGTCGCCGCCGTCGCGGGTCACGTGCAGCTTGCCGTCGTCGCTGCCGGCCCACAGCACCGCCGGGTCGCGCGGGTCCTCGGCCAGCGACAAGAGCGTGTTGTAATTCTCGCTCACCTCGTTGGTGATCGGCCGGCCGCCGGGGCCCTGGCGGTCGTCCTGGTCCTTGGTCAGGTCGGGGCTGATCTCGGTCCAGCTATGGCCGCGATCGGTGCTTTTCAGCACCATGTTGCCGCCGTGATAGAGGGTCTGGGGGTCGTGGGCCGAGACCAGGATCGGCGCGTTCCAGTTGAACCGGTAGCGACGGTCCTTGGGCGGCACCCCGAACGCGGTCTCGGGATAGGCGCGGATGTCGCGGGTGGTCCGGGTCTGGCGGTCATACTCGCTGATCTGGCCCAGATAGCAGCCGGCATAGACATAGCGCGGATTGTCCGGGTCGAACGCCACATGGGCGGATTCGCAGCCGCCGACGCTGTGGAAATCCTCGCGCCCGATGCGCCCGTCATGGCCGCGCGAGCGGATCGCCACGGTGGTGTTGTCCTGCTGACCGCCATAGACCTTGTAGGCGAAGGCGTTGTCGGCATTGACCCGATAGAACTGGGCAGTCGGCTGGTTCATGATCGTCGACCAGGTCTGGCCGCCATCGAAGCTGACCGAGGCGCCGCCGTCATTGCCGTCGATCATGAGCTGCGGATTGTCGGGGTTGATCCACAGCGCATGGTGGTCGCCGTGGCGGCCGACGATGCGCTGGAAAGTCCGCCCGCCGTCGATCGACTTCTGGAACGACGAATTCTGCACATAGACCGTGTCGGGGTTCTGCGGGTCGGCGGCGATGTGCATATAGTACCAGGACCGCGCGTGCAGCCGCCGATTGCCGTTGATGTGCGACCAGCTTTCGCCGCCGTCGTCGGAGCGGTAGAGCCCGCCCGCGTCGCCCTCGGCCTCGACGATCGCCCAGACCCGGCCGTCTTGGGCGGGCGACGGCGCGATGCCGGCCTTGCCCATCACCTCGGGCAGGCCGTCGGTCATGCGCTCCCAGGTGCGGCCGAAATCGGTCGACTTGTAAAGCCCGCTGCCCGGCCCCCCTGAGCGCACCTCCCACGCCTCGCGGTGATTGTCCCACAGGGCGGCATAGACGATGCGCGGGTTGGCCGGGTTGATCTGCAGGTCGATGGCGCTGGTGGTCTCGTCCACATAGAGCACGTGTTCGAAGGTCTGGCCGCCGTCTTCGGTGCGGTAGACGCCGCGGGTCTCGGTCTCGGCCCAGGGGTCGCCCTGCACCGCGACCAGGAAGCGGTCTTCGTCGGCCGGGTCGATGCCGATGGCCGCTATCTGGCGCGCGTCTTCCAGCCCCAAATGGGTCCAGTTGCGCCCGCCGTCGACCGAGCGGTAGACGCCGTCGCCATAGGACGAGGCGACGCCGCGATAGGGCGACTCGCCCAAGCCCGCCACCACCACCTGCGGGTTGGACGGCGCCACGGCGAGCGCGCCCACCGACGCGAAGTTGAGCTGGTCGTCGCCCACCGGCTGCCAGCTCTGCCCGGCATTGGTGGTTTTGAACACGCCGCCCACGGCACCCATGTAGAAGGTGGCGGGCTGGTCGGGGTGGCCGGCGACCGCGGTCACCCGGCCGCCGCGCCACGGGCCGATATTGCGGTATTCGAGCGCGTCGAGATGGGCCGGGTCGACGGCATAGTCGTCGTCATCCGCCGCGGCCGAGGGGGCCAGCACGCCCGGCGCGGTGAGCGCCAGAGCGGCCGCCATGGCGCAGCCGGTCAGACGGGAACGAAGGGGGTGTCGGGCGACGGACATGGCGGTTCTTTCCTTGGTTTCTGAGCCCGGCGGATCGGTCGGGCCGGTCGGTTATCGGGCGTCTATGGGCGTCGGGTCGGCTTGGGCGCGCGCGCTTTGCGGTTGCGCTGGTTTTGGGTCAGGAAAAACAAATACAAGCCGGTGCCCCAAAGCAGCAGCAAAATAACCCCGCTGGGCAGAAAAACATAGAGTTTGACCCAGTCGGCGAAGAATGTGCCGTCGTGCAGCGCCTCGATGATGCCCGAGCGGCGATAGGCCACGGCCAGGACCTCGCCGGTGTGGGTGTCCACCTGCACTTCCCAGTTGTTGTCGCCGATGAACTTGACGATGCCCTTGCCCGGCTTGATGTCGACCCGGTCGAGCGTATTCCAGTGGTCGAGCCCGGCCTGTTCCACCCCGGCGGCGGCGGCGAACAGCGTGTCCAGGCTTTGGGTCGGTACGCCCACGGCGGCGCCGCGCTGGCTCGACGGTTGAATCCAGGCGATGTCTTTCTTCAGCAGCAGCAAGATGCCGGTGACCGTCATGATGATCACCGGCACCGCCACGATCACCGACGACCAGTGGTGGAATTTACGAAAGAAAACGCGCGGCTTCACGGCGACTCCAAGGTCAATGGGCAAGAAACCATGACGGTAGAAGGTTTGCGCGATCGCTTGAACCGCCTTTGGCCGGGTCGTCGCTCAGAAAATATGCCTATGTCTTTGGTGTAGCGGTGGCTCTGCTCTGCCGGTCAGTAGCGCCAGTGGACGCCGCCCCGGATCAGCCGGCCGGCACCGGGCAGGCCCAGTTGCGGTTCGACCAGCGTGTCGAAGGCGTTGTCGACGCGCAGATAGGCGCGCAGTTGGCGCAGCGCCGGCCACCAGGTGGCCAGATCGTAGCTGACCTCCAGGTCGACCACGGTCGAGCGTTCGAGCGGCACGAACAGATCGTCGTTGGTGAACGAAAACGCCCGCCCGGTATGGTCGAGCGACGCCACGGCGCCGAGCCCCTGCGGCCCCTCATAGGCCAGTTGCAGGCGCGCACGCACCGCCGGCTTTTCGGCGATCCGCACCGGGTCGTCCGCGCTGTCCTGCTGGCGGCGCACGTGCATGCCGGTCAGGTGGCCGAGTACGCTCAGATGCTCGGTCAGTTGGGCGCGCAGGCTGGTCTCCACGCCCCACACCCGGCTGCCCTCCAGATTGATCCGCTGGCGCAGCCGGCGGCCGTCGACGGTGACGTTGCGCTGGTCGATGGTGTCGTCCACCAGGCTCGCGAACGGCACCACCTCGACGGTCAGGAACCGGCCCTGCCATTGCGCCCCCAACTCGGCCAGCAGCGCGCGCTCGGGCTCAAGGTCGGGGTTGATCAGGAACCGGTCGATGGCCTCGCCGAACAGTTCGCGCAGGGTCGGCAGGCGCACCTTGCGCCCGGCCGAAGCGCGCAGCGTCCACTGCTCGTCGACCCGCCAGCGCGCGCCGCCGATCAGGTTATAGTCGCCGAAGCGGCCGGTATCGGGCCGGCCGCCGGTGCGCGTCGGCGTCAGCCAGTCGCCGCCGGCGCCGAGGAACAGGTCCAGGTCGGCGGTGGCGGCATAGCCATATTCGCCGCCCAGGCTGATCGAGCGTTGCCGGAACACGTCGCGCGCCGGCATCTGGCTCGGCGGTTCGCCGCCCGCGAACGCGGTGTCGCGCTGCTTGTGGGTGGCGACGAACAGTTGCGCGCTGCCGCGCAGGGTGTGGCGGCCGACCCGGTGGTCGACGGCGGTGCGCAGGCCGAGCGTCAGGTCGTCGTCGGCCTGGGTATCGGCGACGGTGTCATAGCCGGCGTCGGTGTAGCTTTCGATGGTCTGGCTGAACTTTTGCACCCAGGCGCTGGTTTCGAGCGTGGTGGCACGGCCGACCGAGAACTCGCCGCTCAACACGCCCATGGCCAGGCGATGGTCGGGGTAGCGCCAGAACCGCACCCGGTCGACCGCCGGGTCCACGTTGGATTCCGGCGCGATGCCGAAGCGGCTGTCGACGATCAGCGCCGATGCCGCTACCTCGCCGCCGGGCACCGCGCGCGCGGCGCGGACCAGACCGTTGACCCGGCGGCGGTCGGTATTGAGCCGGCGGTCGCTGTCGGCCGGTTGCGAGAACGCCAGGTCGGCGCCGTCGGGCAGGGGCAGGGCGTTGCGGTCGCGGATGCCGGCGCCAAGCGTGATGTCCCAGGCGCCGGCGCCGATCAGCGCGGTGGCCTCGCCGGCCCGGCTGGCCAGCGCTCCGGCCTCGCCGCGCAGGTCAAGGCGCAGGCCGTCTTCGGGCGGGGCTGCGGGCACCAGTTCGATGGTACCGCCGACCGTGTTGGGTCCGAAGCGCACCGAGGTGGGCCCCTTGGTCACGGCAATGTCGGCGAGGGCCGCGGCCGGCACCAGCCCCAGGTCGAGGCGGAAGTCCCACGGCACGGTGATCGGCGCGCCGTCGTAGAACACCGCCGTCTGCCGTTCGCCGCTGTTGCGCAGGAATACCAGCGTCTGGCCGCGCGAATTGGTGGTCACATGGGCCGCCGGCGCCAGCCGCAGCGCGTCGGCCAGCGAGCGCGGCCGGGCCTGGTCGATCTGTTCGGCGCTCAGCCGGGTCTGCGTCGCGGTGGCCGGCGCGGGGTCGATAAACCGGCCGGTGATCACCAGTTCCTCCATCGGCGCATCGGGGACGGCAAGGGCCGGTGCGGACGCCATCAGCGCGGCGATCACAAGCAAGGGACGGCGTGTCCGGCGTGGGTGCCGGGCGGCAAAACAACGCAATTGAACCGAATGCAGCATGAGTCCGTGGCTTGGGCGTTAGAGGGGTTGGGTATCACTCGACCGTCGTCCGGCCGCCCTGCCGGGGTCAAGAGGCCCTGTTGCGTGCGGTTTCACGGCCATTAAGGGATTGACACCTGTGCGATCTTTGGCGAAACGACTAACACCTCGGCGAATTTATCTTCTAACGCGCCGGAGGGCTGGCATTGTGCTGTTTGATGACCACCTAGGCCCTGGAAGCCGGGATCGGCGCACACCGGCTGTGTTCTCCCTGTCACACAACCCTGTCAGTTTGGCGGCTCGCACGGCCGCACGATTTTCTTAGAACGGAACAAAGAGTCGCCGATGACAATCGCAGCCCTCCAGCAGCCGGCGCCATACTCAGGCGTGGGCGGTGCCGCCAAAGGCCTTCGCATCGCCCTGGTATCCGGCAATTACGATTATCACAAGGACGGTGCGGCGGTGACGCTCAACCGCCTGGTGGGGCATCTGGAGGCACAAGGCGCCGAGGTGCTGGTGTTTTCGCCCACCGCCGAGCGCCCGGCGTTCGACAGCGTGGGCGAGGTGGTCTCGGTGCCGTCGGTGCCGGTGCCCGGGCGGGGCGAGTATCGTCTCGGCCTCGGCCTGACGCCGCGGGTACGCCGGCGGCTGGCGGCGTTTGCGCCCAATGTGATGCACATCGCGGCGCCCGACCTGCTGGGCTACACGGCGCTGCGCTACGGCCGGCGCCACGGCCTGCCGGTGGTGTCATCGTTCCACACTCGTTACGACACGTATCTGCAGTATTATGGCGTTGCCGCGCTCGAAACCCTCGGCCGGCGCTATATCCGCCATTTCTACCGCTGCTGCGACCATGTCTATGTGCCGTCGGCCTGCCTGGCGCAGATCCTGCGCGAAGATGGGATCGAGGGCAATCTGCGCCTGTGGAGCCGTGGCGTCGAGTCCGCCAAGATTTCCCCCGACGCGCGCGACCTGAACTGGCGGCGCGCACAGGGCTTCGACGACGACGATGTGGTGGTGGCGTTCTGCGGTCGGTTGGTGCGCGAGAAGGGCCTCGACGCTTTTGCCGACACCGTCGACGTGCTCCAGCAGCGCGGCGTCGCCCACCGGGTGTTGGTGATCGGCGACGGGCCGGAGCGCGAGCGCCTGGCCGCGCGCTTGCCCGACGCGGTGTTCGCGGGCTTCCTGTCAGGCGCCGATTTGGCGCGCGCCTACGCCTCTGCGGACCTGTTCTTCAACCCCAGCCAAACCGAGACCTTCGGCCAGGTGACCCTGGAGGCCATGGCCTCGGGCTTGGCGTGCGTATGCGCCGACGCCACCGGCAGCCGGTCGTTGGTGCGCGCGGGCGAAACCGGCTTCCTGGCGCCGCCGCGCGATGCCGCCGCCTATGCCGACCACATTGCCCGGCTGGTGCGCGAGCCCGCCTTGCGCCGGCGCATGGGCGAGGCGAGCCGGCGCGCGGCGTGCGGCTATGACTGGCAAGCGGTCATGGACTCGATGATCGACAATTATTGGGACGTGCTCGACGCCTATCGCCGGCCGGTGCGTGCCGTGCCGGTGGCCGGTGCGCCCGGTCGGGCCGTCGTCGCGCGCGCGGCGCCCGCCACCCAGGCCCGAGCCGCCGAGGGCGTTGCCAGTCTGTCCGCGGACGCTCCGGTCGACGCGGTGCGCTAAGCTTGGCGGTTGGCTGGGCGGTCGCTCGGTCCGTGTCCGCCTGATCTGTTTGTGGTTGTCGGGGATTGTCCATGAAGCTCGTCGACGTGGCCGAGTTCTACAGCGAGCAGGGCGGCGGCGTGCGCACCTATATCGAGCAGAAGCTGGCCGCCTCGGCGGCGCTGGGCCACGAGACGGTGATCCTGGCGCCGGGCCCGGAAGACCGGGTCGACGCGCGCCAAGGCGGCCGCATCGTCTGGCTCAAGAGCCCGGTCGAGCCGCTCGATCCGCGTTATCACCGCTTCAAGGACCCCGCGCCCGTCCACGCCGCGCTCGACCGCGAGGCGCCCGACATGGTCGAGGGCTCGTCGCCCTGGGCCGGCGGTCGGATCGTTGCCGATTGGCCGGGGCCGGGCCCGCGCGCCTTCTTCATCCACCAGGACCCGGTGGCGGTCTATCCCCACACTTTTCTCGACCGGCGCTTGGGCCCCGACACGGTCGACCGGCTGTTCTTCTGGTTCTGGCGCTATCTGCGCCGGCTCAACAACCGCTACGACACCTCGATCGTGTCCGGCCAGTGGCTCGCCGACCGGCTGGCGCGCTTCGGCCTGCGCCACCTGCACGCGGTGCCGCTCGGCGTGCGTAAGGACGCCTTCTCGCCCGGTTTGCGCGACCTTGAGACCCGGCGGGAAATGCTCGCCGCCTGCGGGCTCGACGGTCGCGACGACGCGCTGCTGTTGATCTCGGTCAGCCGCCACCACCCCGAAAAGCGCATCGGCCCGATGATCGAGGCGATCGCCCGGCTCAACCGGCGGCGCCCGGTGGGGCTCTACCTCATCGGCGATGGACCGTTTCGCAAGCGTATCGACCGGCTGGCGGCCAGGGTGCCCCAGGTCCATGTGGCCGGCTATCTGCGCGACCGGGCGGCGCTGGCGCGCGCGCTCGCCAGCGCTGATGCCATGCTCCACGGCAGCGCGGCCGAGACCTTCGGGCTGGTGCTGGCCGAGGCATTGGCGTCGGGCCTGCCCCTGGTGGTCCCCGACCGCGGCGGCGCCGCCGATCTGGCCGACGTTGCGTGCGCCGAGACCTATCGCGCCGGCGACCCGGCCGATTGTGCGGCGGCGGTGGAGCGGCTGTTGGGGCGCGACCGCGCCGAGCTGTCGGCCGCGGCGGCGCGCGCTGCCGCCCAACGGGTGCACAGCCCCGAAGAGCATTTCCGCGCCCTGTTTGCGCACTATGACACGGTGATCGCTCGCCGCCGGTCGGCCGCCGCCGCTTGATCGACCGGGCTTAGCGGTTGAGGCCCCGGTCCGTGCCGGGCGTGGCGGCGGCTTGTTGTCGGGTGCAGGCGGGGAACGGCGACCGCGGTGCGAGCGGCGCTTCGGCGGCGGCGCCGGCGAGCGGTCGGCGGTCATTGCCGGCGAGCGCCAGCCCCAGGGCGGCCACGCGCACGCAATAGGCGTCGGTGCGCCGGCTGGCTGCCGACACGTCGTTGGCCAGGCCGGTTACATAGGCGTCGAGCCGGGCGCGCGCCGCGCCGTCGAAATGGCGGTCGAAGAAGCGGCTCAGGGTGGCGTTGGCGCCGTCGATCAGGGCCGCGTGCCGGGTCGCGAACCGGTTGTAGTAGGTGCGCTGGCCGAGCGCGTGGACTCCCCGGCACTGCAGCGCCCCGACCATCAATTGGGTTTGCAGATGGCGCAGTTGAAACGCCGCGGCCTCCTCGGCGCCGACGCAGGTCTGCGCGCGCGCCGTGGTGGCGCCGGCCGCCCCCGCGGCGGTCAGCAAAACGAGCAGGCCCAACGCCCGCAAGGCGACGGCTTGGGCGGCGGCGTGACGGCGGGCGATGGCGTGGGGCATCGGCTTGACCTCGGCGCTGGGCGTCTGCGGGGCATCGGTTCCGGGGGCGTCGGCTCGGGTCTCTCGGTACGGGTTATGTCGGCTTAGTCTTCGTCTATTCGGGGCTCCCAGGCTCCGGGGCTTCCTGGCCCGGGCTCGGCCATAGGGGCTTGACCGTCCCCCTGGCTCGCTGCCGGTCCGACCAGTCTATCGCCACGGCGCCCCCCGGCGCCAGCTATGAACGCGCTGGCGGTGGGGCGCTTACCGGGTCTCGGGCGCCAGCACTTCCAGCCAGGTTCTCACCCGCGCTTCGTTCTTGCCCAGGTCGGACTTGCCGTAGACCGAGCGGCTGTAGATGGCCAGCGTCGAGCGCTCGGCGCCACGCTCCAGCAACTGGATGGTCACCAGGTCGGGAAAGCGCATGCGCGGTGTCCGGGCGACGAAATGGTATTGGCGCTTTTCGGGCTCCAGCCGGCGCAGGGTCACGTCGGGCTTGCCGTCGACCCAATCGATCAGCCGTTGTTGCAGGGTGTCGATGGACACCGGATAGACCGGGACCGTCCGGTCGACGCGCGAAGCGGTGCACAGGCCCTCGGGGCAGGCCAGATAGCTGTTGCTCGCGCTCTGGCGTTCAAGCGTCGCGAAGTCGATCTCGGTCAACTCGCCGGGGCCGAACAGGTCTTCGAGCCAGGCGGTGCGGCCGGAATAGATCAGGCCGAGCAGCACGGCGCCGAGGATCAGGACGGCGACGCTCAGACCGATCACGGTCAGGCGGAAGACATCGAAGCCGGACATGGCCATGGACGGGCTCTCCTTGGGGCTTGGGCCTGGGACGCCGGAGATGGGCGACCGTGGTCAGGCGGCGCGCAGCAGCATCTTGGCGAGGATATTGCGCTGGATTTCGTTCGAGCCGCCATAGATCGTGGCGGCGCGGGCGAACAGGAAGTCGCCGATGGCTTGGCGGCTGCCGTCGGGCGCCAAGTCGGGCACATTGCCGGCGCTGTCGCCGGGGGCGGGGAAGGGCAGGGCGTAGTAGCCGAGCGCCTCGACCGCCAGTTCGGTCATCTTCTGCTGCAATTCGGTGCCGCGGATCTTCAGCACCGAGGGCTCGATGCCGCGCTCGGTGCCGGTGTGCTGGGCGTCGAGATAGCGCAGTTCGGTGTATTCAAGCGCCGATACCTGGATTTCCAGATCGGCCAGGCGGTGTCGGAAGCTCGGGTCGTCGCCCAGCGTCCCGGCGCCCGCCGGCAAGGTGCGCGCCAGACGCCGCAGCAGCGCCAATTGACGCTTCTTGGTGCCGACGTCGGCGATGGTCTGGCGTTCGTGGGCAAGCAGGAACTTGGCGCACGTCCAGCCCATGCCTTCTTCGCCGACCCGGTTGGCCACCGGCACGCGCACATCCTCGAACGTCACCTGGTTGACGTGGTGGGCGCGGTCGATGGTGATGATCGGGTCGACGCTGATGCCCGGGCTGGTCATGTCCACCAGCAGAAACGAAATGCCCTCCTGCGGCTTGGCTTCCTTCGACGTGCGCACCAGACAGAAGATCCAGTCGGCATAATGGGCGAGGGTCGTCCAGAGTTTGGTGCCGTTGAGGACATAATCATTGCCGTCGCGCTCGGCGGTCATACGCAAGGCGGCCAGGTCCGAGCCCGCGCCGGGTTCGGAATAGCCCTGCGCCCACCATACGTCGCTGGTGAGGATGCCGGGCAGGTGCTGCGCCTTCTGCTCGTCCGTGCCGAAGGTGTAGATCACCGGGCCGACCATGTTGAGGCCGAACGGGATCGGTCGCGGCGCGCCCGACAGGCCGAGCTCGGTATTGAAGATATATTGCCGGGTCGGGCCCCAGCCGCAGCCGCCATGGCGCTCGGGCCAGGCCGGCGCGATCCAGCCCCGCTCGTAAAGGATCTTTTGCCAGGACACATGGTCCTGCTTGGTCAGCTCTTCGCCGCGGCGTTGCTTGTCGGCGATCGCGGGCGGCAGCGCGTCGCGAAAGAACGCCCGCACCTCGTCGCGGAACGCCGCCTCTTCCGGGGTGAAGCTCAGGTCCAAGACTGTCCTCTTGCTGTTGCCGCCGGCGTACCGGTCGGGCTTGGGGGTGGCTTTGGGGGCCGGGCTTGGGTGTTGCGTTAGGCCGGCCTTGCTATTGGGCTGCGGGCCGGGGTTGGCGCGGGGCCTGCGTCCGGCGCGGAGCCAATCCGGGGCGGCGGGGATGCCGGCCGCCCCGTCGTGGCGAGCGTGGGCGGTTCGCCGGTTCAGAGCGCTCCAGCCAATTGCATCGCCGCGCCCATGTCGCCTTCCACTTGCAGCTTGCCCATCATGAAAGCGGTCTGAGCGTCCTGGGCACCGTCGAGAATGTCTTGCAGGTCGCTTTGCGCCACTTTGATGGTGCAGTCGGCGGCGGCGTCGTCATTGTCCACTTCGGGCGGATTGCCGCCGATCAGGCGAATCACGCCGGTGTCGCCCATGTCGAACTTGACGGTGGCGTTGAGCGACGCGCCGCTGACTTTTTCGCGCACGCTGTTGGTCATGTCTTCAAGGCTCATGGGGCCCTCTCCTCCCGCTTTGCGATGGTTCCGCAGGGCTTGGACGCTAGCATGGCGCTTCGGGGGCAGCCAGTGTTTTTCAGGCGCACCGGGGCTGCACGCGGGGGTGGTGGAGACGACGCCGGGGCGCCGGGAATGCGGCGCGGCGACGCGCTTTGGCCGCGGCTTTGGCCGGCCAACCGATCGCTTTAGGGGGGTGTCGGGGCGGGCCAAATCCTGTAGATCGAGCGGCAAGCGATCCCCGCTGCTCATTCGCGTGATGGAGAGTGTCGACCATGTTGTCCAGCCCGACCGTTTTCGCCGCCCAGTACCCCGAGCCGTCGGTATGAGCGTGGCCGAGCCGATCGCGCTTGACGGTCTGGCCGATCTGGCCGGCCGTTATCGCGGCGTCATCTGCGACGTTTGGGGGGTGCTGCACAATGGCCAGCGGCTCTATCCCGGTGTCGGCGACGCGCTCGCTGGCTTGCGCGCCAACATGGGGCCGGTGGTGCTGCTGTCCAACGCGCCCAAGTCGGCGCGCACGATCTCAAGCTCGATTGCCGCCATGGGGCTGCCCGCGACGGCCTATGACCGGGTGATGAGTTCGGGCTCGTTGGTGCGTGACGTGTTGCGCACGGCGATCGCCAAAAAGGGCGGGCCGGTTCGGGTGTTGTTCATCGGCAAGGCCGGCGACCGCGAGATCATCGAGGATCTGGACGTGACGGTCACCGACGACGCCGGCGCGGCGGACCTGTTTCTGGCCTGCGGGTTCGACCCCGGTTACAGCCTGGATTTGGCGCCTTACGAGCCGACATTGTGCGCCGCTTTGGAGGCTGGCCATGAGATGATCTGCGCGAACCCCGATCGCTGGGCGCCGTCGGGGGACCGGCTGGCGCCGTGCGCGGGGCTGTTCGCCGATCGCTACGAGACCATGGGCGGCCGGGCGCTGCGCTGCGGCAAGCCCTTCGCCGAGGCGTTCGAGGCTGCCATCGAGGCGCTGTCGGGGCTGGCCGACCGCCCGCTGACCCGGCGCGAGATCCTGGTCATCGGCGATGGGCCGGAAACCGATATCGCCGGCGCCGAGCGCATGGGGCTCGACTGTGTGCTGATCGAAAGCGGCCTGCACAGCGCACCCGGCGGCAGCGCCGCGCCTGCGCCCCGACCGGGTCTGGCGCGCCACCGTCCCACGTACACGCTCGAAAGCCTGCGTTGGCGGGGCTGAGGCCGCCCCGGCTGCGCCCGTCAAGGGTCAGTTGAACAGGGAGTCGATGTCTTCCTGGGTGACGTCGCCGCCGCTGGGAAACTCGTCGTCGCCGTCGGTTTTGTCCGCTCCGGCGTCGTCCTGGCCCGGCGTGGGCTTGCCGGCCGGTGCCGGCGCGCTCGCCGCCTGGGCGGATTTTCCCGCCTCGGCCGATTTGCCGGCTTGTTTTTGCGCCGGTTTCGCATCCGGCTTCGGCGCCGGTTTGGGGTCGGGTTGCGTCTTGCCGGTCTGGCTGCCGCTGGCGGGCTTCTCGCCGGTCGCACCGGCGGCCGATGGACCCGATGACCCGCCCGCCTCACCTGCTTTGCCCGTTTCGCCCGCGGCGCCGGTTTGGGCCGGGGCGGCCGGATCGGCGCTCGGCTGATCGTCGGCGCCTTTGCCGGTGTCGGTTGGCGGCGGTGTCTGGGCGCTCGGCGTCTGGGCGCTCGGTGTCTGGGCGCTCGGTGTCTGGGCGCTCGGTGCCGGCGCTGACGGGGTGCCGCCTTGCGGCGCCGGCGTGGCCGGCGCGGCGCTGGCGTCGCCGCCGAGCAATTCGTCGACCAGCGACTGGTCGATGCCTTCGCCTTCGAGCGACGGGCCGCGCGCCAGCGGGTCGTGACGCTCGCGCTGGGTCTGCTGTTCTTCGTAGGACGCCGCCTCCATGTCGGTCTCGGTGACACCCATCAGGGTGCGCAACTCGTGCACCCGATCCTCGACGAAGGTCAGGGTCTCGACCACCTTGGAGATGCGCTGGCCGGTGATGTCCTGAAACGAGCACGCCTCGAAAATGCGCAGGATATGATCCTGCACCTGGTTGCGATACTCGTCGCTGTCGGCCGGATCGGCGTTCATGATCGCCTCGGCCGATTCCATGATCGTGTTGGTGGCTTCCTCGGTCTGCTGGACGATGGCGTCCAGCTCCTGGCCGGCGCGCGGGATGCGGGCGCTCTCCAGGTCGCGCGGCTGCAGGGACGCGATCTCGTGCCGGGCGTTCATGATGTATTCCGACATCGCCCGGCATTCGCGGTAAATCTTCGTGTCGATGCCGCGGAAAAACATCCGCATGCTGCCGATCAACACCTCGGTGATGGCGGCCACGTCCGCCATCGACAGGTCCTCGTTCCGGTTTTGCCGAAGCCGGTCGACCAGAGCCTCTATCTGCTCGGGCAACGACGACGACGACATCCTAGAAATCTCCGAGGACGGCGGAAATCTTCTGCTTCAGGGTCTGAGCGTTGAACGGCTTGACGATATAGTTGTTCACGCCGGCCTTCTTGGCGGCGACCACATTGTCGGTCTTGGACTCGGCGGTCACCATGATGAACGGCGTGTTTTTCAACTGGCCGTCGGCGCGCACTTCCTTGAGCAGTTCATAGCCGGTCATCGGTTCCATGTTCCAATCGGAAATGACCAACCCGTAGCTTTTCGCGCGGAGCTTTTCCAGCGCCATGGAGCCGTCCGTGGCCTCGTCCACATTGTCGAAGCCCAATTGCTTGAGCAGATTGCGAACGATCCGCAGCATCGTCTTGTAATCGTCGACGATCAGGATCGGCATATTGAAATCAACGGCCATGGTGTGTCCACTTTTCTGGTTTTACCGCGGCAAACGCGAAGACAGGACCGACGCGCCGAACCCGGCGCAGCGTGGGTGCTTGGGCTGCAACCTAGCGATCGCCCTCTAAAAAACTCGTTAACTCGTCGCCAATGCAACACCTCGTCGTCCAAGCAACGATCGGCGGCGACCGCGCGGTCAACTTGCCGGACCGGACGTTTGTGCCTAAGGTCCGCGGGTCATGCAAGCGGGCGGCTTGCGCGCCCGTGACGGTCAACGCTATCGCCCCTGACGCGGGGGAGACCTCCGCGGCCGGGGGAGAGCGCACATCAGCGGCCCCGGGCAGTGTTGGAACGGCGGAGTTTGGGAATGCGGATCAACGCTGATTCGACGCCTTTGCCGGCGGCCTGGCGAGGCGGGGTGGCCGCACTCGGCAATTTCGATGGCCTGCACCGGGGCCACCAGGCGGTGCTGGGCCAGGCCGCGGCCGAGGCCCGCCGCCGCGGGCGACCGTTTGCGGTGATCACCTTCGAACCGCACCCGCGGCGTTTTTTCAAACCCGATACGCCGCCGTTCCGGCTGACGCCGCGGGCCGAACGGCGCAGCCTGCTCAGCGCCATGGGCGTCGACCTGTTGATCGAGATGCCGTTCGACGCGGCGCTGGCCGCCACCTCGGCCGACGCGTTCATCGAACGCTATCTGCACGAGGCGTTCGGTCTGTCCCAGGTGGTCGTGGGCTATGACTATCATTTCGGCCACAAACGCGCCGGCAATGCCGATCTGCTCCGCCGCCGCGGTGGCGAACTCGGCTTCGACCTGGCCGTGGTCGACGCCTTCTGCCTCGGCGACTGCGAGCCCGAACCAGTGTCGTCGACCCAGATCCGCCAGGCGCTATGCGCCGGCGAAGCGCGCCGGGCGGCCGATCTGCTTGGCCATTGGTGGGGGATCACCGGCACCGTGGTCGGCGGCGACCAGCGCGGCCGGACCATCGGCTTTCCCACCGCCAATATCCAATTGGGCGAGACCCTGGAGCCCGCCTTCGGCGTCTATGCCGCGCGCACCATCCTGCCCGACGGCCGGGTCGTCGACAGCGTCACCAATCTGGGCCGGCGGCCCACCTTCGATGGACAGGCTGTGCTGCTGGAGACCTATCTGTTCGACTTCGACGGCGATCTCTACGGCCAGTCGCTGCGCGTCGAATTGGTCGAGCGGTTGCGCGGCGAACGCAAGTTCGACGGCCTCGACGCGCTCAAGGCGCAGATCGCCGCCGATTGCGATACCGCGCGCGCCCTGCTGGCCGATCCGGCTCATGCCCGCGCGCGGCTCAAGCCGCCGCATCTGGGTGGCGTGATCGATGAATCCGACGCCTGATCTCGCCGCCTTCGTGCCGCCCGAGGCGTGGCGCGCCCGCGGCCAGGTGCTGTCGCTCGGCGGCCATCGGCTGTTCGTGATCGACGAGGCCGCGCCGGTGGACAGCCCGCCGGTGGTGCTGCTGCACGGCTATCCCACCAGCAGTTGGGATTGGCATCGCATCTGGCCGGCGCTGCTCCGCCACCACCGCTGTGTGGCGCCCGACCTGCTGGGCTTCGGCTTTTCCGACAAACCGCAGCGCCATCGCTACACCATCGCCGAACAGGCCGACTTGGTCGAAGCGTTGATGGATCGTTTGGCACTGCCGCCGGTGCACCTTCTGGCCCATGACTATGGCGACACGGTTGCGCAGGAATTGCTGGCGCGCGACAATGCCCGGCCGGACGCCGGGCGCCGCCTGCTCAGCGTGTCGTTGCTCAACGGCGGCCTGTTTCCCGAGACCCATCGCGCCCGGCCGATCCAGCATCTGCTTGCCTCGCCCGTGGGTCCGGTGGTCGCCCGGCTGGCGTCCAAGGCGCGGTTCATGGCCGGCCTGGCGGCGGTTTTCGGACCCGAAACCCAACCGACCGCCGACGAGATCGACGCCTTCTGGGCGATCATGTCGGAGCGGCGCGGTCAGCCCGTGCTGGCCCGCCTGATCGGCTATATGGCCGAGCGGCGCGCCCATCGCGCGCGCTGGGTCGGCGCGCTCCAAGACGCGCACTGCCCGGTGCAACTGATCAACGGCTCGGCCGATCCGGTCTCGGGCGCGCACATGGTGGCGCGCTACGCCGAATTGGTGCGGGACGATGACGCCATCGTCGCCTTGCCGGGCATCGGCCACTATCCGCAGATGGAAGCGCCTGCTGCCGTGATTGCGGCTTATTCGGAGTTCATTGACTCAACCCGGTGAGGCGCGGGACACTCGCCGCTGCACGGGGCGCGACCCCGGCGAGGGGAGGGTGGATGCATGGCGCAGGCCGGTGGCTGGGACACGCTGATCCGCGGCGCGCGGGTGTTCGACGGCACCGGCGCGGCCCCGGTTTTTGAGGATGTGGCGTTGGCCAACGGGCGCATCGCGGCGCGCGGGGCTCGCTTGTCGGCGGCGCGGGCCGACCGGGTCGTCGAGGCGCGCGGCCTGTGGCTCATGCCGGGTCTGCTCGACATCCACACCCATTTCGACCTGGAGGTGGAACTGGCGCCCGGCCTGCCCGAGGCGGTGCGCCACGGCACCACCACCGTGGTGGTCGCCAATTGCTCGCTCGGTCTGGCGTTCGGCAACCAGCGCCGCGCCGGCCAAGACCCGATCGTCGATTGTTTCGCGCGCGTCGAGAACATCCCCAAGGCGATCCTGGCCCAGGTCGCCGAGCGTGCGGTGTGGCGCGACAGCGCCGACTATCTGGCCCATCTGGACACCCTGCCCCTGGGGCCGAACATCGTGCCACTGATCCCCCATTCCATGTTGCGGATCGAGGTCATGGGCTTGGCCGACAGCGTCGCTCGCGCGCCCGACGCGTCGGAACTGGCGCGCATGGAGGCGCTGCTCGACAAGGCGATGGCCGAGGGCTATGCGGGCTTCTCCACCGACGCCTTGCCGTTTCACTATCTGGCCAATGCGCCGCGCCAGCGCCGCCGCATCCCGGCCCAATATGGGAGCTTCGCCGAACTGAAGCGGTTGGTGGACGTGGTGCGCCGCCACGACCGGCTGTGGCAGGCGACGCCGCCCAAGGACAACCCCCTGGCCACCGCGCGGTTGTTTGCACTGACCAGCGGCCGGCTCTACGGCCGCCCGGTGCGGTTGACCGCGGTGGCCGCGCTCGATGTGGCCACCAACCGGACGCTGGCGCCGCTGGCGCGCCTGCTGGCCCGGCTGCTCAACAGCCGGCTGGTCGACGGCCGCTTCCGCTTGCAGGCGCTGGCCGCGCCGTTCAAGACCTGGAGCGAGGGGGCGATCACGCCGCTCGCCGAAGAGATTCCCGAACTGCGGGCGCTCAACGAGCCCGATCTGGACGACCGGGCGGCGCGTGCGGCGATCATGGACGACCCCGACTGGCAGCGGCGCTTTCTGGCCATGTGGCGCCACGGCAAGCGCGGGCTGACCCTGGCCCGGTTCAAGCGGCTGGTGGCCCGCGAGGATTATGCCATCAGCCGCGACCTGGCGCACATGGTGGTCGACCGCGCCCCGGTGGCCGATTGGCAGGGCGAGACCCTGGCGGCGGTGTTCGCGCGCTTCGGCCGCTTTCGTGCCGGCGATGCCGCGGCGGCGCGCAGTGCCGACGAGCGCGCCGCCTTCGACGCCGTGCCGACGAACGCCCGCGACGACGCCGCTTTCCTGCTGCACCTGTTGCGCGCCTATGACCGGGACCTGGTATGGTGGACGGTGTCGGCCAACCGCGATCCTGGGGTGATGCGCGACCTGCTGTTCAACCCGCGCCTGTTGCCGGGCTTCAACGATTCGGGCGCGCATCTGACCAACATGGCCTTTTACGACGGCAATCTGCGCGCCTTGCAGATCGCCCAGGGCGAAGGCGAGGCGCAGGTGGCCCGCATGGTGCGCCGGCTGACCGTCGAGCCGGCCATCTTCCTCGGTCTGGAGCCGGCGCCGACCTGGCGCTGATCGACCCCGCGGCCCTGGCGGCTTATGACAGCGAGGCGCAGACGCGCCGCGTCCATCGCGACGTGTTCGACCACGAACAACTGGTCAATCGCTCGGATGGCGTCGTGGCGGGCGTCTGGATTGCCGGCCAGCGGGCCTGGGACGGCACCGCGGTGACGCCCGCGCTTGGCAGCGACCGGATGGGGCTAGCGTTGCGCGCCGCCAACCACCGCCCGCCCGCACCGGCGGCCCTGGCCGCCGAATAAGCCGGCCGCCGGTGCGGTTGCCGGTGCCTTTGTCGGTGCCGGTGCGGTTGCTGGTATCGGTGTCTTCTGTGCCGGTCGACGCGGTTGCGATCGCTGCCGGCGGCCAGGGGGCGGCGGCTCGGGGGCGGCGGCGAGGGGGCCGGGGGCGATCGGCGCCAGGTCGGGGTCGGCGGTTTCAGGCGGCCTTGGCCATGGAGCGGGCGAGGCGGTCGCGTCGCCACTTCACATAGGCCCAAAAGCCCGACACCGCCCAGTTGGCGAGCCGGCCGTCGGGCGGCATGTCGGCGGCGCGCAGGATCATCCGCGCGGCGTTCTCCAGATGCGGGCGGTCATAGACGCCCATGGCGCGGCGCCAATAATCCTTGGCCAACGCGCCCTGGTCATAGGCCGCATGGGCGTCGCGGGGCAGCACGTTGGCGGCATAGTAGGCATAGGCCAGTTCGTCGTCTTCGGCCTCCTGCACCCGGCCGACGGCGATGCGCAGCTTGGCCAGCCGGCTCAACCGGGCCTGGTCGCGATAGCGTTTGAAGTGCTTGTGAAACAGTTGATAATGGAAGAACTCGTCGGTGGCGATGCGCTTGGCGATCTCGGTCAGGACCGGTTCGTCGGTGGCATCGCGTATTGCCGAATAAAAGGACGAGGTGCCCGATTCGACCACGCAGCGGGCGATCAACTCGCCGGCTCGGCTGCCGCGCACCGAGGTCTCGGCGTCGAGCGGCAGCGAATAGCCGCGACGAAACGCGTCGAGGGCCGCTTCGAACGAGAACCCGGGGTCGACCAACTCGGCCCACCGGCCGAGAGCGGCGCCGTGCTGGGCTTCTTCCTCGCCCCACTGGTCGGCGGCGGCCAGGAACGCGTCGTCGCCGTCGAATACGTTGCGCAGATAGTGCACATAGTCGGCGCTGTTGGCTTCGACCAGCGCGGCGGTCTTGATCACCGGCACCAGATCGGGATCGACGCGGTCGGGGGCGAAGGCGCCCCAGTCGATGTCGTCGAGTGTCCAACGTTTGCTCATGGTCGCCCCTTCCCTGATGCGGTTTCCCCTGTTCGCAGCCCGGCTTGGAATTCTGCACTGCGACAATCGGTTCAAGCCTCAATCTTGGCGCCCGAACCCACCTGTCAAGGGTCGGAGATCCTGAGCCGCCGGCCTGTGGGTTGCATTGCGACATAACCTGCCTAAGGTGGGCGAAATTTTGTAACCAAGGAGGCATGGGACATGGCGACCGTGATTGAACCGGAAAAGCTCGACCAGTGGATCGGCAAGGATGTGACGCCCAGCAATTGGTTCGAGGTCGACCAGGAGCGCATCAATCTGTTTGCCGACGCGACGCTCGATCACCAGTTCATTCACGTGGACCCCGACCGGGCCGCGGCGACGCCGTTCGGTGGCACCATCGCCCATGGGTTTCTGAGCCTGTCGCTGCTGCCCTATCTGCTGGAGCAAGCCGGTGTGATGCCCGAGCGGGTGCAGATGGCGGTCAATTACGGTCTCAACAAGGTGCGCTTTTTGAACCCGGTGCGTGCCGGATCGCGGGTGCGCGCGCATGTGATCCTGCGCGATGTGACCGAAAAGAAGCCCGGTCAGTTGTTGATGACCAACGAGGTCACGGTGGAAATCGAAGACGCCCCCAAGCCGGCGCTGATCGCCGAGGCGCTGATGCTTTACGCGGTCGACCCTGCCTGAACCCGTCCGACCCGGCCGATCTGAGCCCGCCCGCGTGACCTCGCTCAGGGGCTCCCGCTCGAAGCCGTCCGGGCGGGCCCGGGCTTATCGGGGCCGGTCGGGGCGGGTGCCACGCTTGCGCCGCCCCGGTCCGGCGGAGTAGGACCGGGGTCTTCGCGACGGCCAGCCAAGGAAACGCCATGAACATTCATCTGCACCGGGGCGACCTGCCCGGCGACCTCGATCTGGGCCCCGTGGTGGCGGTGGACAGCGAGACCATGGGCCTGCGCCCGCGCCGCGACCGCTTGTGCCTGGTGCAGTTGTCGGCCGGCGACGGCGACGCGCATCTGGTCAAGTTCGACGCCGGGGCCGACTATGCCGCGCCCAATCTGCGCCGGCTGCTGACCGACCCCGCGGTGCTCAAGCTGTTCCACTTCGCGCGCTTCGACATCGCCGTGTTCCGCGCCTATCTGGGCGTCGACACCCGGCCGCTCTATTGCACCAAGATCGCGTCCAAGCTGGTGCGCACCTATACCGACCGCCACGGCCTCAAGGATCTGTGCCGGGAATTGCTCGGCGTCGAGCTGTCGAAGGAAAAGCAAAGCTCCGACTGGGGCGCGGACGAGATCGGCGAGGCGCAGATGGCCTACGCCGCCAACGACGTGCTGCACCTGCACGCGCTCAAGGCGGCGCTCGACCCGCTGTTGGCGCGCGAGGGTCGCGCCGATCTGGCCGCTGCGGCCTATGAGTTCCTGCCGGCGCGCGCGCGCTTGGACTTGCTCGGCTGGGACGATACCGACATTTTCGCCCATTGAGGCCCTGAGCCGGTTCGAAACCGGCCCCCACCCGTGTCAAGGAGACGCCGTTCGCGCCATGCGTCCGATCCTCGCCCCGCTGCTTGCCGATTTCGCCCGCGCCGGCGACGCTACCGCCTATGACCGGTTCGTCGCGGTCATGCGGCTGGTATTGCCGCTGGCGGCGCTGGCGGTCGGTGCGGCGGCCTTGCTGTGGCCGCTGGTCAATGAGCGCGAGGCGAGCTTCACCCTGTCGCGCGAGGAGCTGGTCAAGCGCGACGACACCATCCGGGTGCTCGGCGCGCGCTATGCCGGGCGCGACCGCACCGGCAAGCGCTTCGAGGTCAAGGCCGTCGAGGCGTTGCAGAACACCCCGGCGGCGCGCCGCGTGCTGATCGAGGGCCTGGAGGCGCGCATGACCCTGAGCGACGACAATGCCGCCGGTGTGCACGCCGCGCGCGGCCTCTACGCGCTCGACGACCATGTGTTGGACGCCGAGGGCGGTGTGCGCCTGACCACCACCGATGGCATGCGCGTCGACACCGCCGGCGCCACCGTCGACCTGCCGGCCAAGACCGCGCGCTCGGCGGGACCGGTCACCGGCAGCTCGCGCCTGGGCCGGTTCGAGGCCGGGGCGGCCGTGTTGACCGCCGAGGACCGGGTGCTGCGCCTTGACGGCGGCGTGACCATGCGCATCTTGCCCGATCAGGTGAGCCGCCCGGCGCCCGGGGATCAAGCGGCCCCCGAGGATCAGACCCGCCCCGAGGACCAGGCCCCCACCGACGACAAAACGCCTGCCGACGACAAAGTGCCCGCCGAGGATGGAACACCATGACCCGCGTTTCGCTGCTCCTGTGGTTGCTGCTCGGTTGTGGGGGGCTGTGGGGCGCGGCGGCGCCGGTGGCGGCGCAAGACGCGCCGCCGGCATCCGGCGAGGCGGCGGCGGTGCCCGACAGCCTGCGCAACCATGACACCAGCCAGCCGATCGACATCGAAGCGCGTTCGGCCGAAATTCGCCAGCGCGAGAATCAGGTGGTGTTCGAGGGCGCCGTGCGCGCCGTCCAGGGCGTGTTGCAACTGGATGCCGACCGCCTGATCGCGCTGTTTTCGGCCGATACCGACCAGGCCGAGCGGGTCGAAGCCCGGGGCAATGTGGTGATTCGCTCGGCGCGGCGGGCGGCGCGCGGTGCCTGGGCCATCTATGACGTGGCGGCGCGTCGGGTGACCATGGGCGGGCCGGTGACCTTCAGCCAGGAAACCGGCGACCGGCTGACCGCCGACCGGCTGGTGGTCGACCTGGAAACCGGCCTGTGGCAGTTCGAAGGCGCCGACGCCGCCGGCGTTTCGGGCGAATTCGCCGTTCCCGACGCGCCGCAATAGCGCGACCGCCGGCGCGCGCTCGCCCCGATCCGCCGAGGATCGAGCAAAGATCCGCCGAAAAAGGCTCTAGGCACTGCCCGGCCCACGCGGTATGAACGAGGCGTTGCCGCTATGCACGAATCGGGCCAACCCCCTGATGGGGCGTGGCAAGCCCGGTGCGTCGTGGTGGCCGGTTGGTTCTGGCAGAAGGCGTGTGCCCTTGACCTCTTTGACCGACACCGCCGCCTCGCCTGTCTCCGCGTCCGGCGGAGCCGGCGCGTCGCCGCGTCCCGCCGGCAAGGCCGCGGGCTATGGGCGCGTGCCGCCCGAAGACGCCGGCTTGCGGGTCACCGGCTTGGCCAAGTCGTTCGGCGACAAGACCGTGCTGCGCGACATTTCGCTGAGTTGCCGGCAGGGCGAAGTGATCGGTCTGCTCGGCCCCAATGGGGCGGGCAAGACCACCTGTTTCTATGCCATCACCGGGCTGGTGCGCCCCGATGCCGGGCGCATCGAGATGGACGGGCGCGACGTCACCCGGCTGCCGCTCTATCGCCGCGCGCGCCTCGGCATCGGCTATCTGCCGCAGGAAGCCTCGATCTTTCGCGGCCTGACCACCGGCGACAATATCCGGGCTGCGCTGGAAATGGTCGAACCCAATCGCGAGCGGCGCGAGGCGCGGCTCAACGATCTGCTCGACGAATTCTCGATCGCCCATCTGCGCCGCACGCCGGCCCTGGCGCTGTCGGGCGGCGAACGCCGGCGCTGCGAGATCGCCCGCGCGCTCGCCAC
The DNA here is from genome assembly GCF_004341375.1 of Rhodothalassium salexigens DSM 2132. Lineage (GTDB taxonomy): Bacteria > Pseudomonadota > Alphaproteobacteria > Sphingomonadales > Rhodothalassiaceae > Rhodothalassium > Rhodothalassium salexigens. The sequence goes on from NZ_SLXO01000004.1 coordinate 100,440, forward strand.
CAACCCGCGTGTGGTGCTGCTCGACGAGCCGTTCGCCGGCATCGACCCGATCGCCATCGCCGAAATCCGCGACCTGACCGCCCATCTCAAGGATCGCGGCATCGGCGTGCTGATCACCGACCACAATGTGCGCGAGACCCTCGATATCATCGACCGGGCCTATATCGTGTTCGACGGGCGTATCCTGCTCGAAGGCAGCGCCGACGACGTGATGACCAGCCCCGAGGTGCGCCGCGTCTATCTGGGCGAGCGGTTCACCCGATGAGTGCAGAGCCCGTGCCGCCCCTCTCGCCGCGTTTGCCGGAGCGCCGCCGATGGCCCTAGGCCCGCGCCTCGACCTGCGCCAGTCGCAGCAATTGGTGCTGACGCCGCAGCTTCAGCAGGCGATCAAGCTGTTGCAGTATTCCAACCTGGAGCTGGGCGAATTCGTGGCCCAGGAAGCGGAGAAGAACCCGCTGCTTGATCTGGGCGGCGACGATGCCGGGTCGAACGCGGACCCAGGCGCCGACCCGGGCGGTCCGGGCGGCGCGGCGGATGGCGCGAGCGACCCCGCCGCCGGGCCAGGGACCGACGCGCAGCCCGCGGCCACCAGCGCCGACCAGGGGCTCGCCGACGGCGCGCGCGAGGCCAATGACGCGCCGCTCGACGCCGACTATGAGGACAATGTCTTCAACCATGACGCGCCCGCCGACCGCGCTGACGGCGGCGTCGGCCTCGGCGTGTCGGCGCCCGGTGGCGGCGGTGGCGACGAGTTGCCCGACCTGCAACAGACCCTGACCCGGCCGCCGAGCTTGCAGGAGCATCTGGCCGAGCAGATGCCGATCGCGGTCACCGACCCGGCCGACCGGGTGATCGCCGCCCATCTGATCGACCTGGTGGACGAGGCCGGCTATCTGCGCGTCGATCTGGACGAGGTGGCGGACCGGCTCGGCTGTGCGCCGGCGGCCGTCGAGACGGTGCTGGTGCGGCTTCAGACCCTCGACCCCGCCGGCGTGTTCGCGCGCGACCTGCCCGAATGCCTGCGCTTGCAACTGGTCGAGCGCAACCGCTTCGACCCGTGCATGGCGGCGCTGCTCGACCGGCTCGACCTGGTGGCCAACAACGACCGCGCCGGGCTCAAGCGCGCCTGCGGGGTCGACGACGAAGACCTGGCCGAGATGATCCTGGAGCTGCGCGCGCTCGACCCCAAGCCGGGGCTGGCGTTCGGCGAGGCGCCGGCCGACCCGGTGGTGCCCGACGTGTTCGTGCGCCGCGGGCCCGGCGGGCGCTGGCTGGTGGAACTCAACACCGACACCCTGCCGCGGGTGCTGGTCAACCAAAGCTATTACGCCGAACTGTCGACCCGCACGGGCGCCAAGGAGGACAAGGCGTTCCTGTCGGAATGTCTGAGCAACGCGAACTGGCTGGTGCGCGCCCTCGACCAGCGCCAGCGCACGATTCTGAAGGTGGTCAGCGAACTGGTGCGCACCCAGGAAGGCTTTTTCCGCCACGGCGTGCGCCACTTGAAGCCATTGACCCTGCGCGATGTGGCCGAGGCCATCGACATGCACGAAAGCACGGTCAGCCGGGTCACCTCCAACAAATTTGTCGCCACCGACCGTGGCGTGTTCGAGCTTAAATACTTCTTCACCGCGGCGATCCGGGGCGCCGGCGGCGGCGACGACAGCCATTCGGCCGAGGCGGTGCGCGATCGGATTCGCGAATTGGTCGACAAGGAAGACCCGAAGAAGATCCTGTCCGATGACAAGATCGTTGCGATCCTGCGCGGCGAAGGGATCGATATCGCGCGGCGAACGGTCGCCAAGTATCGCGAAGCGATGAGAATCGGTTCGTCGGTCGAACGCCGCCGCCAGAAGCGCATGCGATTGTCTTCGTGACTTGGGCGGGCCGGCCTTTTGGGCTTGCGCCCGACCCTTTTAAAGGGCGACCATCGGGGTTGGCGGCCGGGTTGTGAAGCGGTCGCCCTGGTACCCCAACGTCATGAGGATCGCCATGCAAATAAGCGTAACGGGACGCCATCTGGACATCGGTGATGCGTTCCGAAGCCACATAACCGACCGGCTGAACGCGATCGTCGAAAAGTATTTCGACCGGGCCATCGAAGCCCAAGTGACCATGTCCAAGCAGGCCCATCTGTACCGTGCCGACTGTACCCTTCATGCCAGCCAGGGCACGGTGTTGCAGGCCCGCGCGGAAGGTGGCGATGTCTATGGCACGTTTGACGGGGTCGCCGACAAGATCGAGAAGCAGTTGCGCCGGTACAAGCGGCGGCTCAAGGACCACTCCGCGCTCAGCCGTCGGGAAGGGGTTGAAACCCTGATAGCGCAGGCGTATGTGCTCGCACCCGAAGGCGACGAGGCCGATAACGACGACTCGGACGCCGTCGACGCCAATGGCGGCCCGGCGGTGATCGCCGAGACCCGAACCGAAGTGCCGACGGTCAGTGTTGAAAGCGCGGTGATGATGATGGATCTGCGCGACCTGCCGGTGCTGGTGTTCCGGAACCCCGGATCGGGGGCTGTGAACGTGGTCTATCGTCGTCAGGACGGCAATATCGGTTGGATCGATCCCGCGCCGGCGGACAGTCGGAGCAAGGCGGCGGAATAGCCGCCTGACGCTCCGGGGCTGCATGTGGGCGCCGCAAGGGATCGAACCAGCCGGCAAGGCGGAAGGATCGCAGAGGCGCGCGCATGGATATGGCCGACTTGATCGGGCCCGACGCGATCATCGCGTCGGCCGAGCCCCGGAGCAAAAAACAGGCGTTGCAGGACATCGCGACCCTGGCGGCCGGCAAGACCGGTCTGGATGAGGACGCGGTCGTCACCGCCCTGCTCAAGCGCGAGCGGCTGGGCAGCACCGGCGTCGGTCACGGCGTGGCGATCCCGCACGCCAAGATGGCCGGGCTCGACCGGGTGGCGGGCGCCTTCGCGCGGCTGAAAAAGCCGATTGCCTTCGACGCCGTCGATAATCAACCGGTGGATTTGGTGTTTCTGTTGTTGGCGCCCGAGGATGCCAGCGCCGAACATCTCAAGGCGCTGGCCCAGGTGTCGCGCCAGTTGCGCTCCGGCGATGTGCGCGAGGCGCTGCGGGCCGCCGATGGGCGTCAGGGCGTGCATGCCGCCCTGACGCAAGAGCGCGTCGGCGCCGCTTGACGCGTCCGCCGGTGGCCCTGGGTGACGCTCCGCGCCCCGGTGGCGGGGGCTTGGTCAAGCCGACCCGGACTGCGCATTTCCCCGATGGCGAAACGCTCTATGGTCAGGGCGGGGCTTCCGGCCCGGCCAGCGGTGCGATCGGCGCTCAGTGCAGGCTGACCGGCTCCAGTTCATGGACGCGCGCTTCCGCTACCGCTTGTGCATAGGACGCCGCTGCGCCCAAGGCTTCGCCGTCGGCCGCGTGGACATAGAATTGGCGGTTGCCGTCGTCGTCGATCACTGGGCGGATATAGACCAGATTAGGCGTGCCAAGCGCTCGGAAATCCTGCTGGCTCAATTGCCCGGTGGGGCGCGTGACGGTTTGATCGGACATGACTCATACCTCCTGTTTGGGATCGCCCTGACGGCTACGGCTCTGGGGGACGACGGATCGGGGCGCCGCCGGCGCCGTCTCGATCTTGATGCTGCGCACCACGCTTTCGGGTTCCGGCCGGGCGAGGTCCACGTGCAGCAGCCCATTGTCCATATGGGCGCCGGTCACGGTGATCCCGTCGGCGAGCACGAAGCGGCGCTGAAACTGGCGCGCCGCGATGCCCCGATAGAGATAGGTGCGCTGGTCGTCGTCGTCCTGGCGGCCATGGATGACGAGTTGATTGTCTTTGACGGTGACATCGAGCTCGTCCTGCGAAAAGCCGGCGACCGCCAGCGAGATCCGCAGATGGTGGCTGTCCAGTTCCTCGATGTTATAGGGCGGGTAGCCGTTGTTGCCGGACTTGGCAACGGCGTCCATGACCCGCTCCAACTCGTCGAAGCCCAAGAGAAAAGGACTATTGGTCAGACCTGATCCCGACACGTGGTTCTCCTTTACGAAGCAACCCGGTTTCCGTTGGCCGCACCCGAGGGTCGCGGCAATGCAGCCGGACATCCCCGACTTTCGGCGAATGTCCGCCTCTGATAAGTGGTCAATACGGGGCGGGGTTCAAGGGCGGTGCGCCCCTGGCCTGCGGCGGCATGCCGCGCGGTGCGCCCGTGGTAACGGTGTGGTGGTGAGGTCGGCGTCGTGAGCATGACAGGCATGATCGGTCCGGCCCTGGCGGTGCTGCTGGTAACGGCGGCGGCGTCGGGCGCTGATGAACAGCGGACGGACCCGGCCCCGCGTGCGCTGGAGCGCGGGTCGGTTGCGGCGACGGTCCTGGCCGACGGGCCGGCCGATCTGCCGGCGCCGCGCGCGGCCGGCGTGGCCGAACGGCTGGCCCGCGGGGTGGCGCTGTTTCGCGCCGGCGACGCCGCTGCGGCGGTGGCGATCTGGCGACCCCTGGCCGAGGCCGGCGACCCCGGCGCGCAACTGAACCTGGCCCAGGCCTACCGGTTGGGGCGCGGCGTGCCCCGGGATGACGCGCAGGCGTTGACCCTGGCCCGGCAAAGCGCCGGTCAGGGCCACCCCAAGGGCCAGGCGCTCTATGCCCAGTTGTTGGCCGGGCGGTCCGGCGGCGGGTCGGTTGCGGCGCGCGAGGCGGTGGGCTGGTGGCGCCTGGCGGCCGAACGCGGCGTCGGCCCGGCGCAGATGGCGCTCGCCGAGGCGCTGTGGGACGGTCGCGGCGCGGCCCGCGACCGCAGCGCCGCGCTGGCCTGGATGCACCTTGCGGCGGCGGGTCGGGCACCGGGGGCCGCCGCCCGCGTCGAGACCATGACCGCCAGACTAGGACCCGCCGAGGCGCGCGCCGCCCAGGCGCGCCTGACCGCTTGGCTCGCCGCCGGGCGGGTCGCCGCGCCACCGACCGGCCCGGTCGCCGGCTCCGGGACGGCTTCCGATCCCGGATCTGACATGGCGCCGGGCATGGTGGCGTCTGGCATGGCGTCTGGCCCTGACGCTGAACCCGCGCTGGCCTTGCGCCGTGTGGAGCCGCGCGCCGCTGCCGCGCCTGGCGCGTCCGGCTCTACCGTCTCCGAGCCCGGGGCAGCGTCGCCCGGTGATGACCGCCCGGCGCCGTCCCGGCGGGCTGCGCGCGCCGCCGAGCAGCGGGCGCGGCCCGGCGCTTGGGGCGTGCAACTGGGCGCCATGAGCGATGGCGGGCGCGCCCGCGCCCAGGCCGACGCCTTGACCGACCGGCACGGCGACCTGTTGGCCGGCCGCACCGTGACCGTGGCGTCCGCCGACAGCGCCGGTGCCGCGCTCTACCGGCTGCGGGTCTTCGGTTTCGACGACGAGGCGGCGGCGCGGGCCGCCTGTGCCGGCTTCCGCCGGGCCGGTCAGGGATGCTATGTGGTCGCGCCCGAGCCAGTCAGCGGAGCCGTACCATGACCGCCGATCGCCCCTCCAAGCCCGCCGCTGCGGGCCGGCGCGATGACCGCGACGAGCGTCTGGCGCAGGCCCTGCGCGCCAACCTGCAACGGCGCAAGCGCCAGGCCCGGGCCAAGGATCGCGCCGCCGACCCGGCGCCGCCAGTAGCGGCCGGGGACGATCCCGGCGATGGTCGTCAAGGCACCGCTTGAAGCGCCGCACCGAGCCTTCTAACAAGGGCCATTGCGCCGCCTTGCCGCGCGTATTCTTGTGACGACCCTGCCCCCCAAGCCAAGGAGGCCCGCCATGGCCATCATGTCCGACCGATGGATTCGGGACCGGGCCCGCACCGACGGTATGATCGAACCCTTCGTCGACGCCCAACAGCGCGACGGCACGATCAGCTACGGCCTGAGTTCCTACGGCTATGACGCCCGCGTGTCCGGCGAATTCAAGGTGTTCACCAATGTCGACTCGGCGGTGGTCGACCCCAAGGATTTCTCGCCCAAGGGCTTTGTCGACCGCCCCGGCGACGTGTGCATCATCCCGCCCAATTCGTTCGCGCTTGCCCGCACGGTGGAGTATTTCCGCGTGCCCGACGACGTGCTGGTGATCTGCCTCGGCAAGTCCACCTATGCGCGCTGTGGCATCATCGTCAATGTGACGCCGCTCGAACCCGGGTGGGAGGGGCATGTGACGCTGGAATTTTCCAACACCACGCCGCTGCCGGCGAAGATCTACGCCAATGAAGGGGCGTGTCAGTTCCTGTTCCTGCAAGGCAATGAGCGCTGCGAGGTGAGCTATGCCGACCGCCTGGGCAAGTATCAGGGCCAGACCGGGGTCACCCTGCCCAGGCTTTGACGCATTCGCCGCCTAAGCCGGGGCGTGGGACGAGACCAGACGCCTTGAAGGGAGGGGCATGGAAAAACTGCTGATCCGCGGTGGCCGGCCGCTGGCCGGGCGCATCGCCATTTCGGGCGCCAAGAACGCTGCCCTGCCGTTGATGGCCGCCGCCCTGCTGACCGACCGGCCGCTGCGCCTGACCAATCTGCCGCGCCTGGCCGACATCACCACCATGGCCGACCTGCTCAACCATCTGGGCGTGTCGGTGATGCTTGAGGGCGGCAATGGCGGCGCCGGCGGCGGCGCGGGCCAGCCGGCCGGCCGCACCATGGTGCTCGACGCGGCGACCATCGCCGACACCGTGGCACCCTATGATATGGTGCGGCGGATGCGCGCCTCGGTGCTGGTGTTGGGGCCGTTGCTGGCGCGCTGCGGCGAGGCGATCGTGTCGCTGCCCGGGGGCTGTGCCATCGGCACCCGGCCCATCGACCTGCACCTGGACGCCATGCGCGCCATGGGCGCCGAGATCGCGCTTGAGACCGGCTATGTGCATGCCTCGGCCCCGCGCGGGCTGGTCGGCGGCCGGATCGTGTTTCCCAAGGTGTCGGTGGGGGCGACCGAGAACGCGCTGATGGCGGCGAGCCTGGCGCGCGGCGAAACGGTCATTGAAAACGCCGCGCGCGAGCCCGAGATCGTCGACCTGGCCCAGTGCCTGACCGCCATGGGCGCGCACATCGACGGCGCCGGCACCGCCGCCATTCGCGTCCAAGGGGTGGCCGCGCTCGGCGCGGCGACCCACGCGGTGCTGCCCGACCGGATCGAGGCCGGATCTTATGCCATGGCCGCGGCGATCACCGGCGGCGATGTGGACCTGGTGGGCGCGCGCGCCGACCTGATGGCGGCGACGGTCGACTATTTGCGCGCCGCCGGGGCTGAGGTGGTGGCGAGCTCCGACGGCCTGCGGGTGCGCCGGGTGGCCGGGCCGATCCGCGCCGTCGACGTGGAGACCGCGCCGTTTCCGGGCTTCGCCACCGACATGCAGGCCCAGGCCATGGCATTGATGACCCTGGCCCAGGGGACCGCCACCTTGAGCGAGACGATCTTCGAGAATCGGTTCATGCACGTGTCGGAGCTGTTGCGGCTTGGCGCGCGCATCCACATCGACGGCGGCACCGCCCGGGTCACCGGGGTCGAGCGGCTGATCGGCGCGCCGGTGATGGCCACCGACCTGCGCGCGTCCATGTCGCTGGTGCTGGCGGGGTTGGCCGCCGAGGGTGAGACCGAGATCAATCGGCTGTATCATCTGGACCGGGGCTATGAGCGTCTGGAGATGAAACTGGCCGGCGCCGGCGCCGACATCGAGCGCGTCCCGGCCTAGAGCGCGTCCCGGCCTGAGGCGGCGCAGTCGCTCGCGGCGGCCTGAAGCGGCCCGGCCGCTCGCGGGGAAAGGGGCCATGGGCCGGCAGGCGTAACGACAATCCGGTGAGAACAAAAACAGAGACAGCGATGGCAAAGAAACCGCTCAAACTGGTCGCGCGGACCACCGAGGATGTGGAGGTCGTCTCGGCCTTGTTGCAGGACGCCACCGTCAAGGTGGGCGACATGACCTATCGCCCGGGCGAGCGGCGCTTCGCCTGCGTGGTCAACCGCTATCGGTGGGAAGGCCGCGACGGCCGCCGCCGGCGCCGGGGCGAACGGGTGCGCGCCGGTGTCCACGCCGACTTCGTCCAGGCGGCGCGGGTGCAGAACCTGTCGCTCGACCAGCACGAAACCGTGCTCGACCTGTTGGCGATTCGCGCCGAGGTGCGCGAGGGCGGCCCGGAAACATTGACCTTCGTGTTCGCCGGCGGTGCCGCGATCGAACTCACCGTGGACGGCTTTGAGCTGGTGCTCGAAGACATCTCCCAGCCCTGGCGCGCCCGCCGCCGCCCCGAACACGCCCTCGACTGAGGCCGCCGACTAAGGCCGCTGGCGCGTCACTCGGCGGCTTGTTGGTGGGGCGTCGTTGGCTGATCGGGCAGCGGGCCGGCGATCAGTTGCGGGTCGAGCCGCACGCGGCCCCAGTTGATGCGCCAGTCCACATGGGCGCCGGTGGCACGGCCGGTGGCGCCCATGGCGCCGATGGTCTGGCCGCGCGCCACCCGTTCGCCCTCGGCCACGTCGACCCGTTGCAGGTGGAACAGGGTCGAGGTGACGCCGAAGCCGTGGTCGATGATCACGATGCCGCCTTCGAGCAGAAAGTCCGAGTCGGCCAGCCGCACCACGCCCGCCGCCGGCGCTGCCACCGGCGTGCCCGCCGGGGCGGCCACGTCGACGCCATAGTGCGGCCAGCGCGGCTTGCCGTTGAGGATGCGCTGCGAGCCGTAGACGCCCGAGATGCGCCCGGCGGCCGGCCAGTCGAACCCGCCGGTCCAGTCGAGGGCGTCGGTGCGGTAGCCGCGCGCGGCGGCCACCCGGCCGGTCTCGCGCTTGCGCCGGGCATAGTATTCGGGCGGCGGCGTGACCTTGTCTTCATCGAGCCCGTCGATGCGCTGGATGTTGTAGTCGCGCGGCGCCACGGCGAAGCGATAGGCGAGGTCGGTGCCGTCGGGGCGCGTCACCGTCAGCGTCACCGGGCCGGTCTCGTCGCGCCCGAAGCCGAACACGAAATCACCGTCCGCCGAGACCTTGAGCGTCTGCCCGTCCAGGGTCACCCGCGCGCCCGGGCTGGCCTTGCCGCGCACCAGCCCGCCTTGGGTGAACGCGCCGTCGAACTCGACCGCCCGGGCCATCGGCGCGACCGTCAACAGACACAATAAGATGGCCACCAAGCGCATGGACGCAGTCTCCTCGGACCGGGGGGGGATTTGTCGGCCCCGCCAGCCTAGCGGCGGATCGTGGCAGCGAAAAGGTCTGGCGGCTGCTGCCCGAACGGGGGCCGGCGGGGCCGGTCGGGGTCGCTCGGGGCGCGGCGACGGCCGGGCGTGGCGGCCTGGACCGGCTCGCGGCCGGTGATGGCGCCACTGTCAGATTGCCTGGACAGGTCGGAATGTCTATACAAGTTGACACTGATATGTGACACTCCGGCCTGACATTAGCGATGGCGCGACCGGGCTAAGGCATCATGGGGGAAGGCATCATGGACCCATCGACCCGTATCGAACGGACCCTGGCACAGGCTTTGGACCGCGGCGAAGGGCCCGGTTCGCCGCCGCTTCTGGCGGCGGCCATGCGCCATGCGGTCATGCCCGGCGGCGCGCGCATCCGGCCCAAGCTGACCCTGGCGGTGGCGGCGGCCTGTGGCGAGCCCTTGTCGCCGGCGGTCGATGGAGCGGCTGCCGGGATCGAGCTCCTGCACTGCGCGTCGTTGATCCACGACGACCTGCCCTGTTTCGACAATGCCGACATGCGCCGGGGCAAGCCCAGCGTGCACAAAAAGTTCGGCGAGCGCTTGGCGGTGTTGGCCGGTGACGCGCTCATCGTCATGGCGTTCGACGCCGTGGCCCACGGCGTGGCGGCGGCCGAGACGCCCGAGCGCGCCGGCCCGCTGATGGCGGTGTTGGCGCAGTCGGTGGGCGCGCCCATGGGCATCGCCGCCGGCCAGGCGTGGGAATGCGAGCCGCGCGCCGAATTGTCGGCCTATCAGCAGGCCAAGACCGGGTCGCTGTTCGCCGGCGCCACGGTGGCCGGTGCTGCGGCCGCCGGCCAGGCCAATCACGAGGCCTGGCGCGGCTTTGGCGAGCGGTTGGGCGAGGCCTATCAGGTCGCCGACGATATCCGCGACGTGGCCGGCAATGCCGAAGACGAGGGCAAGCCCGTGGGCCAGGACGGTGCGCTCGGCCGGCCCAATGCGGCGATGACGCTGGGCCTGCGCGGTGCGGTGCAGCGCCTGACGCGACTCGTCGACGGCGCGACCGCCGAGATCCCGGCCTGTCCCGGGCGCACCGCCCTGGTGGCGTCGGTCGAACAGCAGGCCCAGGCATTTCTGCCCAAAGCCATCTGGGCGCTGGCCGACTGACCCGCGGGCGTCGATCCGATCCCGAGACGAAAGCCGAGAGATTAAACCATGCGCGACGGCAACCAGGGCACCGGCAAAGCCGATGGCGCGCCTGCGCCGGTTGGCGACGCCGCCCCGGAACGCGCCTTTGGCGCCGCGCCCGGTGTGGCGGGCCGGGGCGTGCGGCTGCGGGCATGGTTGTGGCGGTTGCGCGACCGGCTGGTGGCCAGCCGGACGTTCCGCAATGCCGCGGCGTCTTTCCCCCTGACCCGACCGATGGCGCGGCGCAACGCCCGCGCCTTGTTCGACCTGTGCGCCGGCTTCGTCTATTCCCAGGTGCTGGCCACCTGCGTGCGACTCGACGTGTTCGCGCTCCTGGCCGAACGCCCCCGCACGGCCGCCGAGATCGGCGCGCTGACCGGCCTGCCCGAAAGCGGTGCCGATCGTCTGCTGGCTGCGGCGGTCAGCCTGCGCCTGGTCGACCGTCGGCCGGGCGGGCGCTACGGCCTCGGCGTGCTCGGCGCGGCGGTTCACGGCGACCCCGGCATCCGGGCGATGATCGCCCACCACCATCTGCTCTATGACGATCTGGCCGACCCGGTGCCGCTGTTGAAAGGCGAGGCCGGGCAGACCCGGCTCGGCGCCTATTGGGCTTATGCCGGCCGGGCGGCCGGCGACGCCGATGTGCCGGGGGCGGCGATCGGCGCCGACGCGGTCGACGCCTATAGCGCCCTGATGGCCGCGTCGCAGGCCATGGTGGTCGACGAGGTGGTCGCCGCCTATCCGTTCCGCCGGCACCGCCATCTGCTCGATGTGGGCGGCGGCGACGCGCGCTTCGTCGCCGGCGTCTCGGCCGTCGCGCCGGCGCTGCGCCTGACCGTGTTCGACCTGCCGGCGGTGGCCGAGCGCGCGCAGGCGGCGCTCGACCGTGCCGGGTTGGCGCGCCGGGCGGACGCGGTGGGCGGCGACTTCACCGTCGACGCGCTGCCGGCCGGCGCCGACCTCATTTCGTTGGTGCGCATCGTCCACGACCATGACGAACCGGTGGTGCGCGCGCTGCTGAGTCGCGCCCACGACGCTTTGGCGTCCGGTGGCACCCTGTTGATCGCCGAGCCGATGGCCGAAACCCCCGGTGCCGAGCCCGTGGGCGACGCCTATTTCGGCTTTTATCTGCTGGCCATGGGCAGCGGCCGGCCGCGCAGCCGGGCGCATCTGACACGCCTCCTCGAAGCCGCCGGATTCACCGATGTGCGGGAGCATTCGACCCGCCAGCCGATGATCGTCCGGGTGCTGAGCGCCCGGAAACAGTAAGCGCACCAGAGGCTTCCATGGTGTGTAAATTTGAGTTGACAACCAAGACTGTCGTTCTAGACTGACACTCGAACAAAGGCCCCCCGAACCCGGGCGATTTCCGGGCCTTGAGGGGTGGAAGGAGACCCGCTGATGGACGCGATGGCGATCGTGCTGGAGAAGCCGGAGAGCTTGTCCGTCAGCCGTCTGGAATTGGCGGCGGCGACGCCCACGGATGTGGTTGTCGAGATCGAGTGGAGCGGCATTTCCACCGGCACGGAAAAGCTGTTGTGGACCGGTCGCATGCCTGATTTTCCCGGCATGGGCTATCCGCTGGTGCCTGGCTATGAGTCGGTCGGCCGGGTGGTCGAGGCGGGGCCTGAGTCGGGCCGGTCGGTGGGGGAACGGGTCTTCGTGCCCGGCGCCAACTGCTATGGCGAGGTGCGCGGCCTGTTCGGCGGCGCGGCCGAGCGGCTGGTGGTCGAGGGCGCCAAGGTGGTGCCGATCGGCGACGACCTGGAAGCCGAGGGTGTGCTGCTGGCGCTGGCCGCCACGGGCTATCACGCGATGATGGACGGCGCGGCGTTCGCGCCGCCCGATCTGATCGTCGGCCACGGGGTGCTCGGCCGGTTGATCGCCCGCATGACGGTGGCCGAGGGCGCGCCCGCGCCGACCGTGTGGGAGGTCAATCCCCAGCGCATGGATGGCGCCGAAGGGTATCGGGTGGTCCATCCAGACGAGGACGACACCAAAGTTTATCAACGCATCTGCGACGTCAGCGGCGACAGCGGCATTCTCGATGCGCTGATTGCCCGGCAGAAGCCCAAGTTCGTGCCCGGCCCGGCTGGCGAGATCGTGCTTGCCGGCTTCTATGCCGAGCCGCTCAATTTTTCGTTCGCGCCCGCGTTCATTCGCGAAAGCCGCATTCGCATTGCGGCGGAATGGGCGCGGCCGGATCTGGAGGCAGTGCAGCGCCTCCTGTCGACGGGCCGTCTCAGCCTCGGCGGCCTGATTACCCACACGCAGGACCCGCGCGAGGCCGACCGGGCCTATCGCACCGCCTTTGGCGACCCTGCGTGCCTCAAGATGATCCTGGACTGGAGGAGCACGCAATGAGCCCCCTCGACGGACCTCAAAAGCCCGAAAAGACTAGCGGCGATGCGCCGCGCAAGCGCGACGAAGCGAATACGCCCAGCAAGGGCTGCGAAGTGATCGCCATCTACGGCAAGGGTGGCATCGGTAAGAGTTTCACGCTGTCGAACCTGTCGTACATGCTCGCCCAGCAGGGCAAGCGCGTGCTGCTGATCGGCTGCGACCCCAAGAGCGACACCACCTCGCTGCTGTTCGGCGGCCGGAGCTGCCCGACCATCATCGAGACCTCGGCCAAGAAGAAGGCGGCGGGCGAAGAGGTTCGCCTCGAAGACGTCTGCTTCAAGCGCGACGGCGTGTTCGCCATGGAACTCGGCGGCCCGGAAGTGGGTCGCGGCTGTGGCGGCCGGGGCATCATCCACGGCTTCGAGCTGCTGGAGAAGCTCGGCTTCCACCAGTGGGATTTCGACTATGTGCTGCTCGATTTCCTCGGCGACGTGGTGTGCGGCGGGTTCGGCCTGCCGATCGCCCGCGACATGTGCCAGAAGGTGATCGTGGTCGGCTCCAATGACCTGCAATCGCTCTATGTGGCCAACAATGTCTGCTCGGCGGTGGACTATTTCCGCAAGCTCGGCGGCAATGTGGGCGTCGCCGGCCTGGTGGTAAACAAGGACGACGGCACCGGCGAGGCGCAGGCGTTCGCCGAGGCGGCCAATATCCCGGTGCTCGCCTCGATCCCGGCGCATGACGAAATCCGCAAGAAGAGCGCCAATTATCAGATCATCGGCTATCCCGGCAGCGAATGGGGGCCGTTGTTCGACGAATTGGGCCGCAACGCCGCTGCCGCGCCGCCGCTGATGCCCACGCCGCTGAGCCAGGAAGATCTGCTCGGCCTGTTCAAGTCGGAAGACGTGGGCCGCGACGTGGAGCTTGAGCCGGCGACCCTTGAAGACATGTGTGCGGGCGAGATTCCGGTCAAGGAATCGCTCGAAGTCATCTACGACGACGTTTGATCGGTGGACTGGGGAAAGGTCACGACGATGTCGACATATGATGATACGAGCGCGGCCGGCGCGGAGGTGGTCTATGACGCCGCCGCGGATGCGCCCTTGAACAACGAACCCGCCCCGGCCCAAACGGTCGTGGCGGATGGCGCCAAGGATATCAATGTGGCCGCCACCCAGGGCGACGGCCTGGGCTGCCACGCCGGTGCGGCGGAAATGCGCCAGGCGGCCGAGAAGGCCGGCAAGAGCGAGACGCTCAAGCGCTATGCCGAGGATTACCCCACCGGCCCGCACGACAAGCCCCAGGGCATGTGCCCGGCCTTTGGGTCGCTGCGCGTCGGCCTGCGCATGAAGCGAACGGCGACGGTGCTGTGCGGCTCGGCCTGCTGCGTCTACGGGCTGACCTTCACGTCGCACTTCTACGGGGCGCGGCGCACCGTGGGCTATGTGCCCTTCGACAGCGAAACGCTGGTCACCGGCACGATCTACGAAGATATCCGCAACGCGGTGAAGTCGCTGGCCGACCCCGAGCGCTACGACGCCATCGTGGTGACCAATCTGTGTGTGCCGACCGCCTCGGGCGTGCCGATCCAGGCGCTGCCCAAGGAAATCGACGGCGTGCGTGTGGTGCCCATCGACGTGCCCGGGTTCGGCGTGCCGACCCATGCCGAAGCCAAGGACATCCTCGCCGGCGCCATGCTCAACTATGCGCGCACCGAGGTGGAGAACGGCCCGGTGGCGGCGCCCAAGACCGGGCGCAGCGACCTGCCGACGGTGACCCTGGTGGGCGAGATGTTCCCCGCTGATCCGGTCTCGATCGGGGCGCTGTTGGCGCCGCTGGATCTGGCGGTCGGCCCCGTGGTGCCGACCCGCGAGTGGCGCGAGCTCTATGCCGCACTCGACTGCGCGGCGGTGGCCGGCATCCACCCGCACTATACGGCCAGCTTCCGCGAGTTCGACCAGGCCGGTCGCGCGGTGGTCGGCTCGGCGCCGGTGGGCATGGAAGGGACCGCCGACTGGCTCGACAATATCGGCGCGGCCTGCGGCATCGCTGCGGCCCGGGTTGCGGCGGCCAAGGACCGGTTCCTGCCGGCGATCAAGGACGCGCTCGCCGGCGCGCCGATCAAGGGCCGGGTGACCCTGTCGGGCTATGAGGGTTCGGAGTTGCTGGTCGCGCGCCTCTTGATCGAAAGCGGGGCGGATGTGCGCTATGTGGGCACCGCCTGTCCCCGGACGCCCTATTCCGAGGCCGACCGGCAGTGGCTCGAAGCCCATGGCGTGCACGTGCAGTACCGCGCGTCGCTGGAACAGGACTGCGCGGCGATGGACGAGTTCCAGCCCGACCTGGCGGTCGGCACCACGCCGGTGGTGCAGAAGGCCAAGGAAAAGGCGATCCCGGGGCTCTACTTCACCAATCTGATTTCGGCGCGGCCGCTGATGGGCGTCGCCGGCGCCGGCTCGTTGGCCCAGGTGGTCAACGCCGCCATGGCCAGCAAGGCGCGGTTCGACACCATGAAGGATTTCTTCGCCGGCGTCGGCACCGGCTTCGCCTCGGGCGTCTGGGAAGAGGTGCCCGAAGACCGGCCCGGCTTCCGCGCCAAGTTCGCCAAGCGCAACCGCTCCGGCATCGCCAAGCCGACCGCAGAGGAGGGCCGCTGAGATGCTCGTCCTCGATCATGATCGCGCCGGCGGCTATTGGGGCTCGGTGTACGTCTTCACCGCCATCAAGGGCTTGCAGGTGGTCATCGACGGCCCGGTGGGCTGCGAGAACCTGCCCGTGACCTCGGTGCTGCACTACACCGACGCGCTGCCGCCCCATGAATTGCCCATCGTCGTCACCGGCCTGGCCGAAGAGGAGTTGGGCCAGAAGGGCACCGAAGAGGCCATGAAGCAGGCCCATTCGGTGCTCGACCCCGACCTGCCGTCGGTGGTGGTCACCGGCTCCATCGCCGAGATGATCGGCGGCGGGGTGACGCCCGAGGGCACCGGTCTGGTGCGCTTCCTGCCCCGGACCATCGACGAAGATCAGTGGCAGAGCGCCGACCGCGCCATGGCCTGGCTGTGGCACAATTACGGCCTCAAGAACGGCAAGCGGCCGAAGCCCAAGAAGCGCGCCGACGGCGCGGCGCCCCGGGTCAACATCATCGGCCCCGCTTATGGCATGTTCAACATGCCCTCCGACCTGGCGGAAATCCGCCGGCTGGTCGAAGGCATCGGTGCCGAGGTGAACATGGTGTTCCCGCTCGGCAGCCACCTGGAAGATACGCCGCGGCTGGTCGATGCGGATGTGAACATCTGCCTGTACCGCGAGTTCGGCCGGTTGCTGTGCGAAGCCCTGGAGACGCCTTATTTGCAGGCGCCCATCGGCCTGCACTCGACGACCAAGTTCCTGCGCAAGCTGGGCGAGCTTTTGGGTCTCGATCCCGAGCCGTTCATCGAGAAGGAAAAACACACCACCATCAAGCCCTTGTGGGATCTGTGGCGGTCGGTGACGCAGGACTTCTACGCCACGGCGAGCTTCGCGGTGGTCGCCAACGAGACCTATGCGCGCGGCATCCGGCACTTCATGGAGGGCGAGCTGGGCTTTCCCTGTACCTTCTCGTTCGCCCGCATCCCCGGTGCCAAGACCGACAACGAGGCGGTGCGCAAGGCGGTGCACGAGAAGACGCCCCTGGTGCTGTTCGGCAGCTACAACGAGCGCATGTATCTGTCCGAGATCGGCGGCCGGGCCATGTACATCCCGGCGTCGTTCCCCGGCGCGATCGTGCGCCGGCACACCGGCACGCCGTTCATGGGCTATGCCGGGGCGACCTATCTCGTTCAGGAGACCTGCAACGCGCTGTTCGACGCCTTGTTCCACATCCTGCCGCTGGGCAGCGACATGGACGCGGCCGACGCCACGCCCACGCGCCTGCACCGCGAGCTGCCGTGGGACGACGCGGCCAAGCGCGTCTACGACCGGGTGGTGGAGGGCTACCCGGTTCTGACCCGGATTTCCGCGGCCAAGCGGCTGCGGGACACTGTCGAAGCGGCCTGCCGGGCCAAGGGTGCCGATCGGGTGACCGAGGCGGATGTCCAGGCGGCCGCACCATCAACGCCGGAGGCCGTCAGCTAGACGGCAGCCGGCCTGAAGCGGCCAACGCGCCGCTGCAACGAGGAGAGGACCAATGGTTGATGTCATTCATACCCACGCCGCCGACGCTCCCCACGGACGTGTGCGCCGCAAGGAGGCGTTGGAGTTCCGCATCACGCTGTTGGTCACCTTCGTGATCCTGTTGATCGGCGTGACCGTGACGCGGCTGATGCCGTCGTTCGGCCGCCGGCAAGCGGACCAGGGAGAGCGTCTCTCGGTATTCCGGGAGGCGTGGCAGAAGGCCAATGCCGCCATCGGCTTCGCCTTCCTCTCCTGGTAGGGGCCGACGATTTGGGGTGCTGTGCCCGCGGCCCCGGGCAGTAAGCGGCATCCATTCCCCATGGGTGGCTTAGCCATCCTTTAGTCCAGTCGGGCTTAACTGAGGAGAAAAGACAATGGCAGACAATACGGGCCTCACCGGCCTCTCCGAAGATGAAGCGAAGGAGTTCCACAAGATCTTCGTTCAAAGCTTCATCGGCTTCACCGTCGTGGCGATCATCGCCCACCTGCTGGCCTGGTCCTGGCGTCCGTGGATTCCGGGTCCCGAAGGCTATGCTTCGGTGATGGACACGCTCAGCAGCCTGCCGCTGCTCGGCTAATCGGTCTTATCTGTTAAAAAGGAGGAAAAGTTATGTGGCGAATTTGGATGCTTTTCGATCCGCGTCGCACGCTGATCGCGCTGTTCACCTTCCTGTTCGTGCTGGCGATCTTCATCCACTTCATCCTGTTGAGCACCGAGCGCTTCAACTGGCTGGAAGGCAACGCCATGGAAGCGGCGCGCGCTGTGACCCAAGTCGTCGGCCTCGGCTGACATTAGGTCAACGGCCTGACTTTTCGGGCGGCGGACGGGATCGGGGACAGCTCTTCGACCCGTTCGTCCGCCGCCCGGTTCACTGACGGCTTTGAACGTTGGGGCTAACTGACCTAACCGGAGGATCCAGCCATGGCCTTGCTCAGTTATGAGAGAAAATACCGCGTCCGGGGCGGGACACTGATAGGCGGCGACCTGTTCGACTTTTGGATCGGGCCGTTCTACGTCGGGTTCTTCGGTGTCACGACGCTCTTCTTCTCCTTCCTCGGAACCGCGTTGATCATCTATGGGGCCGCCTTGGGCCCCACCTGGAATGTGTGGCAGATCAATATCGCGCCGCCCGACCTGAAATACGGTCTGGGTCTAGCACCGCTTATGGACGGCGGTCTGTGGCAGATCATCACGATCTGTGCCATCGGCGCGTTCGTTTCCTGGGCGTTGCGCGAGGTGGAGATTTGCCGGAAACTCGGCATGGGACTGCACGTTCCGATCGCGTTCGGGGTGGCGATCTTCGCCTATGTGACCCTCGTCGTGATTCGCCCGCTGTTGCTGGGCGCGTGGGGGCATGGTTTCCCGTACGGGATCATGTCGCACCTCGATTGGGTGTCGAACGTCGGCTACCAGTATCTCCACTTCCACTATAACCCCGCGCATATGATCGCGGTCAGCTTCTTCTTCGCGACTACGTTCGCGTTGGGCTTGCACGGGTCGGCGATTCTGTCGGTCAGCAACCCGCACAAGAAGGGCGATCCGATCAAGGGGACCGAGCACGAAGACACCTTCTTCCGCGACTTCATGGGCTATTCCATTGGCCCATTGGGAATCCACAGACTGGGCTTGTTCCTGGCGCTGAGCGCCGGCTTCTGGAGCGCCGTCTGCATCGTGATCAGCGGCCCCTTCTGGGTCGGCGGCTGGCCCGAGTGGTGGGATTGGTGGCTTGAGCTGCCGATCTGGAGCTGATGCCTGAAGACGCCTTCGTCTTGGGCATATGAGAGAGGTCCAAACCCATGTCGGAATATCAGAATATCTTCACTCAAGTGCAGGTGCGCGGGCCCACCTATCCCGGTGTGCCCCTGCCCGTGGGCAACGAGCCGCGAACGGGCAAGCCTGGCTTCAACTATTGGCTTGGGAAGATCGGGAACGCCCAATTGGGCCCCATCTACCTCGGCTGGCTCGGTGTCGCGTCGCTGCTCTGCGGCTTCGTGGCGATCGAGATCATCGGGCTCAATATGGCGGCCTCGGTGAACTGGAGTCCGATCGAGTTCATCCGCCAACTGCCCTGGCTGGCGCTCGAGCCGCCGGCCCCTGAATACGGCCTGTCGTTGCCGCCGCTGCAAGAAGGCGGTTGGTGGCTGATGGCCGGGTTCTTCCTGACCGCCTCGATCATCCTGTGGTGGGTCCGGTCTTACCGTCGCGCCGTTCAGCTTGGCATGGGCACCCATGTGGCCTGGGCGTTCGCGTCGGCGATCTGGCTCTATCTGGTGTTGGGCTTCATCCGGCCGCTCTTGATGGGCAGCTGGGCGGAAGCGGTGCCGTTCGGTATCTTCCCGCACCTGGACTGGACCGCGGCGTTCTCGATCCGCTACGGCAACTTGTTCTACAACCCGTTCCACATGCTCTCGATCGCGTTCCTGTATGGCTCGACCCTGCTGTTCGCGATGCATGGCGCGACCATTCTGGCGACCAGCCGGTTCGGTGGCGAGCGGGAGGTCGAGCAGATCGCCGATCGCGGTACCGCAACCGAGCGGGCCGGCCTGTTCTGGCGCTGGACCATGGGCTTCAACGCGACCATGGAATCCATCCACCGCTGGGCCTGGTGGTTCGCCGTCCTGACCACGTTGACCGGGGGTATCGGCATCCTGCTGACCGGCACCGTGGTGGACAATTGGTACCTGTGGGGCGTCAAGCACGGCGTGGCTCCGGCTTATCCCGAAGTCTACCCGCCGACCCCCGATCCGGCCGCGATGGGAGGTGCATGATGACGCGCACTGTGTTTAACCGCCGTCTGGCCGCGGCGATCGCCGGGGTTTCGGTCCTGGTTGTCGCCGGCTGCGACGACCCGGCCGACCGGCCGCCGCTCGACGCCGATCAAGTCGGCTTCCGTGGCGTTGCTATGGAGCAGGTGAAAAATCCGCGCTTGGAAGACATCAAGCGCGCGATGAACGAAGTACCGGCGCCGCTCTATCCGCCGATCGAGGGCGATGGGCCGATGGCCTCGGAAGTCTATGAGAACGTCCAGGTTCTGGGCGATCTCACCGCCGACCAGTTCACCCGACTGATGGCCCACATCACCGAGTGGGTGGTGCCGAAGGAAGGGGTGCCGGAAGATCGGCAGGGGTGTAACTACTGCCACAATCCGGAAAACCTGGCGGAAGACTGGCCCTACACGAAGATTGTGTCGCGCAAGATGATGCAGATGACGCGCGACATCAATTCGAACTGGCAGGACCACGTGAACCCCAATGGCGAAGGGGCTGGTGTGACCTGTTACACCTGCCACCGTGGCAACGCGGTGCCCCAAGCGGTTTGGTTCACGTCGCCCGAAGACCGTCCGACTGCGGTCGGCTGGGACAACGGTCAGAACCATCCGACGGCGGCGATCAACTATTCGTCGCTGCCTGAAGATCCGTTCACCGAGTATCTGTTGGAAGACAATGCGGCCCGGGTGATCAGTGCCAAGGCGCTGCCCAACGGCAATGCGAGCAACATCATGGATACCGAGTATGTGTACGCCATGATGACCCACATGTCGCAGGGCCTGGGCGTCAACTGCACCTACTGCCACAACACCCGCTCGATGGCCGAATGGAGCCAGAGCCCGCCGGCTCGGGCGATTGCCTGGTACGGCATCCAGATGACCCGCACGGTCAACAACAACTGGATGGCGCCGCTGGCCAGCGTGATCCCGACCGACTCCAGCGACTGGATCGGCGGCACCGAGTTCGGTGACCGGTTGGGCCCGACGGGCGATGTGGCCAAGGTGAACTGCACCACCTGCCACCAGAATGTCTTCAAGCCGCTCTATGGCGCGAAGATGCTCAAGGACCACCCCGAACTGTGGGGCGAAGGCGACTACAGCGCCGATGCCACCACCGCTTCGGCGGCGGACGCGGCGGCCGGCGCGAGCGCTCAGTAAGCGCGTCCGCCGACCCCAAGGGTCCACATCACAGGCTCCGGCTCCGGCCGGGGCCTTTTTTGTGTGTCCACGGATCGCCGCCGCGTCAGTCGCCGGCGTGGCGGCAGTGCGGGCAGGGCGCCCTTTACGGGCGAACCGGGGGCTCTCGTCGACGGGGTGGGGGGCAAGGCGCGCCGGGCGTGGTCAGCGCAGCGGGGACGGGTCCCCACTGCCAATACCCGGTGCCCGACCGTCCGGTTGTCAAGACCGGTCGGGGTGGCCGCTGCGGTTCGCGCCGATACGGAGCGGAACGCCAATGGGGCCCCAGGCCGACCGTTCTAAAGACCGAGGCGGCGGACCCGGTCGGTGTCGTCCGCGCCCGCCGTTGGTGCCGCGTCAGGACGCCGAGGAGGCGAGGCCCGCCCGGCCTTTCCGGTTGCGCCGCCAGATATCGAAGTTGAGCGCCCCGGCGAAGGTGGCCCAGGCCAGATAGGGCACCAAGAGCCAGGCGGCGGTGGCGTTAAGCGGGTAGAACATGGCAATGGTGGCGACGATGCTCAGCCACAGCACCACGACCCCCGCCAGGCCCCAGTCGATTCGCTTGAGGCCGAAGAACAGCGGCGACCACGCCGCGTTGGCCACCAACTGAGCGCCATAAACCGCCAAGGCCGGTGCGGCCGCGGGCCAGCCGGCGCTGCGCAGGATCAGCCAGCCGGCGGCGGCAATGGTCAGATACAGCACGCCCCAGGCGATCGGGAACAGCCAGTCCGGCGGCGTCCAGACCGGCTTGTCGAGGGTGCGATACCAATCGCCGGGCTTGAACACCGCGCCGGTGGTGGCGGCGGCGAAGCAGGCAGCGAGAAAACCAGCAAAGGTCAGGATCTCGGTCACGGGCGACCTCCTGTTTATACTTGAAAACGAGACTTTAATTGTCTGATATACGCCCCCGACCAGATCGCGGATCGTGGGAGCCGGCCATCGCAGTCCCGGTGCCCGATCGGGCGGACCAAGTGCGGGCCAAAAGGTCCAGGTCGACATTTTAAGGTCAGACGATTTAGATCGTCCTGGCCAGTCAGTTGTCGGCCGGTGCGGCGCCTGTTCGCACAAGGCGTTCTAGCCCGGCCAACAGAAATTCTACGGCTTCCGTTGTCGTCTCAAGACCTCTATATCCACCGGTGATATGAGCGGCCTTTGCGTGGGATGCAAGAGGCCGGCACCGCAGGCGACCGGTTTTGGCGTCCAACGAGGCGTTGCGTCCCCCTTCAGTCAATGGAGAAACACGATGTCCGATCGTCGAGGAATGTCCCCCAACGCCCCGACGCAAGAAACGGTCCAGACCATTCATCATTGGAGCGACCGTCTGTTTTCGTTCCGGCTGTCGCGGCCGGGCAGCTTCCGGTTCAAATCGGGCGAGTTCGTCATGATCGGCCTGGAAGTGGACGGCAAGCCCCTGATGCGCGCCTATTCCCTGGCCAGCCCGGCGTGGGACGAAGAGCTTGAATTCTATTCCATCAAGGTGCCCGACGGTCCGCTGACCTCGCGTCTGCAACACATCCAGCCGGGCGACACCGTGCTGCTGGGCAAGAAGCCCACCGGCACGCTGGTCAACGACGCATTGGTTCCGGGCAAGCGGCTGTATCTGTTCTCGACCGGCACCGGTATCGCGCCGTTCGCCAGCGTGATTCGCGACCCCGAGACCTATCAGAAGTTCGACCAGGTGATCCTGACCCACACCACCTGGACCCGCAACGGTCTGGGCTACGGCATCGACCTGGTGGCCAAGATGCCCGAAGACCCGCTGGTCGGCGAGGAAGCGGCCAAGCAGCTGATCCACTATCCGACCACCACCCGCGACCCCGAGTATGATCGCAATTTCGGCCGCATCACCCACCTGATCGACAATGGCAAGCTGTTCGACGATCTGGGCGTGCCGCCGCTCGACCCCGAACACGACCGGGTGATGATCTGCGGGTCGATGGAAATGCTCAACGACACCAAGGAACGCTGCGAAAAGGCGGGCCTGACCGAGGGCACCCAGAACAAGCCGGGCGAATACGTGGTCGAACGCGCCTTCGTCGGCTGATCCGGCGCCCGGGTCCGCCGGTCCGCCGAACCATCGGTTCGGCGCCGGCCCCGGCCCTGGGTGCGGCTTCGTTTAAGCCCAAGCCGAAGCCCAAGTCCAAGCCCCTCTCCCGCCGGAGAGGGGTTTTCTTTTGGCCGCCGCCGGGTGCTCAGCGCTGGAAGTCGTAGACCGAGCCGAGCCCGGCCAGCGCGGTCAATTCGTCGAGGGCGGCGAAGCTTTCGCGCATCAGCGCCGGGTCGCGCAGGTCGTCGGGCGCCAGCCGGTCGCGATAGTGGCGCCGCACCCAGGCTTCAAGCGCGTCGAGCAACGCGTCGTCGAGCACCAGCCGGGCGCCGAGGGCGGCGATGTCGCCGGCGTCGAGCGCCACGCGCAGGCGCAGGCAGGCCGGCCCGCCGCCATTGCGCATGGACTGGCGCACGTCCTGCACCTCATACGCGCCGATGGCGCCGCCCGTGTCCACCAGCCGTTCCACATAGGCGCGCGTCGACGGCGTCTCCACCACCTCGCCCGGCACCGCCAGCAGCATCCGCCGAGAGCCCGGCACGCTCAGCAATTGCGAATTGAATAGATAGGACCGGATCGCGTCGGCCAACGGCACCTCGGCCTCGGCCACCGAGACGATGCGCGGGCGAAAGCCCAGCGGCTCGGCCGCCCGGGCGAGCGCGTCGTGGAGTGCGGCGGTGTCGCAGAACGCCGCCTCGTGGTGGAACAGCACGTCCTCGTTGGCGACCGCGACCACGTCGTTGTGGAAGGCGCCGGCGTCGATGGCGGCGGGGTTCTGGCGCCACAACAGCGTGGCTTGGGGCGCCAGCCGGTGGGCGCGGGCGACCGCGGCACTGGCCGAGCGCACCTGGCGGGCGGGAAAGCGCGTCGGGCCGGCGCCGGTCTCGAAGCCCCGGCGGCCATAGACGAACAATTCGACCCCGGGCTCGCCGTGACCGCGGCTTAAGCGGTTGTGGTTGGCGGCCCCCTCGTCGCCCCGGTGCACGCCGCCCGGCACCGGCGGGTGGACGGCGAAGCGCGCCGGGTCGGCGAACAGGGCGCGCAGCACCCGGTGGCTGGTCTCGGCCTCGATCGAGCGGTGGTACATGGCCGCCAGATTGGCCGGGGTGACGTGGGTGCGGCCGTCGGCGGTGTCCCATTTGGGCGACACCGTGGCGGCGTTGGCGGTCCACATGGCCGAGGCCGAGGTCAGGTTGCGCATCAAGGCGGGCTCGTCGGCCCAGCCCGCCGCCAGCACCGCCGCGTCGTCGCCCTGATAGCCGAGCGCGCGCAGGCTGGCCAGGTGCGGCCGGTCGTGCGGCGGCAGGAACCCCTGGACCAGCCCCAGCGCACGCATGCGGCGCATCTTGGCCAAGCCCTGCAAGGCGGCGTCGCGCGGGTTCGATACGGCCCCGGCATTGCTCTCGGCGGCCAGGTTGCCGAAGCTGAGCCCGGCATAATTGTGCGTCGGCCCCACCAGGCCGTCGAAATTCACCTCGACGGCGGCGCCGGGCGCGGCCGGGCCGGCCCCGGCTCCTGCCCCGGCCCCGACGGGCTCGGCGGCGCTCATGGCGCGAACCCCCGCGGCCGGTCGACCGCGCCCACCCGGCCCTCGGCATTGGCCAGGGTGGCCATGGGGTAGGCGCAATAGTCGGCGGCGTAATAGGCGCTCGGCCGGTGGTTGCCGGAGATGCCGACACCGCCGAACGGCGCGCTGGACGCGGCGCCCGGCAGCGGCCGGTTCCAGTTGACGATGCCGGCGCGCGCCCGGGCCGAGAACCGGTCCCAGCGCGCCGCATTGTCCGAGATCAGCCCGGCGGCGAGCCCGTAGCGCGTGGCGTTGGCGAGCCCCAGGGCCGCCTCGAAGTCGGCGGCGCGCTGGACCTGGAGCACCGGCCCGAAGATCTCCTCGTCGGCCAAGTCGGCCAGGCCGGACACGTCGATCAGGCCGGGGCGGACGAACGCGCCCGCCGGGTCCGGCCGTTCGGGCGCCACGAGCGCGCGCGCGCCCCGGTCGAGCAGCGCCTGCACCTGGGCCATCACCCGGTCGGCGGCCGCCGGCGCCACCAAGGGCCCCATGAACGGTTCGGGCTCGGCGTCCCAGGCACCGACCCGGATCGCCGGGATCAGCGCGGCGACCCGGTCGACGAGCGCGTCGCCCTCTGCGCCCGTGGGCACGATCAGCCGGCGCGCGCAGGTGCAGCGCTGGCCGCCCGACAGATAGGCCGACTGGGCGATCAGCAGCGCCGCCGGGTCGGGGTCTTCCACGTCCCAGGCGATCAGCGGGTTGTTGCCGCCCATTTCCAGCGCCAGCAGCTTGTCCGGCCGGCCGGCAAGCTGGCGGTGCAGGGCGGCGCCGGTGGCGGCACTGCCGGTGAACAGGATGCCGTCGACGCCGTCATGGCCGCTCAACGCCATGCCGGTATCGCGCCCGCCCTGGACCAGATTGACCACGCCCGGCGGCAGGCCGGCCTCCTGCCAGCAGCGGACCATGATCTCGGCGACCGCCGGGGTCAGTTCGCTGGGCTTGAACACCACCGTGTTGCCGGCGATCAGCGCCGGCACGATGTGGCCGTTGGGCAGGTGGCCGGGGAAGTTATAGGGGCCGAACACCGCCATGACCCCGTGCGGGCGGTGCTCCAGCCGGGTGCGCAGCGCGCCGCTGACCGTGTCGTGAACGCCGGTGCGGTCGCGATAGGCCTGGCGCGAGATCGCCACCTTGTTGACCATGGCCTGGGCCTCGCCGGCGGCGTCCCAGCGCGCCTTGCCGGTCTCGCGCGCGATCGCTTGCGTCAGCCGGTCCTGATTGGCCCGCAGGCGCTCGGCATAGGCCTCGACCAGGGCCAGGCGCGCGTCGAGCCCATGGTCGGCCCAGGCGTCGAACGCGGCGCGCGCGGCCGCCACGGCGGCGTCCACCTCGGCTGCGGCGGCGCCGGCTCCGGTCCACAGGGGCGCGCCGGTGGCCGGGTCGTGGGACGCGAAGGGCGCGCCGGACCCGGGGCACCAGCGGTCGCCGATCAGGTGGGGCGTGTCGGTCATAAAAACTCCTTCAGGCTTTGAACGGCGCGATGGTGAGCACATCGCCGGCTTCGAGCGCAAGGGCGCGCGCCTCGGCCGCGGTCAGCGCCAGCTTGTCGCCGGGATCTGGCATCGGCCGGTCGAGGAGCGCGATACGGCAGCGTTCGAGGTCGGTGTTGGCGACCATGATGCGGCCTTCGGGGCCCTTGTCCGACAGCGGGTGCGGCGGCGGCGCGGGGTGTTCGGTCCAACTGGCGGTGCGCACCGCGCGGATGGTCGCGATCGAGGTCACCGGCGCTTCGAGACACGGCCCGGCGTCGAAGATGTCGACCGCCTTGGCGACCTGGAAGCCTTCGCGCTCCAGCAGGCGCTTGGCGGGGGCGGCGTGGTCGTGGGGGCGGCCGATCACCGCCTGCGCCTCGGCCGGCAACAGCGCCGTGTAGATCGGGAATTTGGGCATCAGGTCGGCGATGAACTGCTGGTTGCCGCGGCTGTTGATCTGGTCGGCCTCGCGAAAGTCGATGCCGCCGAAGAAGTGCCGGCCGACCGCATCCCAGAACGGCGAGTGGCCGTGCTCGTCGACCCAGCCGCGGATTTCGGCGAACACCTTGTCGGCGAAGCGCTCGGGGTGGGCGGCGATCATCAGGAAGCGGCTTTTCGACAGGAACGCCCCGGCGCCGCCGGCGCGCGCGCCCTCGGCCAGGAACAGCGTGCCCACCTCGGTGATCCCGGCATAGTCGTTGGTCAGCTGCAACAACTGGGTGTGCACGGTCTTGGCCGGTTCGCGCGACACCTGGGTCAGGTGCAGCAGCCGGTAGGAATAGAACGGCTCGGCCATGCCGACGGCGGCGAAGATGCCGGCGGTGCCGACCACCCCGCCGTCATTGACCTGGCCCGTGGGGTCTTCGAGCACGAACAGGAAATAGTCGTCGGTGGGGTAGGGGTGGTCGCGGGCGAAGCTGGCTTCTGACCGGGCGATCCGCTCCGACAGGATGGCGGCGTCGGGGGGAAAGCTGGTCATGCCGCCGCCGGTCTGGCCGGCCAGGCGCACCAGCGCGTCGAGGTCCGCGGCGACCACGGGCCGCAAAAGCTTCATCGCCGGGCCTCCGCTTTGCCGGCCGCCGGGGCGGTGTCGAGGTCAGCATCGGGGTCAGCATCGGGGCCAGCATCGAGATCGACACCGAGAGCGGAGTCCATCTCGCCCTGGGCGAAGGCGCACAGGATCAGAAACGACAGCTTGGCGCGCTCGGCGAAGCTGTCCACCAGAACATATTCGTCGTGGCTGTGGATCTGACCGCCGCGCACGCCGAGCGTGTCCACATTGGGCAGGCCGGCGGCGGCCAGATTGTTGCCCTCGCAACAGCCGCCGGTGTCGCGCACCGCGATCGGCACGCCCAACGTCTCGCCGCAGCGCCCGACCAGGTCGAACAGCGCCCGGTTGGCCGGCGACAACACCTTGGGCGGCCGGTAGAAGCCGCCATGGAGCGTGGCCCGGAAGCCGTCTTCGCCGTTCAGCCGGTCCACCAGGCGCGCCAGTTCGGTCTCGGCCCACGCCTGTTCGTCGGCGTCGCGCACGCGGATGTTGAACCGGCAGAGCGCGCGGGCGGGCACCACATTGTTGGCGCTGCCGCCGTGGATCACGGCGGGGTTGACCGTGACGCCAGGGCGCTGGCCGTTGAGCGCATAGAGCGCGTCGATGGCGCGGGCGAGTTGCCAGACGGCGTTGCGGCCGGCCTCGAACTCGCGCCCGGCATGGGCCGAGCGGCCGTCGACCACCAGGGTGAAATTGCCCGAGCCCTTGCGCGCGCCGGCCAGGGTGCCGTCGGCCAGCGCCGGCTCGTAGGTCAGGCCGATATGGGCGCGCGCGGCGCCGGCGTCGAGCGCCGGGCCCGAGCCGATCGAGCCGATCTCTTCGTCGGAACTGACCAGCACCTCCCAGCCGACGCCTTGGGCCAGCGGCGTACGCTCGAACGCCTTGAGCGCGTGCAGCATGACGATCAGCCCGCCCTTCATGTCGGCGACGCCGGGGCCGTTGAGCGTCGTGTCGTCGAGCCAGCGGCAGCGGGTGAACGGGCTGTGCTCGGGATAGACCGTGTCCAGATGGCCGGTCAGCAGCACCCGGCGCGGCGCGTGGGTGCGCTGGGTGAAGCGGTGGATCGGGCCGTAGCGGATGGCGACCGCCTCGCCGGCGTCGGTGACCGTCTGCCCCGGCGCCGCCTCGACCGCGTCATAGGTGCCGCCCAGGTCGGCGAAGGCGTCGCGGACGATGGCGCCCATGGCGGCCAAACCGTCGTCGTACCAGCTTCCCGATGGTTGATGGGCCCAGCGCTCGACCATTGCCACCATGGTGGCGGACTGATCGTCGAGCCAGGCCAGGGCGTCTTGCATCGCCGGGGTCACGGACAGGCTTGTCATCGTGTGGATCATCCTTGTCGGTTGAAAGGATCGTGTCCCGCTGGTGCCCGGTCGGGGCGCGCCGGGCGGCGCGGGCGGGGTGCCGGGGCAGGGGGCCGGTTTCGGATCGCCCCGGCGGATTGTCGATGGATCGGCACACTCCGTCGCAGAAACGGTTACACTTTCGGCGGGGGCGAGGCTATAGTTTAGCCATAACGAGGCCGGCACACCGGCTCAACGATAAGCGCCAACGCCTGCGCACGATGCGCGGACAACCGCGCACAACAATGGACCGGGCCGCCGGGTCCGGCAACGACAGCCGAGGAAGAGATATCATGAAAGTCCTGCTTTTGGATCGGCATGCGCTGTTCCGTCATTCCATGCACGAGGTGCTGGCGCAACTGGGCGGCGTGGGGTCCATACTCGAAGCGGCGTCGATGGCCGACTTCGTCCGCCAGGCGACCGCCCATGACGACATCGCGCTGGTGATCGCCTATCCGCCGTCGCTGGATCTGGATCTGGCCGACTGCATCAGCCTGACCCGCCGGCTGGTCGCCGGCGCGCGGCTGGCGTTCTTCCGCGACACGCCCGACCCCGCGGTCGAGGGGCGCTACCCTGAGATCGTGTTCCTGGACCGCGCGGCCGATGGCGACACCATCGCCGACGCGTTGCGCGGCGCCGAGCCCTTGCGCGGCTCTGCGGTGGCATTTGGCGACGGCGCGTCGGCGACCCCGGCCGCTGGTCCCATCGGCCTCGTGCGTGCGTCCCAGACCGGCGCGGCGGCGTCCGGCACGCAAACCGGGCGGTGCGCCGACCTCTCGTTCCGCCAGCGCCAAATCATGGCCATGGTGGCGGAAGGACTGGCCAACAAGGAAATCGCCGCCCGGCTGGGCATCGCCGAAGGCACGGTCAAGGCGCATATCCACGCGGTGTTCAAGGCGCTGGGCGTGACCAACCGGACCCAGGCCGTGGTGCGGTATGGCGGTGCCCTGCGCCAAGCCGGCTGAGCGCTATCACCGGCGCAGGGGCGGTCTTGGCTGAGGCGTGGCCCACACCCGGTCGCAGCTCGGTCGACGCCGCCCCAGGCCCTTGGCCGAGCGCTCGGCTGAACGCTTGGCCTGGGCCCTGTTAGCTGCCTGGCCGTGATCGCCGGTCGGCTGATCTCAGACACCGCCGCGTCGGGTGAGAGCCCCACTCCGCCCATGATGACGGTCGCCGACCCGAAAGGTCGAGCGCGAACCGATGGTCGGTTCAGCGTCAAGCCGCTTTGATTGGGAAGAATTGGGTGGCTGGGGCGGCAGGATTCGAACCTGCGATCACGGTACCAAAAACCGATGCCTTACCGCTTGGCTACGCCCCAACACGCATGGCGTGGCGGGGATAAAGCATAGTCCGGTGGGGCCTGTAAAGACCCCTGTTGCCGATTTCTGATCGCGCCGCCCGGCGCGGTGTCGCAGGGGCTCAATCGGTCAGGATGTGGCCGGCCTCGACCCACCAGTCGGGGCGGTCGGTGCGCAGCCGTTCGGCCGCCGCCTCGGCGGCCTCCAGGGTGTCGAAGGCGGCGAAGCAGGTGGCGCCGCTGCCCGACATGCGGGCCAGTTGCACGCCGTCGAGATCGCGCAGCGTGTCGAGCACCGAGGCGATCTGCGGCGCCAGCGCGATTGCCACGGGCTCCAGGTCGTTGCGGGTGCGCCCGACCAGCCAGTCGCGGTCGATCCGGTCGGGTGCCGTCGGCCAGATGTCGATGGGGTCGGAAAAGCCCCGGCCGTCGGCGGCGAAGCGCTTGAACACCGCCGCGGTGGGCACCAGGACGCCGGGATTGACCAGCACCAGCGCGCGAAAGCGCGGTTGCGGTGCCGGGGTGCAGCGTTCGCCGATGCCCGCCACCCATTGCGGCGCCCGGTGCAGGCAGGCCGGCACGTCGGCGCCCAGCTCGAGTGCCAGGGTGGCCAGCCGCTCGGGCGCGATGGCCAGGTTCCACAGGCGCGCCAGGCCCAGCAGGGTCGCCGCCGCGTCGGACGAGCCGCCGCCGATGCCGGCGGCCGGCGGCAGGCGTTTGGTCAGCACCATGCGCGCGCCAGCGGCGGTGTGCGCCGGGGCCGCTGCGGCGTGCACCGGGCTTCGTCCGGCGGTGGCGCCGGCCTCGGCGGCCAACAATCGGGCGGCGCGCATCACCAGATTGTCTTCCGCGTCGCTGTCGAGCAGGTCGGCGAACGGGCCGGTGACCTGAAAGTCGAAGCTGGTGCTGCGTTGCAGGGCGATCTGGTCGGTCACATGGACGAACACGAACAGGCTTTCCAGCGTGTGGTAGCCGTCGGCCGTGCGGCCGGTCAGGTGCAGGAACAGATTGACCTTCGCGGGCGCAGCCACGGTCAGAAAACTTGCATCACTCATCATCGGCGCCGCCGTCTTGTGCGCAGGGCGTCGGGGCAGCGCCCGGCTGCGTCAGGGATTGTTGCGCGCCGGTGGCGCCGGCAAGCGGACCGTGTCGAGGCGGGTCCGGGGCCGGCGCGGCGGCGCGGGGGGTGTCACTCGGTCTTCGTCTTCTCGGTGCCCGCAAGGGTGAGGCCATAGGTCAGTTTGTCGCGGATCGCCGCCTGTGTGTCTGCCGCGTCGGTCAGCGTCAAGGCATGTTCCCACTGATAGCGTGCTTCCAGATGCCGGCCGACTTGCCAATAGGCGTCGCCCAGATGGTCCGAAATGGTCGGGTCGTCGGGTTCTTCGACGATAGCCTGTTCGAGAAATGCCACTGCCTGATCGTAATTGCCTCGCAGATAGTGCGCCCAGCCCATGCTGTCGATGATGAAGCCGTTGCCGGGTTCCAGGTCCATGGCTCGCTCGATCAGGTCCATGCCGGCGTCCAGGTGGAGGCCGCGGTCAATCCAGCTATAGCCCAGATAGTTGAGCACATCGGCCTGATCGGGCCGAATCGCCATGGCGCGCTTGAGATCGGCCTCGGCCTCGGGCCAGCGATCGGTCTGTTCATAGGCGATGGCGCGGGCGAAATAGGGATACCAGCCCACCGTTTCGTCGGCTTCCATCAGCACGATGGCGCGGCTGTAGGCGTCTTCGGCGGCGTCGAAATCGCCGTCCTGGCGCTTCAGGTCGCCAAGTGTGATCCAGCTGTCGCTGTCTTCGGGGGCGACCTCGAGATGGCGCTTGAGCGCGGCGACGGCTTCGTCGCTGCGACCGGTCTGGGCCAGGGCGACGGCGGCACCATAGCGCGCCGCGCTGGCCAGGGGCGTGTCGGCGCGCTCGACCACGCCATAGGCATCGAGTGCGGCCGCAAAGCGCTCTTGACGCGACAACAAATGGCCGAGCAGCAGATGCGCGTCATACAGGTCGGGGGCGGCGAAGGTGGCGAAGCGCGCGAACACGATCGCCGGCTGGATCGACGTGTTGCGCGACAAATCCCGCGCCACCGCCAGGAACGGCCGGGCGATACCGCCTTCCGGGCTGCGCGCCAGCACCGGCAGGGTCCGGCCCTTGCGCGCCGCTGCCAGCCGCCGGTCGATGGTGGCGCGCTCGATGCGGTTGCCCGCGGCGGCCTCCGCCAGCCGGCTGTATAGCGCCACGGCCTCGTCCGCGCGCCCGGTGCGGATCAACAGATTGCCATAGCCGCCAACCAGATCGGGGTCGGCGCCGCCCGGGGTGTCGATGGCCAGTTGATAGGCCGCTTCGGCCAGCTTGGTGCGGCCCAGATAATCCAGCACCAGCGCCCGATGGGTCAGCACCCGGACCCGGTTGAAGCGCGGCTGGCCGGCCGCGTCGAGGCGCGCCAGGGCGGCATCGCCCTGGCCCTGGCGGGCCAGGAGCCAAGCCTCGATAATCGGCGCCAGCGACTGCCGAAAGAAGTTGGAATCGATGGCGTCAAGGCGGCGGAGTGCCTGGGCGTCGTCGCCGCGCTCGATGGCGTTCAACAGCCGCATGGTCTCGGCCATCAGATTGCCGGCGCCGAACGGGGCCAGCCGCTCGGCCATGTCGGCTGCGGTGTCCAGGCGGCCCTCGGCGAGGGCAAGCGTGAAGGTGGCGTTGAGCAGCCCCGGATCGTCGGGGTCCTGCGCCAGGGCGTGGCGGTAGAAATCGACCGCCCGGGGGTCTTTGATCTCGCTGGCGAAGCGGCCGGCCACATAGGGCCCGAAATCGCGCGGCCCGGGGGTGCCCGTGTCCACCTCGGGCGTGTCGACAAAGGGCAAGGGCGGTGGCGCTGTCTGTGCGCCGGTGCAGGCGCCGAGCAGGGCGACGGCCAAGCCGGCGATCCAACGGTGTGTCATGGCCCCTCCTTCATGGCACGACGCCGCGATGCGGCGGCGCGGTCCGGCCGGTGCAGCCCCGGTCGGCGCGGCGCCCCGGTCTGGCGGTCGGGCGTGGTCACGCGCGACCGCCATGCCACCCGGTGGCGCTGCCGTCTTCAGCGGCTTAGCCGGCGGGATCGGGCGCCGTCGTCCCGACGGGGCCCTGTGATCCGCTCAGCCTAGCCCAAGCGCCGCGCCTGCGAAACCGCGATCACATATTGGGATAGTTTGGCCCGCCGCCGCCCTCGGGCACCACCCAGTTGATGTTCTGGGTCGGGTCCTTGATGTCGCAGGTCTTGCAGTGGACGCAGTTCTGCGCGTTGATCTGCAAGCGCAGCCCACCGCCGCCGGTCTCGGCCTCGACGATCTCATAGACGCCGGCCGGGCAGTAGCGTTGTTCGGGGGCGGCATATTGCTCCCAATTGATGCGGATCGGCACGCTGTCGTCCTTGAGCGTCAGATGACAGGGCTGGTCCTCTTCGTGATAGGTGTTCGACAGATAGACGCTGGACAGTTTGTCGAAGGTCACCACGCCGTCATATTTGGGATAGTCGATCGGCTGATAGTCCTTCGCCTTGCCGGTCTTTTCATGGTCTTTCGGGTTGCCGAAGGTCCAGCCCAGCAGCCAGCCGAGCCCCAGGCTTTGCAGCCACATGTCGGTGCCGGCATAGAGCGTGCCGCCGACGATGCCGAACTTGTCCAGTGCCGGGCGGACATTGCGCACCCGCTTCAATTCCTTGTGCACCCAGCTCTTTTCGTAGGCGATTTGATAGCTGTCGAGGGCGTCGTTGGCGCGCCCGGCGAGCACCGCGTCGACCGCCGCCTCGCCGGCGAGCATGGCGGTCTTCATGGCGTTGTGGGTGCCCTTGATGCGCGGCACGTTGACGAAGCCCGCCGAACAGCCGATCAGCGCGCCGCCGGGGAAGCTGAGCTTGGGCACCGACTGCCAGCCGCCTTCATTGATCGCCCGGGCGCCATAGGCGACCCGTCGGCCGCCTTCCAGCATCGGCCGGATCGCCGGGTGGTCCTTGAAGCGCTGGAATTCGTCATAGGGCGACAGATAAGGGTTCTCGTAATCGAGGGCCACCACGAAGCCGATGGCGATCTGGCCATTGTCCTGGTGATAGATAAAGCCGCCGCCGGCGACCCCCTTGAGCGGCCAGCCCTGGCTGTGGATGACCCGGCCCGGGTCGTGCTGGCCGTCGGGGGCGTCCCACAATTCCTTGAGCCCGATGCCGTAGGTCTGGGGTTGGCGCCCGGCGCGCAGGTCGAAGCGCTCGATCAGTTGCTTGGATGACGAGCCGCGCACGCCCTCGGCGAACAGGGTGTACTTGCCGTGCAGCTCGACGCCGGGCTCATAGCCGTCCTTCTTGCTGCCGTCGCGCGCCACCCCCATGTCGCCGGTGGCCACCCCCTTGACCGAGCCGTCGTCGTTGTAGAGCACCTCGGCGACCGCGAAGCCTGGATAGACCTCGACGCCCAGGGCCTCGGCGCGCTCGGCGAGCCAGCGGGTCAGATTGCCCAGGCTGCCGGTGTAGCAGCCCTTATTGGACATCAGCGGCGGCAGCAGGGCGTGCGGGATCTCGGTCTTGCCGGTCTGAGACAGGAACCAGTGGTGGTTCGACGTCACCTTCTGGCGCAGCGGACAGTCGCTGTCGCGCCAGTCGGGGATCAACTCGTCGAGCGCCTTGGGGTCGATCACCGCACCCGACAGAATGTGCGCGCCGATTTCCGAGCCTTTTTCCAGGACGCAGACGCTGACGTCCTCGCCGCGTTCCTCGGCCAATTGGCGCACGCGGATCGCCGCGGACAGGCCGGCCGGGCCGCCACCAACGATGACCACGTCGAATTCCATGGACTCGCGTTCCATTCACCACCCCATCGGATTGGGCGCCGCGGCAGGACCCGCCGGGCGCGTCGGTCGGGCGCCATAAGAACGGATTTGACCGATGCCGTCAAATCGGCTCTGAGACCATGCTTGCCTTTACAACCGCCGTTCGGCATGGTCTCGACTAAAGCTTGAACAAAAACCGGCCGATCCATGGCGCCTCACTGCCGCAATAGTGCAAGTAAAAAGGGATAAAGGGGCGTGGGAGACGCGACCCAGCTCTTAGCCTGGCAAGTGGCCATGGGCGCCGACGAAGCGATCGTCGAGACGCCGGTGGACCGTTTCGCCGCCAGTCGGGCACGTCAACAGCACCGCGCGGCACGACATTCGCCGGGCGAAGGCCATGGACCGTCGGCTGAGGCCGGCGATCTGGCGGGCGGCCGGGCGTCGCGCGGCGGCGCGTCGCGCGACGCGGACGGTGACGCCACGCCGGATCGGGCCGCCGCCCCGAGCCATGCGTCCGTCCCAAACCGCGCGCCGGCCCAGGCGCCGTCGCCGCGCCCGGCGGCCGTTGCGGGCGATGCGGCTGCTGCGGTTGAGGCCGAACGGTTGGCCGGGGCGGCCGGGACGCTTGAGGCGTTGCGTCAGGCGCTCGACCGGTTCGAGGGCTGTGCGCTCAAGCGCGGCGCGCGCCAGACCGTGTTCGCCGATGGCCTGCCGGGCGCGCCGCTGATGATCGTCGGCGAGGCGCCGGGCGCTGAAGAAGACCGCCAGGGCCGGCCGTTCGTGGGCGATGCCGGTCGGCTGCTCGACCGAATGCTGGCGGCGATCGGCGCCAGTCGGTCGGACAATGTCTACATCACCAATGTGGTCAACTGGCGCCCGCCCGCCAATCGCACGCCCAGCCTGGAAGAGATCGCCATCTGTCGGCCGTTCATCCTGCGCCATATCGCCTTGGCGGCGCCGCGGGTGGTGGTGGTCATGGGCAATACCGCGGCCAAGGGCGTCTTGCAGGCGAGCGCCGGGATCACCGCACTGCGCGGCCGCTGGCAGGCCCTGGCGCCGACGCAGAGCGCGGCCGGAGACGGTGCCGGAGACGATGTTGGAGGCGGTGCCGGGGCGGGTCAGTCGGCGGGCCTGGGGGTGGCGGTGATGCCGACCTTTCACCCGGCCTATCTGTTGCGGCAGCCGGCGCTCAAAGGCTTGGCGTGGCAGGATTTGTTGCAGATCGCCGAACGGATCAAGGGGGCGTGATGGCCGGACGGCTGTGTGTGGTGTGGGGGCGTAGGGTGACGGTCTGGCTGCTGGCCCTGGCGACCATTGGGATCGGTGCGGCGGCCGACGAACCGGCGGCGCCCTGGCCCGCGGCCGAAGTCCGCGTGCTGAGCCCGTCGGATGCGGTGCGCTATCGCCGGGTGTTCCAGTTGCAGGAAGACGGGCAGTGGGCGGCGGCCGACGCTCAAATCGCCCAGATCGACGACCGCATCTTGATGGGGCACGTGCTGTTCCAGCGTTACATGCACCCCACGGCCTATCGCTCGCGCTACGACGAACTGCGCGACTGGCTGGCCGAGTATGCCGACCATCCCGGGGCCCAACGGGTCTATGCCCTGGCACGGCGTCGACAGGGCCGGGCGGCCGCGCCGCGTCGGCCCGACCCGGTGGTGTTGCGGTCGTGGGCCGGACTTGACGTGGCCGCCGCCGGCGCTGGTGCCTCGACGGCGGCCGTGGTGCCGACGCCGCGCGCCAAGCCGGACAGCGGTCCGCGCCGCAGCCGCGCCGAGCGTCGCCAGGTGGCGGCGGTTGAGGCGCTGGTTGCGCGCTATCTGCGTCTCGGTCGCCCGGATCGGGCCGAAAAGCGCCTTTGGGCGGCGGCCGATCTGTTGACGCCGGCGGAGCGTTCGGCAGCCTTGGCGGCAACCGCCGCCGCTTACTTTCGCGACCATGACGACGCCAAGGCGGCCGCACTCGGGCGCCATGCCATGGCCTTGGCCCCTGCCGCGGCGGGGGCCGATGCCTGGGCTGTTGGCCTGGCGATCTGGCGGTCGGGTGATTGCACCGGGGCCGAGCCGGCGTTCGCGTTGGTCGCCGAGCAGGGCGAGACGGCCGAACGCCGCGCCGCCGGTGCCGTTTGGGCGGCGCGCGCGGCGTTGGTCTGCGGCTCTGCGGGGCGGGTGTCGACCCATCTGCGCCGGGCCTTGGGCGCGCCGGAGAGCTTTTATGGGTTGCTGGCGCGGGCCCAGTTGGGCTTGCCGCCGCTCGATGATTGGCAGGGCACGCCGGGCCAGGGCACGCCGGGCCAGGGAGCGTCGGGTCAGGCGGTCGATGACGACGATATGGCGGCGCTGCGCGCCGACCCCGCCGTGCGGCGGGTGATCGCGCTGGTGGATGCGGGGCAGTACTTTCGCGCCGACCAGGATCTGCGGCTGATCGTCAAGCGCCGTGGCCACACGCATTGGCGCGCGCTCGGCGCCCTGGCGGCGGCGCTCGACCTGCCGGCGACGCAGCTTTATGTGGGCCGCCATGCCGGTGCTGCGGCGCCGCGGGCGTGGCGCTTTCCGGTGCCGGCGTGGCTCGACGAGGCGGGCCTCGCCCTCGACCGCGCGCTGGTGCTGGGCGTGATCCGGCAGGAATCGGCGTTTCGCCACCGGGCGCGCAGCCATGCCGGGGCGTCGGGGTTGATGCAGTTGATGCCGTCGACGGCCGGCATGATGGCGCGCGACCAGAGCCTGCGCTGGCGGCGCAACCGCCTTTATCAGCCCGATCTCAATCTGGAATTGGGCCAGC
Source organism: Rhodothalassium salexigens DSM 2132 (assembly GCF_004341375.1). Lineage (GTDB taxonomy): Bacteria > Pseudomonadota > Alphaproteobacteria > Sphingomonadales > Rhodothalassiaceae > Rhodothalassium > Rhodothalassium salexigens. The sequence continues at coordinate 137,521 of NZ_SLXO01000004.1, forward strand.
GCTATCTGGATGTGCTGCGCCGGATGGAGCGCACCGACGGCAACCTGCTGATGATGCTGGCGGCCTATAATGGCGGGCCGGGCAATCTGGCCCGCTGGAAACGCCAGACCGAGTATCTGGCCGACCCGCTGCTCTATGTGGAGACCCTTCCGGTCAGCGAAACCCGCACCTATGTTAAGCGGGTGATGGCCAATCTGTGGCTGTATCGAATGCGCCTGGGGCAGGCGGCGCCGTCGCTCGACGCACTCGCTGCCAACGCCTGGCCATTGTATGAACAATTGGACCCGCCGGGCGCCGTGACGGTTGCCGGGCGCTTTGGCGGAGACTTGATCCGTGGCCCCTGATGCCGCTGCCGACCGCGCCTTTCGGCCCCTCCATGTGGCCGTGCTGACCGTGTCCGACAGCCGCGGACCCGGCGATGATGCCTCGGGCGATGTGCTGGCCGAGCGCGTCGCCGGTGGCGGTCACGTCTTGGCCGCGCGGGACTGGGTGGCGGACGATCTGGCGGCGTTGACCGCGCGGCTGCGTGCGCTGGCCCAAGACCCGGCGGTCGAGGTGGTGATCACCACCGGCGGCACCGGCGTGACCGGGCGCGACGTGGCGCCCGAGGCGGTCGAGGCGGTGTGCGACAAGATGATCCCGGGCTTCGGCGAGTTGTTCCGCTGGATCTCGTTCGAGATCATCGGCACGGCGACGATCCAGTCCCGGGCCACTGCGGGCGTCGCCGGCGGCACCTATATCTTCGCCTTGCCGGGCAGCCCGTCGGCGGTGCGCGACGGCTGGGACCGCATCCTTGCGGCCCAATTGGACAGCCGCCACCGCCCGTGTAACTTCGCCGAGCTTCTGCCGCGCCTCGGCGAGCGCTAATCCGCTTCATCCGACCGCTTCGGTCGTTCTCGATCCAGGGAGTTCTGCCCATGGCGCCTCCGCCGTCTTCGCCCTCGTCCGATCCCGTTTCCGCTGCCGGGGCCGCGCCGGCCGCCGCCATGGCGTCGTCGGGCCCGCTGTCGCCGGCCGAAACCGCGGCGTTTGTCGCCACATTGCTGCGCGAAGACGGCATCGATCCAGCCACCGGGCGCGGCGATGTAACCACCGATCTGGCCGTGCCGGCGGCCGCTCGGGCCGCCGCCTCGGCGGTGGCACGCGAGACCATGGTGGTTGCCGGCCTCGGGCTCGCGCTCGCGGTGTTTCGGGCGCTCGACCCGACGCTCGAGATCGCGGCTCGGGTGCGCGACGGCGAGCGGCTGGCCGCCGGCGAGACGTTGTTCACGGTTGCCGGCGCGGCCCGGCCGATTCTGGTTGGTGAACGCGCCGCGCTCAATCTTTTGCAACATTTGTCCGGGATCGCGACGCTGACCCGGGCCTATGCGGACGCCATCGACGGCACCGGTACGGTGCTTCTGGACACCCGCAAGACCGTGCCGGGCCTGCGCCGATTGGCAAAATACGCGTCGCGCTGTGGCGGCGCCCACAATCACCGCCAAGGGCTGGCGGATGCGATCCTGATCAAAGACAATCACATCGCCGCCGCCGGTGGAGTGCAGGCGGCACTCGACCGGGTTATGGCGAAAACAGATCTGCCGATCGAGCTGGAGTGTGATAATCTAGACCAAGTGAAAACTGGCCTAGCCTCCGGTGTCAGTCGCCTTCTTCTGGATAATATGGATCTCTCAACCATGCGAGAGGCTGTCTCGCTTGCTGCCGGTCATGTGCCGTTGGAGGCGTCCGGTGGTGTCACTTTGACGAAAATTCGATCGATTGCGGAGACAGGTGTCGATTTTGTTTCCGTCGGTCGCTTGACACAATCCGCACACGCGATAGATATAGGTCTTGATTTTGCATGCTCTCGGGACTGATCAGGCTCCGGTTCAGGCGCTGGACGCCCGCCCGCCCTGGAACGCGGGGGACACCGACCCTACATTCTTAGAGGCATGATAACGGCGGGATGGCCACAAGGTCATGGTAGCGTGACATGAACCAGATTCAAAATTTGGACGGCGGCAAGCTGGATGCGGTGCTCGACCTGGGGCAGTGGTATCGCCACGGTCCCTATCGGTCGCAGGCGCTGGGCGTCAAACAGGTGATCCTGAGCACGGGCGAGCCGGTGTCGGTGGTCCGGGCGCGCCATCGCGCCGGCGAGGTCAATCATCCGCCGACCGAGACATACACATTGTTCACCCTGGTGCGCGGCAATCTGCAAAGCGATGTCAATTTTGGCGACCAGGAGTTCGACGTCAATCCGCGGCCGGGCGACATGATCCTGGCGCCGCCGGGGGTTGCGGTGTCGGCGGTCAATAACGGCTCGCACGAGGTGTGTGCGCTGTCGATCCCGGTATCGCTGATGAACCGGGCGATGGCGGCGCGGCGCGACGGCTCGAAGACCGATCTGACGCCGCTGCAAGAGCGGATGCACCAGGACCCGGTGATTTCGCAGGTGATGCTGTCCTTGTGGGAGCATGGCGACGCGCTGCCGGGTCTGAGCGCCAAGTATCTCGAACACGGCGCCAACCTGATCGTGGCGCGGTTGGTCATGATGGCCGACGATCTCGCCCAGCCGGCCAAGAAGCCGCAAACCGAGGCGGGCGGCCGCCTCGACGAGGTGATCGCCTATATCGACGCCAATCCCGGCGCGTCGCTGACGCTTGAAGAACTGTCGCGGATCGCCCAGTGCTCGCCGTTCCATCTGGCCCGGATCTTCAAGCAACGGGCCGGGCAGACCGTGCACCAGTATGTGCTCGAACGGCGCATCCAACGCGCCAAGCAACTGCTGGTGGACCCGTCGCTGTCGATCGCTGACATCGCGCGCGAGACCGGGTTTTCAAGCCAGTCGCACCTGACCGCTGCGTTTCGGCGCAGCGTCGGCTCGACACCCGGGGCCTATCGCAAGGCATCGCTCAACTGATCGCCCGGCCGGTGGGCGGTCGCGGGCCGGGCCGCGGGTGAGGGGCGCGCGGTTGGCGGCGCGCTCGGCACGGTCGGCGGGGCCCAATCGGGTGGTTCTGTCCAGCCGGGTGGTGCGGTGGCCCGCACTGGCGGCCGTCATCGGCGCCGAGCGTGGGGCCGGGAGGGTCGAGCCAGCGCTATGACTTGGTTGCACCGACGCCTGTTCGACCTTTACCAGGGCGGCGGCCGGCACGCGCGCCGGGCGCGCTATGCCATGGCGGTCTTCGACGCCCTCGTGGTGCTGTATTTCCTGATTTCCACCGCTTTGCCCGCGGGTGCTTGGTTGCACGCGGCCGACATGGCGATTGCCGGGCTGCTGGTGCTCGACCTTTTGGCACGCCTCATCGCCTCGCGCGATCGGGCGGCGTTCGCGGCCAACCTGATGACCTGGCTCGACGTGCTCGTGGTCGCGTCGTTGATCGCGCCGATGTTTCTCAGCAATCTGGCGTTCGTCCGCGTGGTGCGGATACTGCGCATCCTGCGCTCTTACTATGTGATCCGCGAACTGCGCGAGACGTCGGCGTGGTTTCGCCGGCACGAGGAGGTGGTGCAGTCGAGCGTCAATCTGATCGTCTTCGTGTTCGTGATCACCGCGCTGGTCTATGTGATCGAGGTCGAAGACAATCCGGCGATTTCCAGCTATCTGGATGCGCTCTACTTCACCGTGGCGACGCTGACCACCACGGGCTTTGGCGACATCACCATGGCCGACCCGCTGGGCCGCCTGGTTTCGGTGCTGATCATGGTGTTCGGGGTGGCGTTGTTTCTGCGCTTGGTGCAGACGATCTTCCGGCCGCCCAAGATCCGCCATGCCTGCGCCACCTGCGGCCTCGAGCGTCACGACCCGGACGCCGTCCATTGCAAGCATTGCGGCGCTACGCTGAGCATCCCCACCGAGGGCGACTGGGCCTGAGCGGGGGCGTCGGCCGGCGGTCCCTTGCCGGTCTGTTGTCGATGAGGTGGCATCGCGGTGTGGAAGCGAGCCCGTCCCCTACTTTCGCCCTTGTGTTCTTCAGACATTGTTCTCGCTCCTCCGCCAGTGTAGAAGGAGCCGCTAAGTTCGAAAGGGCAAAAAATTCTTTATGGTATCGATGCGACGGGAATCTCTCCCTTGCTGTAGACTGTTCTACGGGGCAAAGGTCAGAATTCGGCGCAACATTAAAACCTGCTTCCGGCTGTCAAACGGATCCTATTGCCGACTGGTGTCGACAGACCGAGTTGCCGTTGTCGCTGTTTGAGGCAAACTTGGCCCGATGGTCAGAGCGCATTAACGCAGGTCTTCCAGCCTGAAAAAGCTTCTTACGAGAGTCGTTCCACGCCCATGTCACCCGGCCCGATTATCGTCTACGGCATGCACCGGTCTGGCACCACTATGGTGGCGCGGGCGCTGTCCGGGCTCGGGGTGTTCATGGGTGCGGGTCTTGACGCCAATCATGAAGCGCGGTTCTTCCAAAGCCTCAATAAATGGCTGCTGGCGGCCGCCGGCGCGCGCTGGGACGAGCCGGTACCGTTCGACCGCTTGCTCGCCGACGACGATCTGGCGCAGGTCCATGCGCGCTATCTGGCCCATGCGGTCGCCGGGCCGCGCAGTTTGGCCTTTCTCGGCCCCCGGGCGTATTGGCGCCACCGCGGGCTGACCAACCTGCCGGGGCCTTGGGGCTGGAAAGATCCGCGCAACACCCTGACCCTGCCGCTGTGGCTGCGCGTGTTTCCCGATGCCCGGCTGATCCATGTGCGCCGGCATGGCGTCGACGTGGCGCGCAGCCTGGTGATGCGCACGGCGCGCAGCCGTCGGGTGATCGAACGGCGCTACCGTCGCCACCGGCCGCTCCACGCGCTGTTGCCCAAGTGCGGTGGCTTCGTCGACTCGGTGCGCTGTCGCGAGCCCGAAGGCGCCTTCTCGCTCTGGCTCGACTATATGCAACGGGCCGAGCGGCTCGCCGCCGACACCGGCGGGCCGTTCGCGCTGCCCCAGGGCACGGTGGTGCACGAGGTGACCTATGAGACGCTGCTGGGCGACCCGGTCGTCGGTCTGGGAGATCTGGCCGCTGCGTTGGGGCTGGCCGTTTCGTCCGAGCGGATACGGGCCGCTGCGGCGGGGGTCGACCCGCAGCGCGCCTACGCCCATCAAGGCGACCCGGCATGGGCGTCGGTGGCCGCGGCCCAGGGCGAGGCGCTGGCGCGCTTCGGGTATCGGCGATGAGCGGTGCGGGCTCCTCCGGCTCGGATCGTCCGGATGGACGCGCCGTTCGGGCCAGGGCGCGCACCGCTGACCGGTTGGTGCGGCTGGGACGCCGGCATGTCTAGCCATGAGACCGGCCAGCGGACCGAGAGGGCGCCGCTCACCGTCGCTGCGCTGACCTCGGGCCGTCATGCGCCCTCGCCGCGCTTCCGGGTTCGGCAGTACCGGGTGCCCCTCGCCGAGCGGGGCGTGACGCTGCGCGAATACTGCCCGTTCGTCAGCCAGCACATCCTGTTGCCGGGGCTGCTCAACCGGGTATCGCGGCGTTACCTGCCGCCCTGGGCCTTGATGCAGATGACGCTCAACATTCTCGGTCGGGTGCCTGGCGTGTTGGGCGCCCGGCGTGCCGACGTGACGTTGATCGGCCGGTCGGTGCTGCCGGGGCTGGAGCGCGCGGTGCATCTCTTGCCGCGACCCCGGGTGTTGGATGTGGACGACGCCATCTGGCTGTCGGGCCACAACAGCGAACAAACCGCCGGCCGCCTGGCGCGCAACGTGGACGCGATCATCGCCGGCAACGACACCATCGCCGCCTGGTACCGTGCGCACAATCCCAACGTCCACGTGCTGCCGACGCCGGTGGACACCACACTCTACACACCGCGCCCGGTGGCCGCGCCGGGTGAGCGCGTCGCTCGCCGCCCGATCACCATCGGCTGGATCGGTACCGACGGCAACCACCCCAATCTGGACCTGGCGCGCCCCGCCGTCGAGGCCCTGGTCCGCGACCGGGCCGATGTGCGGTTCCTGGCGATATCGAACCGGCGGCCGCCCCATTGGGCGTTCGACGACCAGCGGCTGGTGTTTCGCTATTGGGACCCGGCGCGCGAACTGGCCGACCTGCGCGACATGGATATCGGCTTGATGCCGCTGCACGACAGCGCCTGGTCGCGCGGCAAGTGCAGCTACAAGATGCTGCAATTCCTGGCCGTGGGGATCCCGGCGGTGGCGTCGCCGGTGGGCATGAACCGCGACGTGCTGGCCGCCGACGATGTCGGGCTCAGCGCCGCCACCGCGGTCGAATGGTATCAGGCGCTCGACCGGTTGTGCGCCGATGATGAGGCGCGGTTGCGCAAGGGGCTGAACGGTCGGCGGCTGATCGAGCGCGCCTTCGACACCACGGTGTTCGCCGAGCGGCTGGCAGCCCTGTTACGCCGCGTCCATGCCGAGGTGCCGGCGGCCCGCCGGGGGTGAGCGCCGGGGGCGGCGCGGCCTCTCGATCAGACCGGGCGGCCGAGGCTCGGCGATCACACCGGGCTCTCAGACCGACCCCGCAGACAAGGCGATCAAAACCGGTGGCCGACCACAGGAGTGGCCAGAAGCGGCCCAGGGAAGCCTCTCGGCCCTGGTCAGAACGGGTCGCAGCGCACGCCCACCCGGGCCTTGGCAGCGCGCCACAGCACGGCGTTCAGAAGCGCCAGCGACAGGGTCGTGGCGGTCGCCGCACCGGCCATGCCGAACGCCGGGATCAGGGCCAGGTTGAGCGCCAGATTGAGCGTCATGGTCGCCGCCAACGTCCGGGCGTTGACCGCTTCGTTGCCGGTCATGTTGAGCAGATGGCCAACCCCGCCCACGGCTGCACTGGCCACCTGGCCCAGGCACAGGATCGCCAGCGCTCCGACGGCGGGGGCGTATTGGGCGCCGAACAGGACCGCCAGCACCGGCTCGCCGCCAAGCACGAACAGCGCCGCCACGGGCAGCGACAGCGCCGCGGCGAGCCGGGCGTTGAGCGTCGCCACCCGCTGCAGGCCGGGCCGGTTGTCGGCGGCGGCCAGGCGGGCGAATTGCGGGGTGGTGACCATGTTGAGCGCTTGCTGTCCGGCACCGATCAGCAGGGCGGCTTGCGCCGCCACGCGGTAGAGCCCGACCTCTTCGGCCGGGCGGAACAGGCCCAGCAGGATCAGGTCGGCGTGCATGTTGACGACCTGAAGCCCGGCGATCAGCCCCAGCGGCAGCACCGCGCGCGCCCAGCGCCGATGTTCGAACACCGGCGCGAGCGCGGCCCCGGCCGGCCGATCCCGGCGCAGCAGCGCCAGCCCGACCGCCAATGCGATCCCGGCGGCGAGCGCGTGGCCGGCGATCACCCGAGACGGCGTCAGCGCGGTCGGTCCGGCGATCGTTGCCGCGGCCAGCGCCAGGGTGAGCAGAAGGGCAGGGCGCAGCAGCCCGTCGGGGATCTGGCCCGCGAGGATCCGCCCCTGCCCCCGGGCGCGCGCATCGGCCAGGCGCAACAGCGCCACCAGCGGTACCAGCGCGAGCCCGGCGAGCACCGCCTGCGCCCGGACACCGTCGAGCGTCACCGCGACCAGCCCGGCACCGGTCGCGGCGATGCCGGACAACACGCCCACTGCAACCAGCGCCCAGCGCCAGATGCCGCGATAGTGGCCGCCATCGCCACGGGCGAGCGCCTGGGCGGTCTCACGCAGGGTCAAGGCCGGCAGGCCGAGCCGCGCAAGCAGTGCCAGCATCATGACGATCGCCAGGGCGAAGGCGTAATGGCCATAGGCGCTCGGCCCCATGAGCCGCGCGAGCGCTACGCTGAGGCCCAGGCCCAGCAGCAGGTTGCCGGCTTTGAGCACCAGGCTCCACGCGCCGGCCCGCAACAGGCCGACCCGCGCCGTGCGCTGATCCGATGCGCCGGCCGGCGGCGCGGGCGGGTCGTCGGTCATGGTCGGTTTGGCGACCGGTCTGCCGGCCGGTCGCGATGGCCGGGGGGGCGCGCGTCTGGGGCAGCCTTGCGGGGCGTGGACGGTTGCGGTGGCGTCGTCGGGCGCATGGGCTCGCTCATCCTTGGCGCGGCGGCAGCGTCCTGCGATGCTTGCCACGGCATCCGTTGGGAAACCGCTTGGCGCCGTGGTGGCCACCGCCGGGGCGCAATCGGCCCACCGCTGGGGCGGCGGTTTCGGCACCTCCGCCGTCGGTCAGACGTCGCCGGCCGGGGTGGTGAACCAGGCGACGGTCTTGGGCAGGCCGGTGTCCAGGTCGTGGGTCGCTTGCCAGCCGAGCATCCGCCGTGCCTTGGAGGTGTCGGAATAGTTGCGCATCACGTCGCCCTGGCGCGGTGCGCCGTGGATCACTTCGGGCCGGGCCACGCCATGGGCTTCGAGCACCGGCAACAGCTTGTCGACCATCTCGCCGACGGAGGTCTCGGCCGCCGTGGCGATCTGGAACACCTCGCCGCCCACGTCCGGCACGGTCGCCGCCTTGACGATCGCGTCCACCAAGTCGGTGATGAAGATATAGTCGCGGGTCTGGGCGCCGTCGCCGTAGATTTCCAGCTTTTCGCCGGCGAGCGCGCGGCGGATGAACTTGGCCACCACGCTCGACTTGTGGGTCGAGCCCGGCCCGTAGACATTGCCGAAGCGCAGGCACACGGTCTTGACCCCGAAGGTGCGCGCATAGGCCGAACAATAGCCCTCGCCGGCCAGCTTGCTGGCGCCGTAGGGCGACACCGGGTGCGGTGCCAGTTCCTCGTGGATCGGCGGTTCCACCTCGCCCGCCGGCGCGCCGCTCGACGCGAAGACGAACGTGTCGGTGCCGGCGTGGCGTGCCGCTTCCAGCATGTTGAGCGTGCCCGTCACGTTGCTCTCGCAGTCGAACATCGGGTCCTTGACCGACGGTTCGACGCCGGTGTTGGCGGCCAGGTGGACGATCACCTGGGCGCCGTCGACCGCGCGCGCCATGGCGGCGGCGTCGCGGATATCGGCTTCGATCAGGGTCACGCCGGGTGTGTCGGCCATCGGCCCCGGTCGCTCGGCATCCTCGCGGGTGAGCGCTGTGAAGGCGGTCAGCGCATCCGTTTGGCCGACGCTCAGATTATCGACCACGCGGATCGCATGGCCGCCCTCGTCGACCAGCCGGCGGATCAGCATCCGCCCGATGAAGCCGCAGCCGCCCGTAATCAACCAACGCATGTTTTTAGTTCCATTTCACTCGGGGCAGGATCCGGCCGGTGTCGATCCGGTCGGCATGGTCGCGCACCAGGGACAGCATTTCGGCCATCACCTCGTCGGTCAGATAGTGGGGTTGGAGCCCCAGGTCCAGCAGCCCGGAATGGGCCGGGTTGTAATAGTGTTCCTCGGCTTCCTTGCGCGGGTTGGGCAGGTTTTGCACCGTCACGTCGAGGCCCATCTGGCCGCCCACGCGGCGCACCTGCTCGGCCAGCGCGTTGACCGAGAAGGTCTCGGTGAACTGGTTGAGGATGCGCAGCCGGCCTGGCTCCACCGGCGTCTCCATGGCCAGATTCACGCATTGCAACGTGTCCAGCAGGTTGAGATAGCCGCGCGTCTGGCCGCCCTTGCCATAGACGGTCAACGGCACGCCGGCCACCGCCTGGACCAGGAAGCGGTTGAGCGCGGTGCCGAAGATGTCGTCATAGTGGAAGTGCGGCATCAGCCGGGTGTCGCCGCCGGCCTCGGGCAGGGTCAGGCCATAGACCGGGCCTTGCATCAGGTCGGTGGCGCGCAGGCCGTAGACCCGGCAGTAGAACCAGATCAGGTCGGTGTCGAGCACCTTGGTGGTGTGGTAGAGCGAGCCCGCCGCGCGCGGGAACAGGAAGGTGTCGCGCCGGCCCTTGTGCTCGATGTCGATCCAGCCTTCCTCAATGTCGATATTGGGCGTGCCGTATTCGCCCATGGTGCCGAGCTTGATCAGGTGGCAGTCGGGGGCGTGTTCCAGGATCGCCCAGATGGCGTTGAAGGTGACGCCCAGATTGTTGTCGAGGGTGATCCGCGCGCTGTCATAGTCGCGCATGGAATAGGGCGCCGAGGGTTGTTCGGCGTAGTGGATCAGCGCTTCGGGGACGAATTCCTGAAACACCCGGGCCAGCGTCTCGCGGTCGCCGGCGTCGCCTTCGGTGACGCGGATCTTGTGGCCGGTCGCCGCCTCGAACAGCGCCGCCCGGTCGGGCAGCTTGGGTGCCGGGATCAACGGCTCGCTGTCGGTGTCGGCGGCCATGTGGCGGCGCAGATAATTGTCGATCACCCAGACATCGTGGCCCCGGGCCGCCATGTCCATGGCGGTCGGCCAGCCCAGATAGCCGTCGCCGCCCAGAATCAATACGCGCATCACTCAGCCTCGTCGTTCAACAGACCGCTGCGGGTCATGTAATCGGTCAGATCGGCGCGCGACATGGCTGGCTCCAGCGAGGAGTTGTAGGCCTTGGCGCACGGTTGCGGCGTTTCGCCCGGATAGTCGTAGCGAATGTCCTGATAGTCGGCCCGGAACGCCGGCTTGACCGCGAAGTACTGCGACAGCTCGACGGTGCGGCGGACCTCCTCTTCGTTCATCAACTCCTCATAGAGCTTTTCACCCGGCTTGGCGCCGATTTCCTGAACCGCGATCTTGGCCGGATCGTGGCCATGGCAGGGGCCGAGCGTGTCGATCATCACCCGCGCCAGGTCGGCGATGCGCGCCACCGGCATCTTGGTGACGAACACTTCGCCGCCGCGCGCGATCATCGCGCTGTCCATCACCAGCCGCACCGCCTCGCCCAGCGTCATGATGAACCGGGTCATCTCGGGGTCGGTCAGGGTGACCGGCCCGCCCGCGGCGATCTGGCGGCGGAACACCGGGATCACCGAGCCGCGGCTGCCCAGCACATTGCCGAACCGGGTCGACGCGAACACCGTGCCGCCTTCGGGCCGGCGCGCGTTGGCCGAGGTCATCAGCCGCTCGCCCATCAGCTTCGACGTGCCCATCACATTGGTCGGGTTGACCGCCTTGTCGGACGAGGTGAACAGCACCCGGCCCACCTGGTTGGCGATCGCCGCTTCGATGATGTTTTCGGTGCCCAGGATGTTGGTGGCGATGGCGTCGCGCGGCGACCGTTCGCACAGGCCCACATGCTTGAGGGCGGCGGCGTGCAAGACGATGTCGATGCCGCGCATGCGGTCGATCAACTGGTCGCGGTCGCGGATGTCGCCCAAATAGAGCCGCACCCGGTCGTCGCCCTGACAGCGCTGTTCCAGGAAGAACAGATCGCTCTCGTTATGATCGATGCCGATGATCTCGGCGACGCTCGTGGCCATCAATTGGCGCAGCAATTCGCCGCCCACGGTACCGCACACGCCGGTGACCAGCACGCGCTTGTTCGCCCAAAAGGCTTGGTCAATCATCGTCGAATTGTCGTCCCGTCTGACGTGGGAAGGGCCGCGCCGGGGCTAGAAAGCGGTGCGGCGTCGGCGGCGCCGGGTGCCGCCAACACTGACGTGGGTACGACAGCGGGCAAGGGGCTCGCAAGCGTCTTGATGGATGTGGCGGGGGCATGGGCGGCCGGTCGCGGATCGGGGCGCCCCTGGACAAGCGGGCGCCGGCGCCCCACCTTGTTCCCGTCCCGTTCACCTGCCAAAACCGGAAAGCCGCCGCGCCCATGTCGACCCCCGCCGCGCCCGATGCCCCCGCGCCCGATCCCGCCGGTCAAGTCGCCGGCGGGCTGCAGCCCTGGATGCCGCACCGGCCGGTGCGGCCGGAAAAGACCGAGGGCGGGGTGCCGCTGCGCATCGAGTCGGAGTACGAACCGCGCGGCGACCAGCCCCAGGCGATCAAGGAGTTGGTGGCGGCGGCCGAGGCCGGCGAGATGGACCAGGTGTTGTTGGGCGTCACCGGTTCGGGCAAGACCTTCACCATGGCCAAGGTGATCGAGGCGACCCAGCGCCCGGCGCTGATCCTGGCGCCGAACAAGATCCTCGCCGCCCAGCTGTACGGTGAGTTCAAGCAGTTCTTTCCCAATAACGCGGTCGAATACTTCGTCAGCTATTACGATTATTATCAGCCCGAAGCCTATGTGCCGCGCACCGACACCTATATCGAGAAGGAAGCCAATATCAATGAACAGATCGACCGGATGCGCCACGCCGCCACCCGGTCGCTGTTGGAGCGCGACGACGTGATCATCGTCGCGTCGGTGTCGTGCATCTACGGTATCGGCGCGGTCGAGACCTATTCGGAAATGGCGGTGACGCTGGCGGTCGGCGACGAGATCGAGGACGGCGCCCTGCGCCGCAAGCTCACCGAATTGCAGTACAAGCGCAACGACAACGCCTTCCAGCGCGGCACCTTCCGCAAGCGCGGCGATACCGTGGAGATCTTCCCCAGCCACCTGGAAGACCGCGCCTGGCGGCTGTCCATGTTCGGCGACGAGATCGAGGCGATCCACGAGTTCGACCCGCTGACGGGCGAGAAGATCGCCACCCGCGACAAGGTCAAGCTTTACGCCAATTCCCACTATGTGACACCCAAGCCGACGCTCGACCAGGCCGCCAAGCAGATCCGCCAGGAGCTTCAGGCGCGGCTCGAAGAATTCGAGGCCCAGGGCAAGCTGCTGGAAGCCCAGCGGCTCGAACAGCGGACCAATTTCGACATCGAGATGATGATGGCCACCGGCTCGTGCGCCGGCATCGAGAATTATTCGCGCTATCTGACCGGCCGGCGCCCGGGCGATCCGCCGCCGACCTTGTTCGAGTATCTGCCCGACAACGCGCTGTTGTTCGTCGACGAAAGCCATGTGACCATCCCGCAGGTGGGCGGCATGGAACGCGGCGACTATCGGCGCAAGGCGACGCTGGCCGAGCACGGGTTCCGGCTGCCCAGCTGTATCGACAACCGGCCGCTCAAATTCGCCGAATTCGACGCCATGCGCCCGCAGTCGGTCTATGTGTCGGCGACCCCGGGGCCGTGGGAGTTGGAGCAGACCGGCGGCGCGTTCACCGAACAGGTGATCCGGCCCACCGGCTTGGTCGACCCGCCCTACGAGATCCGCCCGGTGGAGACCCAGGTGGACGACCTGATGCACGAGGTGCGCCGCGAGGCCCAGGCCGGTCGGCGCACCCTGTGCACCACGCTGACCAAGCGCATGGCCGAGGACCTGACCGAGTATCTGCACGAAAACGGCATCCGGGTGCGCTACATGCACTCGGACATCGACGCCATCGAGCGCATCGAGATCATCCGCGACCTGCGCCTGGGCGTGTTCGACGCGCTGGTCGGCATCAACCTGCTGCGCGAGGGGCTCGACATCCCCGAATGCGGCCTGGTCGCCGTGCTCGACGCCGACAAGGAGGGCTTCCTGCGCTCCGAGACGTCGCTGATCCAGACCATCGGCCGGGCGGCGCGCAATGTGGACGGTCGGGTGCTGCTCTATGCCGACAAGCGCACCGGCTCGATGGAGCGCGCGCTCGCCGAGACCGACCGCCGGCGCGACAAGCAACTGGCCTATAACGCCCTGCACGGCATCACGCCCGAGACCATCAAGAAGAAGATCGGCGACATCCTGGAGAGCCGGGAAGAGGCCGACTATGTGACCGTCGAGGCGGGCGAGGAGGCCGGCGCGCTCATCGGCCACAATCTCAAGGCGCACATGGCAGAGCTCGAAGGCCGGATGAAGGAGGCGGCGGCCAATCTGGAATTCGAGGAGGCGGCGCGCCTGCGTGACGAACTGCGCCGGCTGGAGGAACAGGATCTGGGCGCCGGCACGCTCGAAGCGGCGACGGCGCGGCCCGACAAGGCCAAGCGCAAGGCGCGCGGCGGGCGCAGCGACGGCCGGCCCAAGGGCCGCTCCAGCGCCGGCCGCCCGGGCACCCGCGCGGTCCGCGGCAAGGTGCAATAGGCGCCGGCACCCGCCCGCCGACCGCCGTGTGTTTCGCGCCGCCCCCGTCGGTTCCGTCAGGCCCCGCGCAAGCGCCGCCCCCTGGCCGCCGTTCGCCGTGCGCGGCACCGGGCGTTTGTTTGCGCTGTGGTGCGGCTATGGGCGGTGGTGGTCGCGTTCGTGGTCGCGCAGGGCGCCGCGTTCGGCCTCATAGTCGTAATGGTCGTAAAGCCAGTTGGCGACCGCCTCGATATCGGCTTCGGTGAGCGTCGGGTCGATCTCCTGGATCGGCGGCATCAGCCCGAAGCGGCGGATCGCGCGCGGCATGGCCAGCGCCCGGTCGGCGGTCGGCGCCAGGGTGAAGCCGGTCACATGGTCGACGAACGCCTGCCGGTCATTGCCCAGCTTGCGGCGGATCAGCGTCGACATCAGGTTCATGGGCGGGGCGGCCATGGTGCGGCGCGCGTGCATGTCGTCGGGCGCCATGCGCTCGGCGTGGCAGGCGGTGCAGATCTGGCGAAACGTGGTCTCAGGCGCACGCACCGGACCGCCCTGGTCGGTCATCCTGGCGTCCGCCAGCCCGTCCTGGCCCGCCATCGCCGCCATGATCATCGCCGCCAGCCCGAGTCCCGTTGTCATGATACGTGGTTTCATCGCCTGCACTCCTTGTCATACCCGCGACCGGCATAGTCGCCCGCGCCGGTGTCGGCAAGGCATGCAGCGGCCGCCCGGTGATATCCGCCCGCGCGCAAACACAAAAAACCCGTGAGAGCGTCGCTCTCACGGGCCTTTGGTCAACGTCGGCCGTCACCGCCCGAGGGCGGGACGCGCCTCGGCGCCGGTGTCAGTCCACCAGCACGAGGTTTTCGGCCGATTGCTTGCCGTTGCGGCCGGCCTGCAGTTCGTACTGCACGCGTTGGCCTTCTTCCAGCGTGGTCAAGCCGGCGCGTTCCACGGCGGAGATATGCACGAAAGCATCCTTCGCACCGCCTTCGGGCTGGATGAAGCCATAGCCCTTGTCCCGATTAAACCACTTCACGGTTCCAGTCGTCATCTTGGTCGTTCCTCATAGGTCGTTGCCACGCCATCGCTTGGCGCGGCAGGGGTAACAGGTCTCAAAGTCGCCGGAAGTCGCGTGTAGCTCGATCGGGTAGACCGCAGCCGGCATACGCCGGGGTCGTTTGAAACTGCATCCCTCAAAATAGACAGATTTCAGGGAAACGCAAGCTTTTCCGTGTTCGGTCCGGCGCCCACGGCTCGCTTGACGCGGTGCGCCGGTGCCGACCAAACTCACCGGCGTCTTTCTCGTCTTGGGGGTGCCGGCGCGTCATGATACAGCCAGTGTTCGAAAACCCGGTGTTGGACGCGGGTGCCCTGCCGCGCCTGAGCGATGTGGCGTTCACCGCCATTTCGCCGCGCCATGCGGCTGCGGTGCGGGCCGGTCAGGCGCTGGTGTCGGTGCCGTTGATTGCGGTTCTGGCGGTGCTGGCATGGGCGGTGCCGCAGCCTTTCTGGTCCCTGGTCGCCGGGGTCTTGGCCGGGGCGACGGCCCTGGAATGGGCGGCGGCCGGTTTGCTGGCGGGACCGGCCAGTCGGGCCAAGGGCTATGCAGTGCGCGCCCATGACCTGGTCTGGCGCACCGGGTTGCTCTGGCGTCGGCGGGTCGCCGTGCCGTTCGGCCGTATCCAGCATGTGGAGACCCAGCGCGGTCCGGTGGAGCGCTGGTTCGGGCTCGCATCCGTGCGGGTCTATACAGCCGGCGCGGAGGCTGCCGACGTGGCCCTGGTCGGGCTGGACGCGGCCATCGCCGAGCGCCTGCACCAGTTGTTGCTGGCTCAGGCCGGGGGGCAGCCCGGCGGGCTGTCCGGCGAGCTGTCCGGCGAGCCGCGATGACACCGCCCCCCGCGCCGCCATCCAGGCCACCTGCGCCGCCGTGTCCCGATTCGCCCCCCGATCGGCCCCCTGATCCCAGGCCCGAGAGGGCTTCGGTCGCGTCGGAAAGGCGGGATCGACGGTCGGGCGATCCGGCGCTTGAAACGCCCATCGACACGCCCGCTGAAGCACTGGACGAAGCGGCGCCGGCCGGACCGGACTGGCAGCGCTTGCATGTGGCCGCTTTGGTGCATTTCACCGTCCAGGGCTTCTGGTCGCTGGTCAAGACTCAGGCCCAGGGGCTGCTTGCCGGCGGAGCCGCAGTGGGGCTGACCGCGGGGTCGTTGAGCAAGTTTTTGTTGCTGCTGGGCGCCGGGCTGGGGGCGGTGCTGGTCGGCGTGACGATCTGGGCGGTGCTGGCCTATCGGCGGTTTCGGTTTCGCTTGGGCGTGGCCCGATTCGACCTGTTTCGCGGCGTGGTCAATCGCGAACGGTTGAGCCTCGATCTGGAGCGGGTGCAAACGGTCAATCTGGACCAGCCTTTGTTCTTCCGCCCTTTCGGCCTGTTCAGCGTCAGTCTGGAAACCGCCGGGTCGTCGGGGCGCGAGGTTCGTCTACCGGGCGTCTCGCGGGCTTTCGCCGACCGGCTGCGCAATAGGGTGCGGGCGGCCGGCGGTGGCGGGGACGTGAGCCGCGCCGCTGTCGGGGCTGCCGGAGCGGCCGGCGCGGCCGGCGCGGCGGCGCCCATTGCGGACACCGGGCCGGACGCCGAAGCGACGGCGGACCGGGATGCGACCACGCTGCTGTGGCGTGCCCGGCCGGGTCACCTGGTGCGCCACGGTCTGGTCGGCGGCGGCGGCTGGTGGTTGCTGCCCGGCTTGGGCGTGGCGATGGGCTGGGCCGGTGAGCGCGGCGTACGCTTGGTGCTTGACGCGGCCGACGACAATGCCGGGTTTCGCCGGCTGCTGGAATGGCTGGTCGACCAGGGGGTCTGGCTGGCCGGGACTATCGCGGTGGTCGCGTCGCTGGCGGCGGTGTTGGTGCTGGTGGTCGTGGCGTCGGTGGCGGCGGCGCTGGTCACCTTGCACGGCTATCGGCTGGTGCGCCTTGGCGACGGGTTCCAGCGCCGCTGCGGGTTGATCGAGAGCCGCGAGCGCCTGGTGCGCGACGCCAAGGTCCAGTTCGTCCGTCTGCGTCAGGGGCCTTTGGCTCGGATCATGGGGCTGCGGGTGGCCGAGATCGTCCAGGCCGGCGGGGCGACGGCTCACTTCGGGTCGAGCGGCGCCGGCCCATTGTTGATCCCGGCCTTGCCGGCGGCCGAATTGACCGCGATTCTCTGCCGTCTCGACCCGGCGTTGGCCGAGCTTGGCGAGCGCTGGGGACGCACACCGCGGGTCCGCAGCGATCCGGTGTATGTGCTGCACATGACCCTGTTGTGGGGCGCGATCCCCGCGGCGGTCGGCGGCGGCGTCGCGTGGGTGGCGGGCGCCTCGCTCTGGGCGCTGCTGTCTCTGGCATGGCCGGTCGTGGTGGCAGGCGCGGCGGCGCTGGTCCGGGCGCGCGCCGGCCTGGTGGTCACCGGCGAGCACGGGGCCGTGGACAGTGGCCTGATCGGTCGGCGGCGGACGCTGTTCGCCCTGCACAAGGTGCAGTCGGTGGTCATCAAGCAGAGCTTGTTGCAGCGCCGGCGCAAACTCGCCGACTTGGTGGTTCATCTGGCCGGCCGAACCCTGACGGTCCCGTTCGTGCCGCTCGATGCCGCCGAGGATGCCGCCGCCTGGATGCTCTATCGGGCCGAAACCGACCCGCGCCCTTGGTTGTGACGGCCGTCGCCGGTCATGAGCGGCCAGGCGTGCCCATGGGTGGGCGACTGAGGCCGGGGGGTGGGCGGCGCGGTTCGGAGGCCCCGTGACCCGGGGTCGCGTCGGGCGACCGGGTTTTCGCTTGACCGACCGGGCGGACGTCCCGATCCTTTAGGTTTTGAGGGAGGGGTTTGATGCTACGTTTTCTGTTGCACCACTGCCTGGTCGGTATCGCGGTCGGCTGGACCTTCATGGGCGCGCTGCTCGCCTTCGACATCGGCGCCCTGCGTACGCTCATCTGGCAATCCGACGTCACCGTGCTGGCCTTGGGCCTGCTCGCCTTCTTTTTGGCGATCACCTTCGGGAGCCTGGCCATGGGCACCGCGGTGATGAGCCAGGACGGCGCGGGTCGCACGCCGCCGGGTCGCCGCCGCGGGCTGTCGCTTGGCCTGGCGTTCCGCCCGGCCCTCGTGCCGGTGCCTGTTCCGGTGCGCGCGCGCCAACGCCCCCGTCGCTGACCGTCTGGGCCGCGGCCCGTCGAGGGGCGTGGACCCGTGGGGCTGTTGCGGTCCCGGCCGTCGGGAGCCGGTGCATGTGTGCCGATTCGCGGGTCTTGGGCGGCCGGCTCCGCTGCGCGGGCGTGTCGGCGGTGTTGACGCGCCGGCCAAGAGCTGGGGTGTGGCGGTTGGTCGGCTCGGCTCTCGCGGGTTCGTTGCGCCCCGTTGGCGCCGTCCCCACGGCCTGGTCCCGTCGGTCTGGAGCGACGCAGGTCGTGGCCACCGGGCGTGTGACGGGCGGTTGGTGCGCGCCGGCCGCGCGGTTCGGGGGCCGATGTCTGTCCAGGCTGGCAATGGCGATGCGGATTAGGTGAGCGGGTCGCGGTCCGACTGGGTCGGGTGCTGGGACGGATATTCGCCGCTTGCCTCAGCGAACTTCTTTAGCAGCAAGTCGGGGCCCGCGACCATCTGAAGACCCACGTCGATGCCGCGGATCCAAGCCACCCGCGCGGCGAATTCGCCCAACTCGGTGATCTTCAACAGGCCCTCGGTGCCGGTGGTCAACGCGGGTGCCGCGTCGAAGTGAATCCGTGCGCCGGCGGTTGACACGTCCACCAGCCGCCCCTGGAACGTCTGGTCGCCGACCACCAGTGTCGCCCGCCAGACCACGTCGAGCCGATCGTCTTCGCGTCGTTCGGAGCCGTCGCTCATGGTCCCGTCTTACCCCCTGCGCGGCGGGATCAGGACCGCCACGTCGAATCCCCTGTCCGGTCCGGCCGCTTGGCGTTTGCCGCGCCGCGCTGTGTGCCCCGGTCGGTGCCTGGGCGCGTCGCCGAGCCTGTGCAATGTATCAAGGAATTCCGCTCAGACAAGCGCCCCGCGGCCCCCGCCCCGCCGGCCGTCCCGGCCCCCCAGCCAGCGCGCCGGCCGGGCGAGAAACATTGACCGCTTCGGGGCGCTGCGGCTTGATGGGCGAGCGGCCGGCGGCTATGTGGCGTGCGGCGGCGCGGGCGGCATTCGGGACAACCGGGGCCGCCCAGACCATGCCTTGGGGGAGAGACGACCATGCTTGCCGATACCAGCCAGAATCTGGTGGCGATGTTTCTGGATCAGGCGGCCAAACGGACCAACCAACCGTTTTTATGGGCCAAGACCGGCAAGGCCTACCAGTCGCGCAGTTGGGGCGAGACCGCCGAGGCGGTCAGCCGGTTGGCGCGGGCGTTGCGCGCGCGCGGCATCCGCGCCGGCGACCGGGTGGTGCTGGTTTCGGAAAACCGGCCCGAATGGCTGATCGCCGACCTGGCGATCATGGCCGCCGGCGGCGTCACCGTGCCCACCTACACCACCAACACCCATCGCGATCACCAGCACATTCTGGAAAACAGCCAGGCGCGCGCCGCCATCGTGTCGACCGCGCGGCTGTCGCAGACGCTGTTACCCGCCGCCCACCAGTCCGACGCGCTGGAATTCGTCATCACCATGGAGCCGCCCAAGGTGGCGCAGTCGATCAACGCCGACATGCTCGACTGGCACACCGTGCTCGACGAGCAGACCCCGGACGTGGCCGCCGAGCGCGAGATCGCCAGCACCATCGCGCGCTCGGACACCGCGTGCATCATCTACACCTCGGGCACTGGCGGCGCGCCCAAGGGGGTGATGCTGCATCACGGTGCGGTGTTGCACAATTGCGGGGCCGCCGCCGACGTGATCCGGTCGATCGGCCTCGACAACCATGTGTTCCTGTCGTTCCTGCCGCTCAGCCACGCCTATGAGCATTCGGCCGGCCAGTTTCTGCCGATCGCCATCGGCGCGCAGATCTATTACGCCCAGGGCATCGACAAACTGGCCAGCAACATGATCGAGGCCAAGCCGACCATCATGGTGGTGGTGCCGCGGCTGTTCGAGATGCTGCGCATGCGCGTCACCCGGGCCATGCAGCAGAAGGGCGGTGTGCAGGCGGCGATGTTCGAACGCGCCCTCGACCTCGGCACCAAGACGCTGGCCGGCAAGCCGCTCAGCCGCGCCGAGCGGATGCAGGACCGACTGCTCGAAGGTCTGGTGCGGCGCAAGGTGCGCGACCGCTTCGGCGGCCGGTTGAAGGCGCTGGTGTCGGGCGGCGCGCCGCTCAACGCCGAGGTTGGGCAGTTCTTCATGGCGTTCGGCCTGCCCTTGTTGCAGGGCTATGGCCAGACCGAGGCGGCGCCGGTGATCTCGGTCAACCGGCCGGGCTATGCCAAGACCCACACGGTCGGGCCGCCGCTCAAGGATGTGCGCGTGCGTATCGCCGAGGACGGCGAGATTCTGGTGCGCGGCGAACTGGTCATGCAGGGCTATTGGCGCAACGACCGGGAGACGCGCCGTGCGGTGGTCGACGGCTGGCTGCACACCGGCGACATCGGCCATATCGACGCCGACGGCCATCTGGTCATCACCGACCGCAAGAAGGACATCATCGTCAACGACAAGGGCGACAATGTCTCGCCCCAGCGCATCGAGGGCATGCTGGCGCTGGAACCCGAGATCGGCCAGGCGATGATCTATGGCGACCGCAAGCCGCATCTGGTGGCGCTGATCGTACCGGACGCGGAATGGCTGAGCCAATGGGCGCACCAGCACGGCAAGCCGGGCAATCTGGCCGCGCTTGGCGACGACGCCGATCTGCGCGCCGCCCTCGACGCCGCGGTCAGCCGGGTCAACAAGCGGCTCAACAATCTGGAAAAGGTGCGCCGCTTCGTGGTCGCCCGGGCGCCGTTTGAGATCGAGAATGAGGAGCTGACGCCGACCATGAAGATTCGCCGCCACGTGATCCGGCGCAACTATGAGCCGGAGTTGGAGGCGCTATACGGCGGCCATTGACCCGGTGGCCGCCATCGCTGTTTGGGGCCAGTGTCCAGGGGTGCCAAGGGGGCCAAGGGGCGGCGCGTCGCTCGCCTCAGTCGGGACGGCGCAGGATCTTCCAGATGCCCTGGGCGTTGAGCAGCACGGTGTCGTCGCGGCGCAGCGTGCCTTCGACGAACACCACCGAGCGGGTCATGCGCACGATGCGCGCGCGGCCGATGATGAAGTCGCCCTCGCGCCCGGCGGTGACGAAATCGGTGTTCAGGCTCAGCGTCACCAGGGCGCTGCCGGCGGGCAGTTGGTAATAGACATGGCGGCCGAGGGTGTTGTCGATCAGGGTCATCAGCAGGCCGCCATGGACGATGCCGCCGCTGTTGAGGTGGCGGCGTTCGGCATAGAGCGCCAATTGCCGGCTGCCGTCGTCGAGCGTCTTGTGGAACATCGGCCCGATCATGTCGGTGAACGGGCCCGCGTCGGCGACCGGCTCGAAGCCATGTTCGGCCGCCTTGGCGGCGGCTTGTGGGCTGATCGGGGCGCTTGGGGTGGCGTCTTGCGGGGTCGGATCGGCGGGCGTCGGGCGGTCATCGGACATGGGCGGGCGGGCTCCTGTTCGGGGACAAGATGCCAGCTAGCCGCGATTGTTCCGGCGACGCAAGCCCTTCGCCCCCGATGCCCTGAGCCCCCGAAAGCGAGGAGAGGCAGCCCATGCACACCAATAGTCACACCGAATTGACCGTCGCCACCCCCGGGCCGGGGCTGGTGGAGATCACCAGCGCGGTGGCCAGGGCGGTCACGGCCACCGGGCTCGATACCGGGCTGGCGCATCTGTTTATCCGCCACACCTCGGCGTCGCTGGTGATCCAGGAGAACGCCGACCCGGACGTGGTCGCCGACCTTGAGACCTTCTTTCGCCGCCTGGTCGCCCGCGATCCCGGGCTATACCGGCACACGGTGGAAGGGCCCGACGACATGCCGGCCCATATCCGCGCCGCGCTGACCCAGACGGCGCTGGCCGTGCCGGTGGCCGGCGGCCGGCTGGCGCTCGGCACTTGGCAGGGGATCTATCTGTGGGAGCATCGCGACGCGCCCCAGCGGCGCACGGTGGTGTGCACCTGCCTGGGCGCGCCGGCGGCTTGAGCGGTCACAACACGGTCAGAACTTGTAGCCCAGGCTGAAGCGCGACAGGGTGTCGATGCGCGACGTGTCCTCGGGCACCTGCGAATCCCAGCGCACATTGAACGACACCGCCGCCGACAAGCGGTCGGTCAGGTCCGATGTCAGGGCGATTTCGTTCTCGGCGGTCGTGGTGGTCGGGCCGGTGAACAGCGAACTGTCGTTGGACAGGGTCACCCGGCCGTTCAGCGCCCAGTCGAAATTGGAGCCGAGCCGGAACACGAATTCGGTGTTGGTCTCGTTGAACTCGGACCCCGCCGCGTCGGTTTCGGCCAGATTGGTGAACCGGATACCCGGACCGCCCTGGAGCGACCAGCCGAGCTTCTCGCGGTTGTAGATCGTCCACCCCACCGACGGCGCTTCGGTGATCCGCCACAAGAAGCTGCCGAAGCGGTCATAGTCCACGCGGGTCAGGCTGGACAGGAAGTAATTGTCCCATCCGCGGTAGAATAGTTCATAGGCGCTCGCCAGCCGTTGCTGGTTGGTGACGCTGTTGTTGCGCGAATAGTCCGTGTTGACCGAGACGCTGTGGTCCCAGGTATCGGCAATCACCTGGGACATTTCGAAGACCAGGCTCAGGGCTTGTTCGTTCACATCCCCGGTGCTGGCGCTGCCCCCCACTTTGACCTCGCCTTCCCATGCTTTCCATTTAAAGAACCCCTCTTGCGGTTCGGGCTCGGGCGCGGGCGGCGGCGGGGCGATCGCTTCGGTCACCGGCGCTTCGGCCACGGGCGGCACCGGCTGGGGCGTTGCCGTCGGCGGTGGCGCGGCCAGCGCCGGCACGCGGGCGCTCAGCGTGTCCACACGCTCCTGGGGTACCAGGGTCACCAGGGTCCGGCGCAGCGTGGCGGCAAGCCCGGGGTCGGCGGCCAACAACAGCCGCACCGCCTCGCGCAGGGCCGAGGGGTCGTCGCCCGCTGCGGCAGCCCGCAGCAAGGCTTCGGCGGCGGGGCGCAAACCGGGTGCCTCCTGGGCGTGACCGACCGGCGAGGCGACAAACACAGCGGCGGAAATCGCCGCCGCGGACATGCAGGGCTTGAAAAACGCCAAACGACCCTCGTGAAGTGACCGGGCACCAGGGCCCTAAGTCAGCCCTCGCGCGTGAAAACCAGGTTGAACGAAACGGGCACTGCGCCGGTGATCGACGGCAAGCCGGCCAGTTGGCGTAGCTTGTCGACCCCGTCGGTGAGCCCGAACGCTTCGGTATTAATGAAAACGATCTGGCGTGGGAAGACGCCGACACGATTTTGATCGAGCCGCACAACGGTCACGGCAGTCTGAATGTCGCTGGCCATGCCGTGCAACGACAGGGTGCCGGTCAGGTCGGCCTCGGCCATGGCGCCCACGGCCAGGTCGCGATAGGCGGCCAGGTCGAGCGTGCCGGTCAGCCGCGCCTTGGAAAACTCGGCCACCTCGAACAGAAACTCGCGCATCCGCTGGTTGCGGATATCGATGCCGGTCTCGACGCTGGCCAGGTCGATGGTCAAGGCGAACGCGCCGTCGTCGCCGACGGTGGCGTCGAAGCTTTCGAACCGGTGCGATTCGCCCACCGTGTCGGCCTTGACCGACCCGAAGCTCAAGCTGCTGGCGTCGGGTGCCAGCGTCCAGTCGGCGGCCCAGCCGGCCGGACCGGCGCCGAGCAGCAGGCCGGCCGCGACCACAAGCGAACGGCTGTGACGGATCAGGTCCAGAGACATGGGGGATGCTCCTTTCAAGGTTGAACGGTCATCCCCAATGTCGATACCGGCCCGGTCGAACGCAAGCCCCGACGCGCCCGGGCGATTACAACACGTCCGCTTCGGCCTTGCGCGATTCCTTCTTGCGCTCATGGGCCTTCAAGAACCGCTTGCGCAGCCGGATGCTCTTGGGCGTCACCTCCAGCAACTCGTCGTCGTCGATATAGGCCAGCGCGTCTTCCAGGCTGAGCACCCGGGGCGGCGTCAACTGGACGTTCTCGTCCTTGCCGGCGGCGCGGATGTTGGTCAGCTTCTTCGACTTGATCGGGTTGACTTCCAGGTCGTTGGGCCGGCTGTGCTCGCCGATGATCATGCCCTCATAGACCTCCGATCCGGGCTCGACCATGATCACGCCGCGGTCTTCCAGGTTCCACAGCGCATAGGCCACCGCCTTGCCGTTCTCCATCGAGATCAGCACGCCGTTGCGCCGGCCGGGGATCGGGCCCTTGTAGGGCGTGTAGCCGGAATAGCGGCGGTGCATGATGCCGGTGCCGCGGGTGTCGGTGAGAAACTCGGAATGGTAGCCGATCAGGCCGCGCGACGGCGCGCTGAACACCAGCCGCACCTTGCCGCCGCCCGACGGTTTGACCTCGACCAGCTCGGCCTTGCGCTGCGACAGCTTCTCGACCACCGTACCCTGGTGTTCCTCGTCCACGTCCACCTGCACGTCTTCGATGGGCTCGCGGATTTCACCGGTCTCGGGGTCTTTTTTGTTGACCGTGCGCGGGCGCGACACCGACAGCTCGAAGCCTTCCCGACGCAGGGTTTCGATCAGCACCGCCAGTTGCAATTCGCCCCGGCCGGCCACCTGATAGGCGTCGCGCTCGGGCGTCTCGGCCACATGGATCGCCACGTCGGTCTCGGCCTGGCGGAACAGCCGGTCGCGCAGCAGGCGGCCGGTCAGCTTGTCGCCCTCGCGCCCGGCGAGCGGCGAATCGTTGACCCGGAAGGTCATCGACAGGGTCGGCGGGTCGATGGGCAGCGCTTCGAGCGGCTGCTCCACCTCGGGCGCGCACAGCGTGTCGGATACCGTGGCGGTCTCCAGCCCGGCCAGCGCGATGATATCGCCCGCACCGGCCTCGTTCACCGGCACGCGGGCCAGACCCTCATAGTGGAACAGCTTGGTGATCCGCGCTTCGCCCGCCTTGACGCCATTGAGGCTGAGGATCTTGATCGTCTCGCCCATGCGCACCCGGCCCGATTCGATGCGGCCGGTGAGGATGCGGCCCAGAAACTGGTCGCGCTCCTGCAGGGTCGGCAGCATGGTGAACGGCTCGTCAAGCTTGTTCTCGCGCTGCGGCCGGGGGGCGGGCACATGTTCGACGATCTTGT
The DNA here is from genome assembly GCF_004341375.1 of Rhodothalassium salexigens DSM 2132. GTDB lineage: Bacteria > Pseudomonadota > Alphaproteobacteria > Sphingomonadales > Rhodothalassiaceae > Rhodothalassium > Rhodothalassium salexigens. Next base: position 162,540 of record NZ_SLXO01000004.1, read on the forward strand.
CGAAAAGCGGTGCGAGCGAGCCGTCGCCGGCGTCCGGGGCGTCGGCCATCCAGCCCTCGCGGCCCGAGCCGTAGAGCACGGGGAAGTCCAATTGGTCTTCATCGGCTTCGAGCGCGGCGAACAGGTCGAACACCTGGTCGAGGGCGGCGTCGGGGTCGGCGTCGGGCTTGTCCACCTTGTTGATGCAGACGATCGGGCGCAGGCCGATGGCCAGGGCCTTCTGGGTCACGAACTTGGTCTGCGGCATCGGCCCTTCGGCGGCGTCGACCAGCAGCAGCACGCCGTCGACCATGGACAGGATGCGCTCCACCTCGCCGCCGAAATCGGCGTGGCCGGGGGTGTCGACGATGTTGAGCCGGGTCTCGCCCCACATCACCGAGGTGCACTTGGCCAGGATGGTGATACCGCGTTCGCGTTCCTGGTCCTCGCGGTCCATGGCCCGTTCGTCGACGCGCTGGTTGGCGCGGAAGGTGCCCGACTGGCGGAACAACTGGTCGACCAGCGTGGTCTTGCCGTGGTCGACGTGGGCGATGATGGCTATGTTGCGCAGCGCCATGGCGCGAAATCCTCTCGGTCAGTACTGGGAGCGCGGGGTCGAACCGCCGCCCCGAATCGCGCGCGACGGTATGGGACCGGCTCGCACGGCGCAACTGTCCTTGTGACGCCGCGACCGGCGATGCGCGCCAGACGCGCCGGATGCGACTGCTTCGCGCTTGATCGGCCGGGCCGGCCACGCTAGGGGAGCGGCCATGTCAGAGCAACCGCCCAAGCCCAATGGCACCCCGCCGCCCGACCTGACGACGCTGATTCCCGGCAGCGTCGGTGCGCGGTTCGTCGCCACCATCACCGTGTCACTGATGAAGGGCGCGGGCCAGATCACGCTCACCGAACTCAGCGCCGGCCGGGTCAAGCTCGAAGGCACCGCGCAGGTGCCGGTGATGGGCGACATGCCGCTGGCAATCGCCTTCGACGTGGCGCCCGATGGCTCGGCGGTGGGCTGGTACGGCGGCGGGCGCTATCCCGGCACCGCCGAGTCGGAGGCCGGCGGGCTGGTGATCCGGCTCGGCAAAACGCTCCAGCACCGCTGCCGCGTCACCCCCGACGGCCAGGGCGGCCTGCGCATCAAGGCCAGCCTGAAGAAACGCCCCAATCTGGACATCCGCCTGACCCCCGCCGACTGATCCGGCCGGCGGCCCCGAGGCGGCGACCGGCGCTTTTGACCGGGGCGTTGGGCAAGCCGGTTGGGCCGGCGTGCGGAACACCCCGGCCTGGGGGTTGCGCGGGCCTGTGCGCGGGCTGTGGGCCGGGCTGCGGGCGGGGGTCAGCCGGCGGCCGGCGCCAGCAGCCCCGCCACGGTCAGCACCACGGCGATCTCGCCCACCTGCGCGCCGGTGCCGAGCACGTCGCCGGTATAGCCGTCGATGGCGCGCACGGCGATGCGCCCGATCACCCAGGCGGCGGCCAGGGCGGCGAGCATGGCGGCCAGCGCCACCGGGCCCGGCAGGCAGACCGAGGCGATGGCGGCGGGCAGGATCAGCCCGGCGGCGATCACCGGGCCCGACGGCCGGCCGGCGACCACGCCCAGACCGTCGCGCCGGGCCGGGCGCAGGGTGGCGAGCATGGCGACGATGGTGCCGCGGCCGAGCGCGCCGCCGGCGATCAGTGCCGCGGCGACCAACAGCGGCTCGGCGAGGGCGGCGAGGGCGGCGGCGCGCAGACCCAGCGCCAGCACCACCGCCACCGTGCCATAGGTGCCGATGCGGCTGTCGCGCATGATCTCCAACTTCTTTTCCTTGGTGTGACCGCCGCCGAGCCCGTCGGCCACGTCGGCCAGGCCGTCCTCGTGGAAGCAGCCGGTGGCCATCACCGTGGCCACCAGGGCCAGCAAGGCCGCCACCAGGGGCAGGCCCAGCAGCCACCAGGCCAGCGCATAGGCCACCGCCGCGATCGCGCCGACCACGGCGCCGATCAGCGGATAGGCCCAGACCGAGCCATCCATGTTGGGCAGCGCGCCTTCCTCGCGGTCGGGCAGCGCCCAGTCCACCGGCAGACGGGTCAGCAGCATGGCGGCGGCGCGCACGTCGTCGCGCAGCCGGGCGAGCCCCCGCCGCGCCATCAGGACGCCGCCTCGCGGTCGGGCCCGGCACCGGTGCCGGCGGCGACACGGGCTTCCTCGAAGGTGGCCATGCCATTGTGGGTCGCCACCGCAGCGCCCATCAGCCCGAGGGCCACCACCGCGCCGCTGGCCTCGCCGAGGCGCATGCCCAGGCTGAGCAGCGGTTGCAGCGACAAGGCGTCGAGCAGGCGCCGATGGCCGGGCTCGGCCGACACATGGCCGGCCAGGCAGTGGTCGAGCGCCCCGGCGGCGAGCCCGGGCAGCACGGCGGCGGCGGCGGTCGCCACGAAGCCGTCGAGCACCACCGGCGTGCGCTTCAGCCGGGCGGCGAAGATGGCGCCGGCCATGGCGGCCAGTTCGCGCCCGCCGAGGCACGCCATCACCGCCAGCGGGTCGCCCGTTGCGTCCCTGTGGCGGTCGAGCGCGCGGTCGACCGCCTCGGCCTTGCGGTTGACCCCGGCGCGGTCGAGCCCGGTGCCGGGGCCGACCCAGTCGACGCCGCGACCGCCCAGCAGGCCGGCGGCCAGTGCCGCAGCGGCGGTGGTGTTGGCGATGCCCATCTCGCCCACCACCAGCGCGTCGAGGCCGTCGGGCACCGCGGTCGCGCCGGCGTTGAACGCTGCCAAAGCCTCGTCGGCGGTCATCGCCGGGGCTTGGGTGAAGTCGGCGGTCGGCCGGTCCAGGTCGAGCGGAATCACGTCCAGGTCGGCGCCGGCCCAGCGGCTCAACTGGTTGATGGCGGCGCCGCCGGCGGCGAAGTTGGCGACCATCTGCTTGGTGACCTCGGGCGGGAACGACGACACGCCTTGCGTCGCCACGCCGTGATTGCCGGCGAAGATGACCGTGCGCAGAGTGTCCAGCCGGGGCCGGTCGGTGCCCTGCCAGCCGGCCAGCCACACCGCCACGTCTTCGAGCCGGCCGAGCGAGCCCGGCGGCTTGGTCAGATTGTTCTGGCGCGCGCGCGCCGCTTGCCCGGCGGCCTGATCGGCCGTGGGCAGGGTGGCAGCCGCCTGGCGGACCGCCGACCAGTCGGTGAACGGGGGTAGGGGTTGTGGATGGGTCATGGCTAAATCGATACATCTTGTGTTCAAGGGCGCCGGTCGCCGATGGTGCCGGCCGGTTTGGGCGTGCTTAGCGCGCCCGACCCCGGGCCACAAGATGCGCGCCGTCAGGCGCTCTTTCACAGCCCCCACACAAGCCCCCGACCGATCACCGACAGCCAGGAGTTTGCGCCCGTGACACCGCCGCCCGCCACCCACATCACCCTGATCCGTCATGCGCCGGTGGCACAGCCGGGGCGGCTTTACGGCCGCACGGAGGTGGACGCGGCGCTCGACGACGCCGACCGGATCGCGGCGGTGGCCGGTGACGCGCTGGCTTTGGCCACCGGCGCGGTGACCAGCCCGCGTCGGCGCTGTCGCCAGACCCTCGACGCGCTGTTGACGGCGGCCGGCAGCGACCTGGTGCCGCGCGTGGTCGAGGCGTGGGCGGAACAGGATTTCGGTGCCTGGGACGGCGCCGAGACCGCCGGCTTGCCCGACCTGTGGGGCCTGCCCATGGCGGCGCTGGCGCACCAGACCCCGCCCGGCGGCGAGAGCTTTCAGGATTTGTGTCGCCGGATCGGCCCGGCGCTCGACGCCCTGGCGGCGCGCGAGGCCGGCGCGCGGCTGGTGGTGTGCACCCATGCCGGCGTGGTTCGCGCGGCGGTGCACCATGTGCTGGGCCTGGCGCCGGGCCGCGCCTTGTCGCTGTCGGTCGCCCCCTTGTCGGTGACCCGGCTGATCCACTTCGGCGCCGCGGGCTGGGCGGTCGACCGGCTTAACGGCTGACCGGGACGGACCAGGCTCGGCCGGCGCGGACGCGTTGGCCCGAGGGCGGGCCGGACCTTGTCCCCGTCCATGCTCCCGTCCCGGTCGGTGGCCAGAGGGGCGGAAAGCCGACCGGGCGTTAAGCTTCGCTTCATGTGCGGTCCCCTAGGGTCGATCCTGATCCGCGGAAGATCGTTTCCGCGACGAAGAGGACCGCCTATCGCGGTTGTCAAGTGGACCGCAAATCCCTACCACTACGCCTGTCGTTTCTACTGGGGAGACTACCAATGCTACGTGCTTTTGTTACCGCCGCCGCCTTGGCCACGTCCGCGCTCGTGGCGGCCCCCGCCGCCCATGCCGAGGGCGATGCCGAAGCCGGCAAGCGGGTCTATCAGCGTCAGTGCCTGCGTTGCCACGTGATCCAGGAAGGTCAGCAGCGCATCGGCCCGTCGCTCTATGGCGTCGTCGGCCGCGAGGCTGGCTCCGTCGATGGCTATCTGCCGCGCTATTCGCAAGCGCTGAAGGACGCCACCTTCAAGTGGGATGAAGAGAAGATCACCCACTACATCACCGAGAAGGACTTCCTCGACGGCAACCGGATGTGGCAGCTCGGCTACCGCGGCGGTCTGAGCGAGCAGGACGTCCAGGACGTCATCGCCTACATCAAGGCCAATGGTGGCATGGCCGAATAATCGGCCCTATCCCGTTTGACTAGGCACAGGACCGGTGGGGCTCGCCCCGCCGGTTCTTTTTTGTCGCTGTGCCCGGGCCGAGCGGAACCGGCTCTATTGCGGCCGGTCGCTGGCGCGCCAGCGGGCCCACAGATCGAGCACATGGGTGATCAGGGCAGCGGTCAGCCAGCCGGCAAGCACCGGCCAGGGCGCCCCGGTCAGCGCCGCGCGCAGGGCCAGGAACAGGCACACGCCGGGGGCTAGCAGGGTGGCGATGGCGGCCGGGTTCAGCCCGCGCCCGCGCCGTCGGCGCAGGGCCAACAGCGCGACCACCTCCAGCACCACGAAGACCAACGCCAGATCGACGATTCGTCCGCTTTCGAACAGGCCCTGCATCCCCCACATGCCTCCGGTCACCTTGGATCCTGGGCGCAGATGTAGACGGGCGCGCGGGCCAGAACAAGGCGCCGCGAGCGCCCCGGGGACAAGGCAGGCCCCGGTGGCGGCAAAAAAGCCCACGCCGGCGAGCGTGGGCGTTGGGGCGGTGCCCGGGTGGTTGGCCCGCCAGCTTAATCTGGGAAGCCTCCCAGCTCGGACGCCCAGGCCCGGACAGTCAGCCTCGGCCACTCAGGCCCGGAAGCCCAGGCTCGGACGCTCAGGCGCGGGCGACGCCGAGCAGGTGGGCCATGTCCTTGAAGAAGATGCGCGCATGGGCGGCCGGTTTGGCGCGCACCAGGCGCTTGTGCATATAGGCTTCCCAGGTCAGATACTGCACGTCGGGGTCGTCGCAGATCGCCACGAACCGTTCGCGGCGCTTGTCGTTCTGATACCAGAAGTGCTGGAGAATCCCGAGCACGAAGAACACCTTGCCGTGGTCCTTCATGAACCGTTTGCGTGCGCTGGCCAGCGCCTTGGCCTTGCCGGTTTCGAGCGCCTGTTCGACCGCATCGGCGGCCAGCCGGCCGGTGAGCAGGGCGTAATAGATGCCCTCGCCCGACGCCGGGGCGACCACGCCGGCGGCGTCGCCGGCCAGGACCACGTCGCGGTCATTGTCCCACTTCTTCATCGGCCGCAGCGGCAAGGGCGCGCCCTCGGTGCGCACCGTCTCCAACTGGTCGAGCCCCATGCGCTGGCGCAGTTCGGCCACCGAGTTGCGGAACGAAAAGCCCTTGTGCGCGGTGCCGGTGCCGACGCTGGTCAAATCGCCATGGGGGAACACCCAACTGTAGAAGTCCGGCGACAGCTTGCCCTCATAGATGATGTCGCAGCGGTCGGGCACGAAATTCTCGGTCGGCTCTTTGGGCGAGCGGATGATCTCGTGATAGGCGAACACGCTCGGCACCTTGTCGGCGTCCTTGACGGTCTGTTTGGCGAGCGCCGAGCGCGCGCCGTCGGCGCCGATGACCATGCGCGCGCGCACCGTCTCCAGGGGCCCGTCACGGCCGACGCTCTTGGGCCGGAAGCGGATCAGCGCGGTGCCGTCGGCGTCGCGGTCGAAGGTTTCGAACTTGCCGTCGATGCGCTCGGCCCCGGCTTCGACGGCCCGGCAGCGCAGCCATTCGTCGAAATGCTCGCGATCGACCATGCCGACGAAGCCGTTGATCGGCATGTTGACCTCGCGCTTGGACGGCGAAATCGCCCGCGCGGCGTGCGCCTTGGCGACCAACTGGCTGTCGGGAATGTCGAATTCCTCGATCGCCTTGGGCGGGATCGCGCCGCCGCACGGCTTGATGCGCCCGCGCTTGTCGAGCAGGAGCACGTCCAGGCCCTTGGTTGCCAATTCGGTGGCGGCGGTGGCTCCGGCCGGACCGCCGCCGACGACGACACAATCATACATCTGCCGCATGATTCATCTCCTTGATCCTGGTCCCGGCTTCACCGCCGGCCCGGACGGCGTCCGACGCTATACGCTGCCGGCCGGAAGGGTTGAACGCTTCACTGTCTTCGTCTTGGTCCGGCCGCCCGCAGGGGCCGCCGGGTCGTCGCTCTCCTCGGGCTCGGCCGAGGGGGTGCGCACCGCCGCAAGCCGCAGCGCGATGATCGCGGCGGTGACGAACAGCACCGCCTCGGTCACGAACACGGTCTGATAGGGCAGGGCGGTGGCGCTGCTGGCCAGGCTGGTGGCGTCGACCCCGGCGGCGCCGGAGAATTTGCCGACCCCCATGGCGACCCCTTGGGCCGCGCCCCAGATGCCCATGCGCACGCCCTCGCGCGCGGCGCGGCCCTCGCTGGCATAGTTCATCATCGAGCCCACCGCAGCGATGGCGAACGCGCCGTTGCCGAGGCCGAGCAGGAAGATGTTGAGCTTGAGCGGCCAGGCGGTGCCGACCGCACCGCCGACGGCGAGCCCGCTGAGCGCGGTGGCCGACATCAGGCAGCCGACCACGCACCAGAAGCGCAGGCTGGAGAAGCGGCCGAAGCGGTCGCCGCGGCACAACAGGCCGACCAGGATCATGCCCATCAGCGCGCCGCTCTTTTCCTGGGCGGTCAGCTTGGTGGTCTCGCCCACGGTCATGGCGAACACCTTGCCCGCGAACGGCTCCAGGATCAGGTCCTGGGCGGAATAGGCGAGCATGGAGACGAACACGAACACGGTGAAGACGCGCGCCACCGGCTCGGCCCAGACCTCGCGCAGCGCCTCGAAGAAGGGTTGCTGGGGCGCCTTGTGGTCGTCGCTGTCGGCGTCTTCGGCGCTGTCGGGCAGGCCGTCCCGTTCGACGCCCCAGATGCCGAGCAGGGTCAACACCACCCCGCCCGCCGAGATCAGCGCGACCACCCAGACCAGGCGCTCCAGGCTGAACGGGTCGAGCAGATTGCCGGCGATGATCGACGACAGCACGAAGCCGAAGATCATCATGATCCACAGGATCGACGCCGTGGGCCCGCGCCGGTGCGGCGCCGCCTTCTTGGCCGCCAGCACCAGCAGCGTGGTGCCCGCCGCACCCGACCCGATGCCGACCATGGTGAAGGCGACCGCCGCGGCGGCGATGCCGAGCTTGAGGTGGCTGGCCATCAACAGGGTCGCAGCGGCGGCCCCGGTGGCGCCGAGCGCCAACACCAGAATGCCGCCGACGATCAGCAAAGTCCGCCGGCCGCCCACGTCCGAGCCGTAGCCGAGCCGCGGCCGCGCCAATTGCACCGCGTAATAGATGCCCATCAACAGGCCGGGCAGGATCGCCGCCATGCCCAGTTCCACCACCATGACCCGGTTGATGGTCGAGTCCATCAGCACGGCGATGCCGCCGATGGCGATCTGCACCAGGCCGAGGCGGAAGGTGCCGAACCAATCGAGATGCTTGCTGGGGCTCATCAGGCCATCTCCACGAACACAATCGGACGCAGGGCGAAGGCGGTCACCAGCATGCCCAACACATAAAGGGTGACCCCGGTGGCATTATACCAGGGCGCCAGTTCCTTCGGTCTTTGCGCCAGCTCAAACATGCAGATCGCCTGCAAGCCCAGCGACACCAGCACCGCGCTGGCGAACAGCGGCCGGTCCCAGTGGATCAGCAAGGCGATCACCACCATCTGCGGCACCGCCATGGTCCAGTTGGCCACCGCCACCGCCCGGTCGACGCCGAGGGTCACCGGCAGCGAGGCGAGCCCGGTCTCCCGGTCGCCTTCCACCGCCTTGAAGTCGTTCAGGGTCATGATGCCGTGGGCGCCGATGCTGTACAGCACCAGAACGGTGATGATCTTGGGGTCGGGGAACACCGCGGCCATGACCACCGCGCCGGTGAACCAGGGCAGGCCCTCATAGGCGAAGCCGGTGGCGGTGGCGCCGATCCAGCCGTTGCGCTTGAACCGGAACGGCGGCGCCGAATACATCCAGGCGAGCGCCAGGCCGACGATCGCCGCGACCACGCCCCACAGGCCCAGCAACAGCGACACCGCCACCGAAGCGAGGGTCCACAAAACGGCGATATAGAGTCCCCAGCGGCCGGGGATGCGGCCCGACGGGATCGGCCGGTCGGGTTCGTTGATGGCGTCCACATGGCGGTCGAACCAGTCGTTGACCGCCTGGCTGGTACCGCAGACCATCGGCCCGGCCAGCAACACACCGGCGACGAACTGTACCCAGCGGTCGGTGATCGGCAGGCCGGTGGAGACAATACCGCACATATAGGCCCACATGGGTGGGAACCACGTGATCGGCTTCAACAACTGTAAAACGGCGGCGGGCTGGGGCATCATCATGGGCGAAAATCGTAGTGAGACGGTCCTCATCTGTCAACTTTGATTGACAGTCAAAGTTGTCGGCATGACTGGACGTCGGTGGGGCAAAAGGAAGCGGCGGGCGCTTCATGGTCGTGCATGGGGGCTGCTGCATGCCGGCGCCCGGCGGCGCCAGAGGGTGATCAGTGGCAATCGAAGGATCTGGGGGCTTCGGGCGGTGACGGCCGCGCCCGGCAGGGGCGGGCCGCGGCGCGCGGCGTCGCGGTTGGTCCCGGGTGGGCGCGGTTTGCGGTCCGGTTTCGGCTCGGGTTTCTGGGCGGGTGGTCCGATGTCTGATTGGCGATGACGGAGGGCGGCGTCTCCCGGCAGGGGGCGAACCGACCGCGGGCGGTCAGTTGCGGATATTGGATTCCGATTCGCCGACACCATAGCGGCGCATCTTGACGTACAGGCTTTGCCGGCTGAGACCGAGCATCTCGGCCGCCGAGGCGCGGTTGTCGCCGGTCAGTTCGAGCGCCGCCTCAATGCACAGGCGTTCGATCACATCGGTGGTCTCGGAGACGATTTCCTTGAGCGACACCCGGCCAACCAGTTCGGTCATGTACTTGACCGAATTGCGCAGGTCGCCCGGCACCACCGAGCCCGAGGCGAAGCGCCGGCCGATATTGCGAATCATGAAGCCGTAGCAGGGCTTGTCTTCGCCCTTCACCTCGACCGCCGAGATTTCCACTTCGGTGGCCTCGTCATACTCGCCCTGCAGCGTGGTGTTGAACAGCCGCACCGTGCCGGTCTGGCGCAGATTGGCGAGCAGGGCGTTGAGGCCGACGCCGGGCTTGGCGATCCACCGTTCGAGCGACTGGCCGAGGATCTGCTGTTCGCTGACCAACTGCACCATGGACAGGAAAGCTCGGTTGGCGACCTCGATATAGCCCTTGCCGTCGGTGATGACGAAGCCGTCGGGCGATTTTTCGACCACATCGAGGACCCGCGAGCGGGCTACCGGCATGATCGCCTCGCCGCCTTCGGCCCCGACGATGCGCAGACGCACCAGATAAAAGGGCGTGGTGTCCTGGCTGAACATACTGGCCGAGATCAGGAAGCTCTTTTCGCCCGAGGACAGGCGCGCGCTCACCTCGTCGGTGCCGCCGGCGGTGCGCACCGATTCGAGCAGTTCGCCCACCGCCGCCTCGCCCGCCGGGTCGAAGCCTTGCGGGAAGCGCTGGCCGACCAGCTTTTTCGGGTCCGCACCAAGGGCGGCGCCGGCGGCGGCATTGGCCTCGGTCACCTCACGGGTGCGGGCGTTGATCACCAGGACCGCTTCGGACGACATCTGGAACAGCAGCCGATAGCGGGTCTCGGCCGACCGGAACCGGGAATAGTCACGCTCCATGGCCTGTTGGGCCTGGATCAATTGCTGCTGGAGCGACGCCAGATTGCGCAGGTCGCGCCCGATGGCCACCTTGCGGCCGTCGCGCCCCAGCGGCACGACGATGTACTGGACCGGGGCCTCGTCGCCGCCGGGCAGCGGGTGGTTCACCTGGCGCCAGCGCGACGGTTTCTCGACGCTCTCCGCCTCGTCCAGCAAGGCTTCCACCTTGGGCTGCGTGTCGACCGACACGATATCGGTGAACAGCAAGCCCGGCCATTCGTCGGCGCCGACGATCACATGATCTTCCTGCCCGAAGGTCAGGTCGAGAATCACCCCGTCCCGGTCGAGCACCAACGCGATATCGGCCGATGCCGCCAGGATCATTTCCGCGACATCGGCGTGCAAATCGCCGAGCGACTCCTTTGCTGCATTAAAGCGTCTCACTGGTTCCCACGCATTCTGGCCCTTGGCCCCACCCAGCATTTGCGGCGTCACTCCCGATCCAGGGCGATCATTGGTTCAGCCGCATCGGCGCCGACACGGCGCGTTCGGCCAACGCCGCCGCTTCGCGCCCGTCCCGCGCCATGACATCCGCGCCCACCAAGTCCACGAGGCCGGGGTCGGTTAGAAACGCCGGACCGCCCACCATGACGCAGACATCTTTGTTTACCGACGCTCGGCGCATGGCCGGGATCGTCGCCTTCAGCCAGTCGAGACCCTTGGTCGACCCGAGCGAAAAGCCCACGAGGACATAGGATTCGTCGCGCAGGGTGTCGATCAGCGCCCCGCGCGACAGGGCCGGCTCGCTGCGCACGTCCCAGCCCGCAAAGCGCATGAATTCACTGACCATGAACAGGCCGAAGCTGTGCTGTTCGGCCGGCGGGGTCGACAACAGCACCCGCCGCCCCTCGCGCATGAACGCCGCCCCGGTATCGCGCGACAGCATCCGAATGATGTAGGACAGCCGGCCCATGCCGGTGGTCACGGTGGTGAAATCCACCAGATCCTCGTCCCACAGTCCGCCGAGGCGCCGGGCCACCGGGGTCAACAGGTCGAGATAGAGGGATTCGAGCGGCACGCCGAGTTCATGGAACTCCTGGATCCGCTCGGCCGCCGCTTCGGCGCTGTCTTCCAGAATCAGTCGCGTATAGGCGTCGACGTCGAGGGCGGTCAGTTCGTAGCCCATCGCACCGCCGTCGGCTTCGGCGGACGGCGTCGGTGATGTCGCGCCATCTTGCCGGTGGGCCATCAGCAATCTCGGGATCACCCCCGCTTCAATCGCCCCAGCCAATGTCTTCAACCTTTCATGGCTGATAGGCATGCCCGCCGAGTGCATGGCCGATCCGCCGCTTTGTGGGCCGTGTTCTTCGTTGCGTAAAGAGGGGGGCCGGGATGCTGCGTGTTTCTCCGGGTCATGCGGTCCTCCTAACGAGAAGGTCATAGTGGCTCCCCTTTTGAGAATCCCGTCGGATCGCAAAAGATTACACCACGCCCTGCGCGCGGGGCCAGCAATTCCCGCCCCCCGCATCGCCGGCCCGCGTCCGCTGCACTGCCAGCTGGCGCCGTCCCTCCTTGCATGTTTACCACGGGGGCAACGCAAACCGCGCCCCACACATGTTCAACTAATCATGTCTGCGGCTAACTGTCAATTCTAATTTACGTCAGTTTTAGTTGACACTCCGAAATCGCGTCGCTACCGTCCGAATCATAGAAGTTCGCCAACGGAGACTTTGCGGTGCAACATTCTTCGTCCGGCGGGAAAAGCGCGGGTGCAGCCGCGTCCCGCCACGCCCGGCCATCAACCAAGGGCATGTTGTACACCCCTGAGCAGCGGCGCCGGCGGGATGCCTCCCCGTGGACGCCGGTTCAGGGCTTCCTTGCCGCCTTCCAGTTCCTCGTGTTCCTGGTCAGCCTGGGGCTTGTGCTCTACTTCCTGGCCACCGGCGAGGGGTGGCTGGCGGCGACCATCTCGATCGTGTTCAAGACGCTGATTCTGTACACGATCATGGTCACCGGGGCGATCTGGGAGAAGGAGGTGTTCGGGCAGTATCTGTTCGCGCCCACCTTCTTCTGGGAAGATGTGGTCTCGTTCATCGTGATCTCGCTGCACACCGCTTACATGGCGGTGCTGATCTTCGATCTGGCGGGGCCTGGCGTGCAGATGGCCATCACGCTGGCGGCTTATGCCACCTATGCGGTCAATGCCGCGCAATTCCTCCTGAAACTCCGCGCCGCTCGGCTTCAATCCGAAGCCATGGAGGCTGCCGCCGTTTCGTCCGCCGCTGCGGCAGATGGCGCCTCCGCTGCGCCGCTCACCGAAAGGGCAGCCGGATGAGTGACGGCTCCACTCCCATGGCACCCGCGCCCGGGTGCACCGAAGACCGTCCCGTTCTCAAGGAGCGGGGCCAGCGCGAGGTCTTCTGCGGTCTGACCGGCATCGTCTGGTTGCACCGCAAGATCCAGGACGCGTTTTTCCTGGTGGTCGGGTCGCGCACCTGTGCGCACCTGTTGCAGTCGGCCGCCGGGGTGATGATTTTTGCCGAGCCCCGCTTCGCCACCGCGATCATCGGCGAACGCGACCTGGCCGGCATGGCCGACGCCAACGAAGAGCTGGACCGCTGCGTGCGTCAGTTGCTGGAGCGCCGGCCGGATATCAAGCTTCTGTTCCTGGTCGGCTCGTGCCCGTCCGAGGTGATCAAGCTCGACCTGTCGCGCGCCGCCGAGCGGCTCAATGTGGAATACAGCCCCAAGGTCCGGGTGCTGAACTATTCCGGCAGCGGCATCGAGACCACCTTCACCCAGGGCGAGGACGCCTGCCTGACCGCCATGGTGCCGACCCTGCCCGACGCGGCGCCGGGGGCGGCGCCGTCGCTGCTGGTGGTCGGCACGCTCGCCGACGTGGTCGAGGATCAGATCACCCGCATCGCCGACAAGGCGGGCCTGGGGCCGATCCGCTTCTTCCCGCCGCGCAACAGCCAGGATCTGCCGCCGGTGGGGCCCAATACCCGCTTCATCATGGCGCAGCCGTTCCTGACCGACACCGCCAAGGCGTTGACCGACCGCGGTGCCGTGCAGGTCAACGCGCCGTTCCCGCTCGGCGTCGAAGGCACCACGCTGTGGCTCAAGGCGGCGGCCGAGGCGCTCGACCTGCCCGGGTCCCATGTGGACGTGGCGACGGCGGCCAACCGCGACCGGGCCAACCGGGCGCTCGACCGCTATCGCCCCGAGCTCGAAGGCAAGCGGATCTTCTTCTTCCCCGACAGCCAGTTGGAGATCCCGCTGGCGCGCTTCCTCAACCGCGAGATGGGGATGGAACTGGTCGAGGTGGGCACGCCCTATCTCAACCGGACGATCCATGGCCCCGACTTGGCCCTGCTGCCGGCCGACGCCATGCTCAGCGAAGGCCAGCATGTGGAGAAGCAACTGGACCGCTGCGTGGCGGCCCGGCCCGATATCACCGTGTGCGGTCTGGGGCTGGCCAATCCGCTGGAGGCCCAGGGGCTGACGACGAAATGGTCGATCGAGTTGGTGTTCACCCCGATCCAGGGGTTCGAGCAGGCGGGTGACCTGGCGGAGTTGTTCGCCCGGCCGCTCAATCGCAAGACGCGCCTGGTGGCCTGAGGGGGAACGCACGATGGAACTCACCGTCTGGACGTATGAAGGGCCGCCCCATGTGGGCGCCATGCGGGTCGCCACCGCCATGCACGACGTGCACTATGTGCTGCACGCGCCGCAGGGCGACACCTATGCCGACCTGCTGTTCACCATGATCGAGCGGCTGAAGAAGCGCCCGCCGGTCACCTACACCACCTTCCAGGCCCGCGACCTGGGCGGCGACACCGCGGTCTTGTTCAAGGACGCGGCGCAGGACGCCTATGCCCGGTTCAAGCCCCAGGCCATGCTGGTGGGGGCGAGCTGCACGGCCGAGTTGATCCAGGACGACCCCGGCGGTCTGGCCGAGGCGATCGGGCTCGACATCCCGGTGGTGCCGCTCGAACTGCCGAGCTACCAGAAGAAAGAGAATTGGGGCGCGTCCGAGACCTTCTATCAGATGGTCCGCGGCCTGGCCGGCGCCCACGCGCCGGCGCCGGGCACCGAGCGCCCGCCGCGCCCCGCCGACCGACCGGCGCGGGTCAACCTGCTGGGCCCGACCGCGCTCGGTTTCCGCCACCGCGACGATGTGGTCGAGATCAAGCGGCTGCTGGGCGAGATGGGCATCGAGGTGGCGGTGACCGCGCCGCTCGACGCCCATGCCCGCGATATCGCCCGGCTCGGCGAGGCCGACTTCAACATCGTCCTCTACCCCGAGATCGGCTTGACGGCGGCGAAATGGCTGGAGCGCACCTTCGCCCAGCCCTACGTTCAGACGGTGCCGATCGGCGTCGGGGCCACCAAGGATTTCGTCCGCGAAGTGGCGGCGCTGGCCGGCATCGACCCCGAGCCGGTGCTGGCGGCCAATGAAAGCCGGCTGCCCTGGTACTCGGCCTCTGTGGACAGCAACTATCTGACCGCCAAGCGGGTGTTCATCTTCGGCGACGGCACCCACGCGCTCGCCGCCGCCCGCGTCGCCCGCGACGAGATGGGCTTCGACGTGGTCGGGCTCGGCACCTACAGCCGCGAGCGCGCCAAGGACGTGCGCGCCATGGCCAAGGAATTGGGCCTCGAAGCGCTGATCACCGACGACTATCTGGCGGTGGAAAAGGCGATCGAGGACAGCGCGCCCGAGTTGATCCTCGGCACCCAGATGGAGCGCCACATCGCCAAACGCCACGGCATCGGCTGCGCGGTCATCTCGGCGCCGGTGCACGTGCAGGATTTCCCGGCTCGCTATTCGCCGCAGATGGGCTTCGAAGGCGCCAATGTGCTGTTCGACACCTTCGTCCACCCGCTGGTCATGGGGCTTGAAGAGCATCTGCTCGGCATGTTCCGGGAAGACTTCGAATTCAACGACGACGCCATGCCCTCGCATCTGGCAACCGCCGGCGAGGGAGAAATCCGGGTTCAGCCCCAGCCATCGGCGCCCAATGGAGCGGCCGCGACCAATGGGTCGGCGGTCGAACCGGCGGCGGATGCGACGGGCGAGGCCGGCACCCACTGGGACGACAGCGCGCTCCAGGAATTGAAGAAGATTCCGTTCTTCGTGCGCGGCAAAGTCCGGCGGAATACCGAAAAGTTCGCGGCCGACAATGGGGTCGCGACGATAACGGTGGAGACCTTGTACGATGCCAAAGCCCACTTCGGCCGTTGATCCGACGCCCGTGAAGGTCGTTATCATCACGTTGGACAGCCATCTGTCCGGGGCGATCGAGCGAGCGTCGCGGATCTTGCGCCGCGATGTGCCGGGCCTTGAGGTCTCGTTGCACGCCGCGGCCGAGTGGACCGACAATCCCTCGGCGGTCGAGGCGGCCAAGGCGGACATCGCCGACGGCGACATCATCTTCGCCAACATGCTGTTCCTGGATGACCAGATCCAGGCGGTGCTGCCGGCCCTGCAGGCGCGGCGCGACCAGTGCGACGTGATGATCGGCGCCATGGCGTCGGGCGAGATCATGCGGCTGACGTCGATGGGCAAGTTCTCCATGGACGGCGAGCCCAAGGGCCCCATGGCGATGCTCAAGAAGCTGCGCGGGTCCAAGGGCAAGAACAGCGGCGCCAAGCAGATGAGCGTGGTGCGCGGGCTGCCCAAGATCCTCAAATGGATCCCCGGTACGGCCCAGGACGTGCGCGCCTATTTCATGGTCCTGCAATACTGGCTGGCGGGCTCGGAAGAGAATATGGAGCGCCTGATGCGCTTCCTGATCAACCGCTACGCCTCGGGGCCGCGGACCGGGCTCGCCGGGTCGCTGACCACGCCGCCGCCCAAGGAATATCCCGACAACGGCATCTTCCACCCCGACCTGCCCGACAAGGTCACCGACGATATCCGCGACCTCGACGCCATCGCCCGCAACGACGGCGCCAAGGGCACGGTGGGCGTCATGGTGCTGCGCTCCTATGTGTTGAGCGGCGACCATGCCCATTATGACGGTGCCATTCGGGCGCTCGAAGCGCGCGGGCTGAAGGTGATCCCGGTGTTCGCCGCCGCCCTCGACGCGCGCCCGGCGATCGAGGAATTCTTCCTCAAGGACGGCAAGCCGGTGGTCGACGCCATGGTGTCGTTGACCGGCTTCAGCCTGGTCGGCGGGCCGGCCTATAACGACGCGCGCGCCGCCGAGACGATCCTGAAGCAGTTGGACGTGCCCTATGTGGCGGCGCACCCGCTGGAATTCCAGTCGGTGCAGGAGTGGGAGCAGTCCGAGCGCGGGCTGATGCCGGTGGAATCCACCATCATGGTGGCGATCCCGGAACTCGACGGCTCCACGGGGCCGATGGTGTTCGGCGGCCGGTCGGCCAAGCCCGGCGCCATGGGCCGCGAGATGGCCAGCCACCCCGAGCGGGTCGAGATGCTGGCCGCGCGCCTGGAAAAGCTGGTGGCGCTGCGCCGCAGCCGCCGCGCCGAGCGCAAGGTGGCGCTGGTGATGTTCAACTTCCCGCCCAATGCCGGCAATATCGGCACGGCGGCCTATCTGTCGGTGTTCGAGTCCGCCTATCGCACGCTCAAGGAAATGGCCGACCAGGGCTATACGGTCGACCTGCCCGCCGATGTGGACGCGTTCCGCGACGCGGTGCTGCACGGCAATGCCAGCCAATACGGCACCGACGCCAATGTGGCCCAGGCGATTTCCGCCGACGACCATGTGCGCCGCGAGCGCTATCTGTCCGAGATCGAAGGCCAGTGGGGGGCCGCCCCGGGCCGGCAGCAAAGCGACGGCCGGTCGATCTTCGTGCTCGGCGCGCATTTCGGCAATGTGTTCGTGGGCATCCAGCCGGCGTTCGGCTATGAGGGCGACCCGATGCGCCTGCTGTTCGAGCGCGGCTTCTCGCCGACCCACGCCTTCTCGGCCTTCTATCGCTATATCCGCGACGATTTCGGCGCCCACGCGGTGCTGCACTTCGGCACCCACGGCGCGCTCGAATTCATGCCCGGCAAGCAGACCGGCATGTCCGAGGCGTGCTGGCCCGACCGGCTGATCCACGATCTGCCCAACTATTATCTCTATGCCGCCAACAACCCGTCGGAAGGCGCGGTGGCCAAGCGCCGGGCGGCGGCGACGCTGATCAGCTATCTGACCCCGCCGGTGGCCCATGCCGGGCTCTACAAGGGCTTGGAAGAACTCAAGGCGTCGATCGACGGCTGGCGCAAGCTGGAGCAGGGCGCCGAGGCGCGCGAGGCCGAGATGGTCGAGACCATCAAGGCGCAGGCCGAAGCGCTCGACCTGGTCGAGGCCGACGCCGACTGGTCGGGCGATGTGGAAGCGCACATCACCAAGCTCGGCGAAGACCTGCTGGAGATGGAATACACCCTGATCCCCGACGGCCTGCACGTGGTCGGCGAGCCGCTCGGCGAACAGGCGCGCATCGACATGCTGCTGTCGGTGGCCGATGCCAGCTATCAAGAGCGGCCCGAGCGCGCGGTGATCGAGCATCTGGTGACCGCCCGCGACGCCGCCGGCGCCTTCAAGCTGTGGCGCCGCGCCGAGGCAGAGATGTCCGACGAGCAGGCGGAAAGCCGTCGTGCCATGCTCGACAAGCTGGCCCGGGTGGACGCGCAGTTGAGCGTCGACACCGAGGTGGACGCGCTCATCCACGCGCTCGACGCCGGCTATGTGCCGCCCGCACCCGGCGGCGACCTGTTGCGCACGCCCGACATCCTGCCCACCGGGCGCAACCTGCACGGCTTCGACCCGTTCCGCATCCCGAGCCCGTTCGCGCTCAAGGACGGCGCGGAACAGGCGCAGCGCCTGCTCGCCACCTATCTCGAAGACGGCGGCGCGCTGCCGTCCTCGATCGCCATCGTCATGTGGGGCACCGACAATCTGAAGACCGAGGGGGCCGCCATCGGCCAGGCCCTGGCGCTGATCGGCGCGCGGCCGCGGCTCGACAGCTATGGCAAGCTGTGCGGTGCCGAGTTGATCCCGCTCGACGAGTTGGGCCGGGCGCGCATCGACGTGGTGATGAGCCTGTCGGGCATCTTCCGCGACCTGCTGCCGTTGCAGACCCAGATGCTGGCCGAAGCGTGCTGGCTGGCGGCCACGGCGGACGAGCCGGTGGAGTTGAACAAGGTCCGCGCCCACGCGCTCGACTATATGGAAAAGCATGGCTGCGACATGGAGACCGCCGCGTTGCGGGTGTTCTCCAATGCCGACGGTGCCTATGGCTCGAACGTCAACAATCTGGTCGACAGCGGCCGCTGGGACGAGGGCGGCGAGATCGCCGACACCTTCACCAAGCGCAAGTGCTTCGCCTATGGGCGCAAGGGCAAGCCGGTGCAGCAGGAAGAGCTGTTCAAGACCATGCTCGCCGATGTGGACGTCACCTACCAGAATCTCGACTCGGTCGAACTGGGCGTGACCACCATCGACACCTATTTCGACACGCTAGGCGGCATCTCCAAGGCCGTCTCGCAATCCCGCGGCGGGGCCAATGTCCCCGTCTATGTGGGCGACCAGACGCAAGGCAAGGGCAAGGTCCGGGCCTTGGGTGATCAGGTGGCGCTCGAAACCCGCACCCGCATGCTGAACCCGAAATGGTATGAGGGAATGCTCAAGCACGGGTATGAGGGCGTCCGCCAGATCGAAGAGCATCTGACCAACACCATGGGCTGGTCGGCGACGACCGGGCAGGTGGACGGTTGGGTGTATCAGCAGGTCAGCGAAACCTTCCTGCTGAACGACGAAATGCGCCGCCGCCTGGCCGAATTGAACCCGACCGCCTCGGCCAAAATGGTCTCCCGCCTTTTGGAGGCGCATGAACGCAACTTCTGGAACCCCGACGAGGAGACGCTGGAGCGGCTCCAACAAGCGAGCGAGGAACTGGAAGATCAACTCGAAGGCGTCGGTCTAGGAGCCGCAGCATGAGCACGACAACTCTAACCCGAAACAAGCGTGAGGACGGCGACGGTAGCGTCCAGGTCAAGATGGACCCCAAGCTGAAGATCGAGGGCGCCAAGGTGTTCGCGGTCTACGGCAAGGGCGGCATCGGCAAGTCGACCACCTCGTCGAACCTGTCGGTGGCGTTCTCCAAGATGGGCAAGCGGGTCTTGCAGATCGGCTGTGACCCCAAGCATGACAGCACCTACACGCTGACCAAGCGGCTGGTGCCCACGGTCATCGATGCGCTTGAAGACGTGGACTTCCACTCCGAGGAGCTGGAGGTCGAGGACTTCGTCTACGAAGGCTATAACGGCGTTCGCTGCGTCGAAGCGGGCGGGCCGCCCGCCGGGACGGGCTGCGGCGGCTATGTGGTCGGCCAGACCGTCAAGCTTTTGAAGGAGCACCATCTGCTCGAAGAGACCGACGTGGTGATCTTCGATGTACTCGGCGACGTGGTCTGCGGCGGCTTTGCAGCGCCCCTGCAGCACGCCGACAAGGCGCTGATCGTCACCGCCAACGATTTCGACTCGATCTTCGCCATGAATCGCATCATCGGCGCGATCAAGGCCAAGTCGAAAAACTACAATGTGCGCCTGGGCGGCTGTATCGCCAACCGCAGCGAGGCCACCGACCAGCTCGACAAGTTCAACGCCGCCACCGGGCTGCAGACCAAGGCGCGGTTCCCGCAGCTTGACGCGATCCGTCGCAGCCGGCTGAAAAAGGCGGTCCTGTTCGAGATGGCCGACACCGAGCCCGAGCTCAAGCCGGTGATCGACGAGTATATGAACCTGGCCGAGACGCTCTATGCGGGCGGCGATCCCCTGGACGCCAACCCGTTGCGCGACCGGGATATCTTCGACCTGTTGGGATACGAGTGATGGACAGCACGAGCTATCGCGAGCGCCGGGAGCAGTTGTTCGAATATTTCGATCGGACGGCGGCGGACGCGTGGGCCAAACTGACTTCCGACGCGCCGGTGAGCGGTATCCGCGCCACCGTGCGCGCCGGGCGCGACACCATGCGCGAGACGCTGTTGTCGTGGCTGCCCGAGGACCTGACCGGCAAGACCGTGCTCGATGCCGGGTGCGGCACCGGTGCGCTGGCGGTCGAGGCCGCCCGGCGCGGTGCCGACGTGACCGCCATCGACCTGTCGCCGACGCTGGTCGGGCTGGCCGACGACCGGACGCCCGAAAAGCTCGGCCGCGGCACGATCCGGTTCCTGTCGGGCGACATGCTCGACCCCGGCTTGGGCGCGTTCGACCATATCGTGTCCATGGACAGCCTGATCCACTACAAGGGCGGCGACATGGTCGCCGCCCTGGCCGGCTTGGCGGCGCGGACCCGGGGCTCGGTGGTGTTCACCTTCGCCCCGCGCACGCCCTTGCTGGCGACCATGCATTTCGTCGGCGGGTTCTTCCCGCGCAGCGACCGGGCGCCGGCCATCGAGCCGATCGCCGAGGCCAATCTGCGCAAGCGGATCGCGGCTGAGCCGGCGATGGCCGGCTGGCAGCCAGGCCGGACGCGGCGGATCAAGAGCAGCTTCTATATCAGCCAGGGCATGGAGTTGGTGAAGGCATGACCGAGCGGCCGACCAGCTTTGCCGATCTGTGGTCCCAGGTGGGGCCGCGCTTCCTGCCGTTCGCGGACGCCGCGACCACGGAGCTGCCGCTCGCCCGGCTGCTCCGTCTGTCGTTGTTCCAGGTTTCGGTGGGCATGGCGCTGGTGCTGCTCAACGCCACCCTCAACCGGGTGATGATCGTCGAGTTGGGGCTGTCGGCGGGGCTCGTCTCGGCGATGATCGCGCTGCCCTTGCTGTTCGCGCCGGCGCGGGTGTTGATCGGCCACAAGTCGGACAATCACCGCTCGGTGCTCGGCTGGCGCCGGGTGCCGTTCATCTGGCTCGGCACCATGTTGCAGTGGGCCGGGCTGGGATTGATGCCGTTCGCGCTTCTGGTCATGACCGGCGACGGCCAGGCGCCGGCGATCGTTGGCGAGGCCGGCGCGGCGCTGTCGTTCCTGCTGGTGGGCGCCGGCCTGCACACCACCCAGACCACCGGGCTGGCGCTGGCCACCGACGTGGCGCCCGAACACAGCCGGCCCCGGGTGGTGGCGTTGCTCTATGTGATGCTGCTGCTGGGCATGGTCGCCAGTTCGCTGACGCTGGGGGCGCTCTTGGCCGATTTCAGCCATCTGCGGCTGATCCAGGTGATTTCGGGCACCGCCGTGGTGACCTTGCTGCTCAACGTGATCGCGCTGTGGCAGCAGGAGCCGCGCCAGCGCGGGTTCACCAAGAAGGCGATGGCCGAGGCCGACAATCGGGTGTCGTTCCGCGACGCCTGGGGGGCGCTGGTTGCCAACCCGCGCGCCGGCCGGCTGTTGTTGTCGGTGGGTCTGGGCTCGGCGGCGTTCTCGATGCAGGACATCCTGCTCGAACCCTATGGCGGCGAGGTGTTGGGCCTGTCGGTGGGGGCGACCACGGTGCTGACCGCGCTGTGGGCGACCGGCACGCTGGCGGGGTTCACGCTCGCCGCGCGCGGGCTCGCCCGCGGCGCCGACGCCTGTCGGCTGGCGGCCATCGGTGCGCTGGCCGGGCTGTTGGCGTTTCCCGCCGTGATCCTGTCGGAGCCGTTCAACTCGCCGCTGTTGTTCCGCGCCGGGACGGTGTTGATCGGGTTCGGCGGCGGCCTGTTCGCCGTGGGTACGCTGACCGCGGCCATGGCCCTGTCGGATCCGCGACAGGGTCGAAGCGGCATCGCGCTTGGTGCCTGGGGGGCGGTGCAGGCCACCGCCACCGGTCTGGCCATCGCGCTGGGCGGCGTTTTGCGCGATGCGCTCATCTGGGTGGGCCAAACCGGTGCCTTGGGCCCACCTTTCGCTCAGCCGTCGGCCAGTTATCTGTCGGTCTACGCGCTGGAACTCGTTCTCGTCTTCGCAACCCTGGCTGCGATCGGGCCGCTGGTTAGCCATGCGCCGGCGTCCGACCAGTCAACCGACCGGAAATTCGGCTTGGCCGAGTTTCCGGGCTAATTGCCTTTGCCACAGGAGGTAGAAATGGAAACCGGGGCATTAACAGGCTATATGGACGTGGCGCAGGTCACGCTCTACGTCTTCTGGCTCTTCTTTGCGGGGCTGATCTTCTATCTGCGCCGCGAAGATCGTCGGGAAGGCTACCCGCTGGAGAAAGACGACGGCACGCCCGAGGACATCGGGCTGGTCTGGTTCCCCAAGCCGAAGGAATTCACCCTGCCGCACGGTCGCGGCACGGCGACCGCCGGGCGCAAGGACCAGCGCAAGGAGCCGATCGAAAAGGTCTATGCCTGGGAAGGCTCGCCGTTCGAGGCGACCGGCAATCCGCTGCTCGACGGCGTCGGTCCGGCGACCTGGGCCGAGCGGGACGACCATCCCGACCTGACCTTGGAGGGCGTCAACAAGGTGGTGCCGCTGCGCGCCGATCCCGATTATTACCCGTGTGACGGCGACGACGATCCGCGCGGCATGACCGTGTACGGTGCCGACGGCAAGGCCGCCGGCACCGTGGGCGATCTGTGGATCGACAAGGCCGACCTGATCGTGCGCTACTTGGAAGTGGAACTGGCTGACCAGCCGAAGCCCGCGCCCGCACCCGCACCCAAGCCGACGCCCGCGCCGACGCCGGTGGCGACCGCGAGCGAAGGCGTGGCCAAGCCCGAGGATGAAGACCAGACCGTCGCGGCGGCACCCAAGCCGGCACCGGCACCGGCTCCGGCACCTGCGCCGACGCCCAAGCTGGCCAAGAAGAAGACCGTGATGGTGCCGCGCGAATTCATGCGCGTGAAGGGCCCTAACACCTTCTTCAACAAGCTGATCGGCCTGCCGTCGACGCAGCCGGGCATCTATGTGAGCGCGCTCAACGCGGAAGACTTCAAGAACATTCCGCAAATCAAGGGCAACGACCAGATCACCGCGCTCGAGGAAGAGAAGATCACCGCTTACTTCGGCGGCGGTCGTCTGTATTCCACCAAGGAGCACGCAGGGCCGGCGCTATGACCCACCACGACGACGACCATTACGAGCCGGTTCGCGGCCTGCCCGAATTGCCGCCAGAGGGGGAGAAGATCCTCTGGCAGGGTGCGCCGCATTGGTCGGCCATCGCGCTGCGGGTGTTCCACATCCGCGCGGTGGCGATCTATTTCGCGGTTTTGGTGGTCTGGCGTCTGGTGGCCAGCCTGTCGGATGGCCTGGGCATGATTGCGGCGGCGACGTCCGCCGCAATCATCCTCGCCCCCGCGGTGCTGGGCTTGGGCCTGTTGGCGTTCCTCGCCTGGACCATCGCCAAGACCACGGTCTACACGGTGACTAACCGGCGGGTGGCGATCCGGGCCGGGGTGGCGGTGTCCAAAACCGTCAACCTGCCGTTCAAGATCATCGAAAGCGCGGCGCTGAAGACCCATGGCGACGGCACCACCGATCTGCCGTTGACCCTGGTCGAAGGCAACAAGCCGGCGTATCTGCTGCTTTGGCCGCACGTTCGGCCGCGGCAGTATCGGGCTGTGCAGCCGATGCTGCGGGGCCTGATCAACGGCGACTATGTGGCACGGCTTTTGTCGGCGGCGCTGTGCGAGTATCACGATCTGGACCCGGAGACGGCGTGTGCGCCGACCGCCGAGGCCGATGCCGTCAATACCACCACCAAGGCGCCGGCCAAGCCGGCAAGTGACAAGCCGCGGGCCGTGGCCGCCGCGTCCTGACCGACGCCCGGCCAAAGGCCCGCGACACCCGAACCTGGAGCGAAAGACAGAACCGATGAGTGAGACCGAAGGCCCCGAGCGTTTCCCGAAATCGATGCTTTACGCGGCGGGCCTCATGATCGCTTTGAGCTTGGCGCTGGCCACTTGGTCGCGCGTGACCGGCAAGGGAGACGTGCCCCCGCCCGATGCCGATCTGGTGATGGAGCGATCGCTGCTGTTCTCGGACCATAGCGACGGCTCGGTGCGCGTGCACGACGCCGATACCGGCGAGTTGGTCGAGGTGATGGCAGCCGGCACCAACGGTTTCGTCCGCTCGCTGATGCGTGGTCTGGCCCGCAAGCGCCAGGCCGAGGGCGTCGGCTCGGACGCACCGTTCAAGCTGATCCTGTGGGACGATGGTCGTCTGTCGTTGGTCGACCCCAGCACTGACGAGCATGTGTTCCTGAACGCGTTCGGTCGCGACAATGTGAATGCCTTCGCGGCCCTTCTCCCACCACGTCAAGGGAAAACCTCATGACGATCCCGTCCGCCAACCCGAACCAGACCCCGTCCCGGCCCGCGCCGGCGGATCTGGCACATCTGAAAGAGTTCGAGGTGCCGTGCCGCGTCGCCGTCGAACGAACCGAAGAATTCTTCTGCGCCCACGTCCTCCTGGGCAACCAGGTCACCGTCGACGCCGGCGATACCGTCACCGTGCAGGGTGACGCGATCGACGCCAAGCCGGGTGACCGGTTCATCGAACGTCGCCGGGCCAAGGTCCGCCGGGCCGGCCCGCTGGCCCGCGCCTGGACCAAGATTGCCGCGATTTTCGAGATCACCGAGCTGTTCGAAGTCAGCTTCACCGGCCGGAGGACGCTATGAACGCCGATACGGGGTTTCAGGAGCCGATCGACGCCGTCGAGCACATGCAGGCGACCGGCGAAGATACGCTCAGCTACAAGACCACCGACATGGCCCAGGAAGACACCATCCTGAGCCCGCGCTTCTATACCACCGACTATGAAGCGCTCGACCAGTTGGACGTCAGCCTGGTGCGCACGGAGTGGGATCAGTTGATGGCCGATTTCAAGGCCGATCCCAACAAGCAGCACTTCAACCGCACGCCCGACTTCGACGAGGCCGACCTCGATGCGCTGCCCAAGGACTTGCGCGACGAATTCGTCGACTTCCTGGTCAGTTCGGTGACCGCCGAGTTTTCCGGCTGCATCCTCTATGCCGAGATCAAGAAGCGGGTTTCCAACCAGGACGCGCGCGACCTGTTCCGCTACATGAGCCGCGACGAGGCGCGCCACGCCGGCTTCATCAACGACGTGCTGAAGGATTTCGGCATCGGCGTCGACCTGGGCTTCCTGACCAAGGAAAAGAAGTACACCTACTTCAAGCCCAAGTTCATCTGGTACGCCACCTATCTGTCGGAAAAGATCGGCTACGCGCGCTATATCACCATCTATCGTCAGCTCGAACGCCACCCCGAGCTCCAGTTCCACCCGATCTTCAAGTGGTACAAGGAGTGGTGCAACGACGAGTTCAAGCATGGCGAGGCGCTGGCGATGATCATGCGCGCCGACCCCAAGCTGCTCAAGGGCGGCAACAAGCTGTGGATCCGGTTTTTCCAGCTTGCCGTCTACGCCACCATGTATGTGCGCGACCACAGCCGGCCGGCCTTCCACAAGGCGCTGCAACTGGACCCCACCGAATACGACTATACCGTGTTCCGCATCACCCGCGAGGTGTCGTCGCAGGTGTTTCCGGTGCTGCTGGACATCGACAACCCGAAGTTCCGCGCCGGCATGGAGCGGCTGCGCAAGCAGTCCGACAAGGTCGCGCAAGGGGCTGAGCAGGGCGGCTTCTTCGGCAACCTGAAGCGGGCGTATTACGGCCTCGGTACCGCGCTGACCTTCGCGCAGCTTTACATGCTGCCGGCGGTCAAGAACGAGCTGCCGCAGGGCATCCGCCTGCAGCCTGCCTGGTAAGCGAAGGGAGCCGCCCCATGGACATGCCCGCCATGCTGTCCCACCCGCTCGTCATCGTGGGGTATGCCGTGTTCCTGTGGTGGTTCAGCACGGGGCTGATCCTGTACTTGAACCGCCGGCCGCGCTGGACGTTCAAATGGTCGTTGGCCGGCGGCACCCTGTTGTTCGCCGGCGCTCTGCTCGGCCTCGACTGGAGCGCCGAGGCGACCACCCCGGCGGCGTTGTTCTGTTCGTTCAGTTGCGGGTTGATCGCCTGGGGCTGGCAGGAACTGACCTTCTATCTGGGCTATCTGACCGGGCCGCGCAAACATCGCTGCGCGCCCGGCTGCTCGGGCTGGCGCCATTTCGGTCACGCCTTGCAGATCTCCAAGTATCACGAGATCTCGATCGTGGTGACCGGCGTGGTCATCGCCGCGATTACTTGGGGGTCGCCCAATCAATTGGCGCTGCTGACCTTCATGCTGGTCATGGTGATGCACCAGAGCGCCCGTATCAACGTCTTCCTGGGCGTGCGCAACGTCAGCGAAGACTGGGTCGCACCGCATATGGACTTTCTCAAAAGCTTCCTGCGCGTGCGACCGATGAACCCGTTTTTCCCCGTGTCGCAGGTCGTGGCCGGCGCGGCGGAATACTGGCTGGTCACCGAAGCGATGGCGGCGCCCGCGGGCTCGGCCACCGCGATCAGTTATACCTTCCTGGCCGCCATGCTCGGCCTTGCCATGATCGAACACTGGTTCCTGGTTCTGCCGCTGCCTTTGGCGGGCCTCTGGAACTGTTTCCACCGGTCGGAGTCGCCTGAGCGACCGGCCTCCAAGGCGCGCGATGTGCGTCATGAGTATGCGGAAAAGAATCCCCTCGCCCCATATCCCGAGCCCTGTCGGGCAGGGTGCAAGGACGCCGGCCTTCTGCCCCGCATTGCCCCCGATAGCCCTGGGAGGACGTCATGAATTACGAGACTTTTTTCCAAACGGAATTGGACAAGTTGGCAGAGGAGGGGAATTACCGCGTTTTTGCCGAACTTGAGCGCCACCGGGGCAACTTCCCCAAGGCCACCCACTATCGACCCGAGGGTAAGCGCCCGGTCACGGTCTGGTGCTCGAACGATTATCTGGGCATGGGCCAGCACCCGGTCGTGCTCAACGCCATGCACGAAGCGGTCGAGCGCTATGGGGCGGGCGCCGGCGGCACGCGCAATATCTCCGGCACCACCCACGAGCATGTGTTGCTGGAACGCGAACTCGCCGACCTGCACGGCAAGGAAGGCGCGCTGCTGTTCAACTCGGGCTACATGTCCAACTGGGCTTCCCTAACCACCCTGGCGTCCAAGATGCCCGGCTGCGTCGTGCTGTCGGACGAGGGCAACCATGCCTCGATGATCGAAGGCATCCGCCACAGCCGTTGCCAGAAACGCATCTGGAAGCACAATGACCTGGCCGATCTGGAAGCCAAGCTGGCCGAGCTGGACCCGGCCCAGCCCAAGATCATCGCCTTCGAGTCCGTCTATTCCATGGACGGGGACATCGCCCCCATCGCTGCGATTTGCGACCTCGCAGAACAATACGGCGCGATGACCTATCTGGATGAGGTGCACGCGGTGGGCCTTTACGGGCCGCGCGGCGGCGGCATCGCCGAGCGCGACGGCGTGATGGACCGGGTCGACCTGATCGAGGGCACGCTGGGCAAGGCCTATGGCGTGATCGGCGGCTACATCACCGGCAGCCACGCGTTGTGCGACTTTATCCGCAGCTTCGCCTCGGGCTTCATCTTCACCACCGCCCTGCCGCCGGCGATCGCGGCGGCCGCGCGGGTCAGCATCAACCACCTGAAGACCAGTTCGGCTGAGCGCGAATTGCACCAGCGCCAGGTGGCCCGGGTGCGCCGCAAGCTCGACATCATGGGCATCCCGCACATGCCCAACCCCAGCCATATCGTGCCGGTGATGGTGGGCGACCCGAAGAAGTGCAAGCGCATTTCCGACCGGCTGCTCGACGCCTATGGCATCTATGTCCAGCCGATCAACTATCCCACCGTGCCCAAGGGCACCGAGCGGCTGCGTATCACGCCGAGCCCCATGCACACCGACGAGGACATCGACCACCTGCTCGACAGCCTCGGCGAAATGTGGGCGGAGTGCGCCCTGGCACGCGGCGAACAGGTCGCCTGACCGGTCGCGCACCTGTTCTGGCAAAACCCGGGCGGCGGCGGGCTTGGTGCCGGCGCCCGGGCCGTCTCTGCCGGGCCCCCGCTGGTGTCGCCGGTCCATGACCGCGTTACGGCCGGCTCGGGCTCGGCTTGGGGCCGCCGTTCGCGCGCCTGAGCAGCGGCGCCGGTTGGCGTGCACGCCGCCGGGGTGACGCCTGACCGCTGGCTCCCGACCGCCCATCCCGCTAGACTCCGTCGCAATCGCCCCCCAGCCATGGCCTGGTGGTGGCGGCCTGTGGGCGGGGGGAGCGGAAGATGCGGACGTGGCTGTTTGGCCTTCTTGTCGGTGTCGGCGTCCTGTGGGAGGCGGCGGCCATGCCGGGGCGCGCGGCGGAGACGGCGACCGTTGCGGTGGCGGCCAATTTCGCCCGGCCGCTCGCGGCGCTGGTCGAGGCGTTTTCGCGCCGTTGCGAGGACCGGCTGGCGTTGCGCGTGGTCCACGGCTCGACCGGCGGGCTTTATGCCCAGATCCGCTATGGCGCGCCCTATCACGTGTTCCTGGCCGCCGACGCCGACCGACCGGCCCGCCTGGTGGCCCAGGGTCACGCGCTCGCCGGCTCGCGCTTTACTTACGCGGTCGGTCGGCTCGCCCTCTGGCAGCCGGCGCCTGGCGGCGCGACTGTCGATGGGCCGGCGGTGCTGCGCGCTCGCTCGTTCCGTCGCCTTGCCGTGGCCAACCCGGATCTGGCGCCCTATGGCGCGGCGGCGATGGCGGTGCTGGCCCGTCTGGATCTGACCGAAGCGCTGGCGTCGCGTCTTGTGCGCGCCGAGAATGTGGGCCAGGCGTTCGCCCTCACGGCCACCGGCAATGCCGACTGGGGCTTTGTCGGGCTGGCGTCGGTGCTCGCTCGCCCCAACGGCGTGCGCGGCCGATGGTGGGCCGTGCCGCCCGGTTTTCACCCGCCGGTGCGCCAAGACGCCGTCCTGCTGAGCGGCGGCCGAGACAATCGGGCGGCCGAGGCGTTTTTGGTCTTCCTGCAAAGCGACGAGGCCGCCGCTTTGATCGGCGATTTCGGCTACGGTGTGCCGGCGCGATGATCTGGGCGACCGGGCTTGGCGCGGCCTCGGCCATGCCGGCGGTTTCAGGGATGCTGCTGTCGGGCAGTGGCGAGGCCGCGGCGGGGCCGGTCGGGTTGACGATGCTGCTGGCGGCTGTGACCACGGCGGTGCTGCTGGTGCTGGCCACGCCCATCGCCTGGTGGTTGGCAACCCGACGGACCCGCTGGCGGCCGCTGGTGGAGGCGCTGGTGGCTCTGCCGCTGGTGTTGCCGCCCACCGTGCTCGGTTTCTATCTGCTGCTCGCCTTTGCGCCGACGGCGCCGCTCGGCGAGTTGTGGGTGTCGCTCACCGGTCAGACCCTGACCTTTTCGTTCCAGGGCTTGGTGGTCGCCTCGGTGCTCTATTCGCTGCCGTTTGCGGTTCAGCCGCTCCAGGCCGCCTTCGCCGCCGTGGGGCGGGCGCCCCTGGAAGCGGCTGCGACGCTCGGCGCCGGGCCTTGGGGGGTGTTCCAGCGGGTGGTGCTGCCCCAGGCGCGGCGCGGCTATCTGGTTGCCGGTGTATTGAGTTTTGCCCATACGGTGGGCGAGTTCGGTGGCGTGTTGATGGTCGGCGGCAATATTCCCGGGGAGACGCGCTTGGTCTCGATCGCGCTCTATGAGCATGTTGCGACGCTTGACTATGCTGCGGCGCACCGTCTGGCGGCGGGCCTGTTGGTCTTTTCGTTCGCGGTTCTGGTCGCAACCTATGCGGTCGAGCGCCGAACCGGGCCGGGCCTTGGCGCGGGAGCCGGGGCCGTTCGCCCGGGCCGGCAGTGATTTTTCTGCCCGGGCCTTGCCAGATGGCCGCGGAATGTGTAGGGCCAAGGCCCGACCGCACCCCTGGCGTCTGGAGCAGTGGCCGAGCGGTTTAAGGCGCACGCCTGGAAAGCGTGTTGGGCGCAAGCCCTCGCGGGTTCGAATCCCGCCTGCTCCGCCATTCCCGCCGATTGCCCTCTATAGCGCGATATTGCCGCCGAACACCGCATTCCACCGGGTGGAATAGCAAGACGCAGTTTTTACGCTACAGCCCGGCAAATCTTGAAAATCAGGATGCCCCCCCCTGCGGCCTTTGATCGTTAACAATGGTGTCCCCTGAAACAGGTGAGCGAGGCGCTGAGCCTGTCTCAGATTCTGGGACATTGTGACAGACGAGCGTGATCGTCTCGACCCGGCGCTGTAGAACTGCCCGAAAATCCGTTCAGATTCGCGCCAGGAAATAGACTATATGCCTAGCTCTCCAACAGACCCATCCGGCGCACTGGTCGAACAGCTTGACCTCGCGCCCGTACGTAGCGGTTCGCTGGATGGGCTTCGCTTCACCGTGAAAGATAACATCGACCTTGCGGGACATAAGACTTCCTATGGAAGCCCCGCCTGGCGGGACGCACATCCCGCACCTGTTCACAACGCCCTCTGCGTTGATCAACTGCTTGCCTCTGGAGCGCGCTGCGTCGGGAAGGTCGTGGCGGATGAGTTCACGTATAGCCTCGACGGGGAGAGCTTCTATTTTGGCACCCCCCGAAACGCGAAAGCACCGGATCGCGTTCCCGGCGGGTCGTCTAGCGGCTCGGCTGCTTCCGTCGCCAATGGTCTGGCGGATTTTTCTCTTTGCACGGACGCGGGAGGTTCTATCCGTGTTCCAGCAAGCCTTTGCGGTCTTTGGGGGATGCGTCCCTCCCTTCATCGGATTTCCGAGGCCGGCGTTTTGCCGTTCCAGCCAAGCGTCAGTACCGTAGGCGTGCTCGCGGATCGGTTCGAGGTGCTCGATGCGGCGATGCGCGTCTTGCTGAACGCCCCCGCTTCGCCGATGCCGTCGCCACGGCGTATGCTCGTCTTGCAGGATGCGCTTGAGATCGCGGATGCCGCTGTTCGAGATGAAGTTGGCAGCGCATTGGATCGAATGGCAGAACGCACCGGCATTGTGATCGAGCCGGTAAGGTTTTCCGAAATCGTCGGGGAGGCGTGCGAACTGAAGGTCTGCAACCTGAATGGATTGCGTGATCTGCAGACCGCCGAATTCCAGAGCACGGTCGGCAACTGGATCGAAGCCTGCAAGCCTGAACTCGGCTTCACGTTCTCGATGGCCTACGGAAATGTCCAGAGGTTCGACCGCATCGCGGCGCTCGACAACATGGCGAGGTGTGAAAGCCTCTTCAGGCAGATCAATGCCTTCTTCACCCCGGAAACGCTGATCTGCTTCCCTACGACGCCAAAAATCGCGCCCCGGAAAGGCTCCCTGAACACGCTTGAAGCGGTGATGAACTTCTATGATCCGACGATGACCATCACCGCGTTTTCCGGTGTGGCACGTTTGCCGGAAATCTCTGCTCCGCTATTGACCGTGGACACCTGTCCGGTTGGCTTGTCCTTCGTTGCAGGCCACTATCAGGACGAGTTTCTATTAAGTGCGGTAAAGAGAATGATCAGTTGATATTGCGCGGAAATCCTATGCGTCGCATAAAAATCGGCGGCGCTGATTTCCCAGGAAAACTCTGCCGCAAACGCCGGAACAGAAGTGTGAATTGCGCGACCATCTGCCTCATTCGAACCATTCCGTTCGAGCCTTAATTTTAGAGGGCTGCTGAAAAAGGTTTTAGGAGCGCACCTCTCGGCCCGCTCGGCAGGCGCCGACGAGTTGGGTTTTCATTAGCTCCACGAGAGAGCCCGAAAAGTGACGCACTTTCGCGTCGAACCTGCGGTGGTCGGAGTTTTCCAGCAGCCTGTTAGAGGGCTATAGCGTAGGTGTAGTTCTCTTTTTCATCGGCTTCGGCCCGCCACCCCGTCCCGACGGTGTTCCGTAGCGGTGATCTGTCGCCGCAAGCCGCCGTTTCTACATTGGTAGAGCATCGAGCTCTGGAATCTCATGCAGGTTCCGATCCCAGCCGGCGCGACTTGCAACACAGATATGAGCCGTTGGCCGCATCTCGATGGAACTGTCGAGGCTTCCGGCGGGTACGACGAGCAGGGCGCCGTCCATTTGTCGGCTCGGAACGGCGGCGCCGCATTGCGCGCAGAAGCACTTCGCATGCCGGGTTTCGGGGACGACATAGTGGCTGACGCTCTCCTCGCCGGACAACCACTCTATCGTCGCCGTCGACGAAAAGAGGGTCGCGGCGTGAGCCGACCCGGTGTCCTTGCGACAGCGCCGGCAGTGACAGAGGAAAAAGTGCTGAAACTCCCCACGAACTTTGAAGCGGACTTCTCCGCATAGGCATGCTCCGAGATACGTATCGCTCATCAGTCTGACCTTCTCTCCGGTTTGGCCGGTCTTCGCGTCCGGCCCCAGTCTGCGCCCAAGACCGTTGCATTGGGGTGGAGCAAAGGGTGGCGCAAAATGGGCCGGTGTGGCTATCGGGTGCGGTCCTCGGGCGGCGGCGGGGCGCCGTTTTGGCCTGGGTGAACCGGGGACCCGTGCACTGGAGGGTGGCGATCGAGCACGCTTGCGTGGTCGTCATCCATCGCGAAAAGGTGCACCCCCATGTCTCTGATGCTCACCTGGAACATGCAGGGCGGCCAAGGCAGCTATGACAGCAAGTGGCAGGCGCTCGCCGGCCGTATCCAGCGCCCGGCCCAGTATGACCTGCCCGAGCAGCCGGCGATCGTGTTCCTGCAGGAATGCTCCGACGTACCGGGCGCCGAGACGCCCCAGGGCTGGGGCCAGCCGCCGGCCAATATCACCGCCCTGTCGAAGAATTTCGGCACGTCGAGCCGGCCGCTGACCTATTTCATCGCCCATCGGCGTTGGGGCCAGGGCAATAACCGGGTCTCCTACGCGGTCCTGGTCCAGACCGACCCGGTCAACGGCCAGGCCGCCGACTTGACCGGCAGCGTGGTGGTCCATGGCCCGCCGCAGGGCGCGCCGGGCACCCGGCCGATCGTCGGCGTCACCATGGGCACCGCCACCTACTATACCATGCATGCGCCCTCGGGCGTTGGGGCGGCCCTGTCGCGCACCTATGTGAGCGACATGATCGCGGCCGCAGCGGGCGCGCAAGGCACTGACGATTATGTGATCGGCGGCGACTTCAATTGCCAGCCGGGCGACCTTTACCCCCAGGCCAACCCGATCCCGCACGGCCATCTGTATGAGTCAGGCGAGGGCACCTGCGGCGTGCGCAACCTTGACTATTTCACCGCCAATGGCAGCGCCGCCAACCGGACAGCGCTGGCCCAGGTGACCCGCATCAACCTGATCTCGGACCACATCGCGGTCAGCGCGCACTATTAGGCGCGCCGCTGGCTCCCGTTCGGCGGGGGTCAGCGCAGGCCGCGCGGCGCCCACACATCGTCGGCCGCGCCCTTGTCGTTCAGGTGCCGGGCGAGCACGAAGCAATAGTCGGCCAAGCGGTTGAGGTAGCGCAGCACCTCGGGGTTCACCGCGTCGGGCTCGGCCTCCATCAGCCGGACCAGACGGCGTTCGGCCCGGCGCACCACCGTGCGCGCCACATGGGCCTGGGCGGCGGCCATGCCCTGTCCGGTGGGCAGGATGAAATTGGCCAGGCGCGGCAGCGCCTCGTTCATCGCGTCCATCTCCACCTCGATGCGCTCCATCGGCGCGGCGGTCAGGCGCAAGTCGTCGCCCGCCGCGCCGGGCATGCTCAGGTCGGCGGCGACGTTGAACAGGTCCACCTGGATGGCGCGCAGCCGGGCGTCCAACTGCTGGCGGTCGGCACGGCCGGCGAGCATGGTGCGCAACAGGCCGATGGCCGAATTGGCCTCGTCCACCGTGCCATAGGCTTCGACGCGCGGGTCGGCCTTGGATACCCGGGCGCCCATGCCGAGGCCGGTGCGGCCTCGGTCGCCGGTGCGCGTGGTAACGCGGGTCCTGGGCGGCGCGGTGTCGGTGTCGCTCATGGGTCGGGTCCTCTTCGGTCGATGGGAGGGCGGGCCACATGGCCGAAGCGGCAGTCTAACAATAGAAGACCGATAAAGTCATCTTTTTTGATGACGGGGCCGTCAGGCGCCATAGGCGGCCGGCCTCAGGCGGGGCTGAGTATCTGGCCCTCGATGCCCCGGATGCCGTGCTCGTCGGCGGTGTAGTAGGCGACCGCCAGCCGCCCCGCCGCTAAGGGCGCGACCCAGGGATAGCCGGTGTCGGGCCCGGGGGCGTCGTCGCGCAGCACGATCTCGGGCCCGTCGGCCAGCGGCGCGGCGCCCGGCGCAGATCCCGGGCGCAACACGCGCGCACGCACGCCATAGGGCTCGGTGCGCACGCCATAGACCAGCAACAGCCGGCCGTCGGGCAGCGGCTGGGCCACGGCTGGGTGGCCGTGGATGTCGAGCCGGCGGGGGCAGGAGAAGCGGGCCCCGCCGTCGGCCGCGACGCTGTAGGCAAGGCGGCCCTCGGCGCCGTGGGTGCGCGCGAACAGCGAGATCCGACCGCGCGGCCAGGCGACCAGGCTCGCCTCGCTCAGTTGCGCGTCGGCCAGGGTCAGGGGCGCGCCCACGGGCTGCCAGGTGCGGCCCCGGTCGCGGCTTTCAAAGAGGCGCACCGCGCTGCCCCGGACGCCGTCGAGCGCGAAGGCATACGCCGCCACCAGCAGCGTGCCGTCGGCGCGTTCGACGATCTGGCCGCGCACCGAACTGGTGCCGGGCACCCAAGGGGCCAGGTCGGCGCGCACCAGCGGGTCGGGCGCGAACGGGGTGGGGGCGCTCCAACTGGCGCCGGCGTCGTCGCTGGTGCGCGCGGCGGCGTGCCAGTGCAGATAGGCGGGCCCGGTCTCGCCCTGCCGCGCGAACGGCCGCAGCGGCTCGGCCAGCGCCTCGACGGCGTCGGTCACCGGCAGCCAGCGAAAGCCCAGATGCACCAAGCGCCCATCCGACAGGCGCAGGAGCGAACTGTCCTGGTCGGCGGTCTCGGCCTCGCCAGCCAGGGTGGCGAGCGGCCCGGCCGGCGCCAGGTCGGCGCCGAGCGGCAGCAGGGCGGTGTGGCTCCGGGGGTGGAGATGGTCGACCCGGTCGAACGCCTCGGCGCGCTGGTCGGGGGCGAACAGGTGGCGGTGGTCGGGCGCCCGGCGAAAGGCCAGCAAGAGCCGGCCGTCGCCGAGGGCGGCCAGGCTTGGAAAGGCGCTGTAGAAGCGCGGGTCGCGGTAGAGCACGCGCGGCCGGCCGACGGTGAAGGCGGGCGCGCTCACAGGCGGACCCGCTCGAAATGGCGAAAGCGCGGCGGCAGCCAGGGCGAGGCGTCGACCAGCAGGGCCGGGTCGCCGGTGGTCAGCAGGGTGACCCCGGCGCCCCCAGCGCCCTCGGCGTCGCGGCGCACCGACAGATGCGGGTTGCGCGCCAGATAGCCGACCAACGCGCCGGCGACGATGTGGGGTTGGACCAGGATCTGGATGCGCCGGGGCAGCACGTCGGCGAACAGCGGCGCGACCAGGGGATAGTGGGTGCAGGCGAGCACCACGCTGTCGATCGCCGCGGCGCGCGGGTCGTGGGCGAGCGCGTCCCAGAAGCCGCCGATGCGCGCGGTCAGGGCCTCGGCGTCCTCGCCCGCTTCGATGGCGTCGGCGAGGCCGGGGCAGGCTTGCGACAACACGGTCAGGCCCTCGGCGCGCAGGGCGGTCTCGCGTTCGAACGCGCCGCTGGCCACCGTTGCCGGCGTCGCGAACACGGCGATGGTGCGCGGACCTTGGCCGGCGCGGCGCGGCAGGCTGGCGGGTTGCGCCCACTGGGTGCCGGTCAGCGCCTCGATCAGCGGCACATGGACGCCGAGCACGCGGCGGTCGGCATGGTCCTCGGCCAGCCAGGTCTGTTGCAGCGGCCGCAGCGCTACAGCGGCGGCGGTGTTGCAGGCGATCAGCACCAGCCGGCAGCCGCGCGCGAACAGGTGCGCCACGCCGCGCCGGGTCAGCCTTTGGATGTCGTCGGCCGAGCGCGGGCCATAGGGCGTCTGCGCATGGTCGCCCAGATAGATGAACCGGCGGTCGGGCAGGGCGTCGGCGCAGGCGGCCAGCACGGTCAGCCCGCCCGAGCCCGAATCGAACAGGCCGATCATGGCGTTGCCTCTGCGGGTTGGGGCGATGGGGTCACGAAGCCGGGGTCCCTGTGTGCGCGACGATTGCGGCGCTCTGGTGGCGTTTCGACTATGTGTCGCGGTTCGAGGCCGGGCGTCAAACCATATCGAGGATCACTTTCAACTCGCCGGTGACGTCGCGGATTTCGGTCAGGCGCGGTGCCTCGCGCTCCAGGATGGCGCGGAACAGCCGGCGCTTGATGGCGTCGCGGTCGACCCGGGCGCCGCTCGCCTCGGCCGAGTTGGCGACGATGTCGACCAAGCGCTCGGCGCCGTGCAGCCGGCCCCACAGATAGTCATGCTCGCGATAGGCGCGCGAGAAGAAGGCGCCGAAATTGCCGAACGCCGTGCCCTTGAGCGAGCCGCGCCCCTGGTCGTTGCTGAGCGCGGTGGCGTCCTCGGGGCTGATCCGGTCGACCAGCACCTCGTCCAATTCGTGGATGTTCTGCTGCCGGGTGATCGAGAAGATCAGCGTGTCGAAAAACTCATAGCCCAGATAGGCGGCCAGAATGTCGCGCCGTATCGGGCCGCGGTCCAGCGCGCTCACCTGGCCCGCCAGCGCCGCATCCACTGCGGTGTCGAGGGCGTCGAGACCGAGCCGTCGGGCCAGTTCGTCGAGCCCGGCTGCGGGCCCGGCGCCCACCGCCGGCTCAGCGGGTCTGTCGGCGCCGTCGGTCGGCGCCGCGCCTTCGCCGGCCGCCGTGTCGCCGTCGGGCGCGCGCGCTGGTGCTGCCGTCACCGGTGCGTCTGCCGTGTCCGTGATGGTGGGTGCGGGCGTCGCTGGCTGGGATCGCTCGGGGGCCGCCTCGGGGGCCGCCTCGGGGGCCGTTTCGGGCGTTGCTGCGGGGGCCGTCGCGGCGGCGGCCGGCTCGCCGAGCACCGGTCCGAGAACCGCGTCGGCGTCGACGGCGAGCGCGCGCTCCAGGCCGTAGCGGGCGGCTCCGTGATAGCGGTAGAGCGCGCCCTTGAGCGCGTCGAGCGTGTCGGTGGGCGCGCCTGGCTGCTCGTAGAGTTCGTTGATGCGGCGGATCACGAAGCGCAGGCGCCGGACCCGATAATCCCCGTCGAAACGGGCCAGGAAATCGTGCCAGGGCTTGTCCGTGTCATCCGCCTGGGCGGGGAACACCCCGGCCTCGGCGGCCCAGGCGCGCAAGCGGGCCTCGATCGCGTCGGCGTCGGCATCGGGGCCCGCGTCCGGCGCGCGGGCCATCGCCTCGGCCAGGCGGCGCAGCACCGACACCAGCTTGAGTTGCAGATAGCCCTCATAGGCGAAGCCGGCCGACTGGGCGGCGCGCTCGTGCGCCTTGGTGCGCCAGTCGGCCAGCCGGTCGGCGCGCACGCCGCGCCGCAGCGCCGGGCCCAAAAGCCGGGCGATGGTGTCGGTGACGCTCGGCCGGGCGGCGTCGACCACCTCGCGCAGCCGGCGGGTTTCCTCCGACAGGGCGTTCAGCCGTTCCAGTTCGTCGCGCACCGGCTGGTTGCGCGGGATCACCGACAGCGCGCCCGAGATGACGCGCAGAAACCCCGGCATGGTCTCTTCGGCCGGCACGGCGCGGCGGCGCGGCGGGGCGGGGTCCACATAGACGATGCGCCGGTCCACCTGGCGGTGCGCCACGCGCTCGGGCAGGGTGTCGATGACCGGCCCGAACGGCTTGTTGTTGAGCACGCTGCCGTCGATGAAGGCGATCCGATGCGCCGCGCGCCCCGGCGTCACCGCCGGCGCCAGCACCCGGTCGATGAATGCCTGGCGTTCGGGCCAGGGCCGGGCGTTGCCGAAGCACACCTGGTCGATCTCGCGCAGCCGGGCGGGCGGGAAGGCGCCGGGAAAGCACGAGGTGGCGCGGGCGGCGAACACCAGCCCCGGCAGGGCGGCGTCGTTGAAGCCCTGTTCGTCGATGCCCACCGATCGATGGTGGCGGAACGACAGGGTCAGCCGGTGTTCGGTCTCCTCGATCTCGGCCGGGTCGTGCAGCTTGAGCCGCTGGCGATAGCCGCGAAAGTCGGTCACGGTGACGAACAGGTCGAGCGGCTGGTTGGGCGGCAGGCAGCTATCGCTGCGCCCGGCGCTGGTGCCCATGGCGGAACAGGCCTTGAGCAACAGCCGCGACAGCCGCCGGCCCGAGAAGGGCGGCCGGAACCAGCGCGCGCGCAGGAAATAATCCAGCTTGGCGCGAATCTCCGAATCGGTGCTGCGGCGCAACAGGGTGCGCACATTGCCCAGATTGCGCAGCCGCACGAACAGGAACACCGGCCGCTTATAGAGCTTCGACAGTGGCCCGGGCCGGCTTTCGGGCGCCATCAGCCGCTCCACATCGGCCTCGTCGAGCCACAGGCTGCGCAGCGCGTCGAGCGGCAGGTCGTGGGCCAGGGCGCGGCCGAGCATGACGCCGTTGATGCCGCCCGCCGACGCCCCGGCGATCACGTCGATCACCACCTTGAGCTGCACGTCGCGGCCGATCTCCTGCAACAGGTCGAAATAGACCCGTTCGGTGTCGATCTCGCGGCCGTCGGGGGTGTCGAGGGCGTCGAAGGTGGCGGTGCGCCGGCGTGCGGGGTCGGCTTCGCTGAAATAGAGCTTGGAGGCGCGGGCCAGTTTGTGGAGCTCGCGGGTCACGCCGTGGATGTGCACGGCGAGCGAGATGCCGCCATAGCAGACCAGCGCGAGCCTGAGCTCCTTCTCCCTCACGGGTCGGCGCCCACCGGCGCCTGGCCGCGCACCAGCGCCTTGATGGCGAAGCGCACCGGGTGCATGGCCTCGGCCAGATGGCGCTCCACCGGCCACGGCGCGCCGGCCAGTTGCGCGGCCACCAGTTCGCCCAGCAGCGGCCCGGTCTGATAGCCGCGTGCGCCGAGCCCGTTGACCAGGGTCAGCCCGGGCAGCGGTTCGAGCGGCGGCACCCGGGGGTCGCTGGCGTCGCGGGCCAGCGGCGCATAGTCGGCGGCGACCCGCTCGGGCGCGAACAACGGCCCCACCAGCGGCAGATGGTCGGGCGTGGTCGAGCGCGCGCCGCGCCACTGCCGGGCGGCGGGCGTCGCTGCCAGGGCGTCGGCCAGGTCGGGCAGCGCCTTGGCCATCTTGGCCAGCAGGTCGGCGGTGGCGTCGCCGGCCTCGTCGGTCTTGTCGAAGGTGGAGCCGACCCACAGCCCCTTGGGCGTGGCGACCGCGTGGCCGCCGAAGCTGACCGGCCGGCGCGGCACCATCGGCGGATCGGCCAGGCACACCGTGCGCCCCCAGCGCAGGCGCACCGGCAAGGGCGTCGGGCACAGCGCCAGGTCCGACCCGGTGGCCAGCACCACATGGGCCGCGTCGAGCGCCGACCCGTCGGCGAGCGTCAGCCGCCAGCCGTCGCCGCAGCGGTCGAGGGCGGTCACCCGCCCGGGGCGGTCGGGCATCAGCATATAGGGCGCGGCCAGCGGGCTTTTCGGCAACAGATAGCCCGGCGCGGTCGACCGGGTGCCCAGCAGGTCGGACGCGGTGGCGGCGTCGACCGGGCGGATCTGGTCATCGGCCCAGGCGAAGCGCGCCATCAGCCGGTCGAAGCGCGCCCCCTCCCCCGGTGCCAGGGACAGGATCGCGGCGTCGGGGTCGGGGGCGATCGGCGCGGTCAGGTGCAGATAGCTGCGCACCGCCAGCCGCGCGGCGGCGTCGTCGCCCAGGCTCAGCCGCGGCACCGCGACGCCGCCCGGCACCGCCGAGGCGGGCTCGCCGGCGCCGATCATCACCGTCTCGACGCCCTCGGCGCGCAGCGCGCGGGTGATGTGCATGGCCGCCACGCCATTGCCGACCACGGCCACCGGCCCGGCGTCGGCGCGGGGGGCGGGTGGCGCGCACCAGGGGCGGCCGGGATAGGCGCTGCCCGGCCGGCGCTCGAAGCGCGCGTCGATGCGGTCGCGCTTGGCGCCGTAGCCGGGCACCTTGGTCACCGACCAGCCGTGGGCGGCGAGCGTGCGGCGCACCGCGCCGGCGGCGGTGTAGGTGGCCAGCCGGGCGC
Source organism: Rhodothalassium salexigens DSM 2132 (assembly GCF_004341375.1). Taxonomy (GTDB): domain Bacteria; phylum Pseudomonadota; class Alphaproteobacteria; order Sphingomonadales; family Rhodothalassiaceae; genus Rhodothalassium; species Rhodothalassium salexigens. The sequence continues at coordinate 202,595 of NZ_SLXO01000004.1, forward strand.
CCGGTGCGCTGACCCGCGACAGTTCGGCGATCACCGCGTCGTCCCACATGGCCGGGTTGGCGGCCGGCGCGAAGCCGTCCAGAAACCAGGCGTCGACGCGCGCCTCCAACTGGCTCAGCATATGGGCCGCCGGGCCGAACAGCAGAGTCAGCGCGACCCGGTCGTCGTCGAAACAGCGGCGGTGGAAGCCCGGTTCGCCGGGCGGCCATTGCCGCACCAATTGCCGGGCCAGGGGCGCAAGGTCGGGGAACGCGGCGAGCGCGCGGGCCAGGTCGCCGGGCGTCAGCGGGTGGCCCTCGACCGAGACGAAGTGCAGCCGGCCGGGGCGCCGCGCCTCGGGCGTGCGGCGCCACAGGTCCCAGGTACACAGGAAATTGAGCCCGGTGCCGAAGCCGGTTTCGCCGACCGTAAAGCGCCGGCGTCCGGCCCAGGTCTGGGCCAGCCCGGTGCCGGCGAGGAACACGCCCTCGGTCTCGCCGCGGCCGTCTTGGGCGTTGAAATAGATGTCGCCGGTGGCTCGGTCGACCGGCGTGGTGCCGCGCCAGTCGAGGGCGGGCGGGGCGAGCAGGGGGGAGGCCGTGGGCACGGGTGGGGTCTCTCCGGTCATGACCGCAGGTCTGAATCGTCTTGCAGCAATTGGCTCAACACCGCCACCTCGCGCTTGGCCAGTTCGATCAGCTTCTGCTCATCCTTATAGGTGGCATGGGCCAGGTAAAGGCGGTTTTCGTCGTGGCGGCGGAACCGCTCGACGATGCTGAGGGCCTCGTCGTCGCTCAGCCCCAGCCGGGTCAGGGTGGCGGTGGCGAGGCGCAGGCTGGAATGAAACGTCTCGCGTTCGATGACCGCCACGCCGCGATCCATCAACCGGTAGACATGGTCGCGGTTGCGCGCCCGGGCCAGGATCGGCAGGTCGGGATAGTGGGTGCGCACGGTGTCGGCGATGCGCAGCGACTGTTCCACATCCTCGACCGCAAGGACGAACAGCTTGGCCCGGTCGGCGCCGGCGGCCTCCAACAGATCGAGCCGGCCGGCATCGCCGAAATAGACCTTGCTGCCGAAGCGCCGGGCCATCTCCACCTGGTCGAGCCGCTCTTCGAGCGCGGTGAACGCGATGCCCCGGCCGCGCAGCACCCGCGCGACGATCTGGCCGACCCGGCCGAAGCCGGCGAGGATCACCTCGGCGCCGTCGTCGGGGGCGTCATAGTCGGGCCGGCGCGGCTCGGGCCGGCTCTGGCGCCGCGCCAGCGCGTCGTCGAGCGCCATCAACAGCGGCGTGGTCGCCATGGACAGCCCGACGACCAGCAGCGAGCCTTCCAGCATGGTCCGGTCGAGCAGGTCTTCCTGAAACGCCAGGATCAGCAGCGCGAAGGCGAATTCGCCGCCCTGCGACAGCACCAGCGCCAGCTTGCGCGCCGGCCGCCCGGGCAGCTTCCAGGCCCGCGCCAGGGCGTAGAGTACCGCCGCCTTGACCGCCACCAGCCCGGCGACCGCGCCGAGGATGGTCAGCGGGTGAGCGATCACAAGCGACAGCTTGAGCGACATGCCGATGGCGATGAAGAACAGCGACAGCAGCAGGCCCTTGAACGGCTCGATCCGGGCTTCGAGTTCGTGGCGATACTCGCTGTCGGCCAGCAACACCCCGGCGGCGAAGGCGCCGAGCGCCGGCGACAGCCCGGCCTGGGTCATCACCCAGGCGCTGGCGGCGACGGTGAACAGTGCGGTGGCGGTGAACGCTTCCTGCTGGTCGACCTCGGCGATCAGCCGCAGCACCCGGCGCAGCACGAACCGGCCGCCGATCAGAAACGCCGCCACCACCGCCAGGCTGACCGCCGCGCTGTGCAGCAGGGCCGGTGCCGACGCCGCGCCGATGCCGGCCATCCCCAACAGCGGGATCACGGTGAACAGGGGGATCGCCATCAGGTCCTGAAACAGCACCACCGAGAAGGCGACCCGACCGTGCGCTTGTTTGAGTTCCTGGCGCTCGGCCAGCATCTGCAAGGCCAGCGGCGTCGACGAGGCGGCGAGCATGACACCCAGGGTCAAAGCCAGCGCCCAGTCCAGACCGGCAAGCCAGATCAGCACCGGGGTCAACAGGGCGGCGGTCAGCGCGGTCTGCAAGCCGCCGAGCCCGAACACCGTGTGGCGCATGGTCCACAGCCGGCTTGGCTGGAGTTCGAGCCCGATGACGAACAACAGCAGCACCACGCCCATCTCGGCCACGTCGAGGATCGCGTCGGGGTGCTGGAACAGGCCGCTGACCGAGGGGCCGAGCACCGCCCCGGCGATCAGATAGCCGAGCACGGCGCCGAGGCCGAGGCGCTTGGCGATCGGCACGGCGATCAAGGCGGCGCCCAGGAAGATCAGGGCTTGATTGAGAATCGGCATGACGGCGGTGCGTCCGGCTTCTAGGGTTGGGGGGTCGTCATTAGGCGTCCCGCACGCCGCAATCAATGCGCGTGGGCCGGTCGCGGCTTTGCGCGAGCGAGGAGGTATCATGACCCGATCGATCTACAGCCTGGATGGCATCGAGCCGGATATCGAGCGCGCGGCGTTCATCGCCCCCGACGCCACGCTGGTGGGCCGGGTGCGTTTGTGCACCGGCGCATCCATATGGTATCATGCCACCCTGCGCGGGGATAATGAGTGGATCGAAATCGGCGCCGACAGCAACATTCAGGACAACAGCGTGCTGCATACCGACATGGGCGCGCCGCTGACTGTGGGCGAGGGTGTGACGGTTGGCCACAGGGTGACCTTGCATGGGTGCACGGTCGAAGACGGCGCCCTGGTGGGCATGGGTAGCATCGTGCTCAATCACGCAACGATCGGCGCCGGCGCGATCCTTGGCGCCGGCAGCTTGGTGCCCGAGGGCAAGGAAATCCCGGCCGGGGTTCTGGCGGTCGGCAGCCCGGCCCGGGTGGTGCGCGACCTGAAGCCCCAGGAAGTCAACCTTTTGAAAGCGTCGGCGGTGCATTATGTGCAAAACGCACGTCGTCATCATGACGGCGTGGTGCCAATGGCGGGGGCCTGCGCGCCGTCCGTCTCCAGGGGCGCGACGGTGTAGGGGCCAGGACGGCCTAGGGCGGACGGTGCGCGAGTTGGTGTGGTGTCGAGTATGGGTCAGGCCAGGGATATTTTTACCACGATCACCGAATCCGCGGTGGCCGATCGCGAAGCGTTGGCCCGTCGGCTCGGTCGATACCTGACCGTGGATGGCGCCCGGGTCGACCGGCAGGCGGCCATCGGCATCGCCGAGGCACTGGCGCACGATCTGTCGGTGGCGGTGCGCGCCGCCCTGGCCGAGGCGGTGGCGACCAGCGAGATCTTGCCCGCCCGGTTGGTCGATGTGCTGGCCCGTGATGTGCCGGAAGTGTCGCTGCCGTTCATCCGCCACAGCCCGACACTCACCGACCGACAGCTTGCCGCCTTGGTCTATGACGGCGACCCGGCGGTGCAGACCGCCGTCGCCAGTCGGGCGTCGGTGTCCGAACCGCTTTCCCGCATGCTCAGTGAACACGGCGCCGAACCGGCGGTTCGGGCGCTGGTGGAGAATGACGGGTCGGTGATGTCGTCGCGGGTCTGCGGGCGGATCCTGGACCGGTTCCCGCAGACCGAGACGCTGTTGTCGGCGCTCAGTCGGCGCGGCGATCTGCCGGTGGATGCGGTCGAGCCGTTACTCGAACGCCTGTCTGAGGCGGCCCGCGAAGCGCTGGTGGTGCGATTCGATCTGGGCCGCGATTATGCCGCCTATCTGGCCGAGTCGGCCCGTCGCCGGGTGCTGGGCGATACGCTCGACAGTGCGCCGGTGCCCAACATTATGGCCTATCTGGCCCACCTGCACGAGGTGGGCGAGTTGGATTTGGATCTGCTGTTGCATCTGGTGCGCAACGGCAATCTGCGGAGCTTCGCGGTCGCGGTCGGCGTATTCGTCGATGTGGACCCGGCCTGGGTGCTGAGCGATCTCGATGCGCGCGGTGTCGCCGCCCTGGTACGCTACCTGCGCATGGCCGATATCGGTCCCGCCAGCATCCGCCTGTTGGCCGACGCCTACGACGACTATCTGACCATGACCGAGCAAAGCCGCGCCTGTTAACGCGCCGGTCGATCCCGCAAGGCGCGAGGCGTGTCGACCCCCGTATCGGCTCCCGTATCAGCCTCCGGTCGCCCTCGTGTGGGGCGCGGTGCCGTCGGGCTTGATGCGTCGCGGCCAAATCCATGCTTTGCAATGCAAAGTCGATGGAGGGGGCGATGCAGGACGGTGGCGGGACGCTCGGCTGGGCGGTGGCGATCGTGCTTGGATGGGCGTTGTCGGCCTGGATCGGGGCGCGCACGGCCGGGCGCCGTCCGGGCAACAAGCTGACGGCGCTGTATGCCACGGCGTTCATCGGCACCGGCGTGGTCCTGACCCTGACGGCGGCGATCGGCTGGTCGACCGGCACCCTTGACCCCCGCGGCCTCGACGATGTGATCCACGGTCGCGTGCGGTTGGCGGTCATGGCATATCTGGCGACCGCGACGAGCGCCGAGGTCGGCCATCTCAAGGCGCAGGTCGGGGTGTCCGACGGCAATTTGTCGACCCATCTGCGCAAGCTGGAGGAAGCGGGGTAGGTGGCCATCCACAAACGCTTCGAGAAGCGCCGGCCGCTGACCACCGTGACCATGACCGAGGCCGGGCACGAGGCGTTCGATGCCTATGTGGTTCGCCTGGGCGCGCTTCTGGGCCTGGGGCCGCAGGACGGCGATGCTGCCGCCGAGTGAGCGCACGGCGACCGATCGTCGACGACGCTCAGCCCGCGGCGCCGAAGCCGCCATCCTGGAACAACAGCGTCTGACCGTCGTCATAGTCGAAATGATGCACGCGGCCGACGATGATGACATGATCCCCGCCGGGGAACGTGGCTTCCAGATGGCAGTCGAACCGGGCCGCGGCGTCCTCGACCATCGGCACGCCGCCCGGTCCGTCGGCCAGCGGTGCGCCGATCAGGCGCTCGGCCGGGCTGTGCTTGGAGGTGGCGAACTGCCGGGCGATGGCGCCCTGATCGGCGGCCAGGATCGAGATGGTGAAGCCGGGCGCGTGGGTGAACGCATCGACCGCGCTGCTGCTGCGTTCGACGCTCCACAACACCAGCGGTGGGTCGAGGCTGACCGAGGCGAAGCTGTTGATGGTGATGCCCACCGGCTGGTAGCCGCCGCCGCCAGCGATCACGATCGCGACGCCAGTGGGATAGCGACCCAGGGCGTTGCGGTAGGCGCGCAGGTCGGCTTCGCCCGGATCGGTCAGCGGATGAAACGGCATATCGTCAACGGCTTTCAACATGGCAGGACAAGATCGGTTCGGGGTGGCGGGAAGACGCGACACGTCAGCCCGAGGGCCACGCGACTGCGGCCCGTTATACGTCGGACATCGGCGGTTGGCCCACTGCCGGCGGACCGCCCCCCGGGGTCGCCTCGGATCGGCCCCGGAAAAACTCGGCAAGCCTCGGATCGCGGAGGCTTTTGCCTTCACCGTCGGGCCCTGACGAGCCACGGTGAGACCGTCGGCATTGGCCCAGCCTTCCGAGGCGGCTTAGCATATCGCCGGCCGGGGCGGGAGACCGCTTCTCGCGCCGGAGCGCCGTGGCGAGCCGCCGCGATACGGACCGTGCCAGGGCTGCGCCAGGGGCCGTGACATGGGATCGTAACCGTTCATCAATACTTGGCGGGCAGATTTATCGATTGGCGACCGGTGTTGGGAAAGGTTCCGCCAGGCTTGTGAGGATACTGGGTCAGCCATGCACCGACGTCTCTTTGTGATCGCAAGCACCGTGCTGGTGATGCTGGTTGCGGCATCGCTCGCCCTTGCGCTTGGCTATGCCTTGTCGGTGCGGCAGAGCCATCGGGCGGTCGAAGGGTATGCCCGCGGCACACTCGAGGATAGCGAGGCGGTGGTGCGCTATGCGATCCGGGAAATCGGCTCGCTGGCGGCATTGGCCGGCCAGCCCTGCGACGCCTGGTCCACCGAATCCCTGTCCTTGCAGAGCTATCTGTCGCCGTTCGTGCGACAGTTCGGCATCATCGACGATCAGGGCAATGTCTATTGCACCAATTTCGGTGCCGCGCGCATTCCGTCGCCCATCGAGATGATGCAGGCGTTCGAGCGCGACGGCGTGTTCATGACGGTGTCCGATACCGAGGTCCGGCAGCGCCGGTCGCTGGTGATCGCGGTGCCGATGACCGGTGGCGGTGCGATCAACGGCCTGGTCGCTCCCGATGAATTCGCGCATCCGTCGGTGGTCCGCCATCTGGGCCGCTTCGGCCATGCCAGCCTGCTGCTCGACGACGGCAGCGAGATCGTCGTCGCCAAGGGCGGTGCGGCGCATCCCGACGGCTCCTGGAACACCCGCCAAAGCGCTGATCGCGGCATCGTCAAGTCGGTGCGTTCCGAGGATTATCCCTTCCGGGCCGTGGTGCGCGCCGATCCCGGCTTCGTGCTGCGCACGTTCAAGAACAATTTGCCGCTGATCGCGCCTTTGGCGGCGTTGCTGGGCGCCAGTCTGGGCCTGCTGTTCTATCGCCAGACCACCCGTCAGATGTCGCTCGAACAGAGCCTGCGGCGGTCGGTGGCGCGCGATTGCGAGGATTTTCGCATCCATTATCAGCCGATCATCGAGTTGGAGACCGACCGGTGCGTCGGCGTCGAGGCGTTGATCCGCTGGCAGCACCCGTCCATGGGCATGATCCGGCCCGACCGGTTCATCCCCATCGCCGAACGCAACGGTCTGATCGTGCCGCTGACCCGTTGGTTGATCCGCACCGCCATCGACGAGTTGGCACCGCAGCTTTACGGCGATCCGAAATTCCATGTGGGAATCAATCTGGCGGCGAGCCACTTCCGCACCTTCGACCTGGTCGACGATCTGCGCCAACTGGTTGCCTACACGTCGCTCCGGCCGTCGCAGATCACCCTCGAGTCCACGGAACGCGAGATCCTGTCCGACTATGACCAGACGCCGCTCCGGGTCATGGAGATGCTGTCGGCGCAGGGCTTTTCCATCGCCATCGACGATTTCGGCACCGGCCACAACGGGCTCGCCTTTCTGCAGCGGTTCCCGGCCCAGATCCTCAAGGTCGACCGCACCTTCGTCGACACCATCGGCACCGATGCGGTGAAACGCCCGGTGCTCGACGCCATCGTCGATCTGGGCCAGCGTCTCACCATGGGGATCATCGCCGAGGGCGTCGAGACGCCCGAACAGGCGGCCTATCTGCGCGCCATGGGGGTTCCCTACGCGCAGGGGTTCTTTTTCGCCCGGCCCATGCCGGTGGCCGACCTCAACGCCTATCTCGAAGATCTGGAACAGTCGTTGCGCGAAGCGGCAATGGCCAAGAGCGACAATGTCCGCCGCTTGTTCGGCACCGAAACCCCGCCGGCGGCCGGCGGGATCAAACCCTGATCGCAACCGCGGCGGCCGGGCAACCGGGAACGGGGCGACCTTGGTGCGCCTCTTGTTGGTCCGAGGGTCGAGCTCAATCGGCCAGGTCGTCGTAGGCGGCGGGGCTCTTGGACAGGGCGGCCGACATGCCCTTCATCAGGTCGCCGTTCATCAACAATCCGGCGTTCCAGGTGGCCACATAGTCGAGCCCGTCGGCGACGTTGTGGTCGCGGGCATGGTTGATCACCTGCTTGGTGCCGGTGACCGCCAGCGGGCTTTTGGCGGCGATGGTGTGGGCGGTCTCGAACGCCCGGTCGAGGGTCGCCTCGCGGTCCGGTAACACCGCGTTGACGAAGCCATAGCCCGCCGCCTCGTCCGCCGTCATGGGTCGGCCGGTATAGGCCAGTTCGCGCAGCACGCCATGGGGCAGCAGGTGCGGCGCGCGTTGCAGCGTGCCCACATCGGCGACCATGGCGATGTTGATTTCCTGGATGGTGAAGTACGCGTCCGCGGCGGCGAAGCGCAGGTCGCAGGCGGTGACCAGGTCGACGCCGCCGCCCAAACAGCCGCCGTGGATCGCCGCGATCACCGGCACCCGGCAGCGCTCGATGGCGGTGAAGGTGTCCTGCATGGCCAGAATGGTGCGGCGCAGCTTCTCGCGCACACGGCCCGGATCGGCATCGGCCGGGGCGACGAACTCCTGCGCCATGGTCAGGTCGAGCCCGGCGGTGAACATGGCGCCGCGCCCCGAGATGACCACCGCGCGCACATCGCTGCGCTCGGACAGGGCGTCCATCAGGCGCGGCAAGTCGTCCCAGAATGCCCGGTTCATGGCATTGCGTTTGTCCGGGCGGTTCAACTCCACATGAGCGATCTTCCGGTCGACGGTAAGGGTCAGGCTTTCCATCTCGGCGGGCTCGAACGGCATCGGCGGGCTCCCGGGGCTGCAAAAGATCCGCGCCAGCATATCGCTCTGGTGCGGCCCATGCACGGGCCAATCGACCGGCGCCGGATGGGGTGGGGCGGTCAGTAACTATTCAGACATAATTGCTGGCCAAACTTGGCGCTTTGTTTGATGCGGGGTGGCGAGAAGGCTGAGCTTGCCCCGCTGACTGGACGTCTTCATGATTCGTAGTTCTGTTATACTTCTTTTTTCAATCCTTTTGCTTGCATTGCCGAATGGCTGTGCCCGGGCCGGCGTGGGCGAATACAACCGGTTGGCTTGCGATCCAGCCTTGGCCGGTATCAAGGATGTCCGCTGCGGTCATGTGGAGGTTCCCGTGCACCGGGCTCGCGCGTCGGGGCCGACCCTGCGGTTGCGGGTGGTGATCCTGGAGGCGGTGGCGGCGCCCGCCGGCGCGGCGACACCGGTGTTCGTGCTGAGTTCGCAGCCGGCGATGGCCGGGGGCGCGGCCATTGTGCGGCAATTGGCGGCTCATCCCGTGCGCCGCGATCGCGACATCGTGCTGATCGACCAGCGCGGGTTCGGCCTCAACCGCGCGTCGTGCCAGGCGGAAAAGGCGCAGTTGTTCCAAGTCTTCGCCGATTCGATCTCGGCGGCCCCGTTCGAGGATGCGTTGCGCGGCATCGTTCGGCGCTGTCTCGCCCGGCTGTCCGATGTGGGGATCGACCGCCGCGCCTTGACCTATCCGGCCATGGCCGCCGATGTGGAGGCCGTGCGCCGCGCCCTGCGTATCCCGCATATCCATCTCTGGGGGCTGGGATTTTCTGCGCGCACCGCGCTTGAGGTCATGCGCGAATACCCCGACCCTGTGTCGGCGGTGGTTCTGGATGCCGTCCAGCCGCCGGGTGCGCTGTGGATGCGCGATTGGCGGCGCAATTTTCACCGCGCCCTGGCGCGCGTCGATGCCATCTGCAATACTGAACGGTCATGTGCCAAGGCTCTTGGCAGCGCCACCGGGGCGGTCACCGACGCCAGCGCCGGCCTTGTGCACCAGCCGTTCCCGTTCACCATCGCACACGGCCCGGACGCCGAGCCCACCCGCTTCGTGCTCAACGCGCTCGGGTTTCAGTTTCTGCTGCATTATCTACCACAGAATCGTCGTCTCTTGCCCGTGTTGCCCCTGGTCGTGCGCAGCGTCAGCGAGCGCCGCGCCGAGACCATCGGGCAAATGGTCTCCCTGTCCTGGGCCAGCACCTCCATGTTGCGCCTGTCGACGGTCTACAGCATCGCCTGCGCCGACCGGGGCTTCGACGCCGCCGATCTGGCCGCCGACCACGACGCCCACCCGACCCTTTTCGCCATCGACCACATCGCCCTGTGCGAGGCGCTCGGCGTGCCGGCGCCCAAGGCAAGGCCGCCGGTGGTTTCCGACCGGCCGACGCTGCTGGTCAACGGCGCCTTCAGCAATGGCAGCCCGCCGCGCTATGGCGCGCTGGTGGCCGAAACCCTGTCCCGATCGCAAACCCTGCCCCTGGCCGACGACGGCGACGGCGCGACCGTATCGCGGCCGTGTGCGCAGGCGCGGGTGCGGGCGTTCTTTCAGAACCCGACAGTCCCGGCCGACGCGCCGTGCAGCATTGACCGGCAGCCTTTCGTCTTCGACGTGGCGTGGATGCCCCAGATCCTGTCGCTGGCCCGCGACCTGGAGGCCCAGCCGAGGCTGGTGTTGGGCGGGGCGGTCGGGCTGGCGGTTCTGCTCGTCCTGTCGGCCGTGGGCTGGCCGCTGCAGGCGCTTGCCGAGCGGCGCGCCGGGCGCTTCGACAGGGGCCGCACCGCCCGGTTCGTTATCGGCGGGTATGCGGCGCTTGCCCTGGTCGCCATGGCGGGCGTTGCCGCCGGCCTCTATCGGACCGGAACCGAGACGCCATCCTTGCTGCTGTTCGGGCTGCCTGCCGGCTATGGCCCGGTCGGCCTGTTGTGGACCGCGGTGGCGGTGGCGGCGGTGCCGATCGCCGCGCTCGTAGGTCTGGCCTGGCGGCGCCGCTGGTACCGGCTGACCGGTCGCTTGATCGCCACCGGCGTGGCGTTCGCCGGGCTCGCCCTCGCCGCCGTGGCGTTCGGCTACGGCTTTTTTTGATTCTGTGGGCGTCGGGTCTCGGCTAGCCGGCGCCGCACAAGGCCGCCAGACCGGTGCGTCAGGTCGGTACGCGATGGCGCCGCATTTCAAATGGGTCTGAGTCGCGGCGCTTGGCGTTGCTTTCTTATCCCCCAGTGCCGACCCGGCGCGCATGGTTGCGCGTCTCTCGGCTTGCCCCTTGACGTTTACGTAAAGGGCAAGTAGCCCTCGAAGCAGAGGGAGAGGATTGCATCGCATGAGCGACACCACGCGCCCGGCGCGGAACGGTGCCGCCGACGCGACCGACCGGACACCGGCGGGCCGCGAGCGGACCTATTCGATCGCCGATCTGGCGGCGGCCTTTGGGGTCACCCATCGGACCATCCGCTATTACGAGGATCACGGCCTGCTCAGCCCGCGCCGCGAGGGGCAGGTGCGCGTCTATTCGGCCACCGATCGGGCGCGCCTGTCGTGGATTCTGCGCGGCAAGCGGGTCGGCTTTTCGCTGGCCGAGATCGCCGAGCTTCTCGACCTCTACAGCTATGACCGCGACCGCACCGCCCAGCGCCGGCGCACGCTCGAAAAATGCCGCGAGCGCATCGCCGCCCTGACCCGTCAGCGCGACGATATCGATAAGACCCTCGGCGAACTGACCGCCTTTTGTGCGTTGGTGGACTCGGTGCTCGCCGACCCCAGCGTCGAGGCCGAGGCGCGGGCGCGGTTCCAGGCGGCGGTCGGCGGCGGCATCGTCGTGCGCCCGTGCGACGACGCCACGGCGGCGACCGCGTCCCCGTCCCAAGACCCGCCTGTCCAGGCCCCAGAGCCCGTGTCCGGATCGTCCGCCGAGGCCGATCCGTCCCCCGACCCCGAAAGGTGAGAAAGGATCGCGTGCCATGCCCACGTATCGCGCACCGGTAAAGGACATGACCTTCCTGCTGCACGATGTGTTGCAGATCGACCGTTATTCGAACCTGCCCGGCTTCGCCGAGGCGACGCCCGACACCGTCACCGCCATCCTCGACGAGGCGGCCAAGTTCTGCGAGGGCGTGCTCCAGCCGCTCAACCAGTCGGGCGACGCCGAGGGCTGCACCCGCCACGACGACGGCTCGGTGACCACGCCCACGGGCTTCAAGGCGGCCTATGACCGCTATGTGGAACTGGGCTTCGGCGGCCTGACCCAGGACCCCGACTATGGCGGCCAGGGCCTGCCCCATGTGCTCGGCTTCGCGTTCGAGGAGATGATGATCTCGGCCAACATGGCCTTCGCCATGTATCCGGGCCTGACCGCCGGCGCCATCGCCTGCCTGAGCGCCACCGGCTCGGACGAGCAAAAGCGCGCCTATGTGCCCAAGATGGTCGAGGGCACCTGGACCGGTACCATGAACCTGACCGAGCCCCATTGCGGCACCGATCTGGGCATGATCCGCACCAAGGCCGAGCCGCAGGACGATGGCAGCTACAAGATCTCGGGCCAGAAGATCTATATCTCGGCCGGCGAACACGATCTGAGCGAGAATATCGTCCATCTGGTGCTCGCCAAACTGCCCGACGCGCCCGAGGGCACCCGCGGCATCTCGCTGTTCGTGGTGCCCAAGTTCATCCTCGACGACGCCGGCGAGCCGGGCGAGCGCAACGCGGTCAGCTGCGGCTCGATCGAGCACAAGATGGGCATCCACGGCAACGCCACCTGCGTGCTCAACTATGACGGCGCCAAGGGCTGGCTGGTGGGCGAGCCGCACAAGGGCTTGAAGGCCATGTTCATCATGATGAACGCGGCGCGTCTCGGCGTCGGCCTGCAAGGCATCGCGCTGTCGGAGGTGGCCTATCAGAACGCCGCCGACTATGCCCGCGACCGCATCCAGGGCCGGTCGTTGAGCGGCGCCAAGGACCCCGACGCCAAGGCCGATCCGATCATCGTCCACCCCGATGTGCGGCGCATGTTGATGGACGCCCGGGCGTTCAACGAAGGCGCGCGCGCGGTGGCGCTGTGGGGCGGTCTGTTGGTCGACCTGGCCGAGAAGGCCCAGTCCGAGGAGGAGCGCCAGGAGGCCGACGACCTGATCAGCCTGCTGACTCCGGTGATCAAGGGCGTGTTCACCGACCGCGGCTTCGAGTGCGCCACCCAGGCCCAGCAGGTGTTCGGCGGTGCCGGCTATATCCGCGAATACGGCATGGAACAGTTCGTCCGCGACGCCCGCATCGCGATGATCTACGAGGGCACCAACGGCGTCCAGGCGCTCGACCTGGTGGGCCGCAAGCTGGCCAAGGACAATGGCCGGGCGGTGCGCGCCTATTTCAAGCTGGTCGAGGATTTCTGCGCCGACCATAAGGACGACGCCGAGATGGCCGAGTTCACCGCACCGCTCCAGGCCGCGCTCGGCGACCTGCAGGCGTGCACCATGTGGCTGATGCAGAACGCCATGAAGGCGCCCGACAATGCCGGCGCCGCGTCGACCCCCTATATGCACCTGATGGGCCTGGTGGTCATGGGGCACATGTGGGCCAAGATGGCCAAGGTGGCGCTGACCCGGCTTGACGAGGGCAGCGGCGACATGGCGTTCCACGAGAACAAGCTGATCACCGCGCGCTACTTCGCCAAGCACATGCTGCCCGAGACCGGCGGCCTGCGCGCCAAGGTGGAGGCCGGCGCCGACCCGGTGATGGCGCTCGCCGCCGACGCCTTCTAAGGCGCGGCAAGGCCCAGGCCCGCAAACCGGGCCCAACGATGTTGCGATCCGGGGACCGCTCCCGGGTCGCCCGCCAATAGGGAAAGGATCGCCGATCATGACCGATGTGTTCGTATACGACGCCGTGCGCAGCCCGCGCGGCAAGGGCCGCCCCGACGGCAAGCTGCACGAGATCACCCCGACCGATCTGGCCGCCCAGGTGCTCGCCGGGGTCCGGACGCGCAACCATCTGCCCGAGAACAGCGTCGACGATGTCTATCTCGGCTGCGTCGCCCCGGTGGGCGAGCAGGGCGCCGATGTGGCGCGTACCGCCGTCCTCGCCTCGGGGATCGGCCAGGAGACCGGCGGCGTGCAGATGAACCGCTTCTGCGCCTCGGGCCTCGAAGCCATCAACACCGCCACCGGTCACATCGCCGCCGGCGCTGCCGACCTGGTGATCGGCGGCGGGGTCGAGCATATGTCGCGGGTGCCCATGGGCGCCGACGGCGGCGCCTGGCCCAGCGACCCGGCACAAGCGATCCCCAGCTATTTCGTGCCCCAAGGCATCTCCGCCGACCTGATCGCCACCAAATACGGCTTCAGCCGCGACGATGTGGACGCCTATGCGGTCGAAAGCCAGAAGCGCGCCAAGGCGGCCTGGGACGACCGCCGGTTTGCCGGCTCGATCCTGCCGATCCGCGACGTGATCGGCGAGCCGGTGCTCGACCATGACGAACATATGCGGCCCGAGACCGACATGCAGTCGCTCGCCGCGCTCAAGCCCAGCTTCGCCGGTCTGGGCGAGCAGATGCCCGGCTTCGACAAGGTGGCGATCCAGCGCTACCCCGAGATCGAGAAGATCAACCATGTCCACCATGCCGGCAATTCTTCCGGCATCGTCGACGGCTCGGCGGCGGTGCTGCTTGGCAACCGCGACGCCGGCGCCAAGTACGACCTCAAGCCGCGTGCGCGCATCAAGGCGTTCGCGTCGGTGGGCTCGGAGCCGACGATCATGCTCACCGGCCCCGAATTCGCCGCCAACAAGGCGCTCAGCCGCGCCGGCATGACCAAGGACGATATCGACGTCTGGGAACTCAACGAGGCGTTCGCCTCGGTGGTGCTGCGCTTCATGCAGGCGCTCGACATCGACCATGGCGACATCAACGTCAATGGCGGCGCCATCGCCATGGGCCATCCGCTCGGCGCCACCGGCGCGATGATCTTCGGCACCGTGCTCGACGAGTTGGAGCGGTCGGGCAAGGGCACCGCGCTCGTCACCCTGTGCATCGGCGCCGGCATGGGCACGGCGACTATCATCGAACGCGTGTGATCGAGGCCCGCCGGTCGGCCGTGCGGTGCCTTGATGGCCCGCCGGGCGACCGGGTTTGTGCCCGACCCCGCGAGACCTTTGGGAGGACCACTCCATGACCGAGACCATCCGTTTTGATGTCGACGCCGACGGTATCGCCGTCCTGACCATCGACCTGCCCGACCAATCCATGAACGTGATCGACGCACGCCTGGGCGACGACCTGGCCCGCGCCGTCGACCGGGTGATCACCGACGACGCCATCGTCGGCGCGGTGATCATCTCGGGCAAGAAGGACTTCATGGCCGGCGCCGACCTGCGCATGTTGCAGGATCTGTCGCGCGAGGCGCCGTCGATGCGCGCCGGGGACGTCTATGAGCGCAACGTGTCGCTCAACCTGTTGCTGCGCAAGCTGGAGACCGGCGGCCACGACGCCAAGGCGATGCTCAAGCAGGGCGCTAAGGCGAAGCCGTTCGTGGCTGCGGTCGCCGGCCGGGCGCTCGGCGGCGGCTTCGAAATCCCGCTCGCCTGCCACTTCCGGGTGTGCACGCCCGACGCCCAGTTCGGCCTGCCCGAGGTGATGGTGGGGCTGTTGCCGGGGGCCGGCGGCACCCAGCGCCTGCCGCGCCTGATCGGCCTGCAGGCGGCGCTTCAGTATCTGACCACCGGCAAGACCATCAAGGCGCAGGAAGCCAAGGGCTTCGGCATCGTCGCCGAGGTCGTCGAGCCCGATCAGTTGCTCGCCAAGGCCAAGGAGATCGTCAAGGCCAACCCCAAGGTGGTCGCGCCCTGGGACCAGAAGGGCTTCAAGTATCCCGGCGGCGGCGGCGCCATGCACCCCAAGGCGGTGGAGACCTTCATCGGCGCCAACGCCATGGCGCGCGGCCAGTCCTGGGGCAATTATCCCGCCGTCGACGCGATTTTGAGCTGCGTCTATGAAGGCTCGATCGTGCCCATGGACACCGCCGTGCGGCTGGAGAGCAAGTATTTCACCAAGCTGATCCAGGGGCCGGTGGCCGGCAACATGATCCGCACCCTGTTCGTCAACAAGCAGGCGGCCGAAAAGGGCATGAACCGCCCGGCGGAGGTGGAAAAGGCGCCGATCCAGAAGCTCGGCATGTTGGGCGCGGGGCTGATGGGCGCCGGCATCGCCTATGTGTCGGCCAAGGCCGGCATGGAGGTGGTGCTGCTGGACCGCGAGCAGGCCGCCGCCGACAAGGGCAAGGCCTATTCCGAGCGGCTGGTGGAAAAGGACGTCAAGAAGCGCCGCACCACCCAGGACAAGGGCCAGGCGCTGCTGGACCGCATCCACCCGACCACCGACTATAACGACCTCAAGGGCTGCGACCTGATCATCGAGGCGGTGTTCGAAAACCGCGAGATCAAGGCCGAGGTCACCAAGGCGGCGGAAGCGGTGGTCGGCCCCGACACCATCTTCGGCACCAACACCTCGACCCTGCCGATCACCAGCCTGGCCGAGGCGTGGAGCCGGCCTGAGAACTTCATCGGCATCCACTTCTTCTCGCCGGTCGAGAAGATGATGCTGGTCGAGATCATCAAGGGCGAGAAGACCGGCGACAAGGCGATCGCCAAGGCGCTCGACTACACCCAGGCGATCCGCAAGACGCCCATCGTGGTCAATGACAGCCGCGGCTTCTACACCTCGCGTTGTGTCGGCGTCTATATCATGGAAGGCTTCGGCATGTTGGAGGCGGGCGTCGCCCCGGCGCTGATCGAGAATTGCGGGCGCCAGGCGGGCTTCCCCATGGGGCCGCTCGAACTGGGCGACGAGGTGGCCATCGACCTGTCGGTCAAGATCATGCGTCAGACCATGGCCGATCTGGGCGACGCCTATGTGGCGAGCCCCGGCGACGCGGTGGCGATCCGCATGGTCGAGGATCTGGGCCGGTTCGGCGCCAAGAACGACAAGGGCTTCTACGACTATCAGGACCACCGCAAGACCGGCCTGTGGCCCGGCCTGGCCGACGCCTTCCCGGTCGCCGGCGACCAACCGTCGGCCGAGGACGTGCGCCATCGCCTGTTGTTCTCGCAGGTGGTCGAATGCGCCCGCTGCTTCGAGGAGGGGATCTTGGAAAACCCCATCGACGGCGACCTGGGCGCCATCTTCGGCTGGGGCTTCCCGCCCTTTACCGGCGGGCCGTTCAGCTTCCTCGACACCTACGGCATCGCCCGCTTCGTCGAGGACGCCGACGCGCTTGCGGCGCGCTTCGGCGACCGGTTCACGCCGCCCAAGCTGCTGCGCGATATGGCGGCGGCCGGGCGCACCTTCTATGGCGACATGGAACAGCGCGCTGCTGCCTGACCCGACCGGTCGAGGCGCTGATAAGCATCGCGGCCACGCAAGGGACCAGCCCCTTGCGTGGCCGTTTTATGCGCCGGCGCGTCGTTTTGGCTGTCGCGTCTTCGGGCGTCGCGGGGGGATCAGGGGGCCGGGTCGCCTTCCCAGTCCCGGCTGCGCAGGTTGATGTTGTACATGGTGCGCTTTTCGAAGCGCGGGCGCAGGAAGCGATAGAAGAACCAGTCCTTGGTGAAGCCGGGCGAGAAATTGTACAGCAAGCGCTCGCCGAGCGACCAGTCGACCCGGCTGCGGTCCTTGCGCCGGTCCGACGTCAGGCACCAAAAATTGCCGCTATAGACGATCCGGCCGTGGCGGCGCACCCGGTTGACCACCTCATGGTCGGCGACCATGAACGGCCACAGATCGACCGAATATCCCCCCGCAGCGCGCAGGCGGCCCATATGGAAGCACTGGCCATAGCCGCCGGTGTGGCCCTGGTTGCGCAATAGCCGGCCGGCGATGGCGCCCTTGAGCCGCACCAGCCGCGCGCGCAGCGGCGACGAGCCGCGATAGACGCCGAGCGCGAACACCGCCGCGGCGTCCGGGTGGGCGTCGAAGCCGGCGCCGGCGCGCGCCAGATAGTCGACCGGATAGAGCGTGTCGGCGTCGCACAGCGCCACATAGGCCGTGGTCACCTGGGCGATGCCGGTTTCCAGCGCATAAAGGCGGCCCTGGCGCGGTTCGGGCACGACCCGCACGTCAAGGCCCGGATGCTCGGCGGCGAACCTTGCCACCACCTCGGCGGTGCCGTCGGTCGAGGCGTTGTCGACCACCACGATCGACGGCGTGCCGATGCTTTGGGCGGCCAGGGTGTCGAGCGTGCGGGCGATGAACCGGGCTTCGTTGAACGCCGGGATGACCACGGTCCAGCGTTCGGGCGTGGCGGCGGTTTGTTGCTTGTCCGTCAAGGGGCTCTCCTCATTAGACCGGGATAAGAGCCCATCGGCTTGTCCTCTGTCCAGGGGGGTACTTTGGGTTCCTGTCAAAATGCTCGCCGTCCCGGTCTTCGGGGTGGCTTACCCAATCGCGGCGTCTAAGATTAATGTCATTGCACTGGCGACGGGCAAATCTTTGTGCCAGGAACGTATAGAAAAACCAGTCTTTCGACCGTCTTGGCGAGAAATAGTAGATCGCCGCTCAACCAGCGTCCAGCGCACGCTGCGTCGGTTCGCTCGCCGATCCGACGCCTGGCACCACAGATGCCACGGATAAATCGCCCGGCCCTGTTTCAGCACCCGACGCGCCAGGTCCGGCGAGCCGTCATCCACCAGGACCAACACGAACGGCCGAAGCGCGGCCGGTCGGTCGGTGCGACGGGGGCTGCCAGGCCGGCGGCTTCGGTGTCTGTGGGGATCATCTGCGCTACTCTGCGGGGATGCCCTGCGGGCTTTGTGCCTCAAATAGGTTGCGGTGCGGGGGTGGTAAAGGCCCGCAGTGTCGCGATCGTGACGATTGCGGCGGCCGGGCCGGTACAGTAAGGCAGGGCGCGGCACATCCGAGGCGACGGAGGCGGCGGCACGGCCATGGGCACAGCCTGGGCATCATTATGGGCGCGGGGCCGGCAGGTGGCCGGGCGCGCGCGCGCCTGGACGCCGCCGGCCTGGGTCGGGCGGACGGTCAAGGCGGCGCTGTTCTGCGCCGTGCTGGCGCTGCTCGTCCACCAGCTATGGGGCGTCGGGTTCGAGGCGGTGCTCGCCGACACGCCGGCCTCGCCCTGGTTCTACCTGTTGTTCGCTGTGCGCTATGCGGCGTTCTCAGGCTTCGAGATCGCCATTTACGGCCATCTCTTCGGCCGCCCGCTATGGCGCGCCTGGCCGGTGTTCCTGCGCAAGCGGGTGCTGAACTTCGCCGTCGTCGACTATTCGGGCGAGGCCTATTTCTACCATTGGGCACGCCGCGAACTGGGCGACGCGCGCCCCGGCGGCCTGCCGGTGTTCGCGCTGGTCAAGGACGTCAATATCCTGTCGTCGGCCGCGGCCATGATCGCCACGCTGGCGCTGTTGGCCGCGGTCGCCGCGACCGGGCAGTTGAGCCGCGCGCTCGACGCCGCGCCGGGGCTTGAGGGCACGCTTGCCTGGGCGGCGGCAGCGGCGGCGCTGCTGCTGGCCTTGTTCCTGGTGTTTCGCGGCCGGGTGCTGTCGATCCCGGCGGCGGCCGCGCGCCGGGTGTTCGCGCTGCATGGCGCGCGGCTGGCGGTGGTCTCCGGTTTGCAGGTGGCGCAGTGGGCCTTGGTGTTGCCGCTGGTCGACTGGTCCACATGGGGCGTCTTTCTGGCGCTCTATATGGCGATGACCCGGCTGCCGCTGGTGCCGGCCAAGGAACTGGCCTTCGCCGCCGTGGCGGTGGCCCTGGCCGGTGCGGTGGCGGCGCCCGACAGCGCGGTCTCGGCGCTGTTTCTGGTCAATGGCGTGTTGATGCAGGCGACCAATCTGGGCCTGTTCGCGCTGACCGGGTTGACCGGCAGCGGCCGGATCGCCGGGACGCCGGGCGAGCCCGTGTCCGCCGGTCCCCTTGATAGCGGCGGGAAATTCGGCCATTGAGGCGATCGGGGGCCACGCTGTCCGCTCCCGTCGTCCTGCCGTGAGGAAGCCCCGGCCGGTGTTTCAGACCCTCGACCGTTACCTGTTGCGCAGTGTCGCCGAGCCGTTCGCCCTGACATTGGTGATCGCGGTGTTGCTTCTGTTGTTGGAGCAGATGCTGCGGCTGTTCGATTTCGTCATCAACGAGAACGGCCCGGCCGACGTGGTCTGGGCCATGCTCTTGCACCTGCTGCCCGAGTATCTGGGCACCGCCCTGCCGCTCGCCGCGTTCATCGCCATGCTGGCGGCGGCGCGGCGGTTGTCGCGGTCGAGCGAATTGGACGTGATCCGCGGTGCCGGGGTGTCGTTGCGCCGGCTGGTGCGACCGCTCTATGTGGTGCTGGTGCCGTTGATGGCGCTGCATGCGCTGGTGGTCGGCTGGGTGCAGCCGGTCAGCCTCTATACCTACAGCGCGCTCAAGTTCGACGCCCGCAGCGGCGCCCTCGGTGCCACCGTCGGTGTCGGCGAGTATGTGGACCTGGCGCAAGGGGTGGTCTTGAACGTGGGCGGCGTGGAACGCGGCGGGCGCATCCTCACCGACATCTTTCTGGAGCGCCACGGCCCCGGGGGCCGGGTGGTGGTCACCGCCGAGCGCGGGGAGTTTCTGGCCACGGCGGACGAGAACGTCATCTTGTTACGGCTTTATCAGGGCCGGTTGCTGAACCTGACCGATGTCAACGGCACGCCGAGCCTGCTGCGCTTCGAGCGCCAGGATCGCCCGATCGCCTTGCCGCCGATCGAAGCGTTCCGCCCGCGCGGCAGCCGCGAAGAAGAGGCGACACTGCCCGAATTGTGGCGCTTGACCGGCTATGGCGCGCCGGGCGACCCGGATGGCCCGG
This sequence comes from Rhodothalassium salexigens DSM 2132, assembly GCF_004341375.1. Lineage (GTDB taxonomy): Bacteria > Pseudomonadota > Alphaproteobacteria > Sphingomonadales > Rhodothalassiaceae > Rhodothalassium > Rhodothalassium salexigens. The sequence continues at coordinate 222,779 of NZ_SLXO01000004.1, forward strand.
GCGGCGACGCCGTCGCGACCGGCCCGGACAGCGCGGCTGCGCGCGCCGAATGGCACTGGCGGTTGCTGTCGACGCTCAACTTCCTGCCGCTGCCGCTGTTGGCGTTCGGGCTCGGGGTCATCGACAAACGCCGCGACAGCGGCGCGGGCGCCTTGCTCGGCCTGGTCACGGTGATCGTCTATCATGAGGTGATGGAAGCCGGCCGCGCCATCGTGGCCTCGGGCGTCGCCGCGCCGTGGCTTGCCATGTGGCCGATCTATGCCGCCTTGTGGGCGTTTGCGCTGTGGGCCTTTCATGTCACTGGCGACCGGCCGGGGGCGCCCGCGCTGACGCCGCTTGAAACCGCCGGTCAGCGCCTGGGCGCCCTGCTCGGGCGTCTGGCCCGCCGCCTTCGTCGGAGACCCGTTCCATGACCCGTCCGTTCAAGCGCCTGGTCCGTCTGGCGGTGCCGTCGCCGACGCTCGCCGGGTATCTGGCGCGCCAGTTCGCGCTGCGGTTCGCGCTCGTGCTGGCGCTGATCGTGGTGGTGCTGCAACTGCTCGACCTGATGGCCACGTCGGAGGCGTTGTTGGCGGGCGAGGGCGCGGGCCGGGGGGCTTTGTTGCGCTATGTGGTCTTGCGGGTGCCGCAACTGGTCGACCAGTTCGTGCCGTTCGCCGCCCTGCTTGGCGTGTTGTTCACCCTGTCGACGCTGCGCCAGTCGAGCGAATTGACGGTCATGCGCGGCACCGGCCTGTCGCCGCACCGGTTGCTGCTGCCGCTGGGCGGTGTCTGTCTGGCCATCGCCATCGGCCATTTCCTGTTCTTCGAGACCGTGGTGGTGGACGCGTCCAACCGGCTGAAATACTGGCAACAGAACGACTATGCCGCCGACCTGCCGCCGCGCCCCGATATCCGCACCGATATCTGGCTGACCCAGGGCGACCGGGTGATCCATGTGGAGGCGCTGAGCCGCTCGGGCAGCCGGGTGATCCTCGACCAGGTGACCGTCTACGGCCTCGGCGCGGACAGCATGGTGCGTTATACCGAACGCGCCGACTTCGCCTGGTACGACAAGGGCGAATGGCGGTTGTTCGGGGTCCGCCGGTTCGGCGTCGACACGCTGGAGACCACGGCGGCGCAGTCGGCGGTGTGGGACCTTGCCTTGACGCCCGACCAGTTCCTGACCCGCAATGTGGACCCGGACGTGACCGAGCTTGGCACCTTGCGCGAGGTGGTGGCGTCCATGGCGCAGCAGGGGCGCGACGCCGCCGCGCTGTCGACCGCGCTGCTCAGCCGCCTGTCGGGGCCGGCGTCGACCCTGGTGATGCCGTTGATGGGCGCGGTGGCAGGCGCTGGCGCCATGCGCCGCGGGCGCGGCACCGCGCGGCTGCTGATCGGCATGGCGCTCGGCTTCAGTTACTTCGTCGCCGAGAATTTCATGCTGGCGATGGGCGAATTGGGCAGCGTGCCGCCGGCGGTGGCCGCCTTCGCGCCGTTGCTGTTCTTCGCCCTGGTGGGCTTCGCGCTGATCTTCCTCACCGAGGAGTAGCCGTTGACCGGCCCGCCGGGCGTCGGTCAAGCTCTCCCCCATACCCAAAAGAGGTGAGGGAGGATGCCCATGGCCCTGGGCCGCGACTATCAACGGCTGCGCTTCGAGCGCGCCGGCCGGGTGCTGACCGTGACCATCGACACGCCCGGCGCCATGAACCCGGTCGACGGGCGGCTGCACCAAGAATTGGCTGCGCTGTTCCCCGACCTGGGCGCCGACCCCGACAGCGACGTGATCGTGCTGACCGGTGCCGAGCCCGGTTTTTGCGCCGGCGGCGACATGGCCTGGTTTCAGGCCATGATCGACGAGCCGGGGCGTTTTCGCGCCATCGCCGCAGACGCCAAGCGCATCATCCTGGGCGCGTTGGAGATGGAAAAGCCCGTGGTCTGCCGGATGAACGGGCCGGCCGCCGGGCTTGGCGCGTCGCTGGCCTTGCTGTGCGATATCATCGTCGCCGCCGACACCGCGTCGATCGGCGATCCGCATGTCAAGATGGGCCTGGTGGCCGGCGACGGCGGCGCGCTCTTGTGGCCGCAGATCATCGGCTATCCGCGCGCCAAGGAACTGCTGCTCACCGGCGACATGGTGGCCGCCCCGCGCGCCGCCGAGATCGGGTTGATCAACGATGCCGTGCCGGCGGCGGCGCTCGACGACCGGGTCGACGCCCTGACGGCCAAGTTGGCCGGCGGGGCGCGGTGGGCGCAGCGCTGGACCAAGGCGGCGATCAACCTGCCGCTGCGCGACCTGGCCAACCAGATTTCCGAGGCCGCCATCGCCTATGAGATGATCACCCAGGCCAGCCCCGACCATGGAGAGGCGGTAGCAGCGTTCGCCGACCGGCGGCCGCCGCGCTTCACCGGTGGCTGACGCCCGGCGCCCGGTACCCGGCGCCCGACCGTTGTGGCGTGGCTGCCGGCGCGCCGGCGGGGCGGCATGGCAAGGCAGGCGCATGGCTGGCACGGGTGCGCCCGGTCAGCCGACCGCCGAGCGCGGGGTTACCTTCAGGCCGGGCTGCGGGTGGCCGTACAGGAAACCCTGGGCATAGTCGACGCCGAGGCCGCGCAGCATCGCCGCCTGTTCCGGGGTTTCGACCCACTCGCCCACGGTCTTGATATCCAGGTCGCGGCATAGCCCCACCATGCAGCGCAGGAAGGCGTGGTCGCGGTGGCTGCGTTGGGCATCGCGGATATAGCTGCCGTCGATCTTGATGCCGTCGACGCGCAGCGCCTTGAGATAGCGAAAGCCCGCACCGCCGGCACCGAAATCGTCCAGATAGACCTTGAAACCCAGGTCGCGCACCCGGTTGATGGTCGATTGCAGGGTTTCGGGTGCCTTGATCTCGGCCGATTCGGTGATTTCCAGGCTGAGCCGGTCGGACAGCCGCTGGTGCCGGGCCAGTTGGCGCAACAACTGGGTTACGAACGGATCGCTCTGCAGCGACCGGCCGGAGATGTTGACCGCGACCCGGGGCGGGCGATGCCGGTCGTCGATCTGGTTGAGCTTGTCGATCACCCGGGTGATCACCGCGCGGTCGAATTCCGCGATCAGCCCGGTGCGTTCGGCGAAGGCGATGGTGGCATAGGGTGACGGGCGGGCCGGGCCGTTCGCTTGGCTGCCGGTCTGGCCCTCGGTCTGGTCGAAGCGGGCCAGCACCTCGTAATGGTGCGGCATGCCGTTGGCCAGGGTGACGATCGGCTGGAACACCAGGGAAAACGCCCCTTCCGACAGAACCCGCCGGAACTGGCTCACATTGTCATTGGCCTCGCGGATGACGCTGGCGAAATTGGTCGACAGCGAGTCGATGTCGAAACCTTGTGCGTCTTCAGTAAATTGCTGGAGACAATAAACAATGGCGCGCACCGCGTCCTCGCGGTCGAGCGCGCGGCTCGGGTCGAGCGTGGCGGAGCGGACGTCGACGCCCGTTGCCTCGCCCAACCCGGCGATCATGGCGCGCGTGGCCGCGCCGTCGCCGGTGTCTTCCTGGACCACGGCGAAGCGGTGGTCGCTCAGCTTGATCGCCCCTTGGCCGCCCAACGACATGGCGCTCAGCCGCTGCTCGAACGCGCGCACCTGAGCGTCGTTCAGATCGTCGTCGCCCAACGTCTCCAACACCGTCAACAGCCGGTGCGGTACGCCGTCGTCGGCGGGGCCGGCGCTGGGCTCGGTCAGCAGGCGGGCCAGCCGCTCCAGCATGGCCCGGCCGCCGTCGGGCCGGTTGCGTGCCGACACCAGATGGTCGATCAGCGACGCGGTGGTGCCGTAATGGGCCGGGCTGGTGAGCAGCGCATAATAACGCCCGTCGCGGTGCGGCAGACGGCCGAAATTGGCGATGAAGGGGCGCATTTCGCCGTCGTCGCAGGGCAGGCGCAAGCGGATCGGACCACTGCGAAAGGTGCTCGACAAGGCGTCGAAGGCGCCATGGAGCGCCGGCCGGTCATCGGCGGCGATGGCGTCGGGTAGCGCCAGGGGCCCCTTAGCGCCCCCCAGCGCGGTGCCGGTGACGGCGCCATCGGCGTGCAGAATGCGATAGTCGGAATCCAATTCCAGAACGATGTCGCCGGCGGCAAAGGCAACGCCCAGGAAACGGTCGGGAACGGTCACGGCCGGAATCTCCACTGCAACATGCGGGGACGGAAGGAGCGGCCTTGCTTATCACAAATTTGCGTTAAAAAACCCTTCTCGGCCAGGGTCAATTTGCCGGGTCGTGCCAATCGCGAGACAGGTGGCGCGCTGCCCATAGCAACAGCAGGGCGGCGACGAGATAGAGCCCTGCCCCCGACAGCATGGCATAGCGCAGCGATTCGGCGCCGAAGCGCGCGGCCAGTGCGTCCGACAGCGCGCCGATCAACAGATTGCCCAGCGCCAGGCCGATCAGATTGTTGATCAACAAAAACAGCGCCGAGGCGGTGGCGCGCATGGTCGCCGGCACCAGGTGCTGGAACGCCGACAAAAGCGGCCCGAGCCAGGTCAGGCTGAGCGCCTGGAGGACCAGAAAGGCGGCGAAGGCCGCCGCCGGCGTGTGGGTCAACAGGCCGATCACCAGGGCCGGCAGGATCGCCAGGAACGCCACCGCCGGCACCCGGGCATAGGCCGCGCGGTCGGTGCGCCCGAGCCGGTCGGCCAGGATGCCGCCGGCCAGCACGCCTACGGTGCCGCCGACCAGCAAGATGGTGGCATAGAAAAAACCGGCCAGACGCACCGGCCCGGCGTCCGCCGGCACCAGGACCGCCGGCGCCCAGGCGAAGAACGCCGGCAGCGTATCGGCGAAGCTGCGCACGAAGAAGGATGGCAGCCAGAACATCAAGCCATAGCCGACCATCGAGGCGCTGGCCGCCCCCAGCGACAACAGCCAGAAGCTGGGCTTGGTGCGCAACAGCGCCAACACCGCGCCGAAGCCACCGTCGGCGCCGGCCGCCCGGGCCTCGGACGGGTCGGCCCGGGCCGGCCCGCCTTGCACCGGCCCGTTCTGTACCGGATTGGAGGCCGAAGCAGGGGCCGAAGCGGAGCCGGACGCCGGCGCTGCCGCCGGGGGCTTGGGGGGCTTTGCGGCGCGGCGGGCGGGTTCGCGCACGGTCAGCCGAAACAGCGGCGCGATGGCGACGCCGGCCAGACCGACGATCAGAAATGCCGCGCGCCAATCGAGGGTTTCGGCGAGCACGCCGCCGACCCCGACCGCCAGCCCGCCGCCGAGCGGAATGCCCAGGGAATAGATGGCCAGCGCCCGGGCGCGCTGGTGGCTGGGGAAATAATCGGCGATCAGGGCATAGGCCGGGGCGACGCCGCCGGCCTCGCCGATGCCGACGCCCATGCGCGCCAGGAACAACTGCCAGAAAGACTGCGCCAGGCCGCTGAGCGCGGTCATGGCGCTCCACAGCGCGAGGGCGATGGTCATCACCCCGGTGCGCGACCAGCGATCGGCCAGCCGCGCCACCGGCAGCCCCAGCGTGGTGTAGAACAGCGCGAACGCGACCCCGCCCATCCACGCCAACTGGGTGTCGCTGAGCCCCAGGTCGGCCTTGATCGCCGGCGCCAGGATGCCGACGATCTGCCGGTCGACGAAATTGAACGTGTAGACCAGGATCAACATGCCCAGCACCCAGGCGCGATAGGCCGGGCGCGCCGGTGCGGCGGTGTCGGCGGTTGCGCTGGCGGTGTCCGTGGCCGGTGCGGTGCGGCGGCGGGCGGACAGGGGGGCGGTGTCGGCGCGTCGGCCGGGGGTGTCGGTCATCGGGCGGCGGGCTCCGGTTGGGGCGATTGCTGGGGCGTCGGGCCAGGCCGGCGGGGTGGCGGAGGTCACGCTTAGGCGGGCGCGCGCGCGCTGTCGAGGCCGGCGGCGCAGGCCGGGGCGAACCGCCGGCTCCGCCGCCGGTTTTCCCACGGCTTCAGCCCCGGTCGCACCCCGGATCTCCGCCCCGGTCTCGCCCCGGGTCGCACATTGTGTTGGTCGCGGTGATGGTTTAGACAGGCGGCCAGCCGCGGTGCCGTCCGGCGCCCGCCCTTCCAAGCGACGAGGACCCCTTTATGGCCAACCCGCAGTATGTGTTTCAGATGCGCAACCTGTCCAAGACCTATCCGGGCGGCAAGCAGGTTCTGAAGGACATCACGCTCAACTTCCTGCCCGGCGCCAAGATCGCCATCATCGGCGTCAACGGCGCGGGGAAATCGACGCTCATGCGCATCATGGCCGGCATCGAGACCGAGTTCCAGGGCGAGGCGTGGGCCAATGAGGGCGTGCGGGTCGGGTATCTGCCCCAGGAGCCCCATCTCGACCCCGACAAGACGGTCAAAGAGAACGTCATGGACGGCGTGCGCGGCGTTCAGGACCTGATCGACCGCTATAACGCCATCGCCGAGAAGTTCGCCGAGCCCGACGCCGATTTCGACGCCCTGATCGCCGAACAGGGCGAGTTGCAGGAACAGATCGAGGCGGTCGACGGTTGGGAACTCGACAACCGGGTCGAGATCGCCATGGAGGCGCTGCGCTGCCCGCCCGGCGACTGGGCCGTGGACAGCCTGTCGGGCGGCGAGCGGCGCCGGGTGGCGCTGACCCGGCTGCTGCTGGAAAAGCCCGACATGTTGATGCTCGACGAGCCCACCAACCACCTGGACGCCGAATCCGTGGCGTGGCTCGAAGGCTATCTCCAGGACTATGCCGGCACCGTCGTGCTGGTCACCCACGACCGTTACTTCCTCGACAATGTGGTCGGCTGGGTGCTCGAACTCGACCGTGGCCGCGGCATCCCGTTCGAGGGCAATTATTCGCAGTGGCTCGAAGCCAAGCAAAAGCGTCTGTCGCAAGAAGAACGCGCCGACGAGGCGCGCAAGAAGGCGCTGGAACGCGAACGCGAGTGGATGGCGCAAAGCCCCAAGGCGCGCCAGGCCAAGTCGAAGGCGCGGATCAAGTCCTACAACGAGATGCTGGAGCGCCAGGAAGAACGCGTCGCGGGCTCGGCGCAGATCAAGATCCAGCCGCCCAAGCGGCTCGGCAATCTGGTCATCGAGGCCGAGGGGCTGACCAAGGCTTATGGCGACAAGCTGCTCTACAAGGGGCTGAATTTCACCCTGCCGCCGGGCGGTATCGTCGGCGTGATCGGCCCCAACGGGGCGGGCAAGACGACCCTGTTCCGGATCATTACCGGCCAGGAACAACCCGATGGCGGCGAGCTGCGCGTGGGCGACACGGTGGAACTCGGCTATGTGGACCAGTCGCGCGACGCGCTCGACCCCAACAAGAATGTCTGGGAAGAGATTTCCGGCGGCGACGACGTGTTCTATTTCGGCAAGACCGAAATCCCGACCCGGGCTTATGTGGGCGCGTTCAACTTCAAGGGCTCGGACCAGCAGAAGAAGGTCGGCCACCTGTCGGGCGGCGAGCGCAACCGCGTCCACCTGGCCAAGATGCTCAAGCAGGGCGGCAATGTGTTGCTGCTCGACGAACCGACCAACGATTTGGACGTGGAGACCCTGCGCGCCCTTGAAGAGGCGCTCGAAGACTTCGCCGGGTGTGCGGTGATCACCAGCCACGACCGCTTTTTCCTCGATCGCCTGGCGACCCATATCCTGGCCTTCGAGGGCGACAGCGAGGTGGTCTGGTTCGAGGGCAATTTCGAGGATTACGAAGAAGACAAGAAGCGCCGCCTGGGCGCCGACAGCACGATCCCCAAGCGCATCAAGTACCGCAAGTTCGAACGCTGAGCCTGGGGCACGGGGGCAGCGGAGCGGCCGAAAGTCCCCGGCCCCTCGGGGTTCCCCCGAAACCCGCTACGGTCATTGCGAGCCCGTGAGGGCGACGCAATCCACGGGCGTTTCGGTCAAGACGCCGGCGGCGGTTGGATTGCTTCGGCGCTGACGCGCCTCGCCATGACGGGGTGGGGTCTGTTCAGGCGGTCCGGGCGAGGGGGTGGTTGCGTATCGGCCCATGGGAGCGACCCAATGCCGAAAGGAGGCGCTATGACCCATGGTCCCAAGAACGTGCTGGGCACCGCCTTGCAGCCCTGTGGGCTTGACCCGGTGACCGGCTTCTATCGTGACGGCTGTTGCAATACCGGCCCGGAAGACGCCGGCTCGCACACCGTGTGCGCGGTGATGACCGAGCCATTCCTGGCCTATACCCGCTCCAAGGGTAACGACCTGTCGCAGCCGCGCCCCGAATTCGGGTTCCCCGGCCTGACCACCGGCGACCGCTGGTGCGTCTGCGCGGCGCGCTGGGAGGAGGCCCGCCGGGTCGGCCTGGCGCCGCCGGTGGACCTGGCGGCGACCCACGAACGCGCGCTCGATGTCTGCGCGCTCGCCACCCTCAAGGCGCACGCCTTGCACACCGTGTGACCGGGGCGCCGGCGCCGCCGGGCGGGCGGATCAGCGCAGGCCGTTGGGGCGCTGGCGCATCTCGTCGAGGGTCTGGTCGAACAGGTCCTCGCCCTCGGGGTCGCAGCCGGCGTCGAGCGCATTGTTGGTGATCGCGAAGCAGCGGCTTTGCAGATAGCCCGAGCGCATCAGCGTATAGCCGCGGTCGATGTCGTCGATCTCGAAGATCTGGTCCACCTGCTCGTCATAGCGCGCCCGGGTGTCGATGGCATTGCCGATGCCAAGCCCGGTATTGACCCAGCGCAGGTCGGCGCCGCGGATACCGAATCGGCTGTCGATGCCGATCTGTACGGGGTCGAGCAGGATGTCGCTGCCGAGCCCGAAGGCGCCGCGCAGGGTCGACGGGCCGAAGAACGGCAGCACCACATAAGGCCCGCTCGGCACGCCCCAGACCGCCAGCGTCTGGCCGAAATCCTCGTCCGCCTCGGGCACGCCGTTCTGGCTCGCCACGTCGAACATGCCGCCGAGGCCCACGGTGGCGTTGAGCACGATGCGGCCGAGCACCCGGCCGGCGCGTTCGGGCTCGCCTTGCAGGATGTTGTGGGCCAGGTTCAGCGGCTCGGTCAGCAGGTCGAAGACATTGGCGATGCGGTTGCGCACCAGTTCGGGCAGCACGGTGTTGTAGGCGCCGGCCACCGGGTCGAGCAGATTGCGGTCGATCCATCGGTTGGCGACGAAAAGGCCGCGATTGGCGCCGCGCCAGGGGTCCTTGGTCTGACCCATGGCCGCCGCCGTCTCGGGCACCGCGCGCGGCTCGTCGGCCGCCGACGGGGCGGGTTGAGCGCCGGCTGGGTCCGCCGGGGCGGCATCGGTCTGGGCTTGGGGGGCGCTCAAACTGGCCGTGACCGATGCGTCGGGCGCATTGGCTGTGTCGGCACAACCGGCCGCCAGGGTGCACAGACCGGCCAAGGAGACGGTCTTCAGAAGCGGATGAAGCATGGGCGGACCTCGACCGGGTTTTCGGACATGGTCTGCGCATAGCACGCGCGGACCGCCGGTGCCACTCTCGCAATGGCGTATTGTGCAGCGCGCTGAGCGCCTTGGCGTCCGGCAAGGCGTGCTGCCGGACGCCAAAGGCCGGGTGTCACAGCCGGTCGAGCATATACTCGGCCGACGACACCTCGAAGCCGCCGCCTTCGTCCACGTTCAACTGGGTGACCTGGCCGTCTTTGGCGACCAGCGAGAAGCGCTGGCTGCGCACGCCCATGCCGAAGCCGCTGGCGTCGAGGTCGAGGCCGAGCGCCTTGGCGAAATCGCCATTGCCGTCGGCGAGCATGCGCACCGCATCGCCCACATGGCTGGCCTTGCCCCAGGCGTCCATGACGAACACGTCATTGACCGACAGGCAGGCGATCTCGTCGATGCCCTTGGCCCTCAGCGCGTCGGCCTGGGTGACGAATCCCGGCAGGTGCTGGGCCGAACAGGTGGGCGTGAACGCGCCGGGCACGGCGAACAGGGCCACCGTCTTGCCGGCGACCAGATCCTTGACGCTCAGCGGCTGCGGGCCGTCGGCGGTCATTTCCATCAGCGTGGCGTCGGGCAGGGTGTCACCGACTTGGATCGTCATGGCGCTGTCTCCATATGAAAAGGGGTCGAGGCAGGCGGCCGGCCGACCGGCTCGGCCGGTCCGTGTCGCGGTCTTAACCCGATGTTTCGGGTTTGAAAAGAGACAATGCCCGTCGCCTTTCCCGGCACCCGCGGCGCAGCCGGGTGCTTGGCGGGTTGGGCGAAAAATCCTTTACCGGGCACACGTTCAAAGGCAGGCTTGGGGCATGCGAAGTCGTCAACAGGCCGAAAGAGCGATGACATCCGAGGGATTCTTGGAGGATCAGTTCCTGCTGGCCATGCCGTCCATGGGCGACAGCCGGTTCGAACGCACGGTGATCTACATGTGCAGCCATTCCTCCGATGGCGCCATGGGCTTGGTGGTCAACAAGCCGATGGACTGGATCACCTTTGCCGAATTGCTCGATCAACTGTCGATCGCGGTCGACGGCGAGGTGCCGGACCTTCCTATCCACGCCGGCGGGCCGGTGGAGACCGGGCGCGGCTTCGTGCTGCACACCGCCGATTTTCTCCAGGATTCGACGCTGGAGATCGGCCGCAGCCGGGCGCTCACCGCGACGGTGGATATCCTCAAGGCGATCGCCGGCGGCACCGGCCCGCGCCACAGCTTGCTCGCCCTCGGCTACGCCAGTTGGGCGCCGGGGCAGTTGGAATCGGAAATCCAGCAAAACGCCTGGTTGACCCTGCCGGCGGATGACGACCTGCTGTTTCGCACCAATCTGGATGCCAAGTACACCGGCGCGCTCGGCCGCCTGGGCGTCGACCTGTCGGTTCTGTCGGGCGAGGCCGGCCACGCCTGACCGTTGCGGGCGCGTCAACGCGCGCCCACGGCCCTCCGCCATCGCGCACGAGCGGTGCCCCTCTCCGCCTTTGCGGGCGACAGCGCGGCAATCCCCCTGGCCCACCGGCCGCGCCCATCGCGCAGGCCGGGCTGGCGCTGCCGCCGGGGCGTGGCCGGCGGCGGCCGGTCAGTCCAGGAAGGCGGCGCGGATCGCGTCTTCGTCGGGCAGGGCGGCTTGCGGGCCGACGGTTGCCACGGTCAGCCGGTGGTCGGCCAGCGTGCGCCGGCACACCCGCTCGATCGCCTCGGCGTCCACCGCCTCCACCTTGGCGGTCATCTCTTCCACCGGCACCACGCGGCCGAAGATCAGCATCTGCCGGCCCATCTGTTCGACCCGCGCCGAGGTGCTTTCCATCGACATCAGCAAGCCGGCCTTGAGCTGGGCGCGGGCGCGGGCGATCTCGCGGTCGTCGAGGGTCGCGCACAGGTCGCGCATCTGTGCGCCCATCACCGGCACCGCGTCGCCCACGGTCTCGGGGTCGGTGCCCACATAGATGCCGAACAGGCCGGTATCCACATGCGGCGAGGTGAAGCTGTAGATGGCATAGGCGAGCCCGCGCTCCTCGCGCACCTCCTGGAACAGGCGCGACGACATGCCGCCGCCGAGCAGGGTCGAGAACACATTGAGCGCGTAGAAATCCGGGTCGCTGAACGGCAGCGACGGGAAGCCCACGGTCAGGTGGATCTGTTCGAGCGCGCGGTCGGCGCGCACCATGCCGCCTTCGTAGCGACCGGGCTCGAAGCCGCCGGCACGGCTTGCCGGCAGGTCGCCGAACGCGTCGTCGACCAGGCGCACCAGGATGTCGTGGTCCACATGGCCGGCGGCCGCCACCACCAGCGTCTCGCCGCGATAGTGGGCCTGCTGGAAGGCGATCAACTGGTCGCGGGTCACCGAACACATGGTGTCGGCCGACCCGAGGATCGAGCGGCCGAGCGCCTGGTCGGGGAAGGCGCGCTCCTGGAGCATGTCGAAGACGATGTCGTCGGGGGTGTCCTGGGCCTGGCCGATCTCTTGCAGGACCACCTCGCGCTCGCGCTCCAATTCGTCGGCGTCGAAGCGCGACCGGCGCAACAGGTCGGCCAGCAGATCGACCGCCAGACCCATATCCTCCTTCAGCACCCGGGCATAGAAGGTGGTGTGGTCGCGGCTGGTGAAGGCGTTGAGCACGCCGCCCACATCCTCGATCTGTTCGGCGATCTGGCGCGCCGTGCGGCGTTCGGTGCCCTTGAACAGCATATGTTCGAGCAGGTGCGCGATGCCGTTGTTGTGCGGCGTCTCATAGCGCGAGCCGGCATCAATCCAGACGCCGATGGAGACGGTCTCCAGGTGCGGCATCTCATCGGTGACGACGCGGACGCCGTTGGCCAGGGTGGTGACGCGGATGGTCATACATGCTCCTTCATATACCGGGCGAGGGCCGCGGCGTCGGCGGGCAGCGTTTCGACGTGCTCGGCCCGCTCCATCAGGTCGGCGAGGCGCGACGGCAGCGCTGGATGGGCGCCGATGGCGTCGGCCACGGTCTCGGGAAACTTGGCCGGGTGGGCGGTCGCGGCGATCAGGGTCGGCACGCCGTCGTCGGCGAACGCCCGGCGCGCGGCGGCCACGCCCACGGCGGTGTGCGGGTCGATCACCCGGCCGGTGTCGCTGTGGACCTGGCGCAGGGTCTCGACGGTCTCGGCGTCGTCCACGCGCACCGAGGTGAACCGCCCGGCCAGGCGGGCGTGTTCGGTGTCCGACAGCACCAGACCGCGGCCGTCGTCGACGCCGGCCATGGCGCGGGCGGTGGCCGCCGGGTCGCGGTCCTTGAGGTCATAGACCAGGCGCTCGAAATTGCTCGCCTTCTGGATGTCCATGGCCGGGCTCAGGGTCTCGACCGCCTGGGCGGGTTCGTAGCGCCCGGTGGTCACCACCCGATGCAGGATATCGTTGCGGTTGGTGGCCAGTGCAATGCGGCCCACCGGCGCGCCCATTTGGGCGGCGGCATAGGCTGCGAAGGCGTTGCCGAAATTGCCGGTCGGCACGCAGATATTGACCGGCCCGCCGCCCAAGGCCGCGATCGCACTCATGTAATAGACGCTCTGGGCCAGCACGCGCACCAGATTGATCGAGTTGATGGCGGCGAAGGCGCGCTCGTCGCCGTCCAGCCGGCCCTGGCGCAGCAGCGTTTTGACCATGCGCTGGCAGTCGTCGAAGCTGCCGTCGACGGCCAGATTGTGGATGTTGGGCGCGTCCACCGTGGTCATCAGCCGGCGTTGCACCGCGCTGACCCGACCCCGGGGGTGCAGCATCACCACCGACAGGTGCGCCGAACGCCGGCACGCCTCGATGGCCGCCGCCCCGGTGTCGCCCGAGGTGGCGCCAAGGATGATCCGGCGTTCGTCGCGCTCGGCCAGCAAAAAGTCGAACACCCGGCCCAGCAATTGCAGCGCCAGGTCCTTAAACGCCAGGGTCGGGCCGTGATAGAGTTCGAGCAGGTGCAGCCCCTGGTCGAGATCGCTGACCGGCGTCACCTCGGCCTCGTCGAAGCCCGCATAGGCGTGGGCGGCCATGTCGGCCAGGGCTGGGCTGTCGATGGTGCCGGCGGCGAACGGCGCCAGGGTCTGGGCGGCGCGCATCGGATAGGTCATCGGCGCGGTCCACAGCTCAGCCGGGGCCGCGGGCCAGGCGCGCGGCACATAAAGCCCACCGTCGCCGGCCAGGCCGCGCAGGGTCGCGTGCTCGAAATTCGCGCCGGTCTCGCCGCGCGTGCTGTCGTAAACGGGGGCTGGGGTCATCGCCGATACTCACTCCGGGGAACGGGCTGGCCGGGGCTGGAGCCTAGGGTTGCCCCGGCGCGCGCCGGCTGAACCCGTAGGCGATATATACGCCCAGCAAGACCAGCGCCAAGGCAAACCATGTCAGCGCATATTCCAGATGATCGTTGGGGATGTCGACCCGCGTCTGTCCACCCCGGGGCAGGGGGTCGGGTCCGCCCGCCTCCCCATCCGCCGCCATATCCACGTCCACACGCGTTTCCGCGTCGACCATCACCGGGGCGACCGGGGCCAGCCCCATGGCGGCGGCCAGGGCGTCGCGGTCGGCGGCGTAGAAGCTGCGCGTGGCCGGCTCGGGCGCCGGCACCAGCCAGCCGCCGGGGCGCGACAGCCGGGCGATGCCGGTCACCGACACCGGCCCTTCGGGCTGGCTTTGCGGCCTGGTTTCGGGCGCGCGCCGGTCGTCGGGCACCAGGCCGCGATTGACCAGCACCGGCGGGCCCGCGTCGCGGATCAGCGGCGTGTAGACCATCCAACCGCCGCCGCGCCGGCCCGAGAACACATATTGCTCGCGGGCGTGGTCGAAGCGGCCGGTCAGACGCACCGGGCGATAGCGCCAGCGCGCCGGGTCGTCGATGCGCGCCGGCAGGGCCACGGCGGGCTGGTCCATGCGCGCGTCGATCTCATCCAGCAGGGCGGTCTTCCAGTCCAGGCGCTGGAGCTGCCAAAGCCCCAGGCCGATCAGGATCGCAAGCGCTGCCAGGGTCAACAGCGTCGGGCCGGGGCCGGGGCGAAAGCGGGACACAAGGGGGGCGGGCATGGGCCGGGGACGGTCCTCGTCGTCGGAAAGGCAGGGGCGTGGCGCGCGCGTGGCTCGGCGAGGGCGCGCGTGGCCTTGGGGTGGTGCGTCAGGGCTCAGGGTCGCGGTCCAGGCGCGCCTCGCGGGCGTCATGGTGATACTCGTAGCACACCAGCAGGCCCTTGATCACCCGCAACAAGGCGACCGTGCCGCCGCCGATCACCGGCAGCAGAATGAGCGCGTGCACCCACAGCGGCGGGTGGGCGCGCATCTCGACGATCAGCCCGAGCCCGCCGGCCAGGATGCCCAGGATCAACACCACGAACACCGCCGGGCCGTCGCCGGGGTCGGCCGCGCTCAGATCGTGGCCGCAGTGGCCGCAGGCGGGCTTGAGCGCCAGCAGACCGTCGAACAGCGCACCCCGCCCGCAGGCCGGGCAGCGCCCGGCGAGGCCGGCGCGCAGCGGCGACACCGGCGGGCGGCGGGACGCCTCGCCCGGCGGCGGCGTGCCCGGGCGGTCGGGCCCGGCCATCAATGGGCGACCGCGCCAGCGCCCCAGACATAGATCGACATGAACAGGAAGATCCACACCACGTCGACGAAGTGCCAGTACCAGGCCGCTGCCTCGAAGCCGAAATGCTTGGTCTCGCTGAAATGGCCGCGGTCGGCACGCAGCAGGCACACGGCCAGGAAGATGGTGCCGACGATCACATGGAAGCCGTGGAAGCCGGTGGCCATGAAGAAGGTCGAGCCATAGATGCCGCTCGACATGCCGAAGGCGGCGTGGGCGTATTCATAGGCCTGGAAGCCGGTGAAGATCACGCCCAGCCCCACGGTCACCGCCAGCCCCTTCTTCAGGCCGTCGCGGTCGCCGTGGATCAGCGCGTGGTGCGCCCAGGTCACCGTGGTGCCGGACAACAGCAGGATCAGCGTGTTGATGAACGGGATGTGCCAGGGGTCGAAGGTCTCGATGCCCTCGGGCGGCCAGACCGCGCCCATCTGTTCGGTGGGGAACAGGCTGGCGTTGAAATAGGCCCAGAACCAGGCGACGAAGAACATCACCTCCGACGCGATGAACAGGATCATGCCGTAGCGCAGGCCGATCTGGACCACCGGCGTGTGCTCGCCCTTGCGGCTTTCGCGCACCACGTCGCCGAACCATTCGTACATGGTGTAGAGCACGCCGGCGAGCCCGGCCCAGAACACGAACGGCCCCCAGGCCGTGCCGTGCATCCAGAACACCGCGCCGATGGCCATGACCAGCGCCGACATGGAGCCCACGAACGGCCACGGGCTCGGTTCGACCAGATGATAATCGTGTTGGGCCTTGCCAGACATTGTCTTCGCTCCTGCCCTTGGAAGGGCGCTGGGGGGCGGTCGGCGCCCCGGGGGTCGTGCTGCGGGTTCAGTCTTGCTTCGGGTTCGGTCTTGCTGCGGGCGCGGCGGCGCGATCAGTCCGCCGCGTCGTTCGCGTCCTGGCTCCTCAGGCGCTCGGTGGCCCGTTCGTCGACGAAAAAGGTGTAGGACAGGGTGATTTCCTCGACCCCGTCCAGGTTCGGGTCGCGGGCGATCGCCGGGTCGATATAGTAGCTCACCGGCATGTCCATGCGCTGGCCGGCGGTCAGCGTCTGTTCGGTGAAGCAGAAGCAATCCACCTTGGCGAAATACTGCCCGGCCTTGAACGGCGTGACGTTGTAGGTGGCGGTGCCGGTGATCGCCTGGCCCGTGGGGTTGTGGGCCTCGTAGAAGGCCAGACCATTGGCGCCGATGCGGATCGTCTGGCTGCCTTGGATGGGCTGAAAGTCCCACGGCATGGCGCGGTCGGTGTTGGCGGCGAAGCGCACCTTGATGGTGCGGTCGAGCACCGGGCGGCTGGCCGCCTCGCCGCGCTGGGTGGTGCCGCCGAAGCCGGTCACCTGACAGAAGGCCTGATAGAGCGGCACGGCAGCGAACGACAGGGCGACCATGGCCGGCACCGCCAGCGCCAGGACCAGCGCCAGGCGCGTATTGCCGGCCTGCGCTGGCACTGGCTTCGGGCCGGGATCGGCGTCGTCGTCGGTCATGGCACCATGCCCTGCATCTTCACCATGGTGACCACGAAGGTCAGAATGGCGAGCGCGGCCAGCGATGCCGCCAGCACCGTGTTGCGGCCCTGGCGCGCGCGCGCCAGCCGGGCATCGGCATCGGCATCGGCATCGGCATCGGCATCGGCATCGGCATCGGGGGCGGCAGGGCCGTCGGCGTCGGGATCGGTGGTCATCGGGGATCGATGGGTCATGTCCAAGCCTCCAGGGCACGGGTCACCGCCACGTCCAGCCCCAACACCAGGAACAGGGCGAACAGATAGACGATGGAAAATCCGAACAGTTTCTTGGCCGGCGCCACGTCGGTCGCGTCGTCGGCGCGCCAGACCGCCCAGGCGCGGGCGACGAACACCAGGCCGAGGATCGCCGCCACCAGCCCATAGAGCGCGCCGGCGGTGCCAAGCAGGAACGGCACCACGCCCAAGGGCGCGAGCAGCACCGAATAGGCCAGGATCTGCGCACGGGTCGCACGGCGCCCGGCGACCACCGGCAGCATGGGCACCGAGGCCCGGTCATAGTCCTGGCCCACGAACAGCGACAGCGCCCAGAAGTGCGGCGGGGTCCAGAAGAAGATGATGCCGAACAGCACCATGGCGTCGACGCTGACCGACCCGGTGACGGCGGCCCAGCCGATCATCGGCGGGAACGCTCCGGCGGCGCCGCCGATGACGATGTTCTGCGGCGTCCGGCGTTTCAGCCACATGGTGTAGACGGCCACATAAAAGGCGATGGTCAGGGCCAGCAGGCTGGCCGCCGTCCAGTTGACCCACAGCCCCATGACGCTGACCGACCCCATCGACAAGACCAGCCCGAAGCCGAGCGCGTCGGACGGGCTGACCGAGCCGGCGGGCAGCGGCCGCCGGGCGGTGCGGTTCATCTCGGCGTCGATGTCGGCGTCGTACCACATGTTGAGCGCCCCGGCGGCGCCCGCGCCGATGGCGATGCACAAGACGGCGGTGAACGCGATCACCGGGTGCAGCCCTCCCGGAGCCGCCAGCAGGCCCACCAGCCCGGTGAACACCACCAGCCGCATCACCCGGGGTTTCATCAGCACGATGAAGTCGCCCACCTCGCCGGGGTGCGCGGTCGGGTCGGCGGTCGCGTCCGGGGCGCCAAGGCTGGCCGGCGCGGTCGCCGGGCGGGGCAGGGTCTGGGCAGCGTCGCTCATGGTTGTCTCCGCAGCGGCGGACCGGCGGCATCGAGCCGTCCGGGCCGCCGCGCTCCAGGGGGATGGGGCGCGGGAAGCCGCCGCCCGGTCCTGCACGACCGAGGCGGCGGCCGGGGCTCACTTGATCCGTGGCAGTTGGTTGAACTGGTGGAACGGCGGCGGCGAGGCCAGGGTCCATTCGAGCGTGGTCGCTCCTTGTCCCCACGGATTGTCGCCGCAGCGTCGGCCACGGGTCAGAGTGTAAACGCAGACGCCCAGAAACCAGACCAGGCCGATGGCCGTGATATAGGTCCCCCAGGACGACACCTGGTGCCAAAGCGCATAGGCGTCGGGATAGTCCACATAGCGCCGGGGCATGCCCGCAGCGCCCAGAAAATGCTGCGGGAAGAAGATGATGTTGACGCCCACGAAGGTGATCCAGAAGTGCACCTGGCCGGCCCATTCGGGGTATTGCCGGCCGCTCATCTTGCCGACCCAGTAGTAGAAGCCGGCGAAGATGGCGAACACCGCGCCCATGGACAGCACATAGTGGAAGTGGGCGACCACATAATAGGTGTCGTGCATGGCCTGGTCGATGCCGGCATTGGCCAGCACCACGCCGGTGACGCCGCCGACGGTGAACAGCGCGATGAACGCCACGGCGAACAGCATCGGCGTCTTGAAGTCGATCGATCCGCCCCACATGGTGGCGATCCAACTGAACACCTTGATGCCCGTGGGCACCGCGATGACCATGGTGGCGAACAGGAAATAGGCCTTGGTGTCGACGTCCAGGCCGACCGTGTACATGTGGTGGGCCCAGACGATGAAGCCGATGAAGCCGATCGCCACCATGGCATAGGCCATGCCCAGATAGCCGAAGATCGGCTTGCGCGCGAAGGTGGAGATGATGTGGCTGATCATGCCGAAGCCGGGCAGGATCAGGATATAGACCTCGGGGTGGCCGAAGAACCAGAACAGGTGCTGGAACAGGACCGGGTCGCCGCCCTCGGCGGGGTTGAAGAAGGCGGTGCCGAAATTGCGGTCGGTCAGCAGCATGGTGATCGCCCCGGCCAGCACCGGCAGCGACAACAGCAGCAAAAACGCGGTCACCAGCACCGACCAGGCGAACAGCGGCATCTTGTGCAGGGTCATGCCCGGCGCGCGCATGTTCAAGATCGTGGTGATGAAATTGATCGCGCCCAGGATCGAGCTGGCGCCGGCGATGTGCAGGGCCAGGATCGCCAGGTCCATGGACGGTCCGGGGTGGCCGAGCTTGGTGGACAGCGGCGGATAGATCGTCCAGCCGCCGCCGAAGCCGTTGAGCCCCGGTCCGCCTTCGACGAACAGCGACAAGACCAGCAGGATCAGCGCCGGCGGCAGCAGCCAGAAGCTGATATTGTTCATGCGCGGAAACGCCATGTCGGGCGCGCCGATCATGATCGGGACGAAGAAGTTGCCGAAGCCGCCGATCATCGCCGGCATGACCATGAAGAAGATCATCACCAGCCCGTGGCCGGTCACCAGCACGTTATACAGGTGATAGGCGGCGTCCTCATTGCCGCTGGTGAACGCGGTCAAAAACTGCACGCCGGGCTCGGCGAGTTCGATGCGCATCAACAGCGACATGACGAAGCCGATGATGCCGGCGATCACCGCGAACCACAGGTACATCACGCCGATGTCCTTGTGGTTGGTGGAGAACAGATAGCGTTTCAGCCCGCGGGGATGGTCGTCGTGCGCGGTGGCGGCGGTGTCGGCAGCGCTTGCGTTGGCCATGATCGGTTTTCCTACTCGTTACCCGGCGCGGACCCCGGACCCGTTGAGACCAGGGCGAAGCGCGTGTCGGCGTCACGCAGGGCGTATTCGCGGGTCGTGCGTTCCTTCCAGGCGGCGAATTGCTGCTTGGAGACCACCTCGACGGCGATCGGCATGAAGGCGTGCTTGATGCCGCACAGTTCCGAGCACTGGCCGTAATAGGTGCCCACGCGGTTGGCGCGGAACCAGGTCTCGTTGAAGCGGCCGGGGATGGCGTCGATCTTGAAGCCGAACGACGGCACGGTGAAGCTGTGCAGCACGTCGGCGGACGTGACCAGGAATTTCACCGTGGTGTCCACGGGCACCACGATGCGGGTGTTGGTGTCCAAAAGCCGGTGGATTTCGGGCGTTTGGTCGGTGTTGAGGAAGGTTTGCAGGTCGGCCACCGCGTCGGCGCGCGCCGCGCTGTCGGCATTGGCGCCGAACAGATCGTCGTCGATCATGAACGCGTCGAAGCCGAACGGTTCCTCGATGGTCACGCCGTCGGCGCCATTGTCCTGCTCGGGATACTCATAGCCCCAATACCATTGGTATCCGGTGGCCTTGATCACCAGTTCGGCCTTGGGCGTCTGATCCTGGAAATACAGCAGGTTAAAGCTCGGGAACATGATGAACACCAGGATCGCCACCGGTATGGCGGTCCAGGCGACCTCCAGCCAGGTGTTGTGCGAGGTCTTGGCGGGCGTCGGGTTGGCGCTCTTGCGGAAGCGGACGATGCAGATGCCCAGCAACACGAACACCAGAAGGGTGATCAGCGTGATGATGACCAGCAGGCTGTCGTGAAACCCGGTCAGCTTCTCCATCACCGGCGAGGCGGCCGGCTGCAGGCCCAACTGTCCGTCGACGGCCCGGCCGACCGGCGCGTCGGCCGCCGCTTGCGCGGCCGCCGGGACGCCGGCAGCCATGGCCAGGCCAGCGGCGGTGACGATCGTTCTCGATAACGCGGTGAACCCCATCTGTGCCTCTTCCTTTGCACGGTCCGCGAACCGCTGGCCCATGCGTGTCGGTCTGGTTGCCCTGTCTGCCAGCTAAGGCGTCGTGCCTTGGATGGTCCATGGGGCATATGCTCGCAAGCCGCGCGTTCCCTTATGGTTTCTGGTTATCATTCGGGCTCGCGGCCGCAACGGGATTGTTCGCGGAAATAGTATATGAGGCCGATCCGGGCAAGTCCTTTAGGGGTGAAGGATCGGGCGGGCGGGTGCCAAAAGGACCGCTCGTGCCGCGCGCTGCGCCGGCGTGCGGCGGCCGCGTCGCTTGCGTCCGCGCCCTTGGGTCCATATTTGTGAGGGGCATCAGACCAGCCCGAGGACCACAGCCATGACCCCATACGACGCCGACCCGTTCGCCCTTGACGACAACCGGGTGCAGCGCACCGTGGACGACGCGCTCGACGGCATGGACGATGGCGAATTGTTCCTCGAATCGGCCCAGACCGAGAGCCTGATGTTCGACGACGGGCGCTTGAAGGCGGCCAATTTCAACGCCGATCAGGGCTTCGGCCTGCGCGCGGTGACCGGCGAGACCACCGGCTTCGCCCACGCCAACGAGATCAGCGAACAGGCGATCGCGCGGGCGGCCGAGACCGTGCGTGCGGTCAAGACCGGCCAGGGCGGCCATCTGGCGCTGCCGCCGACGCGCCCCAACCGGCGCCTCTACCCCGCCGTCAATCCGATCATCGGCCGCGACTTCGCCGACAAGGTGGCGCTTCTGCAAGCGGTCGACGCCTATGCGCGCGGCCGCGACCCGCGCGTGGTCCAGGTCAGCGCCAGCCTGGTGGGCAGTTGGCGCCATGTGGAGATCCGCCGCGCCGGCCACGAGCGCGTTCAAGACGTGCGCCCGCTGGTGCGCTTCAACATCCAACTGGTGCTGGAGAAGGACGGCCGGCGCGAGACCGGGTCGGTCGGCTTCGGCGGCCGGCGCGACTATGCCGACATGTTCGACGATGCGGTCTGGCAGGCCAAGGTGGACGAGGCGTTGCGCATCGCCGGGGTCAATCTGGACAGCGTCGACGCCCCGGCGGGCGAAATGCCGGTGGTGCTCGGCCCCGGCTGGCCGGGCGTGCTGTTGCACGAGGCGGTCGGCCACGGCCTCGAAGGCGATTTCAACCGCAAGAAGACCTCGGCGTTCAGCGGCCTGATGGGGCAGCGGGTCGCCGCGCCCGGCGTCACCGTGGTCGACGACGGCACCATGGAGGGGCGGCGCGGCTCCTTGACCATCGACGACGAGGGCACGCCCTCGCGGCGCAACGTGCTGATCGAGGACGGCATTCTCACCGGCTACATGCAGGATCGCATGAACGCGCGCCTGATGGGCGTCGAGGCGACCGGCAACGGCCGGCGCGAATCCTACGCCCACATGCCGA
The DNA here is from genome assembly GCF_004341375.1 of Rhodothalassium salexigens DSM 2132. Taxonomy (GTDB): domain Bacteria; phylum Pseudomonadota; class Alphaproteobacteria; order Sphingomonadales; family Rhodothalassiaceae; genus Rhodothalassium; species Rhodothalassium salexigens. Next base: position 244,545 of record NZ_SLXO01000004.1, read on the forward strand.
TGCCGCGGATGACCAACACCTTCATGCTGGCCGGCGACAAGGACCCCGCCGAGATCGTCGCCAGCGTCGACGACGGCCTGTTCGCGGTCAATTTCGGCGGCGGGCAGGTGGATATCACCTCGGGCAAGTTCGTGTTCACCTGCACCGAGGCCTATCGCATCCGCGGCGGCAAGGTGGCCGAACCGGTCAAGGGCGCGACGCTGATCGGCAACGGCCCCGACGTGCTGACCCGGGTGTCGATGATCGGCAACGATCTGCGCCTCGACGAGGGCGTCGGCACCTGCGGCAAGGCCGGCCAAAGCGTGCCTGCGGGCGTCGGCCAGCCGACCCTCAAGGTGGACAGCCTGACCGTCGGCGGCACCGCCTAAGCCGGGCGGCAGCCGATTGTCCCCGCCGCTGCACACGCCGAAACCCGCCGCGCCACGGTAGCCCAGACCGACCCAGACCAGCCCTGGCAGGTCTTGGCAGGCCTTGGCTGGCTTGCCCGGCCTGCGCCCTGCACCGCACCGGCGGCGCCGCGCCTGTGGGCGTGCCTTTCCGGCCGATTTAGTGTAATCTAAAAAGCGGGCGGTCGCATGGGCCGGCCGGAAAGGAGGCGGCCATGGCGGTCAGTCGGACCGGACCCGTCAACCCGGTCTCGTCGGGTGGACACCAGGCCAGCGAGTCGGACGGCTCGAAGCGCAAGAAGAAGCGCCAGGACGATGCGCCGAAGGGCCACACCGATGCCGGTGTGCATTTGACCCTGAGCCCGGAAGCGGTGGCGGCGCTTGAGGCGCAGGCGCGCGACGACGATGGCGACGATGCCGACGAGTCGGATGAGCGTTGAGCCACCGCGGCAGCACGGGTTAACCCAAAGGCGGATTTTTGGTTAAAATTGTCCGCAATGGGTCGTGCGGCGGGGCTGGCGTCGGTGGCAAATGGCCGATTTTCGGGGAATGTCGCTTAGTGTCCGGCGGCTTGATCGCCTTGTCGCGCGGATCGGCGTAAGTCCCTTGAATTAACCATTCCTGCTCAGTATTTTAAAAGCGAGGGTCGATATCCGGCGCTGTGCGCGGCACGGTGGGGATCGGCAGCCACCCCGCCCCATGGGCCGAAAGGCGCACGGGGCGAGAGACGAGTGAGGCAAAGATGGCGATTATCAATCCGATGGCCGATGCGGCGGCGGCGGCGCAAGCCGGGGCCGCGGCGATGCAGCCGGGTCAGCCCAACGACCGCGGCGAAGACGCGCCCGGAGCGGCGTCCGGCAACACCCGCGACGGCGGCGTGGACCTGTCTTTGTCGGCGGCGGCGTCGGCCTCGTTGGCCGAGGCGCGCAATGTGGCGGTGACCCCGGGCGAGCAGGGCGCCGGGGCCGACACATCCAACAACCGCGAAACCGCCAACCCGGCTCTGACCGGCCGCGAAGACGATGGCCGCGAGCCGTTTTTCGAAGACGTCGACCTGAGCGCCGGGGCGCCGGGCGCGCGCGAGGCGCAAGAGCAGGCACAAATCGATGCCCGCGCCGAGCGTGAGGAACGCGGTCGCGACGATGTGGGGCAGGCGGGCTTCACCACCAATAATGACGGCAGCGGCGACGCCTCCGCCTTCGACGGCGTCCAGGTGGACGTCTCCGCCTGATCCGCGTCTGCGCCTGTAGGCCGGTCGTTCAGGCTCGGCCGTGCAGCCGGCACGCCGGCACCGGGCGAGCCAGCCTGTTTTCCGCTGAGGGCGCCCCGGACCGTCGTTTCGGGGCGCCTTTCTGTTTGGTGTGGGCTCAGGCCGCCGGCACCTCGGCGGCGATCGGCTGGCCCTCGTGGCAAGCCTGAAGCGCGCGGGCCAGCAGGCGGAACTCGTCCGACCGCGGGCTTGCCTTGCGCCAGACCAGGCCGATGAGACGCGGTGGCGCCGTGCGGGCCAGCGGCACCGTCTCGATCGCCGTACCGTTCAGGATGCCGCCGTCGATCGCCAGTTGCGGCAACAGCGTGACCCCTAAGCCATTGTCGACCATCTGCACCAGGGTGTGCAGGCTGGTCGCCAGGATCGACCGGCTGTGATCCACATCGGGCAGCGAACAGGCGGCCAGCGCATGGTCGCGCAGGCAATGGCCTTCCTCCAGCAACAGCAGCGTGCGGCTGTCCATGGCGTCGGGGTCGACGCTGGCGGGCAGCGGCGCGCCGTCGCGCTTGTCGGCGCCGGGGAAGGCGGCGACGAACGGGTCGTCGAACAACACCGCCTCCTCGACCTCGCCGCAGCGATAGGGCAGGGCGTAAAGCACCACGTCGAGGGTGCCGGCGTGCAGCCGGTCGCACAGCGTCTGACTGGTTGCCTCGGTCAGGCGCAGCTTGAGCTCGGGATAGGCGTCGCGCAGCGGCGGCAGGGCGGCCGGCAGAAAGAACGGTGCGATGGTCGGGATCACGCCCATGCGCACGGTGCCGGTCAGCGGGCGTTGGGCGGCCAGCGTCACCTCCACCATCGCCTCGGCGTCGGCCAGCAGGTCGCGCGCCCGGCGCACCACCTCCTCGCCCAAGGGGGTGAAGAACACGCCGCGCCGGCTGCGCTCCACCAGTTTCACGTCCAGCACATTCTCCAACTCGGCCAAGCCCGCCGACAGGGTCGACTGGGTGACATGGCACTGTTCGGCCGCGCGCGAGAAATGTTCGGTGTCACGCAGCGTCACCAGGTAGCGAAGCTGCTTCAGGGTCGGAAGGTTTATCGACAAAACCGATCACCACGATTGCCATTATTAATTTGCTCGATGGATCGTGCCACGGCATAAGGGGTCTTGCAACAGGCAACGCAACGAACAGAAGGAGACGCGTCATGCTGACCGTTGGTGACAAGCTTCCCGCCTTTTCCCTCAAGGCCGTCTACGACACGTCGATCCCCGAACCCGATTTCAAGACGCTGGCCAGCAGCAGCGACGAATTGGCCGGCAAGTGGCTGGTGCTGTTCTACTGGCCCAAGGATTTCACCTTCGTCTGCCCGACCGAGATCGTCGCGTTCGACGACCTGGCCGACGATTTCAAGGACCGCGACGCGGTGGTCCTGGGGGCGTCCACCGACACCGATTTCGTGCACCGCGCCTGGCGCGAATCGCATGAGGATCTGCAAAAGGTGACCATCCCCTGGCTGGCCGACAACAAGAAGGAGCTGGCCTCGGCCCTGGGCATCCTGGACAAGGAAGAAGGCGTGGCGCTGCGGGCCACCTTCCTGGTCGATCCCGACGGCATCATCCGCCACGTCAGCGTCAATGACCTGAGCGTCGGCCGGAACCCGAAGGAAGTCATGCGCATCCTCGACGCCCTGCAAACCGACGAGCTGTGCCCGTGTAATTGGCAGCAGGGCGACGAGGTCCTGAAGCCCGCGGCCTGATCGTCCGGCCATCTTCTCCTCACCGTCGGTCCCGGCCGCCGTCCTCTCCGGGCGGCCGGGGCGGGCGGCGCCCGACGGGCCGGGGCGTGCGCGCTTCGGCCCTTCTTTCTGACCGTCTAGTTACCCCCCATACACAGCGAGGCCCCGATGTCGATCAAGGATCTCAAGCAGGCGATCCCCGATTACGCCAAGGATTTGCGGCTCAACATCTCCAGCGTGATGGACGAGGACCTGTTGACCGAGCAGCAGCGTTACGGCGTCTTCCTGGCCTCGGCGCTGGCCGCGCGCAATGCCACGGTGATCGCCGCCGCCCGGGCCGAGGCCGAGGCGCACCTGTCCGCCGAAGCGATCGAGGCCGCCAAGGCCGCCGCCGCGATCATGGGCATGAACAATATCTATTATCGCTTCCTGCACCTGACCTCGTCGGGCGACTACAAGTCGCTGCCGGCCAAGCTGCGCATGAACGTGATCGGCAAGCCGGGCATCGAGAAGGTGGATTTCGAGCTTTATTCGCTCGCCGTCTCGGCGGTGAACGGCTGCGGCATGTGCGTCGACAGCCACGAGGCCGTGGTGCGCAAGGCCGGCCTCAAGCCCGAACAGATCCAGGCCGCCGTGCGCATCGCCGCGGTCACCCACGGCGTTGCCCAGACGCTAGACGGCGAGTCGGCCCTGTCCGCCTGACCGCTTCCGCAGGCCCCCGCCAACCCGTCGCCCCGCCGACGGCGCCGCGCCTCTCCCGGGCGCGGCGCTTTTTGTGCCGTCCCGGTGCGCCTGGGGTAACGCTTTGATTCTAAATAAAAGTCTGTCAAGGCGCCCTGTAATGGCTACGAGGCTGCGCGGGTAGGCTGTGACGCCGTCACTCGCTCCAAGGCAAAAAAAGGACCGAGCGGTAACACCACCCGGCCCGAGTCACGACAGCGAGGATAACGTGATTGCGCAGCAATCACGGAGGAGAAGACCCGAGCACCCAGTGCCGGACCATCAAACCCTCACTACAACAGTACGCATTTCCGTCATCTAAGGTCAATGATTCAGTGGGCTTTGGCCGCTGGACCCGACGGCGCACCCAGGCTATGACCTTGGCACATGAGCAATTGCGCGGTTTTTGATGCCCCGGTGCCCTATGTGCCTCTGGACGCCGAGCGGACCGGCTGGCTGACCGCCGGCGACGGCGCGCAGTTGCGGTATGCGCGGTTTGGGGCCAGGGCGCCGCGCGGTACGCTGGTGCTGCTGACCGGCCGGACCGAGTATATCGAAAAGTATGCCGATGTCATCGCTGCCTGGGGGGAGCGCGGCTTTACCGTGTACGCGTTCGACTGGCGCAATCAGGGGCTGTCGACCCGGCCGCTGGACGATCCGCACAAACACCATCTGGCCAGCGTCGACACGCTGGTGGACGATCTGGACCGGCTCATGGCGCGCATCGATGCCGACGCCGCCGCCGCCGACCCGGGCCGCGTGCCGGCGCCGCGTCTGGCGTTCGCCCATTCCATGGGCGGCCATGTGCTGTTGCGCTGGTTGGCGGCCGGCAACAGGCTCGGCAGGCTTGATGGGGCGATCTTGAGCGCGCCCATGGTCGACATTCGCTATGGCCTGCCCAAGGGGCTGGTGCGCGCCATTGTCGGTGTGGCCGGGCGGCTGGGGTTGGGCGCGCGCTATGCGCCGGGGCAGGGGCCGGCCGACCCGCAGGATCGCCGGGCGCCGCGCGCCGCGGCGGCCCTGACCCACGACACCGCCGACCTGGACGCCGAAGCGGCGTTTCTCGACGCGCATCCGGCCTACGCGCTTGGCGGTGTGACCATCGGCTGGCTGCGCGCGGTGCTGGCGTCCACCGACCGGCTGATGGCGCCCGGCGGCGTGTCGGCGATCCATCTGCCGGTGCTGGGCCTGTTGGGCGCCGAGGAGCGGGTGGTCGACAACCGGGCGGCCGAGCGGCTGATCCGGCGGCTGGCCGACCATCGCCTGGTGACCATCGCCGGCGCCCGCCACGAGATCTGGCGCGAATTGCCGCCGGTGCGGGCGCGGATGTGGGCGGCCATTGACGAGTTTCTGAGCGACCGCGCGCTCTGACGATCGCCATGGGTCGGATTGGCGGCGCGCCGGGCCGCGGCCCGGCTGTCGGTTACGCCTTGGCCAGCAGCGTGAGGGCGGCGTCATGGACACGCGGGTCGCCGGTGGCCAGCACTTCGCCGCGCGTGAAGTCGCGGCCGCCCTGCCAGTCGGTGAAGCGCCCGCCGGCGCCCTCCACCACCGGGATCAAGGCGGCGATGTCATAGGCCTTGAGGCCGCATTCGGCGACCACGTCGATGAACCCCATGGCGAGCATGGCATAGCCATAGGCGTCATAGCCGAAGCGCGGCAGGCGCACGGCGTCTTGCAGCGCCTGGAAGCGGCTGAGTTGGTCGGCGCTGAACCAGGACGTGCCGGTGCTGGTCAGCGTCGCCTGGGCAAGGCCGGGGCAGGCGCGCACGCCGAGCGCCCCCTTGGCCCAGTGGGCGGCGGGCGGCGTGCCGGGGATCAGCCGGCCGGCGAACAGCTCGCCGATATAGGGCTGGGCGATCAGGCCGATCACCGGCTGGCCGCGATAGTGCAGCGCCACCAGCACGGTCCAGGTGGGCAGGCCGGCGACGAAGCCGCGCGTGCCGTCGATGGGGTCGAGCACCCAGACGAACTCGGCGTCGGGGCGCTCGGTGCCATATTCCTCGCCGATGATGCCATGGTCGGGATAGTTTGCGGCGATCAACGCGCGCATCGCCGCCTCGCCGGCGCGGTCGGCTTCGGTGACCGGGTCGAAATCGCGCATACCGGGCTTATCGTCCACATGGATTGGCGCGCGAAAATGGGGCAGGATGGCCGCCCCGGCCGCTTCGGCAAGACGCCGGGCAAATTTTTCCAAACCCGTCCAGTCGATCGTATCGGTCATGGGGTGGCTCCTCGGCGCGCTGAAAGCTTGCGGGCGCTTGCGTCCCGGCGCGGCTGTCATCACATGGCCGGAAAAGGAGAGCAAGTCATGGCGGACAAGACCGATATCCTGGTGATCGGCGGTGGCATCGCCGGGGCCTCGGCAGCCTATTATTTGGCCGATGCGGGTGCCCGGGTGACCGTGGTCGAAAGCGAGGCGCTGCTCGGGTTTCACACCACCGGCCGCTCGGCGGCGTTCTTTGCCGAATCCTATGGCGGGCCCTCGGTGCTGCCGCTGACCTCCGCCTCGCGCGGTTTTTTCGAGCAGCCGCCGGCGGGCTTTTCCGACGCGCCGCTGGTCCACGACCGGGGCGCGCTGCATGTGTTCACCGAGGATCAGGTCGACCGTGCCCAGGCCCAACTGGCCGACCTGGCGGGCGCGGTGTCGGGCGTCGACATGATCGACGCGGCCGAGGTGCGCCGGCGCGTGCCGGTGGTGGCGCTCGACGGCCTCGCCGGCGCCATCGACGACCCCGATTGCTGGGACATGGACGTGGCCGCGCTGCACCAGGGCTTTCTGGGCGGCTTGCGGGCGCGCGGCGGCGCGGTGCGGGTCAAGGCGCCGGTCGAGGCACTCGACCGGGTCGACGGCGTGTGGCGGGCGCGGGTCGGCGGCGAGACCATCGAGGCCGCCACGGTGGTCAACGCGGCGGGCGCCTGGGGCGACCGGGTCGCCGAATTGGCCGGCGTGCGGCCGGTGGGGCTGATCCCGTGCCGGCGCACGATCATCGTCTTCAACCCGGCCAAGGCCACCGTCGAGCCCCATTGGCCGCTGGTCTTCGACCTGGCCGAGAGCTTCTATTTCCGCCCCGAATCGGGCGGCGTTCTGGCGTCGCCGGCGGACGAAACGGCGATGCCGGCGGGCGACGTGCAGCCCGAGGAACTGGACGTGGCGATCATCGCCGACCGCATCCAGCGCGCCACCACGCTCGACGTGCCGTCGATCCGCCAGCGCTGGGCGGGCCTGCGTACCTTTGCGCCCGACCGCGCCCCGGTGATCGGTTTCGACCCCGACCGGCCCGGCTTCTTCTGGTCGGTGGGCCAGGCCGGCTGGGGCATCCAGACCGCGCCGGCCTGGGGGCGCCTGGTCGCCGACCTGGTCCTCACCGGCGCGGTGTCGGACGCGTTGGCGGCATTCGGTGTGCGCGCCGACGCCTACACGCCGCGCCGGTTCGCCGAGGCCGCTTGACCGGCGGCGCGGGTGACACGACCATGGCGATGGGCGAACAGGACGACGGGGCGGCCAATCCGTCGTCCGCCGATGACTTGGCCGGGGTGCGGCAGCGCTTTGCCGCGCGTGTCCTGCGCGTCGCGGGCGTCGACGACGCCCGCCTTGGCGCCGCCTTCGCCGCCGTCCCGCGCGAGGCGTTTCTGCCACCGGGCCCGTGGTCGATCAGTGTCGCCGGCGGCGGTTTCGCCCCCACCGCCGACGTTGCGGCCCTCTACGCCGACTGTCTGGTGGCCATCGATGCGGGGCGCGGGCTCAACAATGGCCAGCCGTCGCTGCACGCGCGCATGCTCCACGCGCTGGCGCCGCCGGTCGGCGGCACGGTCGTCCATATCGGCGCCGGGCGCGGCTATTACACGGCGATCCTGGCCCACCTGGTGGGGCCCGGCGGTGCCGTCCTGGGCATCGAGATCGTCAAGGACCTGGCGCAAGCGGCCCAGGCAGCCCTTGTCCGGGCCGGGCTCGGCTGGGCCGGTGTGCGCCATGGCGATGGCCATGGGGGCGGGGCGTCGTTGGGCGCCGGCGCGGATCTGGGCGTCGATGCGGCCGACGGGGTCTATGTGAACGCCGGCCTTGCCGGCCTGGTGCCCGATTGGGTGGCCGCGCTCAAGCCCGGCAGGCGGCTGGTCATGCCGTTGACGCTGGAGCCCGATCTGGCGGGCACGATCCCGCGTTGGGGTCGGGTGCTGGTGGTCGAGGCCCGCGCCCACAGCGCGGCGAGCGGCGTCTATGCCGCCCGGCTCGCCGACCCGGTGGCGTTTGTCGGCTGCGTGGGCCAGCGCGACCGCCTTGCCCAGGCGCGGCTGGCCGAGGCGGTGCGCACCGGCGCGCTGGATCGCCTCGCTTCGGTACGGCTCGACGTCCCGCAAGCCGAGGAGACGCGGGCGGCCGACCCCCTGCTGTCAGGACCGGGTTGGGCGCTGTCGGCCGTGCCCGCCGATTGACACGCGGCGGTCAGCGCAGCCGGCTGGCGATAAACAGCAGCACCACCGCGCCCAGGGTGGCCATCACCAGCTTGGCGATCAGCCCATAGGCGGCCAGGCCCACGAGTCCGAACAGGAAGCTGCCGATCATCGCGCCCACCAGGCCGATAACGATATTGCCCAGCAGGCCGAAGCCGCGGCCGCGGAACAGCCGGCCGGCGAGGAAGCCTGCCAACAGGCCGATGACGATGGCGCCGATCAATCCCATGGGGTGTGCTCCGGGGTTTGCGCTTGGGTTAACTGAAGAAGTCGACGATCATCCGGGTGGCCACCAGCACCATCAGGAAGAAGGCGGCGACCACCAGTGCGCCGGCCAGCACCACCCCGGCGACCCAGCCGAGGAAGGTGGCGATGCCGGCCACGGCGCCGAACAACAGGCCGAACGCCCAGCCGAACACGAACCACAACAACACCGTCACGCCGACCGCGATGATCCAGTGCATGCGGGTCCAGCCCTGGGTGCTGAAGTGCAGATGGCGCGCCCAGGAGCGCGTGTCGTCCCGGTCGGTGGCGGTCTCGGGACCGGAGAAGCGGTAGGCGGGCATGGCTGTCCTTTCGTGATCGGTCGTCGCTGTCGCGGGCGTTGGCGTCATGGTGTCGCGCTGACCCCAGGCATAGCCGTCGCAGCACCGGGGCTCAAGCGTCCTTGGACCGCGGCGGCGGTCCGATTGCGTCGCTGCGCTCGGTCCATAAGGGGTGAAGGGGCAATGGGAGCGTGGGGCAACGCTGTTCGGGGGGGGCGGCGGCTTGACCGGGCCGGGCGCGGCGCCCACCTCAACCGGGCGCGGCATAGACGCCGCGTGACCAGAGACGCCAGTGCAACAAGGAGACCGAGCCCATGGCCACGCCTTCCCATACCGCCGGTGCCGATGCGACAACCGCGCCCGAGGCCGGCAACGGTCGGGTGCTCTTGATCACCGGCGCGTCGTCGGGCATCGGCGCGGCGACCGCGCGTGCCGCCGTGGCCGCCGGCTGGCGGGTCGCCCTGGCCGCCCGGCGGCGCGACAAGCTCGACGCCCTGGTCGCCGAGTTGGGGGCCGACCGGGCGTTGGCGGTGGCCGTCGACGTGACCGATCTGGACGACCAGACCCGCATGGTCGAAACGGTGGTGGCCCATTTCGGCGCCATCGACGCGGTGTTCGCCAATGCCGGCACCGGCGGCGGGCCGGGCGGCTTTGCCGCTGCGCCGGTCGACGGCTGGCGACGCATGGTCGACGTGAACATCCTCGGCTGCGCCTATACGCTGCGCGCCTGTCTGCCGGCGATCAAGGAACGTCGGGGCCATGTGCTGATCACCGGTTCGGTGGCCGGGCGGCGGACTATCGCCGGCTCGTTCTATGCCGCGACCAAATGGGCGGTGTCGGCGATCGGCTATGGCCTGCGCGAGGAAGTGCGCGGCACCGGTGTGCGCGTGACGCTGATCGAGCCGGGCGTGGTCGACACGGCGTTCTTCGACGAGCCCAAGCCCGACGGCCTGCGCCCCGAGGATGTGGCGCGTTCGGTGCTCTACGCCCTGTCGCAGCCGGCGACCGTCGACGTGCACGAGGTGATGGTTCTGCCCACGCCGCCCCGGGACGCGTGACGCCGCCCTACCGGGAGATCGGCGCGGCGGTCGATTGAAGCGGGAGCCCCGTGGGGGTATCCTGTTGGGCCGGTACTCGGCCAAGGGATCAGCATGATGGCGTTGAGCAACTTCTGGAGCGGAAAACGAGCCTGGAACGTGGCGTTGGCCGACAGCGGCATCCGACTTTGGCAGCGCCGCGACGAGGTGTTCGAGATCGATTCGGGCGAGGCCGACAAGCTGTGCGCCCTGTTGCGCAAGCCGCCGGCGTTGCCGGTCAACACCGTCGCCGCCTCGTGCCGGCAGGAGCGCATCTATGTGGTGCGCGCGGCCGATCGGGTCGAGGTGCGGCGGGGCGCGCGCGCCGGGCGCATGAGCCTGGATGAAGCGCGCGGCCTGGCGGAAAAGCTGACCGCACTGTGTCGCGAGGCGCGCGCGATCCCGTCGCCGCCCGCCGCCGCCAAGGCGCTGGCCAAGCGCACCGCACCGCCGCCGGCGCCGGCGAAGGGCTGAGCCCTCCGGCCGCCAGGGGCTCGCCGCCGGGGGGCTCGCCGCCGGGGTCTCTCCTTAGGGGTTACTGCGCCGGGGGCACGCCGCCGAGGTCACTCGGCCGCCGTTCTGGTCAACTGCACGAGCAGCGCGCGCAACGACGCCGGCGGTACCGGTTTGCCCAACACCGGCAGGCCGCGCGCCGCCGCCGCGTCGGTGACTTCGGCGCTGTGTTCGGCGCTGACCAGGGCGGCCGGCGGGCCGTGGCCCCAGGCGGCGGCCAGCCGGTCATAGACCACCGGTCCCGACAGCCCGCCGTCGAGGCGATAGTCGAGCAGCATCAGGTCGGGCGGCCCGGTCTTGGCGCAGGCGGCGAGCGCTGCGGCCTCGTCGGCGGCGAGCAGCGGCGTCGCCTGCCAGCGGTCGAGCAGGGCGGCGAGCCCGTCGAGCACGTCGGGGTCGTTGTCCAGGCACAGCACCCGCAGGCCGCGCAGCGCCTGGCCGCCGGCCCGGCGGATGGGAAGCGGGCGCGGCTCGGCGGCCTGGGCCACCGGCACGCTGACCGTGAAGCAGGTGCCCCGGCCGGGCGTCGAGGCCAGGGCGAGCCCGTGGCCGAGCAGGCTGGCGATGCGCCGGGTGATCGCGAGGCCGAGGCCCAGGCCCTTTTCGCTGCCCTCGCCGGTGCCGTCGCCCGGGTCGTCGAGGCGGCGGAACTCCTCGAAAATCTCGTCGCGTTTGTCGGCGGGGATACCCGGGCCGGTGTCCAGCACCTGGATCGCCACCGTGTCGCCGCGCCGCCGGCAGCCGACCAGCACCTTGCCGCGCGGGGTATAGCGCACCGCGTTGGAGATCAGGTTCTGCAGCACCGACTGCAACAGGTCGCGGTCGGTGGTCACCCAGGCGCGCGTCGGCACGGTGCGGAAGGTCAGCCCTTTGTGGTGGGCGAGTGCCGAGAACTCGTTGGTCAGGCCGTCGAGCACCGCCGACAGCGGCACCGCCGAGACGCTCGGTTGCAGGCCGCCGGCGTCGAGTTTGGAGATGTCGAGCAGCGCCTTGAGCAGCCGGTCGGCCGAGGCAATCGACTGGTCGATGGACGCGGCGAGCCGCTCGGCCGCCGGGATGCGCCCGCGCACTTCCTCTTCAAGGGCGCTGGTGAACAGCCGCGCGGCGTTGAGCGGTTGCAACAGGTCGTGGCTGGCCGCGGCGAGGAAGCGGGTCTTGGACTGGGTGGCGCGTTCGGCCTGGATGCGGGCCGCCTCGGCCTCGGCGGTGCGCGCGGCGACCCGCTGTTCCAGGGTCGCCTTGGCGTCCTGGAGGGCGTTTTGGGTGTGCTTGTCGGCGGTCACGTCGCTGAAGCTGGTCACATAGCCGCCGCCGGGCATCGGGTTGCCTTGCAGGCGGATCACCCGGCCGTCGGGCAGGGGGCGCTCCTGGGCGTGGGCGTTGCCGGCGCGCATATGGTCGAGCCGGCGCGCCACATGGGCGTCAAGCTCGCCCACCTCGACGCCGCTGCGCAGCACATTGTAGCGGATGATGTCGGCGATCGGCCGACCCACCGTGACCAGATGGTCGGGCAGCGCGAACATGGTCTTATAGGTCGTGTTCCAAGCCACCAGCCGCATGTCCTGGTCGACCACCGACACGCCCTGGCTCAGATGCTCCAGCGTCGCCTGCAACAGTTCGCGGTTGAATTGCAGCTTCTGCGAGGTCTCGTCGATCAGCGCCACCACGTCTTCGAGCGGCACCGACCGGCCTTCGAGCGCCGAGCCGATCAGCAGCCGCGCCGACGACGCGCCGAGCAGGCGCGCCAACTGGCCCTCGGCGAACGCCATCAGCGGGCCGTCGACGGGGTCGTCGGCGGCATAGGGGCGCCCGGCGACCAACTCGAAGGCGCCGATCGCCTCGCGCGCGCGCGCCTCGCCCAAACAGCGCTCCATCAGGGTGATCAGATCCTCGGCCCGGGTGTAGCCGCGCGGGCCTTCAAGCCGCGGCCGGCCGCCGCCCTCGGCCGCCAGGACGGCGGCCGCCTGCACCCGGTCGACCAGGCGCGGCCGGGCCAGGAGCGAGCCGGCCACATAGCCCGCCGTATTGGCCGCCAGCGCCACCGCGACGCCGAGCGTCAGCGGGTCGAGCCCGGGCCACGGCCCGAGCGGTGCCGCCGCGCCGGTATAGGCCGGCAGCATCAGCATGACGAACCACAGCGCCATGCCGAGCCCGAGCCCCACCAGCACGCCGACCCGGTTGCCGCGGCGCCAGAACAGCCCGCCGATCAGCGCCGGGGTGAACTGGGCCACGGCGGCGAACGCCAACAGCCCCTGCTGGGCCAGGCTCTCGCCCGCCTGCATACCCTGCTGGAACAGGTGCGCGGCGACCAGGATGCCCAGGATCGCCAGGCGCCGGCTGGCTAGCAGGGTGCGCGCCAGCGGCGGTCCGGGTCGGTCGGACGCGGCGGGGTCGGTCGGCTGGCGATAGCGGCGGTCGCGCAGGATCATGGGCGCGACCAGATCGCTGGTGATCATGTTCGACAGCGCCACCGACGACACCACCACCATGCCGGTGGCGGCGGAAAAACCGCCCAGAAAGGCGATCAACGCCAGCAGGTCTTGGCCCTGGGCGACCGGCAAAGACAGCACGAACAGATCGGCCGGCCCGCCGGTAGGCCCGAGCGCCATGCCGGCGGCGGCGATCGGCGGCACCACCAATGCGGTCAGCGCCATATAGATCGGCACCAGCCAGCGTGCGGTGCGCAGCCCGGCGGTCGGGCGCCGGTCGCCGGGTGGGTCGGATTCCACCACCATGACGTGGAACTGGCGCGGCAGGCACAGCATGGCGCCGACCGCCAGCAGGGTCAGGGTGATAAAGTCCAGGTCGAGGCGCGGCGGGCCGAGCGCGGTCAGCCCGAACGGGTCGTCCGGGGGGGGGATCGGGGCCTGTTGGGCGGCGCCCTCTGGCATGGCGAGCCAGGCCCAGGCGAAGCCCGCGACCGCGACCAGGGCCGCCAGTTTGAACGCCGATTCAGCCGCGATCGCCCAGATCATGCCGCGGTTGGACGCGGTCATGTCGGGATTGCGGGTGCCGAACAGGATCGCGAAGGCGGCCAGCGCCAGCGCGACCATCAGGCTGGCGTCGCCGGCATCGGGTCCGGCGACGCCGGGGCCGTCGGTCAGCACCGCGAAGCTCATCGCCACCGACTTCAGTTGCAAGGCGATATAGGGCAGGGCGGCGATCACCGCCGACACGGTCACCGCGGTGGCGACGCCTTGGCTCTTGCCGTAGCGCGCCGACAGGAAGTCGGCGATGGAACTGGCGTTCTGCGCCTTGGCCGCGCGCACCAGCCGGCGCACCAGCGGCAGGCCGAGGGTGAACAGCAGCAACGGCCCCAGATAGATCGGCAGATAGTCCCAGCCGTCGCGCGCCGCCGTGCCGACCGCGCCAAAGAACGTCCAGGAGGTGCAATAGACCGCCAGCGACAGGGCATAGACGAGCCCGGTGCCGCGCAGCGGGCCGGCCGTCCCGGCCGTCGCGCGCGCCGTGCGTCGGTCGGTCCAACTGGCCAAGCCGAACAGAGCGGCCGCATAGGCCGCCGCCGCCGCGATCGCCCAGACCGCGTTCACGCCTCACGCCTCCCCAAACAGATCGATCGCCGGCCTGCGTTGTGCCCGTTTCGGGGGCGGCCGGTCGGTTCGCGCCGTGAGCTTAGCACCGCGGCTCGTCAAAGGCGAGCCCCGCACGTCTCCGGGGGCGGCACATGCGGGGCTCGGGCGTTGCGGGATGCTACCAGGTGATGTGGTCGATGTTCGAAAAGTCGATCACCGTTTCGCCGTCCACCTGGATTTCGCCTGGGCTGTCGATGTCGGTCAGGCTGGTGCCGCCGTCGGCGCTGAACGTGGCGCCATTGTCGAGCGAGATCACCCAGTTGCTGCCGGCAAAGGCGGAGATGTCCATGGTGTCCTCGCCGCCGCCGCCGTCCAGATAGGACACGCCATTAAAGGCCGCGTCGGCGCCGACCTGGAACAATTCATCGTCGCCGGTGCCGGCGACGCTGGCCTGGCCCGCGACCGTGATGACGGTGGGCGCGCCGATGTCCGCCGCCCCGTCGGTCGTCTCGCCCGCGGCGTCGCCGACATCGCTCAAAGGCGTGTCGTCGTCGCCCGACAGGTCGCCGGCGCCTTGCGGTTCGGCTTGGTCGTCGCCGTCAGCGCCGGCCATGGGGTCGGCCCCGGGATCGGTTCCGGCGTCGGCGGCGTCGGCCGAGAGATCGTCCAGCGGCCCGGTCCCGGCGGCGTCACCGGACGGCCCCGCGTTGGCGGCCGGCTCGTCGGTGGCCGGCTCGTCCGCTGGTGTCGCTTCGGGCGCCGTGGCCGTCTGGTCGTCGCCGGTTCCCGCCGCCGCCTCGGCTGCCTCTGGACCGGCTTCGGCATCGCTGGGGGCGGCGTTCTCGGTTGCATTGGCCGGTTGCATCGGGTCGCTGGCGTCGGCCGGGGCGTCCGGTTGGATCGCTTCGGCTGGACCCTCGGCGTTGCCCTCGGTCCCGTCGGTCGCCCCGGAGGCGGTCGACCCGCCGCCGGTTGCGGCCTCGGCGGACTGGCCGTCCGGCACAGGACCGGCGCCTCGCGCGCTCAAGCCGTCGGCCGCTGCCCCGTTGGCGGTGCTGGTGCCGGCGGGCATGGCTGCGTCGTCGATCGCCGCTGCGGTCAAGCCGTCCTGGCCGACGACCCCCGCGAGCGTCAGCGAGCCCGCGCCGTCGCCATAGTCGATGACCAGATCGTCGCCGTCCACCCGGGCCCCGGCGCCGGCGCGACCGCTGACCGCCAGGCTGGCGATGAAGCCGAGCAATTGGACACCGCTCGACACCTTGCCGTAGCCGGCGATGTCGATGGTGTCGGTACCGGGGCGGAAGTCTGTAACGGTGTCGTGGCCCGGGGCGGTGCCGGTATAGTCGTCGATGTGGAAGGTGTCGTCGCCGGCGCCACCGGTCATGGTGTCGTTGCCGGCGCCACCCCAGAACTGGTCGTCGCCGGCGCCTTTGCGGGTGATGACATCGTCGCCGTCGCCGCCCCAGAATTGGTCGTCGCCATTGCCGCTGCTGGTGATTTCGTCGTTCCCAGCGCCGCCCCGTATCTGGTCGTTACCGTTACCACTGTTGCGAATGATGTCGTCGCCGGCCCCGCCCCAGATCTGGTCGTGACCGCTTCCGGCATTGTCGATGATGTCGTCGCCGTCGCCGCCGCCGATCCGGTCGTCGCCACGCCCGCTCACCTGGATGATGTCGCGGCCGTCGCCGCCGCAGATGACGTCATCGCCGTTACCGCTGTCCCTGATGACGTCATCGCCACCCAGGCCGAAGATGCGGTCGCTGCCCGGCGTTCCGGTCAGCGTATCAGTCCCCTCGGTGCCCAGCATATCACCCGGCCGGGTTTCGCCGCACGGGCCGTCGTCTTCGGTGTCGTCGCCGGGGTCGGGCTGGTCGGGGGTCAGGATGGCGTCGATGTCGTCGGGGTCGAGGCCGTCGGGGCCCACGACGCCTTCCAGGCGCACGCTGCCCACCGTGGCGCCGAAGTCGAACACCAGGTCGGCGCCGTCCACGCGTGCGCTGGTATCGTCGCGCCCGTCCGTGGTGATTTCGTTGATGAAATCCAGGAACTGCTCGCTGGTCTGCAGCGCGTAATCCTGGCCGTCGAAGCGGAACGTCAGCGTGTCGAACCCGGTCTCGCCGCCGCCGTTGACGTCGAAGTCGGTGATCACGTCGTCGCCTTCGTGGCGGGCCGACACGTCGCCCAGGGCGAACACATTGCGGTCGCCGCCGCCGCCGCCCGAGCCGCTGCCGGTCAGGGTATCGTCGCCCAGGCCGCCGCGCAGCATGTCGTCGCCGGCGCCGCCGATCAGCGTGTCGTCGCCGGCATTGCCTTCGAGCGTATCGTCGCCGCCGCCGCCGTCGATCCGGTCGTCGCCGCCCATGCCCTTGATCACGTCGGCCGAACGGGTGCCGGTCACGTCATTGTCTTCAGGGGTCAGGAAGGTGACGGTGTCGCCGCTGAACAGACCGCCGCGGGCGTCATCATAAGGGTTGAACACGTCTACCGCGTCGGGGCCGGCGTCGCCGGCGGCGGTGCTGCCGTCGAACAGGAAATTGGCGTGGCCGCCGGGCAGGTCGTCGAGCAGGGTGACGTCGACGCCTTCGAGGCGCACCGACAGGCCGGGCGCATTGTCGAAGGTGATCACCGTGTCGGCACCGTCCTGGACCATCTGCATGGCCTCGGGGCGCAGCCCGGCGCCGAAGCGGATGGTGTCAAAGCCGGCGTTTTGCAGCGTGCCGCCGCTGCCCACGGGCGTGAAATCGGTGATCACCACCGCGCCGTCGCCCGGCGCCACCTCGAAGCGGTCATTGCCCGCCCCGCCGGTCAGCACGTCGCCGCCGCCGGCCCCGATCAGCGTGTCATGGCCGGCGCCGCCGTGAATATGGTCGGCCCGGGCCGTGCCGGTGACCCGGTCGTCGCCGGTGCCGGCGTCGAAGGCGCTGTCGGCGCCATAGTCGACGCCGCCGTGCAGGATCACGGTGTCGTTGCCCGACAGCGCGTCGCGTTGGGTGGCGGCCGCGGCGACGCTGGCACTGTAGGCGGTCAGGTCGACGGTATCGTCGCCGGTGGTGAAGATCGCCGCCGGCGCGTCGGCCGTGCCGGTCACGGTGACCGTGACGCTGGCGGTCGAGGTGGCGCCCTGCTCGTCGGTGACCTTGTAGGTGAAGCTGACGTCGCGGGTTTCGCCCTCGGCCAGATCCTGGAAGTCGTTGCCGGGGTCGAAGCGGAAGGTGCCGTCGGGGTCGACGCTGACCGAGCCTTCGGCCGGTTCGTCGACCAGCGCGAAGCTCAGGTCGCCCGGGTCGGCGTCCACATCATAGGCGGTCAACTGGCCGCTGACCACCGGACCGTCTTCTTCCGCCGTCACCGGGCCTTTGAAGGTGGCGATGGGGGCGTCGTTGCGACCGGTGACGGTGATGGTGGCGGTTGCCGTCGAGGTGGCGCCGTGTTCGTCGGTGACCTTGTAGGTGAAGGTGACGTCGCGGGTTTCGCCCTCGGCCAGCTCCTGGAAGTCCTCGCCGGGGTCGAAACCGAACCGGCCGTCGGGCAGCACGGTCACCCAACCGCCACCGGCCTCGGGGTCGCTGACCAGG
This sequence comes from Rhodothalassium salexigens DSM 2132, assembly GCF_004341375.1. Lineage (GTDB taxonomy): Bacteria > Pseudomonadota > Alphaproteobacteria > Sphingomonadales > Rhodothalassiaceae > Rhodothalassium > Rhodothalassium salexigens. Next base: position 262,289 of record NZ_SLXO01000004.1, read on the forward strand.
TCGAAGACGATCTTGTCGTCGGGGCCATCCACATCGGTGGCGGTCAACTGGCCGTCGACAAGGCTTCCGTCTTCGTCGGCTTCAAGCGTCCCGCTATAGGTGCCGACCGGCGCGTCGTTGGTGCCGGTGACGGTGATGGTGACGGTCTCGGTGTCGGTGCCGCCGTGGCCGTCGGTGACCTTGTAGGTGAAGCTGACGTCGCGGGTTTGGCCTTCGGCCAGGTCCTGGAAGTCGTCGCCGGCGTCGAAGGCGAAGCCGCCGTCGGGGTCGACGGTGACCGAGCCCTCGCCCGGGCCCTCGACCAGCGCGTAGCGAAGCTCGCCGGTCTCGGCGTCCACGTCGGTGGCGGTCAACTGGCCGGAGACGGTGGGGCCGTCCTCTTCGGCGGCCACCGGGCCGGTGAAGGTGGCGACCGGCGCGTCGTTGGTGCCGGTGACGGTGATGGTGGCGGTGGCGGTGTCGGTGGCGCCCGCGTCGTCGGTGACCGTGTAGGTGACCGTGGCGGTGGCGGTGTCGCCCGGCGCCAGATGGTCATAGGCGTTGCCGGGGTCGAAGGCGAGCCGCCCGTCGTCGGTGATCGAGACGCTGCCGCCGGCACCCGGCGCCAGGGTCGCGCCAGTGAGGGTCAGGGTGTCGTCGGCGTCGGGGTCGCGGTCGTTGGCGAGCACGTCGAGGGTCAGCGGGATGTTCTCGCCCGTGGTGCCGGTGTCGGCCGCCGCAAGGGGCGCGTCGTTGGTGCCGGTGACGGTGACCGTGACGGTCTCGGTGGCGGCGTTGCCGGCGCTGTCGGTGACCCGATAGGTGAAGGTGACGTCGCGACTGTCGCCCTCGGCCAGGTCCTGGAAGCCGTCGCTGGGGTCGAAGCGCACCGTGCCGTCGGGGTCGACGCTGGCGCTGCCCTCGGCCGGGTCGGTGACGATCTCGTAGCCGAGCGTGTCGTCGGCGTCGGGGTCGGTGACCGGCAGGGCCGCGCTCACCGGGTCGCCGTCTTCGGTCGCCGTCAGTGACAGGGGCCCGGCCGTCGGCGCCTCGGGCCGGTCGGTCAGGTCGACGGTGATGGTCTCGGTGTGGGTGGCGCCGGCCTCGTCGGTGGTGCGCAGCGTCACCTGATAGCTCGACTGGGTTTCGTAATCGAGGTTGGCGCCGTCGCGCACGCGCAATTGGTCGCCGACCACCTCGAACGGCAGATCGCCGGCGCCGACCGTCACAGGGGCGTCGTAGGAAAAGCCGCCGCCGCCGGGTGCCTTGGTCTGCGCGCCGCCGTCCCAGCTCATCTTGTGGGTGGCGCCCGCCGCCTCGCTGGCCACGAAGGTGTCGGTGTTGGGGGGCAGGGTGACGGTGATCGGCTCGCCGCCGCCATAGGGCGATAGCGTCACCTCGACCGCCTCGTCGGTGCCGTTGCGCAAGCGCCAGACCGAGTGGGTCGCCTGGCCGTCGCCGTCTTCGAGCCGGCCCATGGCGGTCAGGCGCAGCCCGTCGGCGCCGGTGGGCAGCGAGAACACGCCGTCGGGGTCGGCGGCGAGCGCCTCGTCGAGCGGCCTGGTCTGCTCGACCAGCGCATAGGTGTGGCTGTCGCCCGCGTCCACGTCGACGCTGCCGAGGGTGGCGACCACCGTACCCGCAGCGGCGTTTTCCGCCACCGTGGCGCGGTCCTGCGCCGGATCGGTGCCGGTCTGGCCTGCGTCGGGGCTCAGCGTGATGTCGGTCGGGGCGTCGTTCTCGCCCTCGATGATCAAGGAGACCTCGCGGGTGACGGCCGGGCCGTCGCCGTCGCTCACCGCCACGGTGAAGCGAACGGTGGCGGTGTCGCCGAGCCCCAGGCTCTCGAACGCGCCGTCGGGGTGGTAGGTGAACTGGCCGTCGCTGGCCAGCGTCAACGCGCCCTGCGCCGGCCCTTCGACCAGCGAGAAGCTCAGATCGTCGCCGTCGATGTCGCTGGCGGTAATCCGGCCGCCGATGGCCCGGAGCGCATTCGCGTCCTCGCCGATCCGCAGCGGCGTTTCGCCCGGTCGGTCCAGTGCCGCGTCGCCGGTGAGCGCCGCACCGCCGTCGAGGCTGAGATCGGCGCCGCCCGAGCGGTCGTCGAGCCCGCCGTCGGTGAAGTCATAGGCCAGCACGCTGCCGCCCGTCGCGCCGTCGACGCCGGCCTGGCCCGCGTCGGCCGCCAGCGTCGCCGCACCGCGCACATGGTCGAACAGTTGCAAATCGGCGATGCGGCCGGTGAACGCCTGATCGGGGTCGAAGCCACCGCCGACGCTGTCCTGGTCCTGGCCCAGCGCCAGGGTGCCGCCGCTGGGCACGGTCTGGCCGGCGGCGGCCAGACCCTCGCCCTTGAACTCACTGTCCACATAGACGCGCAGCGCGCCGGTGTCACCGTCCCAACTCAAGCTCAGGGTCTTATAGGTGCCATCGAACAGCGCCCCTGTGCCGCCGTCGACCGGCACCCGGACCAATTGATTGTTCACATAGACGTCGAGCCCGCCATGGTCATTGGCCAGCACGGTGAAGGCGTTGTCCGAGCCCTCGACCGCATAGGACAGCAACGCCACGTCGCCGCGGCCCCCGCTGCCGGGGGCCGCGGCGCTGGCGAAGGTCATCGACACGGTGAGCGCGTCGCCGGGCCAGCCAGCGAGGTCAGCGGCCAGGGCCGCGTCGCCCGCCGCGCCGTCGAGGGTCAGCGCTTGGCCGGGGAGCACCGGCTGAGCGTCGAGGCTGTTGGTCACGTCGACGATCGGGCCGATCACCGGTTGGTCGTCGGCGCCGGTCACCGTCACCGTGGCGGTGCCGGTGGTGGTCTCGCCCATGGCGTCGGTGGCGCGGTAGCGGAACGACACCTGGCGGGTGTCGCCCGTGTCCAAGTCCTGGAACGCGTGGCCGGGGTCGAAGACGAACTGGCCATCGGCGTCGAGGGTCACCTGGCCCGCCTCGGGCTGGTCGAGCACCGCGAGGCTGACGCTGTCGTCATTGTCCACGTCGCGTGCGTCGACCGCGATGGTCACCGGGGCGCCGTCCTCGCTGGCCGCGCCTGGGCCCACGTCCACGATGGGCGCGTCGTTGGTGCCGGTGACGGTGATCGTGACGGTCTCGGTATCGGTGCTGTTGGGCAGGTCCCGGCCGTCGTCGACGGTGACCGTCAAGGTCACCGTGGTGGTCTCGCCCTCGGCCAAATACTGGAAATCGTCCGCCGGGTCGAAAACGATGCGCCCGGTCGCCGGGTCTATGGTGGCGACGCCCTCGGCGTCGGCGCCGCGTTCGTTCAGACGATAGCGGAGCGTGTCGGCCCGGTCGGGGTCCTGGGCGGTCACCTGGATGGCGATGGCATCGCCGTCCTCCACCGCGGAGAATATCTGCCCGCCCACGAACAGCGCATCCTGGGCGATGGTCATCTTAGTCTCGCCGGTGACTTGGTTGGTGAGGCCGACCGCCTCGCCGCGGGTGAAGTCGAAGTCGAGCACCCGGCCCTGGCGGTCGTCGCCGCCGGCGATCTGGTCGGGTGTCAGCGCGCCGTCACGAACGGTAAGGCCGTACATCCGGCCATTGAAGTCCTGCTCGCGGTCGAAGCCGGCGCCCAGATCGGTTTGCTCCTGGCCCAGGGTGACCGTGCCGCCAGCCGAGATCGGCTGGCCCGTCGATACCGTGCCTTCGCCCGCCAATTGGCCGTCCAGATAGACCCGGAGCGAGCCGTCGGTGCTGTCCCAACTGACGGTCAGGTCATGGGGTTGGCCGTCGAACAGGTCGCCGAAAGCGTTGTCGATGCCGCGCCCCAGATCGCATTCCTGGCCATTGACATAGACGCTGAACCGGCCGTTGGGCCGGGCGAAGACCATGAACTCGTTATCGTCGCCGTCGGAGCCATTGTAGGAAAACAGCGCGTTGCCATTGGTGTTGAGTCCGTCATGGCCCGGCGGCGTGTCGGACGCGAAGGTCATCGACACGGTCAGCGCGTTGGTGGGGAAATTGTCCACGTCGGCGATCATCGCCACGCCGTCGAGCCGGCCGGTCTCGTTGAGCAACAGCGCCCCGTCGACTGCGCCGCCGTCCTGCGTCACGGCGGTGATCGCCGGTGCGTCGTTGCGGCCGGCGATGGTGATGGTGGCGGTGGCCGTATCGCTGGCGCCATGGTCGTCGGTGACGGTGTAGCGCACCTGCACGGTCTCGCTGTCGCCCACCGACAGGTCATTATACGCGTCGCCGGGGTCGAAGCGCAGTGCGCCGTCGACGATGTCGATCGAACTGCCGTCGCGGCCCGCCTGGCCGTCGACCCATGCCACGTCGGTCAGCGTCGCGCCGTCGCCGGCGTCGGCATCGCGGTCATTGGCCAGCACGTCCACGTCGACAGCGCTGTCTTCGTCGGTCGCCCCGGTGTCGGCCATGGCGACCGGCGCGTCGTTGGTGCCGGTGATGGTGATGGTGGCGGTCGCCGTGTCGGTCGCGCCCGCGTCGTCGGTGACCGTGTAGGTGACCGTGGCGGTGGCGGTGTCGCCCGGCGCCAGATGGTCATAGGCGCTGCCGGGGTCGAAGGCGAGCCGCCCGTCGTCGGTGATCGAGACGCTGCTGCCGGCACCCGGCGCCAGGGTCGCGCCGGTGAGCGTCAGGGTGTCGTCGGCGTCGGGGTCGCGGTCGTTGGCGAGCACGTCGAGGGTCAGCGGGCTGTTCTCACCCGTGGTCCCGGTGTCGGCCGCCGCAATCGGCGCGTCGTTGGTGCCGGTGACCGTGATGGTGACGGTCTCGGTGTCGCTGCCGCCGTGGCCGTCGGTGACCTTGTAGGTGAAGCTGACGTCGCGGGTTTGGCCCTCGGCCAGGTCCTGGAAGTCCTCGCCGGCGTCGAAGGCGAAGCCGCCGTCGGCGTCGACGGTGACCGAGCCCTCGGCCGGGCCCTCGACCAGCGCGTAGCGAAGCTCGCCGGTCTCGGCGTCCACGTCGGTGGCGGTCAACTGGCCGGAGACGGTGGGGCCGTCCTCTTCGGCGGCCACCGGGCCGGTGAAGGTGGCGAGCGGCGCGTCGTTGGTGCCGGTGACGGTGATGGTGGCGGTGGCGGTGTCGGTCGCACCGGTGTCGTCGGTGACCGTGTAGGTGACCGTGGCGGTGGCGGTGTCGCCCGGCGCCAGATGGTCATAGGCGCTGCCGGGGTCGAAGGCGAGCCGCCCGTCGTCGGTGATCGAGACGCTGCCGCCGGCACCCGGCGCCAGGGTCGCGCCGGTGAGCGTCAGGGTGTCGTCGGCGTCGGGGTCGCGGTCATTGGTCAGCACGTCGAGGGTCAGCGGGGCGTTCTCGCCCGTGGTGGCGGTGTCGGCGACCGCGATGGGCGCGTCGTTGGTGCCGGTGACCGTGATGGTGACGGTCTCGGTGTCGCTGCCGCCGTGGCCGTCGGTGACCTTGTAGGTGAAGCTGACGTCGCGGGTTTGGCCCTCGGCCAGGTCCTGGAAGTCATCGCCGGCGTCGAAGGCGAAGCCGCCGTCGGGGTCGACGGTGACCGAGCCCTCGGCCGGGCCCTCGACCAGCGCGTAGCGAAGCTCGCCGGGCTCGGCGTCCACGTCGGTGGCGGTCAACTGGCCGGAGACGGTGGGGCCGTCCTCTTCGGCGGCCACCGGGCCGGTGAAGGTGGCGACCGGCGCGTCGTTGGTGCCGGTGACGGTGATGGTGGCGGTGGCGGTGTCGGTCGCACTCGCCTCGTCGGTGACCGTGTAGGTGACCGTGGCGGTGGCGGTGTCGCCCGGCGCCAGATGGTCATAGGCGCTGCCGGGGTCGAAGGCGAGCCGCCCGTCGTCGGTGATCGAGACGCTGCCGCCGGCACCCGGCGCTAGGGACGCGCCGGTGAGGGTCAGGGTGTCGCCGGCGTCCGGGTCGCGGTCATTGGTCAGCACGTCGAGGGTCAGCGGGATGTTCTCGCCCGTGGTGCCGGTGTCGGCCGCCGCAAGGGGCGCGTCGTTGGTGCCGGTGACGGTGACCGTGACCGTCTCGGTGGCGGTGTTGCCGGCGCTGTCGGTGACCCGATAGGTGAAGGCGACGTCGCGACTGTCGCCCTCGGCCAGGTCCTGGAAGCCGTCGCCGGGGTCGAAGCGCACCGTGCCGTCGGGGTCAACGCTGGCGCTGCCCTCGGCCGGGTCGGTGACGATCTCGTAGCCGAGCGTGTCGTCGGCGTCGGGGTCGGTGACCGGCAGGGCCGCGCTCACCGGGTCGCCGTCTTCGGTCGCCGTCAGTGACAGGGGCCCGGCCGTCGGCGCCTGGTTCGTTGGGTCGCCGCCGTCATCGCCGCTGGTGCCGTCCGGGCCGCCGTCGTCGCCTTGTTCAGCGACGATGATCTCGGATAGGGACGGTTCGCCGTCCGGCACGGTCGTGTCCGGCGTGCCGGCGTCGGTGTCTGCCGCATCGCCGCCGTCGAGCCCGGCGAGCGGGACGTCGTCGCCGAGAGCCGGCAAGACCACGCCGCCGCGATCAGTGGCGCCACGCACCGCCGTTTCGAAAGACCCGGCGGTGGCGAACACGGTGCCGTCCTCGGCACTGAAGCCGCCGCCGCCGCTGCCCGGTCCGAACAGGTCGCCCGCGCCGCGGAACGGATCACCCACCAAGCCGATGTCGGCGGCACCGGGGCCATCGCCCACCGACCCGGACGCCACCGCGCCAGCGGCCGCGCCATCGGCATCCAATAGCGGACGCCCCGCACCGCCGTCGTCATTCGAACCGGGAAGGGAGATGTCGGCGCCGAGATGCAGGTTCACATAGTCGAGCGGATCGTCGGTCGCGGTTTCGAGACTGTCGTCGAGAATGACGCTCTGCTCCCGATCGGGGGCCGGATTGCGTTCGACGAACAGGATGGGATCAATGGGGGTTGCCGAGGCGTTCCCGGGCTTTGGCGTGCTGTCGTCGGCCACGAGGGGGCTCCTACTCCGAACCGGGGCCGTGGCGGAGTCGACCCCGTGACGCTACATGGTTAGAGAATATATAAAATTTGCTTAACCAGCAAGAAAACAACGCGAATGGCCATAAAGATAGGGCCGGGAAAAGCCAGGGGCGGACCGGGAACGCATCCGAGCGCGAAACGATCCCGACGCTGCCGGGCGCGCTTGTCTGCGTTGCAGGCGCGCACGCCGGCGCTTGGTGACGGTTCCGTCATAGCTGTCCCACAGGCTGCGCCGATCTGGGTTAGACTGTGCCAATGAGCCGCTGGACGAAGCCAACCAAGATCGTGGCCGGGACGTGGTCGGCGCGGTTGCTGGATATGGTGTTGCCACACCGGTGCGCCGCGTGCGGGGCCGAGACCGTGGCGCCGGGGCTGTGCGGAGTTTGTTTTCAGGCGCTTAGTCCCATCGCCGGGTCGGTGTGTGCGCGTTGTGGGTGGCCGTTCGAACTGGCCCAGCCGGCCGACGCCTGGTGTGCCGCCTGCCACGCCCGGCCGCCGACCTTTGATCGGGCGCGTGCGGCGCTGGTTTATGACGACGCGAGTCGCGGCCTGTTGTTGGCATTCAAGCATGGCGACCGGACCGATCTGGGGCCGGTGCTGGCCGCGCACCTGGCGCGCGCTGGGGGCGACTTGCTCGACGACGCCGGGTTGATCGTGCCGGTTCCGCTCCATCACCGGCGGCTGTTTCGGCGCCGGTACAATCAGGCGGCCTTGCTGGCCGGAGCGCTGGCGCGGCGCACCGGCCGGGCGTGGCGGGGCGACCTTCTGGTGCGGCGCCGGGCGACGCCGAGCCAAGGCGGGCTGAACGCCGGGCAGCGGCGGCGCAATGTGGCCGGGGCGTTCGCGCTGCACCCGCGCGACGGTGCCGAGGTGGTCGCCGGGCTGCGGGTCTTGCTGGTCGACGATGTGCTGACCACCGGGGCGACGGCGGAGGCATGCGCGCGCTGCCTGTGTCGCGCGGGCGCTGCGGCTGTGGACGTGGTAACGGTGGCACGGGTTGTTTTGCCGCGCGCGCCGGACATATAGAGCGGTCTGGGGCGGCCGGCGCGTGGGGGCGAGCGGCCGCCGGCTTCAGTTGTCAGGAGGACCGTGATGGCGGATGTCGAGATCTATACCAAGGAATTCTGCGGTTTTTGTGCGCGCGCCAAGAAGCTGCTGCGGGCCAAGAATGTCGGCTTCAAGGAAATCCCCATCGATATGGAGCCGCGTCGGCGCCCGGAAATGATCGAGCGGGCGGGGGGCAAGACCACGGTGCCGCAGATCTTCATCGGTGGCGAGCATGTGGGCGGGTGCGACGAGTTGGTGGCGCTCGACCGGGCGGGCAAGCTGGATGCCTTGCTTGAAGCTTGAGCCGCGGCGGCGGACGGTTTGGCCTCAGCCGGTGTCGGGAGGGCGGCGTTGAGCCCGGCGGGCGGCGACGACCGGGCGGCCAGCTCGGTGACTGTGGCGCTGATCCAGATGACCGCCGGCATCGAGCCCGAAGCCAATACGGCGCTGGTTTGCCGCTTGATGGGCGAGGCGGCGGCGCGCGGCGCCCAGTGGATCGCCACCCCTGAGATGACCGTGTGTCTGGACAGCGACCCCAAGCGGCTGCTGGCCCACACCCATGACGAGGACGAGGATCCGCATCTGGCGCGGCTGTGCCGGCACGCGGCGGCCTTGGGGGTGACGCTGCTGATCGGCAGCATGGCGGTGCGCGCGGGCACCGGCGACGATGGTCGGCAGCGGCTCGCCAACCGGTCGTTCTTGGTCGGTCCCGACGGCACGATCCGGGCCCGTTATGACAAGGTTCATCTTTTCGACGTTAGCCTAAGCGATGGCGAACGGTATGCCGAGTCGCGCCTGTACCGGCCGGGGGACCGGGCGGTGGTGGCCGACGCAGGGTTTGCCACCCTGGGGCTGTCGGTTTGCTATGACCTGCGCTTTCCGGCGCTCTATCGGGGGCTGGCCGAGGCGGGGGCGCGGATCTTGACCGTGCCGGCGGCGTTCACGGTGCCCACGGGGCGGGCCCATTGGCATGTGTTGCTGCGCGCCCGGGCGATCGAGACCGGTTGCTTTGTGGTCGCCCCGGCCCAGGCCGGGCGCCACGCCGACGGCCGCGCCACTTACGGTCACAGCCTGGTGGTCGACCCTTGGGGCACGGTGCTGCTGGACGCCGGCCCTGCCGAGCCCGAGACCACGCCGGGGGTGCATCTGGTTGCGCTCGATCTGGCGGCGGTGGACCAGGCCCGCGGACGCATACCGGCCTTGACCCATGCGCGCGCGGTGCGTGTAGAAGGTGTCGCGGGACAGGCTGCGCCCGGCACGCCGGCGGCCGGCGGCCCGGCGGCGGCCGATGAGACGCCCGACGAAAAGCCTCTTCGGAGGCATGAAGGACGAGAAAGATGATCGTTTTTGATTTGGTCTGCCGATCCGGCCATCGGTTCGAAGCCTGGTTCCGCTCGGCGGCCGCCCATGACGAACAGCACAAGGCCGGACAGATCGTCTGCCCGGAATGCGGCGATACCCATGTGGAGAAGGCATTGACCGCGCCGAACATCGCCCGCTCGCGCCCGGTGTCGGCCGATGCCGCCATGGCGGCCGCCGGCGAGATCTGCGACATGGCCGCCGGCGCGCCCGAGTTGCCGGACCCGCTGCGCCGCGAGCTCGACCAGGTGCTCAACCGTGTGCGCGCCCATGTGGAGGCCCATTGCGACTATGTGGGCGACCGGTTCGCCGAGGAAGCGCGCGCCATGCACTATGGCGAGACGACGCCGCGCGGCATCTATGGCGAAGCGACCACCGCGGAAGCCGCCGACCTGATGGACGAAGGCATTGAACTGACGCCGCTGCCGACGCCGCCGCGCCGCAAGGCCGACGCCTGATCGTCTGACCGCCGGATCGCCGGCCTTAGCCCTCTGGCCTGTGATGGGCACCGTCGATGCCAGGGGGATGCCGGGCGTGGATGCCTGGGTGGACCACCGACGCCGGGGCGCCGGCGCCTTGGTGGGCAAAGCGCCCGTCAACCGCACAGCGACGCGTGTGGTGCGGCCCCGGCTGCGGCGCCGCCGGCCGCCCGGCGGTTGCATCAGGTGTCCGTATGCCGTGCCGGCCGTCGTTGCGGCGGGCGGCTAGAGCGGCCGCTCAGCCGGCGGCGATGCCCATATAGTTGACGCTGAGATCGTTGCTGAGCCGCCACCGGTCGCCGAGCGGGTCATAGCTGAGGCCGCGCCATTCGGGGTGGCAGAAGCCGGCGTCGGTCAGCGCGGCGGCCAGGTCGTCGGGGCGGATGAACTTGCGCCAGTCGTGGGTGCCGCGGTCGACCCAGCCGAGCACATACTCCGCCGCCACGATGCCGAGCGCGAACGCCTTGGCGGTGCGGTTCAGCGTCGATACGACGACCGCGCCGCCGGGCCGGGTGAGCGCGCGCAGCGCCGCCACGAAGGCGTCCACATCGGCCACATGCTCAAGGATTTCGAGCGCTAGCACCACGTCGAACTGTTCGCCCGCCTCGGCCAGCGCCTCGGCGGTCATGTTGCGATAGTCGATCTTCAGCCCCATGGCCTGGGCGTGGGCGCGCGCCGCGCCGATCACCTCGCTTGAGGCGTCGAGCCCGGTGACCCGGGCGCCGAGCCGGGCCATCGGCTCGGTGACGATGCCGCCGCCGCAGCCCACGTCAAGGATGCGCAGGCCCTCGAACGGCGCGGTGGTGCCGCGCGGGCAGGCGCAATGGTCGCCGACCCGGTCGCGGATGAACGTCAGGCGCGCCGGGTTGAGCTTGTGCAGCGGCGCCATCGGCCCGTCCGGGTCCCACCATTGCCCGGCGATGCGGCCGAAGGCCTCCACTTCGCGGCGTTCGACGGTGCTGCCCATGGTCGCTGATCCTTCTTTTCGCTGACGGTCTGGTGGTCGCTGACGCCCGGTGTCGGTGCCGGCGGGCGGTCGGCTGCTGTTCGGGCGTCCGGCGCCTCGTGTCTTGGTTCTGCCGGGTCCGGCCTTGTGTGTGCCCTAGTCTGGCTTTATGACGTGCGACGGTCATGCTCGGCAAGGGCGCATCCTGTCCGCGTTGTGGTCGCGACAGCCTGCAAGGACGGCTCTATGGCGTTGGTGGTAAAGAAATTCGGTGGGACATCGGTTGCGGACCTGGAGCGCATCGCCGCGGTTGCCGAACGGGTGAAGCGCTCGGTCGATGCCGGCGACCGGGTCGCCGTGGTGGCGTCGGCCATGGCCGGCGAAACCGACCGGTTGGTGGGCTTGTGCCGGGCGGCCGCCGCCGGCGATGGCGACCCGGCCGAGATGTGCGAATATGACAGCGTGGTCGCGGCGGGCGAGCAGATCTCGACCGGGCTGCTGGCGCTGACCCTGCAACGCCTGGGCGTGCCGGCGCGGTCGTGGACCGGCTGGCAGGTGCCGGTGCGCACGCTCGGCCATCACGGCTCGGCGCGCGTCGACACCATCGACCCCGCGGCCCTGCTCGCGTCGATCGACGCCGGCGTGGTGCCGGTGGTGGCGGGCTTTCAGGGCGTCGATGCCAACGGCCGGATCGCCACCCTGGGGCGCGGCGGCTCGGACACCTCGGCGGTGGCGCTGGCGGCGGCGTTGGGCGCCGACCGTTGCGACATCTACACCGACGTGGACGGGGTGTTCACCACCGACCCGCGGATCGTCGCCAAGGCACGCAAGCTCGACCGGATCTCGTTCGAGGAAATGCTGGAAATGGCCAGCCAGGGCGCCAAGGTGTTGCAGACCCGGTCGGTCGCCATGGCGATGCAGCACGGGGTCCGGCTTCAGGTGCTGTCCAGCTTCAACGATCGGCCGGGCACGCTGGTGGTGCCCGAGGGGGACATCATGGAACAGGAAGTGGTCAGCGGGCTGGCCTATTCGTTGAATGAATCGCGCATCAGCGTCATGCACGCGCCCGACCGCCCCGGTGTGGTGGCGGCGATCTTCTCGCCCCTGTCGCAAGCCGGCATCAATGTGGACATGATCGTCCAGACCTCGGCCAAGGTGGGCGAGGTGGCCAATGTCACCTTCACCGTGCCCGAGACCGACCTGGACCGCGCGGTGTCGCTGCTGGAAGCGGCGCGCGACGAGATCGGTTACAAGGACCTGATCGCCGACCGTGGCGTGGTCAAGATCTCGGCCATCGGCCTGGGTATGAAATCCCACTCGGGCGTCGCCGAGACCATGTTCAAGACGCTGTCCGAACGGGCGATCAATGTGGATGTGATCTCGACCTCGGAAATCAAGCTGTCGGTCTTGATCAAGGCGGATTATCTGGAACTGGCGTTGCGGGCGTTGCACGCCGCCTATGGCCTGGATGCGAAGGAGGAACCCTATGGCGGCAGTTGACAGCGACGTGGCGGTGATGGCGGACGACCGGGCCGGTGCGGGTGCGCGCGCCCGGCTCGATGCCCTGTGGCGGACCGGGACCGAATTTCTGGGCACCCGCTATGCGATCCTCGGCGGTGCCATGACCTGGCTGTCGGAGCGCCATTTGGTGTCGGCGATCTCGAACGCCGGTGGCTTCGGCGTGCTGGCCTGTGGCGGCATGGAGCCCGAGCGGCTGGCCGAGGAAATCGACGCCACCCGGGCGCTGACCGATCGGCCGTTCGGGGTCAATCTGATCACCCTGCACCCCCAGCTCGACGCGTTGATCGACGTGTGCAACGCGCGCGACGTGAGCCACATCGTGCTCGCCGGCGGGCTGCCGTCGGGCGGCGCCATCGAACGGATCAAGCAGGGCGGCGCCAAGCTGATCTGCTTCGCGCCGGCGCTGGCGCTGGCCAAGAAGCTGGTGCGCTCGGGCGTCGACGCGCTGGTGATCGAGGGCACCGAGGCCGGCGGCCATGTGGGCCCGGTGTCGACCAGCGTGCTGGCCCAGGAGATCCTGCCCCATGTGCGCGACGTGCCGGTGTTCGTCGCCGGCGGCATCGGCCGGGGCGAGGCGATCGCCGGCTATCTGGAGATGGGGGCGGCCGGCTGCCAGTTGGGCACGCGGTTCGTCTGCGCCACCGAAAGCACCGCCCATCCGGCGTTCAAGAAGGCGTTCATCCGCGGCTCGGCGCGCGACGCGGTGGCGTCGGTGCAACTGGACCCGCGCTTCCCCGTCATTCCGGTGCGGGCGCTCAAGAACGCCGGCACCGAGCGGTTCATGGCCGTGCAGCGCGACGTGGCGGCCAAGGTCGAGGCCGGCGAGATGGACCAGGCGGCGGGGCAGTTGGAGATCGAGCATTTCTGGGCCGGGGCGCTGCGCCGCGCGGTGGTCGACGGCGATGTGGAAACCGGCTCGCTGATGGCCGGCCAGTCCGTGGGGCTGGTCAAGGCCGAGCAGCCGATGGCCGAGATCATGGCCGATTTGGTCGACCAGGCTTGTGCCCATTTGGTGCAGGCGGCCAATCTGTCGTAAACCGGGCCCGCGGGCGGCCGGCTTCCCGTGAGCCGGCGGCCTGACGACGCCCCAGGGTCCCGCCGCGCGGGCGCGCGGCATCCGCGCCGGCCGCGGCCGGCCTGTCCACCCGGCAAGAGGAACCGACGCCTTGACAGATCTGCCGAGCCGTCCGCGTTTGTTGCTGCGCCAACTCCACCAGGTGATGGCGGGGCAGGGCTCGGCGCAGGAGCGGCTCGACAAGCTGGTCGGCGTGATCGCGCGCAACATGGTCGCCGAGGTGTGCTCGGTCTATCTGACGCGCGCCGGCAACATCCTCGAACTGTTCGCCACCGAGGGGCTCAAGGCCGAAGCGGTGCACAACACCCGGCTGCGCGTCGGCGAGGGGCTGGTCGGTCTGATCGCCCAGCAGGCGGCGCCCTTGAAGCTGTCGGAGGCGTCCGAGCATCCGCGCTTCGCCTATCGCCCCGAGACCGGCGAGGAGCTCTATCATTCGCTGTTGGGCGTGCCGATCATCCGCTCGGGCCGGGTGCACGGCGTCCTGGTGGTGCAGAACATCGCCCGCCGGCGCTATGCCGACGAGGAGGTGGAGGCGTTGCAGACCGTCTCCATGGTGCTCGCCGAACTGCTCGGCTCGGGCGACCTGGTGGAGCCGTCGGAATTGCAGGACGACGCCGCTGCCGCGCTCGGCGCGCCGGTGACCCTCGACGGCCGGGTGCTGTCGGCCGGCATCGCCATCGGCACGGCGGTGCTGCACGAACCCCGGGTGCAGATCACCCGGCTCTTGGCCGACGACGTGGAGGCCGAACGCGACCGGCTGTCGGCCGGGCTCGACCAGTTGAAGCAGGACTTCGACGCGATGATCCGGGCCATGGACCCCGGCGGCGGCGCGCACCGCGAGATCCTCGAAACCTTTCGCATGTTCGCTCATGACAAGGGCTGGCAGCGGCGCATCGAGGACGCGATCCTGTCCGGCCTGTCGGCCGAGGCGGCGGTCGAACGGGTGCAGCAGCAAAACCGCAGCCGGCTGAGCCAGTCCGAAGACCCCTATCTGCGCCAGCGCATCCAGGATCTGGACGACATCTCGCACCGGCTGATCCGCATCCTGACCGGGCGCCAGCGCACCGCGGCCTATGACCTGTTGCCCGAGGCGGCGGTGTTGGTGGCGCGCACGCTCGGCCCGGCCGAGTTGATGGACTATGACCGCGACCGTCTGGCCGGGGTGATCCTGGAGGACGGCGCGCCGACCGCCCATATGAGCATCGTCGCGCGTGCCATGGGGCTGCCGGTGCTCGGCAATGTGGAGGGTGCGCTCGGCCATGTGGAGGCGGGCGAACGGGTGATCCTGGACGCCGCCGAGGGCCACGCCTATCTGCGCCCCAGCGACGAGGTGCGCGAGACCTTCCAGCAGGCGCTCGACACCCGCCGCCGGCGGCTCGCCGAATACACCGCCGAGCGCGACCTGCCGGCGGTGACCCGCGACGGCGTGCCGATCGAATTGCTGATGAACGCCGGCCTGCTGATCGACCTGCCGCACCTGGAAGAGACCAACGCCGCCGGCATCGGCCTGTTCCGCACCGAGTTTCAGTTCATGGTCGGCTCGACGCTGCCGCGCCACACCGCCCAGCGCGACCTCTATGCCAAGGTGCTGGACACCGCCGGCGACCGGCCGGTGGTGTTCCGCACCCTCGACATCGGCGGCGACAAGCCGGTGCCGTTCCTGCCGCGCTTCGAAGAAGAGAACCCGGTGATGGGCTGGCGCGCGATCCGCATCGCGCTCGACCGGCCGGCGCTGTTGCGCCACCAGGTGCGCGCGCTGCTTGCCGCCGGCGAGGGCCGGGTGGTGCGGTTGATGTTCCCGATGGTCTCGGACGTGGCCGAGTTTCGCGCCGCGCGCGCCATCGTCGACAAGGAAGTGCGGCGCCTGGAAGCGCGCGGCCGGCCGCAGCCGGTGCGCGTGGAGGTGGGCTCGATGCTGGAGGTGCCGGCGCTCGCCTGGCAATTGCCGGCATTGTTGCGCGAGACCGATTTCATCTCCATCGGCACCAATGATTTGTTGCAGTTCTTTTACGCCTGCGACCGGTCCAACGGTCGACTTGCCGATCGCTACGATCTGTTGTGCCCGGCGGTGTTGAATTTCTTGCGCGAGATCGTCCATGCTTGCGACGCGGTCGGCGTGCCGGTCACCGTGTGCGGCGAGATGGGCGGGCGGCCGCTCGAAGCGCTGGCGCTGCTCGGCGTCGGCGTGCGGCGCTTGTCGGTGTCGGCGGCGGCCATCGGGCCGATCAAGCGGATGATCCGCTCGGTCGATCTGGGCCAGGTGAGTACCTTCCTCGCCAGTCTCGGCGACACCACCGACCATAGTCTCCGCCCGGTGTTGCGCGCCTACGCCCATGACCACGATGTGGCGTTGCCGACACTGTAGAGCCGGCCGGTCAAGTCGGGTTAGTGCCGGATTGTTAACGAATTCGTGGGATAATCTCTCCTTTCTAATGCTCGTGTCCGGTGTTAATGTTGCGAAGTTGCCGCTTAACTACACACCGCGAGATCGGGTTCGATGCTGAACGTCGCGGTTGTGCTGGATAACAATAAAATCGGGCGGATCGGCATTGACTGTCGGGAACAGAAGGGTGTGCAAGACGGATGACACAAGATCAATCGGATTGGACAAGCCAGCCGTCAGCCGCTGATATGCCGTCCGTGGGCGATCAGCTTCGTCGCGCCCGGCTTGGGGCCGGTCTAAGCCTTGAGCAGGTGGCCGCGGCCCTGAACATTCGCCGCGGTCAGCTATCCGCCCTTGAAGACGGTCGCTGCGACGACTTGCCGGCCGCCGCCTTCGCGCTTGGCTTCGTGCGCGCCTATGCCGGCTGGCTCGGCCTCGACGTGACCGCCCTGGCCGACCAGTACAAGGCGGAACGGGCCATGGCGACCATGCCGACCCAACTCACCTTCAAAGAGCCGGAAGCACCGCGCCGGCCGATGCCGGGCTTCGCGGTGCTGGCCAGCAGCATGGCGGCCGCGGTGATGCTTTACTTCGGCGTCGTCAAGGACGATGGCGACGGCGCTCAGGCGCGCACCGCCGGCGGCGGCGAGGTGACGGTGGCGTCCTCGGCCGGCTTCGAACCCGCCGTCGATCGCCGTCCGGTCGAGCCGCGTCCGGCCGATCTCCAGACCGCCGGACGACGCGACCGGGCGACCGTGCAACCGGCGCACGCCACTGCGGCGGCGGAGCCTATGGCGACGCCGGCGGTGCAGCGCGTGCTCGCCCCGCCCCGTTCGGCGTTCACCCGGGACAGCGCCATGGCGGCGCGCGCTGACCGGGGCGCGGTCGTCGCGCCGGGGGCGTCGGGTGCGGATCGCGGCGCCGCGGCGTCGGCGGCCCGGCCGTTGTCGGCTGCGACCGCGGATCGTCCGGCTGTGTCCCTGACGCCCGGCGACGATGTTTGGCTGCTCGAAGCGACCGATGCGGTCTGGGTCCAGGTGACCGGCACCGAACAGGCCGATCTGTTCTCCGGCCTTCTCAAGCCCGGCCAGCGCCGGCTTGTGCCGGTGGAGGACGGCCGCGCGCTGACCGTATCCAACGCTCAGGCGTTGGTCGTGCGACGCGGCGACGAGGTCTATCGGGAGCTCGGCGGCTACGGCAAGGTGCTTGAAGACGTGGCGCTCGACCGCGACTCCCTGCAATCATTGGCCCAGATCGCCCTGCGCTGACCGACCGCACATCGCCATGGTGTCGGCTCTCGGCACGGCGAGCCGGCAAGCTGAGCGGCCGGGCCGGGGTGTCGGGGGTCGCGGGCTTGCCAGCGCGTTGGGCGGTTCGGTCGGCGGTCTTGTGGCGATCAATCCAGTGTCAGCCTCTCGCAACTCATTGGCAAGGGTGGGGTTTTTTGGGTGGGCTCGGTCATGGGCCAGGGCTGGACCGATGACCAAAGGGCGCTCGCACCGGGCGCGCCGTGTGGCCGTTGGTGCGGTGCGCTCGCAACAGCGCGCTTGACCGCCCGGGCCGAACGGCTCATGTGTGCGCCCACCGCCTGCTCGCCGGTGCCCAAGCTCCGGACGGTCTTCTTGAAACCGTCATGGTGGCGTGTTACCGCGAGTGGTAATCGAGACCTTCTTCGTCTGGAATACGGGAGTTGATCAGACCATGTCGGTTCGGCCCTATCGCGATATCCATCGCCGCGACTGCCGCAAGATTTATGTGGGCGACGTGCCCGTCGGCGGCGATGCGCCGATCACCGTGCAGTCGATGACCACCTCCCTGACCCATGACGTCAAGGCGACCATGGAGCAGATCCGGCGGTTGGAAGAGGCCGGCGCCGACATCGTGCGGGTGTCGTGCCCGGACAAGGAGTCGACCGCCGCGCTCAAGGAGATCACCGCCCAGGCCAAGGTGCCGATCGTCGCCGACATCCACTTCCACTACAAGCGCGCGCTGGAAGCCGCCGACAATGGTGCGGCGTGCCTGCGCATCAATCCGGGCAATATCGGCAGCCACGACCGGGTGCAGGAAGTGGTGCGTGCGGCCAAGGCCAATGGCTGTTCGATCCGCATCGGCGTCAACGCCGGGTCGCTGGAGCGGCACTTGCTGGAGAAGTATGGCGAGCCGTGCCCCGAAGCGATGGTCGAAAGCGCGCTCGAACATATCAAGGTGCTGGAAGACGCCGATTTCTTCGAGACCAAGATCAGTTGCAAGGCGTCCGACGTGTTCCTGGGCGTGGCGGCTTATACGCAACTGGCCGATGCTTGCGACTATCCCCTGCATCTGGGCATCACCGAGGCGGGCGCGCTGCGCGACGGCACGGTCAAGTCGTCGATCGGGCTCGGGATGCTGCTGTGGTCGGGCATCGGCGACACCATCCGGGTGTCGCTGTCGGCCGACCCGGTCGAAGAGATCAAGGTCGGCTATTCGATGCTCAAGTCCCTGGGGCTGCGCCACCGGGGCGTGCGCATCGTTTCGTGCCCCAGTTGCGCGCGCCAGGCATTCCCGGTGATCCAGACGGTGGAGGTGCTGGAAGAGCGGCTGTCGCACATCGCCACGCCCATGTCGCTGTCGATCATCGGCTGTGTGGTCAACGGGCCGGGCGAAGCGCGCGAGACCGATATCGGCCTGACCGGTGGCGGCAACGGCAACCATATGGTTTATCTGTCGGGCGTCACCGACCATAAGGTGAAGGACGACAAGCTGGTCGACCATATCGTCGATTTGGTCGAGAAAAAGGCCGCCGAGATCGAGGCGGCGCGCGCCGAAGCCCAGGGCGGCGTCGAGGCGGCCGAGTAACCGGCACTCTCGACCCGGCGCCCAAGCACCAGCTCAAGCGCAAGCACCAGCGCAAGCGCCAGCTCAAGTGCGGGCCCAAGCGCGCGGCCTCCGGTGGGTTCCGGCGCGGGCGCAAGCGCGAACCGGGGCCGGGTCTTTCGGTCCGACGCCGGATTCTGTGGCGAAACCCGTTGGGCGGCGCCCCCGGGGTCGATGGCTTTGGGGGTTTCGCCGCGGGCTCGGATCGTTTAGCGAAGACGGCGGTTTTGATCTGCGAAAGGACCCGCCGCATGGCTGCCGTCTTCTCTCGCTGCGGTGTCGCCCGCCGCCGCGCCGTCTCCGTTCTTGCCGTTTGTGTCGCTGCCGGGGCCGCCTTGCACCCCGCCGCCGCCGATGACCTGGAGGTCGACGGCGCGCGTGAAGAGCCGGTGCGCACCTCCGACCTGGACGGCACCGGCCCGGGCGATTTGAGCGTGCTCAGCAGCGGTCGGATCACCGTGGACACGGCAACGGCGGTGTTCCTGGATTCCGACAATCTGCTCAGCAATGCCGGCACCATCGAAAGCTCGGGCTTCCCCGACGCGGTGGTGATCGACGTGGATACCGGCGCTGACGGCATCACCAGCGGCATCAAGAACACCGGCACGATCCGGGTGGTCGCCACCCAGGACAATCCGGTCAGCGGCGCCAACCGGGGCATCGCCATCCACGGCGACGGCGGGTTCACCGGCGACCTGACCAATGGCGGCGCCGGCACCATTGCCGTGTCGGGGGCGGGCAGCGTCGCCATCGATGTGGCCGCCGACATCGACGGCGCATTCCGCAACGAGGGCACCGTCAGTGCGTCGGGCGACGGCAGCATCGCGGTTCGCGCTGCCGCCGACCTCGGTCGTGGCTATACCAATGTGGGCCGCACCACGGCGGCGGCGGCCGATGGTAGCGCCACCGCCGTGCAGATCGACGACAATGGCGCCATGAACCGACTGCTCAACAATGGCGACATGCTGGTCGAGATCGCCAATAGCGGCGAGACGGCCGGCCGTGCCGTGGGCGTCGAGGTGCTGGAAGGCGGCGTGCTGCCCCGTCTGGAGAACAACGGCCAATTGGCGGTCGCCGCCACCGGTGCGGCCACCGAGGCGGTCGCCATCGTCGACCGCAGCGGCACGCTGAGCGAACTGGTCAACCGCGGCACGATCCGGGCCGAGTTGACCGGCGCCGGCGACACCCGCCCGGTGGCCATCGACCTGTCGGCCAATACCACCGGCGTGACCGTGGCCAACACCGGGCGCTTCTTCGGGACCGACGACGACGATGAAGATGGCGCGTTCACCTTCGGCGCCGCCCAGATCCGCGGCGACGTGGTGCTGGGCTCGGGCGGCGACGAGGTGACCTTTACCGGCGCCACGTCCGTTGGGCGGATCGACTTCGGCGCTGGCGATAACAGCTTCACCCTGACCACCCTGGCCGGCACCGGCGACGCCGAGGGCGAGGTGCGCGGCTCGCAGGCCAGCGGCCGGTTCACCTTCGGCGCCGGCAACGACACGGTGCGCGTCAGCGGTTCGACCCTGTTGGGAAGCGTCGACCTGGGCAGCGGCCAGAACAGCGTCGCCCTGACCGACGACGCGGTGTTCAGCGGCACGCTGGTGGGCGGCACCGACACCTCCCTGCTGGTTGACGGGGCATCGCTCGGGCTTACCGGGCGCACCGGCGCGCAGGTGGCCGAGGCGCAATTGTTGGGCGAGTCGCGCCTGTCGGTGGCCGTGTTCACCGAGGACGGCACCGCCGCGACGCTTGATGCCGGGCGCCGGTTGACCACCAGCGACGCGCTCGACGTGTCGGTGGCGTTCGACAATCTGCCCGTCGACGGCGCGCAGTATGTGCTGTCCACCGCCGACACCATCGATTTCACCGGCGATCTGGCCGCGGTCGATTTCAGTTCCAACGTCACCGACCTGTTGTTCGAGACCAGCCTGTCCCTGGCCGAAGGTACGCGCGACGCGTTGTTGGTCTCGGTCAACCGGCGCAGCAACGCCGATCTGGATATCAATCCCTCCCAAGGGCTGGTGCTGGACGCGGTGTTGCCGGCGACCGCCGACGACGCGGCCTTGGGGCTCGCTATCGGCGGGATCGAGGACGCCGCCGGGCTGGGCACCGCGCTCGACCAGCTGTCGCCGCAATACACCGGCGCGGTGCGGACGGCGGCGCTGATGGGCCAGGCCATGGGCTATGGCGCGGTGGCCCGCCGGTTGGATGCGGTGCGCGGTTTCGACCGCTACGCCGCCGCGCAGTTCGACACCGACCAGCCGATGTCCGCCGACGAGCGCGTGCTGCGCCGCGACCGCGAGCGACGCTTCGGCCTGTGGGGCCAGCAATTGCTGCAATTGATGGACCGCGACGGGCTCGACAACCGGCCGGGCTATGACGGCTATGCCCTGGGTTTCGCGGTCGGCGTCGACTTCCCGTTCTTCGGCCTCGACGCGTTGGGGGTCAGCTTCACGCAGATCTTCTCCGAGACCAAGGAGGACGTGACCGCCGACGGCGACCTGTTCGGGTCGAGCAGCCAGTTCACCCTCTATGGCAGCTATTCGCTCGGCGGCTTCTTCATCGACGCCATGGGCGGCATCGGCCTCAACGACTATGAGAACAGCCGCGAGGTGACCGCGGGCAACCTCAACCGGGTCTATGACAGCGACTGGAACGCCACCCAGTTGCTCGGCAGCGGCCGCATCGGCTACCGCGCGCAACTGGGCCGGTTCGGCCTGACCCTGAGCGGCGACGCCTTCTACACCAAGCTCGACGAGGACGGCTATACCGAGCGCCTGAGCGTCGACGGCAACGACAACGACCCCGACAATCTCACCGTGTTGACCGTCGACGGGCGCGACACCACCTCGTTCCGGGTCGGCGCGCGGGCGGTGCTCGATGCCGAGTTCCAATGGTCGCGCACCACCAAGGTGATCCCGGTGCTGCGCGGCGGTATCCTGACCGAGTTGGAAGACGACCCGGTGCGCACGGTGGCGCGCTTCAATGGCGGCGACCCGTTCACGCTCGAAGGCCGGATCGGTGACGAGACCACCCTGCTCGGCGGGGCCAGCGTGGTGTTCCAGTCGGGCTACGGCTCGCTGTCGATCGACTATGACATCGAATATGCCGACGACTTCACCGCCCATACCTCGGGCATCACCTTCCGGCTCGAATTCTGATCGGCGGGTGGCCTTTGCATCGGGGCGTCCCTCGTCTCGACACCGCCGGGCGGATCGGTTAGCACAGCCCCGACCGTTTCTCCCGTATCCGAGTAGGCCCATGTCCAAACTGCAACCCGTGCGCGGCACCCGGGACATCTTCGGCGAAGACGCCCGGCGCATGGCCCATGTGCGCCGCACCTTCGCTCGCGTCGCCGAAACCTACGGCTTCGACGAGATCGCGACCCCGGTGTTCGAGTTCACCGAGGTGTTCAAGCGCACCCTTGGCGACACCTCCGACGTGGTCACCAAGGAGATGTACACCTTCGAGGACCGCTCGGGCGACGAGATCACCCTGCGCCCGGAGATGACCGCCGGGGTGGCGCGCGCCTATCTGTCCAACGGCATGGCCGCCCAAGGCACCGTGCGGCTCTATGGCCACGGCCCGATGTTCCGCCACGAGCGCCCGCAAAAGGGCCGCTATCGGCAATTCCACCAGATCGACGCCGAGATCATCGGCGACCCCAGCCCGCAGGCCGACATCGAACTGCTGGCCATGGCCTGGCAGTTGCTGACCGAGCTCGGCCTGGCCCAAGCCACCGTGCTGCATGTCAACACGCTCGGCGACCCGGAAAGCCGTCAGTCCTACCGCGCCGCGCTGGTCGACTATTTCAGCCAGCACAAGGACCGGCTGAGCGACGACAGCCGGACCCGGCTGGAGCGCAACCCGCTGCGCATCCTTGACAGCAAGGACGCGGGCGACCGGGCGCTGGTCGAAGACGCGCCGCGCTTCGCCGACCATCTGACCCCGGCGGCGGTGGCGTTCTTCGAGACCGTGTGCGCCGGCCTCGGCCGCTTGGGCATTCCCTATACCTACGACCAGCGGCTGGTGCGCGGGCTCGACTATTACGCCCACACCGCGTTCGAGTTCATCACCACCGCGCTTGGCGCCCAGGGCACGGTGCTCGCTGGCGGCCGCTATGACGGGCTGATCGAACAGATGGGCGGGCCGTCGACGCCCGGCGTCGGCTGGGCGGCGGGGATCGAGCGGCTGGGCCTGTTGCTCGACCAGGCGCCCGAGCCGGCGCGCCCGGTGTTCCTGATCCCCATGGGCGAGCCGGCGGCCGACCGCGCCCAGGTGATCGCGCGCGACCTGCGCGCCCGCGGCGTCCGGCTGGAGGTCGACTATCGCGGCAATCTCAAGAAGCGGCTCAACCGGGCCAACCGGCGCGCCGCGCGCTGGGCGGTGATCCTTGGCGACGACGAACTGGCCGAGGGTGGCGCCAGCCTGCGCGACCTGGACAGCGGCGAGCAGCGCCGGGTGGCGCTCGACGATTTGGCGGCGGTGCTGCTGGCCGACACGGCGGGCCAGACCGGGCATTAGGGACCGGGCCGCCCCGCCCGCATTGTCTCCCGCCCGTATCGTCCCCCGTGTCGCCCGATGAGGGCTCAAGCTGAAGGCCAGGCCCGATGATCCCCGACGAGAAAATACAGACCCTGTTCGACCGCTACGACGAACTTCAGCACCGGTTGAACGACCCGGCGGCGGCCGGCGACGGCGCGTCGTTCGCGCAATTGTCCAAGGAATTGTCCGATCTGGACCCGGTGGTCGCCTGCGCCCGGCGTCTGCGCGAAACGGCGGCTGAAATCGTCGACTTGAAGGCCATGGCCGAGACCGAAACCGGCGAGATGCGCGACCTGGCGCATGAGGAACTGCGCGCCGCCCGGGATCGCCACGAGGCGCTCGAAGGCGAGTTGAAGCTGCTGCTGTTGCCCAAGGACGCCGCCGACGACCGCCCGGCGATCCTGGAAATCCGCGCCGGCACCGGCGGCGATGAGGCGGCGTTGTTCGCCGGCGACCTGTTCCGCATGTACACCAACTATGCCGGCGAACAGGGCTGGAAGGTGGAGCTTCTGTCGGCCTCGCCGGGAGAGGTGGGCGGCTTTAAGGAGGTGGTCGCCAACATCGCCGGGCGCGGCGTGTTCGCCAAGCTCAAGTTCGAGTCCGGCGTGCACCGGGTGCAGCGGGTGCCGGCGACCGAGTCGGGCGGGCGTATCCACACCTCGGCGGCGACCGTCGCGGTGTTGCCCGAACCCGAAGCGGTCGACGTGTCGATCGACGACAAGGACTTGCGCATCGACGTGTTCCGCGCCTCAGGTCCCGGCGGTCAGTCGGTCAACACCACCGACTCGGCGGTGCGCATCACCCACATCCCCACCGGGATCGTCGTCCAGCAGCAGGACGAAAAGTCCCAGCACAAAAACAAGGACAAGGCCATGCGGGTGCTGCGCGCCCGGCTGTTCGACGCCGAACGCGCCAAGGTGGAGGCCGAACGCGCCGACGCGCGCCGCGCCCAGGTGGGCTCGGGCGACCGGTCGGAACGCATCCGCACCTACAATTTCCCCCAAGGCCGGGTCACCGACCACCGCATCAACCTGACCCTGCACAAGCTCGACCAGATCGTCGCCGGGCCGGGCTTGGCCGATGTGGTCGATGCGCTGATGGCCGAGGACCAGGCGGCGCGCCTGGCGCATCTGGAACAGGGCGGGTGAGCGACCGGCCGACGCCGGCACCGGTGCGCGCGCAGGCGCTGTTGCGCGACGCCGCCCGGCGGCTGAACGCGGCGGGTATCGACACCGCGCGGCTCGACGCCGAGGTGCTGTTGGCCCATGTCCTGGGCACCGAGCGGCTGGCCCTGCTGCTCGACACCGAGCGGCCGGTGCCCGGGGACCGGGCCGCCGCCTTCGACGCCTGTGTGGCCCGCCGCGCCGCGCGCGTGCCGGTGGCGCAGATCGTCGGCCGGCGCGAGTTCTGGGGGCTCGATTTCGTCGTCGGCCCGGACGTGCTGACGCCGCGCCCGGACAGCGAAACGGTGGTCGCCGCGGCCCTCGACCGGGTGCCGGGCGGGCGGGCTCGCCGGGTTTGCGATCTGGGCACCGGCAGCGGCTGTCTGTTGTTGGCCCTGCTCAGCGAATGGCCTGACGCCCTTGGCCTGGGCATTGACCGCAGCGGCGCGGCGCTGGCCGTGGCGCGCGCGAACGCCGCCACCTTGGGCCTGTCCGGTCGGGTTTCCTGGGTCGAGGCCGATTGGTTTCCCCCCGCCGAGGCGGCGGCGGCGCGCTTCGACGTGATCGTGTCCAACCCGCCCTACATCCCCAGCGCCGAGATTGCCGGGCTGGCCGCCGAGGTGCGCGACCATGAGCCGCGCGGTGCGCTCGACGGCGGGGCGGACGGGCTTGACGCCTATCGCCGGCTCGCCGCCTTGGTGCCCGACCGGCTGGCACCGGGCGGCGTGTGCGTGCTCGAAGTGGGGGCGGGGCAGGCGGCGGCGGTCGAGGCGCTGTTCAGGGCCGCCGGCCTGATGCCCGCCGGGATCGAGCCGGATCTGGCCGGGGTGGCGCGCGCCGTGGCCATGCGGGCGCCCTGAAAAACGGTCCAGAATCGGTTTCTGGGAGACCGAAAACCGTTGGCAGCGGGGGTGAAAATCGCTAGGGTGCCCGCCGAGGCCAACGCCCAAGCGGGCATCATTCCCGCCGCTTCGTTGATGATCAGATGATCCAACACCGCGCTTTACCGCCCATTCGGCGGGCCGCGGGCGGCTCGACGGCCCGGAACACTGCTTCCAAAAACCAGAGTGGCTCTGTTTCATGAATAACGGACAAAATGCCCGCCGCGTGCGTGCGAAGTCTAACAATAAGCGCCCGAGCAACAAACGGTCCAACACGGCCGCGCGGATCGACAGCCGGGTCAAGGGTAACCCCAAGCAGTTGATGGAGAAGTATCGCTCGCTGGGCGAGGACGCCCTGCAGGCCGGCGATCGGATCGAGGCGGAAAACTACTTTCAGTATTCCGACCACTATCAACGCGTGCTGAATGAGCGGAATGGCCTGTCCACCGGCTTGTTCGACGACCGCGACGCGGATCAGCCCGGACGCGGCGGCGGTCGCCCGCGGGGCGGGGAGCGTCCCGCCGCCGAACGCCAAAGTGAGCGCCAGGGCGAGCGCCAAGCCGATGGCGATGCCGAGCGCGATGCCGGTGCGGCCGACCAGCCCAAGCCGCGCCGGCGCCGGCGTCCGCAGCCGGCCGAAACCGGGGGCGATACCGAGGCCGGCCAGCCCGAAGAACGGCGTGCCCAGCGCGAAATGGCCAACGGTCCGCGGGCCGATGCGGCGCCGGCTGCCGACGCGGCGGACGATGCCGCGCCGCGCAAGCGCCGTCCGGGGCGGCCGCGCAAGGCGCTGTCGGTCGATGGCGGCGCCCAGGAGGCACCGGCCGGCGACACCCAGGCCAGCGAAGCGCCCGCTGCCGACCAGTCCGCCGGCGCCGAGCAACCGCACCTCAACCTCGGCGGGGGTGAAGCCGTCGCCTGACCCTTTACGGTTCGCGGTGGCTTGGCTCTCTCGCAGTGCCGGGCACCACTGGCCCGTCGACGCGGTGTCTCGCCCCGTTGGGGGCGGTGTGGCGGCATCCGCCGCGCGTCGCCGCTGGTCCC
The DNA here is from genome assembly GCF_004341375.1 of Rhodothalassium salexigens DSM 2132. Lineage (GTDB taxonomy): Bacteria > Pseudomonadota > Alphaproteobacteria > Sphingomonadales > Rhodothalassiaceae > Rhodothalassium > Rhodothalassium salexigens. The sequence goes on from NZ_SLXO01000004.1 coordinate 288,489, forward strand.
GTCGCCGCCGGTTCCATCGGGATCGACACGGGGCCGCAATCCGCCCGGGGACGACCCCGGCGCGTTGGCAAATCGGATGGGGACGACCCCATCGCCATTCCGGGAGGCGGTCATGGCGTGGGTGGTGCTTTTCGTCGCCGGCCTGTTTGAAGTGGCCTGGGCTGTAGGCCTAAAATTCACCGACGGGTTCACGCGCTTGTGGCCGACGCTTTGGACGCTGGCCACAATGGCGGTCAGTTTCGCGCTGCTCGGCCTGGCCCTGCGGGCGCTGCCGCTGGGTACCGCCTATGCGGTCTGGACCGGCATCGGCACGGTCGGCACGGCGGCGCTTGGTATGGTCTTGTTCGACGAACCCGCCGAAGCCGGGCGGCTTGCCTGCATCGCGGCGATCGTCGCCGGCATCGTCGGGCTCAAGCTGCTGTCGCCTAGCTGAGCGGCGCTCCGCGGCGGGCAAAAAACGCTCTCGAAACCTTGTGTTGCCTATTCGCAACACCCATCTCTTCAGAGGTCCGGCCCGGGCGGGTCCTGCCCCGCGCCACTCCAAATTGACAAGGCCGGACCACCTGTCGAACCGGGCGCGGGCATCGCCGCCACCATGGGGTGCCGCGCCGAGCAAGGGGTCGAGACGCCATGAATATCGAGAAGTATACCGAGCGCTGTCAGGGGCTCATCCAAGAGGCGCAGCAACTGGCGCTGCGCCGCAACCACCAGAAATTCACCCCCGAACATATCCTGGCCACCCTGTTGGCCGACGATCAGGGGCTCGCCACCAATTTGATCGCCGACGCCGGCGGCCGTGCCGACGAGGCGCGCCAGGCCGTCGATCTGGCGGTCGACAAGCTGCCGCGCGTGGAAGGCAGCGGTGCGGGGCAGCTTTATCTGGAACCGGCGACCGCGCGGCTGTTCGACCAGGCCGAGCAACTGGCTGCCAAGGCCGGCGACAGCTTCGTCACCGCCGAGCGGTTGTTGCTGGCCGTTGCCATGGACGCCCAGACCGAGGCGGGCCGTGCGCTCAAGGCCGCCGGGGTGACGCCGCAATCGCTCAACCAGGCGATCGAGCGGCTGCGCAAGGGGCGCACCGCCGACAGCCGGTCGGCCGAGGACAGCTATGACGCGCTCAAGAAATATGCCCGCGACCTGACCCAGGCGGCGGCCGACGGCAAGCTCGACCCGGTGATCGGCCGCGACGACGAGATCCGCCGCACCATCCAGGTGCTGTCGCGCCGGACCAAGAACAATCCGGTGCTGATCGGCGAGCCCGGCGTCGGCAAGACCGCGATCGCCGAGGGGCTGGCGCTGCGCATCGCCAATGGCGATGTGCCCGACGGCCTGCGCGACAAGCGGATCATGGCGCTCGACATGGGCGCGCTGATCGCCGGCGCCAAGTATCGCGGCGAGTTCGAGGAACGGCTCAAGGGCGTGCTCGAAGAGGTGACCGCGGGCGAGGGCAATATCGTCCTGTTCATCGACGAGATGCACACGCTGGTCGGTGCCGGTAAGGCCGACGGTGCCATGGACGCGTCGAACCTGCTCAAGCCGGCGCTGGCGCGTGGCGAATTGCACTGCATCGGCGCCACCACGCTCAACGAGTATCGCAAGCATGTGGAGAAGGACGCGGCGCTGGAGCGGCGTTTCCAGCCGGTGCAGGTGCACGAACCGACGCTGGTCGACACCATCTCGATCCTGCGCGGGCTGAAGGAGAAGTACGAACTGCACCACGGTATCCGCATCACCGACGCGGCCTTGGTGTCGGCGGCGACGCTGTCGGATCGCTACATCACCGACCGGTTCCTGCCCGACAAGGCGATCGACCTGATGGACGAGGCGGCGAGCCGCACGCGCATGCAGGTGGACTCGAAGCCCGAGGCCATCGAGACCCTCGACCGGCGCATCATGCAGCTCAAGATCGAGCGCGAAGCGCTGCGCAAGGAGAGCGACGCGGCGTCGAAGGAACGCCTGGAAACGCTGGAAAAGGAATTGGCCGACCTGGAGCAGCGCTCGGCCGAACTGACCGCCCAATGGCAGGCGGCGCGCGACAAGATCAAGGGCGACCAGAAGCTCAAGGAAGAACTCGACCAGGCCCGGTCCGAGCTTGAACAGGCGCAGCGGCGCGGCGACCTGACCCGGGCGGGCGAATTGAGCTATGGCGTGATCCCCGACCTGGAGCGGCGCCTCGGCGAGGCCAAGCAGGCATCGCGCGAGGCCGAGGGCGGCCTGTTGCGCGAAGAGGTCACGCAAGAGGATATCGCCCACATCGTGTCGCGCTGGACCGGCGTGCCGGTCGACAAGATGCTGGAGGGCGAGCGTGACAAGCTGTTGCGCATGGAAGAGGAACTGGGCCTCCGGGTGGTCGGCCAGCGCGAGGCCATTGAGGCGGTGTCGCACACCGTGCGCCGGGCGCGCGCCGGGCTTCAAGACCCCAACCGGCCCTTGGGCTCGTTCCTGTTCTTGGGCCCCACGGGCGTTGGCAAGACCGAACTCACCAAGACCCTGGCCGATTTCCTGTTCGACGACGAACAGGCGATGGTGCGCATCGACATGTCGGAGTTCATGGAAAAGCACGCGGTCGCGCGGTTGATCGGCGCGCCGCCGGGCTATGTGGGCTATGAGGAGGGCGGCGTGCTGACCGAGGCGGTGCGGCGCCGGCCCTACCAGGTGATCCTGTTCGACGAGGTGGAAAAGGCCCATGCCGACGTGTTCAACGTGCTCCTGCAGGTGCTCGACGACGGCCGGCTGACCGACGGCCAGGGCCATGTGGTGGATTTCTCCAACACCTTGATCATCCTGACCTCGAACCTGGGCTCCGACCTGATCGCCGCGCTGCCCGACGGCGCCGATGTGGAGGACGCCCGCGGCGGTGTGATGGAGGTGGTTCGGGCGTCGTTCCGGCCCGAATTCCTCAACCGCTTGGACGAGATCATCCTGTTCCACCGCCTGGGCCGCGACCAGATGCACGGCATCGTCGATATCCAGGTGGCGCGCGTGCAGCGTTTGCTGGACGGTCGCAAGATCCGGCTCGACCTCGACGACAGCGCGCGCGACTGGCTGGCCGAGACCGGCTATGACCCGGTCTATGGCGCCCGGCCGTTGAAGCGGGTGATCCAGCGCCATATCCAGAACCCGCTGGCCGAGGACGTGTTGCGCGGCACGGTCAAGGACGGCGCCACGGTCCGGGTCACGGCGGGCGAGGCCGGTCTGATCCTGAGCCCGGCCGAACCGGAGCCGCAAGCCGACGCGGCGTGAGCCCGGTCGCCGGCGCAAACGGGCCAAAGGCCCGGGTTCCCAACGACAAGGGGGAAGGCATAGCCTTCCCCCTTTCTTTTTGGTTCGGGTCGCTTGACGCGCCTTAGAAGCGGGTGTTCACGCCGACAAAGAAGCGGCGTCCGAAGATATCGAACACATTGTTTTGCGCCCAGGGGCGGGGGTCGTTGTCGAAGACGTTCACCACGCCGGCTCGGAAGCTGATGTTTTCATGGAACGTGTACGACACATTGAAGTCGTGCTGGGCGAACGAGCCGCTGTCGGCGAACGGCGACTTGTCATCGTCTTCTTGCGATTCGCGGGCGAAGCGGTCGAACCGGGATTGGGAGCTTTGCCAGTCCATTTCCCAGCCCAGGCTGAAGTTCCGCCAGTGCCACGACACGTCCAGATTGAAGCGCGTGTCGGGGAAGCCCAACTGCCCCAGGTCGGTGTCGAAGGTTTCCGGGTCGTTGGGATCGCTTTGATCGTTGAAGCGCAGGAACCGCGTTCCCCGGATCGAGCCCCGCAATTGGCCCCAGTCCTGGTCGGTCTCGCGGACCAGCGAGACGATGTTCGCCACGTCCTGGAAGTAGGTGGCCTGGAAGTCGACACCGCGGTTGTTCAAGAAGCCGGTGTTGATATCCGATTGGATGAAATCGATGATTTCGAAAGTCAGCGGATCGCGGGTGAACTGTTGGCACAGCGTCGCGCTCGGCGCCGAGCCGTCCACACAATCGTCGACCACGCGCTGGATCGGCACCGCCTGGATCGCGTCTTCAATGACGATGTCGTAGAAGTCCGCCGTCAGGGTGAAATTGGGCAGCCAGCGCGGCGTCACGGTGATGCCGGCCCAGTAGGACCGCGACCGCTCTTCCTGCAGGTTGATGTTGCCCGAATTGACGCCCGGGTTTGATGCATTGGGGTTAGGGTCGAGATAGTCGTCGGGAATGCCCAGCGCGGCGCAATTGCGCCGGCGGTTGGCCGCCACTTCCGGGTTCTCATCCAGATTATCCGCCGAGCACGGGTCGTCGATCTGTGCGAAGGTTTGCGACGGTGCCTGGAACAACTCGCCGATATTGGGCGCGCGGATCGCCAAGGCGCGGCCACCGCGGAGGATCACGTCGCTGACCGGCGACCAGATGCCTTGGGCCGCCCATGTGGTCGTCGACCCGATGGTGTCGTAATGGGATTGTCGCACCGAACCGGTGATGCTCAGCGTTTCGGCCAGGAACTGGTCCTTGAGCAGCGGAACATTCACTTCCGCATAGCCTTCCATGACGTCGAATCGGCCGACGGTGGGCTGGATGGCGTTGCCGAAGGTATTGTTGATCACCGGCAACTGGCTCGGGGTGAAGGCGGAATCTTCGCGGCGGTATTCAATTCCGACGGCCAAGGCCGCGTCGCCGGCGCCAAACGGGTCGAACAGTTCGCCCACCAGGTTGCCGGTCACCACCAACTGCTCGATCTCCGCTGCGTCGTTGAGGTCGGTGGTCATGTAGGCGACGGCTTCATCGTCGAGCGAGCCGGGACCGAAGATGTTGCTCGGCACACATTCGTCGATGGTGTTCTGCGAGATCGCGCCGATGCCGGGGATGTTGACCGGCAGACCGGCGGCTTGCAGGAACTGCGCCCGGCAGACCACGTCGCCGACGGCGAAATCGCTGCTATTGCCCGCGTCGGCAATGGCTTGCAGATCGTCTTGGGTGATCTCGATGGCATCGATAGAGGCGAAGAAACGGGGGTTGATGCGGTTATTCAGCTGTCGGTTGTTGAGCGTCGACCGCCCGAAGCCCATCGCGACGTCATAATTCCAGTTCTTGCCCAGGAACGGCATCTGGAAGTCGCCTTCCACACCGGTGTTCAACTGGAAGGTCTGGATGGTTTGCGATTGAGCCCGGTTAAACTCGGTCATGAAGCGTTGCACGCTGCCGACACCGAGTCCGGTTTCGATCGCTTCCGCTGCCGTCGGGTCCAGGAACGCATTGTCAGTGCCGGTGAACAGCCCGACATTGAACTGCTGCTCATCGATGCTCGGCAGGGTCCGGTCGTCGTTGGCGATGCCGATGAAGTTGGGCGACCCGCTGAAGAAGGACGGCTGGAAGGAGAAGTTGGACTTCGAGTACATGTAGGCGAAGTCCATGAACACGGTCGCGAATTCGGTCACGTCGTAATCGAAATTGCCGCGCGTGACGATGGTTTCGTTTTCCGGGATACGCGATCCGACCAGGGGACGCCGGCCGACCGGCGCGCCGGTGCCGCCGGCGCGGGTGTTGTTCTGGGCCTCCAGATTGGGGTCGAAGAATTCGATCGGCGCGCCGGGATCGACCGGAGTGGCGATGCCGCCGGGGCCGAATTCGAACTGGCCGTTGCCGAACGTATCCAGCACGCCGCCCGAAGTAATGATCCCCAAGCGCGCGTCGCGTTCGATCAGGAAGAAGTTGGGATTGCCATCGGACGGGGCGAAATCGGGATCGCCGTCGCCGTCGGTGTCGATGGTGGCCTGATCCTGGTCGACGCGAATCAGTGAGGCGCCGCGGGCGAAGTGGTCGATCTCGTCGTCGAACAGCTCTTCGGCCTGGCGATATTCGACCGCGATGGTCGCGTGGCCGCGATTGTCGCCGAAAGTGCCCCCGCCGAGGAAGCTTGTGCGCAGGCTTTGGTTGTTGCCGTCTTCGTTGATCGCCCAGGTGCCGTCCAACTCGATGCCGTTGAAGTCTTCCTTGAGCACGAAGTTCACCACGCCCGAGACCGCGTCGGCGCCGTAGATCGACGAGGCGCCGCCGGTGATGATTTCCGGTCGCTCGATCATGATCGTGGGAATGGTATTGATGTCGACCGCGGCGGTGCCGGGCTGGCTGGCCACTTGGCGGCGACCGTTGATCAAGACCAGTGTCCGCGACACGCCCAGTTGGCGCAGGTTCAGCGTGTTGAGGCCGGCGGCGCCAAGCGTTGCGCCGGTGGTTTCGTCCGGCGTCACCGAGCCTTGCAGGGCCGGCACGTCCTGCAGGAAGTCCACTAGGTTGTTGAAGCCAGAGGTCTGGATTTCTTGCGGGTCGATGGTCAGCACCGGCTGCGCATAGGCGTTGATGCCGCTGGCGATGCGCGACCCGGTGACGACGATCTCTTCGATTTCGCCCAACTCGTCTTCGGCCTGGTCGTTGGCCATCTCCTGGGCCCAGGCGGCCGGCGCGGTTCCGAGCAACACGCAAAGCGCAGAGGACCCGAGCAAGCTGCGGCGCCGCCCAAGGTTCAGGTGTGATTCCATAGTGCGTTTTCCCTGTTAATCGTATGTGTTTTGTGCCAACGGTTTTATGCGCGTTGGCGGCGCATGGCAGGGGCGGCCTTAGAGATACGCTGCTTGACCGGCCGCTCAGAGCGGAAACTATGAAAATTATAATTCTCGCCTGTAAAGTCTTAAGGCAGACGATTATGTCCTAAAGCTTAGCTGTGCGACTTTTGCGCCACAGTACCGCCCGTCGACCGAGCCCATCCGCGGCCGGTCGCTGCGCAATCGGGGCGACGCACAAAAAAAGCCGGGGAGCGATGCTCCCCGGCTCGTGCCGTTGCTTATGCGGTCGGTTTAGAACGAGACGCGCGCGCCGCCGACCGAGCGCATGGCGGCACAGATCGGATGCCCGGACCCCATGGTTGGCACAAAAAAGAACCGGGGCCGAAGCCCCGGTTCCGATCGCGCATGACACGCGCGGGCGAGCCGGCGAACCGGTTGGGAGCGCTTAGAAACGCGTCCGCAGACCGAAATAGACCGAGCGGCCGATAGCGTCGTAGACGCCGGCGGCGGTCGCGGTACCGGTCACATTGTCCGTCAGGCCCCCGCCGATGAGCGGCGGCTTGTTGTCGAACAGGTTCTCGGCACCGGCGTAGATCTCGATGCTCGCCACATCGGTGAAGTCGGGCAGTTGATAGCGCAATTGGATGTCGTTGATGACTTCCGCCCCGGTGTAGCAGTTCAGGTCGAGGCAGTCCGCGTCGGTCAGATCGGTGTCCTCGATCCGGCTGCGGCCCAGGTAGCGCATCTGCCACTGGAAGGTCCAGTTGTCGAACAGATAGCGGAAGTTGACGTTGAAGGCGTTCTTCGGCGAGCCGATTTCACCCTCTTCGCTATCCGGCTCGGACCCTGGCAGGTTGATGACGTCGTAGTTGATCAGATGGGTGTAGACGGCGCCCATGCTGAACACGCCCGGCACTGGCAGACCCATCTGCTCCAGGTCCATGTCCATGTCGAAGCCGAAGTCCAGGCCCGAGGTTTCCAGCGAGCCCACATTGGCAGCACCCGAATCCACCTGGTCGAGCGCGCCCTGATTGGGTTCGCCGGCGCCGAAGCGGGTGATGTTGTCACACAGCGGGTTGTTCGGGAAATTCGGGTCGCTGTAGCACTCCAGCAGAACATTGTTCTGGCTGATCGCGAAGATCGCGTCGTCTACTTCGATGTTGAAGTAGTCGGCGGTCAGCGAGGTGCGGATACCGAAGTCGGCGAACCATTCCGGCGCGATCACGATCCCGCCGGTGAAGGTATCGGCGGTTTCCTCCTGCAGGTCGGGATTGCCGCCGATGAAGCCCATGGTGCCTTGGCGTTCGGCCTGGGTCAGGTTGAACGCACCGTCTTGGGCGATCCGGTCGGCGATCCCGGCATTGGCGCGGCAGTTCTCGGCGATGGTGCCGGTCGAGCTGGCGTCGATGCCGTCGCACGGGTCGGCTACTTGCGAGAAGGTTTGAGTGCCGGGGTCGAACAACTCGTCGATGTTCGGCGCCCGCACCGCCCGCGAGTAGGAGCCGCGCAGCCGCACCCAGTTCACCGGCGCCAATTCGGTACGGATTTCATAGGTTTCGGTGCCGCCGACGGTCGAATAGTCGGAGATCCGCACGGCGCCGCTGATGCCGAAATAGTCGACGAAGGTGTCGACCAGGATCGGCGCGTCGAGTTCCAGATAGCCCTCGACCACATCGAAGCTGCCGGCCACGTTGGGCGAGCGGTTCGACGAGTTGAGGCCGCGGCGGGTCAGCGAGTCGTTGACCGCGCGCGATTCTTCCTCGCGATACTCCACGCCCGCGGCGAACGACAGCGTGCCGCCGGTGGGGATGTCGACCAGACCGCCGGTCAGGTTCGCCTGGACCACATTCTGCTCGATCCGCGCCTGACGGGTTTGGTTGGCGCTGACATAGTTCAGAGCGTCGGCGCTGATCGAATCGAAGCCGAAGATGTTGATCGGCACACAGCCCTCGGCGCGTGCGTCGGCGTCGACGCAGCGGAAGCTTCCCGGATTGTCGGGATCGGCTTCGGCGAACAGCGCGTTGCGGAACGACTGACGGTCGATCTGGCCCTGGCTGATCTGCGCCTGGGTGGTCTGGCCGTAGTTGTAGCTGACATCCCAGTCCCATTCGAGGCCGGGGATCGAACCTTCGAGGCCTGCGACCACGCGGAACGTCTGGCGCTCGTTCGACGACCCGCGCGGGCCAAATTCGGCCAGACGACGCACGAAACCGATGCGGTCGGACGCGCCATCGGTGCCCAAGGCATCCAGAATCGGCTGCGGGACGAACGGGTTGGAGATCATGTCACCGGCGCTGTTGAGATATTGCGCCGGCAGACCGCCGGTGTCCTGGAAGATGTCGCGACCGTCGAGCGGCAGCGGCTCCAGGCGCGACTGGGTCTCGGTCCGGGCATAGGTGGACTCGAGGAAGAAGTTCACCCGCTCATGGGCCTGGAAATTGAGGTTGAACGACGACAGGAAGCGCTCGGTGGGCACCGCGATGGTGCGATAGGCGCTGCGGTTGAAGCCGTTGGCGTCCGACAGGTCCAGGTCACCGTCGCCATTGGTGGAGAAGTTGTTCACCAGGGTGCCGTCGGGCAGGTAGGTGAAGTCGTCGCCCACACCGCCGGTGCCGAACACGTCGAAGCGGCCTTGCGGCGGGAAACTGGACAGTTGCGGCTTGGACAGGCCGAATACCGGACCGCCGAAGAACACCGACGACAGGCTGTCCACTTCGGTGCGTTCGCGATCGCGCGAGAACACGGCCCCTTGGTTGGTGTAGCCGAAATAGGCGGTGGCGTTACCGCGACCGTTGGCGAAGTTGCCGCCGACCAACACGTCGACCTGCTTTTCCTCGCCGTCGCCCTCGTCGGTGGTTTCATACCGACCGGTAACTTCCATGCCTTCGAAGTCGTCCTTGGTGACGAAGTTGACCACGCCGGCCACAGCGTCGGAGCCATAGACGGCCGCCGCACCGCCGGTGATCACGTCAACACGCTCGATCATCGCCGTCGGGATCGAGTTCAGGTCGACCGCCGCGCTGCCCGGCACGCCCGAGACGAAGCGCCGGCCATTGACCAGCACCAGGGTCCGCGACGACCCCAGGTTGCGCAGGTTGACCGTCTGCACACCCGAGTTGTTGATGTCGAAGTTGGAGTTGGTCCGGCTGAACGTCGACACGCCGACCGACGGCAGTTGCGACAGGAATTCACCGATATTGACTTCGGCGCCCAGGTCGATGTCCTGGCTGTCGACGACGGTCAGCGGGGTCGGCGCGGTCAGCGACGAGCGCGAAATCCGCGACCCGGTGACGACGATCTCTTCGATCTCCAGGCCCGCGTCGGCCTGAGCCAGCTGGTCCTGGCTCTGCTGGGCCAGAGCGGTCGGGGCGGCGAGCGTCATGACAGCGGCCGCCGATGTGCCGAGCAAGCCGGCGCGCCGGCTCATGTATCCAAAACGTTTCACAGCGCGTTTCCTCGAACTATAACGTGAAAACTTATTGATCCTCGACTTGTTCTAAGAAAAGGCGAGGGTTGGGCGGCTCGGATCAGGACGGCCGATGTCGACCGCACCGGCTCGTCGCCGCGCAAGGCGCACTACGGCATTGATGGGATTTGGGTGTAAAGGGAATAATCGGCAGCAAAAACGGTGTTATTTTATATGTTGCGTTGCTGCAACAACAAGGCTTTCAGAAAAACGATTCCAAAGAGTTACAGGGCAATCCGATACAATGGAACTGTTGCTAAAAAAGCACGAGGGGCCGTTGACCGACGCCGAGGCGTCGGCCGGTGCGCCGCCGTCCGCAAGGGTGTGTCAGTTGGGAGCCGGGCTCAGCCAGATCGGTTGGGACTCGCCTGGAACGCGCATTCGCCACTGGCCGAGGAAGTTTTTGACCAGCGTGACCCGGGTGTTGGTCAGGTCATCGGTGGAGAGTTTCGGGCCGCCTGCGCTCTTGAACACCAACCCCTCGGCGATGCGCAGTTTGAAATCGCCGAAATCGTTTTTGTTGAACCCGGTGATGGTGGTCTCGTGGGGCGGCTCCAGATCGTCGAAGTCGACCACCGCGGCGCCGGCGCGGGCGCGGTTGGGCGACACTGTCGGTGCGGCGGCGCGCGGCCGCGCGGTGGCGGCGGCGGGGCGATCGTCGACCGGGCGGCGCGCGGTGCGCGATCGTTGGTCGTCCATGCGGTCGAGGGGCGCGCTTTGGACCGGACCCGAGCGCAGGGCCTTGTAATTGGTTCGGTTGGCCGCGGCGCTGGCGGCCGAGCCATCCCGGATGCCGCGGATCAGCTTTTGTTTTTTCATCACCGCATCGAAACAGGCCAGCCGCTCGGCGGCGGTGTCGATCGTATCGCAGGCATAAAAGTCGCTGAAGGCATCTTGTTGGGCGTGGGCGGCGGCGATGCCGGCACCGGCGAGGCCCGCCAGGGCGGCGAAAGAAGCAACAAAACGGGTGGTTCGGCCCATGGTCCATGTCCCTGCACGGTCAAAGTATCTTCTCGATCGGTACAAGTGAGGAGCGCCAATGTAAAGGCACGGCGCCAATTGGGGGCGCGCGGCGTGGCCCAACGTGCCGCGAGCAAACCGCCAGGGACGCGGTTCGACCGCGGGCGCGGTCGCAGGTCCGCGCGCCGGCGGTGTGGGGGGGCTTGCAGGGGGGCTCGGCGATTTTGAGACAGCGTCGGGGGGCTGCTCGTCGTCGGTGGGCAAGAATGTGCTAGACGATCGATCCGGCCCTGTGATGAACTTGCGCAAACGCTCGGCGGGATGCGGCGGAAGGGCTGGCCATGGGCAGGACGGTAGAGCGGTCCGGGATGACGCGCGACGAGGCGTTTGCGGCGTTGCGGCGGGGTGACTTCAGGGCGGCGAAACAGGGTCTTGAGGTGCTGGCCGCGGCGACGCCGTCGGACGTGGGTGTATGGATGGCGCTCGCCGTGGCGGCGCAAAACCTGTCCGATTGCGCGCTGGCGTTGACGGCGGTGGCGCATGTGCTCGACCTTCAGCCGCGCAATGTGGCGGCGCTGTTGCTCAAAGCGGATCTGCTGGCCGCCGACGGGGCACCGCGCGAGGCGGCGGCGTTCTATAATGCCGCCGTGCGCGTCGCCCCGCCGCCGGACCGCCAGAGCCCGGCCATGGCGCGCGAACTGGCCCGTGCGCGCGACGCGGCCGATGCCGCCCGGCGCCGCTATGAACAAGGTCTGCACGATGCCTTGGCGGCGGCGGGGTTCCTGGACGACCCGCGCTATCGCCAAGCGCACGACATCCTCGTCGGGCGGGCGCAGGTCCATGTCCAGCAGCCGCTGTTCTTCTATTTTCCCGGCCTGCCGCAACGCCAGGTCTACGATCGGGCGGCGTTCGATTGGGTGCCGGGCCTGGAGGCGGCAACGGCATCGATCGCCGCCGAGGCCGAGGCGCTGCTCGGCGACACGGCGGCGTTTCGCCCCTACATGCACGCCGGCGACGGGCCCCGGCTCACGGACAGCCCGCTTCTCGATAATCCCGATTGGAGTGCCTGCTATCTGATCGAACGCGGCCGTGTGGTCGAGGACAATGCACGGCGTTGTCCGGCCACCATGGCGGCGCTGGCGGGTCTGCCCCTGTGTAAGGTGGACGGCAACATGCCGTCGGTTCTGTTTTCGCTGTTACGGCCGGGCACGCGGATCGAGCCGCACCATGGCCTGTTCAACACGCGGCTGATCTGTCACTTGCCGCTGATCGTCCCGGCCGGGGGCGAGGACGGCAAGCTTGGTCTTCGGGTCGGCAACACCGTGTGTCAGTGGCGCCGGGGAGAGACGATCATTTTCGACGATTCGATCGAGCATGAGGCATGGAATGAGACCGAGGCGCCCCGGGTCGTGTTGTTGTTCGATATCTGGCGGCCCGAATTGACCGACCGGGATCGCGCCTTCGTGGCGCGTGTCTTCGAAGCCAGCGGGATGGCGCAGATAAGCGCCTGACCGCTTGGCCATCCGGGCCCGGATGCCCGCGTCGGGATCGGTGTTGCGGTCGACTTGGCCACCAAAAAGCCGCGCCCATCGCAAGGGGCGCGGTGCTTGTTTGGGGCGGGGTGGACCGGTGTGGCTCGGTCCTGGGCTTTGCCGGCGGCCGTGGCGGCGCGGTCGATGCAGGCGTGCGCGGGCGACGGCCGGGCGGGGATCAAGGGGCTGCGCTGGCCACTTGGGCTGCGGCCTTGCGGGCGTTGGCAAGGGCGGTCGCATCCGCCCCGATCCGGTCGCGCTGGGCCTGGAACGCGGCGAGGACGCGACCCTCGAGCACCTGGCCCGCCGGCAGGTCCAGGGTCATCGGGTTGACCCGTTTGCCGTCGCGAATGACCTCATAGTGAAGGTGCGGGCCGGTGACGCGACCGGTGGCGCCCACATAGCCGATCACCTCGCCCTGGGTGACGCGCTTGCCCGCGTGCAGACCGCGCGCGAACCGCGACATATGGGCGTAGGCGGTCTTGTAGCTGCCATTGTGGCGGATACGCACATAATTGCCATAGCTTCCGTAGCGGTTGGCGCGTTCGATCACACCGTCCCCCGCGGCATAAATCGGCGTGCCGGTCGGAGCGCCGAAATCGACGCCTTGGTGGGCGCGCTTGTAGCCGAGCACCGGGTGGTGGCGCGGGCCGAAGCTCGACGTCAGCCGGGCGCCGTCCACCGGGGTTTTCATCAGCGATTTGCGCAGGCTGCGCCCGTCGGGGCTGAAGTAACGTGCCGGTTCGCCGTCGCGCTCGAAGCGATAAATGGCGTGCGATACCCCCGACAGCACCAGATTGGCATAGACGATGGGGCCGTCGACCACGCTGGCATCGGTCTCGACCACGTCGCGTTCGAACAGCACCTCAAAGCGGTCGCCGGCGCGCACGTCGCGCTGGAAATCCACCTCGAAGCTATAAAGCCGCACCAGTTCCATGAACACCTTGGCCGGCAGGCCTGCGGACTCGGCCGCCAGATAGAGGCTGCGGTCGATCTCGCCGCTGGCATAGTGCAGAACATGGGTCGACGGCAGCGTCTCGAGCGCGGCTTGGAAGCCGTCTTGGCCGCGTTGCGCGCGCGCTTGTTGTTGGGGGCCGCGGCGTAGCACCACCTCGGCCAGCGACAGGCCCGAGGATGTTTCGGCATACCGCGCGTCGAGCCGCTGGCCGGGCCGAATCCGACGCATGTCGACCACATCGCTGAGCGCCGTGACGGCGGCATAGGCACTGCGATCATCGGCGCCGGTTTCCACCAGCGCCTCCATCAAGGTGTCGCCCGGCCCGAAGATATGGTGGCGGTCGGTATAGGGCATCGCTGTGGCCGGGGCGACCGCGGCGGCGGCTTGGGGCACGCCTGCGGTCAGCAGGTCGCGCGCGGAAAAGCGCTCGCGGTCACGGGGGGCGCGCGCCTCGGGCTCCGTCTGTGCGGCCGGCGCCTCCGGCGTGGCAGCGGTCGCCGCAATCGGGGCGCCTTGTGCGGCTGGCGCGCGCGCGTCGGTCGTGTCGGCCAGTACCGGTGCGGGGTCGGGGGGCGTGGCGGGCCAGGACAGGACCGCCAAGCCGCCCAGCGTTACGCCTGTCGCGGTCAATCCCAGGGCTGCGGCGCGGGCGACCCGGTCGGCGCGTCGAGGCGCCGGCTGATCGATCGGTTCGTTGCCCCCGGCCTCCCCGGCGGCATCGCGATCGATCAGTCGGCTGCGCAGGGTGGCGGTCGTCGCCAGCACCGTTTCGGCAGCGCTCAACATATGCTGGGCGAGCGCCGGGGTCCAAAACGCCAGCCGGGGGCGTCGCGCTGGGGGTTCGATCAGGTCGTACCGGGTCATGGGCGTGCTTTCGAAGCTGTCGTGGAGGGGGCGGGGATGGCAGGGGCTGCGGCCGTCGGGGGGTGCCCGCCGAGACGGCGGCGTGCGGCCGACCGGGCGTCAGATCCCCCCGCCGGGTCGCGGGCCGTCTTCAAGCCTGCCCTCGCTCCCGGAGCTGCCGGTCGCCAAGATGCCCAGGCCGTCTTTTCTGCCCCCGTGTTGATGCCGTGTCGCTGCATGCCATCATCGTTTCGGCTAGCAGCTTGATTCCTCCTCGCCGGGCTGTCAATCGCCAAGCCCCGGAAAAGTGGGGAAAATCAGAGACGGGCGGGGCTGGGTGACATTTTTGGGTCGATTGCATGAAAAACCTGTTGACGGGTTTGGGGGTGGGTTATAGAAGGCACCCCACGGCGCCGCTGAGGCGCTGTTCAAGACATCGCCGGCCTTGAGGGGGTCGCACTGGCCCTTCGGTGATGTTTTTGCTCTTTGACATGGTAGAAGATGGAAGGGAGATGCCGGCGGCGGTTCTGGTTTATCTGGGATCGATGCGGTATCTCTTTGAAGCGCAAGTGTT
>NZ_SLXO01000005.1 GCF_004341375.1 Rhodothalassium salexigens DSM 2132
CGACCCGCTACGACAAAACCGCCGACAGCTATCTCGGCTTCATCCATCTCACCTCGATCCGCCTCTGGTTCCGCCACTTCGTCAACAGCCCCTAGTGCCGTACATACGGCAAGGGATTTCATACGCTGTCAAGAGCAGCGCTCTCGTGTTTGAAGCGGATGGACGGATAGCCCTAGGGCCGAAGCGAGCCTCTTTTACAAAAGCCGTTATGGATGAAACCACATTGGAGGTGCGCGAAACGGTTGATGCGTGCCGAAAGATTGGTCGTTGGTTCGCTGCTGCTGGAGACACCACAACTATACTGGCCGCTTGGGGGATCAGAGTATGAGCTTTATCATTCGATCAATCACGATTTATTCTTATGCAGGTGAGACGCGTACGCTGACCTTCCGCACCCACGGTCTGAACATTATTACGGGCCGCGCAAAGACCGGAAAGTCGTCGATCAGCGATATCCTCGACTATTGTTTTGGTCGTAGTGAGTGTTATGTGGCGGAAGGCGTTATACGCCAGCACGTATCGTGGTTCGGCGTCGAGGTTCAAAATGGCGACGGCGTATTGTTCATAGCACGCCGTAATCCAGGCCAATCTGGCAATACCAGCCCGGATATCTATATCCGTCGTGGTGCTTATGATGCACCGCCGCTGTATCCGGACCTTCACAAAAACACCACGGAAGAAGCTCTAATACGCCTATTGACCCGTTTTGCGGGCATTTCAGAAAACGAAAATAGGCCATTAACCGGCACGCGAGGACCGCTCCAGGCGACGATTCGCCATGCATTGTGGCTTTGTTTTCAAAAGCAGGATGAGATTGCCAGTCGAGAGCGATTGTTCCACAGGCAGGGCGATCAATTCATTCCGCAACATATCAAAGACACGATTCCCTATTTCTTGGGAGCTGTGAATGAGGAGCACTTTCTTCGCCAAAACGAGCTTGACGTAGCCCGCGCTCACCTTCGGCAGCTTGAGTCTCGCCGCGTTGCGCTATCCAGAAATTCGACAAACGTACTTCAGCGGTTAAGGCGGTTCCTACTTGATGGAAAGCGTGTTGGTGTGATTGACCAACACTTTGATAGCGATGACTTTGATGTATGTGTTCAAACGCTTGGCAATGCAATAAAGGCAGACATTCAGGCTCCAGCGATTCATTCCGATTCGAGTGAGCAAATTTCCAGACTTGAAGACGAACTCTACACCTTGCGCCAACAGCTTTCGAACGTTCAATCGGACACCCGTGCTACACGGTTGTTTTTGGGCGAACAAAACGCATACACAAGAGAAGTGGTCGAGCAACGTGCCCGCCTTTCGTCGCTTCACCTGTTCACAGGAAAAGCACAGTCTATAGAAGAGTGTCCATTATGCGAAAGCCAATTAGAGGCCCCCACGCCTTCGGTAGAAGACATCAACTCCTCTTTGGCTGTCTTAGATAAACAACTCCAAACAGTGGTTGCGGAAAGTCCTCATTTGCAGCAACGGCTCGACGTGCTTAACAAAAAGAAGTCCGAGATCGGCACTGCCATCGTTGATGCGCAGCGGGCTTTAGAACGAGCTTATACCGAGGATGCTCGGGCAAAGGCTCAACGGGATCAGGTTATTGAGCGGGCTCGTGTGGTGGGACGTATTAGTGCTTTTCTCGAAGAGCTTGCTCCATCCGAAGAAGATTCAGATCTCGATAATCAGATCGAGCGAGCGAAGCACAGCGTAGAGGCTCTTGAAGAGGTTGTCAGTGCTGAGGACGTTGGACAGCGCATCGATACATTCTTAAATCTCATTAGCGACAAGATGTCTTACTACGCCAAGCAACTTGAGTTGGAGCACGGCGGGAGTCGTGTCCGATTGGACCTGAAGAAACTGACGGTGGTTGCGGACACGGTTACAGGTCCAATTCCTCTCAACCGAATGGGCAGTGGAGAGAATTGGATCGGCTATCATGTCTTGACGCATCTCGCTTTGCACCACTGGTTCCGATCACGGAACCGGCCTGTTCCTGGATTCTTGGTATTCGACCAACCTTCTCAAGCGCACTATCCTCCTGAAGCAGATCAGGAGGGACGGTTAGACCCTCTGGAAGACGATGACAGGCGTGCTGTGCATAATCTCTTTGAGCTTATGCACGAGGCAAGTGAGGATATCGGCGACGGGTTTCAGTTAATAGTTTTTGACCATGCACATTTAGAAGTCGACTGGTTCGAGGATGCAATTGTTGAAGAGTGGAGGGGAGCAAAGGCTCTGGTGCCTGCGAGTTGGATTGAGTCACCATAACCGATGCATGCTCGTGTAATGGAAAACGAGAAAGTGAGTTCCATGTCCTGTCTCCTGAGAACCAGATGTTTATAAAAATTTTTGCCACAGGGTTTACCGTCGACGGTTCACTTTTCTGTTCCGCTTCTCAGTATTTTTAAAGCCTTCACCCGCTGTGCATGTCGCAGGCTGACGGCCTTTCCGATTTCCAACACGACTTCCTCATGGCCCTTGTTCTCTGCCCAAAAGGCGGCGGTTCGGCCCTTGTCGGTCAGCGCGTTTGTATCGGCCCCGTGATCGAGTAGCAGCGCGACCGCATCACCACGTCCGCACCACGCCGCGACATGCAGCGGCGTCCAGTCCCGGCCTGCCTTGGCGTTAACGTCCGCACCGTTCTTCAGAAGCACGTCCATTGTCTTCGTATGGCCGTAACTCCCGGCGATATGGAGCGCGGTCCATGTGCCCTTGTCTGTAGTCTGCGCATTCACAGGCGCACCGGCTTCCAGTAGCAGGCGGGTTATTTCAGGGGTTTCCTCCAGCGCTGCCGTGTGCAGCGGCATCCAGCCGTCTTCACCGGGCACGGACATTTTGGCCCCGGTCAGGATCAGGGATCGACACCTTGCGAGATCGCCCTCGCGTATCGCCTTCTTCAGACTTCGCCCGATCAGCTCCGCGTTTTCATTCACCCGTCTTGCCTTTCGCACCCTTGTTTGCGGCGGCAGGTGTTCGGTTCACGCTCAAGATGACCATCCCCCGCCGGGTTTCGTCCTCCTGAAACGGCCTGTTCTAGCCGTCTGGGACCGTCCGCAAGGCTGCCCGCCAGCATAGCAGGCGGCGCGCTTTGCCGCGACCGTGTAACCCGCACCACTCGCTAGCGCGGCCTTGCCGTCCGGTCCTCCAACGACGGCTTCCCACGAACCGTATTCGGACTTCAACCCCAACGATGGAGGACATCGACATGAGCGAGAACACCAGAAACACCAGCGCCCCCAGCCACAT
This sequence comes from Rhodothalassium salexigens DSM 2132, assembly GCF_004341375.1. Taxonomy (GTDB): domain Bacteria; phylum Pseudomonadota; class Alphaproteobacteria; order Sphingomonadales; family Rhodothalassiaceae; genus Rhodothalassium; species Rhodothalassium salexigens. The sequence goes on from NZ_SLXO01000005.1 coordinate 3,244, forward strand.
CGTGTGGTTCGCGCCAGACAGGGAAAACGCGCCCTGGACCCGCATCGGGGCACAGTGGCCGACCAAGAACGGCAAGAGCTTCCGCCAGGTGCTCAACGTCTTCCCGACCGCACCGGGCCGCATCTTCGTCTGCCGCAATCAACCGAAGAACGGGGCCGCCGCATAAGCGGCCCCACCAAGAAGGAGGAAACACCCATGCTTTACGAAACTATCTACAGGAAGCTGGACCGGTTGGGCGCAATCGCCGCCATCCAATCCGGCAAGGACTACGACAAGAGCCATATCGGCGAACCGTTCATGGACCTGAACATGGACGTGCTGGAACGCCGGGCCGACACCATCGTCATCGCGCTCTCGCACTATTTCCAGCAGAACGGCGACCTTTGCGCGGACCCGGACATGGAAATCCGCATCTATCCCGAGCGGGCCATGGCCGAGGCGCTGACCTTCCAGCAGGCGATTCCGCCGCTCTACAGGGAAGTCTATCCCGCGCCCGGCAAGGTCGTGCCGGAGCTCAAGCGTGAGCTGAACGATTTTCTGAACCTGTGGCTGAACAACTGCCTCCGGCAGGGCCACCGCTTTACGGAGGCCGCTTGAGCGGTCTCCTTCATTTTCACGAATGGAGAATTGCTATGACCGTTAAAGAACACCGCGAGCTGTCGCACGAGGACAAGCTGTACGCCTTCAAACGCGCCACCAACGGCTTCTCTCAGTCCGGAGGACGCTGGAAAGAACGCGCTGAACGCGGACTGACCGACGAAGAGCTAAAGGCCGCGCTCGAATTTGAACTTGGCATCTATGGCGGCAGTTGTGGCCCTGGCGATATGTCACTGGCCTTCCAGGCCGCCGGGCTAAAAATCTGGGCCGACTGGAACACGGTCGTTCCCGACCGTGACTGCAAGCCGATCTTTCAGGGCACGGCCACCATCCGCATAGCCCGCGAGGTCTATAACATCAAAGACCCGTCCGACGCCCAAATGGCGCTATTTTGACAGCGCCATCAAGGCGATCTGGCAGGTGAATTCCACTTCTTCTGCTAACAGTATTTTTAACGTATTGCACTACGGTGATTCACAACTCTTGTTCGCGTTGATTATAGCTATGTTGAAAATTCGATTCTTCCGTATCAGTATCGCCCTTATTTTGTGCATTTCTGCTTACCACTACGCAGCCGCTACCGCCTATGCTGCTGAGAGTGCGGAGATTTTAGAGGCCCAGTACAATTCCTATGTCGAAGACTCGTCAGGTTTCACTTATCCGTTTGACGTTCCGGGTTGGGAAGACTTGCCCAAACGGATCGAGTTTTTTAGAGAAAATCCAGAGTTAAAGAACTATCGGGCCGAAATTGGTTCGCTTCTTAAAGAAGATCCGATTGAAAATGCTCTTCGCGTTGCAGAGCAGGAACGTATTTTCTTTATAAATACACCTGAAGTGAGCAGGTGCTTTGGTGGTAGGAATTGCGTTTTCTCATCTCCAAAACTGCCGGGCCTTAGCTGCAAGCACGGCCCACTTGAGGCAGATAGAGAGTACGAATTCGTCACTATACCAGGGTGGGCAAAGCTTGAAAGCGAACGAACGATACCCTTGAGCGCGTTCAAATTGGTGTTTTTGCCATACGCCAAACAATTCAATCAGGCAATAGCATCATTGCCCGAAGCCCCGAGTTCGTGTAAGCCCTGCTTCGAAGACAAAAACGGTGAATGCGTTGAGGATCAGCGAACTGTTCAGAAACGAATAGATGAGTTGTTTGGTCAGAGCCGGAAGTCAGCGGAATAGTGGCTTGCTTCAGTAGGATGCAGTAAAATTTGCTGACCGCAAAAAGCCGGGGCTCAGAGCCCCGGCTTCGGTGCCTTGATCCGGCGCGGTGCCGGGATGAAGGCGCGCAACTGCGCATCCTTGTATGCGATCACCTTGGCGATCCGGCGCATTGCCGCGACGGCTTCGGCGTGTTCCGGTGTGCAGGGCCGTGTCGAGATAATGGCCTTGCGTGCCAGTTTGAACATTGCACTCAGTTCCCTGATCGACAGGCCGTGGAGTTGTTCGCAGCTCATCCGGTAGGTCATTGGTCTTCTCCTTCTCGTCTCTCTGGCCGCGACCGCCGCGGCCTTGATGACGCTCGGAAGAAGCGCTCCGCCCGGAGCCGCATCCGCCAGGACCGAAACGAAAGAGAAGGACTGGCCTCAGCCGCTCACGCGGCAGCCAGTTGCGGCGCACCCAGGGCGGTGCGCCAGAACGAAGGAAAAAGGCCCGCGCGGAACGCGAGCCTTGAGATACGAGGGGAAGATTGATAGCTGATGGAAGCTGTAGAACAGGCAACGGATGTGCCGATCAGGAAGGTGTGGAACAGTTAAAACTTCCACATTTTCATGGAGACAGGTATGTTTAGCCAGTGTCTCCCCGTAGCTCAGCAGGATAGAGCGCAGGATTCCTAATCCTGAGGCCACTGGTTCGAATCCAGTCGGGGAGGCCATCCCCTCCGAAAATGGCCGAAATTTTCACACTTCCTTACACACTTTCACATTTTTTAAAAAATTCCTGTGTAATATCAGTGAGATAAATAAGGGCTCTGTTGATTCCTAATCTGAGGGCCGCAGGTTCGAGTCCTGCCGGGCGCACCATTTCCCGACCAATCTAGTGCCATGACGGTCGGTTTCGCCGCTTCTCGGGGCGCGACGGCCGATTGTCGGAAGTGCCGAGCGCAACCGTCACGCCGGTGCCGTCCTCAAGCCCCGGCAGCGGCGCGCGGATCAAAAGGTCAGACGTAAGGTCGCCACCGGGCCAGCGCCCACCAAACGCCCGGGTTTATTGGTATCCACATACTCGATCTTCGCGCTCAGATACGGCAAGGGCGCATAGTCAAGCGCCAGGCTCCAGTCCACCTTGTTGGTGCCGAATGCACCGTCCTCGAAACCCAGCTTGGCCGACACGGTCAGCGGCAAGCCTGGCAGGCTGTAAGCGGCCCCCGTCGTCGCATAAACACCATCCTGACCGCCGAGACCGTTCTGTGCGGGCGCGTAGTTGATCGACAACAAGGTCACATCGACCGGCCCAATGGTGCGCGAGACCGAGCCATAGACCTCGTGGGAGTTCAGGCTCTGCCCCGGAGACCCCACGAACAGGAAACCCAGATACCCGATATCAAAGGTAAAGCCGGCAGCCTCGGTGCCATAGCCCGCAAACACGTCGACCTCGACGTTCGACCCGCCATAGGACGCCAGGGTTGTCGTCCCCACGCCGGCGTATACGCCAGAGCGATGGGCCAACTGGAGCGCGCCCTGCACGACCGGATCCCGATCCGAAAACGAGGTGCCCCGATAGCGATAGTCGCTAACCAGCGCCGCCGTCGCCGTCCAACTCCAGCTATCCACTTCGGCCGCGACGGGCGCGGCAGGCTCCGCGAGCACCATTCCCTCCTTCGGAGGTTGAGCCGCCGCGCCCGGAACCGCCACCACGGCCAGCCCGCCGGCGAGGAAACCCGCCGCCACCCGTGACCGCCACCGGCAGCCGATAGTGCTGCCCAACACCCCACGCCGATCACCACTCATACCACTCTCCAAACACCACACGTCGACACCACCGAAACGGCTGGCAGACGCAGCGCCAGACCACGGCCCTGGAGCAAGTTTATGTTATCTGTGCCCTTAATAACGTGTTACGATGCAGTGTTTTTGATTTGGGCCACCAACCGGCCCCCGACGACCGCGCGCCACGCACCGATCCGATGGCCGCCGGTTACGGGGCGTGGCCGGTGCGCAGGAGCCGACTGGGCATGCGACGGCGGAGCCGGTGCCCGGTTCGTCTGGCCTGTTTCCACGGAACGCGCCCGCCATGCCAACCGGTCACTCACCGCCCGACGCCGGCGATTCGCCCAAGGAACGCCTGATCACTGCCGGTGCGGGGGAATTTGCCGCCCACGGCTTCAATGGCGCCTCGATCCGACGGGTCACAGCGGCGGCCGAAACCAATGTCGCTGCGGTAAAATACTATTTCGACTCGAAAGAGGGTCTCTATCAGGCGGTGGTGCAGCGCTTCTTCGACCGCATCCGACCAACCCGCCAAACCATGCTCGGCGAGGCCCGGTGCCTGCCGCCGGACCATCCCGACCGGGTCGACGCCATCCTGCGCGCCATGATCGCACCGCATCTGCGCCTGCTCTATGACCCGGACGGCAAGGACTATCTTCAACTCTTGTCGCGATTTGCCGTCGAGCCCCGGGCCCTGACCATCCGCATCTATCTCAGCGAGATCGGGCCAGTCCGGCAGGACTTGATCGCGGCGCTGGCCGACTCCCTACCCCAGGTCGACCGCCCAAGGCTGGTGCGCTGCTTCGGCTTTGTCGCGGCGACCATGGTCGCTGCCCCGTTCGACCGCGGCTTCGAGGCACTGTTCCCCGGCCACGCCGCCGACGCCGATCCCGAGGGCTTGATCGACGCCGTGGTGGGCTTCTGCGCCGCTGGTCTGCAATATGGGGCTCTAGGAAGTGCGGGGGCCGGGGCGGGGACCGGTGCGGGCACGATGGCGGTCGGCTTACCGCCGGGCGAATAGGGCGTAACAGCTTGCCGTCCGACGGGCATAATAGGCGTAGAGGCCGGCGTAGAAGACCAGCAGCGTGACGAGCAATAGCGGCGTGGCCGGTGGATAGACCGCCACAATGACCGACGGCACGATCACCAGCGTCATGTAGAGCGCCAGCCCATACCGCCAGCGCGGCGTAAATGCGTGCAGATAGTGATGGAAATGGGTCCGGTCCGGGGCGAACGGCGTCTGCCGGCGCCAAACCCGCGAGCCGATCAGGCGCAGGCAATCGATGACCGGCAGGAAGAACCACACCACCAACATGTCGGCGAACAGGCCAGCCGGACTGGTGTTGTAGACATAGATGGACGCCAAGCCCAGCAACACGCTGATCGAGTAGCTGCCGGCATCGCCCAGGAACAGCTTGCCGCGCAGATTGAACACCAGCGTCACCGCCTGCGCCACCGCCAGGACCGATAGCAGCGGCACCATCTCGCCGGGCGCGAAGAAGCCCAACAGCACCGTCCAGACCAGCCCCATGCCGAGCACAAGTCCGTTCTTGCCGTCGGCCATGTTGACAGCGTTTTGCAGGCCAAGCACCGAGACCAGGGTGAACGGCAAAGCCCAGGCACCAAGCACCACCGGCGTGTCCAGAAAGGTAAAACGCAGGCTGGTGAGCGTGAACGCCGGCAGCAGCGCCATCAGACCGAACAGAACCGCGGCCGCCACCACCAACCGCTTGCCGGCGCCGAGCCCGACCCGGTCGTCGACCATGCCCATGGCAAGCATGACGAGCACCGCCCCGCCGAGCAACGCGAACCCCGGTTGCGCCAAGGCCATCATGGCGAGCGCCAGCAAGGCCGGCACGATCACGGCGAAACCGCCAACCATCGGCGTGGGCCGGGCATGCCGCTTGCGCCCGCCGCTGGCAGAGGGGCAATCGACCACATCCAGGACCACACCGAGCGGCCCTGCCAACAGGCAGACACCCAAGGACACCATCGTGGTCAGAGCGAGAAGGAGCTCCAGCATACACCCCTGCCAAAAAAAAACGCGCGTCACGTGGACTTGGCGTTACCGGACAATCGGCGGGCAGTCAACAAAACCCGCGGCCGGTTTCGCCTTTTCTTCTGCCGGCTTATGAAGTTTTTGAGGCATTGGCTCCGGGTCTTAGAATGGACATATTGATAAGTCGTTATGAACGGTCTTATTGGCGTCCGCGCGCTTTGCCGATAGGGTCCGCAGCCATGACTCATAAAGCAGCTCCGTCCGACACCATTGCCGCCCCGGACGCGACCGTGACCGTCGAGCGGCTCGGGGCCCAAGGCGACGGTGTCGCGCGCACCGACACCGGCCCGGTCTTTCTTCCCTTCACCGCTCCCGGCGATCGGGTCCGTGTGACCTGGGCGCCCGACCGAAAGGGGCGTCAGACGGCGTCGACAGCCCACATCGAGACCGCGGGTGACGGCCGCGCCGATCCGGTCTGCGACCATTACGGACGTTGCGGCGGTTGCCGGCTGCAACATGTCACCGACGCCGTCTATGCGGATTTCGTGCGCGACAAGATCCACGCCGCGCTCAGTCAACACGGCCTGGGCGACACGCCGCTTGCGCCGCCGCGGATCAGTCCGCCGGGAAGCCGTCGGCGTCTTGTGCTCGCCGCTCGGGTGCGCAACCGCGCGGTCCAACTGGGTTTCCATGAGGCGCGCAGTCACCGGATCGTCGCGGTCGAAGCCTGCCCGGTGGCGCGCCCCGCCTTGGTCGCCCTCTTGCCGACGATCCGGGCCTTTCTCGCCGACGCCCTCGACGACGGCCGCGACCAGCAAGCAACCCTCACCTTGACCGAGACCGACACCGGTGTGGACCTGACGGTGACGGCCGCCGTCGACCCCGGCCTCGCCGCCCGCGAAGCGGCCGCCGCCCTCGCCGAGGACCATGACCTCGCGGCAATCAATTGGACCACCGATGCCGCGCCGGAAACCTTGGTGCGTCGGCGCGCGCCGACCATGGACTTCGGCACCGGGGCCGCGGAGATCCCCTTGCCCCCCGCCGCGTTCATCCAAGCCACCGCCGAGGGCGAGGCAGCCTTGCGCGCGGTGATTGCCGACGCATGCGCCGGTGCCCATCGGGTCGCCGATCTGTTCTGCGGCCTCGGGACCTTCGCCGTCCCGCTGGCCCGAAGCGCCGGCGTCCGGGCGGTCGAGGGCAGTCGCGCCCTGCTCGACGCACTCGACACCGGCGCCCGACGCAGCCGCCTGCGCCACCCGATCCAGACCGAACATCGCGATCTGTTCCGCCGCCCGCTTCTGGCCGCCGAACTGGCCCCAATGGACGCGGTGGTGATTGATCCGCCGCGCGCCGGCGCCAAAGCCCAGGCCGAGGCCCTGGCGGCCTCGACGGTGCCGGTGATCGCCGCCGTGTCGTGCAACCCGGCCACGTTTGCCCGCGACGCCCGGGTGCTGGTCAACGGCGGCTATCGGTTGGAGCGCCTTCAACCCGTCGGCCAATTTCTCTGGTCGGCTCATGTGGAACTGGCGGCCGTGTTCCGACGCTGACCCGGTCCCCGACCGAAACACGCCCCGAACCAGACACCGCCAGACCCGGGGCCGCCCGACCGAACGCCTCACCAGCCCCCCACCCGGCTCGCCCCAGGCCGCGCACGTGCGACCGCCGCTCCGACGCTTTTTTTTCGGCTCTGGGCTTACGCCGCCCTTGACGTCGCCGCCTTGGTGTTATACATAAGTACCACACCGAGGCGATAAAGCAGCCGGACGGACCGGCACCCGCCCGAGACACGACAGCAACCCACGTCGCGCATGACGCCGACAGAGACAGATGAGGACGCGAACCATGATCACCGTGCAAACCCGCCAAGCCGCGCTTTACACCGTCCGCCGCAGCCGCCGGTCGCGACGCCTGCAAAACCGCCTGGGCGCCTGATCCTCGGGGCCTGCCTGGGGGAGAAGACCGCCGCGAAAGACGCCGGTCATGGCGGGGGAAACGCCCGATGCTTTCCCGAGCCGCGCCCCTCAACGGGCCACCGGCAACCGACCCGACGCCCATAGAAACGACAAAGCCCCGCAAGCCGATGCTTGCGGGGCTCTTGCTTGCCCAGGGGTGCCCCCAAGCTTACCAGATGCTGACGCGCTCTTCGGGCGGCAGGTACAAGGCGTCGTCCTCGGTCACACCGAAAGCGTCGTACCAGGCGTCCACATTGCGGACGATGCCATTGACCCGGTACTGCGGCGGGCTGTGCGGGTCCGACTTCAGCCGTTGCAGCATCATCTGCTCGCGCTGCTTGCTACGCCACACCTGACCCCACGACATGAAGAAGCGCTGGTCGCCGGTATAGCCGTCGATCACCGGCGCTTCCTTGCCGTCGAGCGCGATCTGATAGGCGGTGTAGGCCACCGACAGGCCGCCCAGATCGCCGATATTCTCGCCCAGCGTCAGCTGGCCGTTCACATGCTCGCCCTTGATGGGCTCGAACTGGTTGTACTGCTCAACGAGCGCTTGGGTGCGCGCCTCGAAGCGCTCCCGGTCCTCGTCGGTCCACCAGTTCTGCTGCACGCCGTCGGCGTTCACCTTGGAGCCCTGATCGTCGAAGCCGTGGCCCATTTCGTGGCCGATCACGCCGCCGATGGCCGCATAATTGACCGCCATGTCGGCCTTGGGGTCGAAGAACGGCGGTTGCAGGATCGCCGCCGGGAACACGATCTCGTTGAACGAGGGGTTGTAATAGGCGTTGACCGTTTGCGGGGTCATGAACCACTCGTCCTTGTTGGTCGGCTCGTCCAACCGGTCGATCTGGTCCTGATAGAAGAAGTTCCGCACCGCGCGCACATTGGCCATCAGGTCGTCGGGCACGATCTCGATCGCCGACAGGTCCTGCCACTCATTGGGATAGCCGATCTTGGGGTTGAACGCTTCGAGCTTGCGGAACGCTTCCTTCTTGGTCTCTTCGCCCATCCAGTCAAGGTCGGCGATGCGCTGGCGATAGGCCGCACGGATGTTCTCGACCAGTTCCTCGGCCTGGGCCTTGGCTTCGGGCGGGAAGTGACGCTCCACATAGATCTGACCGATCGCCTCACCGAGCGAATTGCGCGACCCGATGGTCGACACCGCGCGCTTCCACAGGTCGCGCTGCTGCTCGCGGCCCGACATGGTGGTGCCGTAGAAGGCGAAATTAGCCTGGTCGATCTCTTCCGACAGATAGCCGGCGTGGTTCGAGATGGCGTGATAGGTCAGATACGCCTTGAAGGTGTCGAGATCGGTCTCGGCGATCAGCTTGGCCAGCGGCTCGATGGCGCTCGGCGTGCTGACATTGACCTCGCCCAGCGTCTCAGGATCGATGCCGCCGGCGGTGAAGAAGGTCGACCAGGCGAAATCCGGGAACTCTTCTTGCAGCGTGTCAAGGGTGTAGATGTTGTAGGTCTTGTCGCGGTTGCGCAGTTCCTCGCGCGGCCAGTGCTGTTCGGCGATCGCGGTCTCAAGCGCCATCACCGCCTCGGCCTGGGCTTGGGCGTCCTGTTCGCTGACACCGTTGAACTGCAACATGGTGGCGATGTGGTCTTGATAGGCCGCCCGGATGCTCTCGAAGCGCTCGCCCTCGTTCAGATAATAGTCGCGATCCGGCAGGCCGAGCCCGGAATGGCTGATCGAAAACATGTGCCGATCCGGGTTCTTGCGGTCGAAGCTCACATAACCGTCGATGGGCGCGATGGTGCCGTCGAGACCGGTACGGCCGAACGCTTTCATCAGCGCTTCGCGGTCGCCGATGGCGGCGATGCGGTCCAGTTCCGGGCGGATCGCCTCGATGCCGCGCTCGTTGCGCGCGTCCATGTCCATGAAGGTGTTGTAATAGTCGGCTACCTTCTGTTCGACCGTGCCGGGCTCGGGATCGCCGCCCGAAACCTCTTCGATGATCGCCTTGACGCGCTCTTCCGAGCGATCGCGCAGCTTGACGAAGGCGCCATAGCGGACTTCGTCGGGCTTGAGCTCATAGCTGTCGATCCACGTGCCGTTGACATAGCGGTAGAAATCGTCGCCGGCATCCACGTCGGTGTTCATGGCGCCGGTCTCGACACCCCAGGCGCCCAGTTCGGCGCCCGCCGCCGCGGCGCCGGTATCGGCTTGGGCGGTCGTGCCCGCACTTTGGCTTTGAGCGGACGGCTGATCGTTGGCCGGTTTGGCGTCCTCGCTGTCGCCATTGGGGTTGCAGGCGGCCAGAAGACCCACCAGCACCCCGGGGAGGAGAATTTGCTTCATCACGCACTCTCTCTTTGTTCAGCCATTGGAATATGGTGTGGTTACCCTATCGTCCCGCCCCGTGAAAGCAATGGCCGCGACCGCCGGCCTGGAGAGCCGCCGCCGATGATCGCCCCGACCGACCGCCCCAACCCGCCCCGGCCGGCCCGGCTTGAGGCGCTGCTGGTGGGCGAGCCCAAACCGTTCGGCCCCAAGGGCGAACCGAGCGCCATGGATCGCCAACCGGTGGCCGGGCGGCTGGCCCTGGGGCCCGAAGGCCTGGCCGGCGACCGGGTCGCCGATACCCGCAACCATGGCGGCGCGGACAAGGCGGTGCACCACTATCCCTTTGACCATTATGCCGTTTGGGCGACCGAAAACCCGGCCCTGGCGCCGCGCCTGACGCGCCCTGGCGCGTTCGGCGAGAATCTGGCGGCCCGGGGCTGGGTCGAGTCGGACATCTGCATCGGCGACGTGATCGCTTGGGGGACCGCGCAGCTTCAGGTCTCGCAGACCCGCCAGCCCTGCTGGAAACTCAATGTGCGCTTCGACACCCGGACCATGGCGCGCGACGTGGAACGCACCGGGCGCACCGGCTGGTACTATCGCGTGCTCAGCCCGGGCCACGCCGGCGCCGACGATCCGCTGACCCTGGTCGACCGCCCGCACCCCGACTGGCCCTTGGTCCGCGCCCACGCGGTGCTGACCGCAACGCCTGACCGGGCGGCCCTCGCCGCCCTCGCCGCCCTGCCCGCCTTGGCGGCCGCGCACCGCGATCGCGCCCGCCAGCGGCTGGCGCGCGCCGCCCGAGGCTGAGCGGCGCGCCGGTTGTGCCGACCGCCGCGGTCAGAAATCGACGGTCAGGCCGCCGATGATCGTCTGCGGCCGGCCGGGGCGCAGGCCATAGGGTCGCCGCGCCACCGCATAGTCATTGTCGAACAGATTGTTGACGGTGACGTGCAGGCGCACATTCTCGGCCACGAAGTACGCCGCCGCCAGGTCGAAGACGATCCGGCTGTCGACCCGTTGGTCGGCCGGGATCGCGCCCTGCCCCGCCTCGGTGCGCACGTCGCCCACATAGTTGGCCAGCAGATTGAGCGACCATTTGGCGCTTTCCAGCCCGGTGCTGACGGTAAACTGGTGCTGCGGGATGTAGGGCAGCGCGTCGCCCACCGCCACGTCGCCCCAGAAGCCGTCGGCGAAGCTCGACTGAAACTCGGCGTCGGTGAACGTGTAGTTGAACGACAAGGGCGCGCTGACCCCGGCGATCGGCGTCGCCGCGCGGTAGGAGCTGGCCAGTTCCAGGCCCACCACATCGACCGCGCCGCCGTTGAACTGGTCGCCGATCTCGCATTCGCCGGTCACCGGCCCGGCCGAATTGGAACAGGTCCCAAGCAGGTTGGACACGTCGGAATAGAAGCCGATCACCTCGGCCGAGAAGGCGCCGCGTTGGTAGAGCGCGCCGGCCTCATAGTTGACGCTGGTCTCGCTGTCGGCCTCGGCATCGCTGGCGCCCGGCGGATTGAAGCCCTTGTGCACCCCGGCCAACAGGGTCAGGCTTTCGGTGGCGTCGAAGAAGGCGCCGAAGCCCGGCACCACCTCGGTGATCGAATTGCGGCGGATGCCGGTCGCCCCGGTGGTGCGCTCGGGGTCGCCGGTGGCGAAGTCGGTGCGCGTCAGGTCGATGCTTTCGACCCGCAGACCGGGCACGAAGCGGAACCGCCCCCACGAGATGGTGTCCTGGATGAACGCGGCGACCGCCTCGCCCTCGGCCAGGCGGTTGGCCTGGGTGCCCAGCGGGTCGACACTGGTGGCGACCAGGCTGGCGTTGTCCATGCGGAAGTTTTCCCGGTTCTGGACCCGGTCTTCTTCGTCGCGGTGATAGCGCAGCGAGGCTTCGATCTCGTGGCCCACCGGGCCGGTGGCGAAGCGCCAGCCGACGATCGCCTGCACCCCGGCGCTGTAATAGTCGCGGTTGTTGTTGCGCAGTTGCAAGGCGTCGTCGGGGCTGTCGGCGGCGCCGCGCAGCACGTCGAGCACCCGCGCGCGTTCGGCCGCCGCTTCCGCCCGGCCCACATCGGTGCCGCGCAGGTCCGACAACACGCCCTGGAAGAAGGCGTCGCCGCGATACAGATCCGACGGGCGGAACCGGCCGTCGCCGAAATCCAGATCGTCGAGCTTGAACCAACTGCGATAGAAATTGTTGTAATAGCCGACCACGGTCAGGTCGACATTGTCGCCATACTCGCCGTAATAGGTGCCGCGCACCTGGTAGTGTTCGGTCTCGATGCGGTCCAACTGGCTGGCGGCGTAGCGCTGGAACGGGTCGGCCTCGAAATCGGCGTCGGTCAGGCCCAGATAGGTTTCGTTCGAATCGTTGCGGGTATAGTCCGCCTTGACCTCGAAGCTGTGGAAGATGTCGGCGTCGCGGTCGGTGTTGACCCGCAGCTTGGCCATGTAATCCTCGATGCGGAAACCGGTGTCGGCATCCGGGTCGTTGGTCAGGCGCTTGAAGCCGTTGCTGCCCGACTGGAAGGTCTCGGCGACGAAGCCCACATGCTCGCCCTGGCCGCCGCCGGCGGCGTGGATGGTGAAATTGTCGCGCTCGCCGAAGCGGCCCTCGATGAAGCCTTGATAGTCCTCGGGGATCGACCGGCTGAGCAGGTTGATCGCGCCGCCCACGGTGCGCGGGCCGAACTTGATGGCGGCCGAGCCCTTGCGCACCTCAATGCCTTCCATGCGGCCGGCCGTGGGGAAGAAATAGGCCGCCGGTGCGGCATAGGGCGCCGGCGCGATCAACACGCCGTCTTCCATCAGGGTGATCTTTTCCGACCGCTCGACGCTGGTGCCGCGCAGGCCGATATTGGGGCGCAGGCCGAAGCCGTCCTCTTCCTGGATGTTGACGCCGGGCGCCAGGCGCAACATGCGCAGCACGTCTTCATACTGGAATGTCTCGATCTCTTCCTCGCCGATGAACGTGGCAGCGCCGGGAATGTCGCGACGGTCGTCCTTGGAGCCGATCACCAACATGCGCTCGGCCGGGCGGTGACTGGCGTCCCAGGTCGCTTCGTCGAGCGGTTCCACCGGACCGGGTTCGTCGGCCGACAACGGCGCAGCGAACAGCAACGCAAGCAAGGAAACGCCGGCGACGGCATCGGCAGGACGTTGAGGCATGAGGTCTGACCCTTTTCAACCATTGACCAGGACGGCGGCCACACCATACCAGCGCGACCATTTTTGCGAACGCTTGTCATCTGCATTCGCAAACCGCGTACCCGTCCAGGTCAGTTGCTGTCAAGGGAAACTGACCCGCCCTGCACGGAAAGGTGGTAATGGCTTCGACCGGCGCCGGACCGCGACCCGCCCCGGCCGGGCGACCGGAACGGCGAGCCTGCGCGGCCGAGCCGAGGACGGCGGCGGGCGGGGCCAGACGAATCGCCCCACCTCGCCCGCCTCGCGTTCGGCGTTTGCGCCGTCGGTCAGCGGCGCGGGCCGCGCCCGTCGCGCGGACCGGGGCGACCGTCGGGCATTTCGTCGGCGGTGATGGTCCCATCGCCGTCGCCGTCCATCCGGTCGAACATGGCGTCCACATGGGTGTAGAATTCGGCGCGGGTGACTTGTCCGTCACCATCCTGGTCCAGCCGCTCGAAGCGCATCATCGGCCGGTCTCCCCAGCGGGCGTCGCGACGGTCGCGCCAGCGGCGGCGGGTTTCGTCCAGTGTCACCTCGCCATTGCCGTCAGCGTCCAGGGCTTCGAACCGGTCGGCCACCGGTGCCAGATACTCCGCCCGCGTCACCGTGCCGCTGTCGTCGGTGTCCCAAGACGCAAACAGACCGCGCGCGAACGCCTGCCGACGCGGAAACTCGCCGCGACCGCGCCGATCGTCGCGCACCGACCGAGCGCCGCTGCCGCGCGCACCGGCGAGGAATTCCTCCGGTGTCAGGACGCCATCGCCGTCGCTGTCCAAGTCGACGAATCGCTTCTCCCGGTGCGCGGTCATCTCGGCCAGTGTCAGGCTGCCGCTGTCATCGGTATCGGCAACGGTGAAGCGTTGCCCCATCGCCCGCGCGGCGCCCTGATCGGCGGGGCGCTGGGCGGCGGCCGGACCACCACGCCCCTGCTCGGCGGCGTGGGCATGGTAGCGGTGCGGCGTCTGGGCGCTGGCAGCGGTTGCGACCGCCAAGCTGGCGGCCAGAGCGGTGAGGCAAAGGGTGCGGGTCCGTGTCATCTGCTGTCTCCTGTTTCATTGGATCGACCGCTTGCGGGGCCGTCCCTTGCTGTACGATGGGGTCGTGCCCGACCCTTCGGTGCGTGCGGGTGGGGAGGAAGGCGATCCGACCGACCGCCGGCGCCGTATCGTCGCGAGCAGGGAGGCTGCCCATCATGCTGACCAGTTTCGATAATGCATTGACCGCGGTGGTTATCGGCGCGACCGGCGGGATCGGCAGCGCCCTGACCCGCCAATTGCTCGACGCCGAGCGGGTGGCGCGGGTGGTCGCGCTGAGCCGTCACACATCCCGGCCGGACGAGCACGCCGACCGCCCCAAGCTCGTGCCCGGCGTCATCGACCTGGACGACGAGGCCAGCGTCGCAGCGGCGGCGTGCACGGTCGCCGATCTGGCCGGCCGGGTCGACCTGGTGTTGGTGTCCGTGGGCGTTCTGCAGGACCCGGCGCGCGGCATCCGACCGGAAAAGAGTTGGCGTAATCTGGACGCCGACGCCATGGCGGCGGTCTTCCGCACCAACACCATCGGCCCCGCCTTGGCCATGAAGCACTTTCTGCCGTTGCTGCGGCGCGACGCCAAGGCTTGCTTCGCCGCTTTGTCGGCCCGCGTCGGGAGCATCGAGGACAATCGGATCGGCGGCTGGCACGCCTATCGGGCGTCCAAGGCGGCGCTCAACCAGATCCTGCGCAACGGCGCCATCGAACTGGCCCGCAAGGCCGACCGGGCGCTGTGCGTCGGGCTGCATCCCGGCACCGTCGACACCGCCCTGTCCAAACCGTTCCAGCGCAACGTGCCCGATGGCAAGCTGTTCACCCCCGACCAGTCCGCCGGGCGCCTGCTGGCAACCCTCGACGCCCTGGCGCCGGGCGATAGCGGCCACGTCTTCGCCTATGACGGCAGCCGTATTCCGTTCTGACCCCGGCCCAGCCGGTCGGTGAGGCCCAATCTGCCAGATACCGCGGCCCAATGCGGACAGCCAGACATGGACCGGCCAGATACGGGCCGCCGGTCACGGGCGGGCAGGCTCCGGCGGCCGGGTCGGCAAAGCCTCTTGGCGGCGGCGTCCACCTGCTTTAGTTATTATAGTTGAACAAAAGAGACCAATTCTCCACACCGTCAAACCGGTCGGTTTTGCAGGGTATGAGGCTGTTTCAATGCGTGCGCAGATTGTCCGCTCGTTCGGCGGGCCCGAGGTTTTCGAGCCCGCCGAGATGCCGACGCCGTCCCCCGGGCCGGGCGAGGTGCTGATCCGAAGCGTCGCCGCTTCGGTCAACCCGGTTGATTACAAGCTGCGCGCCCAGGGCCCGGCGGTGGCGCCGGCCTTGCCGGCGGTGCTGGGCTGCGATGTGGCCGGCCGGGTCGCGGCATTGGGCCCCGGTGTCGACGACCTGATCGAGGGCGACGCCGTGTTCGGCTGCGTCGGCGGCGTACGCGGGCTCGGCGGCACCTATGCCAGCCATGTGGTCGCCGACCGCCGATTGCTCGCGCGTGTGCCGGCCGCGCTGTCGTTTCGCCAAGCCGCGGCACTGCCGCTGGTCACCATCACCGCCTGGGAAGGGCTCGACCGGCTCGGCGTCAGGCGCGGCACCCGGCTGGTGGTGCGCGGCGGCGCCGGCGGCGTCGGTCATGTGGCGATCCAACTGGCCAAGGCGCGCGGCGCTCATGTGGTGGCCACCGTGTCATCGCCCGAAAAGGCCGCACTCGCCCACCATCTGGGCGCCGACGCGACGGTGGATTACCGGCAGAAAAGCGCCGCCGACATCGTCGCCGCGCACACCGACGGCGCCGGGTTCGACGCGGTGTTCGACACCACCGGCGCCAAGGATCTGGAGGGCGCCCTGGCTCTGGCGCGCCCTCTGGGCCAGGTGGCGACGATCGTCGCCGCGCTGACCGCCGATCTGACCGATGCCCATGCCAAGGGATTGTCGATCCACGCGGTGTTCATGCTGTTGCCGATGCTGCTCGGGCGCGGACGCGAGGCCCATGGGCACATTCTGACCGCCACGGCCGCCCTGGCCGACGCCGGCCAACTCCGCCCGCATCTGGACCCGCAGCGCTTTACCCTGGACCAGGTGGCCGATGCCCATCGCCACCTGGAAGGCGGCCGGGCGGTGGGCAAGGTGGTGTTGGACATTGCGCCCGAGTGACCGGACAGCACCGTCGCCCCCGCACTCGACGCGCGGTGCGCGGCGCGCGGCGAAGCGACGGACGGGTAAGCCGGGGACAGTCGAGTTGCGGGCTACCGGATTGGCTGGCCGGCGGCGGCCGGTCGCGTCGCCGCGCCACCGGCGTTGCACCACCGTTCCGCCAACGCGAACGGTCAGACGCCGCACCGGCGGTCAGCAACGATGGCGGCAAGGCCGGCCGCTCCTCGGCCGGTTTCGGGATCGGCGGGGACGCGTCGTCACATCGAGCCATTGGCGGGCGGGCGCTCGCCGCGTGTGGGATCGCGCTTGCGATCGACGGGGACGGTCACGAACCGCGCGATCGACAGCACCTCGCACACCTCGACGCCGGCGTCGTCGGCTAGGGGCAACATGGCGCAAGCCGCCAGTTTGCCCACGCCGTTGGCATTGGTGAACTCCAGTTCCAGAAAATGCGGCCGGCCCCACCGCAACACGGTCATCAACGCCTGCCCCGCTGCGGTGTCGGTGACATTCCCGTCGACCAATTCGCTCATGCGGCGCCCGGTGAGGTCGAACCCAACATTCATGGCCTGGTCCTCGCCGAATACCTTGTAGAAGAAATCCGGCGGCGACGCTTCGAACACCATCAGCGCCATATGCGGCAATAAAGAGCCAAACCGCTCGGGCCGAAAATCTCGCCGTCGCACGGATTTGCCGCCGCCCGTCAAACTCTGCCAAACCTCGAACCCCCGCACCGCCAGATCGAACAGATCCACACGTGCCCGCGCGTCCGCCTCGCTTAACGGGCGATAGGCGGGGCCGGGCAGACCGGCGTTCAATTGCGCCAGCCGCTTTGCCCTGTCGGGGTCATTGTGCGCCAAAGCGGTTCCTGATCCTCCCCCGGAAACGGGCCACGCCATCCGGTCATGTTCAGCCCGGTACAGCTTCGCCGGATTGACCGGTGACCGCGCGGACTTAAACTTTTGCAAAATATTTTAATGCAACCTGGAGGAGACGCAAGGTCAGTTTGCAAAACGGATCGGCATGGGAGCAGGCCGCGCCCCGCACGATGTGAGGTTTGGCCAGCGGACCGGGGCCCGCGGACCGGAGCATTGGACTGGGGCGGCGGATTGCCGGCGGGCTTCGCACCGCCGCCCGCTGTCCCGCTCTGACCCGTTCAGGCGCCGAAGCGGTAGCTCGCGGTCAACCGAACGCCAAAGCCCGGTTGGTTGATCACCGTGGGGAAGATCGAGAAGGTCTGGTCGAAGATATTGTCGAGCCCGAGGGTGAAGGTGGCACCTTCGAGCGTACCGTCCCGGGGCGTCCAGGACGCATAGAGGTCGACGGTTTCATAAGATTCGCCGATCACATTCTCCTCCGGCACATCGTCCTGGGCGGCGGCCAGGGTCACCCGGGTGCCGGCGCGCAGGCCCCAGTTGGGCAAGCGCCCCTCGGCCTGAATGGTCAGCCGGTTTTGCGGGATGCTGCCGATACCCGCACCGGTCAGCCGGTTGTCGCCGTCGATGGCATGGCCGGCGAGCGCGACCATGAACCGCGGCGCGTCGTAGCGCAGGTCCATCTCCAGCCCCTCGATGCGGGCGTCCACATTGACCGTCGAGGTGGTGCCGGGGAAGATCAGCGGGCCAGCCGGTGGCTGGAAGCTGGGCGGGCCGGCGATGAAAGTCACCCGCTGGTCGATGTAATTGTCCACGTCGGAGCGATAGGCAGTGAACGACGCCTCGATATAGTCGTCGGCGACCAACACCTCGCGCTGCTGGGCGCGGATGCCGATTTCGTAGGACTGGGTCTCTTCGGGCTCCAATTCGGCATTGGGCACGAACTGGTTGACCACGATCTGCTCGATCCCGGTCTCGGGGTCGCGCCCCAGGGGCACGGAGAAGTGGACGCCGTCGGCGAAACTCTGGGTCAGGCTCGGGGCCCGGAACGCCTCGGAATAGCCGCCCCAGATATAGATCTGCTCGATGGGCGAGAAGCCGACCGAGACGCGCGGCGTCACCCGGTTGCGGTCGATCTCGGGCAGGTCGCCTTCGGGAGTCAGGGAGAAGCTGTCCCAGCGCAGGCCCGGAATGATCGATACCCGGCCGTCGAACAGGTCGATCTCCGACTGGGCATAGAGCGCCACGAAGCTGCGCTCGGCGTCGGGGAACTGCAGGCGCACCTGGCGGTCGCGTTCGCCAGATTGCTGGTCCTTGAACGCCTCGACGCCATAGGTCAGGCGCAGCGAGATCAGGTCGCTGTCATAGACGTCGCTGATATTGTAGGCGTCGATGCCGAAGCTTTCGAAATCCGAGGTGTCGACGCGGTTGTCGAAGCGGCGGTCCTCGGTCAGATCGATCTTCTGATAATAGCCGGCGACATTGAAATCGATCAGGTCGAGCGTCGGCGCACCGTAGCGATAGTTGAAGCGGATACCGCGTTCCTGGGTTTCGCGGTCGACCACCGTGGTGTCGCTGGACACCGCATTGGCGTTGGTGGGGTTTTCGCCGTCATTGTCGAGAATGTCGGCGACGATCTTGAGCCGGTGCTGGTCGCCGAGATCGAAGCCGAGCACGGCGATGCCGTTGAAGATGCGGTCTTCCGAATCGATGATCGGATTGCCCGACCCGTCTTCCAGGTCGTCGAACACCTGTCGGTAGACACCGTTGACGAAGAAGTCGACCACGCCCAGATCGCCGAACGCGCCGGCCGAGACCAGCGGCTCGTTGCCCTGCTGGCGATAGCCGAGCTTGACGCGCGCGCCATAGGTCTCGCCGGGCCGCAACAGGTCGCCGGCCTCGCGGGTTTCCAGCGAGATGACGCCGCCGAGCGCGCCCGAGCCATAGAGCGCCGAAGCGCTGCCGCGGATCACCTCGATGCCGCTCAACAGGTCGGGGTCGACGAAGAACCGGCCGCGGTGGCCCAGGTCGAAATTCTGCCGCGCGCCGTCGACGCGGATCACCACCTGCTCGTCGGAAAAGCCGCGCACATTGGGCTCCTCGGCGATGCGCCGGGCGCCGCCTTGGATCTCGACGCCGGGAATGGTCTCGAAAATGTCCTGATAGCCATAGGGCTGGGCCACGTCGATCATGTCGCGGTTGATCACGCTGGTGGCCACCGGAGTCTTGAAGCGCTCGCGTTCGGTGCGCGTGGCGGTGACGACGATTTCGTCGATCTCGGCATTGTCGGCGGCGACGCTGTCGGGCAGGTCGGCGGCCGCCGCACCGCCCTGTCCCAGTGCCAGAAATGCCAGCCCCACGGCGACGGGGGAAACGGCGCTGGACAGACGACAGGACCGGGACGACCGGGCAAACGGGGTGGGTGACATGGGCGATTTCCTCGTGGCTTGGCCCGTGGACCGGGCACGACGGGAGAGTTTCTATGCGAAAGATTCGCACTTGCATTCGCACTTCTAATCTCGACCCTCAAGGCCGTCAATCGCAAATGCGACCTGTTCGCAATTAAGGCCGGCGGCAACCCCCATCCGGCCGTGCCTCCAGCGCCCGCCCGAGACCAAATGACCCGGCCGGGGGTTGACGCGTCGCCTGGTCACCCTCACCTCCTGCCCAGAAGCAGAAGCGTTAAAATCTGAAAAGAACGCTTCAAAATTCCTGAATGACATAGGAGCATAAAATGGCTCAGGCTAATGACCGATATTTAGACGCTGCGAAACAGGATTATGATCGCCTTAAAGGAGAGGTGCAGTCTCTCAAGCAATCCATAACCAATCCAGACGGACCGGACTCGCAACTTCTGGATACTGCATGGGCCGATCTGGAAGACCAATGGCAGCGCCTCCAGGCGGTAGGCGAAACCGCGTCGGAGGAAGTGCAACAGAGCTTCGACCAGGGTCGCGAGCGTCTGCGCCGGGTAATCGACAGCTACCGTCAGGGCTGATGCCCCCCGCCCACCCTTTCCCCCGAAACAGGAGCAACGATATGCTGGGCTGGTCCCTCACATTTTTGGTCGTGGCCCTTGTTGCGGCGGTGTTCGGCTTCGGCGGCATCGCCGGCGCCGCGGCATCGATCGCCAAGTTGCTGTTCGCCCTATTTCTGATCCTTTTCCTCGCCACCCTTGTGGTGTCGCTGGTGCGAGGTCGACGTCCGCCTTTGCCGTAGCAGGCGGTTCGCCTTGCCAATCCGTCGATGACAGGAGAAAGACCATGACTCCACGAACGCTGACCACAGTCACCGCCCTGGTGCTGAGCGGCGCACTCTTGGCCGCGTGTGAAGACGACACGCCGATGGAGGACGCCACCGAAACGGCCGAAGAAACCGCCGAACAGGCGGCGGACAAAGCCGAGGAAGCGGCCGAAGAGACCGCGGACAAGGCTGAGGAATTGGCCGAGGAAGCCGCCGACAAGGCCGAGGACATGACCGAAGAGGCGGAAGAAGAGACCGATCCGCCCGAAGACGCCTAAAGGCCGCACCCGATCGTGTCGACCGCGGCCCCGGCGGGACCGCGGTCGGATGCGCGACCAACAGGGCTCGGGCGGGGGATGACCGGGAACGCGCGCGGTGCAGGAGATCCCGCCGCGACATCGCCCGCTCCCCGCCCGGCCCACCCTTGGCCAACGACTAACCGCGCGGCTTGATCGGCGCCCCGTCCTCGATCGACGGGCCTGGATGCATGACCACCCGTTCGCCGGGGTCGAGCCCGGAGACGATCTGGACCCGGTCGGGCCCGAAGCGCCCGGCCTCGACCCGGCGCAGGCGCGCGCGCCCGGCGCGGGCCACGAACACCGCCCAGTCATTACCCTCGCGGAACAAGGCCGGGCCCGGCACGCTGACCACGTCCCGGCCGCGCCAGACCTCGATCGCCACGTCGACGCGATAGCCGTGGCCCAGCGTCTGCCACGCCTCGCGCGGACCGACGAAATCGATGATCGCGTTGACCCGCTGCTCCTCCACGCCAAGCGCCGACACCTTGGTGAAGCCGAACGGCTCGACCCGGCGCACCCGACCGCGCAACCTCTCGCCGCCCCAACCCTCGATGGTCACCGGGGCACCGGCGCGGACCCGCACCGCATCGGTGGACAACAGGTCGGCGACCACCTCCAGGTCGCGCGGATCGCCCACCTCGATGATGCCCTGGCCGGCGATCACCACCGCCTCGCTCTCCTGCAACAGCCGCAGCACCCGACCGGTGGCCGGCGAGACCAGTTGCACGATACAGCACTCTGCGCCCTCCTCGGCCTCGCCCGGCTGGGCCAGCGCGGCTTGCGCCCGGCTCAGTTCCGACCGCGCCACGGCAACCGCCGCCTTGGCGGTGCGCACCGAGGCTTCGGCGGTGTGCGAGGCCATGCGCGCCCGGTCCAGCGATGCGGTGGAGATATTGCCTTTCTCGGCGAGTTCCTGGCCGCGCTTGAGTTCGGAGGCGGCGAAGTCGCGTTCGGCCTCGGCACGCGCCACATCGGCCTCGGCCAACGCCAGCGAGGCGCGCGCCGCCTCGATCTCGGCGGTGATTTCGGCCTCGGTCCGGCGGTCCAGGAACGCCGGGTCGGTGGGCCGGATGCGCGCCAGCACGGTCTCGCCCGCTGTCACCGGATCGCCCACGTCGAAGCGCACGCGCAACAACCGCCCGGCGACCGGAGCCGAGACGGTGTAGACCTCGCGTACCCGGGTCTCGCCCTCTTCCGCCACCGTCGCCGCCAGGTCGCCGCGCGTCACCTCGGCCAGGTCGACGATGTGCGGCACCGGCCGCAAGGCCAGCGCCAGCAATGCCAGCAACAACGCCGCGCCCGCCCCATAGATCAGCCGGCGAAAGGTCTTCGCCCCCATGGCCCTACTCCCGTGTTTTCAACACCGCAATCATGTCCAGCCGGGCGATCCGGCGCCACACCACCAGCCCCGACAAGGTCGCCGCCGCGATCATGATCAAGGCCGCGCGCGCCGCCGTCTCGACCCGCCACACAAACGGAATCGTATAGAGGTCTTGCGAGAAACTCTGGGTCAGAAAGTAGGACAGCAAGGCACCGAACGCGGTGCCGAGCGGCAGCGCCAGTACCACCATGACCGCCAGTTCACCGAGCATCACCGCGGTGACCTCGCCGCGGGTGAAGCCGAGCACGCGCATGGACGCCAACTCGCGCTGGCGCTCCGACAGCGAGATACGCGCGGCATTATAGACCACGCCGAAGATCACCACCGACGCGAACAGGAGATTGATGCTCAGCATGACGCCGATGCTTTCATCCATAATCTCGCGGAAGGACGCATAGGCCGCACCGCTCAACTCGACCCCGGCGACCCGCGGCATCGCCTTGAGCGCCGCGAACAGCGCATCGGTCTCGGCGGCGTCCACCGACAGATAGGCGCCCGAGATCGCCGGCCCCTCTTCGAGCGCCCGGTTGAGGGTGGCGATATTCATATAGACGGGCGTGCCCACATAGGTCTCCACCAACCCGACCACGCGCAGGTCGAGCACCGGCTGGTGGCCGTCGGTGACCTGGGCGCGGAACCGGTCACCGCGGGCCAGACCGAGGCTTTCGCCCAGGCTGCGCGATAGCAGTACGCCGTCCTCGGGCGGCGAGACGATGCTGCCGTCGGCGGCGATCAACCGATTGAGCGCCGTGCCCGGACGCACGCCGACCAGGCCCTGGCGCTTCTCTTCGCGGCCGGCGGTCAGGATCGCCGGCGCGACGCGAAACGGCTCGGCTCGGCGCACGCCCGGCAAATGCGCGAGATCGTAGAGCACGTCGGCGGCGATCGGATCGGTAAAGGTGACCGTCGCATCCTGCACCTCGGCCTGCTCGAAGGTCACCTCGATCATCGCCTGGGTGGAATCCAGATTGGCCCGGGTGGCGGCCAACAGCCCGCCGGCGAGGGCGATGCCCAGCACGGTCAGGCCGGTGCGCCCGGGATGGCGCAACAGGTGGCGCAGCACCATGCGGGTGATGCCGTCGACCGCTCGCCAGCGCGCCAACGCCCGCCCCCCCGCCTGGGAATAGTCGAGCGGGCTCGGCGGGCGCATGGCCTCGGCCGGCGTGAGCGCCGCGGCCCGGCGCACCGCGCCGACGGCCCCGACCGTGCCGGCGCCGGCGGCCACCAGCGCCGCCATCCAATAGGCCCCCGCCCCGGCCTCGAAGTACAGCACCGGAAAGCGGAAGAACGCCACATAGAGCTCGGCCAACAGGCGCCCGAGCCAGGTGCCGAGGCCGAAGCCGAGCGCGATGGCGACCGCGACGATCAGGCCGACCAGCTTGAGATAATGCCCGGCGACCACCCGATTGGCGTAACCAAACGCCTTCAACAGGCCGATGGTGCCGCGCTCCAGCGCCACCAGCCGGGCGATCACCACATTGACCAGGAAGGCCGAGACAGCCAGGAAAATCGGCGGCAGGATACGCACGATGGTGCGCAACTGGTCGATTTCGGCGTCGAGGAACTGGTCGGAGGGATGGTCGGCGCGGGCATAAGCACCGGTGCCGCCATAGCGGTCGAGCGTGCGATCCATGGCATCGATCACCGCGGCGGGGCGGGTGCCGCGCAGCAGGGTCACCACCAGTTCGTTGAACGCACCGTCCATATCGTAGGCGGCCTCCAACTGCCGCCGCGCCATCCAGACGATGCCGAAGCGGCGGTCGTCGGGGACGATCCGCCCGGGCGCGATGGCATAGACATAGTCCGGCGACAACACCACGCCGACCACGGTCAGGCGTTGGTGCACCCCGTGCAACGTGGCGCTCAACCGATCGCCGGGGACCAGATTGTGGGCCTCGGCGAACGCCTCGCTGATCAACACCTCGTCGGCGCGGCGCTGCTCGATCCAACGGCCCTGGCGCAGCACCAGATCGTTGAGCGGCGGCCGGCCACGGTCGGGCACCGATTGCACCGCCGCGGTGACCGGTTCATCGAACCCGGGCACGGCCAGGATCGCGCTCGACCGGATGCGTGTCGCCACCGCCGCCACGCCGTCGATGGCGGCGATCCGGGCCGCCACATGCTCGGGCGCGCGCTTGACCGTGGCGTAGACATCACCGAAGCGGGTGCGCTCGTAGAACGCCGCCCGGGTCACCTCAAGCGAGCGCATCATGCCGGTGAACATGACGAACACGGTCACCCCGGTGGCCATGACCATAGCGATGGCGGCCAACTGACCCCGCATGCGCAACAGGTCGCGCACCAGTTTCCGGTCCAGTGCGGCCAGCGGGCTGGGCGGGACCATGGCCGCCTACCAGCTCAATTGGTCGGGCGCCACGCGCGTCTCGTTGACCTCGACGCCGGCCAGGCGTCCGTCGACGAAGCGCAGCACCCGGTGTGCCATGTCGGCGATGCCGGCATTGTGGGTGATCACCATGGTGGTGGTGCCCAGGTCGCGTTGCACGGTTTCGATGGCCTTCAGCACCACAACGCCGGTCTGGCTGTCGAGCGCGCCGGTGGGTTCGTCGCACAGCAGGATGTCGGGGCGCTTGGCGATGGCGCGGGCGATCGCCACACGCTGCTGTTCGCCGCCCGACATCTGGGCCGGGAAATGGTCGACACGCTGGCCGAGGCCGACCAGGTCCAGGGCTTCGGCCGGGTCCATGGGCGCCTCGGCGATCTCGGTGACCAGGGCCACGTTCTCGCGCGCGGTCAGGCTGGGGATCAGATTGTAGAACTGGAACACGAAGCCCACATTGCGCCGGCGGTAGCGGGTCAAGTCGGCGTCGCTGAGCGCGGCGAGATCCTGGCCGCGAAACCACACCTGGCCGCTGCTCGGATGGTCGAGCCCGCCGATGATGTTGAGGAAGGTGGACTTACCGCTGCCCGAGGCGCCGAGCAGGACGACGAGTTCGCCCTCGGGCACATCGAGGTCGACGCCGCGCAGCGCGTGCACGGCGGCGGGGCCGGTCCCGTAGACCTTGGTGACGCCCCGGGTTCGATAGATCGGCTCGGGCATGGCGCGGTCCATGGGGCCAGTATCCCCATGGACCGGGTAAAGTCCATGACAGGCGTCAGGCGGCTGGAGCGGCCGGCGGGGCCCAGGCGGCGTTATGGCTATCGGCGCCAGACCACCTGACCGTCGACGATGGTCATCACCGCCTCGACGTGCGGCAAACGGTCCTCGGCCACGGTCATGATGTCGGCGTCGAACACGGTGATGTCGGCGCGCTTGCCCACGCTCAGGCTGCCCAGCCGCTGTTCCTGAAACGCGCCGAGCGCCGGCCACAGGGTGAACATCTTCAACGCCACGTCGCGGCTGACCGCCAGGTCGGGGTGCCAGCCCTCGCCCTGGAAGCCCGACAGATCGCGGCGCGCCACGGCGGCGTAGAACTCGACCATCGGCTCGCCGGCCTCGACCGGCGCGTCGGAGCCGCCGACCACCGGCGCGCCGGTTTCGACGAAGCGCGCCCAGGCATAGGCGCCGGCCAGCCGGTCGAGGCCGAGCCGGTCGGCGGCGAAATGCAGGTCGCCGATGGCGTGGCTCGGCTGCATGGCCGGGATGACGCCGAGCGCCGCGAAGCGCGGGATGTCGGCGGGGTCGACGATCTGGGCGTGCTCGATCCGCCAGCGCGGCACAGCAACCGCGCGCGCCTCGGGCGGCACCGCGCTGAACGCCTCGGCGTACCAGTCGAGCACGGCGCGGTTGGCGGCGTCGCCGATGGCGTGGGTGTTCATCTGGATGCCGGCGCGCAGGCCCCGGGTGAACAGGTCGATCACATCGTCGCGCCGGTCGAGGAACAGCCCCCGGGTGTCCGGCCGGTCGCTATAGGGGGCGAGCAAGCGCGCACCGCGCGAGCCGAGCGCGCCGTCGGCGTAGAGCTTGACCGCGCGGGTCACCACCAGGCCGTTGGCCGAGCGGCGCGGGCCGCTGTCGAACAACTGGTCGGCGTCCTGCTTGTCGACCGAGTTGTAGACCCGCAGGCGCAACCGGCCGGCGTCCGACAGGCGTTCAAGCCGCGCCACCCGGTCATAGGCCACCGACATATTGTGGATGCCGGTCCAGCCGCGCGCGGTGTAGACCTCGCCCGCCTTGACCAGACCGGGTTCGGTGTCCGGGCCGGTCATCGCCGGGGCCAGATCGCCGGCCAGCCCCATGGCGGTGTCGATCAGCATGCCGGTGGGCCGGCCGGCCGCGTCGCGCAGGATTTCGCCGCCCTCGGGCGCCACGGTCCGGGCGTCGATGCCCACGGCGGCCAGCGCGGCGGAATTGACCACCGCAGCATGGCCGTCGGCGCGCACCAGATAGACCGGATTGTCGGGCGCGATCGGGTCCAGGTCGGCGGCGGTGGGGAAGCGGCCTTCGGGCCAGTGGGTCTCGATCCAGCCGCGGCCATAGACCACCGCGCCGGGCTCGGCGGCGGCGACCGCCTCGGCGACCTTGTCGACCATGGCGGCGAGCGAGGCGGCGTCATCGAGGTTGAGCGTCATCTCGCGCTGGCCGATGCCCAGCAGGTGGGCGTGGCCGTCGACGAAGCCGGGATAGGCGGCGGCGCCGTCCAGGTCGATGACCCGGGTGTCGGGGCCGGTGAGCGCGGCGAGCCCGGCGGCCGGGCCCACATGGACCAGCACGCCGTCGCGCACCGCCAGCGCCTCGGCGCGCGGCTGGGCGTCGTCGGCGGTGTAGATCGGCCCGCCCCGGATGATCAGGTCGGCGCTCTCCTGCGCGGCGGCGGTGGCGGTTGTCCCGGCCATCAGCGCCAAAGCGGCGCCGGCCAGGCGGTGCGACAGTCCCATGGGTCTCTCCCTGCCCGATAGTATTGTGGTGTCTTGGCGTCAGATCGCGGATCGGTGCGCATGGTCAGCCGTGCCCGGCGCCGTCCTCGCCATCGCCCGCGCGGTCCGCGACACGGCCCCCGAGACGATCTTCGACGCGATCTTCGACGCGGTCGAGAATGCTGTGCCCCGGGCGGCGAAACAAGCGCGCGCCGAGCTTCCAGACGATCACCGCCAGCGCAGCGCCGGCGATGGCGATGGCGATGAACACGCCCACGCCGAGCGCGAACTGCCCCAATTCGTAAGGCGAGGCGCCCACATAGCGGCGGTGGGCACGCCACGCCACCAGCAACAGCGCCAAGGCGCCGAGCGTGATCACCAGCCGGCGCAGCGGCTGGCCCGGTTTGCGGCCGCGCGCCGGTTGGCGCTGCGACGGCCGCCAGGCGGCCGAAGCGCGCGGCGGCAGGGGCGGTCTGGGCTTCGATCGAGGCATGGATCTCCGGCGGACGGTTGCCGCCCTGCCCGCCGCGCAGCACCCGCGACGCGCCGGCTCAGATCAGGGCGTGTTTCTTCAACAGGTGACGCACCTGGTCGTAGCTGAGCCCCAGATGCGCCGCCGTGTCGCCCTGGTGGTGACGGCAGCGTTGGAACGCCTCGGCCACCAGGGCGCGTTCAATGTCGGCCATCGCGGCCTTGAGGTCAAACGGCGCGCGCGGGTCGGGCAGCGCCGGCCCATCGCCCCGGCCCGCCCCCGCCGCGCTGGGCACGGATGGTGCGGGCGGCACGGCCGGTGCCGGCGGCGCAAACGGCCGGTCGGCGGCCTGCGGGCCCGGCGGTGAGGCGGGCGGCACCGCGCCCGTCGCCCCGGCGCCATGGCCAGGCACGGCGCCGGCCAGCGGCATGGGGGCTGGGCGATAGGGGCTGTCGAACGGATCGAAGACGATGTCGGCGGGCGCCACCGGCACGCCGTCGCGGCCGCGATAGACCGCGCGCTCGACCACATTCTTCAACTCGCGGACATTGCCGGGCCAGGGATAGTCGATCAGCATCGCCATCGCCTCGGGCCCGATCTCGGGCACACCGTCGCGGCCCAGGGCCACTTCCATGCGGCGCGCGAAATGATTGGCCAACTCGGGGATGTCTTCGCGGCGGTAGCGCAACGCCGGCACCGTGACCACGTCGAACGCCAGCCGGTCGAGCAGGTCGGCGCGAAACGTGCCGGCGCGCGCCAAGGACGGCAGGTCGGCATTGGTCGCACCGACCAGGCGCACGTCCACCTCGATGGTGTCGGACCCGCCGAGCCGCTCGATCTCGCCATACTCGATCACCCGCAACAGCTTTTCCTGGGCGGCCAGCGACAGGGTGGCGATCTCGTCGAGAAACAGCGTGCCGCCGTCGGCGGCCTCGAAGCGGCCGGCGCGGCGGCGCTGGGCGCCGGTGAACGCCCCGGGCTCGACCCCGAACAACTCCGATTCCAGCAGGGTCTCGGGAATCGCAGCGGCATTGAGGGTGACCAGCGGCGCCTCCCAGCGGCGCGACAGGTAGTGCAGCCGCTGGGCGATCAACTCCTTGCCGGTGCCGCGCTCGCCGATCACCAGCACCGGCCGGGTCAAGGGCGCCAGCGCCGAGACCTGGTCCATCAGGTCGAGAAACGCCCCGCTGGCGCCGACCACCATGTTCGCCGACCTGCTCATGGCCCTAAGATATGGTATTTTTCCCCAAACACCAGAAATTTATGCCAGTCGCGACAAACCAATGACGCCCCCTCAAAAGCCCCCTAACCCCCTGCCAATAAGCGATTTTTCAGGCCATTCGCAAAACTGGCACAGAGCCTGCTTAAAGGCAGACGTGGACGGCACAACGTCGCCACCCGGACAGAACAAAGACCCGAGCCACGACAGCAAAGAAACGAGGAAGCCAGCATGAACCGCCTGACCAGCCTGACCACCGCCATCGAAGCCAGCGACGCGCTCGACCGCGAAAGCAGCCAGATCCTCGGCCTTTTGGGCCGCCCGGGCACGCGCCCGCAACGCACCGCGCCAGCCGCCTATTCGGCCTTCTCGCGGCGCCGCGACCGCGCCCGGCGCGACCGCGGCTGAGCCAGCGCTCCGCCCACCCCCACCCCCCCGGGCCGGGGCCTGCCACCGAGCGGCCCCGCCCCACACGACCGAGACCCAACAGACCAACACCACCGACAGAATGATAAGCGGACCGAAACCCCGCGCCCGAGCCACGACAGAGTAGACCCGAGCACCCTAACGAGAAGGACACACAGCGATGGGTATCTTTTCCCGCCTGACCGACATCATCAATTCCAACATCACCCACATCCTGGACCGTGCCGAAGACCCCGAAAAGATGATCCGCATGGTCATCCAGGAGATGGAAGACACGCTGGTCGAGGTGCGCGCCGCCGCCGCCCGCACCATCGCCGACCAGAAGGACACCCAGCGCCGCCTGAAGCGCATGGCCGACGCCCAGACCGACTGGGAGCGCAAGGCCGAATTGGCCCTGTCCAAGGGCCGCGAGGATCTGGCGCGCGGTGCACTGATGGAAAAGGCCCGGGTCGCCGAGATGACCGACAGCCTGGAAGCCGAGGTGGAGCAGCTCAAGGACGCGCTGGCCAAGCACGAGGACGACATCGTCAAGCTGGAGACCAAGCTGCGCGAGGCCAAGGCCAAGAAGCAGACGCTCGAAGCGCGCCACACCACGGCGACCAACGCCAAGCGGGTCAAGCAGAGCCTCTATGACACGCGCATCGACGACGCCTTCGAGCGCTTCGACAAGCTCGACAGCCGGCTCGACCGCCTGGAGGGCGAAGCCGAGGCCATGGACCTGGGCCGCGACGGCCGCGGCCTGGCCGACGAGATCGCCGACCTTGAAACCGAAAGCGCCATCGAGGATGAATTGGCCGCACTCAAGGCCCGCATGAAGCAGGGCTCCGGGGAGCGGTCGGGCGACAAGTCGGGCGACCGCGGCAAGGGAGAGTAACCCGTGGGAGAAGAGATCTTTATCGTCTTCATCGTCTTCGGCTCGTTGGTGGCCATGCTGGGCTTGGTCCTGCACTACTCCACCAAGTGGAAGGCCATGAAGGGCCTGTCGGCCGAAGACGAGCAGACGCTCGAAGACCTGCGCGGCGAAGCCGAAAAGATGGAACGCCGCCTGGACAGCCTGGAACGCATCCTGGACGACGAAGTGCCCGACTGGAGGAGCCGCCGCCATGACCCGCTATAGCCGCAACAAGCTCTACAAGGACCCGCGCGAGGGGACGGTGATGGGCGTGTGCGCCGGCCTCTCGGACTATCTGGGCGTCAAGGTCGGCGTCGTCCGACTGCTGACGGTGATCTGCGCGCTGTTGTGGTTCATCCCCGTGGTGCCGCTCTACTTCGGGTTAGGCTTCCTGCTCGACGAACGGCCGCGCGACCTCTACCGCGACGAGGGCGACGCCGAGTTCTGGCGCACCGCCCGCAACCGGCCCGACGTCACCAAGGCCGAGCTCAAGCGCCGGTTCCGCGATGTGGACCGCCGCATGCAACGCCTGGAGAGCTTCCTGACCTCGAAGAAATATCGCCTGGAACGCGAACTGCGCGACCTGGAACGCTAAAGGCCGGACCGCGCCGACCAACCTCGAACCCCGCCCAGACCCGACCAGAAGGCCCGCCGACGCATCGGCGGGCCTTTTTATGTAAATCAATCCCAAGAAGTTGTTGCTGCAACGCAACACCCGTCATAAAAGTGCCCTGACCGGCGATTTTCTTGCCAAATCATGCCCGGTTTACTCCTATCGTTTAGCCGAGGTCGCGAAAAGCGGCTCGGCAAACGATAGGAGGGACGCCCATGAACACACATTCGTCGCGCAGCGGACTGCGAACGTGGCAGCCTCAAGCCGCCATCGGCCTATGTCTTCCCTTGGTCCTCGCCGCGCATCCCGCCCTGGCACAGGAAACCGATGCCAGCGCCGCCCTGGTCGGCGATCAGGACACCGCGTCGATCGAAGAAATCGTCGTCACCGGCTCGCGCATCCCCAGTTCCAACCTGACGCTGCCAAACCCGGTGTCGTCGGTGAGCAGCGAAGACATCGACCTGTCGGGCGACGTGAATGTCATCGACGTGATCAACGACATTCCGGCGTTACTGTCATCCAGCAACACGCTCCAGACATCGGGCGCGTTCGGCACATTGGGGGCCGCCACCGCCAACCTTCGAAGCCTGGGGACCGAACGCACGCTGGTACTGGTCGACGGGCGCCGCCATGTGGCGGGTGTCGCCGGCAGCGCCACGGTCGACATCAACACCATCCCCTCGGCTCTGGTGGAGCGGGTCGAGGTCCTGACCGGCGGGGCGTCGTCGATCTACGGTGCCGACGCCGTCACCGGGGTGGTCAACTTCATCCTCAAGGACGATTTCGAGGGCTTCAACGCCGATGCCCAGTTCAACATTTCGGACAATGGCGATGGCGAAATCTACAATGTGGACCTGCTGGTCGGCGGCAATTTCGCCGACAATCGCGGCAACGCCACCTTCGGCCTGACCTACGAAAACCAGCGGGCGGTGCAACAAGGCGACCGCTTTCACACCCGCGGCGACCGGATCGCCACCGACTGGCCGAACCCGGCCTTGCGGCTTCAACAGGCTGATATCGACCAGTTCGGTCTCGACCAGATCCTGCTCGGCCAGAGCATCGGCGGATTCTGCGGCGCCGGCGACGGCACGCTGGGCAGCGGCCAAAGCGCGCTGTGCGGCCGGATCGACGGGGCACCGGACCGATTTGTCGGCACCTTCCCCCGCTTCGGCGTGTCCAACTATGGCGGCCTGATCGGCGTCGACTTTTTCGGCAGCGGCTTCCTGAGTTTCTTTCCCGATCCCGACACCATCGCCGGGCTGGGCCTCGACCTGGGCGCCGACGGCGTCGTGTTCGACGTCAACAACAATGGCATCGAAGACTGCTTCGAGACCGTCAATGGCACACTCAACCAGCGCTTTTCGGGGTTTGCCGGCTGCCACGTCGTCGACAGCCCGGGCGGCGCCATCCGGCCGTTCCAGGACGGCTTGGTGGCCGACGGGATCAATCAATTCGGCGGCGACGGCACCAATGGCGGACGCGACGGCAACGATGTCATCCCCGAACAGGACCGTATCATTGCCAACGCCAGCGCCCGCTTCGACCTGATCGACGGGGTTACCTGGTTCGGCGAGGCCAAGTTCGTCTACACCAAGGCAGTGACCAGCGGCCCCGGGGTCAACGGCTTCTTCGATTCGATCCCGATCCGCTACGACAACCCGTTCATCCCGGCCAGCCTGCGCGACCCCATCGACACCTTGATCGCCGACAATCCCGACGTCTTCGACGCCGAGGATGTGCTGGTCTTCCTGGGCCGCGACATGACCGACATCGGCCCCAACCGCGATGTGGCCGAGCGCACCACGATCCGCGTCGTCACCGGCTTCGAAGGCCAGATCCCCGACACCAGCCTGAGCTACGAAGTGTCGTTCAACTACGGCCGCACCGACGCCGACACCCGCAACGGTAACGCGCTCATCATGGATCGCTTCTACGCCGCCATCGACGCGGTCACCGATCCGGCCACCGGCGAGGTCGCGTGCCGCTCGGCGATCGAAACCGACGCCGAGGGCAACCCTGTGGAACCGGGCGCCGCCTTCCTGCCCGATAGCGGTGTATTCAAGGGCTTCAACACCTTCGACCCGACCGACGGCAGTTGCGTGCCCATGAACCTGTTCGGTATCGGTGCGCCGAGCGACGCGGCCATCGACTTCGCCACCACCACGCTGACCCGCACCCGGGCGCTCGAACAGGTGGTGGTCATGGGCTTTGTGAGCGGCGACAGTGCCGACCTGTTCACCCTGCCCGCCGGCCCCGTGGGCTTCGCCCTGGGGGGCGAGTACCGCGAAGAATCGAGCCTGTTCGACGCTCCGGCGGAAGAAGAGCGCGGCGACACCTTCGACCCGCGGGTGACGCTCGTCGACGTGTTCGGCAAGTTCGACGTGTGGGAAGCGTTCGGCGAGATCAGCGCGCCGATCCTGCGCGACCTGCCCGGCGCCAGATCGCTGGACATCAATGCCGCGGTGCGCTTCGCCGACTACTCCACCGTCGGCAGCACCACCACCTGGAGCGCCGGCGGCACCTGGGCACCGATCGCCGACCTGCAGGTCCGGGGCACCTATTCGCGCGCCATCCGCGCCCCGAACATCAATGAGTTGTTCAGCCCGTTGACCGGCGCCACCGCGCGGCCCATCGACCCCTGCGACGCCAACAATCTGGACGACGGCAGCCAATTCCGGGCGCAGAACTGCGCCGCCGACGGGATCCCCACCAGCTTCACCGATCCGCTGACCGCTCGCATCTCGGGCTTCGCCGGCGGCAACCCGGATTTGCGCGAGGAAACCGCCAAGACCTACACGATCGGAGCGGTGTTCCAGCCGCGGTTCGCGCCGGGGCTGAGCGCCACGGTGGACTTCTACAACATTCGCATCGAGGACGCGATCGACGCCCCAAACGTCCAGGAAATCCTCAACGCCTGCTACGACCTGTCCGCCTTCCCCAACGACTTCTGCGGCCAGATCGATCGCGACCGCGACCCGAACTCGCCCACCTTCCTGGGCCTGCAAAGCTTCCGGACCGTGGAATTGAACTTCGTCGCGGTGGAAACCCGCGGCATCGACTATGCGGTGCAGTACGAATTCGGCCTCGGCGACCTGTGGGACACGCTCGCCCCCTATGGCGCCCTGCAATTGCGCGTCGCCGGCAACTATACCGACAAGCTCGACCGCTTCGAGGACCCCAACGATCCCAATGAGGTCAACGAGCAACTCTTCGAAGGCCGGCAACCACGGCACAGCTTCAACATCGACACACGCTGGTTCTGGCGCGGCCTGACGCTCAATCTGCAATCGCGCTATGTGGGACGGGTGGTCCAGACCACACCGCGCGTGCAGATCGAAACCGTGGATAATTTCGTCAATGGCTGGGCGACGGCCAAATGGCGCCACGACCTGTCGGCCACCTATGCGATCAACGACAATCTGCGGCTTGCCGGCGGCATCAACAATCTGGCCGATGCCAAGCCGATCATCTCGGACGTATCGTTTCCCGTGGGTTTCATGGGCCGGCAATTCTACCTCGGGCTGAATTTCCAGCTCTAAGGCGTGCCGACCGTCGCGACCGTCGGCCCGGGGATGCGCCACCGGCCGACGGTCGCCCCCAGGCCGGCGCCCCGCCACATTGACACGGCGCCACCGCTGGCCCACATGCTGAAGCCGGAAACCGGCGTGGGAGGCATGGCATGACGAACACGACCCCGTTCACCCTGGACGGCATGAGCTGGGACGATGTGGTCGAAACCTTCGACTTGATGGACGACTGGGAAGACCGCTATCGCTTCATCATCGACTTGGGCCGCAAACTGCCCGCCTTGCCCGACGACGCGTATGACGACGCCCACAAGGTGCGCGGGTGCCAAAGCCAGGTGTGGATGCTGTTCGACCGCACCGACGGCGACCGCATCGACATCCGCGGCGACTCCGACGCCCATATCGTCAAGGGCCTGATCGCGCTGTTGCTGTTGATCTATTCCGGCCGCAGCGCCGCCGAGATCCGCGCCACCGACGCACGCAACCAGTTCCAGGCGCTCGACCTCGAAGGCCATCTGTCGGCGCAGCGCGCCAACGGCCTGTTCGCCATGGTCCAACGCATCAACGACACCGCCGCCGCCCAACCGGCCAACTGAGCGCGCCGGCCCCTCAATCGGCGGTGCCCCAGCCGCCCCCGCCCGGCGCCTGCGAGCCCTTGCCGGGCGCCGACCGAACCGGAGCCCCGACGCCTATGAACGAAGCCTTCCGCCAGGGCATGGCCGCCGTGCCTCACCTGGCTGCCACCGGCATCACCTTCGAATCCGTCGACGACGGCCGGGCGGTGATGTCGCTGGCCTATCGCGAAGATTTGGTGGGCTTCGCCGACAGCGGCGTGCTGGCCGGCGGCATCATCTACACGCTGATGGACACGGTGTCGGGTGCGGCGGTGTTCGCCGCCCTCAAGACCTACCGCCCGATCGCCACGCTCGACCTGCGCATCGACTATCTGCGCCCGGCAACCCCGCACCAGACCGTCTATGGCCGCGCCGAGGTGATCAAGCTGACCCACCATATCGCCTTCGTGCGCGGCACCGCCGACCATGGCGACCCGCAAGACCCGATCGCCCATGTGACCGGCACCTTCGCGCTCAAGGGCGGCGCACCGACCCCGCCGCCGGGCCCCCAGGGTCCAGGCGGCCAAGGCACGGAGCCGGCCCATGGATAAGGCGCTGGTCGACGCGGTGCTCGCCGATCCGGCCTATGAAGGGCCGCTGACCGGCATTCCCTATGCCGAGTTTCTGGGCGTGCGACTGCGCCGCGAAGGCGCGCGGCTGCTGCTCAGCCTGCCGTTCTCGCCGACGCTGATCGGCAGCCCGGCACCGCCGCGCCTGCACGGCGGCGTGGTCGGCGGGCTGTTGGAACTGTCGGCGTCGCTGCAATGGCTGTTCGAGACCGCGCGCGACAATGGCGGCCCGCCCGAGCGCCTGCCCAAGCCCATCGGCATGACCGTGGAATATCTGCGCGGCGGCGAGCCCAAGGCGGTGTTCGCCGAGGCCCGGGTGGCACGCCAGGGCCGGCGCATCGCCAATGTGCGCGCCCAGGCCTGGCAGGACCGCGAAGAAGACGCCATCGCGGCCGGGCTGATGCACTTCCTGATCCCCTCGGCCCCCACCGCCGAGCGCAGCACCAGTCCCACCCGGTCGGCCCGGCAATAGCCCCGCCACAAGCGCGCGCCCGACGAGGGGCCCCAGAGCCCCCGCACAGCCGGCACACGGCCGGCACACGGGCCGACACGCCGCCGGCGCGGCGGCCGCAGCCCTCTTGCTGCGTGCCCCCTTCCCATGGCGCCGCCGGGCGGCCATGGTGCGGCCATGGTTGCCACCACCCCATCCCTGTTCGCCCCCGAGACCGAGGTCGGCGACGCCCCGGCGGCCGCCCGACCCGATGACGGCCGGGTCGGCGTGCTGTTGCCGCTGCCGTTCGACCAGGCGTTCGACTATGCCAGCGACCGGCCGCTCGCCCCCGGTACGCTGGTGCGCGTGACCTTCGGCCGCCAGCCGCGTGTCGGCGTGGTCTGGGCCGGGCGGCGCGGCACACCCCCGCCGGCGGCCAAGCTCAAGCCGGTCGACGCGGTGCTCGACCTGCCGCCGCTGAGCGACGAACTGTGCCGGCTGGTCGAGCGCACCGCCGACTATACGCTGAGCCCGGCGGGCGCGGTGCTGCGCATGGTGTTGAGCTGCCCCGCCGGGCTCAGCCCGCCGCCGACCCGCGCCCATGTGGTGCGCGCCGGCCCCGCCCCCGACCGGCTGACCGACGCCCGGCGCCGGGTGCTCGACCGACTGGCCGACGGCCTGCCGCGGGTGCCCGCCGACCTGGCGCGCGAGGCCGGGGTCAGCGACGGCGTGGTGCGCGGGCTGGTCGACGCCGGCACCCTGGCGCTCGAAGACCTGGACCGCGACCCGCCGCTGGCGCGCCCCGACCCGGCGACGCCCGGCCCGGCGCTGAACCCCGAACAGCATGACGCCTTCCAGGCCATCGCCCGGCGCCAGACCGCCGGCGGGTTCGAGGCGTTCCTGCTCGAAGGGGTCACCGGCTCGGGCAAGACCGAGGTCTATTTCGAGGCCATCGCCCGCGCGCTCGCCGACGATGCCGACGCCCAGGTGGCGGTGCTGCTGCCCGAAATCGCGCTGACCCTGCAATGGCTGGACCGCTTCGCAAGGCGCTTCGGCTGCGCGCCGGTCCAGTGGCATTCGGGATTGACGGCGGCGGCGCGCCGGCAGGCATGGCGCGGCGTCGCCGAGGGCCGGGCGCGGGTGGTGGTCGGCGCGCGCTCGGCGCTGTTTCTGCCCTATCGCCGGCTCAAGCTGATCGTCGTCGACGAGGAACACGATCCCAGCTTCAAACAAGAAGACGGCGTGCTCTACCACGCCCGCGACATGGCGGTGATGCGCGCCAGCCTGGCGCAGACGCCGGTGATCCTGGCTTCGGCCACGCCGTCGCTGGAAAGCCGGGTCAATGCGCGCCAGGGCCGCTATACCCACCTGCGGCTGACCGAACGCCACGGGGCGGCGGTGCTGCCGGCGGTCGAGACCGTGGACATGCGCACCGACGGGCCCAAGCCCGGGCGCTGGCTGGCGCCGGCCCTGGTCGCTGCCATCGACGGCGCGCTCGACCGGGGCGAACAGTCGCTGCTGTTCCTCAACCGCCGGGGCTATGCGCCCCTGACCCTGTGCCGACAGTGCGGGGCGCGCTACGAATGCCCCAACTGCACCGCCTGGCTGGTCGAACACCGCTATCGCGGCCGGCTGGAATGCCACCATTGCGGCCATTCGATGCCGACCCCGGACCGCTGTTTCGAGTGCGGCGCCGAGGGCGAGTTGGTCGCCTGCGGCCCCGGCGTCGAGCGGCTCGGCGACGAGGTGGCCGAGCGCTGGCCCGGTGCCCGCGCCGTCGTGCTGGCCTCCGACACCCTGACCGGCCCCGACGACGCGGCGCGCGTCGTGGCCCGGATCGAGGCAAGCCAGGTGGACATCGTCGTCGGCACCCAGTTGATCACCAAGGGCTACCATTTCCCGGCCCTGACCGTGGTCGGCGTGGTCGACGCCGATCTGGGCCTCAAGGGCGGCGACCTGCGCGCCGCCGAACGCACCTATCAGCAACTGGTCCAGGTGGCCGGGCGCGCCGGCCGCGCCGACCGCGAAGGCGCGGTCTATCTACAGACCTACGACCCTGCCCACCCGGTGACCCGGGCGCTGATCACCGGCGACAAGGACCGCTTCATGGACCTGGAGGAAGAGGCGCGCGCCCGCGCCGGCATGCCGCCGTTCGGCCGCCTGGCCGGGCTGGTGGTCGAGGGCCCCGACCTAGCCGGGGTGGTCGAGGCCGGGCGGCTGTTGGCGCGCACCGCCCCGCGCGTCGAGGGCGCGGCGATCTATGGCCCGGTGCCCGCCCCCCTGGCGCGCCTGCGCGGCCGCCACCGCCACCGGCTGCTGGTCCAGACCGGCCGCGACCTGTCGATCCAGCGGCTGCTGCGCGCCTGGATCGAGCCGCTGAAACTGCCGCCCAAGGTACGGCTTAAGGTGGACATCGACCCGATCAGCTTCCTGTGACCACCGTTGCGCGATGCACGCGCTTGTCGCCCAATCCGATCTGCGATACCTTAAAAAAAGAAACAAAATAATCTTGGGGAAGGATCATGGCTTCATCGATCGCGCCGGCGATGCCGCTGGCCGCGCTCGCCGCGCAGGCGCGCGCCCGACACGACCGACCGCATCTGGTCCAGCCGCGCGCCGGGGGCACACGCACCTATCGCTGGGCCGACACCGACGCCCAGGTCCGCCAGATGGCGGCCAGCCTGCGCCGGCTGGGCCTGGCGCCCGGCGACCGGGTGGCGATCCTGTCCAAGAACTGCGCGGAATGGGTGCTGGCCGATCTGGCGATCCTCGCCGCCGGCCTGGTCAGCGTGCCGATCTATCCCACCGCCGGGGCCGAGACCATCGCCTATGTGCTCGACCATGCCGAGGTGAAGGCGATCTTCCTTGGCAAGCTCGACGACCCGGCGACCGCCCATGGCGCGATCCCGGCGGGCATCGCGCGCATCGCCCTGCCCTACCCCACCGCGACGGCCGAGTGGGCGTGGGACGACCTCTTAGGCGCCGACGCGCTCGACGCCTATCCCGATACCGCGCCCGACGAGCTGGCGACGCTGGTCTACACCTCGGGCAGCACCGGCACGCCCAAGGGGGTGATGCTGAGCCACGGCAATCTGGCCTTCGCCGCCGACACCACCCGCGCCCATGTGGCGGTGGCCGGGGGCGAGCGGCTGTTGAGCCACCTGCCGCTGGCGCACATCGCCGAACGGTCGCTGGGCGAGGGGGTGAGCCTTTATGCCGGCACCACGCTTTACTTCGTCGAGGCGCTGGACACCTTCGCGCGCGACCTGGCCGCCTGCCGGCCGACCCGGTTTCTGACCGTGCCGCGGCTGTGGGCCAAGTTGCAGGAACAGATCCTCGCCCGCGTGCCCGAGGCGCGGCTGCGCCGGATGCTCGCCGTCCCCGGCCTGTCGGGTGCGGTCAAACGCAAGATCAAGACCGGCCTGGGGCTCGACCGGGCGCGTTTCTTCGGCACCGGGGCCGCGCCCGCGCCGCCGGCGCTGCTGGCGTTCTTCCACCGCCTCGACATGCCGGTGGCGCAGGGCTTCGGCATGACCGAGACCGCCGGCGTCGCCACCGCCTTCGCGCCCGGGGCGGTCGACGACGGCGACCCCGAGCGCCTGACCAGCGTCGGCCCGCCGCTGCCCGGCATGGCCGCGCGGCTCGGCGCGGACGACGAGCTGGAATTGAAGGGCCCCGGCGTCTTCCCCGGCTATTACAAGGCGCCCGACCTGACCGCCGAAAGCTTCACCGCCGACGGCTGGTTCAAGACCGGCGACCTGGCGCGGATGGACGACCACGGCCATATCTGGGTCACCGGCCGGCGCAAGGAACTGTTCAAGACCGCCAAGGCCAAATATGTCTCGCCGGTGCCCATCGAGGCCAAGCTGGCCGAGTGTACGCTGTTTGAAAACCTGTGCGTGCTGGGGGCCGGCCTGCCGCAGCCCGAGGCGGTGGCGACCCTGACCGACGCCGCCGCCCAACGCCCCGCCGACGCGGTCGACCGACTGCTGGAGACGGTGCTGGCGGCGGTCAACGACCGGCTCGAACCCCATGAAAGGCTGGCCCGGCTGCATATCGTGCCCGGCCCTTGGGACATGGCCAGCGGCCTGTTGACCCCGACCCTGAAGCTGCGCCGCGGCCCCATCGAGACCGCCTACGCCGCGCTGCTCGGCCACGGCGCGGACCAAAGCCGGGTAATCCGCCACCACCAGGCGCTGCGCCCGGCGGCCTGACCACCGCCCCCGGTCACCGGCCGCCCGCCCCCGGCCCCCATATGCCGGCCCCATGGGGTCGTCCCCGTGGGTGGTGGGGCGCCACGCAGGGCGGCATTGTGGGCGAAAATCTCGCCCGGGCCCGCTTGCACGCCACCACCCCCTATGCTAGAGCCCAGCACCGTATCGCCGGGCGTCGCTTGGCGATGCAGGTTCGATTGCGCTCGCCGGGCTTCGGCGCGCCAGCCGCCCGGCAGCGTCGTCGTCGGCGCCCGGCCGACGTTGCGCCGCACACCGCCGACGCCGCCGCCCAACGAAAAGGAAGAGCCGTGCCCGCTGCCCAGTCCATCGTTTCCGGTCTCGCCGGCCGCTATGCCAGCGCCCTGTTCGACCTGGCCGAAGAGCAAAAGGCGCTGGCCAAGGTCGAAAAGGACATGGCCACGCTGCGCTCCATGCTCGACGAGAGCGCCGACCTGCGCCGTCTGGTAGCCAGCCCGCGCCTCGGCCGCGGCACGCAAGCCCGCGCCCTGACCGCGCTCGCCGACAAGGCCGGCCTGAGCGATACCACCAAGAAATTCCTCGGCACGCTGGCGATCAACGGTCGCCTCGGCGTGCTGGCCAAGTCGCTTGACGACTTCGCCAAGCTGCTGGCCCATCACCGGGGCGAAATCGCCGCCGACGTGACCACCGCCCAGCCGCTCACCGACACCCAGCGCAAGGCGCTGACGTCCAAGTTGAAGGCCGCCATGGGCCGCGATGTCGCCATCCAGGAATCCGTCGACGCCGGGCTGATCGGCGGACTGATGGTCAAGGTTGGCTCGCGGCTGATCGACGGCTCCCTCAAAACCAAGCTCAACCGTCTTGAGCTGTCCATGAAAGGGGTTTGATCCATGGATATCCGTGCGGCGGAAATCTCCAAGGTTCTGAAGGACCAGATCGCCAATTTCGGATCGGAAGCCGAAGTGTCGGAGGTCGGCGAGGTGCTGTCGGTCGGCGACGGGATCGCGCGGGTTTTCGGCCTCGACAATGTCCAGGCCGGCGAACTGGTCGAATTCCCGAACGGCGTCAAAGGCATGGCGCTGAACCTGGAAGTCGACAATGTGGGCGTGGTGATCTTCGGTGCCGACCGGGGCATCAAGGAAGGTGACACCGTCAAGCGCACCAAGCAGATCGTCGACGTGCCGGTGGGCAAGGGCCTGCTCGGCCGCGTGGTCGACGCGCTCGGCAACCCGATCGACGGCAAGGGCCCGATCCAGGACGACGGCCGCCGCTTGGTGGACGTTAAGGCGCCGGGCATCATCCCGCGCAAGTCGGTGGACGAGCCGGTGCAAACCGGCCTCAAGGCGATCGACGCCCTGGTGCCCGTGGGCCGCGGCCAGCGCGAATTGATCATCGGCGACCGCCAGACCGGCAAGACCGCCGTGGCCATCGACACCTTCATCAACCAGAAGGAGTTGAACCGCGGCGACGACGAATCGAAGAAGCTCTACTGCGTCTATGTGGCGGTGGGCCAGAAGCGGTCGTCGGTGGCGCAACTGGTCAAGGCGCTCGAAGACAATGGCGCGCTTGAATACTCGATCGTCGTGGCGGCCACCGCGTCCGAGCCCGCGCCGCTGCAATTCCTGGCGCCCTACACCGGCTGCGCCATGGGCGAGTATTTCCGCGACAACGGCATGCACGCGGTGATCTGCTATGACGACCTGTCCAAGCAGGCGGTCGCCTATCGTCAGATGTCGCTGTTGCTGCGTCGTCCGCCGGCGCGCGAAGCCTATCCCGGCGACGTGTTCTACCTGCACAGCCGTCTGCTGGAACGCGCCGCCAAGATGAACGACGACCAGGGCGGCGGCTCGCTGACCGCGTTGCCGATCATCGAGACCCAGGCCGGCGACGTGTCCGCCTATATCCCGACCAACGTGATCTCGATCACCGACGGTCAGATCTTCCTGGAAACCGACCTGTTCTACCAAGGCGTCCGCCCGGCCATTAATGTCGGCCTGTCGGTCAGCCGGGTCGGCTCGTCGGCGCAGACCAAGGCGATGAAGAAGGTTGCCGGGTCGATGAAGCTGGAACTGGCGCAGTACCGCGAAATGGCGGCGTTCGCCCAGTTCGGCTCGGACCTCGATGCGGCGACCCAGAAGCTGCTGGCGCGCGGCGAGCGGCTGACCGAGCTGTTGAAGCAGCGCCAATACGCGCCGCTGTCCATGGCCGAACAGGTGGTGGTGATCTATGCCGGCACCAAGGGCCATCTGGACGGCGTCGCCGCCAAGGACGTGACCCGCTACGAAGAGCAGTTGCTGACCCATCTGCGCTCGCAGCACCAGGACCTGCTCGACCAGATCGAAAGCCAGGGCAAGCTCAGCGACGAGCTCAACCAGAAGATCGAAACCGTGGTGAGCGAGTTCACCAAGGCCTTCGGGTAAGGGGCCGGCGCCATGGCGAGCTTGAAGGAATTCCGCAACCGGATCGCGAGCGTCAAGTCGACGCGCAAGATCACCTCGGCCATGAAGATGGTCGCGGCGTCCAAGCTGCGGCGCGCCCAGGCCGCCGCGGAGAACGCCCGCCCCTATGCCGAGCGCATGGAAAAGGTGCTCTCCAATCTGGGCCGGTCGGTCAAGGATCAGGAAGGCGCGCCCGAGCTGTTGGTCGGGCGCGGCACCGACCAGACCCATCTGGTCATCGTGGCGTCCAGCGAACGCGGCCTGTGCGGCGGCCTGAACGCCAATATCGTCAAGGCCGCCCGGCGCCGGATCGACCGGCTGAAGGCCGAGGGCCGGACGGTCAAGATCCTGTGCGTGGGCCGCAAGGGGTACATCATCCTCAAGCGGCTCTATGCCGCCGACATCGTCGACCTGATCGAACTGTCGGGCGTGCGCAATGTGGGCTATGAGAACGCCCGCGCGATCGGCGACCGGGTGCTCAAGATGTTCGACGAGCACCAGTTCGACGTCGCGACGCTGTTCTATGCCCGCTTCCGGTCGGTGATCTCCCAGGAGCCCACC
Source organism: Rhodothalassium salexigens DSM 2132 (assembly GCF_004341375.1). Classification (GTDB taxonomy): domain Bacteria; phylum Pseudomonadota; class Alphaproteobacteria; order Sphingomonadales; family Rhodothalassiaceae; genus Rhodothalassium; species Rhodothalassium salexigens. The sequence continues at coordinate 45,947 of NZ_SLXO01000005.1, forward strand.
GAGCAGCAGTTGATCCCGACGCCGCTGCCCGAGGCGGACGCGGCGGCCGAGGACACCATGGGCGGCGCGGTCTACGAGTACGAGCCCGACGAAACCGCGATCCTGGCCGATATCCTGCCGCGCAACGTGGTCGTGCAGATCTTCCGCGCGCTGCTGGAAAACGCCGCGTCGGAACAGGGCGCGCGGATGACCGCCATGGACAACGCGACCCGCAACGCCACGGACATGGTCGACCAGCTGACGCTGGAATACAACCGGACCCGCCAAGCGGTGATTACCAAGGAACTGATCGAGATCATCTCGGGCGCGGATGCGGTCTGATCCGTCGGATCGGACCGTTTGCAACATTGAGCCGCCGCTTAAACGGAAAGAGGCAAAGATGGCACAAACCAACAATGTGGGCCGCATTTTGCAGGTCATCGGGGCCGTCGTGGACGTGCAGTTCGACGACAATCTGCCCGACATCCTGACCGCCCTGCACACCGACAACAATGGCGAGCGGCTGACGCTGGAAGTGGCCCAGCACCTGGGCGAAAACACCGTCCGCTGCATCGCCATGGCCGGCACCGACGGCCTGACCCGCGGTCAGGACGTGACCGACACCGGCGAGCCGATTTCGGTGCCCGTGGGCCCGGAAACCCTCGGCCGGATTCTGGACGTGACCGGCGAGCCGATCGACGAACGCGGCCCGGTCACGACCAAGGCGCGCGCGCCGATCCACCGCGAAGCGCCCGAATTCATCGACCAGTCGACCGAGGAAGAGGTGCTGGAAACCGGCATCAAGGTGGTCGACCTGTTGGCCCCTTACGCCAAGGGCGGCAAGATCGGCCTGTTCGGCGGCGCCGGCGTGGGCAAGACCGTGCTCATCCAGGAGTTGATCAACAACGTGGCCAAGGGCCATGGCGGCTATTCGGTGTTCGCTGGCGTCGGCGAGCGGACCCGTGAGGGCAACGACCTTTACCACGAAATGATCGATTCGGGCGTTATCCAGCCCGACGGCGAGTCGAAGGCGGCGCTGGTCTACGGCCAGATGAACGAACCGCCGGGCGCCCGGGCGCGTGTCGGCCTGACCGGCCTGACGCTGGCGGAATATTTCCGCGACCAGGAAGGCCAGGACGTGCTGTTCTTCGTCGACAACATCTTCCGCTTCACCCAGGCGGGTGCGGAAGTGTCGGCGCTGCTCGGCCGGATTCCGTCGGCGGTGGGCTATCAGCCGACGCTGGCCACCGACATGGGCGCGCTGCAGGAACGCATCACCTCGACCACCAAGGGCTCGATCACGTCCGTGCAGGCCATTTATGTGCCGGCCGACGACTTGACCGACCCCGCGCCGGCGGCCTCGTTCGCCCACCTCGACGCCACCACGGTGCTCAACCGGGCGATTTCGGAAAAGGGCATCTATCCGGCCGTCGACCCGCTCGACTCCACCAGCCGGATTCTGGAACCCGCCGTGGTCGGCGAGCGGCACTATAACGTCGCCCGCCGGGTCCAGGAGATCCTGCAGAAGTACAAGTCGCTGCAGGACATCATCGCGATCCTGGGCATGGACGAGCTGTCGGAAGAGGACAAGCTGACGGTGGCGCGGGCGCGCAAGATCGAGCGCTTCTTCAGCCAGCCGTTCCACGTCGCCGAGGTGTTCACCGGCTTCCCCGGCCAGTATGTCAAGCTCGAAGACACCGTGCGCAGCTTCGAAGGGCTGGTGAACGGCGACTATGACCACCTGCCCGAAGCCGCCTTCTACATGGTCGGCACCATCGAGGAAGCGGTGGCCAAGGCCGAGAAGATGGCGGCCGAGGCGGCCTGACCGTCCGGCATTAAGCCCCGCGGGCGGCCCGGCCGACCCAGGCCCCGGCCGCCCGCATGTGACCCCAAGACCCGGCCGCCGCGCCGCGCGACGGCCCCCAGCACTCCACAAAAGGCAGCGATCGCATCATGGCCGATACCGTGCAATTCGAACTGGTCAGCCCCGAGCGTCTGATGGTCGACAAGGCCGTCGCCATGGTGGTCATCCCCGGCATGGAAGGCGATTTCGGCGTCCTGCCCGGCCACGCGCCGGCGATCTCGACCATCCGCCCCGGCGTCATCGAGGTCTATGAGCGCGACGGCGCCGCCCCTGAGCGGTTGTTCGTGCGCGGCGGTCTGGCCGATGTGCGCGCCGAAGGGCTGATCGTGCTCGCCGAAGACGCGGTCGACCCCGCGCAGGTGGACATGGCCGAGCTGGACCGCGAATTGCTGCGCGCGCGCGACGATCTGGCCAACGCCGACACCGACTTCGACCGCGACCGCGCCGAAAGCGAAATCGCCTGGCGCGAGGCGCTCAAGGCGGCGGCCGCCGGCACCGCCTGACCCGGCGCACGCCCCAGCGACAGGTTCGACCGGCCGGTGCCCCACGCACCGGCCGTTTTTGTGTCGGCGGCCCTTTGTGTCGGCGGCCTGCGCCCCCGCGCCGGCGGCCGGCGCGCCTCGTCCACCAGCCTTCAAGCCCCCCGGCCTTCAAGCCCCGACCTTCAAGCTAAGGGCCGCGTCATGCTATGGCCTCACAGATCGGCTCTTCTGTCTTGAGCCTTCGCTGACCGGGACCGACCATGGCCGACACCGCCCCGCCGTTGCCGCCCCGCCCGCCGCGCCGCCCTGCCCGGCGCCGCCTGGCGGTTGCCGCCCTGACCCTCGCCGCGCTCGGCGGTGGCGGTGCCATCGGGCTCTGGGCCGGCGGGCCGCCGCTGGCCGGCTTCCTGGCCCAACGCGCGCTCCACGACGCGGGCTTCGAGCACGTGACGCTGCAAGGCGTCGGCTGGGCACCGCGGCCCTGGGCCGAGGGCCTGGGCCTGCGCATCGCACGGGCAGAACTGGGCGCGCCCACGCCGGCGCTCACCGTCACCGACCTGACCCTGCGCGCCACCGCCGCGAGCCTGGCCGCCGGCGATCTGGCCCATGTTCACGCGCGCACCATCGCCGCCGCATTATGGCCCCAAGGCCCCGACGCCGCATTGCTGCCGGGCTTCACGCCGCCGCCGCGCGACCCGGCAGCCGCCCCCGCCGCCCTGCCCTGGCCGGTCGAGACCCTGACCGTCGACCGGGTGACGGCGACCGCTGGCGTCGGCGCACCGGCCGCCCGGCTCGCCCTGAACGCGGTGCGGGTCCGGCGCGGCGACACCGGCCTGCGCGTTGCCGCCGAGCGCGCCGCGCTCGACCAGGGCGACCGGCGGCTGGCCGGCGCGCTGGCCGGAACGGTGGCGCTGAGCCCTGCCCCCGCCGCCGACCTCGCCTGGGAGATCGCCACCGCCGAGGCCGCCGGCCGGGCCTGGGCGCCGTTGCGCCTGACCGCCACCGCCCAGCCCCAAGGCGCCACCCTGCGCCTGACCGCCAGCCCCCGAAGCCCCGCCCAAGGCACGCTGACCGCGCGCTGGTCGCCCGCCGCCCGCCCCCAGGGCGACGCCCTGAGCGACGGGGGGGATGAGGGCGACGGGGGCGCCCCGAGCGACGGGAGCGCCCTGGACCGCCTCACCGTCGCCGGGCGCTGGGCGCTGCCGCTGGCCGCCCTCGCCGCCGCCCTGCCCGACCCCATGCCGGCCAACAGCCAAGGGCGCGCGACCGTCGAGTTTGACGGCCGGCTCGACCTGGGGCCCGCACCGACGCTCGACGCCCGCGCGACGCTGACCGCCGAGGCCGTGGCGATCCCCGACCGGGTCACCGCCGCCGACGCCCGGTGGGTGCTGCGGGCCAGCGGGCCGCTCGACCGGCTGAGCCTTCGAGCGCCCGAACCGCTGACCGTGCGCCTGACCCCGGCACCGGCGCTCTGGCCCGCGATCCTGGCCGACCGGGCACCGGCGCCGCTGCGCGTCACCGTGGCCGACCTCGCCGCCACGCTCGGACCCGACGGCCTCGACGCCAGCGCCCGGCTCGACGCCAGCGTCGACGCGCTCGGCCGGGCCAGCGCCCGGACCCAGTGGACCGTGCGCCGCCAAGGCGACGGTGCGCGCCTGACCCTCGACGCCCGGTCGCTCGACGCGCGCACCGAGCCCGTCGCCCTCGCCCTTGGTGACGCCCAGGGGGATGCCCGGGAGCTGCGGGCGGCGCTCGACGCGCTTTCGGGCCGGTTGTCGGCGGCACTGGACACGGGCGGGCGGCTCACGGGCGCCTTCGAGGGCAGCGTTCGCGCGCGCGCCGACGCCACCTTAGGCGACGCCACCCTGACCGGCGCCAGCGCGCGCTGGTCGGGGCGCCTGACACTGGACGAAGACGCCATCCTCGCAGCCCTGCCGGACGCCTGCCTGGCGCTCGGGCTCGACAGCATCGCCGTGGGCGGCCAGCGACTGAGCATCTCGGCCCTGCCCTGCCTCGCCGCGGCAACGGACGATGACGGTGCTGCTCGACCGCTGGCCCGCTATGACCTGGGTGCGCGACGCCTGACCCTGGCGCTTGAGAGCCCGGCCACCGACACCACCGCCCGGCTGACGCCGGCACCAGGCGACGCCGGGGGGCGCGAGATCGCCGGCACCTGGCCGCGCCTGACCCTGGACGCCGAGGCCGGCGCCGCCCCCGGCGACCTCGACGCCACGCTTGGGTTTGGCGACGGCGCGCTGACCCTGACCGACCCCGGCCTGCGCGCGCAGGGCATCGAGGGCCGCGCGACGGTCGCCCAAGGCCGCCTGCGCCACGCCCGGCTCGACATCATCGACCTGTTGAGCACCGCCGAGCCGGCGCTGTGGGCGCCGCTGACCCTGACCGCGAGCGCAGCGCCCGCCGCCGACACGCCCGCCCCCGACACGCCCGCCGATACGCCGGCCGACGCACCGGGGCCTCTGGCGCTGTCGGCGCGGCTGAGCGATCTGTTCGGTGTCTTCGTCGCCGAGTTGACCGGCCGCCACGACCCGGCCTCGGGCACCGGCCGGGCGCAGATCGCGCTGGCGCCGATCGAGTTCATGGCCGGGGTCGCGGAATTGGCCGACCTGTCGCCCCTGGCCGCCACCGTCGCCGGCGACCTCGCCGGTCGGGTGGCGGGCGACGCCCACCTGGCCTGGACCGGCGCGGGGCTGAGCGACAGCGGCGGCACGCTCCGCGTCGAGGGGCTCGACGCCACGGTCGCCGGCAGCCCGGTCAAGGGCATCGCCACGCGCTTCGCCCTCGACGGCCTGGTGCCGCCCACCACGCCCGAACCGCAGAGCGTCACGCTCGACCTGCTCGACATGGGCGCACCGTTCACCGACGGTCTGGTCCGCCTCGACCTGCGGCCCGACGGCACCGTGCGGGTCACCGATGCGCGCTTCCGGCTCGCCGGCGGCACGCTCCGGGCCGACCCATTCATCGTCGATACAGCGGACCCCGGTACCATCAAGGCGACGCTCGCCGCCGACGGCGTGTCATTGGGACAGTTGTTCCAGGTCGCCGGCATCGACGGGCTGGCCGGCGACGGCACGCTTGAAGGCCGGCTGCCGGTGCGGCTGGGGCGCGACGGCATCGGCGTCGACGACGGCGTTTTGCAGGCTGCCACCACCGGCGTTCTGCGCTACGTTCCCGACCAGCCGCCAGCATTTTTGCAGGGCGACGATGTGAGGACCCGGATGTTGCGACAGGCGTTGCAGAATTTTCACTATGACACGCTCTCGCTGACGCTGGCGGGCGACAGCCTGGCGCGCCAGGTGTTGACCCTGTCGGCGGCCGGCAACAATCCCGACTTCCTCGACGGTCACCCGGTGGAACTCAATGTCAGCCTCAACGGCCCGCTGGTCAGCGCGGTGGAAAGCGCCGCGCGCACGGGCCAGTCACTGCGCCGCCTCTACGAGCAACAGCAACAGCAACAACAGCAAGACCGCCAGCGAGACCCGGATGGCCCGCCCGAGCGCGGCCACCCGCAACAGGAGAACCGCCCATGATCCGCCCCACCCCCGCCCGGTTCCGGCCGGGTCGCCGCCACACCGCGTTGGCAGCGGCCGGCGCCAGCGCCCTGCTGGCCGCCGCGTGCACGCCGTCGGTCAAGCTCCAGGCGCCCGACGAGCCGATCCGCTTCGACGTCAACGTCAATATCACCGAGCAGAAGCGCCTCGAAATCGACAAGGAACTGCTGGATCTGATCAAACAGAACCCGGCGCTGTTTGGGGTCGACCCGGCGGACCTGCCCGAGCCGGCCGCCAGCGAGCCCAACAAGACCCCGACTTCAGGGAGATAAGACCATGCGCACCATGATCCGCCCGGCACTTGCCGCCGCAGCCCTCACGTTCGCCGGCGCCATCCCCGGCAACCCCTTGGCCCCGCTCATGGGCGAGCCCGCCCCGGGGGCAGCCCAGGCGCAGCAGTCTCAGTTGGCGCAGGCCAAGGCACAAGGCCAGGTGGGCGAGAAGCCCGACGGTCTGGTCGGCGCCGTATCGAGCAATCCGAGCCCGGCGATCCAGCGCCTGGTTGACACCATCAACCAGCAACGCCTGGCCGAGTATCGCCGCATCGCCGCCGATACCAACACGCCGCTCAGCGCCGTGCAGGCGCGCGCCGGCCGGCAACTAATCGCCAGCCTGCCCAAGGGCCAGTACTTCCAGGACGCCGCCGGCCGCTGGCGCAAGAAATAGCCCCCGCCGCCCCCGACGGTCCGAGCCGGCCGACCAGGCTTGCCCCCAGACTGTCGTTGCGAGCCGCGGTCAGGCGGCGCGGCCATCCATGGGCGCCGGCGCCCAAGTGACCGCACGGCCCGATCTGCCCCCCGGGGCCGGGGGCGATTGGATGGCGTCGCGGCACTTGGCTCCTGACGGACCGGCGCAAGCGCACCGCGCGCCGGCGGCGGATCAGCGGTTGTTTTTGCCGGCGTTACAATCGCTGTCCGGGGCCGGTTGCGGCGTGAAGGCCGGCGGGTCGCTGGCCGGGAAGGTCTCTTCCAACGCCTCGTCGACCGGGTCGACCTCGTCCTCGGGCGTCTTGTGGCCGGGGTCGGGCTGGTTTCGGTCGCGCTCTGACATCATCGGATCTCCTGTGCTTAAGGCCATGCCGCACAGATCGCCCCGACCGCCCCGCTGATCAAGGCCGCCGGGCCGGGCTGTCCCGGTCCGGCGGCGGCTTGGGCGCTGACCGGCGGCGCTATTCCACGCTGCCCTGGGGCGCGGCGGCGGCGCCGGCGAGGATGCCGCCGTCCACGTGCAATTCGGTACCGGTCATGTAGGCGGCCTCGTCCGAGGCCAGATAGAGCACCGCGCCCGCCACATCCTCGGGCGTGCCCATATGGCCCAACGGAATGCCGCGTTCGATCTGCGCCACCCGGGCGTCGCGATTGCCGTCGCGCCCCAGCATGGCGTCCCAGATCGGCGTCATGATCGCCGCCGGCGCCACCGCGTTGCAGCGGATATTGTAGTTCTGCCCCGCGCAGTAGAGGGCGACCGAGCGGGTGTGGTTCAAGATCGCCGCCTTGCTCGACGCATAGGCGACCGCTGCGGGAATGCCCACCAGCCCCGAGCGCGACGACATGTTGACGATGCTGCCGCCGCCGGTCTTCTTCATCGACCGGATCGCGTGCTTGCAGCCCAGGAACAGCCCATCGAGATTGATCCGGTGCACATGGCACCACTCTTCGAGCGTGGTGTTCTCCGGGTCCTGCGGGCCGCTGTGTTCGGCCAGACCGGTGATGCCGGCATTGTTGACCAGGATGTCGAGCTTGCCCGCCAGCCGCTCCACCTGGGCGATCACCGCCTGCCACTGATCCTCGTCGCAGACGTTCAGGTGCAGGAACGTGGCGCGCGCGCCCAGATGCTCGGCCAGCGCGCCGCCTTCTTCGGCGTCGATATCGGCCAGGAACACCGTCGCGCCATTGTCCAAAAACCGTTCGCAGATTGCACGTCCGATGCCGCGCACCGCGCCGGTCACCAGGGCGACCTTACCAGCCAGACGAGTCATTATATCTCCTTTCAACGCCAGGATGAGGTGGCGCCCTCCCCTAATGATATGAATCCGGCCTGTCTACGCCCCAACACGCGAGCGCAAGCCCCGAAATGCGCCGAAAACAGCGCTACCGGCCGCAGGCTGCGACAATTTGTTGACACAAAATCGTCGCGGCTACGGAAACCTGCTATTGCAATTAACTCTCCCTTAAACGGCAAATCTTTACCGTCTCGCCATCCAATCAGTCAGGGTGGCAACAAATGTTCAATCACCTTCGCGTTGGCGCAAAGATGGCGCTTCTGGCCGGTGTCACCACCGCCTTCGTGGCGCTGGTTTCGTGGCTTGGCATCCGCGGGGTGAGCGACACCGGCGATCTGTTCAAGAGCTACCGGGCAACCGCCCGCGCGCAGATGTTGGTCGCCGATATGGCCGAAGATTTCATGCAAGCACGGCTGGCGGCGCTGAAGTTCCGGCTCGGGCTCGGCACCGGATTCGCCGACGAGGTCACGGCCAACCTGGCCGAGATCGACGCCATGCGCGGGCAGATCGCCACCATCGTGAAGGACCCCGAGACCGCCCGCCTGCTCGAGCGATTGAGCGACACCAGCACCACCTACGGACAGGTGTTCGGCGCCCTGACCGCCATCACCCCATCGCCCGCCACCGGCCCGGACCGAACGGCCAAGGCCACGGCCTTGGCCGAGCGGCTCGACACCATCGGCCCCACACTGGCGGACGATCTGGATCAGCTTCAAAACCGGCTTCAGGCCGCCCAGGATCGGCTGGGTCCGGCAGGCGAAGCCCAGGTCGGGGCCACACGCCGGCGGATCATCTGGCTATCGCTGGCGTCGGTGCTGTTGGGTACCGGCATTTCCGGTGGCTTGTCGCTGAACATCAGCCGACCGGTGAAGGCAATCGCTTTTGCCATGCGCCAACTCAGCGACAACGAAACCGCCGACGTGGCAATCCCCGGTCAGAGCCGCCGTGACGAACTGGGGGACATGGCCCGGGCCCTGACCGGGTTTCGGGCCGCCCTGGCCGAGAAACGCCGGGCCGAGCGCCAACAGGCCGAAGTGGAGCGCCAACGCAGCGCCGAAGCCCGCCGCCACGAACAGGCCGAGCGCGCACGCGAGGAGCAGGACCGCCAACGCACCGCCGACGCCGAGCGCCAACGCCAGGACGCATCCCGAGCGCTGCGCGCGGACATTGCCAACCAGTTCCACACCGATATCGCCACCGTCGTCGGCGCGGTCTCGGACAAGGCCGCCCAGGTGGACACCGCGGCCGCCCAACTCCTTGACTTGGCGACGCATACCGGCCAAGCGGCTCAGGACGCCATGGTCTCGGTGGACCAGACCAGCGGGGCGGCGCGCGAGGTGGCCAAGGCAACCGACAGCATGCGAGCCTCGGTCCAGGATGTGGAAAGCCAGGTGGAACGCGCCGCCGCCCTGGCCCGCGACGCCGTCGACCGCTCCGAGACCACGTCCGAGACCATGACCGGCTTGGCCGAGGCAGCACAGCGGATCGGCGATGTGGTCGACCTGATCGCCGACATTGCCGCGCAGACCAACCTGCTGGCGCTCAATGCGACCATCGAGGCGGCCCGTGCCGGCGCGGTCGGCAAGGGCTTCGCCGTGGTGGCGGCAGAGGTCAAGTCGCTGGCCACACAGACGGCGCGCGCCACCGACGACATCGCGGCCTTGATCACCTCGGTTCAAGGGGCCACCGGCGAGGCCGTCGAGGCCATCGGCGGCGTCACGCGGACGATCAACGATCTGGGCGCGGTCTCGACCACCGTCGCCGCGGCGGTGCAGGAACAGGGTCGTGCCACCGAGCGGATCGTCCGTTCGGTGGCCGAGATCGCCGACGGCACCGACCATCTGGCCCGGCTGATCCGCTCGGTCAACGAGGCTGCCGAGCCGACGCGCAGCCATGCCGCCGATGTGGGCGAGGCCGCGCGCACCCTGCAAACCCAGTCGTCCCGGCTCCGCGCGCAGTCGGACACCTTCGTCGCCCAGTTGCAGTCGGCCTGACCCGCTATCGCGAAAACGTGTACAGCGGCCCCAAAAACCTGATAGAAGCCCGGGCTTTGGTAAGGAACAGACGGGTACCCCATGGCCGATGATCGCGACCCTCAAATCAACCCGCCGGTTTTTTTCGTCTCGGCGGGGCTGATCCTGACCCTGGCCGGGCTGGGCGTGGCGTTCGGCGCCGATGCCGAACCGGTGCTGACCCACGCGCTCGACTGGATTACCGACACCTTCGGTTGGTTCTACCTGCTGTCGGTCGCCGGCTTTCTGGTTTTCGTGCTCTACCTGGGCATGTCGCGCCACGGTCATATTCGATTGGGCCCCGACAATTCGGAGCCCGAATATGGCCACCTGTCCTGGTTCGCCATGCTGTTTTCCGCCGGCATGGGGATCGGGCTGTTGTTCTTTGGCGTCGCCGAGCCGGTCATGCACTTCGTCGAACCGCCCGAAGGGGCGGGCGGCACGGTGGACGCCGCGCGCGAAGCCATGAAGCTGACCTTCTTCCATTACGGCATCCACGCCTGGGCGATCTACATCGTGGTCGGCCTGTCGCTGGCCTATTTCGCGTTTCGCCACGACCTGCCGCTGACCATCCGGTCGGCGCTCTATCCGCTGCTCGGCAAGCGCATCCACGGCCGCATCGGCCACGCCGTCGACATCTTTGCCGTGCTCGGCACCATGTTCGGCGTCGCCACCTCGCTCGGCGTCGGGGTCATGCAGGTCAATGCCGGGCTCGCCCATCTGTTCGGCATTCCCGACAACACGACCATGCAGATCGTGCTGATCGCCGGCATCACCGGGCTGGCGACCATCTCGGTGGTCATGGGGCTGGACGGCGGCATCAAGCGGTTGAGCGAATTGAACCTGTTGTTCGCGCTCGGGCTGTTGCTGTTCGTGATGGTGGTCGGCCCGACCGAGTTCATCCTGCAGACCTTTGTCGAGAACACCGGCACCTATCTGTCCGACCTGGCCGACCTGACCTTCCAGCTCTACGCCTATGAACCCAATGACTGGGTCGGCGGCTGGACGCTGTTCTACTGGGGCTGGTGGATCGCCTGGTCGCCGTTCGTCGGCATGTTCATCGCCCGCATCAGCCGCGGCCGGACGATCCGCGAGTTCGTCATGGGTGTGCTGTTCGTGCCGGTGGGCTTTACCTTCCTGTGGCTGACGGTGTTCGGCGACACCGCGCTGTCGATCGAACTGTCGGGCAATGGCGGCGCGATTTCGGCGGCGGCGCGCGACAACATGCCAACCGCCATGTTCGTCATGCTGGAAGAATTACCGCTATCGTCGATCTCGGCCGGGCTATCGACGGCGCTGGTGATCACCTTTTTCGTCACCTCGTCGGACTCGGGCTCGCTGGTGATCGACATGATCACCTCGGGCGGCAGCGCCGAACCGCCGGTCTGGCAGCGCGTCTTCTGGGCGGTTTCGGAAGGCGTGGTGGCCGCCGCCCTGTTGCTCGCCGGCGGACTGGTGGCGTTGCAGAGCGCCGCTATCGGCTCGGCCCTGCCGTTCACGGTAGTGATCATCGCGATCTGCTTTTCGCTGCTCAAGGGGCTGCGTATGGAAGCGGCGGCCAAACGCGTGACCCGCTCGACGCCGCCGCGGGTGCCGATTTCGGGGGCGTCGGCCACCTGGCAGACCCGACTGCGCAACATCGTGCGCCATTACTCACGCGACGCGGTGGCGCGGTTCCTGGCCGACACCGCCCAGCCGGCGCTCGACGCGGTTGCCAAAGAGGTGCGCGCCAGCGGCATGACCGCCGACGTCACCCACACCGACGGCCGGGTGCGGCTTGACGTGCGCCACGGCGAACAAGACGATTTCGTCTACGAGATCCGCACCCGCGGCTATCGCACGCCGTCCTTCGCGTTCCCCGAAATGCCCAGTGGCGGCGGCACCAGCCGCCTGCACTACCGCGCCGAGGTCTATCTGCAGACCGGGCCCGAGCATTACGACGTGATGGGCTATTCGAAAGACCAGGTGATCGCCGACATTCTGTCGCAATACGACAAGCACATGCACGTGCTGCATCTGGCGGTTTAGCGCCCCGGGCGATCGCCGCCGCAGTTGGGGCGACGGCGGCACGCCACCCAGCGGGTGAGGTGCGGCGGCGACCCGGCGGCGCGGCGTTTGCCCCGGGGCTCGTTCGTTGGGCGGCTGGCGAACTGGCTCAAACCCGCTCGTCCTCCGACGCCAGCGGCAAGTCGATCCAGATGGTCGTGCCTTGGCCGGGGCGGCTCTTGATGCCCACATCGCCGCCGTGCATCTCCGCGGCGGCCTTGACGATGGCCAGACCGAGCCCGGTGCCTTGCTGCACCTGCCCCTGGCGCTGGCGGTCCTGGATAAAGGGCTCGAACACGTTTTCCTGTTGGTCGGGCGTGATGCCGATGCCCGAGTCCGCCACGCCGAGCGTCAAGGTATCGGCTTTGCGCCGGGCGAACACGCGAACCCAGCCGCCGGGCTCGGTGAACTTGATGGCGTTGCTGATCAGATTGCCCATCACCTGACGGATCAGCTTGGCATCCACGCACGCGGTCCCCAGATCGTCGTCATAGTCCTCCTCCAAGGTGACGTCGCCATCCTTTGCGGTGACCGCGAGCATCTCCACATGCTCCTCGATCAGCGGCACGATCGGCTGATCGGTAAGATTGGGATCGTATCGACCGGACTCGATCCGCGACATCTCCAACAGATCGTTGATGATCGCCAGAAGGTGACTGCCCGAGCGGTGAATGTTGTCGGCATAGTCGCGATAGGGGGCAGCCAGGTCGCGGTTTAGCGCGTCGTCCTTGAGGATCTCGGCAAAGCCGAGAATGGCGTTGAGCGGCGTGCGCAATTCGTGGCTCATCTGGGCCAGGAACTGGCTCTTTGCCGCACGGTCGGACTCGGCCTTGAGATAGGCCTGTTCCAACTGGTCATTGAGCCGGTGCAAATCCTCGGTACGCTTGCGAATGCGCTCCTCAAGCGTCGCGTTCACGGTGGCCAGTTGTTTTTCGGCCTGCTCGCGCTCGGCGATCTCGCGCAACAGCCGGGCGTTGGTGGCCTCAAGGGTATGAACGCTGGGCACCGAAAGCACACGCGGCAGGAACGGCCAAATCATCGTCGCGGTCATCACCGAGGCGACGGCACACAACGCCTTGAAGCTGGCGGCCAGAGCGTAATAGGGCTCCCACAAGGTCACCACCGACATCACATGGGTGATCCCACAGGTGATGATGAACACTGCGAACAACCAGAGATACCGCCGCCCGCCCAAATCCGGGCGCCGGAGCGCAATCACCAGCAGCGCCGCCGGAATGGCGAAATAGGACGCGGCGATCAGCCCGTCGGACGTGACGGTCATGGCCAGCAGCCATGGGTCCCAGATCAGACAGTAGCCATGCGGCGCAAAACCCGATGTGTCGAACAGCCAATCGATGAAGTCCATTCACACAAATTCCTTGATGCGACACGGGAAACTGATCGTCAAGAAAACCACCGGTCGCGTTACCATGAAGTAAATCAACGCCAGGATTAAGGAAAAAGCTGCCCGTTGAATGACATCTTCCAGGTGCTTTTATCATTTTATTGCCACCAATCGAAGCGTGTCCGGCCCGATAGGGGACAGATCGCCCGCCACATGCCGTCATGTGCCGTCATGCCTGCGGCGGCGAGGCCGGCGCCAGGAGCGGACACGCGCGGGCATGAGAGCAAAGAACGCCAAGCGCCGTGGAGCGGCCGGTGACCGGACCGCGCCGACGCACGACGCCAGCACGGCGCACAGGCGGCGAGGAGATCTGGGAGGAAGCGACGAGGACAGGGGTGGGGTGGTAGCGGAGGAGGGACTTGAACCCCCGACACATGGATTATGATTCCACTGCTCTAACCAGCTGAGCTACTCCGCCCCGATGGCCGGGCGGCGCGAACGCGCCCGCCTGAGACCCGGCCTAGTACCCAGTCGCCGCGGGCGCGTCAAGCCTTTCAAGAGAAAAAACCCCGCTCCCCTGAACCGCCCCCTCCTGTGCCGCCACGGGCTGAGGGAGCCACCGCGGGTTCTGAGTACCGCCGCGGGTTGGGCGCACGGGCGGCGCCGCCGGCCGGGCACACCGTCGCGGGCCCGCATCCCGCCCGGCCACCCGCCAGCCCGATCGCATCCCGCCCGATCAGAACCGGAACGTCACCACGGTGGGCACGGGCCGACCGCCGTCGGCAGCCGCAGCGTCAGCGGGACGCCGGCGCACCCGTTCGGCCGGGAACACCAGATGGGCGCGCGCCCCACCGCGGTCGGCTGCGGTCAAGGTCAGACGCCCGCCATGATGGGCCATGAGCGCCGCTGCGAGAGACAATCCGATGTGCAACGCCCCGGCGCGGTGCCGGTCGTCCAGGTCCAAATCGGCCGCCCCTCCCGTACCAACCGGGCCAACCGGGCCAACCGGGCCACGGGGGCCGCCGGTGCGCGCCAGGTCGCGCGCGACGTCCGCCAGGCCGACACCATCGAGGGTTTGCGCCGCCGCCGCTTCCTCGGCGGTCGGTGCCGCACCGGTATCGTCGACGGTCAGCCACAGGCCGCCGGTGTCCGGACCGGACTCGACCAGACCACCGACCACGGTCACCCGCCCCGACGCCCCGCAGGCGATCACCGCCCGTTCCAGAAGCTTATCAAGCACGGTGCGCAGCGCCCGTCGGTCGACGCGCACCAACAGATCGTCCGCCACATCCACCGGTGCCACCTCGACCCCCGGACCCGGGCGCGCGGCGCCGTCGATCGCGCGCGCGACCATTCGGTGCATCTCGACGGTTTCTTCCCGCCCCTCGAAGGCGCCGGCACGCACGCGCGACAGTTCCAAGACATCGTTGACCATGGTCAACAAACTGCGCCCATTGTCGACGATCAGGTCGGCGAACTCGCCGGTCTGGTCATCGGGCATACCGCCCCGGGCGCGGTCGCGCAGCACCTCGGCGAAACCGATGATCGCGTTGAGCGGCGTGCGCAACTCGTGGCTCATCAGCGACAGAAAATGCGATTTGAGCTGGCTGGCCGCCGCCGCGGCGTCGCGCGCCTCACGCAAGGCCGCCTCGCTGTCCTTGAGTTGAGTGACGTCGCCATGCACCTCGACGATGCCGCCGCGACTAGTCCGCCGAACCGACGATTGCAGCCAGCGCCCAGGCCCGTGGGCGCGACACCGGCTGCCCTCGAACGGCGCGGGCGCGACCGGATCGCCGGGGAAGAACTGCCGGTGCAGGCGGTTGCGCACCACGGTGCGGCCCTGCCGGTCGTAGACCGCAAATGCCTTGGAACTGCACTCCAGCGCATCGACCAGATTGCTGTGCGCGGTCTGCGCCCGATCGGTGGCGCGGATCATCTGCACGAAGGTCTCGAAGCCCGATCGGGCGGCCAACACGAGCCCCGCCGTGAACACCAGCAACGCCGCGGTGATCGGCAGATGGGTGCTACCGGGCTCGCTTACCAGACGCACGAACACCGGGCCGAGGGCGGTCACCAGAAACGCGTTGGTGACCATCGGCAGCGGCGCGGCGAGCGCGACCACGCCGGCACAGGTGCCGCCGAGGAACAGGATCAGCATCAACTGCCCCGCCAGGTCTCCGGCCGGGAACAAAAACGCAACCCCCAGACCCCAGATGGCCCCGATCACCAGCGACCAGACCATGGCGCGGTTGAGCGGCCGCGCAGTGATGACCAGCGGCAACGCCTTGTGCCGGTTGCGTACATAAAGCCAAAGCTGGTGGCCGCTAACGCCGACGATGGCCAGCGCCCACAGCGCTAACGGTTCCGCCGGCACCCGGCCCCACAACAGCCACAAAAGCAGGCAGGCATTGATCGCGTTGGCCAGCGAGAACAGCGGAATCTGCTCAACCAGGTGGATGAACTGGCGGTTGCGGAGCATGTCGGCCAAATCGCCCAGCTCCGGCCGGTTGCCGGTCCAGCGCGCGCGCAGCCCCGAACCAAGTCGAAGGATTGCCCGCGTCAGCATCCACCACCCCCTCAGCTACGCCGCTCAATGGGGTACCTTAAAGCTTTTTACATGCTCTTAGAAGAGGTAAATATCCCGCCCCGCCGTCGGCCCAGGTGCACCCGCCGGCCAGCGGAACCGCCGCCCCCCCGATAGCGCCGCCGGCGCCGGGCTCGATCAGGCGGCGCGCATGGCGTAGGCGCTTTCCGCGCGGGTGATCCAGCCGCCGCCCAAGACCCGTTCGCCGTCAAAGAACACCACCGCCTGACCCGGCGACACACCCGCCTCGGGGCGGTCGAAGGTGACCGTGGCACCGGTGCCGGTCAGCACCACGCGCGCCGGCACCGGCTCGGCGGTGTTGCGGATCTTGACCGTCACCGCGCGCCCCTCGGGCCCCGGCGGCTCGGCCAGCCAGTTCACTTCCTTGGCGTCGAGTCCGGCGGCCAGCAAGGCCTCCTTGGGGCCGACCACGACCCGCCGGGTGTCGGGCTCCAGGCGCACCACATAGACCGGCTCGCCCTCGCCGCCGACGCCCAGGCCCCGGCGCTGGCCGATGGTGTAGTGGATGATGCCCTGGTGGCTGCCCAGCCGTCGGCCGTCCACATGGACGATATCGCCCGGCTCGGCGGCGCCGGGACGCAGGCCCTCGATCACCCGGGCATAGTCGCCATTGGGCACGAAACAGATGTCCTGGCTGTCGGGCTTGTCGGCCACCGGCAGGCCCATGGCGTCGGCCAATTGCCGGACCCGGTCCTTTTCCAGCCCGCCCAGGGGAAAGCGCAGGAAATCGAGCTG
Source organism: Rhodothalassium salexigens DSM 2132 (assembly GCF_004341375.1). Taxonomy (GTDB): domain Bacteria; phylum Pseudomonadota; class Alphaproteobacteria; order Sphingomonadales; family Rhodothalassiaceae; genus Rhodothalassium; species Rhodothalassium salexigens. The sequence goes on from NZ_SLXO01000005.1 coordinate 62,586, forward strand.
CTGGGCGGTGGTGGCGAACAGGAAATAGGCCTGGTCGCGGTTGCGGTCGGTGCCGCGCAGCAACTGCCGGCCGTCCGGCCCCGGCACGCACTGCACATAGTGGCCGGTGGCCAGACAATCGGCGCCCAGGTCGCGCGCGGTGCCCAACAGGTCGCGAAACTTCACCGTCTGATTGCAGCGCACGCACGGGATCGGGGTTTCGCCGCGAATATAGCTGTCGGCAAAATCGTCGACCACCGACTGGCGGAACCGGCTTTCATAGTCCAGCACATAGTGCGGGATGCCCAGCCGCTCGGCGACCCGGCGGGCGTCGTGAATGTCCTGGCCCGCGCAGCAGGCGCCCTTCTTCTGCACCGCCGCGCCGTGGTCATAGAGTTGCAGAGTGATGCCGATCACCTCGAAGCCGAGCGCGTGCAACAGCCCCGCGGTCACCGAACTGTCGACGCCGCCCGACATGGCGACGACCACGCGGGTGTCACCGGGCGCGCGGTCGAACCCCAGCGCATTGGGTGTGCCCGGCGTCCAGGCCGGGAACAGATCGGACAGGTCATCGGCGGTCATCATAATGCCCGTCATGTAAGGCACCGGTCCTTCAAGCTCAAGAGAAGGATGCCGACGGACCGCCTTCGCTCGGCTGCCCGGTCCCGCACCACCGCTCGGCATCGGCAAATCCGACCCGGCAAGCTCCGCCACCGGCGCCGGGAGCAATCCGGCCGGCACGCCCGAACCGATTGCGCCGAGACCGGAAAACCGCGCCCTCCCAAACGACGAGCGGGCAAACGGCACTTGGCCCGCCTTTTGCTTCAGTGCGGTCGAGCGATTGTATGCGAGGCACCGAGATGAACCCGTTTTTGTCCGCCATCGGCGGCACCCACAGCGCCCCTGCCAGCACCTTCGCGCCTGGAGCGAGCACCGGGCGGCCGGACGCCGGGTCGGCCAAGGCGCTCGGCGCGGCGCCGGTGTTCCGGGTCGTCGACCCCGCCCTGGTCGAGGCCCGAACCGGCGCAGGTCAGCCCGCCGAGCGCCCAGCCGCCGACACCGCCAACCGGGCCGATCTGCCGACCGGTCTGCGCAGTGCCTTCGACGCGTTCTGCCTCGCCTCGACGAGACAGAACGATCCGCAGGGGCTCACCCGCGCGTTGGCCCAGGCCGACGGCGTCAATCTGCTAAATGACGAAGAAGTCAAGCAAGTCCTGGCCGATATGGGCTTGCCGACCAGCCTTGCCGACCAGATTACCATGGTCGAGATCCCACCCGCCAACCCCGGCGACCCCGCCAGCGTCGGCATTCTGATGCTGCCCGAGACCGCCCAGGCCCTGGGGCTCGACGCCGGACACATGATCGTCGCCCGGATTGCGCCCGACCGCGCGGCAGCGAGCGCGGACGCCACCGATCAAGCCACCATGGGGCCGGCCACCGGGCAAGCCGCCAAGACAGCCCGAACCGATGCGGCGGCCGACGCGACCCGTAGCGACACAGCCCGCGCCGAAGCGCGCGAGGCGCACGGCCAGGTCGGCCGGACGCCCGAGCCGCTGGCAGGCGCCGGCACCGGCGCGGCCTCGGACAGCAAGTTGACCTTTTTGGGCAGCCTGATCGCGTCGGCCGCCGGACGCGGCGATGCCGGTCACGGCGCTGCATTCGCAGGCACAAGTCCGACCGGCGCGGGGATCGCGGACCTTACGGCTACCGGCAGCGGCGGCGCGTTGTTGAGCGGCTCGGACGCCCAGGCGCTGCGCATCGGCCTCGACGGCTTGACAGCCGGCGGGGGCGACGCCGCGCTCAAGCGCTTGCTGGGCGGCGGCGACCCGTTGGGACCGGCACAAACCGCCGGCGCTAGCGGCGAAGCGGACGCGCAGCGGCTGCGCCAGACCATCGCCGACCTGATGTTCACGCCGCCGCGCCCGGTCGTCCGGGCGGTGCCGACCCAGGGCGGACAAACCGGTGGCCAGGCCGGCGGTCAAGGCTACGGCCAAGGGCAAGGGGCCGCGGTCCGGTCGCTGACCGGCGCCGTGCAGGGCGACGGCGCCCAGGGCGCCCAGTCGATCACCGGCATGACCGCCCAACAGGCCCAGGCCGGCGCCGGCGTGCTCAATGCCCTGGCGCGTGGCGGCACACCCGCGCGCTACGACCGCCAGGGCGGTCGGGCACCTGCCTCCGACCAGACCGCGGTTCAGGTACAGCGCGCGGTCGCCGAAGGCCAGACCCGCTTCACCGTTCAGTTGCAGCCGGCCGAGTTGGGCCGGGTGGCGGTGCGGCTTGAATTCGACCAGGGCCGCGTGCGCGCCAATGTGACGGCCGACCGTCGCGAGACCCTGGATCTGCTTCAGCGCGATGCCCGATCGCTGGAGCGCGCCCTGCAGGATGCGGGGCTGGAGACCAATGGCGACAGCCTGGAATTCACGCTGTCGGACGACGCCAACACCGCCCTCGAAACCGCCCTTGGCCGGCGCGAGAACCGCGCCGGCTGGCCGGGACCGGGCGGTGCCGCGCGCCAGAACGGCGCCGACGCGGAGCCGATGACCGGTCATGTGATCGACGTTCGCGACTTCATCGACCCGCGCATCGCCAACGGCGTGGACATCACGGTTTAACGAGAGGACAGCGCCATGACCGCCATCGACAGCACCCAAAGTGCCGCCGCCCAGGCCACCGCTGCGGCCAACGGCCAGGGGTCGTCCACCTCGGGGATCGGCTTCGCTCAGGATTTCGACACCTTCCTGACCATCCTGACCACGCAGTTGCAGCAGCAAGACCCGACCGCGCCCATGGACAGCAACCAGTTCACCCAGCAACTGGTGCAATTCGCCGGCGTCGAACAGGACATCCGGGCCAACGACTATCTCGAAGAGATCAGCACCAAGCTGGGCGGCAACCAGGCGTTTTCCGCCGTCGGCTTCCTCGGCAACGAAGCCAAGATCGCCGGCGATACCGGGCGTTTGGACGCCACCGACGACGGCATCCGGTTCAGCTACCGCCTGCCCGAACAGGCCCGCGAGACCGAGCTTGAAGTGCTCGACGCCGACGGTCGGGTGGTGTTCGACACCGAGGGCAAGACCGGCATCGGCGAACACGATCTGTTCTTCCCGGCGCTGGACAAGAACGGCGACCGCCATCCGCCCGGCGCCTACACCCTGCGCGTCAAGGCCGAAGCCGCCGACGGCGGCGGCGATGTGACGCCGAGCCTGTTCGTCACCGATCAGGTGACCGCGGTCGACACCAGCGGCACCGACCCGAAGCTGTCGATCGGCGGCCGCAGCGTCGACATGGCCGACGTGCTGGCCCTGTCGACCCCGCGCACGACGCCCGTGGCGGCGCCCTGAACCAACCCGTTTCGCCGCTCCGGCACAGCCGCCGGGCCGGCCCCATGATGACCGAACCATGACCGACACCGCCTTGAACTAGGAGAATCCCATGGCCTTTGCAGCTTTGACGACCGGCGTCAGCGGTGTGTCCGCCTTCAGCGAGGGCGTCAACATCGTCTCGGACAATATCGCCAACGTGAATTCGGTGGGCTACAAGCGCTCGGAAGGCACGTTCGCATCGCTCATCAACGACGGCACGCGCACGACCAGCTACAACCCCGGCGGGGTGTCGATCTCGGCGCGGCGCTATGTGGACCAGCAGGGCCTGCCGGAGCCGACCCAGCGTTCCACCGACGTGGCCATCCGCGGCAGCGGCTTTTTCGTGGTGCGCGACAATATCGCCACCGACAACAGCTCGATCGAGTTCACCCGCGCCGGCAATTTCGTGCCCGACGTGAACGGCAATCTGGTCAATACCTCGGGCAAGACGCTGTTGGGCATCCCGCTCGACGCCGACGGCAACCTGACCGCCAGCCCGACCGACACCAACAGCTACCAGCCGATCAACACCCAGGCGATCGCCGGCACCGCCGACCCGACCCAGACCTCGACCCTGTTCGGCAACCTGCCCGCCAACCCCACCGGCGGCTCGCTGGCCGCAGCCATCGGCCAGATCGCCGACGGCACGGTCACCGCCCAAGAGACCACCACGGTGTCGATCTTCGACGGCCAGGGCAACCAGACGCTGGTCGACGTCGGCTTCGTCCAGACCGGCGCCGACGAATACCGCATCGAGGCGGTCGCCCAGGACCCCAGCCTGCTCGACGCCACGGCGCACCCCAACGGCCTGTTGTTCTCGGCCACGGCGCGCTTCAACGCCGACGGCACGCTGCAAGAGTTGGTCACGGACTCGGTGGCCGCCGGTGGTGCGCAGACCACACCGGGCACCACCGTCAACACGCCGGGCGACCTGGCCAGCATCGGTGTCGACGTCACCTATGCGGCCAGCGGTAACACCCAGACCGTCGATTTCGGCGTCGGCACCATCGCCAGCCCCGACGGCCTGAACCAGAACGACGCCCTGTTCAGCGTGCTCGACAACACCGACGGCGCCGTGTTCGGCGAAGTGATCGGCGTCGATATCCGTGAAGACGGCACGGTCACCGCCAATTTCGACAATGGCGTCAGCCGCGATATCTTCCAGGTGCCGCTGGCCACCTTCAACAACCCCAATGGGCTGACCGCCGACGACGGCGGCGTGTTCCGGCAGAATGCCGAAAGCGGCAACGCCCAGTTCTCGATCGCCGGGCGCGGCGGCAGCGGCACCTTGAAATCCGGCGCGGTCGAAAAGTCGACCGTCGACCTGGCCCAGGAGTTTTCCGACCTGATCGTCAACCAGCGCGGTTTCTCGGCCAATGCCCGGGTTATTTCAACCTCGGACGAGATCTTGCAGGAATTGACCAACATCATCTAGGCTCAGGCGCCTTGAAGGTTTCCGGTGCGGCGCGCAAAACCGCCGCACCGGCCCTCGTTTAACCGGCATTAACCAAGGCGTTTAGGGCTTTGTTAAAATCGGGGTCAGTACCTTGCATCCGGTAAGGAGAGACCCGAGCATGAATGACACGCCTGAGTATGTTGTCGGTCCGACGGGCGAGCCCATGACGCGGGACGACTTGCCGCCGCCAAGCACCAAGCGCTGGGTGATCCGGCGCAAGGCGGAGGTGGTCGCCGCGGTGCGCGGTGGGCTGATCACCCTCGAAGAGGCATGCCGGCGCTATTCGCTCTCGGTCGAAGAGTTTCTTTCCTGGCAGCAGGCCATCGACCGCAACGGTCTGCCCGGCCTGCGCGTCACCCGGGCCCAGGAGTACCGCAGCGGCTCGGGCGAAGACGACCCCCACCCGATCTGAGGCCGCCCCGTGCCGCCCGGCCGCCGGCCGCACCCGACCCGGCCGGCCCACCGACCATCCTCCCGCGGGCGCTGCCACCTGCTCCGGCAAAGTTGCGAACCGTTTGAGCTAAATAGGCAATTTCTGCCCACCTTTAACCGTCTCTTTACACAAGCCCTCTAGCGTGGCTGCCAACGTCGGGCCGTCAGCGGCTCGCGGGAATGTCCCCTCCGGCCGCGGAGTTGTCCGTTGGAGCGCTTATCCGACCTTTTGGCACAGATCGGCATCGGCCGTCTGGTGACCGGCATCGCCACCGTCATCGCGGTGTTCACCGGCATTTTTCTGTTCGCCACTCAGTTTTCCGAGACGCCCATGGGGCTGCTCTACACCGATCTGGAACTGTCCCAGAGCCAGCAGATCGTCCAGGAACTCGACGCCCAGGGGGTCAATTACGAACTGCGAAACGGCGGCACCACGGTCATGGTGCCGCGCGACCGGGTCGACAATCTGCGCGTGGCGCTCGCCGGCCAGGGTCTGGCCGGGCCAATGGGCTACGAGATCATCGACGAATCCCAAGGTCTCGGCACCACCTCGTTCGTGCAAAACATCAACCGCCTGCGCGCCCTTGAAGGCGAGATCACCCGCACGCTGATGGCCATGAACCAGGTCGCCGGCGCGCGCGTGCACATCGTGCTGCCCGAACGCGAACTGTTCAGCCGCGACGAACAGACCGCCTCGGCCTCGGTGGTGCTGAAAACCCGCGGTGCGCTCGAACGCCCGCAGGTGCGCGCGATCCAGAACATCATCGCCGGCGCGGTGCCGCAGCTCAAGCCGACCCGCATCTCGATCGTCGACCAGAACGGCGAACTGCTGGCCGAGGGCGAGCCCCAGGACCCCACCACCATGATGATGGGGTCGATGGAAGAGCGCCGGCTGGCCATGGAAACCCAACTGCGCCGCAAGATCGAACAGCAGCTCGAACGGGTGGTCGGGCGCGACCGGGTGCGCGCCGAGGTCGCCATCGACCTGGACATGACCCGCACCACCCAGGCCGAGCGCATCGTCGACCCCAACACCCAGGTGGCGCGGTCGTCCTCGATCACCGAGGAAACCACCAACTCCAACGAACCGCTGGAAAGCGTATCGGTGGCGGAGAACCTGCCGGAAAACGAAGGCAACGGCGCCTCGGCATCGATCACCGAAAGCTCCGAGCGGTTGGTGGAGACCTCCAACTTCGAGTTCTCCACCACCGAGCGCACCCGGGTGCGCGAGCCGGGCGAGGTCGACCGCATCACCGCCTCGGTGCTGGTGGACGGCAAGCGCGGCACCGACGCCGAGGGCAACGCCACCTACAGCGACCGCACGGCGGAGGAGTTACAGGCGCTCGAACGGCTGGTGCAATCGGCGATCGGCTACAACCCCGAACGCGGCGATACCGTCGACGTGGTCAACATGGAATTCGCCCAGCCCGAACGGGTGGCGCCCGAACTGCCCACCGACACCATCATGGGCTTCGCGCAACGCAATCTGGTGCCGCTGATCCAGACCGTGCTGATCGCGGTGGTCTTCTTCGTCATCTTCTTCACCATCGTGCTGCCGTTGGTGCGCAAGCTGATCGAGAGCTGGCCGGCGCAGGGTGACGAGGCGATGGCCACCGGCGGGGCACTGGAAGCCGCGCCTGGCGCGCCGCGGCTGGCCGCGCCGGCCGCCGGCGCCGGTCTGAGCAGTGCCGAACTGGCGGCGCGCGCCGCATCCGGCGACGAAGAGGCGCTGGCCGCCTTCCAGCAGGCGCAAGGCGGCGGCGAGACCCTGCCGTCGACCGAAACCCGCGGCATCGAATCGCAGATCGACGTGGCCCAGATCGAGGGCCGCGTGCAGGAATCGGCCCTCAAAAAGGTCGGCGACATCGTCCAGAACCACCCCGAGGAATCCGCCGCCATCGTCCGCAACTGGATCTATGGCGAGTAGGGCCGGCACGACGTGGCAGGGGAGATGAACCTGATGAAACATCCCGAACTGGCGAAGATGTCCGGCCCGCACAAGGCCGCCGCCTTCATGCTGGCGATCGGCGAAGATTATGGTCGGCCGATCTGGGAACAGCTCTCCGACGACGAGGTCAAAGAGCTGTCCCAGGCCATGGCCAGCCTTGGTTCGGTGAATTCCAAGGTGGTCGAGAAACTGTTCATCGAGTTCACCAGCGGCGTGTCCACCACCGGCAGCCTGCAGGGCTCGTTCGACAGCACCGAGCGGCTGCTGCGCAAGATCCTGCCGCCCGACCGGGTGTCTTCGGTGATGGAGGAGATCCGCGGGCCGGCCGGGCGCACCATGTGGGACAAGCTCGGCAATGTGAACGAGGTGGTGCTGGCCAACTATCTGAAGAACGAATACCCCCAGACCGTCGCCGTGGTGCTGCAAAAGATCCGCCCCGAACATGCCTCGCGGGTTCTCGGCGTGCTGCCCGAGGATTTCGCCATGGAGGTGGTGATGCGCATGTTGCGCATGGAATCGGTGCAAAAGGACATCCTCGACAAGGTCGAACAGACCCTGCGCATCGAGTTCATGAACAATCTGGCGCGCACCAGCCAGCGCGACAGCCACGAGACCATCGCCGAGATCTTCAACTATCTGGACCGGTCGACCGAGACCCGGTTCCTGACCGCGCTCGAAGACCGCAACCGCGAGTCCGCCGAAAAGGTGCGCGCGCTGATGTTCACCTTCGAGGATCTGGGCGAGTTGGACCCGCAAAGCGTGCAGACCCTGCTGCGCAACGTGGACAAGGACCGCCTGGCGATCGCGCTCAAGGGCGCATCGGACGGCGTGCGCGACCTGTTCTTCTCGAACATGTCCGAGCGCGCGGCAAAGATCCTGCGCGAGGACATGGAGGCCATGGGTCCGGTGCGCCTGCGCGACGTGGACGAGGCACAAGTGGAAATGGTGAACAAGGCGAAGGATCTGGCCGAGACCGGCGAGATCATCCTGGCCGACAACAAGGGCGAGGACGAACTTGTCTATTAAGGTCACCGCCGAACCGGTCAAATTCACCTTCGACGAGCGCTTCGGCGAGGCGCCGGCGGAGGAGGAGGTCGACCACGCCGCCGCCGAGATCGACCGCCTGCGCCGGCAGGTCGACGAGGCGCACCGGTCGGGCTATGCTGAGGGTCTGGAGGCCGGCCGCGGCGAAGGCCAGCAGGCCGCCGTGTCGGGGCTGGAAGCCCAGATCGCCCAAACCGTCGACGCGGTGTCGCGCGCGCTGGCCCATCTGCTGCACCAGCACGCCCAGGTGGTCGAGCGGCTGGAAATGGGCGCTGTGCAGTTGGGCCACCGTCTGGCCCGCGCCATGGCGCCCGCCGCCCTGGAACGCTTCGCCGATGCCGCGGTCGAGGATGTGCTGACCCAGGCGGTGCGCGACGCGCGCGACGCGCCGGCCCTGACTCTGTTCGTCGCCCCCGATCTGGTCGAGCCGGTGCGCGAGCGCCTGAGCGACGTGATCGAGGGCCTTGGCTATACCGGTCAGGTCAGCCTGGCCGGCGACGGCACACTCGCCACCGGCGACGCCCGGGTCGAATGGCACAATGGCGGCGCCGAGTTCAGCAGCGACCGGCTGGCCAAGGCGGTCGACGACGCCGTCCACAGCCTGCTCCGCTCGATCGACGGGGCCGATGACCAGGGGCCGGTCACCGGCCACAGCGCCGCCGACGCCCCGGCCGCCGACGGCGCGCCTGGCGACACCACCACCCCGGACGGCACCTCCGCCGGCCGGCCAGACAAGACCTGAACGGGAGACCGGGGCCGATGGCGAACAATGACGAGACCGGTGGTCAGGACATGGACCTGGAAGAGATGGAGACCACCACCCAGGGCAGCAGCCAGGGGCTGGGGCCGTCCGAAGAGGGCCAGCGCGTGGCCCAGGACCTGGAACCGGTCTACGACGTGCCGGTCAAGGTGCAGGCGGTGCTCGGCAAGTCGCGCCTGGAAATCAGCCAGTTGCTCAAGCTCGGTCCGGGCGCGGTGCTGGAGCTGGACCGCAAGGTCGGCGAGGCGATCGACATCTATGTGAACGACCGCCTGGTGGCGCGCGGCGAGGTGGTGCTGGTCGAGGACCATCTGGGCGTCACCATGACCGAGATCATCAAGAGCGACCGGTCTTGACCGGACGCGGGCCAAGCAGGCGGGACGAAACCGTATGAGCACGTTGGTAAGCCTGATCCTGGCGCTCGCCCTGTTGGTGGCGGCCCTGGTCATGAGCGGACAGCCACTGGCCTATCTGAACGCCGTGGGACTGGTGGTGGTGGTCGCCGGCTCGGCGGCGGTAACCGCGGTCAGTTTTCGGCCGGCGGAGCTGGCCGCCCTGCCCGGCGCGCTGGCGCGGCTGGCGTTCGGGCACGCGCCCGACGCCGGCCATGCCGGTGTCCAGGCGCTGGAACTGGCCGAGGAATCGCGCCGCGACGGCATCCTGGCGCTGGAGCGCTCGCTGCCCCTGGTCGACGAGCGCTCGCTGCTCGGCACCGGGTTGGCGCTGTTGATCGACGGCGCCACGCCCGAGGATGTGGACGCGCACATGGCCCGCGAGGCGGCGACCTGGAACGCCAAGGATCTGTTCGCGGTCGACGTGCTGCGCCGGCTGGGCGAGGTGGCGCCGGCGATGGGGCTGATCGGTACGCTCATCGGGCTGGTCAACATGCTGACCTCGCTCAACGATCCCAGCACCATCGGCCCGGCCATGGCGATCGCGCTGCTGACCACCTTCTACGGCATCGTGCTGGCCCACATGGTGATGATCCCGCTGGCCACCAAGGTGCAGCGCGCCGCCGACGAGACCGCCCAGGTCAACGAGGTTTACAGGCTGGCGATGAGTTCGATCGGGCGGCAGGAAAACCCGCGCCGTCTGGAAATGGCCATCAACGCGATCCTGCCGCCGGCCCGCCGGATCGCCTATTTCGATTGATCCCGGTCGGCCAGGGAACGCCCGTGCGGCAAGCCGGGCGCCGAACCGAAACCGCCGGATGACAGGCCGGATGAGGAGACGAAGATGCGGTTGATCATTGTCGGCACGTTGAACGGCCAGTTGGGCGCGGCGAGCCAGATCGCCATGGACAATGGCGCCCAGGTCACCCATGCCCCCGACGCCGAACAGGCGTTCTCGCTGTTGCGCAGCCGCGGCGCCGACCTGTTGATGGTCGATGTGGCGCTGGACATCAAGCCGATCATCGCCGACCTGCGCGCCGAGCATTTCTCGGTGCCGGTGGTCGCCTGCGGTATCGGCACCGATGCCCGGTCGGCCGCCCAGTCGATCCGCGACGGCGCCAAGGAATACATCCCGCTGCCGCCCGAGGCCGAATTGATCGCCGCGGTGCTCGAAGCGGTGGCCGAGGACAGCAAGTCGTTCATCTTCGAAGACCCGAACAGCCTGGCGGTGGTCAAGCTGGCCGAACAGGTGGCGCGTTCGGACGCCAGCATCCTGATTACCGGCGAAAGCGGCACCGGCAAGGAGGTGTTCGCGCGCTACGTGCACGAAAAGTCGAACCGGTCGCGCAAGCCCTTCGTCTCGGTCAATTGCGCGGCAATCCCTGAGAACCTGCTGGAAAGCGAGCTGTTCGGCCACGAAAAGGGCGCCTTCACCGGCGCGGTGGCGCGGCGCATCGGCAAGTTCGAGGAAGCCGACGGCGGCACGCTGTTGCTGGACGAAATCTCCGAGATGGACATCCGCCTGCAAGCCAAGCTGCTGCGCGCCATCCAGGAACGCGAGATCGACCGGGTCGGCGGCAACAAGCCGGTCAAGGTCAATATCCGCATCGTCGCCACGTCGAACCGCGACCTGGCCCATGAGGTGCGCGAGGGCACGTTCCGCGAGGATCTGTTGTTCCGCCTCAATGTGGTCAATCTGCGGGTGCCGCCGCTGCGCGACCGGCCCGCCGACATCGTCGCCCTGGCCCAGCATTTCGCCAAGAAGTACGCCGAAGCCAACGCCATGCCCGACCGGCCGATCGCCGCCGACACCATGGGGTTCCTCAAGCGTCACCGCTGGCAGGGCAATGTGCGCGAGTTGGAAAACACCATGCACCGCGCGGTGCTGCTGGCCCAGGGCGACGAGATCGGCCCGGACGCCATCATGCTGCCCGACGGTAGCCGTCCCGAAGGCGTCGAAGCAACGGCCCCGGCGGGCGGCAGCGACAGCGCCGACCATCGAGCCAATAGCGCCGCCGCCGACGGCGACGCCGGCGCGCAAGCCCTGGTCGGCAAGACCGTCGCCGAGGTGGAACAGGAATTGATCATCGACACGCTCAAGCACTGCCTGGGCAACCGGACCCATGCCGCCAACATTCTCGGCATCTCGATCCGGACCCTGCGCAACAAGCTCAACCAGTACGAGGCGGCGGGGCTGTCGGTGCCGCAGCCCGGCTGGGGCGACAAGACGCCGGTCTGACCGGCCCGGCGGATCGGCCGCGCCCGGGGGGCGTGAACCCCGGCGGCCCTTGAGAGGAACACGCAATGAGTGACGCAGCGGGCGACAACGCCCCGGCCCAGGCCGGCACCGACGCCCAAGGCGGCGGCCGGCGCGCGCCGTCGGTCGATCTGGGCAAGCTGGTCCGCAACCTGTCCAACACCGAGGTGATGGTACCGGTGGGGCTGGTGGTGATCCTGGTGATCATGATCCTGCCGATGCCCAGTTGGCTGCTGGACTTCGCGCTGACCGGCTCGTTCACGCTGTCGGTGCTGATCCTCATGCAGACCCTGTTCATCCGCAAATCCACCGAATTGTCGGCGTTTCCGGTGATGCTGCTGGTCGCCACCCTGATCCGCCTGGCGCTCAACGTGGCGTCCACCAAGCTGATCCTGGGCAAGGGCCACGAAGGCACCGACGCCGCCGGCCAGGTGATCCAGTCGTTCGGCATGTTCCTGATGAGCGGCAATGTGGTGCTGGGCATCATCGCGTTCGCGATCCTGGTGATCATCAACCTGATGGTGGTCACCAAGGGGGCGACCCGGGTCGCCGAGGTGGCGGCGCGCTTCACCCTCGACGGCATGCCGGGCAAGCAGATGGCGATCGACGCCGACATGTCCGCCGGCCTGATCGACGAGGAACAAGCGCGCCAGCGGCGCGAGGAATTGCAGCAGGAGGCGACCTTCTTCGGCGCCATGGACGGCGCGTCCAAGTTCGTCCGCGGCGACGCCATGGCCGGCATCCTGATCACCTTGATCAACATCGTCGGCGGCATCGTCATCGGCGTGGTGATGAACGATCTGAGCTTCGGCGAGGCGACCAGCCGCTACACCATCCTGACCGTCGGCGACGGGCTGGTCACCCAGATCCCGGCGATCATGATCTCGATCGCGGCCGGCATCCTGGTCACCAAGGCGGGCGTCGACGGCCACACCGACCAGGCGCTGGTCCAGCAATTGTCCAACTACCCCAAGGGGGTGGCCATCGCATCGGGGATGATCCTGGCGCTCGGCCTGCTGCCCGGCCTGCCGTTCGTGCCGTTCGTGACCCTGGGCGGCGGCCTGGCCTACGGCGCCTGGGTGATCCACAAGCGCACCCAGACCCAAGAAGCCGAGACGGTGGCGGCCGAGGCGGCGCAGGCGCTCGAACCTGCGGCCCCGAAAGAAGAGCCGATCACCACCGCGCTGGCGCTCGACCAGGTGCGGCTCGAACTGGGCTATGGGCTGTTGCCGCTGATCAACGAGGAACAGGGCTTCCGGCTGACCGATCAGATCAAGGCGCTGCGCCGGCAACTGGCCAGCGACTACGGCTTCGTCATGCCCTCGGTGCGCATCCTCGATAATATGAACCTGGACCCCAACACCTATCTTTTGAAGATCAAGGAAGCGGTGGTCGGCGACGGCCAGGTCAAGCCGGGCATGCTGCTGGTCATGGACCCGACCGGCCAGCAGGTGGCGCTGCCGGGCGAGACGACCACCGAACCGGCATTCGGCCTGCCCGCCACCTGGGTCGACGGCACCATGCGCGAGGAAGCCAATTTCCGCGGCTACACGGCGGTCGACGCCGCCACAGTGGTGACCACCCATCTGACCGAGATCGTCAAGGACAATATGCCCGAGCTGTTGTCCTATGCCGAAACCCAGAAGCTGCTGGACGACCTGCCGCGCGAACACCAGAAGCTGGTCGAGGACATGATCCCGACCACGGTCACCGTGGCCGGCGTGCAGCGGGTGTTGCAGACGCTGTTGGGCGAACGGGTGTCGATCCGCGACCTGCCGACGATCCTGGAAGGCATTGCCGAGGCCACCAGCTTCACCAATTCCGCGGTGATGATGGCCGAGCATGTGCGCGCCCGGCTGGCCCGCCAGATCAGCCACGACAATGCCGGCCCGCAAGGCTTTATCCCGCTGTTGATGCTGTCGCCGCAGTGGGAACAGGCGTTCGCCGAGAACCTCACCGGCCCGGGCGAGGACAAGCAATTGTCCATGCCGCCGAGCAAGGTGCAGGAATTCATCGGCGCCGTACGCCAGGCGTTCGACAATGCCGCCAACCAGGGCGAGAGCCCGGCGCTGCTGACCAGCCCGGGCGTGCGGCCCTATGTCCGCTCGATCGTCGAGCGGTTCCGACCCGCGACCGTGGTGCTGTCGCAGGCCGAAATCCACCCCAAGGCCAAAATCCGCACGCTGGGGCAAGTCTGATGTATCCATGCTTCCCGCCGTCGCCCCGCTGTCGTAGGGCGCGCCCATGAGGCTCAAGACCTTCAACGCCCGGACCATGTCCGACGTGATGACGCGGGTGCGCACCGAGATGGGCCCCGACGCGATCATCGTGTCGATCGACCAGAACGACAAATCGGGCGTGCGCGTCACCGCCGCGGCCGAGGGCGGCGGCTATGGCGGCGGCGGCAGCGAGACCGGCACCCACACGGTGTCGATCCCCGGCGCCGACGGTGCCGCCGGCGACCTGACCGCGCGCACCGAATTCGGCACCACCGAGCGCTATTACGACACCGCCGAATTGACCGCGATCTTCAGCCATCACGGCGTGCCCTACGAACTGGCCGCACGCTTGCAGGAGGCCGCCACCGCCAACGACGCCGCCTCGCTGGTCGAGGCGCTGGCGCTGGCGCTCGAAACGGTGATCCCGGTGTCGCCCATGGCGCTGGCCCAGGAAACGCCGATCATGCTGGTCGGCGCGCCCGGGGTCGGCAAAAGCATCACCTGCGCCAAGCTGGCCGCCGAGGCACGGCTCAACGGCAAGACCGTGCGCCTGATCTCGTCCGACGCGGTCAAGTCGGGCGGCATCGAGCAGTTGGGCCGCCTGGCCGACCTGATGCAGATCGAGTTGGTGCTGGCGCTCGACGAGGCGTCGCTGCGCCACGCCGCCGCAAAGGCGCGCGAGGAGGCCGACTTGACGCTGATCGACACCACTGGCACCAATCCCTTCAATATCGAGGAGTTGCACGACCTGGCCCGGCTGGTGCGCGCGTCGCAGGCCGAGCCGGTGGCGCTGATGGCCGCCGGGCTCGACCCGCAGGACGCCGCCGACGTCAGCGAGGTGTTCGCCTCCATGGGCGCCCGGCGGCTGATCGTCACGCGGCTCGACACGGCGCGGCGCTTCGCCAGCGTGCTGTCGGCGGCGCGCGCCGGACCGTTGGCGCTTGCAGGCGTCTCCCGCTCGCCCTATGTGGCTGATGGGGTGGAGACTCCGAGCTACATGGCCCTGGCGCGTTTGCTTGCGGCCCTGCCCTTTTCCGCCTATCCTGACAAGAAACCGGAGCGGATCGCTTGATGACCGCCGTGCAGCAGCAACTGACGCCTGAGAAGAAGCTGATCACCGTCGCCTCGGGCAAGGGCGGTGTGGGCAAGACGTGGTTCTCCGTGACCCTCACCCAAGCGCTTGCCGAACAGAGCGAGCGCGTGTTGTTGTTCGATGGCGACCTCGGCCTGGCCAATGTGGACATCCAGTTGGGCCTGATGCCGCGCTACGACATCGGCCACATCATCAACGGCGCCCAGGACATCGGCTCGGCGGTGACGCCGTTCAACGACGGCGCGCGCGCCGGCAATGGCGGCTTCGACATCCTGGCCGGCAAGTCGGGCTCGGGCGCCTTGGGCGCCATGTCGCGCGAACGGCTGCTCAGCGTGCGCAGCCAGTTGATCCAGGCCGCCAACCAGTATGACCGGGTGGTGCTGGACATGGCCGCCGGGGTCGACAATTCGGTGCTGGTGCTGTCCCAGCATCGCGGCATCATCCTGGTGGTGATGACCCCCGACCCGACATCGCTGACCGACGCCTATGCGTTCATCAAGATGCTGACCATGCGCCTGCCCGATGCCGACATCCGCATCGTGGTCAACGCCGCCAGTTCGCAAAAGGAAGGCGAGCGGATGTACGAGGCGATCCGCCGCGCCTGCCAGGGCTTCCTGAAGATCTCGCCGCCCTTGGCCGGGGTGGTCAAGTTCGACAACAAGGTGCGCGACGCGATCCGCCACCAGACGCCGATCCTGACCCGCCACCCCAATTCGGTCGGCGGCGCCTCGGTGGTCGAACTCGCGCGCGGCCTGCGCAGCGGCGTCCCGGCCTGAGCCCCCCGATGGCCCGGTTCGACCAGGACGACCGCGACGACGCCCCCGAACCGGCGGACCCCGAACCGGCGGACGACGACCGCCCGGCGGCGTTCGGACATCCGCCGCTGCACGACCCGCACCTGAAGGCCCGGCGCGCTCATCTGACCACCGGGGCAAGCCCGCTCGGCGGCCATGCCTGTTCGGTGGCACTGACCCTGTCGCTGCCGCTCGGCGCGCTCACCGCGCCGGCCGAGGCCGATCTGGTCTATGTGCCGGCGCGCCTGGTGCTCGACCCGGCGAGCCTCGACGCCTATGGCGTGGCGTTGTGCGCGGAGGCGACGACCGGCGCCGTCGACCTGCACCGCCTGGCCGCGACCATCGCCGCCGACCTGGCCGACGCCGTGCTGCCGCGCTATCTGCACGTGCGCCTCGCCGCCGAAACCGGCCCGGGCGTGCGCGCGGAAGTACGCGTGGAAGACCGTCAACCCGGTTGGCACGGCACGGTTCCGGGGCCGGCGCCCGGCGCCGCGGCGGCCCTCGAAGGCTGAAACCGGCAGCGTTTCCCCGCTTGTGACCGCCGGTTCGGCGGTCTAAGACCGACCCGGCGGCCTCGGCGCCATGGCGTCGGCGCCTTTGGACGCGCCGCGCCGGCCTGGGCGCCGCCGCCCCGGACCGACGCGGCAGCGTCACGCTGGGTTGCACCGCCACGAGCCGCATCCCACGCTGTCGTCCGTTCCCCCCCTCTATCGGACGGGAAGAGGGGCAAGGCTGACCGTCCCGTCGTCGCCCGTCCGCCCCGGAGCCGTCATGGTCAACGCCCTGCTGTTTGTCGCCTGCTCGCTCATCTGGGGCTCCACCTGGTACGCGATCGAATTCCAGTTGGGGGCCGTGCCGCAAGCCTGGTCGGTGGCCTATCGCTTCGCCGGCGCCGGGCTGATCTTGATGGGCGTTTGCCTGGCCCGTCGGGTGCGGCTGACCTGGCGCCCGGCCGACCACGCGCTGTTCGCCGCCGTCGGGCTGTTTCTGTTCTCGGCCAATTATCTGTTCGTCTATCTGGGCACCGGCTATCTGACCTCGGGCCTGGTGGCGGTGGCGTTTTCCGCCTTGTCGGTGTTCAACCTGGTCAATGGCCGGCTTTATCTGGGCCAGCGGATCTCCGGCGCCACGGCGGCGGGGGCGGGCGCCGGCCTGGGCGGGGTGGTGCTGCTGTTCTGGCGCGAGGTGAGCGCCTTTTCGCTTGCCGACGACACGCTGGTCGGGCTGGCGCTGATCCTGGTGGCGGGCTATCTGGCGTCCACCGGCAACACGCTCCTGGCCGCCGAGCGCACCCGCCGGGTGCCCGGTCTGGCGCTCAATGCCTGGGCGATGCTCTATGGCGGCGGGGCGATGGCGCTCGCCGCGCTGATCTGGAAGGGGCCGCCGGTGATCGACACCAGCCCCGCCTATCTCCTGTCCTATGCCTATCTGGTGATCGCCGGCTCGGTGCTGACCTTCACCATGTATCTGGTGCTGGTGCAGCGCGAGGGCTTGGCGCGCGCCGGCTATGTGGCGGTGATGACGCCGCTGGTCGCCCTGCTGATCTCGACCCTGTTCGAGGGCTATACCTGGCACGCCACCGGCTTCGCCGGCATCGCGCTGGTGCTGCTGGGCAATCTGCTGATCAAGCGACCGACCCGGCGGTTGCGGCAAACCCGCAACACCGCCCCGAACACCGCCCCGGACACCGCCCGGCAGGACGGCGCGGACGGCGGCGGCACGACACCGGCGCCGCTTGCCAACCCCGCCGCCCCCAAAGACCGCCAGGCCTCCTGAGCCTGCGGAGCCCCCTGAGCCACAGAAGCCCCGCGAGCCACCGAAGCCCGATCAGTCGCCGCCGGTCAAGCGGCCGTGGACCTCGTCGAGCGCACTTTCGAGCACGCTGACCGTGTGTTCGATCTCGGCGTCATTGACCACCAGGGGCGGGCACAGCACCAGCGCGTTGCCCACCGGGCGCACCACCACGCCCTGCATGAGCGCGGCGTTGCTGATCTGACCGCACACCCCCTGGTCGAGCGGATATTGCCGGCGCGTCGCCTTGTCGGCGACCAGTTCGATGCCGGCGGCCAGGCCCTCGCCGCGTACCTCGCCGACCAGCGGATGGTCGGCCAGGCTTTGCAGCCGGTCCTGGAAGCGCGGGCCCAAGCTCTCGCGTACCGTGTCGAGCAGGTATTCCTGGGCCAGGATCTCGATGTTCTTGAGGCACAGGCCGGCGACCACCGGGTGGCCCGAGGTGGTGAAGCCGTGTTGGGTGACGCCGCCCTCGGCCAGCACCTCGGCCACATGGTCGGCGACCATCGCCGCGCCCACGGGCTGATAGCCCGACGACATGCCCTTGGCCAGACAAACGAAATCGGCCTCGATCCCGAGCTTGGGGTGATAGACCCACTCGCCCATGCGGCCGAAGCCGGTGACCGTCTCGTCGACCGCGATCAGAATGTCGTGGGCTTTGGCGATGCGCTGCAATTCCGCCCAATAGGCCGGCGACGAGAACACCACGCCGGCGCCCACCTGCACCGGCTCGACGAACAGCAAGCCGATGCGGTCGGCGCCGATGCGCTCCACCTTGGCTTCGAGCGCGCGCGCGCAGGTGAGCGCGAAGTCTTCGGGGCTTTGGTCGCCGCCATTGCGATACCAGGCGGTCGACGGGATGTGGTGCACGCCGTCGAGCGGCAGACCATAGGCCTGGTGCATGGCCGGCAGGCCGTTGAGGCTGGCGGTCATCAGGGTCGAGCCGTGATAGGCGTATTCGCGCGCCACCACCTGGATCTTTTCGGGCTTGCCCTTGAGCCGCCAATAGGCGCGCGCCAGCTTGACGATCGTCTCATTGGCCTCGGAGCCCGAATTGGTGAAGAAGCTCTTGTTGAGATGACCGGGTGTCATCTCGGACAGCTTCTTGGCCAGCACCGCCGTGTAGGGGTTCGTGGCCCCCTGGAAGGTATGGTAGAAACTCAACTCGCCGACCACCTGGGCGGCGCGCTCGGCCATGTCCTCGCGCCCATAGCCGATGTTCACGCAGCCGAGCCCGGCGACCATGTCGAGCAATTGTATCCCGGTCTCGACGAACAGCCGGGTGCCCTTGGCCGCCGTGACCACCAGCGGCCCGTGCTGCTTGAGCGCATTGTCGTCGGTGAACGGGTGCAGGTGGTGGGTCAGGTCCGCCTGCTTGATCAGATTGAGTTGCTGCTGCCGGGTGTCGGCGGCGGAATCCTGCGCCATTCATGGTCTCCTGCGCGTTGGGTCTGCGGGCCGGGATCGGCGCCCGGCCTGGAAAAGTAGTCTCGGCTCAAGGGTCCGGGGCCAGCGGTCCGGCCGCCGGATCGTGACGGGTCAGACCGATTTCGTCCAGGTCCGCCTGTTCGGCCCGGTCGGCGGCGCGCTTGGCCGCGTCCTCCTGGCGGTCGAGCATGATCTCGTAGCGCTTGGCCTCTTCGAAGATCTGGCGGATTTCTTCGGCCTTGGCCTCGGCCTCGCGCTCCAGGGCGGCGACCCGCTCGGCGAGGGCGGCGCGCCGGTCCATGGCGGCGCGGGCGAAGGCGGGATAGGCCATGCGCGCCATGGTGTCGGCTTGGGCGAACACCGCCTCGTCGGCCATCTGCTGCGCCAGCGCCTCGGACTGCCCCTGCGCCTGGTCGATCCGGGCGTAGATCTCCGCCTGTTCGCGGCGCTTTTCGTCAAGCTGCTGGCGGCTCAGCCGGATCAGTTGGCGCAGGGTGCGCTTCATGCCGCCGCCTGGCCGGCGAGGATCTGGGCCAGCCGGCGATAGCCCTCGTCAAGAGGCGTGCCCTCGTCCTTCGACTGGCCGAGAAACGCGTCGAGTGCCGGATAGAGGTCGATCGCCCGGTCCACATCGGCATTGCTGCCCCGGCGATAGGCGCCGAGCCGGATCAGTTCCTCCATATCGTCATAGTCCGACAACAGCCGGCGCGCAGCCCGCACCAGCTGGTTTTCCTCGTCGGTGTTGCACGCCGGCATGGTCCGCGACACCGAGCGCAGCACGTTGATCGCCGGATAGCGGCCGCGCTCGGCGATCTTGCGATCCATGACGATATGGCCGTCGAGGATGCCGCGCACCGCGTCGGCGACCGGCTCGTTATGGTCGTCGCCCTCGACCAGCACGGTGAACAGGCCGGTGATGTTGCCGGTGCCGGGGACGCCCGGGCCGGCGCGTTCCAACAGCCGCGGCAGTTCGGAAAACACCGTCGGGGTATAGCCCTTGGACGCCGGCGGCTCGCCGCCCGCCAGGCCGATCTCGCGTTGGGCCATGGCGAACCGGGTGACGCTGTCCATCAGACACAGCACCTCATGGCCCTGGTCGCGGAAATACTCGGCCACCGCCATGGTGGTATAGGCCGCCTGGCGGCGCATCAACGCCGGCTCGTCCGAAGTCGCCACCACCACGACGCTGCGTTTGAGCCCCTCCGGGCCCAGATCGTCCTCCAGAAACTCCTGCAACTCGCGGCCGCGCTCGCCGATCAGGCCGAGCACGATCACATCGGCGCGGGTGTAGCGCGCCAGCATCGACAACAGCACCGACTTGCCGACGCCCGAGCCCGCGAAGATGCCCATGCGCTGACCGCGGCAACAGCTGGTGAAGGTGTTGAGTACCCGCACGCCCAGATCGAGCTTGGCGCCGACCCGCTGGCGGTCGCTGGCGCGCGGTGGCTGGCGGCGCAGCGGGAACGCCACGTCGCCGCGCGCCAATGGCCCGGCACCGTCGACCGGCCGCGCGAGCCCGTCGATCACCCGGCCGAGCCAGGCCGGCGACGGCAGGATCGCCTGCTGGGTGTCGAGCACGAACGCCCGGCAGCCGACGCCGACGCCGTCGAGCCCGGCATAGGGCATGGCGACCGCGCGATCATCCTTGAAGCCGACCACCTCGGCCGGGATCACCTGGCCGTCGCGGGCCTCGATCTCGACCCGGCTGCCCACCGACAGCGCACGTTCGGCGCCGCGGATTTCCACCAGCAGGCCCTGCACACTGGCGACCCGACCGAAGGTGCGCACCGGCGTCAAGGCCGCCACGTCGCGGGCCAGAAGATCCAATCGCGATGTCATCGCCGCTGCGCATCTCCACCGATCCAGCCGCCGGCCTGCTACCATGCAGACCCGCGGGCATGTTTCTCCGCAGCATACCCTGCACCGAGACGGTTAATCCTCTCTAAATGCTGAGACGCCGCAAGAAAGTCTTGCCAAGCTGTCCGGCTATTTATTAACATGCTAGGTAAATATTAATTGACGATGACGACATCCCGGCTTTCGATCCCGGGCGCTGCGCGTCGAGACAGCCAACGGAGCACGACCATGCGTGTGTTGCTGGTGGAAGACGATCCGACGACCGCCAAGAGCATCGAATTGATGCTGTCCGCCGAGGGATTCAATGTCTATGCGACGGATCTGGGCGAAGAGGGGCTCGATCTGGGAAAGCTATATGACTACGACATTATTCTGCTCGATCTGAACCTGCCGGACATGCACGGCTACGACGTGTTGCGCAAGCTCCGCATGTCCAAGGTCAATACCCCGATCCTGATCCTGTCCGGCCTGAACGAAATGGACCACAAGGTTAAGGGGCTGGGGTTCGGTGCTGACGATTATTTGACAAAACCGTTTCACAAAGAAGAGCTGGTGGCGCGCATCCACGCCATCGTGCGGCGCTCCAAGGGGCATTCCCAATCGGTCATCCGCACCGGCAAGCTGAGCGTCAATCTCGACACCAAAACGGTGGAGGTCGACAGCCAGCGGGTGCACTTGACCGGCAAGGAGTACGCCATGCTGGAGCTGCTCAGCCTGCGCAAAGGGACGACCCTGACCAAGGAGATGTTCCTCAACCATCTCTACGGCGGCATCGACGAACCCGAGCTCAAGATCATCGACGTGTTCATCTGCAAGCTGCGCAAAAAGCTGTCGGCAGCCACCGACGGCATCAATTATATCGAAACCGTGTGGGGGCGCGGCTATGTGCTGCGCGATCCGAACGCGACCGACGACGCTGCCATGCTTGACGAGGCCGCCCAAGCCTGATCGGCCCACTCTGGCCGCTCCTGGCTGCCGGCCCCGGCGGTCGAATGCGACCAGCCCGGCCTGCCCCGCCCCCCCAATGGCGCCGGCGCGATCTGGTCCCCCCAAGGGCGCCGGGGACCATCTGCCACCTGTGATCGGGCGATCGGATCGGGCCGGTTTAGCCGGCCGCGCCGGCGGTCCGTGTGTCGCTGCGGCCACGCGCTGCCACCCGGGCAGGGCCGCGACAAGGGTCGACTGCAAAGAAGGCCCCCAGCCAGTCGCCGCGTTATCCGCCATCGGCTGCGCGCCGGGTCGCCGGGCGGGTGCCACAGACCAGGGCGGCGGGCGAGTGCAACGCACGGGGCGCCCATGCCGCGGCGCGTCGCCACCGATCCCGTCGGCGGCGGCTCGCGTCAGGACGCGGGGCTGTAGAGCCCGCGTTGGCCCTTGACCGGGCGGAACCGTTCGGTAATGCCCAGCACGGTTTCCGCGGCGCCAAGGAACAAGAATCCGTCCGACGGCATGGTGCCGTGGATCTTCTCCAAGGTCTCCGCCTTGCGCGTGGTGTCGAAGTAAATCAACACGTTACGGCAGAACACCACGTCAAACCGCCCGAGCCCGGAGAACCGGTCCAACAGATTGAAGTTGCGGAACTGCACCATGTTGCGGATCTCGGGCTTGAGAAGCCAGCTCTCGCCTTCCTGATCGAAATACTTCATCAGCAGTTGGATCGGCAGCCCGCGCTGCACCTCGAACTGGCTGTAGCGACCGGCCTTGGCCTTGGCGAGCACATGATCGGCGATATCCGTGGACAGGATCTCGAAGGTCCAGCCGGCCCATTTGTGCTGGCGTTCCTTGAGCATCATCGCCAGCGAATACGGTTCCTGGCCGGTCGACCCGGCGGCGCACCAGATGCGGACGCGCTTCTCCCGCGCCCGCCCCTGGGCCATCGCCGGCAACACCACCTCATCGAACAGCTTGAACGGCGTCTGATCGCGGAAGAAGAACGATTCGTTGGTGGTCATGGCGTTGGTGACGTCGCGCTTGAGCTGCTCGTCACCGCGGGTGCGCAGGCGCTGGATCAAGTCGTCGAGCCCATTGAGCCCGAGCCGCCGCGCCAGCGGCGTCAACCGGCTCTCCAGCAGATAGACCTTGTCGGGCGTCAACATAAGGCCGGACCGCTCGCTCAACATCTTGGCCAGAAACTCAAAGTCCGCGGTCTTCATGCCGGTGCCCTTTCAATAAAACGCGACAAGGCGGTCTGCATCTCCGCCAAGGGCAGCACCTTGTGGCACAGCCCCGCCGTCGCGACCGCCCCGGGCATGCCCCAGACGACACTGCTTGCCTCGTCCTGGGCGAACAGTGTGCCGCCGGCATTGACCAACTCGCGCGCGCCGCGCAGGCCGTCGTGCCCCATGCCGGTCAGAACCAAACCCAGCGCCCGGTCACCATAGACCCGGGCGACCGACCGGAACATGGGATCGACCGCCGGGCGGCAGAAATTCTCGGGGGGGTCCTGGTTGCATTCGGCGACCACCGACGTGCCGTCCTGACGCACCACCATGTGATAATTGCCCGGCGCCACCAGGATTTCGCCGGCAACCACCCGATTGGGCCCGCTCTGCGTCGCCTCGCGCGTCGGCATACCGCTGGCGCGCCCAAGATGGTCGGCCAGGATGCTGGTGAACGTCGCCGGCATGTGCTGAACGATCAGCACCGGGACGGTGCGCGCGATCTTGAAGTCGTCGAACAGTTTGATCAGCGCTTGCGGTCCGCCGGTCGACGCACCGATCGCCAGAATCGTCGGTCGCTGACGCGACGCGCCGCGCAGTTCCACCGGCTTGGACCGGTCGACCACCTCGCTGCGCACACCCGCCGGCGTCGCCCCGGGCCGGGCGGCTGGACGGGCGGCGGCAGGGCTCGAACCGCGACCGGCGCTGCGCACGAACGAGGCCGGACCGCGGCCGCGAAAGCTGCTTGGCGTGCGGCCCTCGTCGGGCAGCGGTTCGCCCCGGTCCTTGCGCCGGGCCGATGCATAAGCGCGGACCTTCTCGACGATCTCGCGGCGGAAATCCACATTGGCGTTGACCTCGCGGTTGGACTCGGGCTTGGGCACATAGTCCACAGCCCCGGCCCGCAAGGCGCGCAGCGTGATCTCGGCATTGTGCTTGGTCAGCGTCGACGCCATCACGATGCGCAGGTCGGGCACCTCGGCGAGCAGCTTGGGCAGTGCCGTCATGCCGTCCATCTGCGGCATTTCGATATCCAGCAACACCACTTCGGCGCCGGAGCGCTTGATGTTGCGCACCGCCATCTCGCCATTGGCGGCGGACGCCACCACCTTGACCTTCGGATCCTCTTCGAGAAAACGGGTCAGAAAGCCGCGAATCACCGCGCTGTCGTCAACCACCATGACCCGATACGGGCCAGGCTCGGACGCCGCGTCTGACGTGCTGGGAGTCGTAGTTGGCACAGCGATCAATCCAGGAAGACCCAGGTCAAAGCAGACCGACCTGGGACAATTTGGCTTCCATGATCTCCCGGTCGAACGGCTTCATGATGTATTCATTGGCCCCGGCTTCCATGGCGACGCGGATGTGGCTCATATCGTTTTCGGTGGTACAGAACACGATCACCGGCTGGGCGATCCCTTCGCGCGCCCGGAGCGCCTTCAGGAATTCCAAGCCGTCCATCACCGGCATGTTCCAATCCAGCAACACCAGATCGGGCACGCTGGCGTCGCAGGCGGCAAGCGCCTGACGGCCATCTTCGGCCTCGGTGATCTCGAACGCCAGTTCTTCGAGAATACGGCGTGCCACGGTTCGGATGACTTTCGAGTCATCCACGACCAGACAGGTTTTCATTACGCCTCCTCGCGTTGGCCGCCCGCGGCCTCACACACCAGGGTCGCGCGCCAGCCCCATCCCTTGGGACGGGGTCAGGCCGCGGCTGCCGATTCGAAGTTGAACAGCTTTTCGACGTCCATGATCACGAGAAGTTCGGCCTCAAGACGGAAGATGCCGCGAGAAATCTCACGCCAACGGGGGTCCAATGTCACCGGATTCTTCTCCATATCGGCGTCGTTCAACGTCAGCACCTCGCCTACATTGTCGATCTGCAGGCTGTAGGACTCCTCGTTGTGTTCGACCACCACCGACATATCTTTGCTGCTGTCTTCGCGCAACTCAAGCCCCAGGCGCTGGCGCAGATTGATCGCCGTGACGATCCGGCCGCGCAGGTTGAGCACGCCGGCGACCCATTTGGGCGCCAGCGGAATCCGGGTCAGCTTCTGCGCGCCGAGCACATCGTGCACGCTGAGCACCGGGATGCCCAGAAGCTGGCCGGCCAGACGCACGGTGACATACTCCTGGGCGGCGTTGCTGACCACCGACAGACCGCCGCGTGTCGTGGTGGTGGGAAGCGTATCTCGGCCGGTGGTCATGCCGCGTCTCCGTGGAGTTTGAGCTGTTGCGACAGGCTGTGCAGCAGGGCGTCGCGGTCGAACTTGGCGATATAGTCGTCGAAGCCCACCTTGCGCCCGCGCTCAAGATGCTTGGGGCTGGCATAGCTCGACAGGGCGATCAGCGGCACATGGGCCCAAAGGCCGCCGCTCTTGACGATCTGGGCGAACTCGAAGCCGTCCATCTCGGGCATGTCGATGTCCGACACGATCAGGTCGAAGCGCTCGCCAGCCTCGCGCAGCTCCAGCGCCTGGCTGGCGCGGTCCACCGCCTTGACCCGATAGCCGGCCACCTGCAGCAGCGGCTTGAGCATGTTGCGGAAAAAGGCGCTGTCGTCGATCAGCAACAGCCGGGTCTGCTTGGCCGGCGGCGCGTCTTCCATGGTGTCGCGCGACCGCAGCCAATCCGAAAACGCCTTGCCCAGATAATAGCCCACATCGATCAATTCGGTGGCGTGGCCGTTGATGATCGCGCTGCCGACCATGCCGGCATGGTTGGAGGCCAACTTGATGTCCAGATCCTCTTCGACGATGTCGAGGATCTCGTCGACCGCCAGGCCCATGGTGTAGTCGCCGTCGGTGAACACGAGCACCGGCTGGCGGCCATCGTCGACCAACTTGGACAGTCCCTCGACCAGCACGACGGGCATCAGTGCACCCCGATACTGGACCATGAACTGGCCGTCGGACTCCTCGACCTCGGCGCGCTCGATGTCCTCAAGCCGCGCCACCAGCGACAAGGGCACCGCCTTCTGCCCGGCCGACCCGGCGCGGAACACCAGCAGGCTTTCCTTGTCACTGATCTGGTCGGCAGCGTCGAGCACGGCAGCCTCCTCCTGCTGGGCCTGCACCTCGCCGGTGTCGCCCAGATGGGCGCTGGCGTGATTGGCAACCCCATTGGGGTCCAGGATCATGATCACGCTGCCGTCGCCCAGGATCGTGTTGCCCGAATAGATGTCCAAATCCTTGAGGATCGGCGCCACCGGCTTGACGACGATTTCCTCGGTGTCGAACACCTGGTCGACCACCAGGCCGAAGGTGAACGCGCCGACCTGGGTGATCACCACGAAATCGTCGGGGTTTTCGCGCGCTTCGATCTCGGCGCGCGTGGTGAAGCCCAGGACCTCGTTGAGATAGACCAGCGGCAGCAGCCGGTTGCGCAGGCGCAGCACCGGGCTGTCCTTGATCCGCTCGATCCGGTGTTCCGAGCCCTCATTGGCACGCACCAGTTCGAGCACCGAGATCTGCGGGATCGCGAACCGCTCGCCAGCGGACTCGACGATCATCGCGGCGACGATGGCCAGCGTCAGCGGGATCTTGATCTGGAACGTGCTGCCCTTGCCCTCCACCGACGTCATGTCGATGGTGCCGCCGATCTTTTCGATGTTGGTACGCACCACGTCCATGCCGACGCCGCGGCCCGACACGTTGGTCACCTGAGCGGCGGTGGAAAAGCCGGCATGGAAGACGAATTTCTGGATCTGACCGTCGGTCATGTCCTCCAGTTCGGCTTCGCTGGCCAGACCCTTTTCCAGGACCTTCTTGCGCACCTTCTCGACCGAGATCCCTCCGCCATCATCGCTGATCTCGATGATGATATGGCCGCCTTCGTGGAAGGCGTTGAGATGGATGGTGCCGGTCTCGGACTTGCCGGCGGCGACCCGTTCGGCCGGGCTCTCGATGCCGTGGTCGGCCGAGTTGCGCACCATGTGGGTGAGCGGGTCCTTGATCAGTTCAAGCACCTGACGGTCGAGCTCGGTCTCGGCTCCCTTCATCTGCAGGTCGATCTTCTTGTCCAGATCGACGCTCAGGTCGCGCACGATCCGCGGCAGCTTCGACCAGGCATTGCCGATCGGCTGCATGCGCGTCTTCATGACGCCTTCCTGCAACTCACTGGTGGTCTGGCTCAATCGCTGAATTGGGATCGCGAAATCGCTGTCTTCCTGGTTGCGCACCAACTGCAGCAATTGGTTTCGGGTCAGGACCAATTCCGAGACCATGTTCATCAGGTCTTCAAGCAGGTCGAGCGACACCCGGATCGATTGGTTCTGGCCCTTCTTCTCGCCGCCCGCCTGGCGCGCCTGACCGGCCGGCGCAGCCTGGGTGGCGCTGGGCTTGGCGTGCTTGTCGCTGCCCGCCTTGATCGGGTCGCGCACCAGTTCAAGCGCCATCACCGCGTCGTCGCGGGTGTCGGCGTCGAGTTGGATCTCCTCCAGTACGTCCTTCACCAGCGTCGACAGAGCGTCGAAATTGCGATCCTCGAAACCGGGCCGCGTCACCAGCCCCTTGCCCACATTCTCCGCCGCCTTCTCGTCTTCCTTCAGCAGCGCGGTCAGCAGGCCGGTGAACTTGGCCTTCCGCACATCTTCGGGCACATCCTCGAAGAATTCGGCCAGTGCCGAATAGCGGCCGATCCGCTGCGCCAGAAGGTGTGCAGCCACCGAGACCGAGTCGGCCCCGCCGGCGCGATCGAACAAGCTGACCGCGCCCTGCGACGCGTCGCCGGGGCGGGTCTCGGTCAATGCGGTCGACGGCGCGGGCACGTCCTCAGGCCCCTCGGCCTCCAGGAACGCCCGTTCCAACTCGTCCAAACTCACTTCGCCCGGCTTCAACTCGCGCCCGAGCGTCGGATCCACCGCTTCGTCGCCTTTCGGCGCGCCGGCTTGGGGGGCGGACTTTGCGTCCTTGGCCGGCGCCGGAGCCGCTTCGGGCGCCTTGCCGTCGGCAATACTGTTGAGCTTGGCGACCAGATCATCGTCACTGCCGGCCGGCTCCTGGGCGCTCGCCTCAAGCTCCGCCAAGATCTCCTTGATCCGGTCCAGGCTTTGCAGCACGACGGTGATCGCTTCCCGCGTGACTGTCAATTCCTTGTCACGGAATTTACCAAGCACGTTCTCGGACGCGTGGGCCACCGTTTCGAGCCGCGGCAAACCGAGAAAGCCGCAGGTCCCCTTGATGGTATGGACGAGCCGGAAGATATTATCCAAAACGTCCGCGTTTTCGGGGTCTTGCTCCAGTTTCACGAGCTCGACGTCGACCACCTCAAGGCTCTCTGCGGTCTCGGTGAGAAACTCGTTTAGCAGATCATCCATCACGCACCCTCTTACCGTCTGAGTCACGCAGGACCGCCCCGGACTCGCTTACATCGGACGCTCTTTGTGGGGAAAACAGGTTAAGATGATGTAAAATACCGATACGCCACGCGACCGTTTCTCAGCGGCGGAAGCGGCGGTTCGACCCGCCGCGGCCATGGGCGGCGACCGGCTCGGCTCCGGCGCCAGCATAGGCCGGGGACCGGGCTAGAGCACGGTCACCGTGAAGGCGATGCGACCGTCGGCGGGCTCGACCATATCCAGACGCGCGCCGATCTCGTCGGCGATTCGACGGGCCAGATAAGCCGGCGCGGCGCGGGCGTCCTCCAGCGACGGCGCCTGGCCGCGTTCGATGGCGGCACGGCTCGCCGGCGCGATCAGCACGCGCGCGCCTTCCGCCTCGATGGTCAGGCTCGCCGCGGCTTCGCGTCCGCGGATCGTCAGGCGGCCGCCGCGCAGCAGGCCCTCGCCCGCGATGATCGCCAGGTTGAGCAGGATCTTGGCCTGATCCTTCTCGATCGTCGCCCAATCAAGCTGCCAGACCAGATCAACCTTACTGCCAGCGAACAACCGGTCGAGCGTGGCCTGCACTTCCCGCGCATCGATCCGGGCCCCGAAGGCGGCGCCGGCCCCGAAGGCGAGACGGAAGAAATGCAGACGATTGGCGGTCTGCTGCGCGCTGCTCTCCAGCAGCGGCACCACCTGCTCCACCATGCTGGCATCCTGACCGTCTTCCGACAGGAGTTCGACGCCATTGGACAGTGCCCCGACCGGGCTTACCAAGTCGTGACAAAGCTTCGAACACAACAGCGCAGCCAAATCGGTGTCTTTCATCGCGGCAATCTCCCACGACCACTAGCCATGACATAGCCCCTGCCCGGCTTCAAGCGATCATTCCCAAGCCGGAGCGCCGACAAGACGAAACGAAGCCCGCCGCGATTGACACAGGGCGACCCCGTAGCTAGCGGTGAACATCCTGCCGCAACGCCGGTTCCTGCCGCATCGGAGACAGTTTATGACCGCCGCCGACCTTCGTGCCCTGCTCGACCAACTGGTCGCCCCCGTGATCGCCGCCGGTGCTGCGACGCTGGCGGTGCGCGCCGAGGGCATCGACGTGGACCAAAAGCAAGACGCCTCGCCAGTGACCGAAGCCGACCGCCGGGCCGAAGACATTCTGCTGCGCGCCCTGGCCGACATCGCGCCCGGCGCCCTGGTGGTCGCCGAGGAACGCGCGTCCAGCGAAGGCGTGCCCGACGCTGCCACCGGCGACTTCTGGCTGGTCGACCCGCTCGACGGCACCAAGGAGTTCATCCGCGGCGGTACCGACTTTACCGTCAACGTGGCGTTGGTCCGCGCCCGGCAGCCGGTCTTGGGCCTCGTCTACGCGCCCGCCGACGGCCGGCTTTATCTGGGCAGCACCGAGACCGGCGCCGCCTTCGCCCGGGTCGACGACGGCCAGCCGGGCGCGCGCCAACCGCTCAAGGCCCGCCCCCAGCCCGTCGACGCCGCCGCCATCAAGGTGGTCGCCAGCCGGTCGCACCGGACCCCTGAAACCGAAGCCTATCTGACCCACTACCCCAAGGCCGATTGCGTCTCGGTCGGCTCGTCGCTGAAATTCTGCCTGGTCGCCGAGGGCAGCGCCGACATCTACCCCCGTCTGGGCCCGACCATGGAATGGGATACCGCCGCCGGCGACGCCGTGCTGCGGGCGGCGGGCGGCGCGGTGATCGACGCCGCCGGACAACCGCTGGCCTATGCCAAGCCGGGCTTTCGCAACGGCTTCTTCGTCGCCTGGGGAGACGGCGACGCACCCCCGCCGCCGGCGCCCGACGCGGTGCTGGCCGCAAGCTGACCGGCCGGGCGCCGGACGACCACGACGTCCGCGCCCCCTCCAAGCGGCAAAACGCCGCCATCAAGGCAGCCGACCGACGCGTCGGGTGCCCCCTGGCCGCTCCACCAAGACCGCGTTTGCGCCAAATGCTTGTCGAAAGCGGCAAGTTTTGGGCCCATGGCGGCGTGAATGATACACTATAACGTGAACGGCGAGAGCCGGCGCGTGCCGGTGTCTTGGCCGCCCCACACACGATCATGAATTGGGAGAGCCATCATGCCGGGTCCAACCCCTTGCCTGCGCCTCTTGGGCGCCGCCCTGAGCCTTGCCGCCGCGCTGCCATGCGCCGCCCATGCCGCGACCGACGAGGCCGAGCCGGCCGCCGCCGCAGCCGACACCGCTGCCCTTGAAGCGCGGGCGCGCACGGCGATCAAGACCCTCGGCGGACAACTGGTGCAGGAACTCAAGGCCGCCATCGAGGCCGAAGGGCCGGTCCACGCCATCGACGTGTGCCACACCATCGCGCCGCGCATCGCCGACGAGACCAGCGCCCGTCAAAACCTCTCGGTGGGCCGCACCAGCCACAAGGTGCGCAACCCGAACAACCTCCCCGACGAATGGGAAACCGAGGTGCTGGACGCCTTTCTCGCCGCCGCCGAGGCCGGCACCCCGATTGCCACGCTGGAAAAAGCGGCCGTGGTCGACGGCGACGACGGCCGCCATTTCCGTTATATGAAGGGCATCCCCACCAAGCCGCTGTGCCTCAACTGCCATGGCGCCGACCTGACGCCGGAGGTCCAGGCGGCCATCGACGAGACCTATCCCCAAGACCGCGCCACCGGCTTCGCGGTCGGCGACCTGCGCGGCGCCTTCACGGTGTCGATCCCGCTCGACGCCGAGGACTGAGGCACCCCGCAGCCGACGGCGCCAACCGGGTACGCGGCCATCGATCGACGCAGAAGCGCCGTGTCGCCCGGTGTGCGGGCGGTGCGGGCGGTGCGGGCGGTGCGGGCGGTGCGGTGACCGCAACACAAGCCGCGGTCATCGACAACGGGCTTAATCGCCGGCCGCGCCCGCATCCCGATCCCCACCGGCGGAGCCGTCGCCAGGCTTGCCGTCGGGGGCGTCCCCGGAGGCGTCGCCCGGGCCAGGCGCTGACGCATCGCCAGCGGCCACATTGGCGGCCGCCCTGGCCAGCGGCACCATGGCCTCGGCGAACCCCGGGCCCAGCCCCGCCACCCGGCCATAAACGCCCAGATTGTGCCGCGCGGCCGCCCGGGCCTCGACCGCCGTCGGCGGCGATCGGCGCGGTTCGCCGGCGGCGTCCAGAGCGGCGCCGAGCCGGGCGAGGTCGCCCTGTTCGGCCTGCTCGAGAATCAATTCGGTCCGTTTCAGGGCGGCATAAGCGGCGGCGCCGCCGGCCGAGCGGTCCCGCCAATCCCGGGCGCGACGCCGCGCGGTGCGCACCGGGATCACCACCTCGCGCCGCCAGGCTTCGGTCGCCGCCAGCAGATCGGCGAGCGCCCGGTCGCCGAGCCGCACCCCCCGTTCGGCACCAAGCCAGCAGCACAGCAGCAACGGATTGACGTCGACACCGGCCTCGTCCTGGAGCGTCAGGCAGAGTTCGGCCACCCCCGGCCGGCCATAGAGCGCCAGCGAGAACGCCCAGAAGGCGGCCGCCCCGGGATCGTCAGGCGGCGCCGGCAAGGCGCTGTCGGGCGGGGGACCGGATACCTCAGCCATCGCTCAACCGGCGTCGCGCACGGTGCCCCGGGCCGCGCCGACCCACCGCTCGGCCAGCCCCAAGTCCAGGTCGAACAGGTCCAAGACCCGCACCGCCGTCTGGGTCACCATGGCGTCGATGCTGGCCGGTCGAGCGTAGAGCGCCGGCATCGGCGGGGCGACGATGGCGCCGAGCCGGCACGCCGCCGCCATGGCCTCGCAATGCCCCAGATGCAACGGCGTTTCGCGCGGCATCAGCACCAGCCGGCGGCGTTCCTTCAGCACCACGTCGGCAGCGCGGGTCAGCAGGTCGTCGGCCAGGCCGTGGACGATGCCGGCCAGGTTCTTCATCGAACAGGCGGCAACGATCATGCCGTCGGTGCGGAACGACCCGCTGGCCACCGACGCCGCGATATCGGTGTTCTTGTGCACCACATCGGCGAGCGCCTCGACCTCGGCCAGCGGCCAGTCGGTCTCGAGGCCGACATTCATGCGCGCGGTCTTGGACATGACCAGATGGGTTTCCACCTCCGGGGCGTCGCGCAGCACCTCCAACAGCCGGATGCCATAGAGCGCGCCGCTCGCGCCACCGATGCCGATGATCAATCGCATTGTCAGCCCTTTCTACGGTCCGGCCGACTGTGTTGCGCGCCCGACCCTTGCCGATCAAGCAAAACAGCACCGCCCGGCCAAGCCGTCGCAGCCGGGTCACCGCGCGCCCATGGCCGCTCGGCGCCGGCAGCGCGCCCCGGAGCGAACGCCGCGCTGCACGTCGGCGATCATCAGCACCGCTATTGCTTGAAGATTAATGCTTTTGCCCGCCATGACACCATTTGTTCGCAATGCGCGAGTCGCCACCGAATGATCGCGTATCGATGAGACATGAGCGCGCGGTTTACCGGCGTGAAGAGGCGCTGTATCTGAAGCGCTTAGCCCAATGCCCAAACGCTGATATGACCGAGCCGGTTGATTTCCCTAACAAACTCTGTACACTCGCCGCTGTCCGGCTAGGGATCGGGCATTCACGCATGTCGCATTTTTGTAACGAGCGTGTGAGCGTCTTTCACTCTCCCCTTACGCTCTCTCTGTGCGCCTGAAACGATTACTTGACCGAAACACTTGTTCCGGCGGCGCCTCGCTCGTTCTACTGACGACATATTGAATAGGAGAACCTAGTATGGCGAATGACGGCTCGCCGGTCGCAGGTGCGACCACCGAACAGCCGAAACCGTCTGCGGCGAAAGAATCCAACTTCTACCAGAAGCAGTACGTCAGCAGCTTCGTGGAAAAGTGGGATGAGCTGATTGATTGGGATTCGCGTTCCAAGACGGAAGGTCAGTTTTTCATCGATCTTCTGAAGGAACAGGGGAAAGAAACCGTTCTCGATGTCGCCACCGGCACCGGCTTTCATACCGTGCGCCTGGTCGAGGCGGGTTTCGATGTGACCAGTTGCGACGGCAATGCCGAAATGCTCGCCAAGGCGTTCGAGAACGGCAAGGCCCGCGGCCACATCCTCAAAACCGTCCAAGCCGACTGGCGCTGGTTGAACAAGGACATCCAGGGCAAGTACGACGCGATCATCTGCCTGGGCAACTCGTTCACCCACCTGTTCAGAGAAGTCGACCGGCATCGCGCCCTGGCCGAGTTCTATGCCGCGCTGAAGCATGACGGCATCCTGATCATCGACCAGCGCAATTACGACCAGATGCTGGATGACCGCGAGTATTCGTCCAGCCACAAATTTTACTATTGCGGCGAACAGGTCTCGGCAGCGCCCGACCTGCTTGAAGACAATCTGGCTCGGTTCAAGTACGACTTCCCCGATGGATCGTCTTACCACTTGAACATGTTCCCGTTGCGTCGTCAGTATGTGGCTGACCTACTCAAGACGCACGGCTTCCAGACCATCACCACATACAGCGACTTCCAAGAAACCCACAAGACTGAAGATCCGGACTTCTTCATTCATGTGGCGAAAAAGGAGTATGTGGCTGATGACTGAAGCGGCGGTTGATTCCAAAGGCAGTCAGGCTGCCCAAACCTATTATGACAGCGACGACGCCGACCGCTTCTATTCCGCAGTCTGGGGCGGTGAGGACATCCATATCGGTCTTTATGAGCCGGGCGAAACCGACATCAAGGGTGCCTCGGTCAAGACCATGGAGCGAATGCTGAAAAGCCTTGGCGGCCTGTCGGCGGACGATCGTGTCGCCGACCTCGGTGCCGGCTATGGCGGCGGCGCGCGGCACTTGGCCAAGCGCTTCGGCTGTACGGTCGAGTGCATCAACATCTCGCGCACGCAAAACGCCTACAACCAGCGCCTGAACAAGGAGCAGGGCCTCGACGACAAGGTGATCGTCCGCCATGGCAGCTTCGAGCACGTGCCGGCCGACGACGCCAGCTTCGACGTGGTGTGGAGCCAGGATGCGTTCCTGCACTCCGACCGGCGCGACCAGGTGATGGCCGAATGCTGGCGGATCCTGAAGCCCGGTGGCCAGTTGATCTTTACCGATCCGATGGAAGCCGACGACGCCGATCGCGCCGCCCTGCAACCGGTCTATGACCGCATCCACCTGGAAAATCTGGGCTCGATCGGTTTCTACCGGCAGGTCTGCAAGGAACTGGGCTTCGAGGAGGTCAAGGTCGACAACCTGACCCCGCATTTGGGGCGCCACTACTATCAGGTCCGCGAGCACCTCAAGGCGCGGTATGACGAACTCAAGAACGTCATCGACCCGACCTATATGGACCGGATGATCGAGGGCCTGACCCATTGGGTGACCAAGGAGCAGGAAGGCCAACTCGCCTGGGGTATCCTGCATTTCCGCAAGCCGGCCGCCTAAACCGGCCACCCCATCGAGCCAGCGGCCCGGCGCGCACGAACGGCGCGCCGGGCCTTTTTTTGTGCCCCCGCGCCGGCACCACAAAAAACGGGGCGGTCCGAAGACCGCCCCGCGCCGTGTTGGTCAGCCTGCGAAAGCGGACCTTAGAACTCGTAGCGCAGCCCGAACTGCACCGACCACAGCGACGCATTGAACGTGCGCTGAAGCACCGGCGTGTCCAACTCGTTGACGATATAGGTCCCGCCATCGTCGCTCAGGGTCGCGCCGATCAACGGCACCGCCTCGCCCACGTCGCCACGGTCATACCGCTCGCGCAGATTCCAACTGTCGTTGATCAGGTTCAGCACATTCTCGATGTCGACGAAGAACTGGAACCGGTGGCCCTCGAAGAAGGTCGGCAAGTCCTGCTGGAAGCGCAGGTCCAGATCGTGTTGCCAGGGGTCGAAGAAGGCGTTGCGCGGCGAGATCTGGCCGGCATAGCGGTTCAGCCCCTGGGCTTCGAGCGCGGCGAAGAAGGCGTTCACCTCGCCCTGCGTGAACTGCGAGAAGTCGAAGCGCGGGTCGTTCGGGCCGGTGGGCACGAACAGCAGTTGGCGCGCTTCGTTGTCGGTGTCGCCAAACAGGTTCTCGGTGGTCCGATCGTTGAAGGTGTAGCTGAACGGATTGCCTTCGGTGGCGCGATAGACCAGCCCCACAGAAGTGGTCAGGTCGCGGAAGAAGTCCTGACGCCAGGTGGCGTTGACCACCAGATTGTGGCGGATCAGGAACGACGAGTTGGCCAGCGGGGCATTGTTGACCACGCTCAACGCCACTTCCTCCACGTTTGACCCGGCGGTCGAACTGGTGGTCGGGTTGACGTCCTTAGCCGACACATAGGTGTAGCCGAAGCCCACATTGAAGCCGCCGGGCTTGTCGAACATGGTGTAGTCGAAGCCACGGTCGAAGCGGATGGTCACCGAGGTGTCGCCGCCATTGGACCCGCGCACATTGGTCAGCAGGGTGTCCTGGTCGGTGGTCGGGTCGTCGCACGCCCCGCCCTCGGCCAGTTGGTCGCGCGGGCCGGAATAGCCGTCGCGCGGGCCGACGAAGGTGGCGTTACAGCCCGGCAGCAGCGCGTCGATGCGGTTGAAGATCGGCCGCCCGTCGGGCGCGAAGCCCACCGGGGTCAGCGTCAGGTCGATCACGTCGGGCGCGTTGCGGCGCCGGGTGTGCATGACGTCGAAATTGATCGTCCAGTCGTCGAACACCCCGCTGGCGGCACCACCGAAGTCGGTGAAGTGAGTGAAGCCGAAATTGCCGCGCACCACCGAGGGCAGCTTGAAGTTCGGATCGACCGCGTCCACCGGGCCGTTATTGCCCAGGGCCTGCTGTTGGGCCGACTGGAAGATGCAACTCGGGAAGCCGGTGAAGTTGCCGTTGGCGTCCAGCACCACGGCGTCGGCGGCGGTACAGGCGGGGTCGACGATCCGGCCGCGGCCGTTGCTGGCGCCGAAGTTGGTGAACGCGTTGGAGAACCAAACGGTGGGGTCGCCGCCCGAGAACACGCCGGCGCCGGCGCGGAAGGTGGTCTGGCCCGCGAAATCCCACGGCGCGTCGTAGGTGATGCCCAAACGCGGCATCAAGATGTCGAGCCCGTCATAGGCTTGGGTGTTGTCGAAGCCATAGCGCTCGACAAAGCGCGGGTTCCGCGTCGGGCTGTCGCCGGAGGTGTAGAAATCATAGCGCAGGCCCAGGGTGACGCTCAGGTCCGGCGTCGCCTGCCACTCGTCTTGCAAGTAGATCGAGTGCAAAGACCGCGCGAAGTCGGCCGCCGCGTCGGTGATGTCGCCCGAGAAGCTGTCGGCGGCGCCGGTGTCGGTGCGCGAACCGGTATTGAGGATGCCGTTGCGCAGATCGTCGATGGAGTTGAACTCCAGCGTGCCGACACTGTTCTGCAGGAAGGCATTGAACACGTCGAACCGGTCGAGTTCATAGCCCGCCGTGAAGTGGTGGTTGGCCAGCGTGTAGTCGGCCTTGATCCGGACCTGGTCGCGGGTGGTGTTGAGCTGATTGGTCGAGCGCGAGAAGCCCGGACCGCTGATCACCGTGCCATTGCCGGTATTGATCAGGAAGCGGTTGACGAAGTCGCCGCTGCCGGTGCGTTCGCCGCCGCCCAACGGGCCCTGGATGTCGTCATTGTCATTGCGCGAATAGCGGATTTCGGTGGTCAGATTGTCGGTCCACTGCGAGAACAGGCGACCGGAGAAGATGTCCACCTTGCTGCCTTCGACCTCGAAATTGTTCGAGAAGGCGAAGTCTTCGAAGCCGAAATCGTCGGGTTCGGTGTTTTCTTCGCGCACCCGGGTGTAACTGAATTCCGCCCGGTGTTTGTCGTTGATGAACCAGTCGACCCGGCTGAAGATGCGCCGCGTGCTCTCGGGCAGGGTGCGCTGGATACCGCCGGTGTTCTGACCATAGGTGGTCTCCAGGATTTCCTGGATCTCTTCCACCTGCGACAGGGTCACGCTCGACGAGTTGGCGAAGCCGCTGGCGCCGGCCGGGCCTTCGATCTGGATGTCGGCGTCGTCTGTCTCTTCATAGGCGACGTAAAAGAACAGCTTGTCCTTGATGATCGGACCGCCCAGTTCGGCGCCCCAGTTCCAATCGTCGAACGGCTGTTGGTTGACGGTTTCGCCATCGATACTGGAGCCGGTCAGGCCCTCATTGTTGTAAACCCCGAACGCCGAGCCGTGGAATTCGTTGGTCCCCGACTTGGTCACCAGGTTGATGTTACAGCCGGTGAACTGGCCGTAACCCACGTCGAACGGCGCGAATTCGACCGACACCTCGCGGGTGGCGTCGAGCGGCACCGGCGTGGTGTTGCGCGACGGCAGGCCCGACGCGTTGAGGCCGAAGCCGTCGGTCACATTCACGCCATCGATGGTATAGGTATTGAAGCGGTTGTTGTTACCGCCGCAGGAGATCGCATTGTCGCCGCCGGGGTTGACGGTCACCCGCGGGTCGAGCCGCAGGATATCGCGGAAGTCGCGGCCGATCGACGGCAGCGCCTCGATCTGGGTCTCGGTGAACAGCGAGCTCGGGCCGACCGCCAGTTGCGTCACCGTCTGGATCGACGACGCGGTCACCACCATCTCTTCGATCGCCTGGCCGGCCACATCGAGCTGCACCGACAGGTCGGTGGTCGAGCCGAGAGACACCTGCACCCCCTCGATCCGCCGCGACTGATAGCCGCTGCTTTCGACGGTCACGGTGTAAGGCCCCCCTACTTGCAGGCTGGGCGCCAGGAACGCCCCGTCCTTGTCGGTGGCGCGCACCGTGGTGCGGCCGGTGCGAGTGTCACGGATGGTCACGGTGGCGCCGGCGATCGCGGCACCATCATCGGTCGTCACCGTGCCGCGCACGGTCGACGCGATCTGCTGCGCCTCGGCCACGGGCGTGACCATCAGCGCCGCCGCCGTCGTCAACAGCGACAACTTGAGGGCGGAACGAAGCATTGCGGTTTCCTCCTGAAATGAACCCGTCGACGATTATTCATTGTCGTCACCCGCCGAGACGTCCCGACCCGGCGCGACCGCCGCTTGCGATAGGCGGGTAAGATGACAGATACGTGAACCTTGAATGCGTCTTTGTAGATTCTCTAATGACAGATTTGTGACGCTGACTACCTATTCGTTGCGCGCCGTAAGCCAACCTCTTCGCAACCTCGCGAAACTGCCAAATTCCGGGTAATTTTCCTGCCGTCCTCCAAGACCGACCGGCTGCCGACAGGACCGCCGCTATGGTCTCCGAACGCTGTTTTCCTCGCGCTTGATGCTTTTTTGCCACAGTTTCGCCGCCCCAGCGCAGACGGCTGTGGCAGCCCCGCACCGCGCCCGAACGGGGGGCTTTGCAGCCGTTCCAACGCCCGCCTATGGTGCCCATAGAGCGGTCGCGACTCCGCTTACACCGCCCCTCTTACCGACGCCGCCAGCCACATCCGATGGAAGCGAGGACCAAGACATGGATTTTTCCGGCAAGGTCGCCCTGGTCACCGGCGCCGCACGCGGCATCGGCCGGCCGAGCGAGGTCGCCCAGGCGGTGCTGTTCCTGGCCAGCGACCGGGCGAGTTACATCACCGGCACCACGCTGACCGTCGACGGCGGGCGCTCGGCGCTCAACTACACCGTCGCCGTGGCCGACGGGGCCTGACGCCATGCCCGGCGCAACCGACCCGACGGCTTCGGCGGGAGACAGCGGCGACCGGCGCCTCCGGCTTGCCGTCGACATCGGCGGCACCTTCACCGACGTGGCGCTGGCCCATGGCGACCGGCACACCACCACCAAGGTGCTGACCACCCACGCCGACCCCGCGCAAGGCGTGCTCGACGGCATCGCGACGGTGCTGGCCGAGGCCGGCCGCGCGCCCGCCGAGGTGGCGCTGATCATTCACGGCACCACGCTGGCCACCAACGCGCTGATCGAGCGGCGCGGCGCGCGCACCGCCTTGCTGACCACGGCGGGCCACCGCGACGCGCTGGCCATGGGCCACGAGGACCGGTTCGAGCAGTACGACCTGGCGATCGAGCGCCCGGTGCCGCTGGTGCCGCGCCACCTGCGGCTGCCGGTGGTCGAGCGCCTGGACAGCGCCGGCCGGGTGCGCGTGCCGCTGGACGAGGCGAGCCTGCGCGCCCATCTGGGCACCCTCCGCGACCAGGGTGTCGAAAGCGTCGCCATCGGCTTCCTGCACGGCTATGCCAATGGCGCCCACGAAGCCCGCGCGGCCGAGATCCTGGCCGCCGAGCTGCCCGATCTGTGGATCACCCGCGCCGGCGAGGTGTGCCCCGAGATCCGCGAATATGAGCGCCTGTCCACCGCCGTCGCCAACGCCTATGTGCGCCCGGTGATGGCGCGTTATCTGACCCGGCTGGCCGCAGCCCTCGGCGACCGGGGCCTGGCGTGCCCGTTCCTGCTGATGACCTCGGGCGGTGGCCTGACCACGGTGGAGACCGCCGCGCGCTTCCCCATCCGACTGGTCGAATCGGGGCCCGCCGGCGGCGCGATCCTGGCCGCCCAAGTGGCACGCGACAGCGACGCCCCAAGGGTGCTCAGCTTCGACATGGGCGGCACCACCGCCAAGCTGTGCCTGATCGACGACGCCGAGCCCCTGTCCGCCCGCCAGTTCGAGGTCGACCGGGTCTATCGGTTCAAGAAGGGCAGCGGCCTGCCGGTGCGCATCCCGGTGATCGAGATGGTCGAGATCGGCGCCGGCGGCGGCTCCATCGCCCGGGTCGACGCCCTCGGCCGGGTCCAGGTGGGCCCGGAAAGCGCCGGCTCGGACCCCGGCCCGGCCTGCTATGCACGCGGCGGCGACCGGCCCACGGTGACCGACGCCGATCTGTGCCTGGGCCGCATTCCCGCGGCGGGCTTCGCCGGCGGCGCGCTCAGCCTCGACCCGGGCGCCAGCACCTCGGCCCTGGCAGCTCATGTGGCCCGACCGCTGGGCCAGCGGGCCGACGCCAGCGCCCCGCCGCCCGACAGCGACAGCCCCGCCGCCGCGCGCGAGGCCGCCCACGCGGTCTCGGAAATGGTCGACGAGACCATGAGTGCGGCGGCGCGCGCCCACGGGCTCGACTGGGGTCGCCACATGGCCGGGCGCACCCTGGTGGCGTTCGGCGGCGCGGCGCCTTTGCACGCCGCGCGGCTGGCCCAGAAACTGGGCTGCGACCGGGTGGTGGTGCCCAAGGGCGCGGGCGTCGGCTCGGCGATCGGCTTTCTGTTGGCGCCGGTGTCCTACCAGGTGGTGCGCTCGCGCTTCATGACCCTGGACGGGTTCGACGCCGCGGCCGCGCGGGCAACGCTCGCCGCCATGGACGCCGAAGCCCGCACGGTGGTGCGCCAGGCCGCCCCCGACAGGCCCCTTGAGGCCCGGGCCCACGCCCATATGCGCTACCGGGGCCAGGGCCACGAGATCGCCGTCGCCCTGCCCGATCCGTTGCTCGATACCGGCGACGCCCCAGCCCGGCCCGAGACTTTGGCCGACACCCTGGCCCGGGCCTTCGACGCCGCCTATGCAGCGCTCTACGGCCGCACCATCCCGGGCCAGGATATCGAGATCCTCAGTTGGACGCTGAGCCTGAGCGCGCCCGCGACGCTGCCGCCGGCGCCGCCGCCGCTGCCCGACACCGCGCCGGCACCGCCCGCCCCGCTGGCCCGCCAGCCGCTGTTCGACCCGGCGCGCCAAGCCTGGACCGAGGTGCCGGTGATCGACCGCGCCCAGATCGCCCCCGGCACCGTGCTTGCGGGGCCGGCCCTGGTGGCCGAGGCGCAGACCACCACCGTGGTGCCGGCGGACTTTTCGCTGGCGGTCGACGCGCGCGGGGCTTTGGTGCTGACCCGCGCCGCAGCCGGCCAGCCGGCCTAGGGGCGCTTAGGAGCGATAGTCGGCATTGATGGCGATGTAGCCGTGGGTCAGGTCGCAGGTCCACACCGTGTCGGTGCCGGTGCCGACCCCCACATCGACCGCGATGACGATCTCGGCGCCCTTGAAATAGGCCGCGCACGCCGCCTCGTCATAGGCGGGGTGGCGGGCGCCGGCCTCGGCCACCGGCAGGTCGCCGAAGCGGATCGCCAGCCGGTCGCGATCAGCCGCCTCGCCCGACTTGCCCACCGCCATGACCACCCGGCCCCAATTGGGGTCGCCGCCGGCCACCGCCGCCTTGACGATCGGCGAATTGGCGATGGCGAAGGCGATGCGCCGGGCAGCCGCCGGGGTCTCGGCACCGCTCACCCGCACCTCGACGAAACGGCTGGCACCTTCGCCGTCGCGCACGATCTGCTGCGCCAGGTCGAGACAGGTGCGCTGGAGCAAGGCCCGGAAATCGTCGAGCGCGGGGTCGGCCGGGTCGTCGATGACCCGGTTGCCGGCGCGCCCGGTGGCGAACACGACCACGCTGTCGGAGGTGGAGGTGTCGCCGTCCACGGTGATGCGGTTGAAGCCGTGGTCGGCGGCGTCGGCCACCAACTGGCGCAGCACCGGCGCCGCGATCGCCGCGTCGGTGAACAGAAAGGCCAGCATGGTGGCCATGTGCGGCGCGATCATGCCCGAGCCCTTGGCGACCCCGGCGAGCGCCACGGGGGTGCCGTCGATTTGGGCGTTGCCGCCGGCGCCCTTGGCGAAGGTGTCGGTGGTGCGGATGGCATCGGCGGCGGCGCGCCAGTCGGGCGGGCCGAGCCGCTCGACCAGGGCGGCCAGATGGCCCGGAAAGCCGCCGGCGTCCATGGGCTCGCCGATGACCCCGGTGGAGGCGAGCCACACGCCGGTCTCGGCACAGCCCAGCGCGCCGGTCACCGCAGCCACTTCGCCGGCCACCGCGTCGCGCCCGGCCCGGCCGGTGAAGGCGTTGGCGTTGCCGGCGTTGACCAGCAGCGCCCGACCGGCACCGTGGGGGGCCACCTGCCGGCACCAGTCGACCGGCGCCGAGGCGGTCTTGGACGTGGTGAAGACGCCCGCCGCCGTGGTCGCCTCGTCGCAGACCGCCAGGAACAGGTCGGGGCGGCCCTGGTATCGAAGCCCGGCCGCCAGCGTCGCCGTGCGCACACCGGCGACGGCGGGCAGGTCGGGAAAGCCGGCGGGTGCCAGCGGCGAAACGGGCAGGTCTTGGGCCATGTTACAGGGTCTCCAACCAAGCATTGATCAACTGATGGGCGATCGCCATGGGCGGCGGGAGAAAGAAGCCGTCGCCGCGACCGGCGAGCGCAGCGGCCACCGCGTCGGCCGAGAACCAGGCCACGTCCTCCAACTCGGCGGTGTCCGGCGTCAGCGCCTCGGAGCGCGCCTCGACCAGACAGCCGATCATCAGGTTGGACGGGAACGGCCAGGGCTGCGACGCCACATAGCGCACCGCACCGGTGGCGATGCCGGCCTCTTCGCGGGTCTCACGCGCGACCGCCTCTTCGAGCGATTCGCCGGCCTCGACGAAGCCGGCGAGCGCGGAATACATCCCCTCGGGGTAGCGCGGCTGGCGGCCCAGGATGCAGCGCCGGCCGGCCACCGGCAGCATGATCACCACCGGGTCGACGCGCGGGAAATGCTGGGCGGCGCAGTCGGCGTCGGTGCACAGCCGGGCATAGCCGCCCTTGTCGAGCATCGTGGCGCCGCCGCAGCGCGCGCAAAACCGGTGCCGGGCGTGCCAGTCGAGCAGCGTGCGGCCGAGCCCGACCGCCGCCGCGTCGCCATGGCCCAGGGCCAGCGTCGACAACTGCTCCGCCGCCGAGCGCACGTCGAGGCGCTTGACCGCCTCGGGGTCGGCGGCCACCGGCGCCCGGGCGCTGTCCAGGTCGAGCGCGAAATGCGCCCGGCCGCGGTCGTCGAGGCCCAGGAACACGGTGGTGCAACCGGCGTCGAGCGCACCAGCGATCGCCGCGCGCGCCTGCCAGTCGGGGCGCGGCACCCGGTCGGCGCCGTCGACGCGCATCGCCGGCTTCATCTCGGCATAGGTGAGAAACCGGCTCGCCGGGTCGGCCAGACGGGCGGCAACCCAGGCCGGGTCGGCGCGCAACGCGTCGGCCCGGTCGAGCGCCAGACCGGCGAAGGTACAGGTGATGGCGGGCGCGGGCGGCGGCATCGACGGCGACATGGGCACTCTTTCCAACTCAAGCCGCCGACCATAGCCCCGGCCGCCGATGGCGCCAAGGCCCCGCGCACCGCCTCAGTCGTCGTCGATATCCGCCGCCCAGTCAGGCATCAGCCAGTCGGGGACCAGGTCCTGCGGCAATCCCACCCCCCAGGCGACGCCCAGGCCGACCAGGGCGGCGACGACCAGCGGCAGCCCGGCCGGCAGCGCCATGCCGCGACCGCCGAGCG
Organism: Rhodothalassium salexigens DSM 2132; assembly: GCF_004341375.1. Taxonomy (GTDB): domain Bacteria; phylum Pseudomonadota; class Alphaproteobacteria; order Sphingomonadales; family Rhodothalassiaceae; genus Rhodothalassium; species Rhodothalassium salexigens. Next base: position 106,115 of record NZ_SLXO01000005.1, read on the forward strand.
CCAGCACCAGCGCCGCCTTCACCAGACTGTTGACCGCCGCCGCCACCACCACCGCGAAGCCGAGCCAGGCCACCGGCCCACCCTCGCGGCCCATCTGGGCGAGCGCCAGGGTGATCGCGTCCACATCGGCCACCCCCGACACCGCGGCCAGCGCCACCAAGCCCTGACCGCCATAGACCGCCTTGAGCCCCGCCGCCGCCAGCATCACCAGCGCCAACAAGGCGCCGAAGCCGAGCGCTTCGCCGAGTGCGAGCGGGTTGGCAAGCGGCGCGGGCGCCGGCGCCTTGTGCCGCCGATTGACCAGCCACAGCCCGGCCGCCGCCGTATAGGCCACCCCGGCCATGGCCAGCATCGGCACCAGCAAGGCACCGGCCAGCGGCGCATAGACGATGGCGGAGACCGCGATCATGCGCGGAAACATGGTCCCGCACGCCAACAGCACACCGCCGGCCAGCGCCGACCGCCCGGCCCTGTCCGAACGCCGCGCCAGACGCGCGAAATGCAGCGTCAGCGCGGTCGAGGACGCCAGGCCGGCGAACAGCCCGGTGAGCAAGGCACCGCGCTCGGTGCCGGCGATCTTCATCGCCGCATAGCCGCAAAACGAGATGCCGGCGATCAGCACCACCATCCACCAGATCCGAAACGGGTTGAGCGCATCCCACGGCCCGAAGCCCTGGTCGGGTAGCACCGGCAGGGCGATCACGCTGATCGCCACCAGCTTGAGCCCGGCATGCAGTTCGTCCGCCGAGATCGCCGCCACCCAGCGGTGCAGCACCGATTTGTAGCCGAGCAGCAGCGCCGCGGCCACGGCGGCCATGGCCGCTTCGGTAGCGTAGCCCAAGGCCGCCGCTGCGCCGAGGGTGAAGGTCAACAGGCCGGCCAACAAGCTGGTCACGCCCAGATCATGGGCACAGGTGGCGCGCGCCATCTGCCCGCCCACCAGGGCCGCCGCCACCGCCACCAGCCCCACCGCGGGCAGCACCGGCAAGCTACCGGGCGCGGTCAGCAAACCGGTGACGCCGCCGAGCAGGCCGATGAGGGTGAAGCTGCGCACGCCCGCGACGCGCTGGCCCTCGGGGTCGGTGCGCTCGTGCCAGCCGCGTTCGAGCCCGATCAGAAGCCCCAGCGCGGTGGCGATGGCCAGCGCCAGAACCGGGTCGAGCCGGGTCGGCAAGGGGGTCATGGCAGTCTCCGGCCGGGCCGCCGCGCGGCCACCAAGGGGGCGCTGCCCGGCCACGGCCGACCAAGGCCGAACCCCAGGCACAGCAGCGATGTAACCAAATTGTCACATAGCCGCCTGGTCGACAATGGCGCGCGCTGACGATCCGGTCATGTCCCCCCTTGCGTCGGGCGCGCGGTTTTCGCATATAGGTGGTGGGAGGCCGGAGTGGACAGGCCCCTCGCCAACCCGGTCAGGTCCGGAAGGAAGCAGCCGTAACGAGTTTCGGTCTGGGTCGCTCCGGTCTCTCTATCATTGGCCTCCCCCCCTTCTCCCGTCAGATGCCGTGGCGATCCAGCGCTGGCCGCGCTCGGGCGTTGCCTTGAGGGTGGCCTAAGCGCTAGGTCTGGAGCATCGCCAGCAGCAACCCAGCGGATCACCCGGTGGACCAACCCAACGAGCCCCATCGCCCGGAGACCGACGGCCAGGAGCCGTATCGCGTTCTGGCGCGCAAATACCGCCCGCAGACCTTCGCCGAACTGATCGGCCAGGAGGCGATGGTGCGCACGCTGGAGAACGCGATTCGCACCGGCCGGCTGGCGCACGCCTTCGTGCTGACCGGGGTGCGCGGCGTCGGCAAGACCACCACCGCGCGGATCATCGCCAAGGGGCTCAACTGCGAAGGTGCGGACGGCCAGGGCGGGCCGACCACCACGCCGTGCGGCGTCTGCCGGCCGTGCCAGGACATCGCCGCGTCGCGCCATGTGGACGTGATGGAGATGGACGCCGCCAGCCGCACCGGCGTCGACGACATCCGCGAGATCATCGACGGGGTCAGCTATCGCGCCGCCGAAGCGCGCTTCAAGATCTACATCATCGACGAAGTGCACATGCTGTCGAAGAACGCCTTCAACGCCCTGTTGAAGACGCTTGAAGAGCCGCCCGAGCATGTGAAGTTCATCTTCGCCACCACCGAGATCCGCAAGGTGCCGGTGACCATCCTGTCGCGCTGCCAGCGGTTCGACCTGCGCCGGGTGGAGACCCAGACGCTGGTCGACCATCTGGCCCGCATCGCCCAGGCCGAGGGCGTCGAGGCCGAGGCGCCGGCGCTGGCGATGATCGCGCGCGCCGCCGAAGGCTCGGTGCGCGACAGCCTGTCCCTGCTCGACCAGGCGATCGCGCACACCGGCGGCGCGGTCACCGAGGCGTTGACCCGCGACATTCTGGGCCTCGCCGACCGTGCCCGGGTGCTCGACCTGGCGCGCGCCCTGTTCAAGGGCGACGCGGCCGAGGCGCTGGCGATCCTCGGCGGCCTGCACGAAGCCGGCGCCGACCCCGCGGTGGTCCTGGGCGACCTGCTGGAAACCGTGCACTGGCTGACCCGGCTCAAGGTGACGCCCGACGCCGGCGCCGACCTGCTGGTCTCGGAAGCCGAACGGCGCGACGGCGCGGACATGGCCGGCGCGCTGGCCATGGCGCACCTGACCCGGGCCTGGCAGATGCTGCTCAAGGGCCTGGGCGAGGTGCGCGACGCCCCCGCCCCCCTGGCCGCCGCCGAGATGGTGCTGATCCGCCTGTGCTACGCCGCCGACCTGCCCAGCCCCGCCGACCTGGTGGCCCGGGCGCAGGGCGGCGACGGCGGCCCCAGCGGCGGTCCCAGCGGCGGCGCCCCGGCGGGCGGCGGGCCGGCGGGCGCTGCGGGCGCCACCGCGCACACCACCGCCGGCGCCCCTCATGGTCAAGCCGGCGCGCCGCCGCCCGGCCGGGCGCAGGCGTCGGTGGTGTCGCTGGCCGAGGCGCGCGCGCAAACCGCGTCGAGCCCGGCCCCAAATCCCGTCACCGCGCCGCCCGAGAGCGCCCCGGCGCCGACCCACGCGGCCATACCGGCCGACTTCCCCGCCCTGGTGCGGCTGGTGGAGGACCGGCGCGAGGGCCGGCTGTCCGGCACCCTGCGCCATCGGGCGCGGCTGGTGTCCTACACGCCCGGCCATCTGGTGGTGGCGCTTGTCGACCGGATCGACCCGACCTTCGCCAAGCGGCTCAAGGCCTGCCTGGGCGACTGGACCGGCGAGCCCTGGACGGTGGACGTCCAGACCAGCGGCGGCGGCGAGACCCTGGCCGAGCAGGAAGCCCGGCAGCGCCGCTCGGAGCTTGCCGCCGCCGAGGCCCATCCCAAGATACAAACCGTGCGCGAGATCTTTCCCGGCGCGCGGCTGTTGAAGGTCACCCACCGCCACGCCGAGACGCTCGGCGCCCCAGACGATGCCGGCCCCCAGAGCCAGGGCCCGGACGACACCGACACCGAGGAGAATCCGCAATGAATATCAAGAAGATGATGGAACAGGCCCAGCAGATGCAGTCGAAGCTGGCCGACATGCAGGCGTCGCTTGAGGAGGCCGAGATCACCGGCAGCGCCGGCGGCGGCATGGTTTCGGTGACGATGAACGGCAAGCACAAGCTGCTGCGGGTGTCGATCGACCCGTCGCTGCTGAGCGGCGAAGAGGCCGAGGTGGTCGAAGACCTGATCGTGGCCGCCCATGGCGACGCCAAGGACAAGCTCGACCAGCACATGGCCGAACAGATGAAGGAAATGACCGGCGGAATGGGCCTGCCGCCGGGCTTCAAGATGCCGTTCGGCGGCTGATCGCCACCCGGTCGCACCGAACGCAGATCGGGGACGCGGGCCACCGGCCAGGGACACAGGCTGAGGACACAGGCTGGGGACGCAGGGCACGGGCCGCAGACCCCCCCAATGCCCTGCGCATACGTCTTTTTAGCATTTTTTTGCTAGGCGTGGCGCCACTGGTGTTTTCTGCGTTTCGAAAGGCTGTTCGATGTTCATCGACCGCGACCTCAATCTGCTCAAACTCAAGCTGCGCACCGCCGAAACCCTGCGCACCGGCGACTTCTTCGTGGTCGGCGACCATCACGGTATCGCGCTCGGTGCCAAGGCGGCGCGCAGCGGCGACGAGCCCGGCGACATCGTGCTGATCGCGCCGGGCGAAGACGGCCGCGTCGAGGCCCGGGCCTTGACCGCCGACACCCTCGGCGACGTGCCGCTGCTGGTGCTCGGCACCACGCGGCTGGCGGTGACGCTCGGCGAAAGCGACATCCTGGGCCGCGACAACGCCCTGCCCGGCTGGCTGGCGATCGCCCAGGACGGTCACTATCTGCGCTGCCTGGACAATGACGGCGCACCGCGATGGCTGCGCATCAGCGACACACCGACCCTGGCCGCCGAGGCCCTGCACGGCGCGCGCGTGTTCTCCAACTGGCGCCTGCTGGTCCATGACGCCCATGACGACTGGCAGCCCATTTTCCAGGTGCGCGAGGGCTGACCCCGGCGCCTTCCAGCCTCCAGCGGCCGCCCCCCGGCCCAACCACCGGTGCGTCGCGCAGGCGTTCGCCGGCGCCCGAACGCCCGTGGCGACCCTGGGTCATGACGCCGGATGACGCGACCGCGCGGCTGTGCTAGAGCCCGGGTTTGAACAGCTAGACCGCGCCCATGTCCACCGGCCACGCTCCCGATATCGACCGCCTGATCCAGTTGCTGGGCAAATTGCCGGGGCTTGGCCCCCGGTCGGCCCGGCGCGCGGTGCTGCACCTGATCAAGAAGCGCGACCCGTTGCTGGTGCCGCTGGCTGAGGCGCTGGCCACGGTGCGCGACCGGGTGCGCACCTGCTCGGTGTGCGGCAATGCCGACACCGTCGACCCGTGCAGCCTGTGCGCCGATCCGCGCCGCGCCACCGGCACGCTGTGCGTGGTCGAGGACGTGGCCGATCTGTGGGCGCTCGACCGCTCGGACCTGTTCACCGGCCGCTATCATGTGCTCGGCGGCACGCTGTCGGCGCTCGACGGCATCGGACCCGACGACCTGTCGATCGCGCCGCTGGTCGACCGGGTGCGCCGCGAGGCCATCGAAGAGGTGATCCTGGCGCTCAACGCCACCGTCGACGGCCAGACCACCGCCCACTATGTGACCGAGCGGCTCGCCAGCACCGGCGTCCGGGTGACCGCGCTGGCCCACGGCCTGCCGGTGGGCGGCGAGTTGGACTATCTCGACGACGGCACCCTGGCCGCCGCCCTGCAGGCGCGCAAGTCGCTCTGACCCCGGCGGCGGTGTGCCGCGCATGGTGATGCAAGACAAGACACGGCCCCCAAACCGGGCTATTGTTCAGGCATGAAACGTGAGTTTGAAAGCCACTGGGCCGGAATGCCGATCGACGCAGCGGGCGACGACACGGCGGTACGCGACGAAGCCATAGGCGACGAAGCGGTAAGCGACGACGCGCCCAGCCCGAACGGGTCAGGCGCGCGGCGCGGCTGGCGGCGGGTGCCGTCGTCCTGTGCCGCCGCCTTGGCTTTCACCGCCGCCCTGGCCATGCCGGTGCACGCCCAGGCGCCGGCGCCGCCCGACACCGACGGCTTGATCCCCATCTGCACCGCCCTGGGGCTGGTCTATGTGGACCCCGAGACCGGCGAGCCGGTCAAGCGCGCGCCCGGCGGCGGCGCGCCCTGCCACGCCGCGTGCCGCACCGCCAGCGACGACCAGGACGACGACGGCAGCGCGCCGGCCTGACAATCCGGCGTTGACGATCCGGTCGGTTGGCGGCCCGCAGCGCTCCTCAGCCGATGCGCGTGACCCTGGTGCGTGTGGCCCTGGTGCGGTGTGGGGTATGGCCCCGAGGGTCAGACGGGCGGCGTGCCGTTTTCGCGCAGCACCTCGCCGGCCAGATAGAGCGAGCCGGTGATCAGCACCACCGGGCGCTTGCCCGGCGGGCAGGCGTCGCCCAGCCGCTTGAGCGCCGAGCGCACCGAGGCGGCCGGTTGCGCCGGGTATCCTGCGGCCGAGGCGATCCCGGCCAATTCACCGGCGCGCATGGTGTTTTCCTGGCCCGGGATCGGCACGGTCAGGCACTGTTCGGCCAGGCCCGAAAAGGCACCAAGGAAATCGGCGTGCTCCTTGCCCTTCATCATGCCGACCACCAGGAAGAAGGCGTCGCGGTCCGGGTCGAGCGACGAGAAATGCCGGCGCAACACCTGCCCCGCCGCCTCGTTATGGCCGCCGTCGAGCCACAGCGTGGCCGCCTCGGGCAGAACCTCGCGCAAGCTACCCTGGGTCAGCCGTTGCAGGCGCGCCGGCCAGCGCACCCATTCCAAGCCGGCGCGATAGGCCGCCGCCGGCACCACCACCTCATCCTGATGGCGCAGCAACGCCACCGCGACGCCGGCGTTCTGGATCTGGTGCGCGCCGGGCAAGCCGGGCATGGGCAGGTCGAACCGCTCCAGGGTGTCACGATAGACCAGATAGTCCGCGCCGCGGTCGTCGGTCTGGCGGCAGATCGTCCAGTCCTGGTCGATCATGTGCAAGGGCGCGCGCGCCTCGCGCGCGATGCGGCGGATCGCGGCGGCCGAGCAGTCCAGTTGCGGACCGATCACCGCCGGCACCTCACGCTTCAGGATACCCGCCTTCTCGGCCGCGATGCCGGCCACGTCCTCGCCCAGATATTCCTTATGGTCGAGCGACACCGGCGTGATCGCGCACGCCGCGGGCTTGGGTATCACATTGGTGGCGTCGAACCGACCGCCCAAGCCCACCTCGACGATGGCCAGATCGGCCGGCACGTCGGCGAACGCCTTGAACGCCGCCGCCGTAGTGACCTCGAAAAAGGTGATCGGATCGTCGCCATTGACCGCGACCACCTCGTCGATCAGCGCCACCAGATGGGCGTCGGCGATCAGCGATCCAGCGAGCCGGATGCGCTCGTTGAAGCGCACCAGATGCGGCGAGGTATAGACATGGACCCGCAGGCCCGCCGCCTCGGCGATGGCGCGCGTCGTCGCCACCACGCTGCCCTTGCCGTTGGTGCCGGCCACGTGCAGCACCGGCGGCAGCCGACGCTCGGGATTGCCGAGCTTGTCCAGCAGTGTCCGGATGCGCCCCAAGGACAGGTCGATGACCTTGGGATGCAGATCCTTGAGCCGGGCGAGCGCCGCCTCGACACCATCGGGTTCGGACACCGTGGACACCCACCCGGCCCCTATTCCGCCGCGCGGGAAATCGGCGGGTCGTCCCGGTCGCCGGCGCCGTCCGACCGTCCCGGTTCGGCCTCGGCCGGGCGCGCAGCCCCCGCCTTTTGCGCCGCCGGCCGGTCGCCCTGTCCCGCCTGGTCCGCCCGATCGGTCTTGTCCGCCCGGTCGCTGCGCTCGGTCTTGTCGGCGCGTTCGGTCTTGCGCGGCTTTTCCGCCTTGGCCTTGCGGGCCTTGCGCGGCTCGTCCTCGGCCGCCGGCGTCTCGTCGGCCGGTCCGGCGGCGGCCGCCGTCTCGGCCTCGGCGGCGCGGGTCCGGGCGAGATCGGCCTGGGCCGCCCCGTCATGGGTCATCAGCGCGATCAGCCGCGACAGGGTGGCGCGCATCTCGCCACGCGCCACCACCTTGTCGACCATGCCATGGTCCTTGAGATATTCGGCGCGCTGGAAGCCATCGGGCAGGGTCTCGCGGATCGTCTCCTTGATCACCCGCGGGCCGGCGAAGCCGATCAGCGCCCCGGGCTCGGCCAGATGCACGTCGCCGAGCATGGCAAAGGACGCGGTGACGCCGCCGGTGGTCGGGTCGGTGAGCACGACGATATAGGGCAGCCCGGCGTCCTTCATGCGCTCGACCGCCACAGTGGTGCGCGGCAATTGCATCAGCGACAGGATGCCTTCCTGCATCCGCGCGCCGCCCGCCGCGACGAACGCCACCAGGGGGGCGCGCCGGGCGATGGCGGCGTCGGCAGCGGCGACGAACGCCTCGCCCACCGCCAGCCCCATGGAGCCGCCCATGAAGAAGAAGTTTTCCACGAACGCCACGGTCTCGATGCCGCCAAGCCGGCCCACCGCCACATGGCCCGCGTCGGCGTCGCCGGTCTTGGACCGGGCGTCGCGCAGGCGGTCGGTGTAGCGCTTCTGGTCGCGGAATTTAAGCGGGTCCTCGACCACCTTCGGGCATTCGAGGGTCTCATAAGTGCTGCCGTCGAACAGGGCGTCGAAGCGTTCCTTCGGGCCCATCCGGCCGTGATGGTTGCAGTTACCGCAGACCCGCAACGCCGCCAGATAGTCCTTCATATAGATGAGTTCGCCGCAGCCCTGGCACTTGTGCCACAGATTGTCGGGCGTCTCCTTCTGCGAAAAGGCCCGCTCCAGCTTCGGCTTCACATAGCTCGTCAGCCAACTCATGAATGCTCTTTCCTTGCTGCGCGAACCCCGGCGCTCAGGTCCGCGACAAACCGAGACACGGCGTCCACCAGGTCCGGCCGCCCCAGATGGGCCTTGACCACATTGACGATGGCCGAGCCGACCACGGCGGCGTCGGCGCTGCGCGCCACCGCGCCGGCCTGCTCGGCGGTGCGGATGCCGAACCCGACCGCGATCGGCAGGTCGGTCTGGCGCCGCAGCCGCGCCACCGCCGCGTCGATGTCGGCGCCGGCGGCACTCTTCGACCCGGTGACGCCGGCAACAGAAACGTAATAAAGGAACCCGGACGCGCCGTCGAGCACTCGCACCAACCGATCGTCGTCGGTGGTCGGGGTCGCCAGCCGGATCAGGTGAAGCCCCTGGGCCGACGCCGCCCGGCGCAAGGGCGCGTCCTCCTCGGGCGGCATGTCCACGACGATCAGCCCGTCGACGCCGGCGGCAGCGGCGCGCGCGGTGAAGGTCTCCAGCCCCATGGCCAGGATCGGGTTGATATAGCCCATCAGCACCACCGGCGTGTCGGCGTCGCCGGCGCGGAACGCGGCGGCCAGGTCGAGCACGCGGGCCAGGGTCATGCCGGCGTCGAGCGCCCGGCAGCCGGCTTCCTGGATCGCCGGGCCGTCGGCCATCGGATCGGTGAACGGCATGCCCAGCTCGATCACGTCGGCGCCGGCTTGGGGTAAGGCGCGGACGATCTCCAGGCCGGTCTCGTAATCGGGGTCGCCGGCGGTGACGAAGGTGACCAGCCCGGCGCGGCCTGCGCGCGCCAGGGCCTCGAACCGGCGGGTCAGACGCGCGCTCATCGTTTGGCCTCCCCAGCGGTCAGGCCCAGGGCTTCGACCACCGTATCCATGTCCTTGTCGCCGCGTCCGCACAGGTTCATCACCATCAGATGGTCGGCCGGCAGGGTCGGCGCCCACTCGGCCACATGGGCGAGCGCGTGGGCGGGCTCAAGGGCCGGCAGAATGCCTTCGGTGCGGGCGCACAACTGGAAGGCGTCGAGGGCCGCCTGGTCGGTGGCGTGCACATATTCGACCCGGCCCTGGTCGCGCAGCCAGGCGTGCTCGGGGCCGACGCCAGGATAGTCGAGCCCGGCCGAGATCGAATAGGGCTCGATGATCTGACCGTCGGCGTCCTGCAACAGATAGGTCTTGTTGCCGTGCAACACGCCGGGCCGGCCCCGGGTCAGGCTGGCGGCGTGTTCGCCGGTGTCGACGCCGCGCCCGGCGGCCTCCACCGCCCGGCAGCGCACCGTGGGCTCGTCGAGGAACGGGTGGAACAGCCCCATGGCGTTGGAGCCGCCGCCGATGCACGCGACCAGGCTGTCGGGCAGCCGGCCTTCGCGGTCCAGGATCTGCTCGCGCACCTCGCGCCCGATCACCGACTGAAAGTCGCGCACCATGGCGGGATAGGGGTGCGGGCCGGCGACCGTGCCGATCACGTAGAAGGTGTCGTCGACCTCGGCCACCCAGTGGCGCAGCGCCTCGTTCATGGCGTCCTTGAGGGTGGCGTTGCCGCTGTGCACCGGCCGGATGTCGGCGCCGAGCAGGGTCATGCGGTGGACGTTGGAACGCTGGCGGGCCATGTCCACCGCGCCCATGAACACCGTGCACGACAGGCCGAAGCGCGCCGCCACCGTGGCGGTGGCGACACCGTGTTGACCGGCGCCGGTCTCGGCGATGATCCGGGTCTTGCCCATGCGCCGGGCCAGCAGGATCTGGCCGACCACATTGTTGATCTTGTGGGCGCCGGTGAAGTTCACCTCGTCGCGCTTGAAGTAGATCTTGGCGCCGCCCAGATGCTCGGTCAGCCGCTCGGCAAAGTAAAGCGGGCTCGGCCGGCCCACATAATGGGTCAGCAGATCGTCGAACTCCGCCTGGAAGGCGGGGTCGCGGGTGGCGGCCTCATAGGCGCGTTCCACCTCCAGGATCAGCGGCATCAGCGTCTCGGCCACATAGCGCCCGCCATAATCGGCGAAATGGCCGCGCTCGTCGGGCCCCTGGGTGAAGCTGTTGGCGGGTGCGTCGGTCATGCGTTGGCAGGCTCCAATGTGCGGGCGGCGGCCACGAAGGCGGCCATCAGGGACGCGGACTTGACCCCGGGCGCCTCCTCGACCCCTGACGAGACGTCGACCGCGCGCGCGCCCGACCGGGCGACCGCCGGGCCGAGCGAGGCGGCGTCGAGACCGCCGGACAGAATCCACGGCCGGGCCACGGCGACGCCGCGCAACAAGGCGGCGTTGAACGCGACCCCGTTGCCACCGGGCAGGGCGGCATCCTTGGGTGGCTTGGCGTCGAACAAGAACCGGTCGACCGCTCCGGCATACGCATTCACGGCCTCAACGTCCAGCCTGTCGCCCACCGCCCACGCCTTCCACACCGCCCGGCCGCTGCGCCGGGCGATGGCGGCGACCCGCTCGGGGGTCTCGCCGCCGTGCAGTTGCAGCACGTCGACGGCACCGGCAACCCGGTCGACCAGCCCATCGTCGGGGTCGACCAGCACCGCGACCCGCTCGGCGCGGCCGGCCGCCGGCGCCGTCAGCGCCGCCAGGTCATCGGGCGCCACATGACGCGGCGAGCGCGCAAACACCACAAAGCCCAGCCAGCGCGGCCCGGCGTCGAGGGCGGCGGCCACCTGCGCCGGCGTCGACAAGCCGCACAGCTTGACGTCCACGCCGCCGGTCATGGCCGCCCGGCGGAGGCCGCCCCCTGCCCGGCCTCCCAAGCGGTTCGGATTTCGTCGGCCACAGCGGCGGCGGCGGCGGCCGGGTCGTCGGCCTGGGTGATCGGCCGGCCGACTACCAACAGGTCGGCGCCGGCGGCAACCGCTTGCGCCGGGGTCATCACCCGCTTCTGGTCGCCGATGGCGGCGCCGGCCGGCCGGATGCCCGGCACCACCAGGGTCATATCGGGCCCGACCGCGGCACGCACCGCCGCCACCTCGCGCGACGAACAGACCAGGCCGCCCAAGCCCGACGCCCGACCCAACCGGGCCAGGCGCAAGACCTGGTCGGCCGGCGCGTCGGCGACGCCGACGGCGGCCAGATCGTCCCGGTCGAGGCTGGTCAGCACGGTCACGCCAAGCAGCACCGGCGGCGCCACGCCGAGCCGCGCGGCCTCGGCCCCGGCGGCCTCGACCGCGGCGGTCATCATCGCCGCGCCGCCCTGGGCGTGCAGGGTCATGAGCGCCGGCGTCCGGGACATCAGTGACCGGACCGCACCGGCCACCGTGTTGGGAATGTCGTGCAACTTGAGGTCGAGGAACAGCGGCAGCCCGGTGGCGGACAGCCGGTCGAGCGCCGCCGGACCGGCCGCGCAAAACAGCTCAAGCCCCACCTTCAGCCCGTCCACCTGGCCGGCCACCTGCCGCGCCAGGGCCACCGCCCGGTCGCCATCGGGGGTATCGAGGGCGCAGAACAACTGCGGCCGCCGGTCAGGCCCGCCGACCCGCCCGGTAACGTCACGCCGCATCGCGGTCATGTTCGGCCGCCCGTGCCGGCGGTCTTGCCGGTGCCTGCACGGTCGGCACCGGTCGCTCCCTGTTTGTCACCCTTGGCGTCCTTGGCGTCCGAACCGGACCGGGCGGTCCCGGTCGCCTCGACCGACGCCGGCGCGGCTTCGGTCACATCGGCGATTTCCGCCGGTTCGACCGTCACGTCCACCGCGGCCTCGGAGCCCGCATTTTTTTGTGCGCCAGCCTGGGACGCGCCGGTCCGGGACGCCGGCTTCGCCCGACCGGACCGTGCGGTACGGTCGCCGGGTCGCACGCCGCCGGGCCACGCATTGCCGCTGGCGGTCGGCGGTGCCGTTGCGTCCGATGCCGGCGGGGAGCCCGCCGACGCCGACGATGGGGGCGGCGCCTCGCCGGCGATCTCGGCAGTGGGCGGGGCCAGGGCCGGGCCGACCGGTACCGGCGGCGCGGTTTCCGCTTCGGCGGTCATCTGGCGCACCTTTTCCGCCGAGACCTCGTTCTTGAACTGTTGCAACTCGGCGATCTGCGCTTCGAGCGCCCGGATCTTCTGATTGGCGCGGCGCAACTGCATCCGCCGCGACACTTGCGACGTCAGCGGCACCACCCAAGCCAGGATCAGGCCGAAAAACAGACCAGCGAACAACAACAGATAGGCCGGTAGCGACACCGTCCAATCGAGTGGGAAGAGACCAATCTCGGCCCGGTCGGTGCTGCGGATGGAGAACAGCACCAGGGCCAGCGCGATGACGATCGCGGCTATGTTGCGAAGCAAACGAAACATCGGGGGTCCGCGCGGGCTAGAGAATCAGAACCGACCCGAGATTACGTCTGCGATCCGTCCGCGTTCAAGCGTTCCCTGAGCGCCTTGCCCACCTTGAAGTGCGGCACGAACTTTTCGTCCACCGCGACGGTCTCGCCCGAGCGCGGGTTGCGGCCCTGCCGCGCCGGTCGATGCTTGATCGAAAAAGCCCCGAAACCGCGCAGTTCCACGCGCCCGCCACGCTTCAGCGTGTCGACGATTTCGTCGAAGATGGTCGCCACGATCATCTCCACATCGCGACGCAACAGATGCGGGTTATCGCGGCTCAGTTTGTCGATCAGTTCGGATTTGATCATGGGGCGGGCGACCGGTCGGGTGTTATTTGACAAATTACTGTGCCAAGCATGTGCGCCAACGTCAAGCGTATCGGCCCCGGGAGGCGTCGGCCAAGTGCCTTGAGTTAAAGCCTTTTGCCCGCCCAGCCCCGGCCGAGACGGGGCTGGGCGAACAAAAAACGGCGCCAAGGCAAGCCCTGGCGCCGTCTGCGGCGGGTTGGCGGGCGGCCGGCAGCATCGACCGCCGGGCCAAGCCGACCTGTCTTAGTTGGCCTTGTCGTCGTCGGCCGTGTCCTGGGCGCGTTGCAGCGCGGCGCCGAGGATGTCGCCGAGCGACGCGCCCGAGTCGGTGGAGCCGTACTGCTGTACCGCTTCCTTCTCTTCGGCCACTTCCAGCGCCTTGATGGACAGGCCCACCTTGCGGCTGGAGCGGTCGATGGAGGTGATCATGGCGTCCACCTTGTCGCCCACCGAGAACCGGTCGGGGCGCTGTTCGGCGCGGTCGCGCGACAGGTCCGAGCGGCGGATGAAGGCGGTGTAGCCTTCGTCGCCCACTTCCACCTCGATGCCGCCGTCGTTCACTTCCTTGACCGTGCAGGTGACGCGGGCGTTCTTCTTCAGGCCGGCGACGCTGGCGAACGGGTCGCCCTCAAGCTGCTTGATGCCCAGGCTGATGCGCTCTTTGTTGACGTCCACGTCGAGCACCACGGCCTTGACCACATCGCCCTTCTTGTACTCGTCGATCGCCTCTTCGCCCGAACGGTTCCAGTCCAGGTCGGACAGGTGGACCATGCCGTCCACGTCGCCCGGCAGGCCGATGAACAGACCGAATTCGGTGATGTTCTTGATCTCGCCTTCCACCTGGGTGCCCGGCGTGAAGTTCTCGGCGAACGATTCCCACGGGTTTTCCAGGCATTGCTTGAGACCCAGCGAGATGCGGCGCTTGTCGGGGTCCACTTCCAGCACCATCACCTCGACCTCTTGGCTGGTCGAGACGATCTTGCCCGGATGGACGTTCTTCTTCACCCAGCTCATCTCGGAGACGTGCACCAGGCCCTCGACGCCCGGCTCCAGCTCCACAAAGGCGCCATAGTCGGTGATGTTGGTGACCGTGCCCTTGAACTTGACCCCGCTCGGATACTTGGCGGCGATGCCTTCCCACGGATCGGCCTCAAGCTGCTTCATGCCCAGGCTGATGCGTTGGTTTTCCTTGTTGATCCGGATGATCTGGATCTTGACCGTCTGGCCGATGGACAGCACGTCGCTCGGGTGGTTGACGCGCTTCCAGGCGATGTCGGTGACGTGCAGCAGGCCGTCGATGCCGCCCAGGTCCACGAACGCCCCATAATCGGTGATGTTCTTGACCACGCCTTCGACCACGTCGCCCTCGGTGAGCTTGGCGAGCAGTTCGGTGCGCTGTTCGGCGCGGGTCTCTTCCAGCACCGCGCGGCGCGACACGACGATGTTGCCGCGGCGACGGTCCATCTTGAGGATCTGGAACGGCTGGGGAATGTTCATCAACGGCGTGATATCGCGCACCGGGCGGATGTCCACCTGGCTGCCCGGCAGGAACGCCACCGCACCCGACAGGTCGACGGTGAAGCCGCCCTTGACCCGGCCGAAGATGATGCCCTCGACGCGCTCGTCCTTTTCGAACGCCTTTTCGAGCTTCTCCCAGGCTTCCTCGCGGCGCGCCTTGTCGCGGCTCAGGATCGCCTCGCCGAGCGCGTTCTCGACCCGGTCGACGAACACCTCGACGATGTCACCCGGCTGGAGTTCGCTGTCCTGACCCGGCGCGCCGAATTCCTTCAGCGGCACGCGGCCTTCGGCCTTCAAACCGATGTCGATCACCGCCAGGTCGTTTTCGATCGCGGTCACGGTGCCCTTGACCACGCGGCCTTCGAAGCCGTCGGTTTCGCCGAGGCTTTCTTCCAACAAAGCCGCAAAATCGTCGCGGCTCGGCGCTGCGGTTGCAGTGCTCATGCAGTCGTTCCTTTTCGTGCTTAGCCTATGCGGGCCGGCCGGTTGTCTCCGGCGGTCTTCTTCCGGGGGCTAGCCATATGCTTCAGGGGCCGACCATCGACCCCTTTCCCCATCAACCCGGAAGCCCAAAGGATAGCGTCCTGCGGCACCGTCACATTGACGGGCGGCAGCAGGCAGCGTGCCCTGGCCCAAATCAGTCGGGCGACCAGGCCGCGTCGACAATGTCGCGCGCCTGTTCGAACGCCGCCTCTATATCCAAATCGGTCGTATCCAGCAAGTGCGCGTCGGCGGCGGGCTTGAGCGGCGCCTGTGCACGCGCCGCGTCGCGCGCGTCGCGCACCTTGAGGTCGGTGAGCACCTGGTCGAACTCGACCGCAGCGCCGCGCGCGGCGAACTCCGCCGCCCGGCGCCGGGCGCGCTCTTCCACATCGGCGGTGACGAACAACTTCACATGGGCGTCGGGGCACACCACGGTGCCGATATCGCGGCCGTCGAGCACCGCGCCGTCGCGCTCGTGCGGGTGCAGGCGGGCGAACACACGCTGAAAGTCGAGCAGCGCGTCGCGCACGCCTTCGATGGCGGCGACCTGACTCGCGGCGTTGCCGGCGGCGTCCGAGCGCAGCCGGTCGTCGTCGAGCGCCTCGGGGTTCATGGCGCGCGCGGCGGCTTCGGCGTCGTCGGCGTTCGCCGGATCGCCCCCGGCGTCGAGCACGGCCTGACCCACGGCGCGGTAGAGCAGCCCCGTGTCCAGATAGGCGAAGTTGAAATGGGCGGCCAACCGCCGGGCGAGGGTGCCCTTGCCCGACGCCGCCGGCCCGTCAATAGCGACAATCATGCCAGCCTCTTAGCCGCCGCTGCGATCCCGATCAAGCGTCTCGATGCCGTGCCGCCCGGGCCTCGCGTCGCCCACGACGCGAAGGCGCCCTGCCCCGCCATGGTCACCGGCGGCCCGCGTCGAAATGCGCGCCGAGCCCGGTCATCACCTCGACGAAGCCGGGGAAACTGGTGGCGATGGCGGCGGCGTCGTCGATCACCACCGGGGCTGCGCACGCACCGCCCAGCACCAGCGCCGACATGGCGATTCGGTGGTCCAGATGGGTCGCCACCGTGGCGCCGCCCGGCGGCCGGCCGCCCGCGCCCTCGACCACCAGGCCGTCGTCGAGCACCTCAACGCCGACCCCGTTGGCCGCCAAGGCGTCGGCCATGGCACCCAAACGGTCGCTCTCCTTGACCCGCAGTTCGCCCAAGCCGGTGAAGCGGCTGGTGCCGTGCGCGCACGCTGCCGCGACGAACAGAATCGGGCATTCGTCGATCAGCCGCGGCGCCAGGGCCGGGTCCATCTCGATGGCGTCGAGCCGGCCGGGATAGGCCACCAGGTCGGCGATCGGTTCGCCGCCCCGGCTGCGCGGGTCGACCCGCTCGATCCGCGCGCCCATGGCGTCGAGCGCGTCGAGCAGGCCGGTGCGCAGCGGGTTGACGCCGACGCCGTTGACCGTCACCGGCGCGCCGCCCGGCGCCCCCAACAGCCCGGCGACCAACGGAAACGCCGCCGACGAGATATCGCCCGGCACCGCCCAATCCACCGGCGTCAGCTCCGGCTGGCCGATCAGGTCGATGACCCGCTCGCCGGTCGCAGGGTCGGCGGTCACGCTGATCTCGGCGCCGGCGGCGGCCAACATGCGTTCGCTATGGTCGCGGGTCGGCACCGGTTCGATCACCCGGCTTCGCCCGGGGGTATTGAGAGCGGCGAGCAGGAGCGCCGACTTGACCTGCGCCGAGGGCACGCTGAGCCGGGTTTCGAGCGGCAGCGGATCGGCGCTGCCGACCACGGTCACCGGCAGCCGGCCGCCCTCGCCAGCCTCGAAGCGGGCACCGGTGGGCGCCAGCGGGTCGAGCACCCGGCCCATGGGCCGGCGGCTCAGGGACGCATCGCCGATCAAGGTCGCGCGTACCGCGTGGGTGGCGAGCAGGCCGAGGAACAACCGCGCCCCGGTGCCGCTATTGCCCATGTCGAGCGCGCCGGCGGGGCTGGTCAGCCCGCCGACGCCGACGCCGTCGATCTGCCAGCGGCCGTGCGCGTCCGGGCCCTCGATGCGGGCGCCGAGCGCGCGCAAGGCGGCGGCGGTGGCGAGCACGTCTTCGGCCGCGAGCAGGCCCTCGACGGTGGAGCGGCCGACCGTCAGCGCCGACAGGATCAGCGCGCGGTGCGAGATGGATTTGTCGCCGGGCACATGGGTGCGGCCGGACAGGCCGTCGACCGGCCGGGCAATCAGGTGGGACATGGGGGCTCGGACCTGCGCTAAGGCTCGTGGAAACGGGGCGGTTGGCATGGGCGGCCAGAACGGCTGCGAGGCCGGCTGCGTGAACCGGCGGCGGCCCCCGGACCGGGCGGCGCCGACCGACCCGCCGACGGGTCGCCAACCAGTCTTTGACAGGCCCCGCCGATCATGGCAAGCAAGCGCCGCTTTGGCGCCGGCCGGAGAGCCATATCCCGCCCGCGCCCGATGGCTTTCAACAGGGAGATTGGGTGTGATCAAACCCGAGTGGGGCACCAAGCGGACCTGCCCGAAGTGCAGCACCCGCTTCTACGACCTTCAGAACGCCAATCCGGTGGTGTGCATCTCGTGCCAGCACGAATGGCTGCCGGAGCCGATTCTGAAGTCGAAACAACCGATTCTGCCCGTCGCCGGCACGCCGGAGGTGGCCGAAACCAAGACCGACGAGGCCGAGACCGAGAGCGACGACGGCGATCTGGATCTGGACGACGACAGCAGCAGCGACGATGACGTGCTGGGCGATGTGAGCTTGGACGACACCGACGACGACGTCTCTGGTGTGATCGAATCGCCGACCAGCGACGACAGCGACAGTTAGGCGTCAAAGCCGCTCGTCGGATCGGGCGAAAAAAGTTTCGTCCGCAGGCTTGACCCGGTGCCCGCAGTTGGACTACACGGCGTGCACCGAACGACGCGGGGGCTCTACTTCCAAGTCGATCCCGTCAGTTTTGGGGCCGTAGCTCAGTCGGGAGAGCGCTACAATGGCATTGTAGAGGTCAGGGGTTCGATTCCCCTCGGCTCCACCATTTCTCTGAAATGTTTTTCTCGGATTTCAGGGGTTCCTTGGGGCTCCCCGTTCAGGCTTTAGCGCGGCACCGCCGGCGGGGCGAACTGGCCGTCCGGCACCCCTGTTCGGCCGACTAGCCGCTGTTTCTGCGCTCGGAGACGATCCTTTTCACGCGCACCACCGTCGCTTTCAAACGCCGGCCACGAATGATGGCGCCGCCCTCTGGCGTCGTCGGCATGTGGGGCGCCGCGCTGTCGCCCAGATCGGCATCGATACCGCCTGACATTGCCGACCGTCAGCGAGCGCCCAGTTGCAGGATCGGCAACCGGGCCGCGCGCACCGCCGGGGCCAGACCGCCCAACAGGCCGATCACCAGCGCCGCGACAAGCCCCGTCAGCGCCACCGCCGGCGTCAAGGTGAAGTCGAACACCACCTGGGTGAACCCTTCGCCAAGGGTGGAGACGCTCCAGCCTGCGACATTGAAGACCAGATACCCGCATAGTGTGGCCAGCAGCCCCCCGAGGAAGGCCAGAAACAACGCCTCGACCATAACGCCGAAGAACGCCGGCACGCCGCGAAAGCCGATCGCCCGCAGGGTTGCGGTCTCCCGCGCGCGCGATTCCACCGACGAATTCATGGCGTTGATCGCCCCGGCCAGCGCGCCGATCGCCAGACAGATCGCCAGCGGCCAGCCGAAATACGAGATCAGGGTCACCGTCCCCGAGCTCTGGTCGGCATAGAACTCGGCCTCGGTCTGGACATCCAGGTTCAGACGCGGTTCCGCCTCGACATAAGCCTGTAACGCCGCCAGACCGTCCGCACCGGTGAAACGCGCGCGCACCGACTGCACTCCCGACCCGCGGTTGAACAGGTTGCGCACGGTATCCAGGTCGGCCCAGACTTCGGATTCGAAAACACCTTCCGCGGCAAAGATGCCCACAACCCGCCAGACGCTATTGCCCAGCACCAATTCGCGACCGAGGTCGAAGCCGACGAATTGATCGCTGACCCGCCGGCCGACGATCAATTCGTTACTGCCCGGCGCGACCATCCGACCGTCGACGACGCGCACCCCGTCGCGCACCTGCAAGGCAGCGGGCGTCACGCCGCGCAGCGACAGGTTCGCCGAGGCGCCGCTGTTGCGCTTCTTGGCATCGACCGTCACATAGACCTCGCCCGATAGCAGCGGGTCGCCGGCGGCATCGACGGCAAGCCCCGGCGCCGCCTCGACCAGGCGCACCTGATCGCGTGAGATACCGCTGTTGATCTCCACCGTGGCACCGTCGCGCAACAGTATAGCCACCGTGTCGGAGCCGGTCCCCTGGAGCATGTTGCGAAAGCCCTCGGCCAGGCTCAGAAACGCCATCAGCACCCCGACCGCCAGAGCGATCGAACCGACGGTCGCCACCGACAGCCATAACCGTTGCGGGATGCTGAGAATGTTCAGCGCGATGGCCGCGCGGATCTGTCGAAACAGCGATCCCATCGCCTCACTCCCGCCCCAGGGCGGTGACGATCTTCAATCGCCACGCGCCGACCGCCGGGATCAGCCCGGTCACGATGCCCAGCAGCACCATATAACCCACCGCCGTGGCAATGGTGATCGGGTACAGTTTCAAGGGCGGCAAGGGGTTACCCGGAACTTGCGAGAGCATCGAAAAGATCAATGCGGTCAGCCCCAGCCCCAAGGCGCCGCCGATCAAGACCAACGCCAAGGATTCGCCCAGGATCAGGCGGAAGATGCGCACGCCGCCGAACCCCAGCGTCTTCAGCACGGCGACTTCGCGGGTTCGTTCGCGGATCGCCACGACCATCGCATTGCCGACGATCAGCAGGATGGTGGCAAACCCCGCCGTGCTGACCAGCGTGACCACCGACGCGATACTGATCGACTGTTCCAGAAAGCCACGCTGAAAGGCGGCCGCCGAACTGGTTTCGGTCTGCGCCCGGGAGTTGGCGAACAGGGCGTCCACTTCCTCGGCAATCCGATCGGCCGCCTCGGGCGACACCGCATCGATGGTGATCCAGCCCACATCGTCGCGGCCGAACCGGCGCGCCTCGTTGAAATAGTCGTAGTGGATCAGGACCGCGCCACCGCCCTCACCATACTCTGCGCGGATATCGTACACACCGGCAAACTCGAACGGCCAAGCATAGGAGCCGTTCTCGCGCGGGAAGATGTTGGAGAACAACGACACCTGATCGCCGACCTGCCAGCCATACTGTTCCGCCAACCGGCGCGGCGCGATCATCGCGCCGCGGGTGCCCACAAAGCGGTCGCGCACCTGCGGGTCGACCCGGATCTCTGGCGCGACGTCCATATAGGTCTCGGGGTCCACCGCAAAGGTGGCGACCTGATTGCGCTCTTCCCGGTAATAGCCGCCGAACCAGTTGGCGTGGCTGGCCCGCTCCACCCCCTCGATCGCGCGAACCCGGTTCACATAGGCATAGGGCAGCGGCTGGGTGAAGTTGATGGTGTTCACGGTGATCAGGCGGTCGGCGGGGATCTTGCTGTAGACTTGCTCGATCGACTCATCGAAACCCGCCAGCGTCCCATAGATCAGAAACGCAATCATCGTCGCGGTGATCAACAACAGCGTGCGCACCAGCTTGCGGAACAGATTGTGCAGGATCAGCCGAACATCGGTCATTGAGCCGCCACCTGGGCATCGGTAAACCGGCCCTTGTCCAGATGCAGTTCCTGACGGGCCCGGCTGGCCGCCTGCGGATCGTGCGTCACCATGACGACGGTCTTGTTCAGATCCCGGTTCAACAATGACAGGATCGACAGGATTTCGTCGGCGCTTTGCCGGTCAAGATCGCCGGTGGGTTCGTCGGCGAGCAACAGTCGCGGGTCGGCCACGATCGCGCGGGCAATGCCGACACGCTGTTGTTGTCCGCCCGACAACTCGCGCGGGCGGTGGCGCGCGCGATCGCTCAAGCCGACCACCTCCAACGCGGTGGCGACCCGACGCCGGCGCTCCTTGGCCGAATAGTTGGTCAACAGCAGCGGCAGTTCCACGTTGCGCGCCGCCGACATGCTGGGCATCAGATTATAGAACTGGAAGATAAAGCCCACATTGGCGGCCCGCCACTTGGCCAGGCGGCTTTCGCCCCACCCCTGGATCTCCTGACCGTCGAAAACGATCCGACCGTCATCGGGTTTGTCCAACCCGCCCAACAGGTTCAACAACGTGGTCTTGCCCGAGCCCGACGGCCCCATGATCGAGATGAAGGCGCCGGTCTCGATATCGATGGTCAGGCGGTCGAAGATCTGGATTTCCTCGCCGCCCCGCCGGTAGCCCTTGCAAACGCCCTCCAGGCGCATGATCGGATCAGTCATCAGGAGTCCTCTCGATCGATAAAGGCCACCTTGGCGGCCATCTCCGGCAACACCCGGCCATCGCGATTGTCGAAGCCCACGCGCACCTGGATGGTCGCCCGGTCGCGATCTGCGGTTGGAATGATCGCCAGCACATGGCCCGGAATGGTCCAGTCCCGATAGGCGTCGAGCACGATCTCGGTGCGCTGGCCGGCCCCCACGCGCCCGATCTGGCCTTCGTTCACGTCCACTTCGATTTCCAGGCTGGCCATATCCACCAGGGTATAGACGCCGGTTCGGGTGAACTCGCCGCCGGCCGAGGCCGGGGCCACGAACTCGCCGGGCTGGGCGTTCTTGTCGATCACCACGCCGTCGAAGGGCGCGCGCACGGTGAACCGCTCGACGAACGCCTGTTGACGTTCGGCGGTCGCCTGCGCCGCCGCCACTTCCGCCTCGGCCCCGGCAAGCTGGGCGCGCAGACTGCCCACCCGGGCTGTTGCCTGATCCAGAGCCGCGCGGGATGAAAAGTCGTTGGTCTGCAGATCGCGGGTGCGCGACAGGGTGAGGTCGGCCTCGGCCAGATCGGCCCGGATCCGCTGCACCGCCGCCTCGGCCGCCTTCAGCCGGGCCCGGTTGAGCGCCAGATCGTGTTCCGCCAACTCGGCGTCCAACTGGGCAAGCCGCTGGCCTTTGGCCACCTCGGCGCCTTCCTCGACGAACAGGGCGAGCAACTGGCCGCTGACCTGGGGCGACACGGTGGCCCGCCGCCGGGCAACCACATAGCCCGACGCAATCAAGCTGCTGGGCGCGGTCTGCACAGCGGCGGGGGCGGGCGCCGAGGCCGCCGGTTCCGGGCGCACTGGCGATGACGTGGTCGACGGCGTGGTCGACGCCGGCGGACCCGGCGTCGCCACGGCCGATGGATCGGGCGCCGGCCGGAACAGCAAAACCGCCGCCCCACCGGCGACAAAGGCCAGCAGGAGCATAAGCCCGGTCACCACCGGTCGGCGCGGCCGAGGCCCGACATCGGGCCGCTCCGTGCGGTCCACACGCAGTGAGTGTAACAAGGCCGCGCGGTTGTCGGTCATACCCCTCTACCTCAACGGCCAGCGCCTCCGCGGCACGCTTTCTCCGCAAACCACCGCTCGCCGCTCATCATTCATCATTTGATAACAGCAAGCAATCTCTCAATATGATGATACTGTGCTTCGATCCTGACAAACAAGGGCAATCCGGTTGGTCCGGCGTGTTTTGCCGCCGTTGAATCACCGCAGCCCGGTCCCGGTAATCCCCGATCCATGGGCCCTCAAAGCGCGTTAGTTTGTGGCGTCGAAGGCGTTTTCTCAGCCGGCGGTGGCCATCGACGCCGCCGGCTCGGTGGCCGGCGCCTGGGCGGCAAACCGGTTGTAGAGGTCGTTACATATCTGTTCGACGGCCGGATCGATCGCCGGCGCGGCTTGTCGGCCGACCGAGCGGGCATTGACCTTGGCCAGGGCGAACCGCGACGGCGGCAGGCCGGCCCAGGCGAGCCAGGCCGCGCCTTCCCGGTGCGGGGCGCGCGCCAGATGCTCATAAAGCAACGGCCGCACCCGAGGGTCGCGGTCCAGGCCCAGGTCGAAATAGAGCGCATTGCGCATGTACCAAAACAGCGCCACCGCCGTCTGGTTGGTCATCTCGGGGTGCGCATGGCGGCGCACCACCTCATGGGTCTCGGCCACCATGCCGCGCCCGCGCCAGCCCTCGCTCAGCGCGTCAACGGCGATGTTGTTCATCCGCGTGCTGCACAGATTGTTGCGCGCGCTCAAAAACTTGGTGTGACCGTGGGAATTGACCACGTCTTCGACCCGACGCATGACCCAGACCGCCCGCGCGCCGGGCAAATCGTCCAGCAACGCCGGCACCCGATCCAGGTCGCACAGCGCCTTGAACACCACCGTGTCGCCGGGCGCACGCTCGACCAGACGACGCAATGTCGGCGTATCGTGCAGTTCGAAGTCGGTGCAGGCGGCCGGGTGGTTCTCGTTGTAGACGGCGGTGCGGAAAAACCGCTCCAGGATCTCGACCATCATATTGGTGCCCGAGCGCTGCACCCCGGCGATGATCAAAACCGACTTCGCCCGCCGATCGAACGGCCGGGCAACCGTCTGCCAAAGCTGCTTGGTGACGCGCAGGCCGAGCCCGTCGAAACGGGTCAGGCGTTGGGCACGATTATCCTTGGCCATGCGGTTCCCTTGGTTTCCCCACGGTGTCACCCTGCCGCGCGGAACCGGGTCAGGCGCCCGGAAACCCGGTCGAGCACCGATTTTTCCACCGTGTCGGGCGCGCCGCGCAGACGCCACAGCCCCCAGGTGGCGAGCCCGTAGACAGCGGCTCCGGTGGCCACCTGCAACGCCAGCAAGGCGATTGGCGCCAAATCGGGCCACGGCACGCCCTTGACCGCCCCGACCATCAACGCCGCCGCCACGAACCGAGGCCACAACGCCCCGACCACCGCCGGAACCGAAACCGGCACCGCCAGTCGCACCACAGCGTAGACCAACGGCAGCGCGGCAAGGGCAGTCCAACAACGCGCCCAGGCCACGGCGTCGATATCGAGATAGCGGACCGTGCCCGCGAGCGCCACCGCCAACAGCGCCACATTGGCAATCCCGAACAGCGCCAGAAGCCGCGTCCGCCCCACGCTCATCAACAAGGCCTCGACGCTGGTGGCAAGAGCCAGAAACACACCGAACACCGCCAGCGCTTCGACCAAGGGCACCGCGTCAGCCCAACGCGACCCCATCAGCACCAACACCGCCGGTTCGGCAACCGCGAACAGGCCGAAACCGAGCGCGAAACACAGCAGCGCCACGGTGCTCAACGCGCGGACAAAGCCGGCCGCCAAGGCCTGCGGATCGCCCTGAAGACGGGCGTAGACCGGAAAGAACCCCCGGTTCATGGGCACCACCAGTTCATTGGTCGGCAGGGTCGCCACGTCGAAGGCGACCGAATAGCGCCCCATGAACTGCGTGCCGGCCACATTGCCGATGATGAACTGGTCGAGCCGCCGATTGAGGAACCGGGCCAGGTGATGGACGATCAACCAGACGGAAAACGACCAGTACTGCCCCAAGCGCGACAGGGTCAAACGCGGCCGGTAGGGGTGCATGGTGTAGCTGAGCGCGACCATGAACACCTGGCTGGCGATCATCCCGACCACCAACGCCCAATAGCTGCGCAGGATCAGGGCGGCGATCACGGTCACACCACTGGTCAGCAGGGTCTTGTAGACGTTGAACTGAAAGTCCTTGTGGAACGCCAGATCGCGGCGGAACTGCGCGACCCCGATGTTCTGAAAACCGCCGATCACCGCCCGCAGCGCCAAGGCCCGCAACACCGCGACCAATTTCGGTTCGTCGAACATCGCCGCGGCATAGGGCGCACAGACCAGCAGCAGCGCGCCGATCCCGGCGGCCAGCATCACCTGCAGCGTCCACGCCGCGTCATAATCGGCGCGCTCCGGGTTTTCATGCCGGATCACCGCCAGGTCGACCCCGGCCATGGTCAACACTTCGAGGAAACCGACGACGATCATCGCCATGGCGATGACGCCGAAATCCGCCGGGTCGAGCAGGCGGACCAGGACCAGCGTGCTGACCAGGCCAACGCTTTTCATCGCCCAGCGCATGGCGACCATCCAGGCGCCGCCGCGCGCCATGTCGCGATTGGTGGAAGAGGTGCCCTCGGTCACGCGTTCCCTGCCCTTTCGGTGCCGCTCAATCGCGGCGGGCCCGCGCCCAGTGGCTCAGATCCCGATCCAACAACGTTTCCAGCCGGCGCACCTGGGGGCCCAACTCAGTGGCCAGATGCGCGCGCAGCGCCGGCGCCATGGGCTCGCGGCGGCGAAAATCGGTGTTCAGGCGCTTGAGAAACATGCGCGTCTTGTAGCGCCACGCAGCACTGGGCAGCACCACCCGGCCAAGCGCCGTCACCCAGCCCGGCGTTTCGCGCAAAAAGGCGCCGAGCCGGGCGCTGCGCAGACGCTTGTTGGCGTTCTGGACCTTGAAGGTCGGTTGAAACGTCGGGTCGACGCCCAGAAACTCCAGGATCTCGCCATAGACGCCGGGCAGATCGGCCTTGACGTCCTCGAACAGCACCACCTTGATCTGTTCGGGCGGGAACAGCGCCTGAAAACGCGCCACCTGGTCGGCGAACGCCACCACGTCGCGATAATGTAGCACCTTTTCCTGATAGGTCAGCGCACCGGCACCGTGCTCGGCCCGCCGCGCCGCTTCCAGCGCCAGAGCGCGGGCCAGGTCCGGCTCGTCCTCCAGCCCCTCGAAGATGATCTGGGAGTGGTGCGAGGCCACAACCTCGATCGGGTCGCGCAGCATGATCAGGATCTTGGCGTCCGGCCGCGCGTCGTGAATGGCGCGGGCTGCGGTCTGCGACAGCATGTAGAAGACCGAGCTTTCGCCGACCACCGGTTCGCCGGTCACACCCTCGAACAGGCGCCCATAAGCCTCGGCCGAACAGCCGACGCCCTCGGGATAGAGGTCGCGGGCGAAGAAATGCGGCTCCTTGCGCGGCGCCATGTAGATCTCGGGGTGGGCCGCGAGATAGGCGTCCATCGACGTGGTGGCGCATTTGGGCGCGCCGACGATGAAGAAGTTCGGCAGCGTGGGCAACGCCGTCGCCGCTCCGCCGCGCTGGTCGATACCGGCGGCACCCGCCACCACATCCGTCTCGTGAGCCATCGTCTCCGGCCGCCTCCACATCGGGTTCACCACCCAGACCACGCCCCCCGGCGCCGCGTTTGCACGGTGTCCGACCGGGCCGCCCCGGTCAAGTCGGGAGCACGCCCCCCCCCCATCGCGCCGGCGTCGACCGGCTCGGCCACAGCCCGGCCGCACACTGACCAGATCGATAGGGAGTTGCAACAGCCCGCCGAGCCTTCCATACCGGCAGGGGGCGCCGGCGCGGGGTGCCGCAACACGCGGGGCAGCGATGAGTTTTTACGTTCTGATCCGAGACGACGCGCCCGGGCAGGCCGACCTGCCGGCGTTTCTGCGGCTGGTCGAGGCGCACGGCTTTCGCCCGCGCCGCCGTCCGGCCATCGGGCCGTGGCACCTGATCCTGGTGGACAATCCCGACCACAGCGTGATCGCCGAGGCGGCCACGCCCCAAGCCGACCTGGTCGCCGTCGGTCCGCTATTGAGCGGCGAGACCGGCGGCGCGGCCGCACTGCGCCGCCTTGCCGCCCACATCGTGCCGGGCGCCCCCGACTGGCGCGACACCGCCGGACACTTCTCGCTGCTGCACATCGCCGGCGACCGGGTGCTGGTGCGCACCGACGGGCTCGGCGCCCACAAGGTCTATCACGACCCCGGCCGGCGCGTGTTCACCAACTCCTTCCTGGCCGCATTGGCGCTCACCGACGACCGGCGGCTCGACCCGTTCGGGGTCTATACCTATGCCTGGGCCGGCGCGTTCCACGGCAACCGGACGCTCGCCCGCGGGGTCACCAGCCTGCCCGCGCGCACCGACCTGATCGTGCACGGCGCCGAGGTGACGGTCACCGACCCGGTGCCCTGGCCGGCCATCGAGCGCCGAGCCCCGGTACGCTTGGACGAGGCCGCCCGACAGGCGCTCGCGCCGCTGCGCCATGTGATCGCCGGCATCGCCCGGTCGGCCGACGGGCGGGTGCGGCTGTCCTTCTCGGGCGGCTACGATTCGCGGCTGTTGCTCGGCCTGCTGCTCGAACAAGGCGTCCGGCCGAGCCTGTTCGTCTATGGCCCCGACGGCGATATCGACGTGGAGATCGCCAAGCGCGTCGCCGCGGCCGAGGACCTGCCGCTCGACCGGATCGACAAGGCCCGAACCGCCCCGCCGCCGCCCGAGCGCTTCGCCGCCCAACTGGACCGCGACATGGTATTGTTCGACGGCTGGAAGACGCCGGGCCTGTTCGACAGCGGCGCCGACGCCCAGGACCGGCGCAGCCGCCATGTGGACGCCATGGTGCCGCTCAACGGCGGCTTGGGCGAAATCTATCGCAATTTCTTCAATCTACGCGACCGCCGCTATCGCGCCGAAGACGTGGTCGATGCCTTCTACGCCCAGTTCGACCCGGCCCATGCCGGCGCGCATTTTGCCGCTCGACACTATCGCCAGCAGATGGCCGAACAGATGCGCGCGCAATTGCCGGGGCGCGGGGAACGCCTCGGCGCGCTCGACGCGCAATTGCTCTATCCGCTGTTCCGCGGCCGGTTCTGGACCGCGCGCGAGGCCGAGATCAACCAGCGCTTCGGACCGATGGCGTTCCCGTTTCTGGAGCACAGCGCCATCGCGGCCGCGCAGAGCCTGCCATTGAGCCAGAAAAATTTCGGCCGCTTGCAGGCGGCGATGATCGCCGAGGTCTGCCCGCGCATCGCCGACCTGCCGTCGAGCTATGGCTTCGCGTTTTCGCAACCGCCAAGCCTGCGCTATCGCTTCGATGCCGTGCGCAGCATCGCGCGCCCGGTGGCACTGCGCGGCTATCTGGCCCAGTTGCGGCGCCCGGCCGGCGGACCGATGCCGACCGAGTTGACCCGCCCCTATCTGAGCGCGGTCATGGACGCGACCTGGCCGGTCATGGGCGACTATTTCGCCGTCGACCGGGTCGAGGACGAGGACACCTTCAACCGCATCGCCACCATGGAATATCTGGCGCAACGCTTCGGCCTGTCCTGACCGCCGCTTGAAAGGCGCACACGGCGGGCCTGGACAGCACGGCGCCTAGTAAACCGCGTCGGCGGCGTCCTCGATATCGGCGTCGCCGGCCATGATCGCCGCCAGGCGCTTGAGGTTGGTGTCCCAGGCGTGGCGCGCCAGCACCGCCGTGCGCGCACCGGGTTGGCGCCCCGGCGGCGCGCGCAACAGGGCGATCGACTGCGCCGTGAAGGTCTCGGCGTCGGGGGCGATCCAGGGCTCGAAGCCCGGGTGCCGGGCGATCCCGGTCAGCGCCTCGGGCGAGACCAGGAGCGGCATCGCCATGGCCATCGCTTCGAGCGCCTTGTTCTGGACCCCGCGCGCGATCCGCAACGGCAGGCAGGACGCCAGGGCATGCTGCATATAGGGGCGCACATCGTCGACGCCGCCGGTGACCACCACGCCGGGCACGGCGGCGAGGGCCCGGACCGCCTCGTCGGGGTTGCGGCCGACGATGTAGAACCGCGCGTCCGGCACCGCCCTTTGCACCGAGGGCAACACCTCACGCGCGTACCAGGTCACCGCCTCCACATTGGGCCAATAGTCCATGGCGCCGACGAACAACAACACCCGCTCGTCCGGCCCATAGGGATTGGCGAAGGTCAGGTCGGGGTCGAAATAGTCGGCGTCCACGCCCTGGGTGCGGTGCATGATCCGGCCCGCCGCCTCGGGCGCCCGACGCCGGAACAGGTCGGC
The DNA here is from genome assembly GCF_004341375.1 of Rhodothalassium salexigens DSM 2132. Classification (GTDB taxonomy): domain Bacteria; phylum Pseudomonadota; class Alphaproteobacteria; order Sphingomonadales; family Rhodothalassiaceae; genus Rhodothalassium; species Rhodothalassium salexigens. The sequence goes on from NZ_SLXO01000005.1 coordinate 134,862, forward strand.
TTCGGCCTTCGAGATCAGCACGCTGACGTCGAAGCGTGCCGCCATGCGCCGCTCGAACGCCGACAACACGCGCCCCTCGCGGGCATAAAGCCAGGACAGCGGCCACGGCTTGGTGCCCGCATAGCTCTCCCATTTGGCCGAATCCACGTCCTCCAGTTCGAAGATGGTCCGCGTGGCCGGCGACCAGGCGGGGTCGACAAACTGGCCCATGGCGCCCGAATACATCAGCACGCCGTCGGGGCGCACATTGGCGAGCGTGTGGCGCACCCAGGCGGCCAGCCGACGGTCGGCGTAATAGCACGCGCTCAGCGCCCGCCCGTCGAGAAGGCCGCGCAACGCCGCCCATTTGCGCAGGCGCGGCGCGATCTCCACCGCGCACACGTCGCGACACATGGCCCGCACCGTGTCCACATGCTGGCGGTCGTCGGGGTCGTCGACGAAGGTGCCCAGATAGACGTCGTGGCTGCGGGCGAAGTATTTGAGGATGTTGTAGGAGGAAATCTTATCGCCCTTGTTGGGCGGATAAGGCAGGCGATGCACCAGGAACAGCAGCGAAGGCATCGTGAAATCGGACCGGTCTATAAAGAGGCGAACGAACCGCGACGCTGGCGTGCCGATGCGGATCACTAAGATGCGCCTGGGATATCAGACGGGTGGCTTTCTTGCACCTACAAAATAGTGTGCTAATAACGAGTTCTTGGCACCCGGAGTGACCCGGACCCAAGGCCCGAGCGAGCCCTGTCCCTGTCCCACCTTCCTCAGACGGTCAGAATCCCATGACCCGGCCTCTTCTCAGCCTGCCCCTGCCCGCTCTTGTCGTGCCCGGCCTGCCGATCGTGGGAACGATCGCCGCCGGCCTGCTCGCCGGGCCATCGCTTGCGCCCGCGGCCGGAGCCCAGGAGAGCCCGCCGGGGGTCGCCACCGACCAGGATGCCTATGTCTATCGCATCGGGCCCGACGATACGCTCGACATCCAGGTACGCGGCGAGCCCGACCTGTCGCGCAGCTATCCGGTCCGGCCCGACGGCTTCGTGGCCCTGCCGCTGATCGGCGACATCGCGGTCGCGGGGAAGACCACCGAAGCCTTGGCAGCCGACCTGACGCGGGCCTTGGCGCGCTTCATCCAAAGCCCGCAGGTGTCCGTGGAGGTGGTCGAGGCCGCCGGCCTGCTGCCCGACCGGGTGCGGGTCGTGGGATCGGCGGTCGACCCGCGCGCCGTGCCGTATCGTGACGGCATGGTGGTGGCCACGGTCCTTGACGCCATCGGCGGGGCGCCGGAGGGCGCCGCATTGTCGTCGGTCTATCTGATTCGCCGTACCGACGCCGGCGACAAGCGCATTCCGCTCGACCTGGGCGGTGGCGTGCAAGGCGCCCGCTTCGCCGCTGGCTTCGAAGTCCTGCCTGGCGACACCCTGGTCATCCCGAAAGGCTTTCTGGCCGGCGACACGGAGTTCAGCCTCGGCCTCGGGGTCAGCCAGTCCTATTCTGACAATTTGTTTTTGGCGCCCGAGGGGTTCGAAGACGACGGCATGATCACCAGCGTGACGCCGTCCTTCACCCTCAGCGCCGATACCGACCGGCTTGACGCCGCGGCGTTCGGCTCGGCCGGCCTTCAGTTCATCACCCAAACCGACAACAACGACATCCGCGTCGCCCCCAACGCCCAGGGATCGCTCAACCTGGAAGCCCTGGAGGATCTGTTCTTCGTCGACGCCTCGGCGGCCGTCACCCGCGCCCAGATCAACCCCGGTGCGCCACGCTCGTTCAATCAGGCCAATGTTCAGAACCAGCGCATCCTCCAGAGCTATCGGGTCAGCCCACACGTCAAGGGGACGCTCGGCGATCTGGCGCGCTATGAACTGCGCTATCGCGGCGGGGTGGTGTTGATCGGCGACACGGCGCTGACCAACGACAATCTGCCGGTGCCGACCGCCCAGCCCGGCAACACGGTGAGCCATCGCGGCGAATTGATGCTGGAGAGCGTGCCGGTCGGGCAACGCCTGAGCCTGAGGCTGAACGCCTTCTGGTCGTCCATCGACCCCGAAAACCAGGCGGTCCGCTATCGGCGCGAAGCGATCGCGCGCGCCGAATACGCGGTCGCTGGCGGGTTTTTTCTGGTCGCTGAGGCAGGCTATCAGTACTTCGATGCGGATGATTTCGCGGTGAGCGTGGACGATGCGCAGATCTTCGGCGGCTTTCGGTGGGCGCCGAATGAGGCGTTCGAAGTCGAGGTGCTGGGCGGACGCCGTGACGGCGACGAGACCGTCCAGGCCGATCTGGCCTACACGCTCAACGAGCGGCTGGAAGTCGCGTTTCGCTACGAAAACCGGCCGCAAGTCGGCCAACAAGGTCTTCTGGACAATTTGCCCGGCACGTCCGACGAGGTGGAGGATGGCGTCCCCACCGCGCCGCCGTTCGCCTTGACCGGCGACCCGACGCGGGTCGAGATGCTGCGCGGCTCGGTCAAGGCCCTGTTCGGGCGCCTGTCGGTCGACCTCAGCGGCTCGCGTCAAGAGCGGCGCCTCGGCGTGGTCGGCGGCGACCGCGACCAGAAGAGCCTGATCGGTGAGGCGGGTCTGTCTTATCTGTTCCCGTTCGACGTTAGCATCAATGTCACCGGACTTTACCAGCGTAACGACTTCTCGGCCATCGACGGACTGCGTGCGTTCCGGCGCGACGAGAATGTGAACGGACGGGTCAGCCTGACCTATCTGGGCTTCGAGCGCTTTTCGGTCACCGCCGCCTACGCCTATGCCACACGCGATTCATCGTTCGGGGTCAACTCGTTTACCGAGAATAGCGTAACCCTGTCGCTAAACGCCCAGTTTTAAAGAAACGGGCGACCGGATTGAGCCGCCACAGGGGCCTCAATCCGATCGCAACACGCGCGCCGGGTTGCCATCCCGGGCAACCGCCGGGCCGCACGCGCCCCTCAGCCGATCAGGTCGCCATCGTCAATCGCCAAGGAAACGCCCAGGATATCGGTGGCGGCGACATCGCCGTCCGCGAAGGCCAGGGTCTCGATACCAACCAACTGGTCGCGACCGTCGCCGTCGGTCCGCGTATCGACAACCACCAGCGCGCCATCGGCGCCGCGCTCGAAGCGATAGGCGTTGCGCGCACCGGAAAACACGGCGGTATCCATGCCCTCACCACCGTCGAGCCGGTCGTCGCCCGGCCCGCCGGTCAGCGTGTCGGCCCGCCCGCCACCGGCGATCACGTCATCACCCGACGAGCCGACGATGGTGTCGAACCCCGCACCGCCCTCGATCCGCTCGATGCCCGTGATCTCGACCTCGGACAGATCCAGGCGATGCCGGTTCCAGCGGTTGTCCCACGTTCCCAGAACATCCTCGCCATCGCCGCCGTCGATCCGCTCGACGCCGTCGAGCGACCGCAAACGGATGACGTCGTCGCCGCTCGACCCCTGGACAGTATCGAAGCCCTCCCCGCCGTCGATGCGGTCGGTGCCATCGCTTTTGCCCTCGAACAGGAAGACATCGTCGCCCGCCACACCGAACAGAGTATCGTCCTGGGCACCGCCACGGATGGTATCGTCGCCCGGCGAGCCCATGATGGTATCGAAGCCCTGGCGGCCGTCGATGAGTTCCAGGCCGGACACGACCATATCGGACAGATCGATGCTGTCGGCCCGGAAGCGGTTGTCGGACCCGAGCAACTGGTCGAACCCGGCGCCAGCGGCCAAGCCATCGGCGGCGCTCAAATCAGCCGGCACAAAGACGTCATCACCGGGCGTTCCGGCGACCAGATCGCCGCGCACCTCGACGGTGAGCGTACCGCTGGCCGTGTGGCCGTTGCCGTCCGAAACCAGATAGGTGAAGCTGGTCTGACCGGTAAAATCGGGGTCGGGTGTAAAGCGCACCACATTGCCCGCCTCGATCACCACCTCGCCATGCTCGACCGCCCCCAGTTCCTCAATCCGGATCGCGTCACCGTCCGGGTCCACCGCCAAGTCGTCCAGATCCCACAGCACCGGCTGGCCAAGCCCGGTCACCTGGGTCGCATCCTCGGCTTCCGGCGGGCGGTTGTTGATCTTCTGTGCGTCGGAGACCTTGACGAAACCACCCTTGCCATCGGGCACATAGGTGCCGTCCTTGAAGATCAGTTCTTCGACATTGACGAGCGTATCGCTGCCCTCGTCAGTGACATCCGCACGCACCGTCCAGGGGCCCTTATCGGCAATCGTCACCGTATAGTCGGCAAATGCACCATCGAAGCGCGCCGCATCGACCCCGGCGCCGCCGTCGAAACGGTCATTGCCGCCGTCGCCGTAGAACACGTCCCGCCCGCTGCTGCCGACGATGGACTGCGGCCCCCAGGTACCGTCGATCCGCTCCACGCCGGTAACCTCGACAGCACTCAGGTCGAGCACCCCGAAAGCCTGGATCACATCGACGCCGGCGCCGCCGTCGATGGCCTCCACCGAGGTCAGAGACACAAGCGAAATTACATCGTCGCCGGCGCTGCCCTCGATACGGTCGAAGCCGGCGCCGCCGTCGATGGTGTCACCGCCGCCCACATGATCGCCATTGTAGAGGAAAGTATCGTCGCCAGCGCCGCCGATGAGCGTATCCGACCCGCCCTCGCCGCTGATCCTGTCGTCGAAGGGGCTGCCGGTAACGGCGTCGGGTCCGCCGCGCGACAGCACCGTGATCGCCTGCCGCTCACCGGACACGTCGATCGTGTCGGGGCTGGCGGTTCCGATCACCGACCCGTCGGACAAGACCGAGACGGTCAGTGTACCGGTGTCGGTTCCGCCGCGCCCGTCGGCGAGCGTATAGGTAATCACCTCGGTGCCGAAGAAACCCGCCTTCGGCGTGTAAGTGAAGGACGCGCCATCGAGGTCGATCGCCCCCCCGGCCTGCGCCGTCATGGCAACGACCGTCAGGGCATCGCCATCGGGATCGCTGTCGTTCGCCAACAAGCTGGACAGCGGCGCCGACAGGGTCTCCCCCTCGAACGTCTGTGCGGTGTCGGCGCCGGCGGTCGGCGCGCGATTGGGCGGCAGGACCGTGATGTCGATGTCGCCGACCGTTTCATTGCCTTGGTCGTCGGCCACGGTGTAGCTGACGCTCACATCGCCAAGGAAGCCCGTTTCGGGCACGAACGTCACCTGACCGTCCGCGCCGAGCGACAACCGGCCATTCTCGACCGCGCCGATGGCGACAACGGTCAAGGGATCGCCTTGAAGATCCAGATCGTTGGCTGCGGGGTCGAAGGTGATCGGCGTGTCGCGCTCGGCCAACACCCTGTCGCGGTTGGCGAACGGCGCTTCGGGATCGCGCACGTCGATCCGCGCGCCAACCTCTGGGGCCTGCTCGCCGCGTTCGAGCGCGCCGATATCGGGCGCATCGCCCGCATAATCATTATTGATGCCATTGACCACCACACCGGCGTCGATGGCGCTTGATCCGTCGGCCAGGCCGAAATCCAGCGACGCATCGAACAAGTCCCGGAACCGGCCGGCGAAGCCCGTGTCCTCGAAATCCAGCGGCACGTTCTCGAACACCGCTTCGCCGGCCAACAACACGTCATTGCGTCCGAATTGACCGGTCGAGCGCCATGCCTCGAAGGTCTCGCCGCGCTCGCCGGAAAACCGGAAGGTGCCGTCCTGCAGATAGGCGTTGTGATCGAACCGGGCATCGAAAGCGAACTCGGTCAGGTCTCTTATCGCCAACGTCGTGTACTGGTTACCGTCCTGTTCGCCGTCACCGATGAAAAGATTGTTCAAGATCTCAACATTGAAGACCGACCCGGAAGACCCGGTCAAAGCCGTACCGCTTCGAACAAATGTATTGTTGATCACGAAGATCCCGGCCGGATCATCGGTTTCCGGATTGATCTTTATGGGACCGCGCTCGATGTTGTAAAAAATATTGTCGAACGCATAGGCCGGGCCACCGTAGACCGGCTGAAAGCTCAGGCCGTTGGCGTGGTTGGCAACCATATTGTCATAGGCCACCACATGGCGCATGGCGAAATCGAACTCGATCGCGTCGTCGGCCCCCCACAGCACCGCGTTGTTGCGGAACGAAATGCCCACATTGGCGATGTCGGTCTGTTTGCTGATCCCAAGCGAGTCGATGAAGCCGGATACCGTGTTGTGCTCCACAAGGATACCGGTCCCGGTGACGACGATGCCTTCATCATTGCCACCCCCAACCGTCTCCAGCGGCTCAAAACGCCCTTGCAGAATATTGTCGGCGATATAGAGATCCTCATGGCCGCCGATCGCACTGATGCCATCGGACACGTCGTCGATCTTGTTGCCGCGAATGGCCACGCCCGTGGTACGCTCGCCGACATAGGTGTTGCCGCGCACCCAGATGCCGGCGTCGGCATTGCGTAGCGACAGGTCCTCCACATGGACATTGTCGCCGTCGACCCGGACCACGAATTGCCCGCCCTGACCGTCCAGGACGGTGCCATCACGGTCGATCCCCTTGATAACGATGGGATTGTCTTCGGTGCCGTCGGCCCGAATGCGCAGCGAGCCTTCATAAAGCCCCGGTGCGACCAGGATCACGTCGCCCGGCTGCGCTTGGTCGACCGCCGCCTGGAGCGCCTTCATGCTGTCCACCTGGATGGTGCGCGCTTGCTCGGGCAAATCCGCGGGCATCTCCCGTGTGATCGCTTGCAGCGTCTGGACGGCTGGCGCGCTGTCGCTTCTCAAGCCGTCGGGATCGTCGATGGTGACCCGGATCTCGTAGCTTGTATCAGCATCGAGCCCCGCGATGGTTGCCGCGAACCCTGCGGGGCTCGCCTCTAACTCTTGCGGCGTGCTGACCATATCCGGGCGCAGGCGAACCGGGTCGGGCCCCTGTTCCCAGACTGCAGCCCCAACCTCGCGATACTCCAGGGTGGCCGACGCATCGAAATCCTCGTCGCCCCCCGCCAACGGCACGATCACGCCGAGCGTATCGATGCCACGGGTGTCCAACGAGATGGTATCGACCGCCAGCCTCACGGATTCGAGCGCATTGTCGCCGGGCTTGTAGATGAACAGACCGCCTTCCCCTTCGCCCCGCACGCCCTGGGCCTCGGCGATGCCGGCGAAGGCGTCCACATCTTCGAGATAAACCCATTTTTCGAACACTCGGCCGCTGCCGATCGCCTGACCCGACGGCGCTTCCTCGGAGGCACCATTATGCACCAACTCGAACTCGTTGGTCTCAGGATCCCAGGTGACGATCTTTTTCAGCCCGTTCCAAAAGTAGAACTTACCATCGACTGTCCGGTAAGCGGCACCGGATTGCACCAAGCCGTTATCGCCCACGAAGTCGCCAACAAATCCCTCGCGACGAAAGTCAGGCAATTCGGTGACCCGCTCCGACACCAGCTGGCCGTCTTCCAGGCTCAGGGCGAAGATACCATTGTCGCTGAGTGTGTAGATGTCACCGGTCTCGGGATTGGTGAAGGTGGTTGCCTGGCGGCGACCGAAATTGGTGTCGCCCTCGATCTCGCCGAGTTCAACCGTGCTGCCGTCAGGGTTGATCAGAAAGGCCAGTTGCTTTTCGTGCTGGATCGCCAGGATCTGACCCGTTTCTTCTAGAAACGTCGTGCTGCCGAAATAATGGTTGTATGGCCCTTCGTGGGCCGTCCATTCACCGGTCTTGGGGTCAAACTCCCAGGCCGCCTTGAACGACGGCTCGCGGCTATAGGGAAAGGTCGTGCCCCCCTGGGTGGTCAGCCATAGCGTCTCGGTGACCGGGTTCCACACCAAGCCGTCATAAGTATGCGGCGCGCCGGGCGCATCCTGGACACCGTCGCCATCCCGGTCGGGAACAAAGCCCGAGCGCCCGGCATCGCCGGGATCATTGGTATCATCACTGCTTTGGTCAGCGAGCGTATAAGGCACCGGGTCGCTCAGACGGGCCCATTCCAGAGTGTCGAAATCGAACGAATAGATCTCGTTCCCGCCATAATTGTTGCGCCCGCCACCAAAAAAGAACATCCGGTTCTCGGCCGTGTCATAGGCGCCGCTATTCCATGACTGGAACACAATTTTGGGTCCACCCCATCCCCAGAAATTACTGCCCAGATAGATATCCTCGATTGCACCGGCCCGCTCGACAATCCGGTCGTGTTCTTCCCGCGTCACGGATATATCGAAGAACATATTGGATGCATCAATTTGAGCCCACGCGCCCGGGCGGAGATCATTCACTTGCCGGAACAAGTTTTCGGGTGCCTGATCGGTTTCATTCATCATTTTAACTGCTCGCCTTCTTACCAAAGGACCACAATTGCGCCGACTTATTTCGCGTTGGTGGGCACCGATAGCAGCGAGGCGCTTAAAAAAAGGAATACGACTTTGCGGATTTAAGATCGAATTGCTCGAATAGCGATCACCCGAGGCGAAAAGCGGTCGCCGGGTCGCCGGATACCGGAAGCCTTGTCAAGGCCAAGATGGGTAAGTATCCTTGGGTTATGAGATTTTTCAGGAGCGCTCGTTTCGCAGCGACGGCACGATCATGCCGCTCCGTCATAGGCCGGGCGCCGGTCCGCGGCACCAAAGGCTCGGCCGGGTGGCCGGTTTTCCCCGCCGCTTTTCTTCTCATCGCGGCGCAGTCCGCGACCGATCCTGCGCCGACGAGCGAATCAGCCAAGACGGACGCCACACCGCCGGCACAGCGATTACTCGAAGCCAAGGACAGCGCAACCGAGCAGGATCTCAGGTCCTGGGGTGAAGCGCTGTCACGCGCCTTGCGTCGACAGCGCTTGGTCGACCAAATCGCCCGCCCGAGTTCGGCGGGGCAGCCAGAGCCCGACGGCGGTTCTTCGCCGTCGAGCCCGACGGGTCCCGGCAATGAGCCGAGCACACCGGAGACCGGGCCGGCGCCGCCGCCATTATTGGGCGCCCCGGGTATCGAAGCGCCGCCGCCGCCGCTCACCGCCGACGCCGTTGCGACGACCGGCACCGATCCGGACCTGTTGTTGGCACGTCCCGAGTTACCGCAACTCGCCCGCCTCGTCGATCGAGTGCCACCGGGTCAGTGGCAACAGATCCCCGGCGATCCGGCGGCAACCTATATCAGCAAGAAAGAAGCGCTCGCGATATCGGAGGGCGATCAGGCCGCCATGGATCGCCTGTGGGGCTGGGGCGGCCCGCGTCAGACCTTCGAAGCGTTCAGCGGCGCCGCCTTCGACGGCCGGCGCCTGTATTTCTTCGGCGGTGGCCATCACCACTATCGCGGCAACGACCTCAAGGTCTTTGACCTGAAGACCTTCGCCTGGTCGCGCCCTTATGACCCTTCCTACGTGACCGATGAGGCGTTCGTGGCTGCCCGACGGTACGTGCCCCGCCATGGCCCCAGATCGCTCCACACCTATGATGGCATCATCTACGTTCCCACAACGAACGCGCTCTACATGTGGGCTCACTATGCTCGCCACGCCTGGAAGTTCGACATCGCCCTGTTCGAGGCAACCGGCGACCCCTGGAAAGCTTGGCAGATCCTGCCCGACCCACCCAACAAAGACTCGCAACGGCTACACCTGCACATGACGGCGCTGATGCCCGACGGACGCGTCCTCCTCGTCCGCCAGGGCCGCGGTCGCGGCGCGATGATCTTCGACCCCAAGACGGAAACCTATTCCGCCCCCGGGCCGACCAATGCGAGCTACACGTCCCTGGCCTGGGCGCCGGTCACCGGACGCGCCTACACGTTCCGACAAGGCCGGATCGACAGCTATGCCGCCGACGGCACCGACTTTCGCGAGGGCGTGGCGCAGGTTCCCACAGCGTTCGGGTCGACCCAGATCATGGACCAAAGCGGCGTCGCCTACGACCCGACGAGCCGGCGGCTGGTATTCTGGCCCGGTGGCCGGGTCACCTGGACCTGGGACCCGGTCGAAGACCACTGGACCCGCTTTCCCAACACCGACGGCCCGGCGCCGCAATCGGTGCTACCCGAAAAGCCGAAGGTGTTTTCCAAATTCATCCACATTCCCCAGGTCAACGCATTCGTGGCCATGGCACGCCCCGAAGACGGCTTGTGGGTCTATCGCCTGCCCGACGAGGACACCCTGGCCAACACCATGGCCGACAAGAAACGCGCTCTTCAGGCCCAAGGCTTCGAATGTGCGGATACGGTCAATGGCTGGACCTGCCCGAACCTTCAAAAGCAAGTCGCCCAAGGCCGCGTCGTCAAGGGCGTCTATCGCCAGTGCGCGCGCGTCGACGGGCCGGTTGAGTTCAACGGCGCACGCCTGGAAAACCGGGTCTGCGGCAGCAAGGCGGCGCTGATCGCGCGCGACGGCGCCGATATCCGCAACGTCCACATCCAGGACATCACGATCGGCATCAACGGTGCCTGCATCCGTTGGGCCGGCGGATCGGTGCGCGTGAACCGGGTCACCTGCCGCGGCGCCGACATGGGCCTGCTGGGTCGCGGCGATCGCATCGAAATTTCCGACTCGGTGTTCGAATCGACCCTCGACCACGGCAAGAACTACGGCCATGTGCTCTATCTAGTATCGGGCAGCGAAGCGGTCATCCGCAACACCCGCATCGCCGACCCGGGCAACGAGGGGCATGTGCTCAAGACCGGCATGCAACGCACCGTGGTCGAAAACAGCGACCTTGCCGGCGGCGAGCGCGCCTATTCGCGGGTCGTCGACGCGTTCAATGGCGGCGTCTTGATCCTGCGCGACACCGACCTGACGGTCGGCGCCGATGGCGGCAATGGCGATTTGATCGGTTATGGCGGCGAAATGCGGACCCGCTTCGACGACAACCGCCTGGTGGTCGACGGCGGCGTGCTCGATTGTTCGGCCGGGCGGACCTATCACACCGTGCACACCTGGCCCGACCGGCTGCGCCGCCCGGCGATGGACTGGCGCCCCGAAGCCGTGGTCGGGTGCCCCCGAGTGCCACGCCGATAAGCCCACCGCACCCCGGCCGGCCCGCCCTCGGGTTGTGGCCGCACACCGCGTGGGCGATTGCATCGATCGACAATTGCCCGTAGGTGCAAGAGATCCCTTGCCGTTCCCGATCGACGAGGCGCTGGGCCGACGCCATGCATATCCTTCACGTCTATGACCATTCGTTGCCGCTGCACAGCGGCTATGCGTTTCGATCACGCGCCCTGCTGCGCGAACAGCGCGCGTTGGGCTGGACCACGTCCCACGTCACCAGTGCCAAACACAATCCCGACACCGTCCCCCCGCGCACCGAAGAAGCCGACGGCCTCTTGTTTCACCGCACCGCACCGTCGACCGCCGGCCCGGGCTTCGTCCCCGGCATCGACCAATGGCGCACCATCGTCGGCCTGCAAGCCCGGCTGGCAGCCCTGATCGGGTCGCTCAAGCCCGATATCGTCCACGCCCATTCGCCGGCCCTCAACGGCGTGGCGGCAATCCGCGCCGCACGCCGCTGCGGCGTGCCGGTGGTCTATGAAATCCGCGGCTTCTGGGAGGACGCAGCGGTCAGCCACGGCACCGCCCGCGAAGGCAATCTGCGCTATCGCCTGACCCGCGGCCTGGAATCCTGGGCGGTCCGTCGCGCCGACGCCGTGATGGCCATCTGCGACGGCATCCGGGGAGACCTGATCGCCCGCGGCGTGCCGGCCGACAAGATCACGCTGATCCCGAACGCCGTCGACGCCGACCGCTTCAACCGCATCGACACCCGAGACGATGCCCTCGCCGCCGCCCTCGGTGTCGCCGGTTGCAAGACCGTGGGCTTCATCGGGTCCTTCTATCGCTACGAGGGCCTCGATCTCCTGGTCGACGCCCTGCCGTCCATGCTGGATGCCGATCCCCAGGTGCGGGGGCTTCTGGTCGGCGGCGGACCGATGGAGGCCGACCTGAAAGCACAGGCCGAGGCGCGCGGCGTAGCGGACAAGGTCATCTTCACCGGGCGCGTGGCCCATGACCAGGTGGCACGCTACTATTCGGTGATCGATGTGTTGGCCTACCCGCGCACGCCCCAGCGCATCACCGATCTGGTCACACCGCTCAAGCCCCTGGAGGCCATGGCGCAACACCGCCTGTTTGTGGCCTCCGACGTCGGCGGCCACCGCGAACTGGTGCGCGACGGAGAAACGGGCCTGCTGTTTCGGGCCGGCGACGCCCAAGCGCTCGCCGACACCATCACCGATCTGTTCGGCGCCTCCGAGGCGCGCCGGGACAGCCTGAAGGCGGCCGGCCGCCGCTTCGTCGAGGAAGAACGCACCTGGGCCCGCAGCGCCGCCAACTACGCCCCGGTCTACGAACGGCTCATGGGGAGGGCGTACAGATAACCCGCTGTGCCTCAGCGGGGCCGTCGCTGTCCGTCGGTGCGACCAGGTCATGGCGGGCCAGGAACGACGCCAAGCGCTGGACCGGCACCGCATAGCCGACCTGGGGCACGCGCTCCCCGGTTCGGCGAAAGACGATCGAGCGATCCACCTTCGCGACCACCATGCCGGCCAGGCGTCCGTCGTCGGTGAACAAGGGGCCGCCCGAATTGCCGCCCCGCACGGCTATGCGAACGGCGTATAAGGGGCCATAGGCATCCAGCCGCCCGTGCCCGGCGATGCGACCGGTACGGACACGCGGGGTAAGCCGCATCAACCCCTCTTCGGGATAGCCGACAGCTTTGACCGGGCGATCCTTGGTCAGAACATCCCGCACCGACGGCGCCGGCACCACCTGCAAGTCCGAGCGGAGCAACGCCGCGTCCATATCCATCGCCTCGGCGAGCAAATCGGCGGCGAACCGGTCGCCCGCCGCGGTCTCCAAATCGATCCGCGTACAGCCCGTCACCACATGGGCCGCAGTGATGAAGTGCCCGGCCGGTCCGAAGGCGAACGCCGAGCCATAACGTTTGGCGGGGGGGTGGCGCCGATCGGGCGGGCCGTCGCCCCTGCGGTCCGGCGACGGCGCGATCCGCTCCGCACGGGCGCGCCGGAGGCGGCGACGCATTGCCTCGGCCTCCGCCGGGCTCAACACGCGGCCGCTGCATTCGTGGGCCAGTTTCTGTTGGACGATTTGGCGGTCGGGATCATAGCAGGCGACCGCCCCCTGCTGCGCCCGTGCCGGCGCGCTGGCCGCGACCAGCGCAACGAGGCCAGCACCGACCCAGTACCACGGAGCGCCGGTTGCCCGGGCAGCGCGGCGCCCGCCACCGGACGCAGGCCCACCGTCGTCTGCATCGTCCGCACCGTCTGCGCGCAAGCGTCGCCGACCGCCCCCGATCACGCCACCTCTCCCTCGTCCTCATCAGCCACGGCTCATCGCCACTCTGACGCGCCATAGCCAACCCGACAAGTCCATGGCCGGCGGTTCGACCGGACCAGACCGCAATCAGACCGGGCGCACGACCCTCGCCCAAAAAACCGATAAGCTCGCAGACTTGGCACCAATCGCCAAACAACCATTTATATTTTATTAAACTTGTTGCTTTATCCGCTAAGTCTGGGCAGGCTGTGGGCGGACAAACCACTCCATATTTCACGCAAAACGATCGTGCCACGCGCTTCAAATCGCTCTTGCCGCGCAGCATCGGGCTGAAATTGAACGGGATTCGACCTATGGGGCTTTGCGAGATTTATAATAATTATTTTGATGTAGTGCGGTGTAACTGCGACGCCACGCTGAAAGAAGCGTTTCGTCTTCGCTACCAGGTCTACTGCGTTGAAACCGGGTTCGAAGATCCGGCCGCCAACCCCGGCGAAATGGAACGGGACGCGTTCGACGAACACTCCCTGCACAGCCTGCTGATCCATCGGCAGAGCGGCACGGTGGCCGGCTGCGTGCGGCTGATCCTGCCCCAAGAGCACCAAGCGGACTATGCCCTGCCGGCGCGCCAGGTCTCGCCGGTGTTGCGTGACATCGACGAGGCGGTTTTGCCCGGCGCCACCTCGGCCGAGGCGTCACGCTTCGCAATCTCCAAGGAATTCCGCAAAAGACTCGCCGACGGGCTCTACCCCGACAACAACGAACGGGTGCTGAACGGCGAGGTCGACGAGGTCGACAACCACAAAAGAGTTCTCCCGAACATGGTGCTGGGGCTGATCCGCGGCGTGTTCCAAATGGCCTATGAGGCCGAACAGACCCACCTCATCACGGTGATCGAGCCGTTCCTGTATCGCCGCTTGTCGTCGCTGGGCCTGGTGTTCACCAAGACCGGCGAAATCATCGAGTATCATGGCCGGCGCATACCCAATTATCGCGGCATCACCACCCTGCTGCACGACGCCCATGCCAAGCAGCCGGACGTGTGGGAAACGATCACCGAATACGGCCAGGTCTGGCCGCTGGACGGCGCGCCCCACGAGCGCCACAATCCCACTGCCCGCCTTGCCCTCCACACCGAGTAGCCGACCGGCTCAGGACATCCGCCGATGAAGACCGACGCCCAAGCCCACGGCTCCGCCGGACCGGGCGAGACCGAAGCCACGACGCCCGCCGCGCGCCCGTTCGACTATGACACCGCCTTCGCGCGCACGCTCGGCTGGGTCAGCCCCGCCGAATTGGCCATGCTGCGCCGGCGCAAGGTGGCGATCGCCGGGCTCGGCGGCGTCGGCGGCTCGCACGCCCTGACCCTGGCACGGCTCGGCATCGGGCGTTTCGCCCTGGCCGATTTCGATCGCTTCGATCTGGCCAACATGAACCGCCAAGCCGGCGCGTTCATGAGCACCATGGGCCAGCCCAAGCTCGACGTGATCGCCCGCATGGTCCGCGACATCAATCCCGAGGCCGAGATCGACACGTTCGAGGCCGGTGTCACAGCCGCGACCATGGACGCGTTCCTGGCCGACGCCGACCTTTATGTGGACGGGCTCGACTTCTTCGTCCTCGACGAGCGCGCCGCACTGTTCGCCAAGGCCGCCGAGGCACATATCCCGGCGATCACCGCCGCCCCGCTGGGCAGCGGCACCGCCTATCTCACCTTCATGCCCGGCTCGATGACGTTCGAAGACTATTTCCGTTTCGAGGGTGAAAGCGAAGCCCGCCGCCGGGTCAAATTCATGGTCGGTCTGGCGCCCAAGGCGCTGCACAGCCGCTCGCTAGTCGACCCCAGCCGCATCAACTTGCGCGACCGCCAAGGCCCGTCGACGCCCATGGGCTGTCAGATGGCCAGCGCCGTGGTCGGCGCCGAGGCACTGAAGATCCTGACCGGCCGGGGCGAGGTGCGGCCCGCGCCCGCTTATCACCAGTTCGACCCGTTCACCGGCCGCTTCGTCTCGGGTGCGCTACCCAGCGGCAACGCCCATCCCTGGCGCCGGCTCAAGATCGCGCTCGCCGAACGCTGGGCGCAGAAGATGGCCGAGACCCGCCGTCCCGACACCGGCGACGTGGCCCTCGATGCGCCGCTTGTGCACCGTATTCTCGACCTGACCCGCTGGGCACCGTCAGGCGACAACGAACAGCCCTGGCGCTTCGAGATCGTCGACGACCGGACCGTGCGGATCCATGTGCGCATCGTACCGGGCGAAAACATCTATGAATATGCCGGCGGTCGGCCGATCGTGCTGGCGGCAGGCGGCCTGTTGCGAACGCTGGAGATCGCCGCGTCGGGCTTCAACCGCTCGGTGTCCTGGACCATCGACAGCCGCGACCCGCTGGTCCTGACCGCCCGGCTGGGCGCGGACGGCTCGGCCGAGCCCGACGATCTGTTGCCGTTCATCACCACCCGGTCGGTCGACCGGCGCCCATACCGCGCCGTGCCGCTGACCCACCGGCAGCGCAGCCGACTGACCCGCTGCGCCGAAGCCGCAGGCTTTGCGGTCAAGTGGTACGAGAGCCCCACCGAGCGCTGGGCCATGGCGCGGCTCAACGCCCGGTCCACCTATGTGCGCCTGGGGCTGCCCGAGGCGCATCCGACCCACCAGCGGGTACTCAAGTTCGATGGCCCCTATGTGCAGACCGGGCTGCCGGTGGCAACCACCGGGCTCGACCCGGCGACCCGGCGGCTGATGCGCTGGGCGATGGCGCGCTGGGACCGCTCGCGTCTGCTCAACCGGACGCTCGGCGGCGCCTGGACCGCCAGCATCCAACTCGATCTGATCCCCGGTCTGCAATGCGCCGGCCACTTCTCGATCCAGTGGCCCGACCCGGCGTCCGACCGCCCCTTGGAAGACTGGCTCAAGGCCGGCCGGGTGCTCCAGGACTTCTGGCTAGTGGGCGAGGCCGAGGGACTGGTGATGCAGCCAGCCTATGCGCCGATCATCTTTTCCAGCCACGCCGCCGACCCCGACCATCGCTGGCAAGACCCCAAAATGGCGCCCGCCGCCGACGCGCTGCTCGCACACACGCGCCGCCTGCATGGGCTGGCGGGCGATGTGTCGCCGGGCGACGCGGTGGTGTTCACCGGCCGCATCGGCCGCGCCAAGGCGCCGTCCACCTCGCGGTCACTGCGCAAGCCGCTGTCCGACCTGCTGACGGCCTGAGCCATCCAGCATCGCGCCGTGCCCGACCGGCCCGTCTTGGGCCCCCGACCGACACGGTGCGCCGCCAGTGCACGGATATGGTCATGACTTTGTTAACGAAACATGGTGTAACCAAACCCTGAGGGGTCGCGTCCCCGCACGGGCGGTCAACGCCGGCCGGCCAACTTGCGCAAGCGGTCGGACCGACGCCCCCGCAGGCCGCGCTGCGCCGGTTCATCGGCGCCGCGCGACCGGTCCGCCGTCGTCCTTTCCGCGTGAGGCCAAGCATGTCGAATAAGTCGTCGTCGCTTCCCCCGGTTCTGGTCACAGGCGGGGCGGGATATATCGGCAGCCATGTGGTGCTGTCGCTGCTGGATCGCGGTCGCGATGTGATCGTGATCGACAATCTGGACAGCGGCCATCGCGACGCGGTGCCTGCGCCGGCGCACCTGGAAGTGGCCGACATCGCCGACCAGGAGCGCATTGCCAAACTGGTGACCGAGCACCGGGTCCGCGAAGTGATCCACCTGGCCGGCAGCGTCCGGGTCGAAGAATCGGTCGCCGACCCGCTCAAATATTATCTGAACAACACCGCCAAATCGCGCAGCTTCATCGCCGCGTGCGTGGCCGGCGGCGTGCGGCGGTTCATCTTTTCGTCGACCGCGGCGACCTATGGCATCCCTGCGCACATCCCGGTCGACGAGCGCGCGGCGGTCCAGCCGATCAACCCCTATGGCTGGTCGAAGCTGATGACCGAACAGATGCTGCGGGATACCGCCCAGGCGGTGCCGGCGTTCGACGTGGCGATCCTGCGCTATTTCAACGTCGCCGGCGCCGAGGGCCAGGGCCGCGCCGGCCAGCGCACGCGCAACGCCACCCACCTGATCCACGTGGTCAGCCAAGTGGCGACCGGCAAGCGCGACCATCTGGAAATTTTCGGCACCGACTATGACACCCCCGACGGCACCTGCGTGCGCGACTTCATCCATGTGATGGATCTGGCCGATATCCATGCGATGATGCTGGACACCCTCAGCGACGACGCGCAGCGCGCCCGGGTTTTCAATTGCGGCTACGGCAACGGCTATTCGGTACGCGATGTGGTGCGCGCGGCCGAGCGCGTCACCGACCGGCGCATTCCGGTCAAGACCGGCCAGCGACGCCCGGGCGACCCGCCGGCGTTGATCGCCTGTTCCAGCCAACTGCGCCGGGCGACCGGCTGGTCGCCGCGCCTGGCCGATCTGGACACGATCATCGCTTCGTCGATCGCCTGGGAAGAACGCTTCGCGGATTAGCGGCGCGCCGACACCGTTGCATGCACTGGAAGCCGTGTGTGGTTCCGCCCGACAATGGCACCCCTTGGTCCGCCATTATCCCGGCCGAAGCGATTGACAGCGATTCGACAAACGAGGAGGCTATCCTCCGTCGATAGAACCCTGTGGATAGGGGCCTACAGCGCCCGATCCCTTTTGGACGTGTCGCCGCCGCTCTCGCCATGCCCTTGACCCCGGTGCTCATCACCATCGATACGGAGTTGTCGAACAGCCTGCACAAGCAGGGTCTG
This sequence comes from Rhodothalassium salexigens DSM 2132, assembly GCF_004341375.1. Classification (GTDB taxonomy): domain Bacteria; phylum Pseudomonadota; class Alphaproteobacteria; order Sphingomonadales; family Rhodothalassiaceae; genus Rhodothalassium; species Rhodothalassium salexigens. Next base: position 152,805 of record NZ_SLXO01000005.1, read on the forward strand.
ACAGCCCGGGCCAACCTGGATAGTTCAATCCATGGCCGCTGCCGCGCCGGCGCCTTCGGGATCGGCTGGCAGATGGACCAACTCGACCGCTACGGGCTGACCGGCGTCTTCTTCGTCGACCCCATGCCGGCGTTGGTTCACGGTCGCTTTGTGGTCGAGGAAATCGTCGAGACCATCGTCGCGCGCGGCCATGAGGTCCAACTCCATATTCACACGGAATGGCTCGCCGCGGCGACGACGTCACCCGTTGGCGACCGCCGGGGGACGAACATCGGCGATTTCCACGTCAACGACCAGACGGCACTGATCGATGCGGCCCGACGCCTGCTGGTCGACGCCGGAGCGCCTGTGCCGACGGCCTTTCGCGCCGGCAATTACGGGGCAGACGACAACACGCTGCGGGCACTCCACAGCCTGGGCATCGTGTATGATTCCAGCTTTAACGCCGCCTATGCGACCAGCACCAGCCGGATCGGCCTTGATCCGGCGCATGTGGGGCCGGTGCGCCGCCATGGCGTCATCGAACTGCCCGTATCGGATCTGTTCGACCGACCCGGGCACGTGCGGCCGGCGCAGGTTTGCGCGCTATCAATGTGGGAAATGGACGCCGCATTGAACCGCGCCAAATCCAGCGAAGCCCCGTTTGTGATCGTGACCCACAGTTTCGAAATGCTCTCCCGCGACCGCGAACGTCCGAACCATTCGCTCATGCGCCGGTTCAAGGCGCTGTGCCGGCGCATTGCCCACGATCCCGGGCTCACATCAGCCGGCTTTGACGATCTGGTGCCAGATCGGGTTCTCGCCACACAGGGCAGCGCCCGGCGGCTCCCAGCCAACCCCTTGAGAACCGGCGCACGGCTTGCCAAACAAGCTGTCGACACGGTCGTCTACGAACGGAGTTTGGGCCGGGTGCGTTAGCGTCGCCCTCCCGCGCGGCTGCCGCGACGCCGCTTCCACTGGTCAATCAAGGGCGCAACATGGATGATTCACGGGTTGTCACGCACCGGGAACCGCTGTGGCTCGGCCCGGTGCCGCTGGCGCGCTGGCCGCTGAAACTCGTGGTCGACACGGTCGTCGTCGACCCCGCGCGTCGCGTGCACAAGCCGCCGCCCACGAACACCAGCCTGCCCGCCTCGGCCCACGGCGTATTGCGCCGGTCCGAACCCCTGCCGGCCGACGGCGATGCTCCCGCAGACGCGGATACCGGCGGTCTCGTGCGCTACGAATTATCCCGTTACGATCGCCAATTCGCCACCCTCACCGGCACCATGGAAACATATCTCGAACGATTTTCACCGAAAACCCGTTCGACCCTAAGACGTAAGATGCGCAAATTCGCCAAAGCGTCAGGAGGCACGATCGACAAGCGCGCCTTCACCAAACCAGAGCAGGTCGAGACATTCTGGCACCAAGCCCGCACGATTTCTCAACACACCTACCAGGAACGCCTGTACGACGCCGGCCTACCAAGCGACAGGCGGTTCATTGATGAGGCGAAATCCTTGGCTGCGAAAGACAGGGTGCGAGCTTGGATATTATTCCTTGATAATAAGCCGATAAGCTACCTCTATTGCTCAGCGACGGGCGATAAGCTCAATTATGACTTCCTCGGATTTTTACCTGAATACCATAAACTTTCTCCAGGAACCGTCCTTCAGATGCTGGCCTTCGAGGACCTGTTTGAAGAGCAGCGGTTCAGATTGTTCGATTTCTCCGAGGGAGAGGGGGCGCACAAACGCCTGTTCAGCACGGACAGCATGGCGTGCGCGAACGTCCTCTATCTACGGCGAACGATGACCACATCGCTGTTCCTGTTTGCGCATCGCACCGTTCGGGTGCTGTCCGATCGCGCCGACCAGGTGGCGACGCGCTTAGGCGTCAAGACGGCGCTCAAGCGACTGGTTCGAAAGCAGAACGCGTGAGCCCCCTCGTCAGGGCGGTCGGGCGCGCGCTGTTCGGCGACTACGAGTTGTACGCCATCTATGCCATCGACACCGCACCGGGCCGCAGACCGGTCGGCGACGCGCCCGGCCAGGCAATGTTCGTCCCGTTGAACGGGCCCGAGCAACTGCCCGCCGAACTCTCCGAGGTGGCCGCCTATGCAGGGCCGGAGGCGGCCCTGTTCGGTCTTCGGGTCGGTAAGAATTACGTGGCCGCATGCGCGTTCCAATGGGGCCGGCGATACGCCCGCGAACGCGGTTTCATCCCTCTGGCGGATGGCGAGGCGAAGCTGGTTCAGATCACCACCGCTCCGGCCGCCCGCGGCCAAGGCGCGGCCAGAACCTTGATCGCCGCTGCATCCTCAGCCATGGCCAAACGCGGCTTCGTTCGACTCTATGCCCGTGTCTGGCGTGGCCACCAAGCCTCCCAAAAGGCTTTTGTCGCCGCCGGCTGGGAGCAGTGCGCATGGGTGGTCGGCCTTCGCGTTCTCAACATCGCCCCGCGCCTGCGCCTGACATTCGGACGCCTGCGGCCCTGACGGCACCCGCGCAGCCTCCTCATCTCGCCGGACAAACCCGAGCGTCCGCAGCGGCTTCAACCGTCAACGGGCGCATCGAATAGCCGCGCGTCGATAACTCGCCGCAAGGTATCGGGCCGGACGGCGAACACGGCGTCGGGTGCCCCGGCCGCCACCCAGATCGTGTCATGGGCCAACAGGCGCCGATCCATCCAGGTGTCGATCGGGGCCAAATGACCGATCGGCGCCACCCCGCCGATGGCGAAACCGGTTTCGCTGCGCACCCGCTTGGCGTCCGCGCGCGCCAGCGGTTCGCCGAACAATGTCTCAGTCTGGTCGAGCGCCACCTGGTGGGCGCCGCTGACCAGCAGCAGCTTCAAGGCCCCTGAAACCCGGCCCTCGAAGATCATCGATTTGGCGATCTGCGCTACAAGACAGCCACAGGCGGCCGCTGCTTCCCCGGCGGTACGCGTAGACCCCGGCATCCGCACGATCGCGATCTCAAGACCGGCCCGCTCGGCCGCCTGCTCCACCCGCTTGACGCTTTTCGACATTGTCCTCTCCCCCTTCGATTCGTGCCGGCGGCGCGCGCCGAGAGAGTGCGGACCGATGCGCCCACCGGTCAAGCCGTCGGCGCGCCTGACGGGGCGACGGCGAAACAGGCCCGATTTTTGGCCCGGGCAGGCGGCAGCTCGGATAGAGGCAACGGTAGACTTTTCGCCCCCGATACAGCCTGTCGCCTTCCCCGTTACCAAGCCATGGCAGCAGAGAGGATCAAGGGGCCATCGATCCCCCCTCGCAACGACACGATTCGCTCTCCGGTCGTCCATTACGCCCCGGTGCGGCGCGTTCGTGGGTTGGCGGGTGGTGTTTTGTACGCCGGCATAAGTCTTGTGCAGTCGCAGCAAAACGGCCTGCCCGCGTGCAGCGAGACGCACCTCCCGGGGCCGCACGCGGGTGGAAACTGGACAGCGCCGGTCGCTATACCTACCCTGACTTGAGCTTTCGCAAGTGCGAAGACGCAAAAATGCAGATAGAACGATTTCCACTCGTCACCGTTTGCGAGGCCGCGAAGATCCTGACCGGCGCCGCCGATCCCGTATCGGCCATGCCCTCGGTGCTGAGGATGCTGTCCTCGTTCATGGGGCTGGAGATGGGCGCGCTGGCCTTGCTCGACGACACCGGCAAGGACAAGGGAACGGTCAACCCGTTTGTGATCGTCGCCTCGACGCGCGGGCCGCTGGGGCAGGCCGACGCGACGGCGGTGTTGCCCGTCGACGTGGCACGCAAGGTGTTCCGCACCGGGGTGGCGATCGTATCCCATGATGCGGCGTCCGACCTTGGGCCTGAGACCGTGCCCCAGGCCGCCGGCCACGACCGCTATGCCTTCATCGCCGTGCCGATCCGCGAGCAGGTGCACTCGCCCTATGTGATCGGCGTGCTCGGCGCCTGGCGCGGCCTCGCCGAGGGCGAGCGCGGCCGGCTCGACGAAGACCAGCGGGTCATGACCATGATCGCCGCGATCCTCGAACAATCGATCAAGTTTCGTCGCCTGGTCGCCCGCGATCGCGAACGGCTGATGGAAGAGGCCAGCATGGCGCTGCGCAAGGCCAACGAAAAGAGTGCCGAGACCGCCGCGGCGTCGGCGCCGCCGATCGACGGCATCATCGGCGACAGCCCGGCGATCAAGGCGGTGACCGCCCAGATCCACAAGGTGGCGCCGACCGTGACGCCGGTGCTGCTGCGCGGCGAAAGCGGCACCGGCAAGGAGTTGTTCGCGCGCGCGCTGCACGATTTATCGGACCGTCGCGACCAGCCGTTCGTCAAGGTGAACTGCGCCGCGCTCAGCCAGAGCCTGCTGGAATCGGAACTGTTCGGCCATGAAAAAGGCTCGTTCACCGGCGCGGTGGCGCAGAAGAAGGGCCGCTTCGAACTGGCCGACAAGGGCACGCTGTTCCTCGATGAAATCGGCGAGATCGGGCCCGAATTTCAGGCCAAGCTGCTGCGCATCCTGCAGGAGGGCGAATATGAACGGGTCGGCGGCACGCGCACGCTCAAGGTTGACGTGCGGCTGGTCACCGCCACCAACAAGGACCTGGAAGCCGCCGTCGCGCGGGGCGATTTCCGTGCTGATCTGTATTTCCGTATCTGTGTGGTCCCCATCGTCCTGCCCCCCTTGCGCGAGCGACTGGAGGATGTGCCGGTGCTGGCGCGGACGTTCCTCGACCGGTTCAACCGGCAGAACGGCATGGACAAGACGATCACGCCCGATGCCCTGGCGCAACTGGCGCGCTGTCAGTTTCCCGGCAATGTGCGCGAGCTTGAAAACTGCATCAGCCGGGTGGCCGCGCTGTCCGCGGGCAAGGTGATCGACGCCAAGGAACTCGCCTGCAATCAGGGGATCTGCCTGTCGGCCGAACTGTGGCGGATGCAGACCGGCGACAACTCGCCAATCGGCGGACTGGCCGCGATCCCGACGCCGCTGCCGGTGGTCGACAGCGCCGCCGGCCAGCGCCCACCCTTGAGCCAGCCCAATGGCCGAGGCAGCGGCGACGCGCCGGCCCCCTTCCCCCAGCCCGCATCGCCGGCGGCCTACGCCCCGGTGCCCCCTGCCCCGGTTGCGCCGCAAGACGACCGCGCGCGGCTGGTCGACGCCATGGAGCGCGCCGGCTGGGTCCAGGCCAAGGCGGCACGGCTGCTCGGCATCACGCCGCGCCAGATCGGCTATGCGCTCAAGAAACACGGCATCGAGGTGCGCAAGTTCTAAGCCATGGCCACCGGCCCCGCCCGACCACCTTGGCACCGCCCGCGACGCCCAGCCTTCACCAGCGCCACCAGACAATGGCGAGCGCTGCCACGCCATCGGGTCGCCGTCACCCCGCGGTGCGAGCACCCAGCGCCTGAAACCGGCCCAGACCATCGCGGCCTGCGCCCATGACCGCCCCGCCCCCTTCGACCGCGTCCCGACGCCAAGTGTCGCCTTTCCGACGTCCTGTCGCGGCCCCGACAGCCACCGGCATCGCGCGCGCCAGGGCGCCGCACCGCCTTGGGCGCGTCAAAGCCCCGCCGCGCCGGCCCTTGGCTCGGCCCCGGCACTCGCGCCATGGCCGCGTCTCCCGGTTGGCATGCTTGCTGCTCTCTCCGCTTCGACAGCCACCGGCGAAGGAGACAGCCCATGTCCGCTCCCTTGATCCCGATTTCCGGCCTGACGGTTGCCAACCGGCAGAAGATGAGCGCGACCCTGGGCCAAGCGGGGTGTTCCAAGTCCGCCTGCGGATCGTCGGCCGGGCCGGCGGACATGGACCCGGTCGTCTGGGCCAAGGTCAAGGACCATCCCTGCTATTCCGAAGAGGCGCATCTCTATTTCGCCCGCATGCACGTGGCGGTGGCGCCGGCGTGCAACATCCAGTGCCATTACTGCAACCGGAAGTTCGATTGCGCCAATGAAAGCCGCCCCGGCGTGGTCTCGGAGCGGCTGACGCCGGAGCAGGCGGCGCACAAGGTGCTGGCGGTGGCCGCACAGGTGCCGCAATTGTCGGTGCTGGGGGTCGCCGGGCCGGGCGACGCGGCGTGCGACTGGCGTCGCACCAAGGCCACCTTCGAAGCGGTTGCCGAGCGGTTGCCCGACATCAAACTGTGCCTGTCGTCGAACGGCCTGGCGCTGCCCGACCATATCGACGAGATCGTGGCGATGAACGTCGACCATGTGACGGTCACCATCAACACCATCGACCCCGAAATCGGCGCGGAGATCATCGGCTGGATCGTCCACAACCGCAAGCGCTACACCGGCGTCGAGGCGGCGACGATCCTGCGCGACCGGCAATTGCAAAGCCTGGATATGCTGCGCGACCGCGGCGTGCTGGTGAAGGTCAATTCGGTGCTGATCCCGGGCATCAACGACGCCCATCTGATCGAGGTCAACCGGGCGGTCAAGGCGCGCGGTGCGTTCCTGCACAACATCATGCCGCTGATTTCGGACCCCGCCCACGGCACCCATTTCGGCCTGACCGGGCAGCGCGGGCCGACGCCTGCGGAACTCAAGCAGGTGCAGGACGCCTGCGACGGCGGCGCCCGGTTGATGCGCCATTGCCGGCAGTGCCGGGCCGACGCGGTGGGCCTGTTGGGCGAAGACCGGGGCGGCGAGTTCAGCCTCGACAGCCTGCCGGATGAGGTCGAGGACGCGCCGGAAGCGCGCGCCGCCTATCGCGCCTGGGTGGCCGGGGAACGGGCCGACCGGGCCGCCGCCGCCGAGCGCGCCGACCGCGCCGCCGCCGGGGTCGCGGACAGGGTGCTGTTTGCCGTCTGCACCCGCGGGTCGGGGCGCATCAACCAGCATTTCGGCAAGGCGACCGAGTTCCAGATCTATGAGGCCGACGGCGATGGCATCCGCTTCGTCGGCCACCGCCGGGCCGACAATTACTGCCTCGGCGGCATCGGCGACGAAGAGCGCATGGCGCACATCGTACAAGTGCTCGACGGCGTGGCCTATGTGCTGTGCCAGAAGATCGGCGAGCGGCCGCGCCAGACGCTCGCCCGCGCCGGCATCGAGGCGATCGACGATCTGGGCAGCGACTATATCGAAACCGCCATCGCCGCGGTCGTGCAAGCGCGCACCGCCCAAACCGCGCAACGCGCCTGACCCAACTCCCCCCCCCATGACCGAAGCGAGACCCCGCCCCATGACCAGCCTTAGAACCACGGACGATCACGACATCGAGCTTTACCGCCCGCCGGTCTTCCAGCCCGGCGAAAAGGTCCTGTCGCGCAAATATATCCGCAATGACGGCACGGTGCCGGGCAGCGATATCGGCGCCATCGTGGTGGCCAAGGGCGAGGTCGGCTATGTGCGCGACGTGGGCACCTTTTTGAACCGGTTCTATGTCTATGCGGTGGAATTCATCGACCGCCGGGCGGTCGTCGGCATGCGCCGCGACGAACTGGTCAGCCTCGACCAGGAGACCGGGACATGAAGATCACCGTGCGCGACACGCCCAAGGGCATGGAGGTCTATGTGGCCAAGAAGGACCTGGAAGAGCTGATCGTGGCGTCGGAAAAGCCCGGCGTCTGGGGCGGCTGGGCGCGGCTGTCCAATGGCTGGACCTTCGCCATGCCCGACCTTGACGCCCCGAAACTGCCGATCACGGTGGACGCGCGCCGCCTGTCGGTGGAGTGACGCCGATGACCGCCCATCAACGCCTGGCGCAGCTTCTCGACCAGGTCGCCGCGGGCGCGCGGGTGCCCTATCTGGGGGCTGGCGTCGCGGCCGCCTTGGCTAGCGGCCAACCGGCCTCGCCGGCGGCCCTTTGCGCCGCGATCGAGGCCCGGGTGACTGCGCCCAAACGCGCCCGGGGCAATCTGTGGGCGGTGGCGCAGTTCGTCGAAAGTCGGCGCTTTCGCAAGACATTGGATGGCCTCGTTCAAGAGGCGTTCGCCGCCGCGCCGCCGCCGGGGCCGCTGCACCGCTGGCTGGCGCGGGTCCGGCCGCCGCTGATCGTCGATGCCTGGTACGACAGCGCCCTGCTGGACGCCGCCGCCGAGATGGGTGAGGGTGGCGACCGGTGGGGCTGGGTCCAGGGCGTCAGCCGCAACGGCGCCTGGGAGCCGATTTGGACGCGGGCCTATGACGCCCGGGGCGCGCTGGTCGGCGACGCGCCCGACCCCGCCTGGCAGACGCTGATCTACAAGCCCCACGGTCTGGTCCGGCCGGGTCATTCGTTCCTGATCTCGGACAGCGACTATGTGGAGGTGTTGACCGAAATCGACATCCAGTCGCCGATCCCCGCCGAGGTGCAGGCGCGCCGCACCGGGCGGCCGTTTCTGTTCCTCGGCTGCCGGTTCGACGATCAGTTGCTGCGCCTGTTCGCGCGCCAGATCGCCAAACGCTCAGGCCCCGGCCACGCGGCGGTGATCGAGGCACCGCTGACCCGGATGGAGGCGCGGTTTCTGGACGAACTCGACATCGAGCGCCTGGACCTGCCGCTGTCCGCGGTCACCGACGCCCTCGCCACGCCCGCCTGACCGCCCGCCCCGGAACGCCGGAGTTCGGGTGCCACAATCCGGGCGCCGGCATCCGCCGGCGCCGGCATCGAACGCCCACCCCCGCCCCGCCGCCGTTCTTGCGTCGCGACCGCTCGTACCGGCGCTTGGCCCTGCTGTGGGCACGACCGTGGGCCGCGCCCCGCCCGGGGGCCCAGGCTGTTGAGCGCGGTGCGGCCGCTCACGATCCGCCAATTGTCGGATCATTGTCGGGTTCGTCACAGCCGGCACAGACCAGCCGAAATCGCAAAACCTGTTGGCTGAAAAGCACTTTTCGCCCAGCGCCCGCTTGGCACGCTTGCTGCTGAAGAACCGGCGAGAGTGGGCGCGACGCCTTCTCGCGACACCGGACACGAGACAATTGCAAAGGACAATCCCATGAGCGCGCTGAGACAGATCGCCTTCTACGGCAAGGGGGGCATCGGCAAGTCGACCACCTCGCAGAACACCCTGGCCGCCCTGGTCGAGATGGACCAGCGGATTCTGATCGTCGGCTGCGACCCCAAGGCCGATTCCACCCGCCTGATCCTCAACACCAAGATGCAGGACACGGTGCTGCACCTGGCCGCCGAAATGGGCTCGGTCGAGGACCTGGAACTCGAAGACGTGCTCAAGGTCGGCTACAAGGGCATCAAGTGCACCGAGTCCGGCGGCCCTGAACCCGGGGTCGGCTGTGCCGGGCGCGGCGTGATCACCGCGATCAATTTCCTGGAAGAAAACGGCGCCTATGACGATGTCGACTACGTCTCCTACGACGTGCTCGGCGACGTGGTCTGCGGCGGCTTTGCCATGCCGATCCGCGAGAACAAGGCGCAGGAAATCTACATCGTCATGTCGGGCGAGATGATGGCGCTTTATGCCGCCAACAACATCTCCAAGGGCATCTTGAAGTATGCCAATTCCGGCGGCGTGCGCTTGGGCGGGCTGATCTGCAACGAGCGCAAGACCGATCGCGAGCTGGAACTGGCCGAGGCGCTGGCCGAGCGGCTGGGCACCAAGCTGATCCACTTCGTGCCGCGCGACAACATCGTCCAACACGCCGAACTGCGCCGCCAGACGGTGCTGGAATACGATCCGCAAAGCCAGCAGGCCGAGGAGTATCGCCAGCTCGCCCGCAAGATCCACGACAATTCCGGCAAGGGCGTGGTGCCCACCCCGGTGTCGATGGACGAGCTTGAACAGATGCTCTTGGACTTCGGCCTGATGCAGTCGGAAGAAGACCGCCTGGCCGCGATCGCCAAGGCCGAAGCGCAGACGGCCTGAGGCCGCCGGCACGCTTCGGCCGCCCCGTCAAACCGCCCCGTTTCAGCCAAGGACCGCCAAGATGGCAACGAAAACACTGGACGACCGGCCGGACCACGAGGCTCTCATCGAAGAGGTGCTCGCGGCCTATCCGAAAAAGGCGCAGAAGAAGCGCGCCAAGCACCTGTCGACCGCCCAACCGGCGCAAGACGGCGACACCGAGATCCTGTCCAAGTGCGACACGGTCAAATCCAACATCAAGTCGGTGCCCGGCGTGATGACCATCCGCGGCTGCGCCTATGCCGGATCGAAGGGCGTGGTCTGGGGGCCGGTCAAGGACATGGTGCATATCAGCCACGGCCCGGTGGGCTGCGGCCATTATTCCTGGTCCCAGCGGCGCAACTATTACACCGGCACCACCGGCGTCGACAGCTTCGTGACCTTCCAGTTCACCACCGATTTCCAGGAAAAGGACATCGTCTTCGGCGGCGACAAGAAGCTTGAGAAGACCATCGACGAGATCGAGACGCTGTTCCCGCTCAACAAGGGCGTGACCGTGCAGTCGGAATGCCCGATCGGCTTGATCGGCGACGATATCGACGCGGTGGCGCGCAAGAAGAAGAAGGACCTGAACAAGACCATCGTGCCGGTGCGCTGCGAAGGCTTTCGCGGCGTCTCGCAATCGCTCGGCCACCACATCGCCAACGACGCGATCCGCGACTGGGTGATGGGCGGCGAAGGTTCGGACTACGAACCCGGGCTTTATGACATCAACATCATCGGCGATTACAATATCGGCGGCGACGCCTGGTCGTCGCGCATCCTGCTCGAAGAAATCGGCCTCAATGTGGTCAGTTGCTGGTCGGGCGATGCGACCCTGGCCGAAATGGAGAACGCGCCCAAGGCACGGCTTAACCTCATCCACTGCTACCGGTCGATGAACTATATCTGTCGCCACATGGAAGAGACCCAGGGCGTGCCGTGGATGGAGTACAACTTCTTCGGTCCGAGCCAGATCGCAGCGTCCCTGCGCGCCATCGCCGCGCGCTTCGACCAGAGCATCCAGGATCGCGCCGAAGCGGTGATCGCCAAGTATCAGCCCTTGGTCGACGCGGTGCTGGAAAAGTATCGCCCACGCCTCGAAGGCAAGTCGGTGTTGCTCTATGTGGGCGGGCTGCGGCCGCGCCACGTGGTCACCGCCTATCACGATCTGGGTATGGAAATCGCCGGCACCGGCTATGAATTCGCCCATGGCGACGACTACAAGCGCACCGGCGAATACATCAAGACCGGCACGCTGATCTATGACGACGTGACCGGATACGAGCTCGAAAAGTTCATCGAGACGATCCGCCCCGATCTGGTCGGCTCGGGCATCAAGGAAAAGTATTCGACCCAGAAGATGGGCATTCCGTTTCGCCAGATGCACAGCTGGGACTATTCGGGCCCGTATCACGGCTATGACGGCTTCGCTATCTTCGCGCGCGACATGGACATGGCGATCAACAACCCGGTCTGGGGTCTGTTCGACGCGCCGTGGCGTCAAGCGGCCTGACCGCCAGGGCGGGGGACGCCCCCGCTCCTTCTCACCCCGACGGCCGGCGCCCGGATTGCCGCAGGCCTTGAAGAGGATCAAACCAATGCCGCAATCGGTAGACCAGGTGCTCGATCACAACAAACTGTTCCACGAGCCCGAATATCAGCAGATGCTCAAGACCAAGCGCGAGCGGTACGAAGACGCCCCGTCCGCGCCCCAGGTGACGGAAATCCTCGACTGGACCAAGTCCTGGGACTATCGCGAGAAAAACCTGGCCCGCGAGGCGCTGGTGATCAATCCGGCCAAGGCCTGCCAGCCCTTGGGCGCGGTGTTTGCCGCCGCCGGGTTCGAAGACACCATGAGCTTCGTGCACGGCTCGCAGGGCTGCGTGGCCTATTACCGCTCGCACCTGTCGCGCCATTTCAAGGAGCCCTGTTCGGCGGTGTCGTCGTCGATGACCGAAGATGCGGCGGTGTTCGGCGGCCTGGTCAACATGGTCGACGGGCTGGCCAACACCCATGCGCTCTACGAGCCCAAGATGATCGCGGTGTCGACCACCTGCATGGCCGAGGTGATCGGCGACGACCTCAACTCGTTCATCCTTCAGGCCAAGGCCAAGGAAAGCGTGCCCGAGGACTTCCCCGTCCCCTACGCCCACACGCCGGCGTTCGTCGGCAGCCATGTGGACGGCTACGACAATATGATGAAGGGCGTGTTGAGCTATTTTTGGGACGACGCCGAGCGCACGCCCAACGCCTCGATCAACATCATCCCCGGTTTCGACGGCTATGCGGTGGGCAACAACCGCGAATTGCGCCGGATGCTGGGCGAGATGGGGGTCGAGTACACGCTGTTGTCGGACGTCTCGGAGGTCTTCGACACGCCGTCCGATGGCACCTTCCGCATGTATGCGGGCGGCACCGGGCTCGATGCGGTCAAGGCGGCGCTCAACGCCCGGGCGACGCTGTCCATGCAGGAGTACAACACCAAGCGCACCCTGGACTATTGCGCAAAACAGGGCCAGGAGACCGCCGCCTTCCACTATCCCATGGGTGTCGCGGGCACCGACGCGTTGCTGATGAAGGTCAGCGAGGTGTCGGGCCGGCCGATCCCCGACAGCCTGACCCTGGAGCGCGGCCGCCTGGTCGACGCCATGGCCGACAGCCAGGCCTATCTGCACGGCAAGACCTATGCGATCTATGGCGACCCGGACTTCGTCTATGCCATGGCCCGGTTCGTGATGGAGACCGGCGGCGAGCCCAGCCACTGCCTGGCCACCAATGGCGGCAAGGAATGGCAGGCGCAGATGGAGGCGCTGTTGGCGTCGTCGCCGTTCGGCAAGAACGCCCAGGTCTGGGCCGGGCGCGACCTGTGGCACCTGCGCTCGATCCTGGCCACCGAGCCCACCGACCTGCTGATCGGCAACAGCTATGGCAAGTATCTTGAACGCGATCTGGGGATCCCGCTGATCCGGCTGACCTTCCCGATCTTCGACCGGCACCATCACCACCGCTTCCCCACCTGGGGCTATCAGGGCGGCTTGCAGGTGCTGGTCAAGATCCTGGACACCGTGTTCGACAAGCTCGACACCGACACCGGCAGCCTGGGCGAGACCGATATCTCGTTCGACCTGACCCGATAGACCGCCTTCGGGCGCACGCACGCGCAACGACAGGCAACGGCGCGGCAGGGGCTTTCCCGCCGCGCCGTTTGCCGTTCTGGCGGGCTCGGCGCGGGCCTGGGGGCGGCGCGGGCAGCGGGCGCTGCGAAATTGTCGCGGACCCGACACGGGTCCGACAAATCGCTGCGCCAAACCGCCCAATCGGGCCACCGCCAAGCGGCGAACCGCGCCCATGCCGGGCCGTCGCGCACTTGGCACGCTCGCTGCTTCTTCCCTTATCGAACCGCGGGAGGCAGCGCGCATGTCCGGCACCTTGAAACGCACCGTCCAGGACGCCTTCGACGAGCCGGCGTGTGCCACCAACCGCGCCAAATCGGCGACCGCGCGCAAGGCCGGTTGCGCCAAGCCGCTGACGCCCGGGGCGGCGGCGGGCGGCTGCGCCTTCGACGGTGCGATGATCACCCTGCAACCGATCGTCGACGTGGCGCACCTGGTCCACGCGCCGCTCGCCTGTGGCGGCAATTCCTGGGACAATCGCGGCTCGGCCTCGTCGGGCTCGATGCTCTACAAGACCGGCTTCACCACCGATCTGACCGAACTCGACATCGTCATGGGCCGGGGCGAGCGCAAGCTCTACCGCGCCATCGGCGAGATCGTCGAGGCGCACGCGCCGCCGGCGGTGTTCGTCTACGCCACCTGCGTGACCGCCATGACCGGCGACGACATCGTCGCGGTCTGCAAGGCGGCCGCCCAAGCCTTTGCCACCCCGGTGATCCCGGTCGAGGTGCCGGGCTTTGCGGGCTCCAAGAATCTCGGCTGCAAGCTCGCCGGCGAGATGATGTTCCGCCATGTGATCGGCACCCGCGAGCCCGCGCACACCACCGATACCGACATCAACATCATCGGCGACTATAATCTGTCGGGCGAATTGTGGCAGGTGAAGCCGCTGCTCGACCGGCTCGGCATCCGCATCCTGGGCTCGCTGTCGGCCGACGCGCGCTATCGCCAGGTGGCGCAGATGCACCGGGCGCGGGTGACCATGCTGGTCTGTTCGCACGCGCTCCAGGGGCTCGCCCGCAAGCTCGAAGAGACCTACGACATACCGTATTTCGAGGGCTCGTTCTACGGCATCTCGGACACCTCGGCGGCGCTGCGGAGCTTGTGCGCGCTGCTGGTCAAGCGCGGCGCGTCCGCCGATCTGCTCGACCGGTGCGAGGCCCTGATCGCCGAGGAAGAAGCCAAGGTGCGCGCCGCCCTGGAGCCCTATCGCGCCCGCGTCACCGGCAAGCGTGTGCTGCTCTACACCGGCGGGCACAAGACCTGGTCGATCGTCTCGGCGCTCCAGGAACTGGGCGTCGAGGTGGTCGGCACCTCGGTGCGCAAGGCGACCGACAATGACAAGGCGCGCGTGATCCAGGTGATGGGCACCGAGGCGCACATGTACGAGAACATGGCGCCGCGCGACATGTACGCGACGCTCAAGGCGTCGGGCGCCGATATCCTGATGTCGGGGGCGCGCAGCCAGTTCGTGGCACTCAAGGCGCGGACCGCCTGGATCGACGTGAACCAGGAAAAGCACGAGCCCTATGCCGGCTATATGGGCATGGTCGATCTGGTCCGCGCCATCGACCGGTCGGTGAACAACCCCATGTGGGCGCAACTGCACCGCCCGGCGCCTTGGGAGACGACGCGCCCCGCCGCCCCCGGTCTGGGCGCCGCAGAGGGGGCCGACGGGCCCGGCGCGCCCCAGGCCAACGACTGCGCGTCGGGGCAAGATCGTCTCGCGCCCGGTGAGCCCGCCGACACCGCCAACCCCGCCGATCCCGCCGATCCCGCAAGCGATTTCGAGGATTGCTGACATGGCCCGCCTGATCCGCCCGCGCCGCGCGCTGTCGACCAACCCGTTGAAATCCAGCGCGCCGCTTGGTGCTGCGATGGCCTATCTGGGCATCGAGGGCGCGGTGCCGCTGCTCCACGGTGCGCAGGGCTGCACCGCCTTCGCGATGGTCCACATGGTGCGCCACTTCCGCGAGGCGATCCCGCTTCAGACCACCGCCATGAACGAGGTCTCGACGATCCTCGGCGGCGCCGACCAGATCGAGGAGGCGATCGCCAACCTCAAAAAGAAAGCGGCGCCCAAATTCATCGGCATCGCGTCCACCGCGCTCACCGAGACCAGCGGCGACGACATCGCCGGCGACCTGCAAGACATCCGCGCGCGCCGCCCGGATTTCGACGATGTGCGCCTGGTCTACGCCTCGACCCCGGATTTCGAGGGCGCGCTGGAGGACGGATGGGCCAAGGCGGTGACCGCGATCGTCGACGCCCTGGTGCCCCAGGCCGAGCCGTGCCGCCGCGAGGTCGAGCAACACCAGGTCAACATCCTGCCCGCCGCCTACCTGACCCCGGCCGAGGTGGAGGAGATCGCGCGCCTGGTCCGCGCCTTCGGCTTGACGCCGATTATGCTGCCCGACCTGTCGACCTCGCTCGACGGGCACCTGGCCGAGGACTGGTCGGGCCGGTCGCTCGGCGGCACGCCGCTCGACATCATCCCGACCATGGCGCGGTCCAAAGCCACCTTCGCGATCGGCGAAAGCATGGCCGAGGCGGCGACGCTGTTGGGCGACCGCGGCCACATGCCGGTGCGGGTGTTCCCCGCACTCACCGGGCTGACCGCGGTCGACGCTTTCGTGTCGGCACTGATGGGGCTGGCCGGCGTCACCGACGCCCCGGCGGCCATCAAGCGCGAGCGCGCGCGGTTGCAGGACGCCATGCTCGACGCGCATTTCCACACCGGCGGGCTGCGCTACGCCATCGCCGCCGAGCCCGACCTGGCCTATGCGCTGTCGACCGCCTTGGAGAGCATGGGCGCCGAGGCGGTGTGTTGCGTGACCACCTCGGCGGCCAATCCGATCATCGACCTGATCCCCGCCGACGAAGCGACGGTGGGCGATCTGGGCGACCTGGAAGCCGGCGCCCGGGCCGGCGGTGCCACGCTGCTGATCGCCCACGCCCATGGTCGCCATGTGGCCGCGGCGCTCGGCCTGCCGCTGCTCCGCGCCGGCTTCCCGATCAACGACCGGCTCGGCGCCCAGGACGCCTGCCGGGTCGGCTATCGCGGCACCCGCGCGTTCCTGTTCGAGGTCGCCAACGCGGTGCTCGCCCAATCCCACCAGCCGCGGCCCGAGGCATTCGGCGCCGCCCCCATCAGCCCGGAGTTCGAGCATGACGGCCCGCAGATTGTGCCTCATTGAGCCGGAGGAGACCATGACCAGCGAAACGCCTCTCAAGATCGCCATCGCCACCAACGACCGCGAGACCCTCGACGCGCATTTCGGCTCGGCGCGGACGTTCGCCGTCTATGAGGTGACGCCGACGGCGAGCCGGATGGTCGAGGTGCTGGCCTTCGACGACGCCACCGATCAGGACGGACAGCACGACCCGGTGGACGACCGCATCACGCCCAAGGTCGACGCGCTGGCCGGCTGCGCCTTGCTGTTCGTGCTGGCGATCGGCGGGCCGGCGGCGGCCAAGGTGGTGCGCGCCGGCATCCACCCGATCAAGCGCAAGGCGCCCGAACCGATCGCCGACCTGATCGCCCAGACCCAGGCGATGCTCGCCGGCACGCCGCCGCCGTTTCTGCGCAAGGCGCTCGGACGCCGCCCGAGCGATTTCGACGCCGATGCCGGCGGCATCGACTATGCCGGGGAGGGCGCCCAATGACCGCCGAGATCGTGTCTCTGCCACGCGGCGGCGACATGCCCGCCAGCGCGTTCCTCGCCCAACTGATCGCGGTGATCCGGGCCGAGGACGGCTATGGCTCCTGGGACGACAAGCCCGACACCGATTTGCTGGCCGATTTCATCGTCACCCGGCAGGAGCGCCGGGACATGCCGATCATCGGCGACCCCGACCCCGACCTGTTGTGGCGGGTGGAGAAATTCTACGATGCCGTGGGCCTGGCGGTCGAGCGCCACAGCGGCGTCATGGCCGCCCAGATGTCGAAGATCCACCATGAGGGCTTCGGCCGCATCGTGTTGATCGCCGGGCGGCTGGTGGTGTTGTCGAAGCATGTGCGCGACCTGAACCGGTTCGGCTTCGAGAGCTATGCCAAGCTCGCCGAAGCGGGCGAAGCGGCGGTGCAGGACGCGGTGAAAACCATCGCCCGCTTTCCCGAGGCCGCGCAAGCCTGACCCGGTCAGCGACGGCGCTGGGGCGGTTGGGGCGCGCTTGGGCCGCCTGGGCGCGGTTCAGCCGCCGCGCGGCGTCTGGATGGCCGGCGTTGGCAGGGCGACGTCTGGACCGGCACCGTTTGGGCCGGCGGCAGCGGCTTGCTGCGCCCCGTCAGCGCCCGGCCCTGCGTCGGCTCCTTCGTCGGCTCCTGGGCCCGGTCTGAATGCCGGTCCATGGCGGTGCCCAAATACCCGCACCGTGGCGGCGATCTGAGGGTCGAGGCGGTTGCGCATTGCCTCGGTCGCCCAGATCTCGCCCTGGTCGGTGATGATCAGCACCGCTTCCACCGCCATCGCCGCCGCCACCCGGGCCCAATCGCCGGCGTCGGCGACGCTGAGCGCGGTGGCGGCGGCGTCGGCGCGCGCGCCGTCGGTGTCGAGCACCGACACCGAAACGATATGGCGGACCGGCGTGCCGGTGCGCGGGTCGATGATATGGGCGAACCGCTCGCCGTCATGGTCGAAATAGCGTTCGTAATTGCCCGAGGTGTAGAGCCCCTCGCCGGGGCGCAGCGACACCGCCGCGACCGCCCCCCACATGAACGGGTCGCGGATCGCCACCCGCCACGGCCGGCCCCCGGTTCGGCCGCCCCGGCGCCCCGCATGGCGGCCGAGCACGTGCACATCGCCGCCGGCATTGAGCACCGCGTCCGCGATGCCCATGGCGCGCAACTCGGCCGCCGCCAGGTCCAACGCCGCGCCCTTGGCGAACCCGCCCAGGTCCAACTGCACCGCCGGGTTGGTCGACGTCACCGCCAGGCCCTCAATGCTCAGGTCGGTCATGCGCGGCCGTTCGGCGAGCACCGCAGCGATCCGGTCGGGCGCCGGCGGCGCGCCGGTGGGCGGGGTGTCGGCGTGAAACCCCCACAGCGCGACGAGGCGGCCGATGGCCGGGTCGAACAGCCCGCCGCTGGCGCGCGACAAGTGTTGCCCCCGGTGCAGCACCGCAGCCAGCCGAGGGTCGACCATAATGGTGGTCCGGCCCTCGGCGATCGCGGCGTTGAGCCGGCTCAACGCCCCGCCAGGGCGCCAGGCGTGCCAGTCGTCGTGCACCTCGCGCAGCAGCCGGCCGACGCGGGTCGCCGCGGCGCGCGCGTCGGTCTTCGGCACGCCCCGGATCTCGATCTCCACCAGGGTGCCGAAGACATAGAAGGTGTCGCGGTGGACCGGGATCGGCCCGCCCCACAGCGCCGCGATCGCCAGCCCCACCAGCGCCAGAAGCGCGCCAAGGCCGGCGAGGGTGCGCCGGTGGCGTCCGGCCCGTGTCATGGCGGATCGCCCGCCGGTTGCCGGAACACCGCTTCGACGCGCAGTTCGGCGGCGGCCCGGCCGCGACGCTCGGCCAGCCGCGCCGGCAGCAGGGACGCCGCCAAAACCGGCCCGCAGAGCAGGGCAATGGTCAGGTCCGACAGGCCGAGTGCGGCCGCCAGCCCCGCCGTCAGCGCCAACGCCAAAGGCGGCACCAGATAGGCGAGGCCGGCGGCGCGGAGAAACCGGCCGCCGGCCATGGTGACCACGACGCGGTCGCCGGGCGCGACCGGTTCGGGGCACGCCAGGGCGATTTCAAGCGGCGCGCTGTCGAGCACCGCCGCCCACGCGCCGGCACCGCACCCGGCGCGCGCGGCACACTGCGCACAGCCGGTCAGCCGCTCGGCCCGCAGCCGCACCCGGTCGCCGTCCACCGCCACCACCGCCAGGGTCTGGCGCAGCGCGCGGCGAGGGTCGCCGTCGCTCGGTGCGGGGCAGGGGGCGGGCCGCTCGGACATGGCGCGACGGCCTATTCGGCCGGCACGATGCAGCCGTCTTCCATGCAGGTTTCCAGGCATTGCGGCATGTCGAAATCGGGTTCGCACTCGGTGCAGGTGTCGGCCTTGATCGCGAACAGGCCCTTGTGGGGCACGATCGCGCTGGTCGGACAGACCGGTTCGCAATCGCCGCAGGCGGTGCACAAATTGATGTCGATCTTCATGGCCATGGCGGTCTCCTTTGCTTGCATGGCTGGGGGGGCGGGGTGCCCCTGAGGGCGGCTCAGCCCGGGCGCACGGTGACCACGCCGCCGAGCACCTGGCACTGGCACGCCAGCCGATCATGTCGGCCGGCCAGATTGTCCTTGAGCACCCGGGTTTCGAGCGCCGAGGGCTCGGACAGATGGTCCATGCCGTCGACGATGCGGGTGATGCAGGTGCCGCACTCGCCGGCGCGGCAGCCATAGGTGATCGCCGAGCCGATCTTCTCCGACATCTCGATGATCCGGGTGCCGGCCTTGACGGTCACCGCCAGCCCCACATCGGCGAACACCAGTTGCGCGGTCGCCGGCGTGACCGCCCCAGGAACGGCAGCCCCTGAAGCGGCGACCTCTGAAGCGGCGGGCCCAGGGGCGGCGGACATCGTCTCCGTGCGGCTGTCGGTCGATCCGCACAGGTCGCTGGCTTCTGGCGTCACGTCCGGGATCCTGTGTTCGTGGGGCCTGACCTGACGCGTCGATGTCTCGGGCGACAGGCGCTCGCAAACAACGACGCGATGACCGAACAGCACACACCGTGCCAACTGGCCGCCATCGGTCCACGGCCGGCTCGCGAAAGGCGGGCAATGGCGGTTTTTCGGCCGGGCGAGACGGCGCGCGCGAGGCCGGCGGCCAAGCGGATGGGCATAAAGGCGCGACAGGGCTGTCCGACAAAGTGTCGGGTTCGCAACATCGCCGCGCCGCGGCAGCGCGGCGCACGCCGGCCGCCGCCACTGCAAGAGCGGCGGCTGAGCCGCCCGCCACGCTCCTTAGGGCGAACTTGGCACACTGCCTGCTAGCAGTGGCTTGAGGGCCAACCCGCAGTGTCGGGCGCCCGGCGCGGCGTGGGCGCAAGGGCGCCACGGATTTTGCGTCAGACCGCCCCGACCATGTTGCCCTGGCCCGCGGCAAGGCCCGAGAAAGGAGCCCGAGACATGCCGGAATTCGTCGTCATCCTGCTCGGCACCGCGCTGGTCAACAATGTGGTGTTGGTCAAGTTCCTCGGCCTGTGTCCGTTCATGGGCGTATCGCGAAAGATCGACGCCGCCATCGGCATGGGGCTGGCGACCACCTTCGTGCTGACCCTGGCGGCGGCGGCCAGTTGGCTGATCGAAACCCTGATCCTGGTGCCGCTCGACCTCGGTTTTCTGCGCATTCTGAGCTTTATCCTGGTGATCGCGGCGATCGTGCAGTTCACCGAGATCGTGTTGCGCAAGACGGTGCCCGGGCTCTATCGCGCGCTCGGCATCTATCTGCCGCTGATCACCACCAATTGCGCGGTTTTGGGCGTCGCGCTGCTGAACATCCAACAAGGCCAGGGGTTCGCGCAAAGCCTGCTTTACGGCTTCGGCTCGGCGCTGGGCTTCACCGGCGTGCTGGCGATCTTCGCCGGCATGCGCGAGAAGCTCGCCCAACTCCATGTGCCCGCGGCCTTCGCCGGCGCGCCCATCGCCTTCATCTCCGCCGGTCTGCTGTCCATGGCGTTCATGGGCTTCGCGGGCCTGGTGCCGAACTGAGCGCGGGGGGCTTGAGCCGATGGTCGCTGCCGTTGCCGTGATGACCGCCATGGGGCTGACCCTGGGGCTGATGCTGGGGGTCGCGGCGCGCCGGTTTCATGTGCCGGTGCCGCCGATCGTCGACGCCATCGAAGAGCTGTTGCCGGGCACCAATTGCGGCCAGTGCGGGCTGCCCGGGTGCCGCGCCGGCGCCGAGGCGCTGGCGGCCGGCAGCGTGCCGGTGACGCTGTGCCCGCCCGGCGGCCGCGCGGTCGCCCGAGAGCTGGCCGCGTTGATCGGCGGCGACGCCGGCGCGCTCGGCGAGCTCAGCGGTGGCGACGAGGCCGAGGCCATGGTCGCCTTCATCTTCGAAGACCACTGCACCGGCTGCACCAAGTGTTTCAAGCGCTGCCCGACCGACGCCATCGTCGGCGCCAACAAGCAGGTCCACACGGTGATCACCGACGCCTGCATCGGCTGCGACGCCTGCGTCGAGGTCTGCCCGACCGAAGCGATCATCCGCCGGCCCAAGCCGCGCACCCTGCGCAACTGGTACTGGGATCGCCCCGACCCGCGCGTCGGCGAGGCGGTGGAAAGGCCCGCGCCATGAGCCCCGTCCCGCTTTTCGGCCGGTTCGACCCGGCGCGGCTGTTCTCGTTCAAGGGCGGGGTCCACCCCGAGACCCGCAAGCATCTGAGCGCCGAGCGCGCCATCGAGGACATGCCGTTGCCCGCCCTGTTGCGGGTGCCGCTGTTGCAGCATGTGGGCGCCGAGGCCGAGCCGCTGGTGGCGCGCGGCGACACGGTGCTGAAGGGGCAGTTGATCGGCAAGGCGAGCGGGCCGATCTCGGCCAATGTCCACGCGCCCACGTCGGGCCAGGTGATCGCCGTGGGGCCGTTCCCCGCGCCGCACCCGTCCGGGCTGCCGGTGACCACGGTCACCATCCGCCCCGACGGCGCCGACCGGTGGGGGCCGCGCCTGGCCAAGCCCCATGTGGCCACCGCCGCGCCCGAGACGCTCGCCGCCCAGGTCGCCGAGGCCGGGATCGTCGGCCTGGGCGGGGCGACCTTTCCCGCGTCGGTCAAGCTCAACCTGCGCGCCCGCTACGACCTGGACACGCTGATCATCAACGCCGCCGAGTGCGAGCCCTATCTGACCTGCGACGACCGGCTGATGCGCGAACGCGCCGACGAAGTGGCCGACGGCGCCGGCATCATGGCGCGCGCCTTGGGCGTTCGGCGGGTGATCGTGGCGATCGAGTCCAACAAGCCCCTGGCGATCGAGGCGATGACCCGCCATCGCCACGTGCTGGATCATGTCTTGCAGATCAAGACAGTGCCCAGCCAATACCCGATGGGCTCTGAGAAGCATCTGGTCAAGACGCTGACCGGCAAGGAAACCCCGGCGCGCGCGCTGACCGCCGAGATGGGCGTGGTGGTGCACAATGCGGCGACCGCCCATGCCGTCCATCTGGCGCTGCGCTACGGCGAACCGCTGATCTCGCGGGTAGTGACGGTGTCGGGGCGCGGCGTCGCCCGGCCGGCCAATCTGCGCGTGCCGATCGGCACCCCGGTGGCCGACGTTCTGGCCCATTGCGGCGGCCTGGTCGCGACGCCCGAGCGCTTGTTGCTCGGCGGGCCGATGATGGGCCAGCCGATCCAGAACCCGCGCGTGCCGGTCATCAAGGGCACCAACGGCATCCTGGCCTTGACCGCCGGCGAAGCGCGCGACCAGCGGGTCATGCCGTGCATCCGCTGCGGGCTGTGCGTGCAGGTCTGCCCGATGGGGCTGACGCCGTTCGAATTGAAGGCGCGGATCGACGCCGGCGACCTGGACGGCGCCGCCAGGGTGGGGCTGCTCGACTGCCTGCAGTGCGGCTGCTGTTCCTTCGCCTGTCCGTCGAACCGGCCGCTGGTGCAGACGATCCAGTATGCCAAGGGCAAGCTGGCCGAGCGCGACAGCGCCCAGCACCAGCGCGAAGAAGCCAAGCGGCTGGCGGCGGCGCGCACCGCCCGGCTGGCCGCCATCGCCGAGGCCAAACGCGCCGCCATGGCACAGCGCAAGGCGGAAATGGCCGCCAAGAAGAAGCGCGCCGGGCAGGCGACGACCGAAACGGCGGCCAAGGCGCCAATCCCGCCGGCGCCCTCGGCCGAGGCTCCTAAAGCGCCCCCGGCCGGCGCCCAGCCCGATGTCCAGCCCGCCGCCCCCACAGACGCCCCCACAGACGTCCAACCCGGCGCCCAACCCGACGCCCAACTCGGCGCCCAACTCGGCGCCCTGGCCAACGCCAAGGCCGGCGCCCAGGTCGAGGCAAGGGCCGACGCAAAGGCCGATGCCCGGGAGGCGGTGGAATGACCGCCCCGCGCCTGGTCAGCGGGCCGCACACCCATTCCCGGTTCAATGTCTCGCGCACCATGCTGGCGGTGATGGTGTGCCTGACCCCGGCGACCCTGTTCGGGCTTTATCAGTTCGGCTGGCCGGCGGTGCTGCTGTTTGGCGTCACCGTGGCGGCGGCGTGGGCGGCGGAGATCGCGTGCCTGGCGCTGGCCGGCCAGCCGGTGGCGCGCTTCGCCACCGACGGGTCGGCGCTGCTGACCGGCTGGATACTGGCCTTGTCGCTGCCGCCTTGGGCGCCCTGGTGGGTCGGCGTGGCCGGCGCCGGCATCGCCATCGTGATCGGCAAGCATGTGTTCGGCGGCCTGGGGCAGAACCTGTTCAACCCGGCCATGGTCGCCCGCGCCATGCTGCTGGTGGCGCTACCGGTAAAGATGACCGCCTGGGTGGCGCCGGGGCCGGCGCGGGCCGGGGCGCTCAGTTTCGACCAGGCGCTCGGCGTCACCTTCGGCGGCGGGGCGCCGGTCGATGCGGTCAGCGGCGCCTCGGTGCTGAGCCAGATCCAGAGCCAATTGGACGCCGGGCTGGCCATGGACCAGGTGTTGGCCGGGATCGGCAGTTTCCAGGACCAGTTTCTGGGCCTGGTGCCCGGTTCCCTGGGCGAAACCAGCGCGCTTTTGCTGTTGCTGGGCGGCGTCGCGCTGATCTTGATGCGGGTGATCACCGTGGTCATTCCGCTCAGCGTCATCGGCGCGCTCTATCTGGCGGCGGCGGCGGCCTGGGCGCTGGCGCCCGACCGGTTTCCGCCGCCGCACTATCACCTGGCCTCGGGTGCGGTGATGTTCTGCGCCTTCTTCATCGCCACCGACTATGTGACCTCGCCGATCACCGGGCTGGGCAAGATGCTGTACGGCGTCGGCATCGGGCTGCTGATCTTCGTCATCCGCAGTTGGGGCGCGTTCCCCGAGGGGGTGGCCTTTGCGGTCTTGTTGATGAACGCGTGCACGCCGTTGATCGACGATTATGTCCGCCCGCGCATCTTCGGCCGCACCCGTGCCGGCAAGCCGCTGGAACTGGGGGACCGGCCATGACCGACGAGCCCGCCGCCCCGACCGCACCGCCGGGATCGCCGGGACCGCCGGCCAAGCTCGGCTGGGCCGGTGCGCTGCGCCGGTCGCCGGTGTGGCACGGGCTGTTGCTGGGCCTGTTCGCGCTCGCCACCGCGGCGATCCTGTCGCTGTCGGACGCGCTGACCCGCGGGCCGATCGCCCGGCGCGCGGCCGAGGATCTGCGCGCCTCGCTCGCCCAGGTGATCCCGGCCGACCGCCACGACAATGACCTGCTCAGCCACCGGCGCACGCTCGCCGACGCCGCCGAGGGCGAGGTGCCGGTGTTCCTGGCCCGCGCCGAGGGCCGGGTGACCGGGGTCGCCTTCGTGCTCACCGGCTCGGGCTATTCGGGCGCCATCCGGGTGCTGATCGGCCTCGCCCCCGACGGCACGATCCTAGGGGTCCGGGTGCTGTCGCACAGCGAAACGCCGGGGCTCGGCGACAAGATCGAGGTCGCCAAGGACGACTGGATCGAGGGGTTCACCGGCCGCTCGCTCGGCGATCCGGGCCCTGAAGGCTGGCGGGTGCGCAAGGACGGCGGCGTCTTCGACCAGTTCTCGGGCGCCACGATCACGCCGCGCGCCGTGGTCGCCACCGTCCAGCGCGGTCTGGCCCTGTTCGCCCGTCACCGCGACGCGCTGTTGCGCCCCGACCCGCTTGAGCAAGCGCCACAGACCAGGGAGACCGACTGATGGCCATGGACTATGCCGCGATCGCCCGCAACGGGCTGTGGGACAACAATGTGGTGTTCGGCCAGCTTCTGGCGCTGTGTCCGCTGCTCGCGGTCACCGGCACCGCCACCAACGGGCTCGGCATGGGGCTCGCCTCGACGGCGGTGATGGTCGGTGCCGGGCTCGCCGTGTCCGTGCTGCGCAAGGTGATCACGCCGCAGATCCGTATCCCCGCCTTCGTGTTGTTGATCGCCTGCCTGGTGACCGTGGTCGACCTGGCGTTGAACGCCTGGCTGCACGATCTGCACAAGGGGCTGGGGCTGTTCATCCCGCTGATCGTCACCAATTGCGCGATCCTGGGCCGCGCCGAGGCGTTCGCCTCGCGCTATGAACCGCTGGCCGCCACCGCCGACGGGTTGATGATGGGCATCGGCTTCACCGTCGCGCTGGTGGCCTTGGGCGGCGTGCGCGAGATCCTCGGCTCGGGCACGCTGTTCGCCGACGCCGCCGTGCTGCTCGGCCCCGGCTTCGGCTTTCTCGAACGCACGGTGATCCCCGACTATCAGGGCTTTTTGCTGATGATCCTGCCGCCCGGCGGGTTCATCGCGCTGGGCTTTCTGCTCGCCCTCAAGGCGCTGGCCGACCGCCGCAGCCGCCCCGACGAAACCGCCAGCGCGGCGCCGGAAAAGGTGTTCACCGCCGCCGGCGTGCTGACCCGCCAGACGCCCGAAAGCGGAGAGACACCATGATCGTCAGCGCTGCCTTCGCCAAGCCCACCGTGCAGGTGTGGCGCAATCTCGACGTGCCCGACGGCGCCACCGTGCGCGAGGTGATCGAACGCTCGGGCCTGCTCGACCAGTTCCCCGAAATCGACCTGGCGACCCACAAGGTCGGCATCTTCGGCGCGCTCGCCAAGCTCGACAAGCCGGTCAAGCCCGGCGACCGGGTCGAGGTCTACCGCCCGATCCACCCCGACGCCGAGCTTCTGGACCGCCGATGACCCCGACCCAACCCCCGACCCAACCCCTGGCCCGAACCCCGACCCGAACCCCCAGGCGCTAAGGCAGAGGAGACCGCCATGTCCGCACCCACCCGCCGCCAGGTCGCCGGCTATCTGGGCGCGCTTGCCGCGCTGACCGCGGGGGCCGCCTGGGCGCCGCGTCCGTCCGCCGGCCGGGAGCGCCTTGTGGTGGTCGGCGGCGGTCCGGCCGGCGCCGCCGCAGCCCTTGCCCTCAAGCGCGCGTCCGCCTCGGTGTTGCTGGTCGAGCGCGACCCCAAGGGCTTGGGCCGGGCCGGGGCGTCGGCGTTCGACCGGCCGGGCGGCGGCCCCGGCCTCGCCGCGCTGCGCCGCGCCGGGGTCGAGGTGATCCTCGACGAGGCGGTGGGCGTCCATTGGGCGGATCAGCGCCTGGCCCTGTTCAGCGGTCGGGTCTTGGCCTTCGACCGGCTGTTCCTGGCCCCCGGCACCGCCGCGCGGCCCGAGGCGATCCCCGGTCTCGACCCGGCGGCGCGCCACCTGTGGCCCGCCGCCTGGGGCAGCGCGCGCGAGGCGCGGCGCCTGAGCGCGCAGTTGGCCGCCTTGCCCGACCGCCCCCATGTGATCCTGCGCCTGCCCGATGGGTTGAGCCCGCGCCACGCCGTCCTCGACCGCGCGCACCATCTGGCGCGGCGGTTGGACCGCACCCGACCCGGCGCACGGTTGACCGTCCTCGACGCCGCGACCGCCACCGACGACGCCGCGCGCTGGCAAAGCCTGCGGGCGGCCGAGGGCGGGTCGACAGCGGTCGACTGGCGCCCGGCCGGCCAAGGCGGCACCGTGGTGGGTGTCGACGCCCGGCGCGGGGTGGTCGAGACCGCCGCCGGGCGGCTTGTGGCCGACGCGGTCAACTTCATCGAGACCCAGGGGGCGGGCACCATCGCGCGCACCGCCGGGCTGGTGGACGCCAGCGGCTGGTGCCCGACCGACCCGCACGGCCGATCCCTGACCCACCCCCAAGCGGCGATCCTCGGCGACGCGCGCAAGGACGCCGCACGCACGGTGGCGGGCGCCCTGCGCTCGGGCCTGGCGGCGGCCGGGGGCGCCCTCAACGCCTGAGCCCGGGGCCGGCCTCGCGCAAGCCCGCACAGCCCCTGTCGCAAAGCCGCCAAACCGCCCGCGACAATGCCGACAATAGGCCGGGGAGGGGCCGTTAAGTGCCTGCATTTTAAGCATTATGCTTCTTGGTACGGGTTTTGCTTAGTGCACTGAATATTGCCGCCGAGACGCAACGGAGCCCGCCCATGATCCAGATCACCGAAGCCGCCCGCCAAGCCATGGCCACCGCCATCGAGGGGGCCGGTCAACCGATCGCGGGCCTGCGCCTGATGGTCCAGTCGGGCGGGTGCGCCGGGCTGCAATACGCCATGGCGCTGGAATTGACCCGCGACGACGACGACGCGGTGGTCGAGGCCGACGGCGTGACCGTGTTGATCGACCCGGAAAGCCAGCCCCATCTGGTCGGCACCACCATCGACTTCGTCACCGGCCTCGACGTCTCGGGCTTCGTGTTCGAAAACCCCAACGCCACCGCCGGCTGCGGCTGTGGCAAGTCGTTCTGCTGAGGGCGGTGGCGCCATGGACGACTATTCCGCGACCCTGGTCGACCACGCCCTCAACCCGCGCAATCGCGGGCCGCTCGATATCGCCAATGCGTGGGGCCAGGCCGGCTCGGTGCGCACCGGCGACGCGCTGCGGGTGATGCTGCGGGTCGAGGCCGGGCTGGTGGTCGCCGCCCGGTTCGAGACCAGCGCCACCGGGCCCGAGGTCGCCGCCGGCTCGGCGCTGACCGACTGGGTGAGCGGTAAGACCCTGGCCGAGGCTGGCGCGGTCACCGCCGAGACGGTCGAGCGGCTGCTCGGCGGTTTGCCGGCGGGCGAGCGAGGGGCGGCGCGGGTGGCGGCCGAGGCCTTGGCCGCGGCCCTGCGCGACCCCGGCCGGCCAAGGGCCCCTGATCCACACGCCGACCAGCCGGCGGGCCCGCCGTTCCGCCAGGCCTTGGGCATCGCACCGCTGCGGCCGGCGACGCCTCGGGCGAAGGCGGCGCGGGCGCTGACCCCGGCCGAGGAAACCGCCGCCGCCGAGGCGGTGCTGGCCCAGATGCGCCCCAGCTTCCGCGCCGATGGCGGCGACGTGGCGCTGATCGACATCGACGGCACCAAGGTGCACATCCGGCTGAGCGGCAATTGCGCCGGCTGTCAGTTGGCGGCGCTGACGCTCGGCGGCGTGCAGCGCCGGCTGGCCGAGGCGCTGGGCCGCACCGTGCGCGTGGTGCCGGCGCTCGACACCGGCCCGGTGGGTGCTCGTGCCGCGGCCCGGCCACCCGCTGGCGATGCCGCACCGGTGCGCGCGGGGCACGGCCGATGACCGACGCGACGACCATGAGGACCACGAGAACCACGAGGCTCGGGCCGCCGCTGATCTGCGACACCACGCTGCGCGACGGCGAACAGGCCGCCGGGGTCGCCTTTTCGGCCGCTGAAAAGGTGGCGATCGCGGCCGCCCTGGACGGCGCCGGCGTCGACGAGATCGAACTGGGCGTGCCGGCCATGGGGGCCGCCGAGATCGCCGCCATGCGCGCCGCCGCCGCCCGGCTGAACCATGCCGAAGGCGTCGCCTGGGGGCGCTTGTGCGAGCGCGACCTGGAGGCGGCGCGGCAAACCGGCCTGCGCCGCCTGCACCTGACCGTGCCCGGGTCCGACCGGCACCTGACCGGCAAGCTGGGCCGGACCCGCGCCTGGGCGCTGGGCGAGGTCGACCGGCTGATCCGGCGCGCCCGGGCCGCCGGTTTCGCGGTCTCGGTCGGCGCCGAGGACGCGTCGCGCGGTGACCCGGCCTATCTGAGGCAAATCGCCGAGGCCGCCGCCGGCGCCGGGGCGATCCGGCTACGCCTTGCCGACACCTTGGGGTTGCTGGACCCGGTGGCGACCACCGACTTGGTGGCGCCGCTCGCCGCCGGGCCGTTGCCGATCGAGTTTCACGCCCATGACGATCTGGGCCTGGCCACCGCCAACACGCTGGCGGCGGCGCGTGCCGGCGCCTCGCACCTGTCGGTGACGGTCAACGGCCTTGGCGAACGCGCCGGCAACGCCGCCCTCGAACAGGTGGCCGCAGCCCTGGCGGTGCAGGGCCGGCCGTCGGGCGTGCGGCTCGACCGCTTGTGCGACCTGTCGGCCCTGGTGGCGCGCGCGTCGGGGCGGGCGCTGTGTCCCGGCCGCCCGATCGTCGGCCGCAACGCCTTCATGCACGAAGCCGGCATCCATGTGGACGGGCTGATGAAGGACCCGGCCACCTACGAAGCCGCCGCGCTCAGCCCGGTGCGCTTCGGCCGGGCGCGCCGGATCGTGGTCGGCAAGCATTCGGGCCTGGCCGCCTTGACGGCGGCGCTCGCCGAGGCCGGCCTGCCGTGCGACCCGGCGACGGCGCGCGCGCTCCTGCCGTTGTTGCGCGCCTGGGCCGGCGACCAGAAACGCCCGGCGACCGCCGCCGACCTGGCCGTGCTGGTCGCCCGGTCCGAGGTGGCCGCCCCCGATGCGGACACGAACCCCGGTGCCTTACCAGAACGGAGTTTGTCATGACCGACCCGACCCCCGCCGGCGTGCTCGACCGGATGCGCGCGCTGTCCTCGGCCGAGGACATGTTCGCCTTGCTCGACCTGCCCTATGACGAAGCGGTGTTGAACCGCGCCCGGCTGCACGTGATGAAGCGCCTGGGCGACTATCTCGACCGCCTGCCGCTCGACCAACTGGACGAGGACGGCGTGTTCCGCGAAGCGCGCGCGGCGTTGCAACGCGCCCATGACGACTTCGTCACCGCCAGCCCGCGCCAGCAAAAGGCGTTGAAGGTGTTCAGCCAATCGCACGGCAACATGCTGCCGCTGGAGGGGCTTCGGCCGATTGCCCGATGACCGGCGCCGCGGTGGCAACGCGGCGGGGGGGCGCCGGCCGCGCCCGCTCGGGGAGCAGCGGTTGGCGGGTCTTTACTGCCTGGCGGGTCTTTACTGCCTGGCGGGGCCGGGCCGGCTGGCTGAGACGGGTGCTGCTGGTGCTCAGCATGGGGCTCGCCGGGCCTGCAGCGGCCGACCCGTTGCTGTTCTCCGCTGCGTCCACCGGGCGCGCGATGGACGCGGCGATCGAGGCCTATGGCGGCGGCGTGACCCCGTCTTATGCCGCCTCGGGCATCCTGGCACGGCAGATCGAGCGCGGCGCGCCCGCCGACCTGTTCCTGTCCGCCAATCCCGACTGGATGGCGCATCTGGTGACCGCCGGGGTGATCGCCGCCGACGCGCCCCGGGCCATCTTGTCGAACCGGCTGGCGCTGATCGCACCGGCGGGGACGGCGCCGTTCAGCGTCGACCAGGTCGCCGCAGCGCTGGGGGCGGGCCGGTTCGCCATGGCCAACCCCGCCGCCGCGCCGATCGGCCGCTACGGCCAAAGCGCGCTTGAAACGCTGGGCCTGTGGGACACGCTCGGCCCGGCGCTGGTGCCGACGCGCAACACGGTCGCCACGGTCGCCGCCGTGGCCAGCGGCGAGGCGGTGCTGGGCCTGGTCTATGTGTCCGACGCCCTGGGCGTCGACGGGGTCGAGGTCGTGCTGCCGGTGCCCGCCGCCGCCCAGCCCGAGATCCGCTATCTGATCGCGGCCACCGGCGCCGGCCAGGACCCCGAGGGCGCCGCCGCGTTCCTCGACTTCCTGGCCAGCGACCAAGCCGCAGCGATCTTCGCCGAGCACGGCTTTCTGGTCGTGGGGCGGGACTGACCATGACCGGGTCCGCGCTCGCCCTGACCCCGTTCGAGACCGAGGCGCTCCTGCTGTCGCTCAAGGCGTCGAGCGCGGCGGTCCTGTGGTCGCTGCCGCCGGGGATCGCGCTCGGCTGGCTGCTGGCCCGGCGGCGGTTTCCGGGGCGGGCGCTGGTCAACGCGCTGGTGCACCTGCCGCTGGTGCTGCCGCCGGTGGTGCTGGGCTATCTGTTGCTGATGCTGTTCGGCCGTCACGGGGCGCTCGGTGCGCCGCTGGAGGCGGTGTTCGGCATCCGCTTCGCGTTTTCCCATGCCGGTGTGGTGCTGGCCTGCGCGGTGGTGTCGTTCCCGCTGATGGTGCGCGCGATCCGCCAGATGGCCGAGGCCGCCGACCCGCGCCTCGAAGCGGTGGCCCGGTCGCTCGGCGCGTCGGAGGCACGGGTGTTCGCCACCGTGACCCTGCCCTTGATGGCGCCCGGCATCGTCGCCGGCATGACCCTGGCCTTCGCCCGCGCGCTCGGCGAATTCGGCGCCACGATCACCTTCGCCGCCAATATCCCGGGCGAAACCCAAACCTTGCCCTTGGCCTTGTTCACCGTCGTCCAGTCGCCCGGCGGCGACGACCAGGCGCTGCGCCTGTGTTTGCTGTCGCTCGCCCTGGCCGGCGCCGCCCTGTTGGGCTCGGAATGGCTGGCGCGGCGGTTTTCCTGGGCCGAGGCGCGGCCATGAGCGGGGGGCGAGCGATGATCGAGGTCGACATCGTCAAGCGCCAGGGGGGCTTTACCCTCGACGTGGCGTTCGCGGCACCGGCGGCGGGCATCTTGGGGCTTGTCGGGCCGTCGGGCGCGGGCAAGTCGACGCTGGTGGCGTGCCTCGCCGGTCACGACCGCCCCGACACCGGCCGGATTGCGGTGCGCGGTCGGCCCCTGTTCGACCATCGCCGCAACACCCATGTGCGCCCGGCCGAGCGCGGCATCGGCGTGGTGTTCCAAGACGGGTTGCTGTTCCCGCATCTGAGCGTGCGGGCCAATCTGCGCTATGGCGCGCGGCCGGGGGATCCGGCGTTCGAGGCGCGGGTGGTGGATATCCTCGACCTCGGCCCGCTGTTGGGGCGCCGGCCGGGCGGCCTGTCGGGCGGCGAACGCCAGCGTGTGGCGCTCGGCCGGGCGGTGCTGGCGCGCCCGGCGCTGCTGCTGCTCGACGAACCGTTGTCGGGGCTCGACGAGGCGCGCCGCGCCGAGGCGATGCGGCTGATCGAACGGCTGCGCGACGAGGCGCAAACGCCGATGGTGTTCATCTCCCACGCTGCCGAGGAAATCCGCCGGCTGGCAGACCGGGTGTTGACCCTGCGCGCCGGCCGGATCTGCGCCGACCAGAGCAGCGCCGGCCCGGTCGACGCCGGCGGCCTGCGCCTCAGCCCCAAGCCGGTCTGCGGCCGCACGCGCCCGAAAACCGCCCCCGGCGCCAGAACGCGCGCCGGGAGCGGCCCGAGGACTGGCAGTGGCACCGATGCTGCCACCGGACACCGCCGCCCATCGTCCGCGCCCGGCGCATGTGTCGGGGAGACCGCGCCATGGACATGATCGCCGCGCACCGTCAGACCCAGGGCCAGGGTCTGGTCATGACCGCGCGCATGCAGGCGTCGTTGAGAATCCTCCAGATGAGCAATCTGGACCTGGCCGACCATCTGGCCGAGGAGGCGCTGTCGAACCCGTGCCTGGAGGTGACCCGGCCCGAGCCGGTGCCGGCGCGGCCCCAGGGGGCCATGGGCGCGCACAACCCCGATTGGGACCCGGTGGCCGGGCTGGAGAGCACGCCGCCGAGCCTCTACGAGCATGTGGCGCGACAGGTGGCCCTGACCTTTCAGACCGCCGACAATCGGCGGCTGGCGATGCTGTTCGCCGAAGCGCTGGAGCCCACCGGCTGGCTCGGCCGCCCGCTCGACGCCATTGCGGCTGGTGCGCGCATCTCGATGCGTCGGGCAAGTGCGATGCTGGCGCGCCTGCAACGGCTGGAACCGGCCGGGCTGTTCGCCCGCGACCTGGCCGAATGCTTACGTCTTCAGGCCGATGACCGCGGTTTTTTAACCTGGGATCTGGCGGTGATCCTCGACAATCTGGCGCTGCTGGCCGAGGGGCGGTTGGCCGAGTTGGCGGCGTTGTGCGACGGCACGGTGGACGATGTGCGCACCTTGGCGGGGCTGATACAGACGCTCGACCCCAAGCCGGGCCTGGCCTTCGCCGCCGAGCCGGCACCGCCCCGTCCGCCAGACCTGAGCGTGCGCCGTGGCGACGCGGGTTGGGTCGTCGACATCGAACGCTCCACCCTGCCGGTCGTCACCATCGTCGATGGACCGCGGACGGCGGGCGACGCCGAGGCCCAGGCCCATCTGGCGCACGCCCGCGCGCAGGCGCGCTGGTTGAAACGCACGGTCGACCGGCGGCAAAACACGCTTCTGCGCACCGCCGCCGCCCTGGTGCGCCGCCAGCGGGCGTTTCTCGACCAGGGGCCGAACCATCTGCGCCCGCTGACCACCCACGATCTGGCCGGGGAATTGGCGCTGCACCCGACCACGATCAGCCGCGCGGTGGCCGACAGGCTGATCGCCACGCCGCACGGCACGCTGCCTTTGCGTAGCTTCTTCGTCCGCGCCTTCACCCCCGGCGCCGGCACGGACGGTCCGTCGCAGGATGCGGTCGTCGCGCTGGTCGGCCGGATCGTCGACGCTGAGGACACGGCCCGGCCGCTGAGCGACGCGGCCATCGCCGAGCGCGCACGCCGCGCGGGCATACCGTTGGCCCGTCGCACGGTCGCCAAGTATCGCGACATGCTCGGCATCCCCTCCTCCTACACCCGGCGCCAACCACCCGCCGCGCCGGCGTGATCGCGATGGTCCCGTCGATCATCCACCCGTCATCAACACGGTTTGTGACTTGGGGGAAAAAGGTGTCACGGATGCGCGCGTTGATGACGGCGCGGGCGAACGCGCCAGACGGCGGCCTTTAGGGTCGGGGGCCAGGCGGGCGGCGTTGGCGAGACACCCCCGGCAACTATCGGGCGCCCGCCCCAAACACCGTTGCCCGAACGATCCCCTCGCTGAGCCGGGCGGCTGCCCAGCATTTGCGTTTGCGCAGGCGAGACCAGGCTCACGGCCCCGGCACCGTCGTCGGGTGGCACCACCGACGCGGCTTGGCACCGCCATGCCCATGGTCCGGATCGTGATTGATGCCGATCGTATCCGAAGCACTGCCATCAGACCGACGGTAGAACCCGTCAGGACCAGCCGCCGCCAAGGGTCAGGAACAGCCTGACCTGGGCGGCGAGCACCGCCTCGTCGCTGCGGGCCACGTCCATGTCGGCGCGCAAGCTGGCCTGGCGGGCGCGCAGCAGGTCGACGGCATTGGTGCGGCCGGCCTGTTGGAGCCGCCGTTGGTCGGCGAGCAGGGTGTGGGCGTGGCGCTGCGCCGCGCGCAGCGTCCGGTGCCGGTCGAGCGCGCGGGCATAGGCGTTGAGCGCCGTCTCCACGTCGCGCAGCGCGATCAGCACCGCGCCGTCGAAGGCGGCATAGGCGGCGTCGGCGCGCGCCTCGGCGTCGCGGATGCGGGCCCGGGCCAGGCCACGATTGGGGAACTCCCAGCGGATCAACGGGCCGAGCGAGAATTTCAGCGTCTCCGAGGCCAGCGCATCCTGCATCAACCCGACACTGCCGCCGGACACGCCCAGATGGATGTCGGGATAAAGTGCGGCCTTGGCGACGCCGATGCGCGCGGTGGCGGCGTTGAGCCGGGCTTCGGCCTGGCGCAGGTCGGGGCGCCGGGCGAGCAGCGCGCGGCCGTCGCCCACCGGCACCAGCCGCGTGGGCTGGGGCGGTGCGGTGCAGCGGGCGGCCTCTCCCGGCAGCGCGGCCGGCGTTTCGCCGAGCAGGGCGGCCAGCCGGTAGAGGGCTGCCTGCCGACGCGCGGCGAGCACCGGCAGGGTCGCGTGGGCGCGCGCCTCGGCCACCTCGGCGCGTTCGACCGCCGTGCGGTCGGTGCGGCCGGCGTGTTCGAGCCGGGCCATCGCCTCGGTCATCGCGCCATGGGCGTCGTGCAGCGCTTCCTCCACCGCGATCTGCCGGGCCAGCGCGCAGCCCTGCAGATAGGCCTGGGTGGTGGCGGCGATGATGTTGATCTTGACCTGGTCATAGGCCGCGCGCCGGGCGGCGGTGTCGGCCTCGGCGGCCTGGATCGCGCGTTCCACCTGGCCGAACAGGTCGAGCTTGTAGGACAGCCCGCCCTGGACGCCGTAGAAATAGGTGGCGTCCATGGCCTCGCTCTGCATCAATTCCTGCGCCGACAGCCGGCCATAGGCGGCGGCACCGCTGATCTCGGTCTGCGGCAGCCGGGCGTCTTCGGCCTGGTCGAGCACCGCTTGCGCCTGGCGCACATGGGCACGCGCCACCTGCAAATCGGTGTTGGCGGCCAGCGCGCGCTCGATCAGCCGGTCGAGCACCGGGTCATCGTAAAGACGCCACCAATGCTCGGGCACCGGGGCGTCGGCGAAGCGCCCGGCGTCACCGGCCTCGGCGAAGTCGCCTTGGATCTCGGGGCGATTGACCAGGGCGTGGTCCAGGTCGGGCCGGTCGGCGCCGAGCGTACAGGCACCAAGCGCGGCCACCAGCGCCAGGGCGGCGCCGCGCCGCATGGCGTGCGCGAACAGCGGGCGGGTCATGCGCGGGCGTCCTTCCAGGCGGCATCGGTGTCGGCATCGGCGCCAGACTCAAGGCCAGAATTGGGGCCGGAATCGGGGCTGGGGCGATCCCCCTGCCTGGGCCGGTCGGCGCCGCTCGCTCCGCCTGTGCCGGTCGTGCCGGCTGTGCCGGGTGCGCTGGTGGGTGCTGCGTCGGCCGGGCGGTTCTGGTGGTCGATGGCGACGCTGGCGGTCTGGCCGATCACCAGGCTGATATGGTCGGGCACCGTGTCGAGGGCGATGCGCACCGGGATGCGCTGGGCCAGTCGCACCCAGTTGAAGGTCGGCTTGACGTCGGCCAGCAGGCTGCCGCCGGTGCGCCGCTCGCTGTCCTCGATGCCGCCGGCGATGCCCTGGACATGGCCTTCGATCACCCCGGTCTGGCCCATCAAGGTGATGCGTGCGGGGTCGCCCACCTGGATGCGGCGCAGTTTGGTCTCCTCGAAATAGCCCTCGACCCGGAACGAGGTCATATCGACCAGCGCGAACACCGGCTGGCCGGCACGGGCGTACTGGCCCGGTTGCAGGGCGAAGTTGGTGACCTTGCCGTGCACGGTGCTGACCACCCGGGTGCGGTCGAGATTGAGCTGCGCCAGGTCCACGTCGGCGCGGTCCTGGGCCACCAGGGCGGTCAGTTCGTCGACCCGGGTGCGGCTTTCCTCCAGCACCTCGTCGGAGACCAACTCACCAAGCCCCTGGTTGCGGGTGTGCACCCGGCGCGCGTGGGCCAGGGCGGCCTGGCGCGCGGCCAGGGTCGCCCGGGCCAGGTCGCGGGCGATGGCGAAGCGTTCGGCGTCGATCTCGAACAGCGGCTCGCCCGGCGCGACGATCTGGTTTTCGTGCACGAACACCTGCGTGACCAGCCCCGACACGTCGGGCGCCACCTGGACCACGTCGGCGCGCACCCGGCCGTCGGGCGTGCGCGGTGCGTACTCGTAATACTGCCACAAAAGCCAGACACAGGCCGCCGCAGCAGCCACGGCCAGTGCGGTGATCAGCCCCTTAATGACTGAATAAAAACGCATGGATCCCCTCGGTTAAAAAGCGGGTCAGATAAATGTCGAGAATGTCTGGCACCATCAGGCAGCAGAAGCCGGCATAGAGCAGGAAAAACAAGGCGGCGTCGAACACGCCGGGGTTCCAGACCAGCCGGTAGAGCCCTAACCGGTTGAGCAACAGCCCAACCGGCCGTGCGGCCACCGCAGCGAGCACCAGGGCGACCAAAAACGGGCTGACGAACACGCCGTCGATAATCAGGTCCTCAATCATAGAACGCCCCCTTCTGTGCCTCGGCCACCGGCGCGTTGAGCGGCGACAGGCTGCACCGCAGGCCGATCAGCGCGTTGAGCAGGTTGTCGGTGACCGGGCCCTGGTCATAGTCGCGCACCCGCTCGATCTCGGCTTCGAGCGCGGCCAACAGTTCGACCGGCGTGGTGTTGGCAAAGCCCCGGGCGCGCAGCCGATAGTGGTCGCTCATGGCGGTCAGCAGCCGGCCGAGCGAGGCGGCCCGGGGCTTGTCGAGCGCGGTTTTCAGCCGTTGCAGGGCGATCAGGTTGAGGCCCGAGCGCAGCGCGCGCGTGGTCTCGGTGTTCTGGTCGTCCTTCGGCTGGGCCGATTTCAGCGGCACGATCATGCCGATGCGGTCGACCATCAGGCCGCTCCAGTCGGCGATCACCAGCCGCCGCGAGCCCTCGGCCACGTCGGCCAGTTCGTCCCACATGGTGCGCAGGATGCCCGCCACCTTCTTGCGCCCGTCGAGGTCGTAGAAGGCGCGGGTGACGTAGACGATGCTGGCGATGCCGATCAGATAGGCGATGTTCATGTTGGCCCAGAGCAGGAACTCCGGGGTCTTGGTGTTGGTGATGGTCAGATTGCCGCAGAACGGCACGATCAGCGGCAGCATCTTGCCGTAGAGATCGGGGACCGCCATGGCCGCGCCGGCGGGCAACAGGAACGGCGCCAGCGTCAACGCCAGCGTCGGCAGCGAATGGACATGGGGAAACACCGCGAACAAGTAGATGCCGGCGGCGATCGAGGCCAGGAAGGTATAGCGGAAGAACACCTGCTGGGCCGGGATCGGGTTGGGCATGGCGGCAAACAGCGAACAGGTGACGCTGGCCATCATGATCGCGTAGCCGCCATATTCCCAAGCCGTGCCGATCCAGATCAGAAAGCCCATGAACAGCACGCCCGCCGACACCAGGGCGCTGCGCAGGGCGCTGGCATATTCCTTGTGCAGCGGCCGGCTGAGGCGCGCGCGCAGCGCCCGGCGCGCGCCCGGGCTCAGCACCACGTCACGGCCGGCCAGCCGGTCGGACAGTTCGCGGCAGACGAACACGATCTCGATCATCTCCGCCAGGCGTCGCGCCAGGTTGCCGCGCAGCAGGCCCGACCAGGTCTTGGCCTGGTGGCGCTGGCAATGGTCGCACGCCGCGAGCAGGTCGGCCTTGTCGCGCGCCATCCGGTCGAGCGGCAGGTCGAGCCAGGCGCGGGTCCGGGCCAGGAGCGCCAGGGTCTGGTTGTTCAAGGCGTCGCGCTTGTCCAGCCGGGCGATCCGGTCGGACAAGGTGACGATAACCGGGAACAGCAGGATCATCTGGTCCTGCAAGGCGGTCAGCAATTCCTGCTTCTGGCGCGGTTCGTGGGTGTCGTAGGGGATGTGGCCGGCCATCAGCCGCAGGTCGGTCATGTCGCGCAGCAGCTTGTGGCGGTCGGCCAGGATCACCGCCGGCGTTTCATGGTGCAGGGCGTCGGCGATCCAGCGGGTCAGGTCGTCCATGCTGGTGCGCGCCTTGGCTTTCAGCGTCTCGCTGATCTGGCGGGGGAAGAACAGCGAGTGGAAGAACGCCGCGCACAGCACGCCGATGCCGATTTCCTCGACCCGCGCGACGGCGAAATCGAAGATCACCTCGGGCCGGTCGACCACGGTCAGGCCGACGAAGGTGGTGGTGTAGCCGGCCAGCATGAACACATAAGAGCGCGGCGTCCGGTCGAGCAGCGAGAAGAACAGGCACAAGCCGATCCAGCACGACAGCGCCAGCGACAACAGCGCCGGCGTGTTGACGAAGATCGGAAACAAGAACACGGTCATCGCCGCGCCCAGCACCGTGCCGATGAGCCGGAACACCGCCTTCGAGCGCACCGCGCCCGAAAAGGGCTGGCTGGCGATATAGGCCGACATCATCGCCCAATAGGGATATTCCAGGTCGCTGAGCAGGGACAGGTACAACGCCGACAGGGCGGCAGCGAAGCTGTTGAGCGAAAACACCCACTCCCGGAAGCCGAATTTGGGTCGCGTCATCGGGGGTCTTTGGGGTCTTGGGACAGGGCGGCGTCGAGGGCCGTGAACACGCGCAGGGCGGCGTGCAGGTCGGCCGTGGACACCTCTGCCAGCAGGTCGTGCCGGATGCCTTGCAGGTCGCGTTCGGTGCGCCGCGCCAGGTCCCAGCCCGCCGGGGTCAGCGACACTTCGTTGGCGCGCTTGTCGGCAGGCTGCGGGGTGCGGGTGACCAGGCCCTCCTGCTCCATGCGAACCAGGATCGGCACCAGCGACGGCGGCGCCATATCCAACAGCCCGGCCAGGTGGCGCTGGATGCACGAGCCGTCCGAGCGGCTCAGATGCATCACCACCAGCGCCGTGGTGTGCGACATCCGGCGATGCTCCAGCCTGACGTTCACGGTGTGTTTGTAGGCCTTGGCGAGCGAG
The DNA here is from genome assembly GCF_004341375.1 of Rhodothalassium salexigens DSM 2132. Lineage (GTDB taxonomy): Bacteria > Pseudomonadota > Alphaproteobacteria > Sphingomonadales > Rhodothalassiaceae > Rhodothalassium > Rhodothalassium salexigens. Next base: position 191,755 of record NZ_SLXO01000005.1, read on the forward strand.
ATGAGGTGAATCGCAAATGCCGCCTCGGCGCGGGTGCGCGGGTCGGTGGTCATGCCGTTGAGTCTCGATTGTTTGTTCGTTAGCTATCTAATCAATTGGCATGATCAAGGCAAGGGCCCATGAGCATGCCCCAGGAAGCCCCCCGGAGGCTGGTTGATGTCATACCGACCGGCGACGAAACGGCGCCATGGGGCCATGCCGGCGTTCGGCGGCGTGTTTGTCAGGGCTGGCCACGCCTCGGGACGGCATGGCCGCCCGGAGAGAACGGGGACCTGTGTATCGCCCCGCCCTGGCGCGACCGGGGCCAGTAGCGAAGGCAATGAGTGCCTTCTGCCGGGATCACCGGGCCGCCCCCGTGTCGCCGCCGTGCCGGTGCAGAATGTAAACATCCATGATCCAGCCATGGGCACGGCGTGCCTCGGCGCGGGTCGACAGGATCCGGGCGCCGACCTCCCCCAGCGGCCCCTGGATCAACACTTGATTGTCCATGCCCAGATAGGCGCCCCACCAGATCTCCACCCCCGCCGGGTCGAGCGCCTGGAACGCCCCGCCGCCGTCAAGCATCACCGCCACCCGATCGACGCCCTCGGGCCAGCCCCGGTCGCGCAACCGGCGCCCGGTGGTCACCATGACCGGCGCGCCCACGGTGTTGAACGGGATCGCGTGCGCCGCGCACAGAGCCTGCAAAGCGGTGATGCCCGGCACCACCCGGATCCGGGGCATGGGGTCGAGCCGCCGGGCGATGCGCAGCGAACTGTCGTAAAGCGAGGGGTCGCCCCAAACCAGCAGCGCCACCCGTGGCCCGGCGCCACCGCGCAGCGCGCGCCCCGCCCGCTGAGCCGCCGCGCGCCAGGCCGCAGCGATAGCATCGTGCCAGGCGTCGACCCCGGCCAGATAGTCGCCCGAGGCGTCGCGCACCGGCAGGTCGAACTCGACCAGCCGCCCGTCGGCACCCAGAATCCGCCCACAGATATCGCGGCGCAAGTCGGCCAGATCGGCCTTGTCGGCGCCCTTGCGGGGGATCAGCACCAGATCGGCCGTGCGCAGCGCGTGCGCCGCCTCGCCGGTCACATGATCGGGGTTGCCAGTGCCGATGCCGATCAACAGCAATTCGCCGATCGCCGCCGCCTCAGCCATGGCGTGTCTCACGGCACCGGCGGTCGCCGGGCCGGACGTCCGGTGCCGGTGGATGGGCCGATGCTGGCGCGGTTGCGGGAACCGGATGGTCGCCGACAGCCTCGGCCGCCGCGAGCGCGCCGAACAGGATCAAGGCCGGCGCTGCCGGGTCGGCCGGCGGTGTCGCTACCGCGAGCGCCAGTTCGTGCACGGTGGTGCGGGTCAGGTGCTCGGCCGGCGTGCTGACCGCTTCGGCCAACAGCGCCGGCGTGTCGCCCGGCAGCCCCTGCGCCATCAGCGCCTCGGCCAGGCGCGAGAAGGTGCGCCGGCCCATATAGACCACGGTGGTGGCGTGGCGGTCGGCCAGCGCCGCCAGATCCAGATCGTCCGGCAGGTCGCCGCGCGCGTCGTGGCCGGTGACGAACTGCACCCGCCGGGCGGTCAGGCGCCGGGTCAGCGGCAGCCCGGCGGCAGCAGCGGCGGCACAGGCCGCGGTGACGCCGGGGACGATCTCATAGCCCAGCCCGGCGCCGCGCACCGCGACGATTTCCTCTTCCAGGCGCCCAAACAGGCCGGCGTCGCCGGCCTTGAGACGCACCACCCGCAACCCCCGTTCGGCATAGTCGATCAGCAAGCGCGAGATATGGTCCTGGCGCGGCGACGGCCGGCCGGCGCGCTTGCCGACCCCGATCAGGTCGGCGTCGGCCCGGGCATGGGCCAGGATCGGCCCCGAGGCCAGGTCGTCGAACAGCACCGCATCGGCCCGCTTCAACCGGTCGACGGCGTGCAAGGTCAGCAACCCTGGATCGCCCGGCCCGGCGCTGACGAAACTGACGAAACCGCTCGGCGTATCGGTCATGGCTGGATCTCCGCGATCAGGTGAAAGAAGCTGCCGGTCACCCGGCCGCGGGTCGAACCGGTCTCGTCCACGGCCACGCCGGCAGCCCCGGTGACGTGCGCAAGCGGCGGGTCGGGTTGGTCGACGATGGTGGCATAGTGAAACTCGTGGCCCGACAGCACGGCGCCGGCGCCATGGCCCGGCATGGCCGCCCGCAAGGTCGCCCGGCGATAGCCCAGGCTCAGGCGGCGCTGCTCGAAACTGGTGACCAGCCCCAACAGCCCGGCCATGGCGTGGCGGCGGCCGTCGGCGTCGACCAGCCCCTGGCCCAACACCATGTAGCCGCCGCACTCGCCGTGCACCGGCCGGGTCCGGGCGTGGGCGCGCAGGCCGTCGAGAAAGCGCGATGCAGCGGCCAACCTGCCGGCGTGCAGTTCGGGATAGCCGCCGGGCAGCCACACCAGGTCGGCATCGGCCGCCGGCGGCTCGTCGGCGAGCGGCGAGAACGGTCGAACCTCGGCGCCTTGAGCACGCCAGGCGGCCACCAGATGCGGATAGGTGAAGGAAAACGCCGCGTCGCGGGCGAGCGCGATGCACGCCGCCGGCGGCGGCGGCCAGCCGGCGGCCCGCGCGCCCGCCGACCTCGGCTCGCCCCCAGTGCCGGACCCAGTGCTGCCCCCAGCCACGCCCGGCGCGTCCGGTTCGCCTGGTTCACCCCGGGCGGCGGCGCGCACCGCGTCCAGGTCCACATGGGCGGCGACGAAATCGGCGAGCCGGTCGAGCGTGGCGTCGAGGTCGGCGCGCTCGCCCGCCTGGACCAGCCCCAGATGGCGTTCGGGCAGGCTCAGATCGGCGCGACGCGGCAGGGCGCCCAGGACCGGCAGCCCCATGGCGTCGAGGCCGGCGCGCACCAGCGCTTCGTGGCGCGCCCCGGCAACCCGGTTGAGCACCACGCCGGCCAGGCGCGGCGCGCCCGGACAATGGGCGAACCCCCAGGCGGTGGCGGCGGCCGACTGCGCCTGGGCGCTGACGTCGAGCACCAGCACCACCGGCCAGCCGAACCGCTGCGCCATGTCGGCACTGCTGCCGCCGTCGCTGACGCCCTGGTGGCCGGCACCGTCGAACAGGCCCATGGCGCCCTCGGCGACGATCAGGTCGGCGCCCTGTGCCTGGCCCGCGATGGTGTTGAGAAGCGGCGGCGCCATGGCCCAGCCGTCGAGGTTGAACGACGCCCGCCCCGCCGCCGCCCGGTGGAACGCCGGGTCGATATAGTCCGGCCCGGTCTTGAACGGCTGCACGGTGACGCCGGCCCGGGTGAACGCGCGCAACAAGCCCAGGGTCAGCGTGGTCTTGCCGCGCCCCGACCCCGGCGCCGAGACCAGAAGCCCCGGCGGCAGCGTCCGAACCCCGCTCACCGCCCGCCCCCGCCGTGGCCATTCCCCCCGTGCCCATTCCGGCTATGCCCAGCCGCGCCATCGACCGCACCGCCGACAGCGCCGCCCGGCGCCGCCACGGCCGCGCCTTGGGGCGCTTGTGGGGCGGGCGCATCGGGGCCGGCCTGGGCGCCAGGGCCGCCATGGGCCTGACCGGGGCGGAACCGGCGATCATAGTCGGCGGCGTAGAGCCGGCTGTCGTCGAAGCCGTCGCCACCGAGCGCCGGGCCCACCAGGATCAGCGCCGTGCGCGCCACATGGCCCGCGCGCTCGGCCATCGCCGTTTCGATGGTCGCCAGGCTGGCGCGCACGACCGCCTGGTCGGGCCAACTGGCGCGATAGACCACCGCCACCGGACAGTCGGCGCCATAGTGCGGGCGCAAGTCGGCGACCACGCGGGCCAGATTGTGGATCGACAGGTGCACCGCCAGGGTCGCCCCGGTGCGCGCAAAATTGGCCAGACTCTCGGCCTCGGGCATGGCCGAGGCCCGCCCCGGCGTGCGCGTCAGCACCACCGACTGGGCCACGCCCGGCAGGGTCAATTCGGCTTCCAGCGCCGCGGCGGCGGCGGCAAAGGCGGGCACCCCCGGGGTCACCGACACGGGGATAGAGAGCGCCCGCAGGCGGCGCAGTTGTTCGCCCATGGCCGACCAGATCGACAGGTCGCCCGAGTGCAGCCGCGCCACGTCCAGGCCGGCGTCGTGCGCCGCGCGACACTCGGCGACGATGGCGTCGAGGTCGAGGGGCGCGGTGTTGACCAGCCGCGCGCCCGCCGGGGCGTGGGCCAGCACCGCCTCGGGCACCAACGAGCCGGCATAAAGACAGACCGGGCAGGCGGCGATCAGGTCGCGCGCGCGCAGGGTCAACAGGTCGGCGGCACCGGGGCCGGCGCCGATGAAGTGAACGGTCATGGGGCACCTCGTGAAACGAAAACGGTGGCGATGGCGCAAGTGGCTTGGCGATCGCCCGAAATCCTGCGGGTCCGGGTCAGGCAGGCGCGCGGATCGAGCGCCCGCGCAGCGGCCAGGGCGGCGGCCTCGGCGACGCTGCCGGTGCCCCGGTGGGCCAGGCTGTGGGCCGAGCGGGTCGGCGTCGCCACCGCCGACAGCCGACCCGGCGGCACCGCATGGAGCGTCAGGCCCAGCTGCCGGGCCAGCCGCCGCACCGCCCCGGCGTCGGCCTTGTCGGCGGGCACGGCCAGCGCGCTGACCCCGGCAGCCCCGCCGGCGCGGATCAGGGCGTCTTCAAGACTGGCCAGCCCCGCCCCGGCCCGAAACCCGAAGCCGGCGATGCGCTGCGCGCTCATCGGCTGACGCTCCACTGCACGATGGGATAGGCCGCCGCCCAGGCTTGCCGGCGCCCCAGGGGCTGCGCCTCGGACAAGGCGATGCGCAACAGCGTGCCACCGACATGGCGCTGCCACCGGCCCAGCAACGCCTCCGATTCCAGGGTCACCGCGTTGGCGACCAAGCGCCCGCCCGGCGCCAAACGCTGCCACACGGCGTCGAGCAGCGCCTCGGACAGCCCGCCGCCGATGAACACCGCGTCCGGTCGGTCGTCGGGCGCGCGCAGCTCGGCCAGGGCCTCGGGCGCCCGGCCGTGCACGACCGCCAACCGGTCGGCGCCCAAGGCGCAGGCATTGGCGGCCAGACGGCGCGCGCGGGTCGCGTCGGCCTCGACCGCGGTGGCGCGCAAACTGGCGTGACAGGCCAGCCACTCGATGGCCACCGAGCCCGAGCCGCTGCCGATATCCCACAGATGCTCGCCCGCGCGCGGGCACAGCGCCGACAGGGTCAGCGCGCGCACCGGGCGCTTGGTGATCTGGCCGTCATGGTCGAACAGCGCGTCGGGCCAGCCGCTGGCGCACGGCACCAGAAGCGCCCCCCCGCCGGCGACCCTCTCTGCCCCGCCGCCCGCCGGCGCCGGGTCGCAGGCCATGTCGAGCGCCGCACACACCGGATGGGCGGGCGGATCGGCGGCCCAGACCGCCTGCCCCGCCACCGCCTCGGCGGTTGCCGCGCGGACCCGTTCGCGCGGCCCGCCCAGCGCTTCCATGGCCCACAGCCGCGTGGCGGCGAACCCGCGATCGCACAGCCACTGCGCCAGATCGGCGAACGCGGCGCCGTCGCGGACCAGCACCAGCGCGCGCACGCCGGGCGCCAGATGGGGCCGCAGCCGGGTCACCGGTGCGGCGTGCAGGCCCAGGCACAGCGTCTGTTCCAGCCCCCAGCCAAGCCGCGCGGCGGCGAGCGAGAAAGTCGACGGCCCCGGCAAGGCGCGCCATTCCCCCGCCGCCAACCGCCGGGCGAGGCTGCGGCCGGCGCCAAACCAGAACGGATCGCCCGAGGCCAGCACCACGCCGGGCCGGCCGCGCCGCGCCTCGACCAAGGCGAGCCCGTCGGCGAACGGCGCCGGCCAGACCAGCCGCTCGGCCGCCCTGGCTCCCAGCCCGTCGATCAACGCCAGATGGCGCGGCGGCCCGATGATCCACTGCGCCGCATCGAGTGCGGCACGGCTTGCGCCACACAGCCCATCCGCGCCATTTTCGCCCACGCCCACAATGCTCAACCAAGGAGTGTCGGTCATGGTCGCATCAATCCTCATCCTGGGCGGCACCACCGAGGCCACGGCGCTGGCCCAAGCGATGGCCGAGCGCGGGCAACCGGCGGTGTTGTCGCTCGCCGGCCGGGTGGCGCGTCCCAAGCCGCAGCCTATCGCCACGCGCGTCGGCGGCTTCGGCGGCGTCGCCGGGCTGGTCGACTATCTGCGCGCCAACCGGATCAGCCATGTGGTCGACGCCACCCACCCCTTCGCCGCGACCATGAGCGCCCATGCGGTCGCCGCGTGCGCGGCCGTGGGCGTGCCGCTGGCCGCGCTGACCCGGCCGCCCTGGACGCCCGGCCCCGGCGACCGCTGGCACCGGGTCGCCGACATGGACGCGGCGGTGGCCGCCCTGGCCGGGCCGCCGCGCCGGGTCATGGCCGCCGTGGGCCGCATGCATCTGGAGCGCTTCGCCGCCCAGCCGCAGCATTTCTATCTGTTGCGGCTGGTCGACCCGCCCGCAGCGCCGCTGCCGCTGCCCCACGCCCATGTGGTGGTGTCGCGCGGGCCGTTCACCCAAGCCGGCGACAGCGCGCTGATGCGCGACCACCGCATCGACCTGGTGGTGTCGAAAAACGCCGGCGGCACCGGCGCGCGGGCCAAGATCGACGCGGCGCGGGCGCTGTCCCTGCCGGTGGTGATGGTCGACAGGCCGGCGCTGCCGGCGCGTACCGACCTGGCCTCGGTGCCGGCGGTGTTCGACTGGCTCGCCCATACTCAAGCCGACCTCGGCGTGTAGACGAACGGCCGGCCGCCCGGCCGGGCGATCAGCCGGGTCCGGCTCGACCCCAGGATCACCACCGTGCGCATGTCGGCCATCTCAGGCGTCGCGGCGCCCAGGCGCACGACCTCGATCCGCTCGTCGGGCGTCGACACCGCGCGGGCGAACAGGATCGCCCGGTCGGCGCCGCACGCCTCGGTCAACAGGGCCAGCGCGCGGGCGAAGCCTTGCGGGCGGGCGCGCGAGCGCGGATTGTACAGCGCGATGGCGAAATCGGCCTCGACCGCCAGCCGCAGCCGGGTCTCGATCAACGACCAGGGCTTGAGATTGTCGCTCAAATTGATCGCGCAGAAATCATGGCCCAGGGGCGCGCCGGCCCGGGCGGCGGCCGCCAGCATGGCGGTGATCCCGGGCAAGACGCGGATGTCGAGCGCCGCCCACGCCTCGGGCCCCGCCTCCACCGCCTCGAACACCGCCGAGGCCATGGCAAACACGCCCGGATCGCCCGACGACACCACGACCACCCGGCGCCCCTCGGCGGCGAGCGCGAGGGCGGTGCCGGCGCGCTCCACCTCGACCCGGTTGTCGGAGCCATGGCGCGCCACGCCCGCCCGCACGGGCACCCGCGCCACATAAGGCGCATAGCCGACCAGGTCGGTGGCGTGGTCGAGGGCCGCTTGCACCTCGGGCGTGACCAACCGGGGGTCGCCCGGTCCCAGGCCTGCGATCGCCAGCCACCCGGTCATGGCCGCCGCCCCCGGCCGTGGGCGACCACAATCGAGAAATAGGGGGTGCTTCGGCGCTCATAGGCGCGCAGCGGCACCACCCGCTGCTCGGGCAGCGTGGCGCATTGGACCAGCCACGCGTCGTCGCCCCGGCCGGCGCGGTCGAAGGCGCGGCGCACCCGGTCCAAATGGCAGCCGAGCTTCATCACCACCACCGCGTCGGCTTGGGCGATGCCGGCGGTCAGCCGCTCCTCGTCCAGCGTGCCGGGCAGCACGGTCAGCACATCGTCGCCCCAGGTCACCGGCTGGCCGCTGGCGGTCCACGCCGCCGACATGGCGGTGATCCCGGGCACCACTTCGACCCGGCAGCGGTCCTTGAGGCGCGCGTGCAGGTGCATGAACGAGCCGTAGAAGAACGGGTCGCCCTCGCATAAGACCACCACGTCGCGGCCGGCCTCCACCAGCGCGCCCAACTGCCCGGCCCACCGCGCGTAGAACCCCGACAGCAGGGCGTTATAGCGCGGGTCGTCGACCGGGATCTCGGTGGTCACCGGATACTCCATGGCCAGTTCGACGGCGGTGGGCGGCAGCAGCCCCTCGACGATGGTCCGCGCGCGCCCCGGCCGGCCGGCCTTGCGGAAGAACGCCACATGACCGGCGGCGGCCAGCAGCCGTGCCGCGCGCACCGTCATCAGGTCAGGATCGCCGGGGCCGAGCCCCAGGCCATAGATCGTGCCCATACCCCTATTCCTCCCGACTGGCGAGCGCGTTGACCGCCGCCACGGTGATCGCGCTGCCGCCCAGGCGGCCGGCGACGATGGCGCACGGCACCGGCTGGGCGGCCCAAAGCGCGTCCTTCGATTCCGCCGCCCCCACAAAGCCCACCGGACAGCCGATGATCGCGGCGGGGCGCGGGCAATCGGGCTCGGCCAACATGGTCAGCAGGTGAAACAGGGCGGTCGGCGCGTTGCCGATCGCCACCACAGCCCCCGCCAGGTGCGGCCGCCACAGCTCAAGCGCGGCGGCCGAGCGGGTATTGGCCATGGCGGCGGCGCGCGCCGGCACGCTTGGGTCGGTCAGCGTGCAGATCACCGGATTGTCGGCGGGCAGGCGCCGGCGCGTGATGCCTTCCGAGACCATGCGCGCGTCGCACAGGATCGGCGCCCCACCGCCGAGCGCCCGGCGCGCGGCACCGGCAAAGCCGGCGGAGAAGCGGATATGCGGCGCCAAGTCGACCATGCCGGCGGCGTGGATCATGCGCACCGCCACCGGCTCTTCGTCGGCGTCGAACCGGTCGAGCGCCGCCTCGGCGCGGATGATGGCGAACGATTGCGCATAGATGGCCGCGCCATCGGTTTCATAGTCATAACGCCGCGCGGGCGGGGAACAGGGATCAGACATCGGCGACAAACCCAGTTGGAAGGGAAAACGCATCGCCAGCCGGCCGGTCGGCGGACACCGCCGGGCTGCTATGGCGACCATGGTGGGCGCGGCTTTCAAGAACCGTGGAGGGCGCTTGGAGCCTTTGAGGCATCGGGAAGCGGGCCGGAGCACCGGCCGGGATCGCCCCGGCGACCCGCTCGGCCAACGCAGCGACAGCGGCGCCATGCCCATGGGTTTCGGGCCAGGCGAGCCCGAGCCGGGCGTCGAACGGCGCCAGCACCGGCCGGCCGAGCGCCACGATCCCGGTCGCACCGGGCGATAGAGAAGACCGGGGCGAAGGCGATGACGAAGGCGGGGGCGGGGGCGGGGGCGAAGGCGGGCCGACGGGCGCGAAGCTCGCCCGGTGCACGCCGGCCACGCCCGCCGCCGGCACCGGCGCCGCCCCGGGCGCGCGGGCGTCGACCAGCGCCCCAGCGCCGATCAGCCGCGCCTGCCGGGCGAGCCAGCGCGCCGCGCAGGCCGGCGCCCCGGCCGGGGGCGAAAACAGCGTCCAGACGTCGAGGCCACGGGCCGCCAAGGCGTCCACCAGCGCCGTCACGCCCGCCGTGTCGGCGCTGGCGATCATCTGCCGATCCACAGCGAGCAGCACGCGCGGCCGCGGGTCGCGGTCGACGGCCAAAAGCCGCGCGGCCGGGCAGGCCGCCCCCCCATCGGGCGTCCACGCCGCCATGGCGGCCAGGCGCTTCGGCCCCACCGACGGCGGCACATAGACCCCGAAGGCGAGCGCCAATTGCGCCAAGGCGGCGCGGGCGGCGGGGATACCGCCGCCGGCCAGCAAGCGCCACAATCGCTGCACGGTCGACGCCGGCAGGGGCGCGGGCGCCGCGCGCCCGGCCGACACGCCCGCCCCGGCCGGATCGGCCGGATCGGCGACGACCGCCAAGGGGCCGCCGGCCCGCCAGTGGCTCAGCCGCTCGACCACCCGGTCGGTGGCGGCGTCGGGCCGGGTCGCCACCACGGCGACGCCCTGGGCACCGGCCACCGCCTCGGCGGTCAAGGCCGGCGCCCGGCAGCGGCTGAGCGGCGCGCCCGCCGCCCGGTCGCCCGCAAGTGTCACCGCCGCCATCGGCGCCAAGCGCAAGCGCGGCAGGTCGGTGCGCTCGGCAGCGGCGGCGCGCCAGGCGCGCGCGCACAGGCGCAACAATGCATCGTCGTCGGCGACCAGGATCACATCGGCGGCCGGCGCGGTCGGGTCGAAGCTGGGCTGGCCGGTGATCATGCGCCGCCTGCCTCCGCCCGGCCCAGCTTCGACACCCGGCCCTGCCCGGCGCGGGCCGCGCGTTGCCGCGCGGCGCGTTCGCCCGCCTCGCGGATCAAGGCGGCGGTGCGGAACGCGCCATGGGCGAGCTTGGAAATCGGCACGGTCAAGGTCAGGCCCAGCACACTGCCCAGGTGCAGCGCGAGCATCAGCCCCATGGCCGGGGTGTCGCGCAGCGCCAGCAAGACCAGTCCCGAGGCCGCGACCCAGGCCAAACGGCCGCGCAGCGCCCGGTCGGCGCGCGCCATGGGGCCATGGTCGGGCGCCTGGTCCCGGTGCCGGCGGCGACGGGCGAGGCCGGCGAGCCCGCCCAGCATGAACACACCGCCCAGGGTGCCGAGCCAGACCGGCGGACTGGTCAGCGGATAGGGCGCCACACGGCCCAGACCGGCGTGGTAGACCGCCGCCACCAGGGTGGCGGCGGCGGTCAACGCGACCCCGGTCACCACGGCATGGTGGCTCCACCGGCGCCAGCGGTCGGTGCGCCCCAGCCGGTCGTGACACCCAGGACCGCGACCGCCGCCCAGATTGCGCAGCACCACAGCATCGGCCACGCCGCGCGCCACAACCCGCCAGGACCAATGCACCGGCGGCCCGGCGCTGGCCAGCCAGAACCTCCCCAATCGCCCGGCCAGCCAAAGCCCGGCCAAGGCGACGCCGGTCGCCGCCAGCGCCGACATGACCGCGTGCGGCAGCACCGCATAGAAGGCGCCGGCGCCCTGGTGGACGGCAAACAGGCGCGCGCCCGGGACCAGCAGCAGCATGGCCGCCGGCACGGCGACCACCGCGCCCCAGAACAGGCCGCCGGCCAGACGCGGGTCGCCATAATGGTCGAGGCGCACCCGCGCCAGCGCCGCCGGCACGCCGATGGCGAACCGGTGCGGCGGCGCATACTGGCAATCGTAGAAACAGGACCGGCAGTCATGACACAGATGCGCCAGATGGCGCAGATCGGCGGCGCGCAGGTCCGGGCGGCGCTGAGCGGCGGCGAACACATCGCACAAGCCGGTACAGAACCCGCACACATTGCACAGATTGAGCGTGCGCCGGGCGTCGTCCTCCGCCCCGCCGCCCAAGGCCACCCCCGAAGCGGTCGTGGCCGCCGTCGCCGACGCCATCCGGGAGACGCGGCCGGGTCCGCCGGGCGCCGAGGGCATGGCCTCGACGGCTGGTGCGGCCACTGACGCGACGAATGGGGCGGCGGCGGTCTGGGCGTCAGCGGATTGCGCCTTCGCCCCCGGTGCGAGGGTGACCCGACGCGCCGCCGCGCGCCCGGCCACCCGGCCCGACACGCCGGCCAGGGTCAGCCCCAGGCCCGACAGATAGCCCTGCCCCATGACCGCCCCGGCGATGGCCGCGCCGGCGGCGAACACCGCCTCGGCCGCGCCGCCGTCGCCGACACGCACCCGGCAGGCGTCGTCGACCGCCAGCCCGTGGCGGGTGAAGGTGATCCCGGGACGGATCGGCAGCGCGGCGAACGGACCGCGGCCATGGCCCAACCGTTCGGCAGCCACCGGATCGCTGGCCAGCGTCGCCTCCAGGCCCGCCGCCGCGATGCCGCAGCGCCGCGCCAGTCCCGACGGCGTCGCGTCGACGATCGGCGGGTAGACCAGCGGCGGCAAGGACGCCAGCGCCTCGGCGCCGAGGACGATCCAGGCTTCGGGGTCGGCGCGCTCGGCCAACAGGCGCCCCCAATGGGAGTAACGCGCCGGGCCGGTCACCGCGCGTTCGTCGGCAAACCGCCGGCCCGAGCGGTCGACGACGATGCCGAGCGCCATGCCCTCGGCGCGCGCCACGATGCCGGCGTCGTCACATGGCGCGCGCGCGTCCACCGCTACCCAGTGGCCGTCGCCGGGCCGCCCGGCCGACAGCGCACCGGCGGCCCACAAGGCCGTCAGGGGCTCGCCGCGATTGTAAGGGGTGCCGCGATTGGCCAACGCCGATGGCTCGGAGCCCGCCGAGCGGGCCAGCGCCGCCCGGTCGGCGGCATAGCCCCCGCAGGCGACCACGACGCTTTGTGCCCGAACCCCGCCGCCGCCGGCCAAATCCAGGCGCACCCCGTCGCCGGGCTCCCCCAGCGCCACCCCCAGCACCGGCATATCCTGGACCACCCGCACGCCGAGCGCCCCGCTGCGGGCATAGAGCGCGTTGACCAAGGCCTGGCCGCCGCCGCGCAGAAACCGGGTGCGCCGCGAATAGGGCAGATCGCCGGCGGCCAGCGGCTCGAACGCCACGCCTTGATCGGCCAGCCACGGTCCGAGCGCCGACGCCCCTTGCGCGACCATCGCCGCCAACGCCCGGTCGGCGCCGTCAAGCCGGGCCAGATCGGCGGCGAATTCGGCGACCGGATAGCGATCGGGCTGCCAGGGGCTCGGCGCGTCCTGGGCCAGGCGCAGATTGCGGGCATGGCGGGCATTGCCGCCGCGCAGCGCCCAAGGGGCGGCATCCAGCACCAGCACGGCAAAGGCGCCGGACAACCGCGCCTCGATGGCCGCGCACAGCCCGGCCATGCCGCCGCCGATCACCGCCACGTCCCACAGCCCGGCGCCACCGGGCACGAGCGGACGATCGGCGGCACGGCGCCGGACAGGCTGTAAAGACGTCGTCTGCGTCGCCATCAAGGCTTCCCCGCCCGGTTGCACACTCTGAGCGGGGGAAGCACATCGCGAAACGCGGCGGCAGCGACATGGGGCGACCCGGAGCGACTGCGCGTTGTCGGCGATCCACCGGGGCACCCCGCCCGAGGACGAACATTGGTGCCGGCAGGTCTCCTGGCTCGCGGGTCTGGGCTTTGCCCCGCCTTCCCACCATCCAAGGGACGGCAGTGGCCGAAAGGGGACGAAAGCTCACCGCTTACAGTCGCGGGGGCGGCGCCGGTCTCTCACCGGCTTCCCTCTTAGCCCCGGATGGCGACGCCGACCGGGGAACCGTTGCACGCCCTGGTGGGTAGACACTGACACCCGCGACTGTCAAGCGCGCTTGACGATGACCCGCGGCCCGAGGGCGGGCGCCGGCCGCCCCACCCGGCCGCCGAGCGGGATCGGTCCTTGCCCGCCTGCCCGGGCTATGGAATGCTCACGGCTGCGATGGTGACGGGCCGGCCGCCAGGGTCGGTTCGTTGAAAAGGGAAGTCGGGCCGGTTGGCATCTCCATGCGCCAATCGGTGACCGCGCCGCCCCCGCGACCGTCAGCGGCGAGCCTTGTCTTGACCCCATGCCACTGGCGCCTTCGGGCGCTCGGGAAGGCAAAGACCAAGGCCCAGACCCGCGAGCCGGGAGACCTGCCTCGCCCCCATCGGCGTCGACGCTTGCTCGGCGCCGGATGGGCACGACTGTCACCGGCGGGGAGGCCGGTGCCGTCTGCGGTCGCCCGGGCACCCTCGCCCGGCGGTTCGGTCGACGTCACGTCTCTTCCCGCCCGCCCTGTCACCCGGCGCCGTGCCCCCTGGGCCGGACGACGCAGCGGAAGAGCCACGCCCCCATGACCATGACCGCCAAGATCCCCGCCACCATCATCACCGGTTTCCTCGGCGTCGGCAAAACGACCCTGATCCGGCACCTGATCGACCATGCCGACGGCCGGCGCATCGCCCTGATCGTCAACGAGTTCGGCGACCTGGGCGTCGACGGCGAGATCCTCAAGGGCTGCGGCATCGAAGGCTGCGGCGACGACGAGGTGGTCGAACTGTCCAACGGCTGTATCTGCTGCGCCGTGGCCGACGACTTTCTGCCCGCCATCGAAACGATCCTGGCGCGCAACCCGCGGCCCGATCATATCGTGATCGAAACATCGGGTCTGGCCCTGCCGCAACCGCTGGTGCGCGCCTTCAACTGGCCCGACGTGCGCACCGAGGTGACCGTCGACGGCGTGGTCACGGTGGTCGACGGGCTCGCCGTGTCGGAGGGACGCTTCGCCGCCGACGAGGCCGCGGTCGACCGCCAGCGCGCCGCCGACGACAATCTCAGCCACGAGACGCCGCTGTCCGAGCTGTTCGCCGACCAGATCGCCTGCGCCGACCTGATCCTGGTCAACAAGACCGACCTGTTAGGCGCCGAGGCGGCGCGCGCGCTGACCGACCGCCTGACCGCCGAAGCGCGCACCGGCGTGCGGGTCATGGCCAGCGCCCACGGCGTGGTCGCGCCGGCGGTGCTGCTGGGCCTGACCCGGGCGGCCGAGGCCGATCTGGACGCCCGCCGCGCGGTCCATCACCATCACGACGATGACGGCGCCGGAGACGACCACCATGGCGACCATGACCACGACCATGACCATGACGCCTTCGAAAGCTTCGTGGTCGCCGCCCCCGAAGCCGACGACGCGGCGGCGCTGAGCGACCGGGTACGGACGACCATCGCCGACCATGGCCTGCTGCGGGTCAAGGGCTTCGCGGCGGTGCGGGGCAAGCCGTTGCGCCTGGTGGTCCAGGGCGTCGGGCCCCGGGTGACCACCCATTTCGACCGCCCGTTCAGCGCCGACGAACCGCGCGAGACGCGCCTGGTGGTGATCGCCCAAGCCGGCGTCGACCGCGCCGGCGTGGCCGCCGCGCTCGGCGCCGAGGCCGTGGCCGCCTGATGCACCTGCTGCAGGCCCAACAGGGCGACATCACCGACGGCACCGAACCGGTCGACCCGGGCCAAAGCCCCGCCGACATCGTGGTGATCTCGGCCAATGACAGCGAACTGGCCGCCCTGGCCGAGGCGCACGCGCGGCTTGGACCCGACGCGCCGAGCCTGCGGCTGGCGCGCGCCGACTGGCTGGCCCACCCCTACAGCATCGACCTCTATCTGGACGCCACCCTGACCCGGTCGCGGCTGGTGATCGCCCGGCTGCTGGGCGGGCGCGCCTATTGGTCCTATGGGCTCGAACAGTGCGTCGAGCGCCTGGCCGACGCCGGCGTGGCGTTCGCCGCCCTGCCCGGCGACGACAAGGCGGACGACGACCTGGCCGCCCACTCGTCGGTGGACCCGGCCCACTGGCACGCGCTGTGGGGCTATCTGGTCGAGGCCGGCCCGGAAAATGCCGCCAATTTCCTGCGCCTGGCCGGCCACATGCTGGGCCGCGGCGCGCGCCCCGCCGACGCGGTGCCGCTGCTGCGCGCCGGGGTCTACCGGCCGGGCCAAGGCGTGGGCGATCTGGCCGCCTTGCGGGCGCGCTGGGTCGACGGCCGACCGGTGGCGGCGATTGTGTTCTACCGCGCCTTGTTGCAGGGGGCTGGATTGGCGCCCATCGACGCGCTGGCCCAAGCCCTGGCCGATCAGGGTCTCAACCCGCTGCCGATCTATGTCACGTCGCTCAAGGACCCGGTGGCCGCCGCGATCGTCGAGCGCTTGTTCGCCGACGCCCCGCCCGACGTGGTGCTGAACGCCACCAGCTTCGCCATCGCCAAGCCGCAAGACCCTGGCTCCGCCGGGGCCGGAGGCGGGGTCGGAACCGGGGCCGGGGCGCGGACCGCGACGGTGCTCGACGCGCCGGGCGCGCCGGTGTTGCAGATCGTCTTGTCGGCCATGTCCCGCGACGCCTGGGAGACCGGCGACCGGGGGCTGTCGGCGCGCGACATCGCCATGAACGTGGCCCTGCCCGAGGTCGACGGCCGGGTGCTCGCCCGCGCCATCGGCTTCAAGGGCGAACTGGCCCGCGACGACGCCACCCAATGCCCGATCCTCGGCTACCGCCCGGTGCCCGACCGGGTGGCGTTCACCGCCCGACTGGCCGCGGCCTGGGCCGAGTTGCGCGCCACGCCGCCGGCGGCGCGCCGGGTCGCGCTGATCCTGGCCAACTACCCCAACCGCAACGGCCGGCTGGCCAATGGCGTGGGCCTGGACACCCCGGCCGCCTGCGCCCATGTGCTCAGCGCCCTGGCCGACGCGGGCTATGGCGTCGCCGGGGCGCCCGAGGACGGCGCCGGCGTCATCGCCGACCTGTTGGCCGGGCCGACCAACGCCGCCGACGGTCCGGGCGGGCGTCAGGGCGGCGTGGCCTGGCCGCTCGACGCTTACAAGACCGCCTTCGCCGCGTTGCCCCAGACCGTGCAGGCCCAGGTGACCGCGCGCTGGGGCCGGCCCGAGGACGACCCGTTCGTGGCCGGGGCGGTGTTTCGCCTGGGCGTGGTGGTCTATGGCAATGCGGTGGTCGCCATCCAGCCCGCGCGCGGCTATCAGATCGACCCGGTGGCCACCTATCACGCCCCCGACCTGGTGCCGCCGCACGGCTATCTGGCGGTCTATTTCTGGCTGCGCCGCGTGTTCGGCGCCCACGCCGTGGTCCATCTGGGCAAGCACGGCAATCTGGAATGGTTGCCGGGCAAGGCGGTGTCGGTCAGCGAGCGCTGCTTTCCCGAGGTCGCCCTGGGGCCGCTGCCGCACCTCTATCCGTTCATCGTCAACGATCCCGGCGAAGGCACCCAGGCCAAGCGCCGCGCCCAGGCGGTGATCGTCGACCATCTGACGCCGCCCTTGACCCGCGCCGAGACCTATGGACCGCTGCGCGACCTGGAAGCCCTGGTCGACGAGTATTACGAGGCCGCCGGCCTCGACGCGCGCCGGCTTGGCCATCTGCGCGACCGTATTCTCGACCTCAGCGAAAGCGCCGGGCTGCACCTGGACGCCGGGTTCGGGCCGGACGAGGACGCCGACAGCCGCCTGCGCAAGCTCGACGACTATCTGTGCGAGCTCAAGGAAAGCCAGATCCGCGACGGCCTGCACGTGTTCGGCCGGGCGCCCGAGGGACGGCTGGCCACCGACCTGATCGCCGCCCTGGCCCGCCTGCCGCGCGGCCGCGACGCCGGCGCCAGCGCCTCGCTGATCCGCGCCCTTGCCCGCGACCTGGGGCTCTTGGACGAAACCTTCGACCCGCTCGACTGCCGCCTGGGCGATCCCTGGACCGGCCCGCGCCCGCACGCCCTGGCCGAGATCGACGCCGGCACCTGGCGCAGCCATGGCGATACCGTCGAGCGCCTGGAACAACTGGCCGCAGCCCTGATCGAGGGCCGCCCGGCGCCCGACGCCTGGACCCACACCCGCGCCGTGCTCGACGACATCGACGGCCGGCTCAGGCCCGCCGTGGCGGCGTCGGGGCGGGCGGAAATGGCCGGCCTGCTCGCCGGGCTCGACGGCCGGTTCGTGGCCCCGGGACCGGCCGGCGCGCCGACCCGCGGGCGCCCCGACGTGCTGCCCACCGGGCGCAACTTCTTCTCCGTCGACACCCGCTCGGTGCCCACCGAGGCGGCCTGGGCGCTCGGCTGGAAGTCGGCCTGCCGGCTGGTCGAGCGCTACGCCCAGGACCATGGCGACTGGCCGCGCCGACTGGCCCTGACCGCCTGGGGCACCGCCAATATGCGCACCGGCGGCGACGACATCGCCCAGGCGCTGGCGCTGATGGGCGTGCGGCCGCGCTGGGACCCCGGCTCGCGTCGGGTGATCGGCTTCGAGATCCTGCCCGCCTCGGTGCTCGGCCGGCCGCGCGTCGACGTCACCCTGCGCGTCTCGGGCTTCTTCCGCGACGCCTTCCCAGCCCAGATCGACCTGATCGACAGCGCCGCGCGCGCGGTCATGGCGCTCGACGAACCGGAAGCCGACAACCCCGCCGCCGCGCGCTTCGCCCGCGACCGCGCGCGCCTGGCCGCCAGCGGCGCCAAGGACCCCGCAGCCCTGGCCGGCTATCGGGTGTTCGGCGCCAAGCCCGGGGCCTATGGCGCCGGCTTGCAGGCGCTGATCGACGAACGCCTGTGGCGCGACCGCGCCGACCTGGCCCAGAGCTTCCTCGACTGGGGCGGCTATGCCTATGGCGACGGCGCCGAGGGCCGGCCGGCGCGCGCGCAACTGGCCGAACGGCTGGCGAGCGTCGAAGCGGTGGTGCAAAACCAGGACAATCGCGAACACGACCTGCTCGACAGCGACGACTATTACCAGTTCGAGGGCGGGATGGCAGCCACCGTGGAGCATCTGAGCGGCACCGCGCCCGAGGTCTTCCACAGCGACCATTCGCGCCCCGAACGCCCGGTGATCCGGACGCTGGACGAAGAGATCGGCCGCGTGGTGCGCGCCCGCGCCGCCAACCCCAAATGGATCGCCGGGGTCAAACGCCACGGCTATAAGGGCGGCGCCGAGATGGCCGCCACGGTCGACTATCTGTTCGCCTTCGCCGCCACCACCCACGCGGTCCGCCATCACCATTTCGACCTGGTGTGCCAGGCTTATCTGCAAGACGACGACACCCGGGCGTTTCTGGCCGAGACCAACCCCGATGCCCTGCGCGAGATGGCCGAGCGCTTCGACGAAGCGATCGCGCGCGGCCTGTGGCACCCCAAGGCGAACTCGGTGCCGGCGCTGCTCGACAGCCTCAAGGCCGCCGCCCCCAACCAGGAGAGCTCCAATGCCTGACACGCCCAGCGATGCCCAAAGCCGCGGTACCGATCACGCCGCCAAGATGGCCAAGAAGGCGGCCGCGCGCGACAAGATCATGGCCACCAAGACCGAGGAAAAGGGCCTGATCATCGTCCATACCGGCAAGGGCAAGGGCAAAAGCTCGGCCGCTTTCACGATGATCTTCCGCTGCATCGCCCATGGCATGGGCTGCGCGGTGGTGCAGTTCATCAAGGGCGGCATGGACACCGGCGAACGCCGGCTGATCGAGGACCGGTTCGGCGACCTGTGCCAGTTTCACACCATGGGCGAGGGCTTTACCTGGATCACCCAGGACAAGGCGCGTGACATGGCCATGGCCGAGGCCGGCTGGGAAACCGCCAAGCGGCTGATCCGCGACCCGGCGGTGCGCATGGTGCTGCTTGACGAGATCAATGTGGCGCTGCGCTACGGCTATCTGGACCTGGACGCGGTGCTGGCGTTCCTGGCCCACGACAAGCCCGCCGACACCCATGTGGTGCTGACCGGGCGCAACGCCGCCGACGCCCTGATCGACGCCGCCGATCTGGTCACCGAGATGACGCTGGTCAAACACCCGTTCCGCGCCGGCGTGAAGGCCCAGCCGGGCGTCGAGTACTAATCCCCCGGCCGATCCGGTCGCAGCGCCGCCGCCGCTCGGTCCAAGCGACGGCGGCGGCAGTCGGTCAGGCCGCCTGCAACAGACGCGGCGCCACCAAGGGCCGGGACAAGCGACCCGACAGCGCCTTGGCGAGCGCCAGAAGGGCCAGGTCCACCAGCGGCTCGACCGCCAACACGATCCAATAGCCAAGGGCGAAGCTGGCCACGCCCGCCGGCACGCCGGCGCCGAGCCCCTGGCCATAGAAGGCCCAGAACGCCACCCAAGCGACCACGCCGCCCTGATAGGCCGCCGACAGCTTGAGCACGTCCAGATAGCCCAGATCCACATAAGCCCGGCCCGCCGGGATCGACCGCCGTGCCAGTTCCGCCATGGCAAAAAGCGGCAGCAGCAGCGTCGTCACATTGACCGCGTACATGGCCAGGTCGGCGGGCGCGAACGCCAGTCCCTGAACCAGCAAGCCGGCAGCCAGACCGATCGCCGCCGGCGCAGCCCCCAGGATCAACAACAAGGACGTGCCGAAGATGAAGTGCACCTCCGAGATCCCGGCCTGGGTGTGCGGCAGCAGTTGGAAGAAGGCCAGCACGGCCACGGCCGCGATTGTCGAGCGCAGCGCCAGCGCGGCCAGGCCCTCGGCCGCCACCAGGCGCCAGGCGGCGCGCAGGGTCAGCCCCGCAGCGCCGGCGGCCGTGCCATAGGCCAGCGCCATCTTGGCGCCGTGAACGATGCCCGGTTCGATATGCATGGGGTGTCCTCCTGTAGTTTGTTGGTCTGTTGGTCTGGGCGATGATCGGGTGATGGCGTGGCGACGCGGTCAGCGCTCGACCACCGCGCCCGGCGGTGGCTGGCGGGTGATGAACCGGCCCTTGACGCCCTGGGGCCACAGCTTGAACGGCACCGCGCCGCCGTCGCTGTCGAGATAGTGACGAAAGAATGTGAGGATGGCGTCGGCGGCGGCGGGCGTCGGCTCGAACCCGCCGAGCACGTAGCTCACCTTGCCCGGCGCGCGCAGGTGCACGGTGCAAAAGCGCGAACAGGCGAACAGGCAGTCGGTTTCCTCGATCGCCAGCGCGTCGTCGCCGGCCCGGTCGCGCCCCTGGCGCAACGCCTCGGCGAGGTGGGCGCCGCCGGTGCGGCCGTCGGGGCCTTCGCGATTGTCCGCGGCGTATTTGCACGTCCGGCAGACGACCACCGCCGCCTCGGCCGCGGGTTTCAATGTGACCATGGGGAGACCTCCGTTCGAACTCGGTTGGACGACGCCGAGGCGGCGACCCGGCGCCAGGGTAAAACATAGGGTTCGTCCTGCTCGGCGCCGTAGAGGGCGCGGATCCGGTAGGTGTCGCGCAGATGGCCCGGCGCCAGCACCTGATCAGCAGGCCCCGTCGCCACCACCCGGCCCCGGTCCATGAGCACCAACCGGTCGCAAAAGCGCGCCGCCAGCGCCAGATCGTGCAGGACGCAAACCACCAGCCGGCCCTCGGCGGCCAACTGGCCGAGCAAATCCATCAGGTGCAGCTGGTGATAGGGGTCAAGGGCGGCAACCGGCTCGTCGGCCAGCAACACCGGGGTCTGCGAGGCCAACACCCGGGCCAGCATGACCCGCGCGCGTTCGCCGCCGGACAAGGTGTCGACACGGCGATCGCGCAACGCCAGCACATCGGTCTTGGCCATGGCCTCCTCGACCATCCGGGCATCTTCCGGCGCCGCCGCCTCGAACGGGCCCAGATGGGGCAGCCGACCGAGTGTGACCACCTGCTCGACGCACAACGGCCAGTGCGTGGTATGGCCCTGGGGCAGATAGCCAAGCCGCCGCGCCAGATCGCGCCGGGCATAGCCGGCGAGCGGCGCACCATCCAACTGGACGGTGCCGGCCGCAGGCTCGATCAACCGGCACAAGGCCTTGATCAGCGTCGACTTGCCGGCTCCGTTGGGGCCGATCAACCCGGTCACCTGGCCGGCGCTAAACGACACCGACACATCGCTGAGGATTCGCTTCTGGCCCAGCTGAGCCGCCAGGCCCTGGGTCTGCAAGACGGTCATGACAGCCCCGTTTTGGTTTTGAGGATCAAATAAAGGAAGAACGGCGCACCGAGCAGCGAGGTCACCACCCCCAGGTGCAATTCCGGCCCCTCTTGGATCAGCCGCACAGCCATGTCGGCGGCCAGTAACAAGGCGGCACCGCCGAGCGCGCTCGGCACCAACAGGCGGCTCGGCAGATGGCCCACCGCCGGGCGCAGGAGGTGCGGCACCACCAAGCCGATGAAACCGATCCCGCCGGCGACCGCGACGCTGGCCCCGACGGCCAAACTGGTACCGACGACCGCCGCCAAGCGCACCCGCGACAGGCTGACCCCAAGGCTGAGCGCCGCATCCTCGCCCAAGGTCAGGGCATTGAGCGCGCGCCCTGCGGTGACCAGAACCACGGTGCCAAGAGCGATGAACGGCGCCACCAGGGCCACATCGGTGAAGCTGCGATCCTTCACCGAACCGAGCAGCCAAAACACCATCTCATTGACCGCCCAGGGGTTGGGCGACAGGTTCATCGCCAGCGACTGCAGGGCGACGCAAAGCCCCGAGATGGCGACCCCGGCCAGGATCAGGGTCAAGCCCGATCGACCGGCGGCGACGATGGCGTAAAGGGTCGCGGTCGCCACGCCGGCCCCGATCATGGCCGACACCGGCACCGCATAGGGCAGCATCTTGGAAAGCCCGAAGTAGATCGCCACGATCGCACCGAGACCGGCCGCCGACGTGACGCCGAGCACGCCTGGCTCGGCCAGAGGGTTGCGCAACAAGCCTTGCAGCACCGCCCCGGACATGCCCATGGCGGCGCCGATCATCAACGCCAGCAAGGTGCGCGGCAGGCGCAGATCCTGCACGATGGTGACCAGTTTATCGTCGCCGATGCCGAACGCCGCCGCCACCACCCGACCGGGTGCCACATCCACATAGCCGAACTGAAGCGACAGGGCGAACAACACCAGGATCAGCCCGCCAAGGCCCAGATGCAGCGGCCATAGCGGGCGCGCCGCGGGCGCCGCCGCCGACGCTGACGCCGAAACCGACACGCTCATGGCCGCGCCTCCTCAAGCGGGGTGTAGCGGTCACGGGCCTCGAACAGCGCCTCGGCGGCATCGATCAGCATCGGCCCGGCGCACGGCCACAGGCGGCCCGGAATCGGCACCAAGGCATCGTTGCGCGCCAGATGACGGTAAAAGGGGTGCGAGCCGAAACGGTTGCCGACCGCATTGGGGCGCAGATCGAAGAAACTGGTCACCCCGGCCTCGGGCGGGGTCAGGACCAGTTGCTCCATGGGAATGCCGCCCCAGCCGTCGAAACCGAGTCGGGCCTGAAGATTCTCGAAGCCCGCCGCGTCCAGGACCGTGTGGACGAAGGTCCCGCGACCGGCGCCGCCACCGTCGGGGCGAAAATAGCTGACCAACCGGCGCCGATCCGACCCGACCGCTTGGGCCGCCCGGTCGCGCAGCACGGCCAGGCGTTGCCGGATGTCGGCGACCAGCGCCTCACCGCGCGCCGGCTGGCCAACCGCGCGCGCGACCTTGGCGATCTCGTCATAGACGGCGTCAAAGTGCGCGGCGCTGGTGGCGAGATCGACCACCGACACGCCAAAGCGCGGCAAGGTGCGGCGCAACTGCGGCACGTCATGGGTGTCGAGCACGACCACGTCCACATCGAGCACCAGAAACTCCTCAAGCGCCCGGCGATTGGTCGGCAATCCCTGCGCCCGCTCGGCATAGAAGGACAGCGGCCCGGCGGCGCGTTCGGTCACCGAAACGATCTGCTCGGGGTCGGCGAGCGCGAGCACATACTGGTCGGCGCAAACGCTGGCCGAGGCGACGCGCGGCAGCGCCGCCGCCCCGGCCGCCCCGGCCAGCGCCGGCGCGGCCAGAAACGCCAGGCCGGCCAGGCCCGCAACCGCCGAGCCCAGCCCGCGCCACGGCGGCCGGCCGCGTCGACACAACCGCCTAGCCATGACCGAAACCCTTCCCGGTCGTGTCCAGGCCGTCGGGCGCGTGGCCGGTATAGCGTTCCAAAATCTCGTGCCACAGCGCCAAGCGCGACCAGTCCGGCGCCGCGGCGATCTCGTCCTCGTCGGTGATGAACGGGTTGGGGAAGAAGATGGTGATCTGGGGATCCTTGTCGCCGTTGAACATGCGAAAGCCCCAGGTCACCGGGTGGCCGGCGCGGTCGAGGCCACGGAACAACTCGGCCCGGCCCGGCCGCCGCTTGGCGATCAACGCCGGCGGCGTCGGATGGTCGGGCGTGCCGTAATTGGTGCCCAGGCAGAGGTGGAAATGGCCGCCACCGTGCCAGAAGACGGTCCAATAGCCGTCGCCCAGAGTGATCCGCTTGGGCTTGCCCGGCGCCTTCATCTCATAGGCGGCGCCCTGGATCATCGGCCCGAAGGTCAACTTGTCATGATGGGTCTCGAACAGGTGGCGCAAAAAGCCATCGAGGAACGCCTCGTCGACCGGCAACGACCAGACATGCTCCTGACGCCCGGTGGCATGGTCGGTCACCGTCGCCATCGGGGTCGGGCGCGGGGCTTGCGCAGAGGGCTGTTCAGTGGTGGACATGGGTCACGTCTCCTTCATGGGTCAGGGGGGGGGCGCGCAAGGGTCAGAAGCGGTAGCGGATCGCGCCATAGGCACTGATCGGCGCGGTGCCGTAGCCGGCTTCGCTCTGATAATTCTCGTCCAGCAGGTTCTCGATCCGGGCCGAAAGCTGCAGGCGCTCGGTCAGGTCGAAGCTGGCGGCCAGGCGCAGGATCGCATCCGCCTTGAGCGAGCGCAGCGTCGTGGGATAGGTGCTGAAATCGCTGTCGACGCTGTCGGAGAAATGGTTGGCGGACAGGTTGACATTGCCCCGCCCGCGCAAAAACGCCCAGTTCACATAGGCGCTGGCGGTGTGGCGCGGCCGGTTTTGCAACCGCTCGCCGGTTTCCAGAGTGGCGTCGTTGTAGGTGTAGGTGCCGCCCAGATCGACCGTCTCGCTGGCCGCCCAATCGACACTGATTTCGACGCCCTTGGACGTGGTCGGCGTGCCGGTGTTGAAATAGTTCGGTTCGGGATTGCCGAGCGCGCCGCCAAAGATGATCTCGCGGTCGGTTTCGATGCGGAAATAGGTCGCCTCCAGGCGCAGCCGGTCGGCGAACAGCGCCTGTTCGACGCCGACGTCCCAACTGGTGCTTTGCTCCGGCTCCAGATCGGGATTGCCCAGTTGCGGATCACCGCAACAGGTGCCGAACAACTCGAACAGGCTCGGCGCCCGGAACCCGGTGGCATAGCTGCCCTTAAGCTTGGTGCCGATCGGACCAAGGCGATAGGCGCCGGTGACCCGATAGGTGTCGAAGGTGCCGAACAACTCGTGATCGTCCAGGCGCACGCCGCCCGAAATCGTCAACCGGTCGAAAAACGTGCCCTGATAGAGCGCATAATAGCCGCGAATGTTCACATCGGCACCGACCGGGTCGCCGTCCGAGCGATAGGCTTCGTTCTCGATATCGACGCCGGCGACGATGTCGTGGTCCCGTGCCAGCGCATAGCGGGCGTTGGCGTCGAATTTGGTGCGGTCGCCATAGTAGAAAAAGCTGTCGGCGCCGTCGTCGAAGCCTTCGCGTTCGTTGCGCGCGTATGCGGCGCCCATCTCGGCGGTCAGACGGTCGTCGAGCGCCGAGACATGGGCCGAAAAGCGCCCCGAATACTGCAGGAAATCGTCGCCCCGGTCGGGGTCGTCGCAATTGGGGCCGCCGCACCGGTCATAATTGAGCGTGCCATTGGCGATACGGTACACGGCACGCAGATCGACCCCGTCGACGACCCGCAGATCGAACCGGCCGTTGGACGAGACATTGTTGTAGTCCTCGCCCTCGCTGTTGCCGGGCAGGTCCTCGTCGGCGGCGGAAAAACCGTCGGTGTTCAGATACTGCGCGTTGATCGAATAGCCGAAGCGGTCGTCGGCGACGCCGCCGCGTACCTGCATACCGGCCAGATAGGTGTCGAAGCTGCCATATTCGGCCAGCAACGAGCCGGTCGCCGGCCCGCTGCCGCGCTTGGTGGTGATATTGACCACGCCGCCGACCGCGTCGCCGCCGTAAAGCACGCTTTGCGACCCGCGCAGTACCTCGATGCGGGCCAGTCCGCCGCTCATCAACTGCGAGAAGTCGAAGGCGGTCTGGCTGCGGCTGGGGTCCGAGACTTCGATGCCGTCGAGCAGCACGAGCGTTCCCTCGGGCCCCTGGCCGCGCAGACGGACGCTCGAATCCGTGCCCCGCGCGCCGAACTGCGACACGCTCAGACCGGGCGTCATATCGAGCACGTCAAGCACGAACCGCGCCTGCATCCGCTCGATCGCCACATCGTCTATGACGCTGATCGAGGCGCCGGTCCGGCCGAGCGTGGTGGGAATTCGGGTCGCCGTGACGACCACTTCCTCCACCTCCTCGACCATGGTTGTGCCGGACGCCCCAGCCTCGGCGGCCGTCGCAGAGGCCACGGGCCCTGCCGCAGCGACGAGGGCGGTAACGTAAAAAGACCAGGATGAATTGGAAAAAGCACACATATCACATCAGATCCGTTGCGATGGGCCAGAAGCCCGCAAGCCGCGCCTTGGGCGGAAACCGATGTGGAAAGAAGCGATGGCGACCGTCGATGGCCGCCGCCCGCACGTGTTACCCGCATCCGTTTCCACCCGGTTTCAGGTGGTATCGCCGCTACGGATAACCGCTCCCTCCGACTATTCCCGGTCGGCGGGCGGGCGATGGGATGGCAGGTCTCCTGGCTCTTGGATCGTCGTTCGGGCCACACCTTCCCGGGGCAGACAAGCCCCAGTGGTCTATCGTGACCGAACTCCCCAATCACAGTTGCGGGTACAGCCGCAGATTTGCGCCGGCCGAAGCCATGGGCGCGCACTGCGTTCCCTATTATCCCGCCTCTGCAGGCGGGCACCATCTGATCGCCATCGATAGCCACCGGGTCAGGCGAATGCAAGCCCCCGACCGGGCAACGCAGATCAGGCGCGGTGGAAGCGGATCATCAGGTGAATGAGAAACGGCGCGCCGATCAGCGCGGTGACGACACCGAGCTTGAGTTCATTGTTGGTGGGCACAACGCGCACCGCCATGTCGGCCCCGAGCAGGATCAGCGCCCCCAACAGCGCCGAGGGCCACAACAAGCGCGACGGCTGGGCGCCGAACCACAGCCGCGCCAGGTGCGGCGTCACCAGGCCCAGAAAGCCGATCGCGCCGGACACCGAGACCGCACCGCCGACGCCCACCGCGATCCCGACAATCAGCCGGGTGCGCACCGCGGCCAGGTCAACGCCGAGCGTGGCGGCCGCGTCCTCGCCCAGCGACAAGGCGTCGAGCGCACGGCCATTGACCGCCAGCACGGCCATGCCCACGGCGATCGCGGGCGCCGCCAACGCCACATGGGCCAGGCTGCGGTCTTCGAGCGAGCCGAGCAGCCAGAAGCTGATCTCCATGGCCGCGAACGGATTTGGCGACAGATTGAGCAGCAAGGAGATCAACGCCCCGGCGAGCGACGACACCGCGATACCGCACAGCACCAGGGTCAGCGTGGCGAACGGTTGCTGCTGGGGCAACAGCCGCGACAGCAGCACAAGTCCCAGCATGGCGGTCACCGCACCGCCGGCGGCCAACAGCGGCAGGGCGAAGAAAACGGTGCCCGCCAGGCCGAAGTACAGCGCCACAACGGCGCCCAGAGCGGCGGCATTGGATGCCCCCAAAAGTCCCGGTTCGGCCAACGGGTTACGCAAAAAACCCTGCAAGGCCGCGCCGGCCATGCCCAACTGGGCGCCGATCAGACCGGCCAGCAATGTCCGCGGCAGGCGGATCTCCGCCACGATCGTGTTGGTCACCGCGTCGCCAGCACCGACCAGCCCGGCCAGTGCCTCGCCCGGGCCCATAGCCGCCGGACCGACCGCTAACGACACGAACGACAGCACGGTCAGCGCACCGCACAACAACCCGATCCGCCGCGCGTGCAAAGCCCGACGCGCGGCCGCCGTGGGCGGTGCGACGATTGACATGGTGTGCAAACCTCGTCCAGGTCTGTGCGGTTTGGTGCTTCCGTCGCGGCAGGCGCAGGTCGGAAGCTCGACGCGGAGTGTTAGGTGGCCAGATCGAGCGAGGCAAGAGCGCGCATGGGGGGGCGGGTGCGCCGCCCTGTCACACGCACAGCGGCGTGGCGCCGCTGGATCTCGCTGGCGGCCGTGTATGCCGGCCTGGCGATGCCGACGGGCGCGGCCGACACGCCCCAAACCGAGCCCGCGCGACCGCACCGGATCGTGTCGCTCAACCTGTGCGCCGACCAGTATCTGATCGCGCTGGCCGATCCCGACCAGATCGCCGCCTTGACCCACTACGCCACCGACCCCGACCTGTCGTTCTTCGCCGACGCAGCCCAGCGCTATCCGCAGAGCGCCGGTGCGGGCGAGGAACTGCTCCGGCTGGCCCCCGACCTGGTGATCGCCAGCCCCTATCGGCGGCGCGAAACCCAGGCGCTTTTGCGCCAGTTCGGTCACCCGATCCTCAAGCTCGGCCGGGTCCATACCGTCGAAGACATCGCGACCCAGACGCACAAGATCGCCGCCGCCATCGGTCACCCGGCACGCGGCCGGGCGCTGGTCGCCGAGGTGCGCCGCCGCCTCGCCGCCGTGCGCGCCAACACCGAGGCAAGCCCGCACCCGAGCGCCCTGCACTATCAACGCCGGGGCTTCGTGTCGGGCGAGCGGTCGCTGGTGTCGGCGATCATGGCCGAAGCCGGCCTGCGCAACCTGGCTGGCGAGGCGGGCAGGCGGTCGCTCGGCCGGGTGTCACTCGAAACGCTGCTGATGCTCGGCCCCGACTATATCGTCACCGACCGCCCGCACGACGGCGCAGGCGACCAAGGCAGCGCCGTCCTTGGCCACCCCGCGCTGGACCGCTTCTATGGTCGCGACCGCCGGCTCTACCTGTCGCGCGCCCTGACCATGTGCGGCGGCCCGGCGTTCCCCGCCGCCGTCGAAGCCCTGGCCGCCCAACGCGCCGCAGCCCCCGCAAACCAGCCCAAGGCCGACCCCGCCCGGCGTCCGCCGGCCAGCCACACCTTGCCAAGCCTCCCGCCAAGCGGTTAGCCAAGGATATCGCCTCACCACCTCAGGTCGCCTCTTGATCCCCAGTCTGTTTCGCTCTCCCTGGCGCCGGTCGCCGCTGGGCCAACGCTGGCCCAGCCGCGCCGCCCTGGTTGCACCGCCCGACACCGGCCTGCCCGGTTTGTTCGACCGGCTGCATCGACAGGGGGCGGTGCTGGTCTGCGCGCACCGGGGCGGCGCGGTGCCCGGCTATCCTGAGAACGCGCTGGAGACCTGCCGCAACACCCTCGCGCGCCTGCCCGCCATGCTGGAAGTGGACGTGACCCGCAGCGCCGACGGGGTGCTGGTGCTGATGCACGACGACACCCTCGACCGCACCACCACCGGCTCGGGCCCGGTGGCCGAACGAACCTTTCGGGAACTGCGCCGGCTGCACCTGGTCGACAATGACGGTCGGGCGACGCCCTATCGCATCCCCACCCTGGACGACCTGCTGGATTGGAGTGCCGGGCGCACGGTGCTGGCGCTCGACGCCAAGGCGCCGGTGACGCTGGCCGATCTGGTCGACGCCGTGGCGGCCCGCGACGCCTTCGACCGGGTCTTGTTCGCCACCTACGACCTGGACGACACCATCGCCGTGGCCCGCCGGGCACCGCCGGCGACCATCGCCGCCCCGATCGAGGACATGGCCCATCTCGACGCGCTGTTGACCGCCGGCGTGGCGCCGCACCGGCTGCTCGCCTGGACCGGCACCGAGATACCGCGCCCCGGGCTCTATGCGGCCCTGGCCGAGCGCGGCGTCAAATCGGCCTTCGCCACCCTCGGTATGTGGACCGGCTCCTGGGACAACCGCATCCGCATGCTCGGCGACGACCGGCTCTATCGCCGCATCACCCACGGCGTGACCCTGGTGGCCACCGACCGCTACGAGGCGGTCGCCCGCGCCCTGCCCGCCGCCGCCCGGATCACCCGCGCACTGCGCTGAGCGCCGTCCCTGGCTCGGCCCTCCTGCCCCCCCGAGCCCGCCCAGCGGCCAGCCGGGCATGGCGCTTGACAAGCAACCGCCCCGCCGCCCATGCCGGCGGCATTCCCGTAGCCCTCCGCGTTGTCCAGGATTGCCATGACCGACGCCCCCTCCGCCCGCTCGTCCGTCACCCCGCCCGCCGATCTGCCGGCCGACGACGCGCCGCCGCCGATGCCGTCCCTCGACGTGCCGCTGCTCGACCCGTGCCCGCCGCGCCGGGGCCGGTCGCTGATGATCCAGGGCACCAGTTCCGACGTGGGCAAAAGCCTGCTGCTCGCCGGGCTCGCCCGTGCCTATACCCGGCGCGGGCTCAAGGTGGCGCCGTTCAAGGCCCAGAACATGTCCAACAATGCCGCGGTCACGGTCGACAGCGACCTGCCGCCCGACGCATCGGGCCGGCGGCCGCGCGGCGAGATCGGCCGCGCCCAGGCGTTGCAGGCGCGCGCCGCCGGCCTGGCGCCGTCGATCCATATGAATCCGGTGTTGCTCAAGCCGCAGGCGCTGGTGGGGTCGCAGGTGGTGCTGCGCGGCCGGGCGCTCGGCAACTGGCCGGCGCGCCATTATCACAATCTCAAGCCGCTGTTGATGCCGGCGGTCATGGACAGCTATGCGCGCGTCGCCGCCGAGGCCGACCTGGTGCTGGTCGAGGGCGCGGGCGCGGGCACCGAGACCTATCTGCGCCATTGCGACATCACCAACATGCGCCTGGCCGACGCAGCCGACCTGCCGGTGGTGCTGCTGACCGACAACGACCGGGGCGGCGCCATGGCCGCCCTGGTCGGCAGTTGGCTGCTGCACAGCGAGGCCGAGCGCGCGCGCATCCAGGGCTATCTGATCAACAAGTTCCGCGGCTATTTCTCGCTTTACGAACCCGCCTGCCGGACCGTGACCGAGACCACCGGCTGGCCGCTGTTGGGCGTCGCACGCTGGTTCGACCTGGCCGCCCGCCTGCCGGCCGAGGACGCGCTGGCGCTCGAACGGCCGCCGGCCGGCGCCACCGGGCCCGAGCCCGCGCTGGTGGTCGCGGTGCCGCAGCTGCCCAGCGCGGCCAATTTCGACGATCTCGACCCCCTGTCGTCGGAGCCCGGTGTCGACCTGCGCTGGGTGCGCCCGGGCCAGCCGATCCCGGCCGAGGCCGACGTGGTGTTGCTGTGCGGCGCCAAGACCACGCGCCCCGCCCTCGACGCGCTCTACGCCCAGGGCTGGGACGTGGACATCGCCGCCCATGTGCGCCGCGGCGGCCGGGTGGTGGGCTTGTGCGCGGGCTTCCAGATGCTCGGCCGGACCGTGTCCGACCCGCTCGGCATCGAAGGCCCGGCGGGCGAAACGCCGGGGCTCGGCCTGTTGGCGATCGACACCCGGATCACCGCGACCAAGCGCCTGGTGGAGATCGACGCGCTCGATGCGGCGAGCCAAACCCGCCTGACCGGCTATGAGATGCATATGGGCGTCAGCGACGGCGCCGGGCTCGACCGGCCATGGCTGCACCTCGACGGCCGGGGCGAAGGCGCGGTGTCGGCCGACGGCCGGGTCATGGGCTCCTATGTGCACGGCGTCTTTGGCTCAGACGCCTTCCGCCGCCATTGGCTGAGCGCCATGGGCGGGCGCGCCTCGGGGCTCGACTATCAGGCCCAGGTGGACGACGCCCTCGACGCGCTCGCCGACCAGTTGGAGGCCGACCTGGACCTCGACACGCTCTTGGCCCTGGCCCGATGACCGGCCGCCGGTTGATGGTGCTCGGCACCGGCTCGGACGTGGGCAAGAGCCTGCTGGTCGCCGGGCTCGCCCGCGCCTATGCCCGGCGCGGCCTCAAGGTGGCGCCGTTCAAGGCCCAGAACATGTCCAACAACGCCGCGGTCACCGCCGACGGCGGCGAGATCGGTCGCGCCCAGGCGTTGCAGGCGCGCGCCGCCGGCCTGGCGCCGTCGGTGCATATGAACCCGGTGCTGCTCAAGCCCGAAACCGACGTGGACGCGCAACTGGTGGTGCACGGGCGGGTGCATGGGCGCTATTCGGCGGCCGCCTATCAGCAGATCAAGCCCGCGCTTTTGGGCAGCGTGTGCGCCAGCCTCGACCGGCTGGCGGGCGAGGCCGACCTGGTGCTGGTCGAGGGTGCGGGCAGCGGCGCCGAGCGCTATCTGCGCCGCCAGGACATTTCCAACATGGGCCTGGCCGAGGCCGCCGACCTGCCCGCCGTGTTGGTGGGCGACGAGGCGCGCGGCGGCGTCACGGCGGCGGCGGTCGGCCATCATCGGCTGTGGACCGAGGCCGAGCGCGCGCGTGTCGCCGGCGTGATCGTCAACAAGTTTCGCGGCGACCCGGCGGTGTTCGCGCCGGCCGCCGCCGACATCGCCGCCGAGACCGGCTGGCCGGTGCTTGCCCTGGTGCGTTGGTCGGCAGCCGCGCGCGCCCTGCCCGAGGAGGATTCGCTCGGCATCGGCCGGCGGCGCGGGCGCGCCGGCGCGCTGGTGGTGGCGGTGCCCGAACTGCCGCGCCTGGCCAATTTCGACGATCTGGACCCGCTGGCCGGCGAGCCCGGCGTCGACCTGCGCTGGGTGCGCCCGGGCCAGCCGATCCCCGCCGAGGCCGACGTGGTGGTGCTGTTGGGCACCAAGGCGACGCGCGCGGCCATGGCGGCGCTCACCGATGAGGGCTGGGACGTGGACATCGCCGCCCATGTGCGCCGCGGCGGCCGGGTAGTGGGCCTGTGCGGCGGCTTCCAGATGCTCGGCCGAACGGTGCGCGACCCCGGCGGCATCGAGGGACCGGCGGGCGAAACGCCGGGGCTCGCCCTGTTGGCGATCGACACCCGGATCACCGCGACCAAGCGGCTGGTCGAGGTCGACGCCGAAGAGCGGCGCAGCGGCGCGCGGGTCACCGGCTACGAGATGCATATGGGCGTCAGCGAGGGCGCCGGGCTCGACCGGCCGTGGCTGAGCCTC
Source organism: Rhodothalassium salexigens DSM 2132 (assembly GCF_004341375.1). Lineage (GTDB taxonomy): Bacteria > Pseudomonadota > Alphaproteobacteria > Sphingomonadales > Rhodothalassiaceae > Rhodothalassium > Rhodothalassium salexigens. The sequence continues at coordinate 223,967 of NZ_SLXO01000005.1, forward strand.
GACGGCGAGCCCGAAGGCGCGGTGTCGGCCGACGGCCGGGTCATGGGCTCTTATGTGCACGGCCTGTTCGCCTCGGACGGGTTTCGCCGCCACTGGCTGGCCGACCAAGGCGCCACCGCCGGCGCGTTGAACCATGACCAACGGCTCGACCGGGCGCTCGACGCCTTCGCCGACGACCTGGCCGCCGATATCGACCTGGACGCCTTGCTGGCGATCGCGCGCTAGGGGCCGCTCATGACCCCTGGTCCGCGGTGTCGTCGCCAGGGGCGCCATCATCGCCGGCTTGGCCGGACGGCTTGGGGCGGCGGGTCGGCGGCTCGGTTTGCGGCTTGCCCGACCAGGGAACCGGGTATTCCAACCAGCGCTGGATGAAGTTCCACGATTTCAGATAGCCGTCATGGGGCAGCGTGCAGGCCGAACAGTCCTTGCGCGTCAGGCCGTTCTTGTCGGTGAAGGTCTGATAGGGGCCGGGACATTCATAGGCGATCAGCGGACAATAACAGAACAGGCAGTTGAACTCGCGCTGGACGCCTTGATGGCAGGGCAGGAACGGGCAGTCGGTGTTGGTGAAGCCCTTGAAGCGATCGTTGGTGGTCGTGTCCTTGGGTTGCACAGGCAACTCCTCTCCGGTCCGGTCCCGGGGGCGGCGCGCAGATGACCGCGCGGACCCGCGCCGGGGCGTGGGTGGCCGGCCCACACGCGGGGGTATGGGCTCGACCTTCGACCGTGGGGGGTTGATGGGCGGAGACGACGGCCGCACGCGGCGGTCGCAGCCGCCGGCGTGCACCCCAGCCTCCGGGCCCGCCGCCCGGGGTCAGTTCATCGGTCCTGGCAGGTCTCCTGGCTCGCGGGTCGGGGCCGCGCCGCCCACCTTCCCGGCGCAAGGCCAGTGGCTTTCGGGCGGAGGCTCGCCGCTTACAGTTGCGGGGGCAGCGCCGGTTTCGCACCGGCTTCCCTTTTCACTCCCCAAGGGGTGGGGAGCACCAGAACGCGCTCCCCTCCTGGTGCCGGGCCGGCCGCGATCTGTCAAGCGGGCGTGGCGGCGGTCGGGCCTTTGACCGGCAGGGCCACCCCGGCGACCACATAGACGACGGTTTCGGCCCGGGCCGCGATACGCTGGGCCACCGCGCCTTGGGCGTCGACGAACGCGCGGGCAAGGGCGTTGTCGGGCACTGGGTCCCAACCGACTTCGTTCGCGACCAGAACCACCGGGCTGCGCTGGCGATCGAGCGCGTCGAGCAGCGCGTCGGCGGGCCCACACCAGTCGCGCCCGTCCAGCAGCAGGTTCGACAGCCACAGGGTCAGGCATTCCACCAGCCGCGGTCCCTGCCCGTCGCTCCGATCCAGCGCGCCGACCAAGTCGATGGGCTCCTCGACGGTGCGCCAGCCGGCGCCGCGCTGGGTCCGGTGGTGGACGATACGCGCGCGCATCTCATCGTCATAGGCGCGCGCGGTGGCCACGTAGATGGGCTGGCCGCCGATGGCGCGCACACTCGCCTCGGCATGTCGGCTCTTGCCCGACCGGGCAGCGCCGATGATCAAACTGACGGCCGCCACAAGCTCAACCTCCCAAACGATGGCCACGCCGCCTTCCCTAGGCCGGGCATTGCGCCGCCTTCAAGGCTTATCGAACCGCGACTTCACACCGCAGGAACACTTTGATCGCTCAGAGAGGGACCAACCCCGGAACAGACTTAACGTCTGATCGAAGACAATCCAGGAATCAGGTCAACGCCCAGGGCTGAGAGCCCGTGTCGGAACAAGAGCCCCGTCCGCATCACGATCGACCTGAACCGGTCCTTGGGACGGCTCGCCCCGATCCCGCAAAGGTGGCGTCCCATGCAGCGATCGCGTTTTTTTGAACGGACCGTCGGGCAGGAACCGATTGTTGTGATGCAAATAAGCTGATATGGTGCAACTATGCCCAACCGTCGCGCCATCAGTCGTCCCAAAAGTCTGATCCCGGAACTGCTCCAGGCCGTTCTGCTGGGCGCGCTCACTCTGTTCACTCTGGGCGAAGTGGACGCCGGGCGACTGCTCGCCGACGACGATGTGGTCAGCGAAGCCCATTTGCTGTTCTCAACCGGCGACCTGCCGACCGAAGACGGGGCCGCCCCGATGGCGCCCAGTGCCGGGCCGATCGTGCCCTTCGGCGTTCCCGGTGCCGCCCTCCCCTGTCGCGCCGCCACCGAGGCCCAGCCGACACGGACAGGTACTCGCCCAGCCGTGCGCGCCCCTCCTCACGCCGCTTAACAACGGCGCCACTTCCCCGTCGCCCATTCCGCACCTCGAAAACGCCCGCGCCCTCGGTTGGGTCTCATGAACGAAACCCGCCGCGTGGCGTTCCCGTCGTCCTCAACGGCCTGACGCAGTCGGTCACCTTTGCGCTTATGCGCCGGTGACCAGTGCCGCCGCGCACAGCGATGAGGCGACCTGCATACGCTGCGCCGAGGGCTCCGGCCGCTGTCGAGGTACCGGGTTGGTCGATCCGTCCGACCGTGTCGATGAGACCGGTCCGACGCCGGGGCGCGACCGCCGTCACGTCACCCCATTCCCCTTCATCCGCGATTGCTCCCCACCGACGCCAGGCGTCCGGTGGCTCCGCGAGCCCTGCGAGACGAACAGACAATGACAAGACCTTTTGCCGACCGACCGTTGCTGGTCACCAGCCTGTGCATCCTGATCGGCCTGACCGCCTGCCAGCCCACCCCCGAGGGCGACGGCGGCGAACACCATCATGGCCGCTTGGTGGTCAGCCAGCCGATCGAACGCGACGTGGCGATCACCCGCGATTATGTGGCGCAGATCCATTCCAGCCGGCATATCGAGATCGCGGCGCTGGAACCGGGCTACCTGGAAACCGTCGCGGTCCAGGAAGGCCAGCGCGTGAAAAAGGGCCAGGCGATGTTCAAGATCCTGCCCTTGACCTATCAGGCCGAACTGGAACGCGCCGCGGCCGAAACGCAAGCCGCGCGGGTCGAGTATGACAACACCGAACGTCTGACCCGCAACGATGTGGTTTCGGACAGCGAATTGGCGCTCGCCAAGGCCAAGTACCAACGCGCCAAGGCTGAACAGCAGCTGGCCCAAACCCATCTGGGCTTTACCGATATCAAGGCGCCTTTCAGCGGCATCATGGACCGGCTGGAAATGCGCGAAGGCAGCTTGGTGGAGGAAGGCGACCTGTTGACCACGCTGTCCGACAACAGCCACATGTGGGTCTATTTCAACATCCCCGAAGCCGAATATCTGGACTATGCGAGCAGTCCCGAAGGCGTCATCGGCCGTGAGGTGCGGCTGTTGATGGCCAACAACAAACTGTTCGATGAGCCGGGCACCATCACCACCATCGAAGCGACCTTCAACAATCAGACCGGGACGATCCCGTTTCGCGCCGATTTCCCGAACCCAACCGGGCTGCTGCGCCATGGTCAGACCGGCAACATCCTACTGACCACGCAGGTCCCCGACGCGCTTTTGGTCCCGCAAAAGGCCACCTTCGAGGTCCTGGACCACACCTATGTCTTCGTCGTCGACGCCGACAATGTGGTGCACCAGCGCCGTGTCCACATCGGCGAGGAACTCGAAGACCTGTTCGTGATCGACGGCGGACTCGAAGAGGATGAGCGCATCCTGCTCGAAGGGCTGCGCCAGGTGCGCGACGGCCAGCACATCGACTTCACCTTCGAGCCGCCGGCAGCCGCCTTCGCCGACCTCAAGCTGCCGGCCGAGTGAGAGGGAGAGGACCGATGTTTTCCAAGATCCTGCACCGGCCGGCCCTGGCCATCGTGATCTCGCTGATCCTGCTGTTCCTGGGCGCTCTGGCCATCGTCACCCTGCCGGTTTCGCAATTTCCGTCGGTGGCGCCACCGCGGGTGGTGATCTCCATCGCCTATCCCGGCGCCAGCGCCAAGGTGCTCGAAGATTCCGTGCTGATCCCGCTCGAACGCTCGATCAACGGCGTTCAGGACATGAAATACATGATCTCCGACGCCACCAGCGCCGGCGAGGCGACCATCCAGGTGGTCTTCTATCAGGGCACAGACCCCAATGAGGCGGTGGTCAATGTGACCAACCGGGTCAACAAGGTGAAGTCCCTGCTACCGCCGCTGGTCCAACGCGAAGGGGTGATCATCAATCGCGTCCAACCGCAGATGCTGATGTACGTGAACCTGTACAGCACGCAGGACGACGCCGATATGAAGTTTCTGTTCAACTATGCCGGCGTCAATCTGCTGCCCGAGATCAAGCGGATCAAGGGCGTCGGCAACGCCTCGATCCTGGGCAGCCGGCAGTACGCCATGCGGGTCTGGCTCAAGCCAGACCGGATGCGCGCCTATGACGTCTCCACCGAACAGGTGATGGAGGCGCTGGCCGAACAGAGCGTGATCGGCTCGCCCGGACGACTCGGCCGAGCGTCGGGCGCCACCTCGCAATCGCTGGAATATGTGCTCACCTATCAGGGGCGGTACAAAACCCCTGAACAATATGGCGACATCATCCTGCGCGCTACCGAAGAGGGCGAAATCCTGCACCTGAAAGACGTAGCACGGATCGAACTGGGCAGCGAATTCTACGACATCTACTCCAACCTGGATGGCCACCCCTCAGCCGCCATCGTGCTCAAGCAGAGCTACGGCAGCAACGCCCAGGACGTGATCGCGCGCGTCAAGGACAAGCTCGACGAGATCAAAGCCGAGTCCTTCCCGCCGGGCATGGACTATGAGATCAGTTACGATGTCTCCAGTTTCCTCGACGCGTCGATCGAAAAGGTGCTGCACACCCTGATCGAAGCCTTCCTGCTGGTCGCCCTGGTGGTGTTCGTGTTCCTCGGCGACTGGCGTTCGACCCTGATCCCGACGCTGGCGGTACCGGTGTCGCTGATCGGCACCTTCTTCTTCATGCAGGTGCTGGGCGTGAACATCAATCTGATCACGCTGTTCGCGCTGGTACTGGCGATCGGGATCGTGGTCGACAACGCCATCGTGGTGGTCGAAGCCGTCCACGCCAAGATGCACGAAACCAATCTGTCGCCCTACCGGGCCACCCAAGAGGTGCTGCACGAGATCGCCGGCGCGATCATCGCCATCACCCTGGTGATGACCGCGGTGTTCGTACCGGTCACCTTCATGACCGGGCCGGTGGGCGTGTTCTATCGCCAATTCTCGATCACCATGGCAGTGGCGATCGTGCTGTCCGGGGTGGTGGCGCTGACCCTGACGCCGGTGTTGTGCGCGATGATCCTTAAACGACCGTCGAGCGAGCCGCGTCGCCGAGGCCCGCTCGGCCTAGCCCTCGACACCTTCAACAGGGGCTTCGACCGAGTTACCGGCGGCTATATGGCGATTCTGCGTCGGATCGTGCCGCGCCGGGTGGTGACCTTCGGGGTGCTGGCCGCCTGCGGCGCCGGCATCTACGCGCTCAACACCCAATTGCCCGCTGGCTTCATCCCCAATGAAGACCAGGGCATGCTCTACGCCATCATCCAGACACCACCGGGGTCCACGCTCGAACGCACCTACGCCAAAACCCGCGAGTTGCAGGAGATCGCCGAGACCATCGAGGGCGTCCAGTCGGTGTCCGCACTGGCCGGCTATGAAGTGCTGACCGAAGGCCGCGGCTCCAATGCCGGCACCAGCCTGATCAACCTCAAACCATGGAGTGAACGCGACAAGACGATCGATGACATCGTCGAGGAATTGGAAGAAAAGACCCGCGAAATCTCGGGCGCGACGATCGAGTTCTTCGGTCCGCCGGCGGTGCCCGGCTATGGCGCGGCGGGCGGCTTTTCGCTGCGGCTGTTGGACAAGACCAACAGCGGCGACTATGGCCGTCTGGGCGAGGTCAATGAGCGGTTCATGGCGGCCTTGCGCGAGCGGCCGGAACTGCGCGGCTTGTTCACCTTCTTCAGCGCCAACTACCCCCAATACGAGTTGCTCATCAACAATCGGGTCGCCATGCAGAAGGGCGTGTCGATCGGCAAGGCGCTCGACACTCTGTCGATCCTGATCGGCAGCACTTACGAGCAGGGGTTCATCCGGTTCGGCCGCTTCTACAAGGTCTATGTCCAGGCCGACGCGCAATACCGGCGCATGCCCTCGGATCTCGACGACCTCTATGTGGAGAACGAGGCCGGTGAGATGGTGCCCTATTCGGCGTTCATGAGCGTGCGCAAGAAGCAGGGCCTCAACGAGATCACCCGCTATAACGCCTACCCCTCGGCCGCCATTCAGGGCGCACCGGCCAAGGGCTTCAGCAGCGGCGACACCATCGCGGCGATCAAACAGGTGGCCGACGAGGTGCTACCGCGCGGCTACGACATCGCCTGGGCCGGCTTGTCGTTCGACCAGGCCCAGCGCGGCAATGAAGCCCTCTACATCTTCATCGTCGTTCTGGTGTTCGTCTATCTGGTGCTGGTCGGCCAGTATGAGAGCTTCCTGCTGCCACTGGCGGTGATCATCTCGTTGCCGGTGGGCGTGCTGGGCTCGTTCCTGCTGCTCAAGCTCATGGGGCTGGAAAACAACGTCTACGCCCAGGTGGGACTGGTGATGCTGGTCGGCCTGTTGGGCAAGAACGCGATCTTGATCGTCGAATTCGCGGTCCAAAAACACCGCGAGGGCCGGACCATCCTCGACGCCGCGATCGAAGGCGCACAGGTGCGCTTCCGTCCGATCCTGATGACCTCGTTCGCGTTCATCGCCGGCCTGGTGCCCCTGGTGCGGGCGACCGGCGCGGGCGCCATCGGCAACCGCACCATCGGCGCGTCGTCAGCCGGCGGCATGCTACTCGGAACGCTGCTCGGCGTGCTCATCGTGCCCGGCCTTTATTACGTGTTCGGCAAGCTCTCCGAGAACCGACACCTGATCCAGGACGAGCACGACGCACCGCTCAGCGAAACCCTCGAATATGGAGACAAGTGACGATGCGCACCCGTCGATTGATTCCGTTGCTCGGCGCGGCCTGCGTGTCGACGCTGTTGCAGGCCTGCGCGCCCTCGCCCACGGCCGTGTCGCCCGACATGGTCACGGCGATGCCCGACGGTGCCACCCTGCCCGACGATTTCGCGGGCACGGGCGAAGACCAAAACTCGGCTGGCGTGCCCTGGCGCCAGTTTTTCGACGACCCGACGCTCGTCGCCCTGATCGACACCGCGCTCGACGGCAATCAGGAACTCAACATCCTGTTGCAAGAGATCTCGGTGGCGCAAAACGAGGTCCGGGCGCGCAGCGGCGAGTATCTGCCGTTTGTCTCGTTACAGGCTGGCGCCGGCGTGGAAAAGGCCGGTCGCTACACCCGCGACGGCGCGGTGGAGGAGCAACTCCACATCAAGGAGGATCGCGAGTTTCCCGAACCCCTGCCCGACTTCCTGTTGTCGGCCCGGGCATCTTGGGAGATCGATATCTGGAAGAAGCTGCGCAACGCCAAGAAGGCGCAGGTATTGCGCTATCTGGCGACCGCCGAGGGGCGGCGCTTCGCGGTCACCCATGTGGTGGCCGAGATCGCCCACGCCTATTATGAGCTCAAGGCGCTCGACACGCACCAGGCGATCCTGCGCCGGATGATCGAAACCCAAGAAGCCGCGCTCAAGACGGTCAAGCTGCAAAAGGCCGCCGGCAAGGCAACTGCGCTCGCGGTGCGCAAGTTCGATGCCGAGGTGCTGAAGAACAAAAGCGAGTTGTTCGCAGTCGCCCAGGAGATCACCGAGACGGAAAACCGGCTCAATCTGCTGATCGGCCGCTACCCCCGTGCCATCGACCGGCGGAGCGATGACTTCGCGACCCTCGACCTGCCCGACCTGCATGTGGGCACGCCACGCGACCTGCTCAGCCACCGTCCGGATGTCCGCCAGGCTGAACTGGCCCTGGCGGCAGCCAAATTGGACATCGAAGTGGCGCGCGCGCGCTTCTATCCCTCGCTCGACCTGACGGCAGCGGTAGGCGTACGCTCCTTCCAGGTGGGGTCGATCGCCACCATGCCGGAATCGCTGCTGTACAATGTGGCGGCGGATCTGATGGTGCCGCTGTTCAACCGGAAGGCCATCCACGCCGCCTATGACAGCGCCAATGCGCGCCAACTCCAGGCGCTCTACGATTATCAGCGCACGGTGCTCAAGGCCTATGTGGAGGTGGCCAACCTGGTCTCGCGGCTCGACAATCTGGACCGCAGCCTGGACCGCAAACGCGGCCAGGTGGACGCTTTGTCAAACGCCATCGACATCGCCACCCGGCTCTTCAAGTCCGCCCGCGCGGACTATATGGAGGTGCTGATGACGCAACGCGATGCGCTTGAGGCGACGCTCGAACTGGTAGCGATCAAACAGTCCCAGGTCGATGCCTGGATCAGCGCCTATCAAGCGCTCGGCGGCGGCACGGAAGGGGCCCCGGCGCAACTCGCCGCGACGCCACAGGCCGCGGCCGAGGGCGCCTGAGCCTCGGGCGGGGGCGCCAGATCCGTCCCCGCCCACCCACCTGATAGCGCGCCCCGCTACCGAGGATCGTCGACGAGGTCGAGCACGAGCACAAGTCGCGTTTCGCCCGTGCCCTCGATGGGGGGCGAGCGGTGTAGGAGGCCCGAGCGCGGGCGTTCTGGCCAGAGCGTCCCGCGCAGCAGGATCGGGGCGCCGGTCGGCACGGTGAAGATACGGCCCGGCTCGGCCCCGTCTGTCGAAATGCCGTATTGCGTACCGGTTCCCCGGTAGGTGCAGACCAGCCGCGTCGTCACGGCGTCTATGTGAAATCTCCGGCAGGCATTCGTCGTGACCACGTCGAGCCTAGGGGCTGTTGACGAAGTGGCGGAACCAGAGGCGGATCGAGGTGAGATGGATGAAGCCGAGATAGCTGTCGGCGGTTTTGTCGTAGCGGGTC
>NZ_SLXO01000006.1 GCF_004341375.1 Rhodothalassium salexigens DSM 2132
GCGGCGCCGGCTCATCGTTCCTCCTCTGCAATGAGGAAAAACGTGAATCACAAAACTGACGACAAAGGAATCCCGTTTATGAGTTTATGGCCTAGATCTGCAAGCAGATATACTTCTCCTCCAGATACTCCTCGATGCCCTGATGGGCGCCTTCGCGGCCCAGACCGGACTGTTTGATGCCGCCAAACGGCGCCACCTCGGTGGAGAACAGGCCGGTATTGATACCGACGATACCGCTCTCCAATGCCTCGGCGATGCGATAGACTCGGCCCAGATCGCGCACAAAGGCATAGCTCGCCAGACCGAACTCGGTGTCATTGGCCAGGGCGACGCCTTCCATATCGTCGCTGAAGCGCACCACCGGCGCCAGGGGCCCGAAGGTCTCCTCGCGGAAGAACTGCATCTCCCGGGTGGCCCCGGCCAGCACGGTGGGGGCGAAATAGGTGCCCTCCAGGCCGTCATGGCCGCGACCGGCCACCATCTCGGCGCCCTTGGCGGTGGCGTCGTGCAGGTGGCTCTGGACCTTTTCCAGGGCCGCCTGGTTGATCAGCGGGCCGATGTCGGTGGCGTCCTCGGTGCCGGGGCCGACGCGCAGCGCGCCCGCCTTGGCGGCCAACTTCTCGACGAACTGGTCGTAGATGCGATCCTGCACCAGGACCCGGTTGGCGCACACGCAGGTCTGGCCGGCATTGCGGAACTTGCTGGCGATGGCGCCGTCGACCGCGGCGTCCACATCGGCGTCGTCGAAGACCAGGAACGGCGCGTTGCCGCCCAACTCCAGGCTGATCTTTTTCACCGTGTCGGCCGACTGGCGCATCAGCAAGCGGCCCACCTGGGTCGAGCCGGTGAAGGTCAGCTTGCGCACGTCGCCGCTGTGGGTGAGCGTGGCGCCGATCGTCTCGGGCTCGCCGGTGACCACGTTGAACACCCCCGCCGGCACGCCCGCGGCCTCGGCCAACTGGGCCAGCGCCAGCGCGGTGAACGGCGTGTCCTCGGCCGGCTTGGCGACCATGGCACAGCCGGCGGCGAGCGCCGGGCCGGCCTTGCGGGTCAGCATGGCGGCGGGGAAGTTCCACGGCGTGATCGCCGCGACCACGCCCACCGGCTGCTTGATCACCATCAGCCGCTTATCGGCCTGGTGGCCCGGGATCGTCTGGCCGTAGACGCGCCGCGCCTCTTCGGCGAACCAGCGCAGGAAACTGGCGGCATAAGCCACCTCGCCGCGCGCCTCGCGCAGCGGCTTGCCCTGTTCGGCGGTCATCATCTGCGCCAGGTCTTCGGTCGCCTCGACCATCAGGTCGTGCCAGCGCATCAAGATGTCGGCGCGCTCCTTGGCGGTCTTGGCGGCCCAGCCGGCCTGCGCGCCCTTGGCCGCCTGGATGGCGCGGTCGGTCTCCGCCGCCCCCATGCGCGGCACCCGGCCCAACACGGCGCCGGTGGCCGGGTTGACCACGTCGAAGGTGGCGCCGTCGTCGGCATCGGTCCACTGCCCGTTGATGTATGCTTTTTGCTGGAATAAGCTTTGATTGGACAACTTCATCCGCTTCTGGTCCCTTTCTTGGCGGGTTTCCATGCGCCGGGGATGCTTGGCATCGCCGGGCACGGCAATCCCCGCAGACATGAGGCCGGAACGCCCTGTGTGCAAGTCACTTAGCGTCCTATCCCTCGTGACCGGAGCCAGAAGCCCCATGGACGATCCCCGCCGCCAGAGCGCCCAGCCCGACTATGACGCCTTCGCCCCTCTGCTCGATGGGCCCTGGTACACCGACGAGCATCGCGCCTTTCGGGAGTCGGTCCGGCGCTTCGTCGAGGCCGAGATCAGCCCCCATGTGGACGCCTGGGACGAAGCCGGCGCGTTCCCGCGTGAATTGTACAAGAAGGCCGGGCAGATGGGCCTGCTCGCGCTCGGCTACCCCGAGGAACTCGGCGGCGTCGAGGCCGATCCGTTCTTCGCCCTGATCCTGCAACAAGAGGTGGCACGTGCCGGCTCGGGCGGTGTGCCGGCGAGCCTGTTCTCCAGCGGCATTTCGATGCCGCCGGTGGCCCATTTCGCCCGCGATGCGGTGCGCCGGACGGTGGTGCCGCAGGTGCTCGCCGGCGACAAGATCGCCGCCCTCGCGGTCACCGAGCCCGGCGGCGGCTCCGACGTGGCCAATCTGCGCACCACCGCGCGGCGCGACGGCGACGACTATGTGATCAACGGCGAGAAGACGTTCATCTCGTCGGGCATGCGCGCCGATTATCTGACCGTGGCGGTGCGCACCGGCGGCGAGGGCGCCGGCGGCATCTCGCTGTTGCTGGTCGACGGCGACGCACCGGGGCTCGCCCGCACGGCGTTGAAAAAGATGGGCTGGTGGTGTTCGGACACCGCGACGCTCTATTTCGACGATGTCCGGGTGCCGGTCGAGCGGCTGGTGGGCAAGGAGAACCAGGGCTTCCATGCCGCCATGGTCAATTTCAACGGCGAACGTCTGTCGCTGGCGGCGTTGTGCAACGGCTTCGCGCTGGTGTGCCTGGAAGAAGCGGTCAACTATGCCCGCCAACGCCACACCTTCGGCCGGGCGCTGATCACCCGCCAGGCGATCCGCCACAAGCTGGCGACCATGGCCCAGCGCATCCGCGCCACCCAGGCCTATATCGAGCGTACCGCCTGGGCCATGGGCGAGGGCCGCCAGCCGGCCGCCGACATCGCGTTATTGAAAAACCAGGCCACCGAAACGCTGGAGCATTGCGCACGCGAGGCGGTGCAGATCTTCGGCGGCGCGGGCTATCTGCGCGGCGCCAAGGTGGAGCGCATCTATCGCGAGGTCCGCGTGATGGCGATCGGCGGCGGCGCCGAAGAGATCATGCGCGACCTGGCCGCCAACCAGTTGGGGTTCTAAAGGCGCAACCCCGGGCGCGGCTCACCATACCCGTCGCGCCGTGCCGGAGGGTTCACCGCCGCCGTCATCGCGACCGCCAGCGACGCGACCTGATCGCCGCTGGCGGTCGTCCCTGCGGGTGCCCGTGTGGGCGGCGGCGGGGGCGGTCGGCTGTCGGCCGCCAGGCGTTTCGCTGGCGCTCGCCACGACCGCGTGGGCGGCGAACGGGGCTTGAAGCGCCGGCATGGCGGTGGCCACCGGGCCGGCATCGGCGGCCGGAACAAGCGGACCATGCGCGGCCTGTGCCATGGCCCTTGTGAGGCGGCAGCGGGGCGCTTAGGTCTGCCGGCCAGTTGCTCCTTCCCGTCTCCTTCCCGCCGGATCCTGCCATGACCGACCGCATGCGACCGCTTCTGGTCCTGACGATCATCCTCGGCCTGGGCTTCACGGGCGTGTTCATCAAGCTCGCCGCGCCGGTGTCGCCCGCCAACCTGTTCGCCACCCGGTCGCTGATCAGCTTCGCGCTGTTCGCCCTGGTGATCGGCCTGTCGCCGGCGCGGCGGCTGGTGCGCGTCGACCGGCGCAGTTGGACCTATGCCGGGCCCGGCGTGCTGCTGGCCTGTTATTACTATTTCGCCGCCGTGGCGTTCCAACAGGCGCCGGTGGCCGTGGTGTCGCTGATCCTGGCCACCGCGCCGGTGTTCGGCACGCTCTACGGCGCCATGTTGGGCCACGCGCCCGGGCGCTGGCACTATCTGGGCATGGCCCTGTGCCTCGCCGGCCTCGCCGTCACCGTCAGCCCCGACCTGGCAGCGCCGCCCGCCACCGGCCCGGCGACCACGCCCGCCGGGCTCGCCGCCGCGCTCGCCTCCGCTGCGGGCCTGGCCGGCTACGGCTTTCTCAGCCGGCGCCTGACCCTGCCCGGCGGCGCCGCCGGCGACGTGACCTTGGTGATCTATTCGCTGTTTGGGGCGAGCCTGCTCGGCCTGGTGGCCCTGGCGCCGGGCGAACTGGCCGCGATCAGCGCCGAGCGGCCGACCACGCTGGTGTGGCTGTTGGGATTGTCGGTGGTGGCGACGCTGGTGCCGACGGTGGCGCTGGCGCTGTTGTCGCAGCGGGTGTCGCCGGTGAGCCTGCCACTGACCAACCTGCCGGTCCCCCTGGTCGCCGCCCTGGTGGCGTTCCTGGTGTTGGGCGAGGCGCTGCCGGCCACCTTCGTGCCCGGCGCGGGATTGGTCGTCGTGGGGCTCTATTTCCTGGTCGTGCACCCCGCGCGCCGGACGCGCGGGGGCGGTTGAGCCGGTGACCGGCCGGGCCGGGCCAAGGCGGCCCGGCGTGAGCGAGAGGCCCGGCGGGCGTCAGTCGGCCTTGCCCGAGACCATGCGGGTCAGGGTCGCGTCGCGCTCGACGAAGTGGTGCTTGAGCGCCGCGCCCACGTGCAGCACCAGCGCCGCGATCACCAGCAGGCTGACGGCGAAGTGCGCGGTCTCGGTCGCTTCGTGCAGCGCCGGCGCCTTTTCGGCCATGGCGGGGATGGTGAACAGGCCGAACACGTCGACCGGATAGCCCGCCGACACCGACATCAAGATGCCCGAGGCCGGGATCACCACCATGCCGGCCAGCAGCACCCAGTGAATGGCATGGCCGAGCTTGGCCTGGGCCGGCGTGGTGCCGGGCACCGGGGCGGGAAAGCCCTGGCGAATGCGCCAGAACACCCGCCACAGCACGAACAACAGCACCAGCGTGCCGATCGCCTTGTGCATGCCGATCAGCGGAAACTTGACCGAATTGTCCAGCTCCACATTGCCGAGCACCATGCCGACGCCCAGCAGCGCGATGATCGCCACGGCGGTGATCCAGTGGTTGACCCGGGAAACCAGATCGTAGGTGGTCACGTTATTACGTTTCATTCTTAATATCCTCGTGTCGCGTCAGTGATCGGTGACAGCAAGCTATGTATCGCTCCAGCGGCCGCGAAGCAATTGATTCCGCGGTCGCACGGGGGCAGGATGCGACCAATTTCCTAGAGCTCTCATCGACCGACCGGGGTCCGCGCACGGCGCCCGGATCGGCCGAAAAGGGCTCTTGGGGCCCCGGTCCCGAGAGCGTCCGTGCCACCGGGTCGACCACCATGGCCGGCCGACCCGATGGCGCGCGCTCCGGCCATCCACTCCCCTTCTACGAACGAGGTGTCGCGTGCCCGTCGCTCCGCCTGCCGCGCTCGACGTGCTCAAGTCGGTGTTCGGCTATCCCGCCTTCAGGCCCGGCCAGGATGAGATCATCGCGCGGCTCATCGCCGGCACCCATTGCCTGTGTGTCATGCCCACCGGCGCGGGCAAGTCGCTCTGTTATCAGATCCCGGCGCTGATGGCGGACCGCCCGACCGTGGTGGTGTCGCCGCTGACCGCCTTGATGGACGACCAGTCGGCCGGGCTCGAAGCCGCCGGGGTGCCGGTGGCGGCGATCCATTCCGGGCGCGCCTGGCAGGACAATGCCGACGCCTGGCGCGACGTGCGCGCCGGGCGCATCAAGCTGATCTATCTGTCGCCGGAAAAGCTGATGAGCGCGCGCATGCTCGACGCGCTGCGGCCGCTCGACCCGGCCATGTTCGTGGTCGACGAGGCGCACTGCATCTCCAAATGGGGCGCGCAGTTCCGCCCCGACTATGAACAGCTCTCGCGGCTCAAGGAGCTGTTCCCACGCGCCACCCTGGCCGCCTTCACCGCCACCGCCGACGCCGCCACCCGCGACGACATCGCCGCCAAGCTGTTCGCCGGCCAGGGCGAGGTGATCGTCCACGGCTTCGACCGGCCGAACATCTTCCTCGCCGCCGAACCCAAGCGCCCCGGCTTCGACCAGTTGTTCGACTATGTGCGCGCCCGGCCCGGCCGGTCGGGTATCGTCTACTGCCTGTCGCGCAAGCAGACCGAGGCGGTGGCCGAAGCACTCAACCGCGCCGGCATCCCAGCCCTCGCCTATCACGCCGGCATGGCGGCCGACGAACGCCGGGCGGCCCAGGAACGTTTCATGGCCGAGCCGGGCCTGATCATGGCCGCGACCATCGCCTTCGGCATGGGCATCGACAAGGCGGACATCCGCTATGTGTTCCACCTCAACCTGCCGAGCAGCATGGAAGCCTATTATCAGGAGATCGGCCGGGCCGGGCGCGACGGGGCGCCGGCCGAGGCGATGATGCTGTTCTCGCCCGGCGACATCGCCCAGCGCCGCCGGTTCATCGAAGAGGGCGGCGGCGACGACGACCATATCCGCCGCGAACACCAGCGCCTCGACGCCCTGGTCGCCTATGCCGAGGCGACGCGCTGCCGGCGCTCGACCCTGTTGGCCTATTTCGGCCAGAGCCTCGACGGCGACGACCCCGAGGCCGCCACCGCGCCGGCGCGCTGCGGCCATTGCGACCTGTGCCTGGACCCGCCGCGTCTGGTGGATGCCACGCGCGAGGCGCAGATGCTGCTGTCGGCCATGGTGCGCACCGGCGAACGCTATGGCGCCAGCCATCTGATCGACATCGTCACCGGCGCCGAGACCCAGAAGATGCGCGACAGCGGCCACGACCAATTGCCCACCTATGGCGTCGGCAGCCACCTGCCCAAATCGGCGTGGACGGCGTTCGCGCGGCAACTGATCTCGGGCGGGCTGGCGCACCAGGACGTGGCGCGCTTCGGCGGCCTGAGCGTCACCCCGGCGGGCTGGGCGGTGCTGCGCGGCCAGGAGACCTTTTCGTCGCGGCAACTGACGCCGCCCAAGCGCCGGCGCGACGCGCCCCGCCCGGCCGCCGACGAGGCCGCGCTCGACCCCGCCGAGGCCGAGCTTCTCAAGGCGCTCAAGGCCAAGCGCAAGGAGTTGGCCGCCGAGCGGTCGGTGCCGGCATTCGTGATCTTCCCCGACGCCACGCTCGCCGACATGTGCCGGCGCAAGCCCCAGACCCTCGACGACCTGGCGCTGGTCAGCGGCGTCGGACCGAAGAAGCAGGCCGAGTTCGGCGCGACCTTCCTGGCGGTGATCCGCGCAGGCGCCTGACGTTGCCGGGCGTCGGGGCGAGGCCTGGCGTCAGGGCTGGGCGGCGCGGGCGGCGGCGGCCGGCGGCGCCCACGCGCCGGCGTCGAGCGCGCGCAAGGTGACCGCGGCATCGGTGAAGTCGGAGAAAATGCCGTCGATGCCCAGGGCATAGAGCCGGCGCAATGCGACGCGGCCGTCGGCGGCCCATGGCGGCACCTGGTCCAGGCGATGGGTCCACGGGTGCACCGCCAGCCCCGCCGCGTGGGCGCGCGCCACGAAGCCCGTGTCGGCACCAGTGGCGTCGACCAGCAGCGCCTCGGCCGGGCCGACGCCGTCAGCCACCGCCGCCGCCCGCTCAAGCGACACACTGGGCCGGACCGTGCCGTCGGCGCCGGTCACCGGATAGACCAGCACGATCAACGGCCAGTCGCTCGCCGCCTTGAGCCGGTCGAGGATCTCGGGTTCGAACGACTGGATGAACACCGGCACCCGACCGGGCAGCGCCTCCAGGGTCGCCAAGGCGTCGAGCAGCGGCTGCGCCATGTCGAGCCCGCGCGCGGCGAAGTGGCCGGGATGCTTGGTCTCGGGGTAGACGCCCACCGGGCGGCCGCGCCGCGCGCTCTCGCCGGCGGCCAGGCGCAGCACCTCGGCGAAGCTGGGGATCTCGTAGCGGTCGTCATGGTCGCGCGCACGGCCGGGAAACGCCTGGCGCGCCCTGAGCGTCTTGATCTCGGCGAGGCTGAAATCGTCGACGAACCAGTCGGTGCGGTCGCCGCGCGTGGTGCGCCGGTCGGCGAACTCGGGCCGGTCGGCCACGTCGGTGGTGGTCGAGAGATAGCTGTCGTGGCGGACCACCAGATGGCCGTCGCGGGTCATCACCAGGTCGGGCTCGATAAAGTCGGCGCCGAGCTCGATGGCCAGCGCATACGCCTCCAGCGTGTGTTCGGGCAGATAGCCGCTGGCGCCGCGATGGGCGATCACCAGCGGCGCCGCCCCGGTCAGGGTCGGATACGGCCAAGACCCGCCCGAACCTTCATAATCCTGTGCCATCACCATCATACCCGCAGCCCACAGCCCGAGCCCCCCGAGCCAGTATCCAAGCTTGCCCATCGTCGTCGCCTCCAATCCGCCGCAGACCAAGACAAACAGCCTGGAGTTGCGACTTTTTTTCCTTCTGCTAGGGTGCCGCGCTGCCCTGCGAGCCGCAAGCGAAGACCCTGTGACAGTGCGAAAACGGCTGAAAACAAGGGCTCTAAACTCCGAGACCGCTATACAAGGCGGCAATCTTCGGTTAGGGGAGCGGTTCAAGTCATGGCCCGTCGGATTATGACCGTCTGTTGAAACGATCCGTCCGACGTCGCGCCAGACGCCTTTTTCCCCCTTGATTGGAGTGTGTGCAATGCCTGAAGGCACGGTCCCCGTTTCCGGTCTCCACGCACGGATCGACAGCGCCATCGATCGGGCCGTCGACTGGTCGGCGGCACGCCAGACGCCTGAGGGCTATTGGATGGCGCGGGTCGACACCAATGCATGCATGGAAGCGCAATGGGTGCTGGCGCTGTGGGTTTTGAACCAGGACGACCACCCGATCATGCCCGGGCTGGTCAAGGGGCTGCTGGACCGCCAGCGCGACGACGGCAGTTGGGAGATTTACCACCAGGCGCCGGCCGGCGACATCAACACCACGGTGGAATGCTATGCCGCGCTGCGCACCGCCGGGCTGGCCGCCGACGACGCGCGCCTGGTACGCGCCCGCCACTGGATCGAGGCGCGCGGTGGCCTGCGCGATATCCGCGTGTTCACCCGCTACTGGCTGGCGCTGATCGGCGAATGGCCGTGGCGCAACACGCCCAACCTGACGCCCGAGGTGGTCTTTATCCCCCATGAGGGCATCCCGTTCCTGTCGCGCTTTTCGATTTATAACTTCGCCTCCTGGGCACGCGCGACCATGATGCCCTTGACCGTGCTGAGTGCCCGGCGCTTTGCACGGCCGTTGCCCGCCGACCGGCGGCTGGACGAGTTGTTCCCCGAGGGCCGCGAAAAGTACGACTTCGGCTACAAGCGCAATCCGCCGGTGGTCTCGTGGGAGCGGTTCTTCCTGGGCACCGACCGCATGCTGCACAAGTTGCAGGACATGGGGCTGGGCTTACGCCGGGAGACCGCGATCCGCCGGGTCATCGACTGGATCATCGACCACCAGGACGCCGACGGCGTCTGGGGCGGCATCCAGCCGCCGTGGATTTACGGCCTGATCGCCCTGCACGCCGAGGGCTATGGCCCCGACCACCCGGTGATGCGCAAGGGCCTCGACGCGCTCGATGACCCGCGCTGGGCATTCGAGCGCGACGGCGGGGTCATCGTCCAGGCCACCGTGTCGCCGGTGTGGGACACGCTGCTGACCCTGCAGGCCTTCCAGGAGACCGGCCAGGACGAGGCCCAGATCGACCGGGTCGAAAAGGCGGTCGACTGGCTGATGTCCCGGGAGGTGCGCACCGCCGGCGACTGGAGCGTCAAGATCAAGGGCGTCGAGCCCGGCGGCTGGGCGTTCGAGTTGGAGAACGCCCACTATCCCGACACCGACGACACCGCCGTGGCGATCATGGTGCTGGCGCCCTATCGCGACCACCCGCGGTTCAAGGACAGGGGCATCGGCGCGGCGGTGGACCGGGCGATCGCCTGGCTGCGCGCCATGCAGTGCTCGAACGGCGGCTGGGGCGCGTTCGACAAGGACAATGACGACCCGTTCCTGACCAAGATCCCGTTCTGCGACTTCGGCGAGGTGCTCGACCCGCCGAGCGTCGACGTCACCGCCCATATCCTCGAAGCGTTCGCGGTGGCGGGCTACGGCACCGACGACCCGACCGTGCAGCGGGCGCTGAAATTCCTGTGGGACCAGCAGGAAAGCGACGGTTCCTGGTGGGGCCGCTGGGGCGTCAACTATGTCTATGGCACCGGCGCGGTGTTGCCGGCCCTGGCGCGCATCGGCGTCGACATGCGCGACGAGCGGGTGTTGAAGGCGGCCGACTATCTGGCCGCCACCCAAGACGCCGACGGCGGCTGGGGCGAGACCTGCGCGAGCTATATGGACCCGTCGCTGTCGGGCAAGGGCGAGGCGACGGCGTCGCAGACCGCCTGGGGGCTGATGGGCCTGCTCGCCGTCGGCCGCGGCCAGGACCGCAAGGCGGTCGAACGCGGCGTCGGCTATCTGCTCGACAGCCAGCAGGACGGCTCGTGGCATGAAGACCAGTACACCGGCACCGGCTTTCCGGGCTATGGCGTCGGCAAGCTGATCGACCTCAAGAAGGACAAGCTCGAAGACGACCTCAACCAGTCCACCGAGCTCAGCCGCGGCTTCATGATAAACTATCACATGTATCGCCACTATTTCCCGATGACCGCGCTCGGTCGGGCCAAGGACTATCTGCGCCGGACGCCCAACGAGCCGGCGGCCGACGCCGCCTGACCGGGCGCGTCACCGGACGCCTTTCAGACCTTGCGAAGCCGGGCGCCTCCTGCGTCCGGCTTCGTACGTTTATCGGGGGGCCATCGGCGGCCGGGCGACCCGAGGCTATTTGAGCGCCCGCACCCAGTCGATCAGCGCCTGTTGTTCGGGCGTCGGGTCGGGCGGCATCTGGCGCACCGCCCAAACCAGGTCGCGCAGCGTGTCCACGTCCGACAAGGGGTTGAGCAGAAACGGCGCGCCGACGCCGGCCTCGCCCATACGCCGGGTCAGGTCGGCCAGCGTCTCCGGCACCGAATAGCGGGTTTCGGTCCACACCGGGGCCGGCATCTCCATCCGGCCGCCGAACAGATAGAAACCGCCATCCTCGGCCGGGCCGATCACCGGGCGCGCGCGCGCCTCCATGACGAACCAGACGGCGTGCAGCATGGCCGAGGTGAGTTGCGGCGTGTCGGCGCCCAACAGCACCGCCCGGCCGTGCTCGGCGCACAGATGATGGTAGATGCGCGCCATGCGCAGACCCAACTCGCCGCGCCCGCACGGCCGGGTCTCGAAGTCCTGCCACAAGGGGTCTTTGAGCCCCTTGCGTTCGACCACATACCAATAGGCGCGCCAGTCGGTGCGCACCTCCAGAAACTCAGCGACCACCGACTGCACCGCCTTGACCGACAGGCGAAAGAACGCCTCGGCACGGTCGGTGCCCAAATCGGCGGCAAGCCGGGTCTTGACCGGCGACAGACCGGGCGTCTTGACGAGTATCGCGATGGCCCCGGCCATGGCAGCTCCGAACGACGGCGATGAAGGGCGCACCCGGAACGGCGGCGCGCCCAGTCAGGCGAGACCCGGCCAAACCTGACGAGACCCGACAAGACCCAGCGAGGCCCGGCGTGGCCCGGCGCGGTTTGGTCAGCGCCGGCGCCGGTTGCGCCACCAGGCGGGCAGCGCCTGACCGACCATGCGATATTGAAAGCGCGCGGTGGTGGCAAGCCATCCCTCGTCGGCATAGCGCCGGGCGCTGGTCACCAGCCGCACGCCGACCGGCCGCACCCGCACGCCCAAGCCGCGCGCGCGCCAGACGAACAGGTGATCCTCGCCGCAGGCCACGTCCTCGGGGAAACCGCCGACCACCTCGAACAGCGCCCGGTGCAGGCTCAGCCCCTGGTCGCCATAGGGCAGCCCCAGCAGCCGCGACCGCGCATTGGCCCCCCAGGCGTTGAGCCGGGTCAGCGCCGGGCCGTCGTCGTCGAACGCCAGGTCGAAATAGCGCAGCGCCAGCGGGTACCGGCGGATCGAGCGGCGCAGCGCGTCGGGCGCCTCATAGCCGAGCCGGGTGTCGGCGTGCAGAAACCACAGATGGCGGCCGTGGGCGTCGGCGGCCCCGCGGTTGAGCGCGTCGGCCCGGTTGCGGCCGGCCGACACGATCACCTCCATGTCGGCGGCGCGATGGGGTTCGAGCGCGTCGAGCAGCCGCTCCAAGCGATCCTCGCCGTCACGCGCGGGGATGATGACGCTGATATGGGGCGGCCGGGCGGTCATGGCATGGAGCCGGGGCGCGCCGTCGCCGCGACGACCGCTGCCCCCGCTTGCTCACGCGCCGACGCCGCCCCGTCCGCCCGGCCCCTCGCCCGCCCGGGCGGGGGGCTTTGCTGCCCTCTCCCGCCGCGCGGGAGCGGCGGGAGGCGGCACGCCTCAGGCTTCAGCCAGCACCGGCTGGCCCGGCCGCACGCGGTAGCGCGGGCCGGCGATCGCTTCATAGCGTTGCGCCTTGACCGTGGAGACATAATGAAACTGGGTCTCGGCCATGTCGGGGCGCAGGGTCAAGACCGCATAACCGCGCCGGTGGGCGTCCAGATAGACCAATTGCTCGTTGCGCGACACCAGCGCCTGTTCGAGCATGGCGTGGGGCAGGCCCAGATAGGCTTCCATGCCCGGCGACGACACCGACGCGGTGCCGAACTCCACCGCCACCGCTTGGCCCTCGGCGTCGGCCAGGTTGAACGCCCAGGCATTGTGGGTGTCGCCGGCGAGCACCAGGGCGTTGGCGCCGGTCTGCCGGATCGCGTCATAGACCCGCTCGCGCGCCGCGGGGTAGCCGTCCCAGGCGTCCATGTTGCGCGGCAGATCGGCCTCGGACAATTGGTTCATCACCGCCAGGTCGGCGCGGGTCACCGGGCTGTCGGCGGGCAGGTCGACGCTGTCGGGGTCGATCGGGGGCGGCACCACGCGGCCCATCAGCACCTGCTGGCCCAACACCTGCCACGGCCGGCCGGCGCCCCGCGACCGCGCCAGTTCTTCGCGCAGCCACGCCTCTTGCTCGGCGCCGAGCATGTGGCGATCGGCCCGCCCCAGCACCTCGGTGCGGAAGCGCTCGGCGTCGGGCAGGAACTGCACCCCTTGGGGCAGGTTTTGCGGGTCGAGCGCCTGGATGCGCGCGAAGTCGGTGATCGGCGTCAGGCCGTCCTCGGTCGTCTCGAACGGCACCGGGATCGTGCGCTTGACCGCGTCGGACAGGCGCCGGGCCTCGTCCGGGTCGGGCACCGCGCGCGGCGCGTCGGGGTTCGAGAAATCGAACACCATGCTCTGATAGACCATGTCGGTGCGCAGGCTGAGCTGCGGGTCGCGGCCGATCAGCCGGGTGTCGAGCATGATCAGCGTCGCCAGGCCGCCGAAGTCGAAGCTGCGATAGGTGCGCGCCGGGTCGGCGCCGTCGGCGGGGTCGCGGATCGGCATCCATTCGCGATAGGCCTGCACTGCTGCCGCCCGGCGCTCGGCCCAGCCGCCTTCGCTGTCGGGCTGGTGGTTCTGCGCGCCGGTCCAGTGGGCGTTGTTGGCCAGTTCGTGGTCGTCCCACACGGCGATGAACGGATAGCGCGCGTGCACCGCCTGGGCGTCGGGGTCGCTTTTGTACAGCGCGTGGCGCTGGCGATAGTCGTCCAATTGCACCAGCTCGTGGGCCGGCACCACCTGGCGCCCGGCCGCGACGATGGCGGGGTCGGCATAGCCGCCGGCCGGATACTCATAGAAATAATCGCCCAGGTGCAACACCGCGTCCAGGTCGCCGCGCCGCGCCAGTTCGCGATAGACGTGGAAATAGCCTTGCGGATAGTTGGAGCACGACACGAACGCCAGCACCACTTCCTCGACGCCGCCGCCGGGCAGCGTCTTGGTGGTGCCGGTGGGGCTGACCACGCCGCCGGTCTGGAACCGGTAGTAATAGGTGGTGCCGGGCTTGAGGCCCTGAGCGTCCACCTTGACGGTGAAGTCGCGTTCGGGCCCGGTGGTCATCTCGCCCGAGGCCACCAGGGCGCCGAAATCGCGGTCCAGCGCCACCTGCCAGCGCACCGGCACCCGGTCGGGACGCGGGTCTTGCGGGGTCACCCGGGTCCACAGGATCACCCGGTCGGCCAGCGGGTCGCCCGAAGCGACGCCATGGTCGAAGCGCGCCGGCGCCGCCCCCATGCAGCCAGTCAACGCCACCGTGCCCGCGCCGAGGCCGACGCCACCCACGAACCCGCGCCGGGTCCAGCCCTTGCCCTTGGTTGTGCTCATCATTGTTCTCCTTGGTCGGAAGCGATCCGCCGTCCGGCGGTCAGTAATTGGCCCGCAGTTCGATGCCGAAGAAGCGCGGCGCGCCCTGGATGAAGGTGGGCGTGCCGAAGGTGCCGCCGGTGTTGCCCGCGTCGATGATGTACTCGGCATTGTTCAAGTTCGACGCAAAGCCGGTCACCTCCCAGCGGCCGTCAGCGGTGCCCACACCGGCCTGAAGGTTGACCAGATTGACCGGCCCTTCCGACAGGGGCAAGCCCGCGATCGGCCGGTTTTCCTGTTCGAAGAACACGCTCGACCGGTGCGTCCAGCTCAGCGTGCCGAACACCCGCCAGCGATCCAGCACCACCCGGTCGACGGTCGCCCCGGCCGAGGCGGTCCAGCGCGGTTGCAGGCGGAAGCGGGTGCCCGCGAAGATGCCGTTCTCGTCGTCGTCGTCGATCTGGCCCTCGGTATAGGCGACGGTGGAGAAATAGCTCAGCCAGTCGGTCAGCCGGCCCGACAGCGCGCCTTCGACGCCGATATTGTTGGCGTCGCCGGCGGTCACGGTCTCGAAGCCGTCGGGCGTGTTGATGGTGGTCTGGAAGTCCTGATAGGCCTGATAGAAGACCGCCGCTTCGATCACCGCGCGACCGTCGGCCAGGTCGGCCTTCACGCCGCCTTCATAGTTCCACAGAATTTCGTCGTCGATAATCTGGGTGGCGGCGATCAACCGGCCCTGGGCGTCGCGGGTGGGGTCCACCTGGACCACCGGGCTGCGCCGGCCGCGGCCGATGGTGACATAGGCGTTGACGTCGTCGGTGAACCGATAGAGGGCGTTGAAGCGGCCGACCACGGCGTCGAACGAACGCTTGTCGGTGACCTCGACGCCGCCGGTGTCGATCGGGAACAAGGCCCCGATAAGCGGTTGCAGCGCCGCCACGCTGGCATCGGGCACGTTGGTGAAGGCGCCGCCCTGCCGGCTTTCGTGGATATAGCGGATGCCGCCGGTCAGTTCCAACCGGTCGAACAGGGTGTAGGAGCCGTCGAGGAACACCGAGAAGGTGTCGAGATTGGCGGTGTTGGTGAACGAGGCGGCATAGGGCACGGCGACGCCGGCGCCGCTGTTGACCGGCACCGGCAGGCCGAAGCTGGGGCTGCCCGGCACGAAGTCGATGCGGTTGATCGAGGCGTCGGCGTTTTGACAGAAGGGCTGGATGCGCAGTGCGTTGATCTCGTACTGGCTCGCGGTCGCGGGGTCGGCGAGGAGGGCTGGATTGTTGTTCGGGTTCGGCGTCACGCAGGCCGCCAGGATGCTTTCGTCGGTGCTGAACGGCACGCCTTGTTCGCCGTTTTCGTGGAAATAGTTGACGCCCACGAAGCCGGCGAAGGGGTTGCCGCCGAGCGTGCCGTCATAGTTGAGGCGGAATTCCTGGCTGACCGATTCGCCGGTTGCGTCCTCGCCGAACTCCAGCAGGAAGGCCGGCGAACCGTCGGCGTCGAACACCTCCAGGCTGTCGAAGTTCAGATAGCCGGTGACCGACGACACCGAGATCGCGTCCGACACTTGCCAGTCGGCGGTCAGGTTGAGCGTGTAGCGCTCGCGGTCGAGGCCCAGCTCGTCGCCCAGCACCTCGCGGCTGAACGGGCTACCGCCCAGTTCGGCGAAGCTGAACGGGCTGGTGTCGCCGCCGGTCGGGCGCAGCACGCCGGACTTGAACGCGGTCGCCGGCGGCGTTTCCTTCTGATAATTGGCCACCAGGTCGACGGTCAGGTCGTCGGTGGGCGTGAACCGCACCGACGGGCGGATCGCGAAGATGTCGAGCCCGTTGAGGTCGCGCACCGCCGGGCCGTCGGGCGTCTGGCTGTCGGACGTGCCGGCGATGTTGTCCACGAAGCCGTCGCGGCGCCGGTAGGACACCGCCAGGCGCCCCTGCACCCAGTCATTGCCGCCGGTGATGTGGCCGCGCGCCTTGACGAAATCATAGTTGCCGTAGCTGAGTTCGGCGCTGGCGCCCAGTTCCTGTTCGGGCTTGGCGGTGATCACGCTGACCGCGCCGACCAGCGAGGCGGTGCCGAACAGGGTCGCCTGCGGTCCCTTGACCACCTCGATGCGCTCCAGGTCATAGAGCTCGAACTGCGAGCCGCGCGAGCGGCTGACGTCGAAGCCGTTTTCGTAAATGGTCACCCGCGGGGCGATCTGGCTGTCGCCGCTGTCCGAGGTGATGCCGCGGATCACGAACGCCGGGTTGTTGGGGCTTTGCTCCTGCACCACCAAGCCCGGCGTGAAGTCGGACAACTGGTCGAATTCGGAGATCCGCAGGGTGTCGAGCGCGTCCTGGTCGAACGCCGACACGGTGATCGGCACGTCGAGCGCCGACTGCGTCCGCTTCTGCGCGGTGATCACCAATTCTTCGATCACCCGGGCATCGTCGCGCGCCGTCTGCGCGGCGACCGGGGCCGCGACAAGGGCCAGCGCCGACAGCGCAGTGGACGACAGAACGGCATGGCGAACAAGACAAGCAGACAAACGCATCGGGCGGTCCTCCGAACAGATGGGTATCGTTGAGGGTCGGGCGGCGCGGTACACGCCGATTGGTTCGGTGCCGATTACGCACGCGGGTCGCCCACCCGCATGTCGAAACGATGAATTTTTGTTGACAGCATCACCGGGTAATCCAACCGAGAAAGGCGCGCGTAGATTGTACACAATGAACACAAAAAAGGCTTGCCCTGCGGCTGCCCAGCGTTTATATCAAAATCTTGTTGTTAGGGGGCCGCAGTCAGGCGACCTCCTTATCCGAGTGGTGTACAAAAATGCTTCAAAACCTTTGCTCAGAGCAGGATGCCCTGCTGTGCCTGTGGCACGAACAGTGCTCGTTTTTTCGATTTCCTGCGCAACAGGATTTCGGTCTTCCGCAATTGCAACGCTGGCTGCCGCATCTGGCGTTCATCACGCTACGACCGACGCGTGCCAAGCGGCTGCTGGTGCAGCGCTCGGGTCTGCGGGTCGATGCCGCCCATGGCACGGCGGCGGCCGGCCGGTTCTGGGAAGACCTGGTCCCCGGGAAAGCGCGCGACGAGGCCCTGCGCCCGTTCTATCTGTCGCTGTTCTCAGGTCGGCCGGTATGCGCGCAAAGCAGCGCCGGCACCTTCGCCAACACCGACCGCGCCAAGGATGTGTTGATCCTGCCGTGCCGCAGCACCGACAGCGGGCGCAATGTGGGCATGTTCGTGGCCGCCGTATACGACAGCCCGTCGGCAGGCATGTCCGATGACGGGGCGACGCAAACCCTGGCCTACGACACGCCGAACTTGTCTCAAGCCACGCTTCATGCTGTGTTCTGATCTCGTCGACCAAACGGGATCGAGAGGGCGATGGACCCCTGGTTGCTGGCCGGCTCCGTGCTCGGCATCGCCTTACTGGTAGCGATGAACTGGGCGCTCGGCCATTGGCAGGGCGCCCGGATTGACGATGGCCAGGCGGCCGCCGCGCGCTACGCCCGCGACCATTGGGACGACCGGATCGACGATGTGGTGGTCGACCGATCCGGCCGGCTGGCGCTTCTGTGGCTCAATGGCGGGGCGGCGCTCGGTCTGGTACAGACGCTGGGCGACCGGATGGTCACCCGGCGCCTCACCGCCGACGCCCTGCGTTCGCCCGACCGCTCTGCAACCGCCGCCCCCCTGCCCGCCCCTCCGGCAACCGCCTTGAGCGAGCGCTCGGGTGCGCCTACACTCCATCTGCGTATCGCCGACCTGTCGCGGTCCCGCTACAGGCTGGTCCTCGACGACCGGGCCGAAGCGGTCCGTTGGGCCGACCGCCTCGATAGAATGGCGGCGGCCGCAGCCGACCGACCGCACAAGGGCGCCAGCGGCGCGCCCCCGGGTGCCGGACCGGCCCGCTGAGCCGCGCGGCGCGGGGACCATTGGGGCGGTCGCGGGAGGGTACCGGCGGGTGGCCGGCGACGTCGGGCCACACAGTCGGCCGGGCCGAACAGTCTGGGGAGGGAGACAGGCATGACATTGGCGCCATGGCCCAATCCGGTCGACTATGCGATCCCGGTGTTCGTGCTGTCGATCCTGGCGGAAATGCTCTATGGCCGGCTGACCGGGCGGGTCAGCCACGAACCCCGCGACAGTTTGACCAGCCTGACCATGGGGCTCGGCTCGACCGTCGCCGGCGCGCTGTTCGCCGCCGCCATCTTCACCGTCGGCGCCTTCGTCTGGCAGCATTTCCGCCTGCTCGACATCCCGCGCACCTGGTGGGCGCTGGTCATCGCCTTCGTGCTCGACGACCTGCGCTACTATTGGTTCCACCGGCTGTCGCACCGGGTGCGCTGGTTCTGGGCCAGCCATGTGATCCACCACAGCTCGCAGCACTACAATCTGACCACCGCGCTGCGCCAGACCTGGACCGGCTTCTTCTCGGCCACCTGGGTGTTCAAGCTGCCGCTGTTCCTGATCGGCTTCGACCCGGTGTTGATCGCCTTCGTCGGCGGGCTCAACCTGATCTATCAGTTCTGGATCCACACCGAGGCGATCGACCGCCTGCCGCGCTGGGTCGAGGCGTTCTTCAACACGCCGAGCCATCACCGGGTCCATCACGCCACCAACCCCGACTATCTGGACGCCAACTATGCCGGCACGCTGATCGTCTGGGACCGCATGTTCGGCACCTTTGTGCCCGAGCGCCGGGAGGAGCCGTGTCGGTACGGCATTGTACACAACCTGGCCAGTTTTAACCCCCTCATCGTCGCCTTTCACGAGTGGATCGGGTTGATCCGCGACCTGGTGTCGGCGCGCTCCTGGCGCGACCGGCGCGGCTATGCCTTCGGGCCGCCCGGCTGGTCGCCCGACGGGTCGCGGCTGACCACCGACACGCTCAAGGCCCGATGGGCACAGCATCGCCGGGCCCTGAGCGGGCCGCGCAAGGCGCCCGTCGCCGACGGCACCGCATCGCCCACCTCCCGCCAACCGGAGGCCGCAGAATGACCACCACCGCCCCCGACCAGCAGATACCGCGAACGGCCAGTTCGGGCTCGCCCTATGAAACGATCATCGGCTTTTCACGCGCCATCCGCCGCGGCCCGCATATCTGGCTCGCCGGCACCGGCCCGTTGGACCCCCAAGGCAACACCGCCTGCCCGGGCGACGGCTACGGCCAGGCGCGGCGTTGTCTGACGATCCTGGTGGAGGCGTTACACGCCCTCGACGCGCGGGCGGAGGATGTGGTGCGCACCCGCCTGCTGGTCACCGACATGAGCCGATGGGAAGAGATCGCCCGCGCCCATGGCGAGGTGTTCGGCCGAATTCGACCCGCCGCCACGTTGGTCGGGGTGGCGGCGCTCGCCCGGCCCGATTGGCTGGTGGAGATCGAGGCCGAAGCGTTCATCGAGCGGGCCTGAGAGCGCCGCCCGGAGACAGAACCGGGCTCAGACGGGGCCGACGGAGACCGCTGACCACGAACCGCGACCCGGACATGGCGTTGCACAAGCGTTCCCGAACCCGGCATTCTGGCACCAAACATTCCGGCGCCAAGCGCCTGGGTCAGCGGGCGCGCCCTCCGCCCCCCTGACGGGCAGACGACTGGTCGCCCGCTCCTATGCTTGCCTCCGGGCTGGGCTCTGAAGACCCTGGCGCATCGATGCGGCGTTGGCGGGCGCGCCACCAATCGAAGCCGGCGCCGAGCCACAGGCCCAAGCCGCCCCCGAAACCTGCGCCCACGCCAGCCACGCCGGCCAGATTGCCGATCAGCGCGCCGCCGATCAGGCCGGTGAAGATGAACACCCCAAGGGCGCTCATCTCGCCGCCGCGGCGGGTCGCCCAGATCGTGAACGCGATGCCCAGCGCCCAAAACAACAGCAACGGATACAGCAGCATGGTCGCTCCTTTCGCTGCCACCAGCGTGTAACAGAGCCGGCCGCGTCGGACCACCGCTTTCGCCCGCCGTGCACCGGCCTGCGCGCCCCTGCGGCGATATCGCCCGGCTGTGTTTTGGCTTGCAAGGACGCCGCCCGGCGGCCAAGGTGCGCGCCGGTCGCAGCAGACGAGGACGCCGCCTTGATCCACCTTTTGCACGACTTTCTGGTCATCGTCGGACGCTATGCGATCAGCGCCTTCGCCGCCATCGGGCGGCTGAGCGGCTTTGCCGGCAGCGCGCTGAGCCACATCGTCCGTCCGCCGCTCTATCTGGGCCTGACCGGCCGGCAGATGCTGTCGATCGGCTATTTCTCGCTGCCCGTGGTGGGTCTGACCGCGCTGTTCACCGGCTCGGCGCTGGCCCAGCAGGTCTATATCGCCTCGACCCGGTTCAACGCCGAAAGCGCGGTCGCCAGCGTCAATGTGATCGCCATCGTGCGCGAGTTGGGCCCGGTGCTCGGCGGCTTGATGGTCGCCGGCCGGGTGTCGTCGGCGATGGCCGCCGAATTGGGCACCATGCGGGTCACCGAACAGATCGACGCGCTGACCACCCTGTCCACCGACCCGATGAAGTATCTGGTCGTCCCGCGCCTGATCGCCGCAGTGGTCACCCTGCCGCTTCTGGTCATCGTCGCCAACACCATCGGCGTGTTCGGCGGCTTTGTGGTGGCAACCCAGCGGCTCGGCTTCAACGCGGCGAGCTATCTGCAGGTCACCGTCGACTATCTGGAAGCCTCGGACGTGATCTCGTCGCTGGTCAAGGCGGCGGTGTTCGGGCTGATCATCGCCATGATGGGCAGCTATCACGGCTATCACAGCCGCGGCGGCGCGCAGGGCGTCGGCCGGGCGACCACCAATGCCGTGGTCTCGGCGTTTATCCTGATCCTGCTCGCCAACCTGATCATTACCGTGATGGTGTTCGGCACATGACCATGCCCCAACCGAAAGCCCGCCCCGACACCGACACCGGCCCCGCGGCCAAGATCCGCCTCGACGGCGTGACCAAGCGCTTCGGGGCCAAGACCGTGCTCGACGGCCTGAGCGTCGCGGTCGGCGAGGGCCAGAGCCTGGTGATCATCGGCGGCTCGGGCTCGGGCAAGTCGGTGACCTTGAAATGCATCCTGGGGCTGTTGCGCGCCGACGCCGGCCATATCTGGGTCGACGGCCAGGACGTCACCACCATGTCGGAGCGCGAGCGCAAAACGATGCTCAAGCGCTTTGGCATGCTGTTCCAGGGCGCGGCCCTGTTCGACAGCCTGCCGGTGTGGGAGAATGTCGCCTTCGGGCTGATCCAGGGCCGCGGGGTCAAGCGCCGCGACGCGCGCGACATCGCCATCGACAAGCTGGCGCGCGTCGGCCTCGCCGCCGATGTGGGGGCGCTCTTTCCCGCCGAATTGTCGGGCGGCATGCAGAAGCGCGTCGGGCTGGCCCGCGCCATCGCCACCGAGCCCGAGATCATCTTCTTCGACGAGCCGACCACCGGGCTTGACCCGATCATGGCCGACGTGATCAACGACCTGATCGTCGAGTGCGTGCGCGACCTGGGCGCCACCACCATTTCGATCACCCACGACATGGCGTCGGCGCGCAAGATCGCCCATACCATGGCGATGATCTATCACGGCCGCATCATCTGGTCGGGACCGGCAGCCCAGATCGACCAGAGCGGCAACGACTATGTGGACCAGTTCATCCACGGCCGCGCCGAAGGGCCGATCCGTATGGAAGTGCTCAAGGGCTGAGGCGGCGCCCTTTGCGGGCCGGCCGTCACGGCGCGCGCCGCGACACCGGGCAACCGCCGCCGAGCCGTGGACGCCGACCCGTGGACGCCGCCCCCGGGCCCGGGCCGCGCTCCGGCGGCCAGCGTCCATGACGGGCCGCACGGCCTTGTGCCGATGCGGGCACCCCGCCCCCCATGCCCACCGCCCGAGGACACCATCATGCCCCAGGTTTTCGACAGCCCGTTCGCCGGCGTGCCGCTGTCGCAACAGGTCACCAACCCGAACATCTCGGTCGGCCGCTACAGCTATTATTCGGGCTATTATCACGGCCACGGCTTCGATGACTGCGCGCGCTATCTGGCGCCCGACCGCGACGATGTGGACCGGCTGATCATCGGCAGCTTCTGTTCCATCGGCAGCGGCGCCGCCTTCATCATGGCCGGCAATCAGGGCCACCGCGCCGATTGGGTCAGCACCTTCCCGTTCTTCTATGCCGGCGGCGGCGATTTCGCCCACGCCCGCGACGGCTTCGAGCGCGCCGGCGACACGGTGGTCGGCAACGATGTCTGGATCGGCACCGAAGCCATGATCCTGCCCGGCCGGCGCATCGGCGACGGCGCCATCGTCGCCAGCCGCGCCGTGGTCACCGCCGACGTGGCCCCCTATACCGTCGTCGCCGGCAACCCCGCGCGGGTGATCCGTCAGCGCTTCACCGACGACGAGATCGCGCGGCTGCGCCAGATGGCATGGTGGGATTGGCCGCTCGACCGCATCCAGGCCGCCATGGCACTATTGTGCGCGGGCGATGTGGCGGGCCTTTACCGCCATTGGCAGCAAACCACATAGCACCCCGTCGGCCGGCTCGGTCCTTGGCGTTCTTCAACCCAAAGATGGTTAAACAAGGCGGTCACCCAAAGCGCCGCGCAGCCCAAGTCCGCCCTCGCCGGGGCCGCTCGGCCGCGCCGCACCCGCTTTCGCTTAGCGGCTTATTTTTCATAACTTTAGCCCTATAGACTTGACTTTATTTACTTAAAAAAGCAGCGCCCGACATCTCGGCGCTGGCCCCAGTCATTTCTGAACAAAGACCAAAATTACCCTTATCCATTAGGCGGATCTTAAACTATCCGGCGACAAGCTGTTTTCAGCCTCGCTCCGTGCGGCACAAAATCGCCCGTTGCGTGTATTTTCATGTTTTTTCCACTGCCGACCGTCGGCGCCTCGGAGACCGTCCATGAAACAGATGACAATCCGTAAGAAACTGATTGCTGTCTTTGTCGTCATTTTCGCGCTGACCTGCTTGCAAGGCTTGTTTTCCATCAACCGCTTGGCCGCGGTTAACCATGCCTCCACGGTGATCACCGAGAACTGGCTGCCAAGCGTCGACCTGATCGGCCGTATCAACACCCTGACCAGCGACTATCGGATCGCCCAGGGGACTCATGTTATGAACACCGATGCTGCCGAAATCCGCGACGCGGAGACCGCTCTGACCAAGGTCGACGACCTCATCCGCGAACGCAGCGAAGCCTATGAGCGGCTGATCTCGTCGGAAGAGGAACGCTCGCTGTTCATGCTGTTCCGCGACAAGTGGGCCGATTATCGGCGGATCAACGAGACGCTGTTTTCGCTGTCCCGGCAGAACCGAAACGAGGAAGCCGCCGCTTTGTTCCGGGGCGAGTCGCTCACCGTGTTCGAGGAGGCCAGCGCGTTGCTGGTCGAGTTGATTACCTTGAACGATGCCAGCGCCAAGCAGGCCAGCCGGGACGGCGACGCCATGTACGCCATGTCGCGGTTGTTGATCATCGTCATGGTGCTGGTCGGTGCCCTGGTCGCGGGCGGGGCGGGATGGTTGATGATCCGGGAAATCTCGATGCCGATCCTGTCGATGACCGGCGCCATGAAGACGCTGGCCGACGGCGACAAGACCGTCGACATTCCCGGCCACGACCGGACCGATGAGATCGGCTCCATGGCCCAGGCGGTGCTGGTGTTCAAACAGAACATGATCGAGGCCGAGCGACTGGAGGCCCAGGAAGCCGAGGCCCGCGCCGAAGCGCAGCGGCGTGCCCAGCAGGAGGCCGAGGCCGAGCGCGCCCGGCATGATCGCGAGGCTGAAGAGCGCGCGCGCGAGGCCGAACGCGCGCAGGCCCTGGCCGACCTGACCCAGACCTTCGACCAGGACGTGACCACGGTGCTGCGCTCGGTCACCCAATCGGCCGGCGACATGCAGAACACGGCCAAAGCCATGACCGGCAAGGTGGAAGAGACCAAACAGCAAGCCACCACCGTGGCGGCGGCCTCCGACCAGGCGGCCAGCAATGTCCAAACGGTGGCAAGCGCGGCCGAGGAACTGTCCTCGTCGATCAACGAGATCTCCCGCCAGGTGGCAGATGCCGCCAGCGTCGCCAACAAGGCGACCGAGGAGTCGGGCCGCACCAACGACAAGATCCAGGGCCTGGCCTCGGCCGCCCAGGAGATCGGCGACGTGGTCGGGCTGATCAACGACATCGCCGCGCAGACCAACTTGCTAGCCTTGAACGCCACGATCGAGGCGGCGCGCGCCGGCGAGGCCGGCAAGGGCTTCGCGGTGGTGGCGTCCGAGGTCAAGAACCTGGCCATGCAGACCGCCAAGGCCACCGAACAGATCGGCGGCCAGATCACCGACGTGCAGACCGCGACCCACGACGCCGTGGTGGCGATCCAAACCATCGGCCAGACCATCGACCAGATCAATGAAATCGCCAGCAAGATCGCCAGCGCGGTCGAGGAACAGGGCTCGGCGACCCAGGAGATCGCGCGCAATATCCAACAGGCATCGGCGGGCACCAGCGAGGTGTCGGCGACCATCGTCGGCGTGACCCAATCGGCCGACGCCAACGGCGCCTCGGCCGAACAGGTGCTCGCCGCCTCGCAAGACCTGTCGCAACAAGCCGACACCCTGCGCCACAAGGTCGAGACCTTTCTCACGGCGGTGCGCAACACCTGAGCCGCCGCGCGCCGCCCCCTATCGGTTTTTCTTGGCACACCCCGGAGTAGCCCGCCCTGGATCGCCGCCCCTTGGACCGGTCCGGGGCGGATCGGCAGGGGCGGGCCGCCGCTCCGACGGAAGCGGCGCCCGGTTCATGCACCCCTTTTCAGACCGCCGGCCAGCTGCTAAGCGGAACAAAACGGGATCGCAGGACGCATGGCCAAAGCGAAGTCGCACTATGTCTGTCAAAGCTGTGGGTCGGTCTATCGGCGCTGGGCCGGCCGTTGCACCGATTGCGGTGCCTGGAACAGCATCGTCGAGGAAGCGCCGCCGGCCGAGGCCGCCCAGCCCAAAGGCTTGGGCGTCGGCCGCGGCACCACGCTCAAGCTCGTTGGCCTCGCCGACGACGGCCGCATCGACCCGCGCCTCGAAACCGGGCTGCCCGAACTGGACCGGGCGGTCGGCGGCGGCTTCGTGCCCGGCTCGGCGGTGTTGATCGGCGGCGACCCCGGCATCGGCAAGTCGACGCTGCTGCTCCAGGCGCTGGCCGGGCTGGCCCAGGCCGGCCGCCGCGCGGTCTATATCTCGGGCGAAGAGGCCGAGGCCCAGGTGCAACGGCGCGCCGGGCGGCTCGGGCTGGCCGACGCCGAGGTGCACCTGGCCACCGCCACCAGCCTGCGCGACATCCTGACCACGCTCGACGACGGCCCGGCGCCGCACATCTTGGTCATCGACTCGATCCAGACGCTTTATGCCGACACGCTCGACAGCGCGCCCGGCACGGTCGCCCAGGTGCGCGCCTGCGCCCA
Organism: Rhodothalassium salexigens DSM 2132; assembly: GCF_004341375.1. Taxonomy (GTDB): domain Bacteria; phylum Pseudomonadota; class Alphaproteobacteria; order Sphingomonadales; family Rhodothalassiaceae; genus Rhodothalassium; species Rhodothalassium salexigens. Next base: position 25,284 of record NZ_SLXO01000006.1, read on the forward strand.
GGCGCTGATCGGCTTCGCCAAACGGCGCGGCACCGTGGTGCTGCTGGTCGGCCATGTCACCAAGGACGGCCAGATCGCCGGGCCGCGGGTGCTCGAACACATGGTCGACACGGTGCTCTATTTCGAGGGCGAGCGCGGCCACCCGTTCCGCATCCTGCGCAGCGTCAAGAACCGCTATGGCGGCACCGACGAGATCGGCGTGTTCGAGATGACCGGGCTCGGGCTCGCCCAGGTGGGCAACCCCTCCGAGATGTTCCTGTCCGACCGCTCGGGCGACGTGTCGGGCTCGGCGGTGTTCGCCGGCGTCGAGGGCACGCGCCCGGTGCTGGTGGAGATCCAGGCCCTGGTGGCGCCGACCCAGGCCGCCAACCCGCGCCGCACCGTGGTCGGCTGGGACAGCGGCCGGCTGGCCATGGTGCTGGCGGTGCTGGATGCGCGCTGCGGCTTGGGGCTGGCCGGCGCCGACGTCTATCTCAATGTGGCCGGCGGCCTTAAAATCGCCGAACCCGCCGCCGACCTTGCGGTCGCCGCAGCCCTGGTGTCGTCATTGACCGACCGGCCGGTGCCGCCCGAAACCGTGCTGTTCGGCGAAATCAGCCTGTCGGGCGACATCCGCCCGGTGGCCCAGGCCGACGCGCGGCTCAAGGAGGCCGGCAAGCTCGGTTTCACCCGCGCCTATCTGCCCGCGCGCACCAAGGCGGGCCAGGACGCGGGCCCGGTGCGCGCCCACGGTCTCGACGGCGTCGCCGACCTGGTCGCCCTGTTCGGCGCCGGCGAAACCGACTAGACCTTGACCAGCACCCGGGGCGGCGGCTTGGGCGTCGCCAGTGCAACGGCATCAAGCGGAGGGATCGGCAATGGAAGGATGGACCGCCTTCGATATCGTGGTGGGGTTGACCGTGGGATTGTGCTTCCTGGTCGCCCTGGCCAAGGGGTTTACCCGGCTGACGCTGGGCATCGCGGCGTGGATCGGCGCGGCGGTGATCACGCTTTATGCGTTCACGCCGGTCAGCGCGCTGGCCCGCGAAATGGTCTCGCCGCCCGAGATCGCCGATATCCTGACCGTGCCGGTGGTGTTCATCACCGCGCTGGTGCTGCTCAAGCTGCTCGCCTCGGCCCTCGGCGACGGTGTCGCGTCGAGCGGCGTCGGCTTTCTCGACCGCTCGCTCGGCGGCCTGTTGGGGCTGTTGTTCGGCCTGGCGCTGGTGTCCACCGCCTATCTCGGCCTGTCGGCGCTGATCAAGCCGGCCGATCAGCCCGACTGGGTGCGCGAGGCCAAGTCGCGCCCGCTGCTCAGCTATGGCGCCCGGCTGGTCGCCGATCTCGGCCCCGAATTGGGCCGCCGCGCGGTCGAGACCGACACCGGCCAGCGGGTCATGGAGAAACAGCGCGAGACCGCACCGCGGCTGCGCCAGTCGGTCGAAAAGGCGGCCGAACCGATCTATGAGGAAGGCCAGCGCCGGATGCTCGACCGGACCGTCCAGGAGTTACTCAAAGAGAGCGACCAGTGCGACCCCGAGGTCGACCGCAACTGCCCCGCCGGCACGCCGCCGAGACGCTGAGTCGCAAGATCGGTCCCTAAGCCCCGCCGCCATCGGCCCGGCTTGGCCGTCGATGACACAAGCGTGACGGCCAAATGACGCGAGAAACGCCGTCTCGGCTATCGCGCCCTTGGCAGACCCAGGGGCGCGGCTCTATATGACCCCCACATGTGAAGGGCGGCGTTCCGGCCACGCCCAGCCTTGGTATCGGGGGACCCTTTGTCCGAGATTGCCACGTCCGACCGGTCCGCGCGCGCGTTGACCACCCACCCCTTTGACGACGACCATCTGCGCGAAGAGTGCGGCGTGTTCGGCCTGTTCGGCACCGACGACGCCGCCGCCCACACGGTGCTCGGCCTGCACGCGTTGCAGCACCGGGGTCAGGAAGCCGCCGGCATCACCAGCTTCGACGGCAGCCAGTTCCACACCCAGAAGCATGGCGGCCAGGTGGCCGACTATTTCACCGACCAGGCGGTGCTCGACCGCCTGCCCGGCGCGGCGGCGATCGGTCATGTGCGCTATTCGACCACCGGCGAGACGGCGATGCGCAACGTCCAGCCGCTGTTCGCCGAACTGGCCCATGGCGGCTTCGCGGTCGCCCACAACGGTAATCTGACCAACGCCCAGACCCTGCGCCGCAGCCTGGTGCGCGCCGGGGCGATCTTCCAGTCCACCTCCGACACCGAGGTGATCCTGCACCTGCTGGCCACCTCCACCTTCCGCACCGCGCTCGATCGCTTCATTGATGCCCTGCGCCAGGTGGAAGGCGCCTATTCGCTGGTCGCGCTGACCCAAGAGGCGCTGATCGGCGTGCGCGACCCCTTGGGCGTGCGCCCGCTGGTGCTCGGCGAGATGGAAGACGGGGTGCAGATCCTGTGCTCTGAAACCTGCGCGCTCGACATCCTCGGCGCCACCTTCATCCGCGAGATCGAACCCGGCGAGATGGTGGTGATCGACCGCAACGGCCTGACCTCGCTGCACCCGTTCGACCCGGCACCGGCGCGGCCGTGCATCTTCGAGCATGTCTATTTCTCGCGCCCCGACAGCATGCTCGACGGCATGTCGGTCTATGATGTGCGCAAGCGCATCGGCGCGGAACTGGCGCGCGAAAGCGGCGTCGAGGCCGACCTGGTGATCCCGGTGCCCGACAGCGGCACGCCGGCGGCCATCGGCTATGCGCGCGAGGCCGATCTGCCGTTCGAACTGGGCATCGTGCGCAACCATTATGTGGGCCGCACGTTCATCGAACCGTCCGACAAGATCCGCCATCTGGGCGTCAAGCTGAAGCACAACGCCAACCACTGGTCGATCAAGGGCAAGCGGGTGATCCTGGTGGACGATTCCATCGTCCGCGGCACCACCTCGATGAAGATCGTCGACATGGTCCGCCAGGCCGGCGCGCGCGAGGTGCACATGCGCATCGCCAGCCCGCCGACCCGTCATAGCTGTTTCTATGGCGTCGACACGCCCGAACGCTCCAAGCTGCTGGCCGCGCGCATGGACCTGGACAGCATGCGCGACGTGATCGGCGCCGACACCCTGGCGTTTCTGTCCATCGCCGGCCTCTATCGGGCCTGCTATGTGGACGCCGGCCGCAACGACGCCCAGCCGCAATTCTGCGACGCCTGTTTCACCGGCGACTATCCGACCCGCCTGACCGACCAGGAAGACGTGGCCGGACCGCTCGACCTGCTGGCCGCGGCTCAGTCCTGAGCCCGGCCCGCGTTCCTGCCCTCCCATGCGAGTATGAGCCATGTCCGATGCTGAGATTCTGCCGCCCGACCATCCGCTGCCGCCGCTGTCTGCGGGGTCGCCCGAGGGTAAGCCGCTCGCCGGGCGGATCGCGCTGGTCACCGGCGCCGGACACGGCATCGGCCGGGCCGTGGCGCCCTTGCTCGCCCGCGCCGGCGCCCATGTGGTCGCGGTGTCGCGGCCGCAGTCGAAGGCAGCCCTTGAAGAACTGGACGACGAGATCACCGAGGCGACCGGTGAAGGCGCCACGCTGGTGCCGCTCGACATCAAGGACTATGGCGGCATCGACAATCTGGGGGCGGGGCTTTACGAGCGCTTCGGCAAGCTCGATATCCTGGTGTCCAATGCCGGGCTCTTGGGGCCGCTGAGCCCGGTGGGCCACTACACGCCCAAGGAATGGGACGATGTGGTGGCGGTCAACTTCACCGCCAATTACCGGCTGATCCGGTCCATGGACCCGCTGTTGCGCCTGTCCGACGCCGGCCGGGCGCTGTTCGTCACCTCGGGCGCCACGCAAAAGAACCGCGCCTATTGGGCCGGCTATGCGGCGACCAAGGCGGCGCTGGAAAAGCTGGTGCTGACCTATGCCGAGGAAGTGGCCGAAAAGCCCATGGCGGTCAATCTGATCGACCCCGGTGCCACGGCCACCCACATGCGCCGCGCCGCGTTCCCGGGCGAAGACCCGGCGACCCTGCCCAGCCCGGCCGATGTGGCGCGGCTCTACCTGGCCATGGTGCGCCCCGAGTTCACCCAATCGGGCACCCGCCTGCGCTACCGCGACTGGGCCGCCCAGGCCGGCTGAGCCAGACCCGACGCGCGGGGACCACACCCCGGACCCGCGCGCCCCAACCGCCCTTAAGGCGCGCCCCCGCGCCACGCCACCGGCATGGCAACCGCCAGCGACGCCATCCATCGGACGGCCGCGCCCTACGCCCGCCGGCCGACGGTGGACCGCAACCGCTGCCTTAGAGGTAGGTGCCGTCAGCCGTCCGTCACCCCTGGCGCCATTTGATCGAACAGCCCATGGACGGAAGCTGCGTCTCGGGCGCGCCCCGGCCCGCGGCCACGGCGAGCATGGCGTCGCGCAACTCATGGGGCGCGTCGGCGGGCGGCGGGTCCTTGCGCCCGGCGTCGAGACGGCCGCGATAGACCAGCCGACCCGCGGCGTCGAAGCCGAAGAAATCGGGCGTGCACACCGCGCCATAGGCCCGCGCCACCGCCTGGCTCTCGTCCAGCAGATACGGGCAATCGAGCCCGGTCCCGGCCGCAAAGGCGCGCATGGCGTCGGGCGCGTCGTCGGGATAGGCGTGAAAATCGTTGGGCATGATCGCCGCCACACCGACCCCGGCGGCCTTCAACGCGGCCGCGTCGGCGATGAAGCGCGGGATCATCGCCTTCACATAGGGGCAATGGTTGCAGATGAAGGCGATCACCGTGCCCGCCTCGCCCGCCACATCGGCAAAGCGCCGGGGCGTGCCGTCCAGGTCGGGCAGGGAAAACTCAGCGGCGGTCCAGCCGAGGTCGCCGGGCGGGGTTTGCAGGGACACCATCGCACACGCTCCTTGATCGTCAGGGGTTGCTTTTCCGGGCTTGCCGGCGGGCGGACGCAGGGTCCGTTGCGAGCCCCTTGCACCGCCCGACTGGAGTTCTTATCACTCTGACGACGTCAGTTCACCCCGTGCCACGCCCCAAGGGAGCCCCAAGCCCCATGTCAGCCGCCGCCGCCCCGCACCATAGCGCCTCCGACCCGGTCGTCATCGTCGCCCTGTCGCGCACGCCCATGGGCGGCCTGATGGGCGAGTTGGGCGCCGTCAAGGCCACCGAACTCGGCGCCACCGCGATCCGTGGCGCGCTCGGCCAGATCGCCCTCGACCCGGCCGAGATCGACGAGACCATCATGGGCTGCGTGCTGCCCGCGGGCCAGGGCCAGGCGCCGGCCCGCCAGGCCGCCAAGGCCGCCGGCGTGCCCGACAGCACCGGTGCGGTCACCATCAACAAGATGTGCGGCTCGGGCATGAAGGCGGTGATGCAGGGCGCCGACGCGATCGCCGCGGGCTCGGCCGCCGTGGTGCTCGCCGGCGGCATGGAGAGCATGACCAACGCCCCGTTCCTGATGCTCGACCACCGCAGCGGCCACAAATACGGCCACACCCGGGTCTATGACCATATGGCGCTCGACGGCCTCGAAGACGCCTATGAGCCCGGGCGCGCCATGGGCACCTTCGCCGAGGCCACCGCCAGCCACTATCAGTTCACCCGCGAGGCCCAGGACGCCTACGCCATCGCCTCGGTGGAACGCGCGCGCCGCGCCGTCGATGAGGGCTGGTTCGACGCCCAGATCACGCCGGTGACCGTCACCACCCGCAAGGGCGACCACAGGGTCGAGCGCGACGAACAGCCGGCCAAGGCGCGGCCCGAGAAGATCCCCACCCTGCGCCCGGCGTTCGCCAAGGACGGCACGGTGACCGCGGCCTCGTCGTCGTCGATCTCCGACGGCGCGGCGGCGCTGCTGCTGATGACCCGATCCGAGGCCGAGCGCCGCGGGCTCGCCCCGATCGCCACCCTCTACGGCCACGCCACCCACGCCCAGGCGCCCGAATGGTTCACCACCGCGCCGGTGGGCGCGCTGCGCAAGCTGTTCGAGCGCACCGGCTGGCGGCCGTCGGACGTGGACCTCTATGAGATCAACGAGGCGTTCGCGGTGGTGCCCATGGCGGCCATGCGCGAGTTGTCGCTGCCCCATGACGTGGTCAATGTGCACGGTGGCGCCTGCGCGCTCGGCCACCCGATCGGCGCCTCGGGCGCGCGCATCCTGGTGACCCTGATCCACGCGCTGCGCCAGGCCGGCGCCCGGCGCGGCGTCGCCAGCCTGTGCATCGGCGGCGGCGAAGCCACTGCGATGGCGGTGGAACTGGCGGCTTAGCGGCGCCGTTTTTCGTTATACCCCCTATTTGAGGCTATGTTTTTTGCAAAACACCTAATCTCTTTGTACTTCTCATTGGAGCCCTGCTGCGGTTTCAAGCGCTTACGCCAGTCCTCATCCCTCAAGCAGATCGTCACAATTTCTTTAACTTGCGGCTCCAGAAAACCTTTCGCCGAACACAAAATAGTTTTCTTGTTACAGAAAAAACAAATAGCTTCCAAGGAATTTAAAAACTCAGATTCCTCAAATTCCTCAAATCCTGAATTGCCGCACTCATTTGTTGCGCCTTCGTTGTCATTGTTGACACTAACCACTGCTAAGTATCGCCGAAAAGATTCAGCTAGTTCATTTTTTAAGGTTATAACAATATTGAGCTGAATAACTTGAATGGAAACAAACAAAGAAACCACGCTAAAAACAAGAGAAAAAAACGCAATAATTATTGTAATAAAATCGTGCATTTTATTTTTTTTCAGGCTTTTTCCCTCCGGAGCCCTCATTGTTTTCTGGTTTTTCTTGAGGACGAATTGGCTTTCTATAATGATCGCCGCTCATTGAACGCTCGCTTCTTTTGTGTTCCGATTTATCTTTGCTCATCTCTACCTCTTTCACTTTCCCAACTGATTATATACGGAATAGCTTCAAGAGAACAAGGCTTCTTGACCAGAGCCTCTCGCTGCCGCATGCCGATCCTCAACCACAAGGACGAGGAGGGTTGCCATGGTCCATGACGCGTTGTTGAGCGAGGAACAGCGCCTGATCCGCGCGATGGCGCGCAGTTTCGCCGCCGAGCAGGTCGCGCCCCACGCCGCGGCCTGGGAGAAGGCCGGCCGGGTGCCGGGCGAGGTGCTGGCGCGCATGGGCGAGCTTGGGCTGCTGGGCATGTGCGTGTCGCCCGATTGGGGCGGCGCGGGCACCGACTATACCGCCTATGCGCTGGCGCTGATCGAGATCGCCGCCGGCGACGGCGGCCTGTCGACGCTGATGAGCGTCAACAACTCGCCGGTCTGTGCGGCCATCGAAGCCGCCGGGACCGAGGCGCAGAAGGCGCGCTTCCTGCGCCCGCTGGCCCGGGGCGAGATGATCGGCGCGTTCTGCCTGACCGAACCCGGCGCGGGCTCCGACGCCGCCGCCCTGACCACCCGCGCGCGGCCAACCGCCGAGGGCTATGTGATCGACGGCACCAAGCAGTTCATCACGTCCGGCGCCATCGCCGGGGCCGCCATCGTGTTCGCGGTCACCGACCCGGACGCGGGCAAGAAGGGCATCTCGGCGTTCGTGGTGCCCACCGACACGCCGGGCTTCACCGTCGCGCGGGTCGAGGACAAGCTGGGCCAGAAATCGTCCGACACCGCGCAGATCGTCTTCGACGCCATGGTGGTGCCCGCCGACTGCCGGTTGGGCAGCGAAGGCGCCGGCTATCGCCTGGCGCTGGCCAATCTGGAAAGCGGGCGCATCGGCATCGCGGCGCAAGCGGTGGGCATGGCGCGCGCCGCCCTCGACGCCGCCACCGCCTATGCGCGCGAGCGGACCAGCTTCGGCCGGCCGATCATCGCCCACCAGGCGGTGGGCTTCCGGCTCGCCGAGATGGCGACGCGGGTGGCGGCGGCCGAGCAGATGGTGCTCAACGCCGCCCGGCTCAAGGACGCGGGCGAGGCATGCCTGCGCGAGGCGTGCATGGCCAAGCTGTTCGCCTCCGAGGCGGCCGAGGCGGTGTGTTCCGACGCCATCCAGACCCTCGGCGGCTATGGCTATCTGGCCGACTATGGCATCGAGCGGATCTATCGCGACGTCAAGGTGTGCCAGATCTACGAGGGCACGTCGGACATCCAGAAGCTGGTCATCAACCGCCAGATGATGGCCGACTGAGCCCCCCGGCGGCGGGGGTCGGGCGCCCGGCCATGGCGCCACACGGCCCCCGACGGCCCGCCCTGCCCGGCCCAGCAAACCCAGCCAGCCCATCGCACGCCGTCGTCGCGAGCGCCAGCGACGCGATCCAATTGCCGCTTGCCGCCTGCGCTGGGGGTGCCCGTCGGGGCGGCGGCGGGTGCGGGCCGTCCTCTACCGTCGACCGGCGGGCGTTGTCGCTGCCGTCGCTTGAATGGCGTCGCTGGCGCTCGCCAAGACGGCGGGGGGCGGGCGCCCGGCCCGGCTTCGCCAGACAGCCCTGCCCTATACCCTGCCCGACACCTCCGCCCGGTCGCCCCGGCCCTTGCCTGACCGCCCCGCGTCGTCCTTCGCCGCCCGTTGGCGCTTCCCGGGCCTGCCTCGCTGCCCCGGCCACCCCGGGACCTGAGCTCCGGGTCAGGCGGCTTCGGGCGGACGGGGGGCGGGCAGACCGGTTTCGCGCTCGCAGGCCGCGCGCAGGGTGTCGATATCGGGGCCGAAGTCGAACACCGGGATCTCCCCGCGCTCGGCGCGCATCGCGTCCCGGCGCGCTTGGGTGGCGGCGGGATCGACCGCGCCGTCGGCGCCGAGCACCACGCCATAGCCGGCCTCGGCGCCGGCGCGCGTGACCAGACCGCGGCGCACGTCGAGCGCCACCAGATCCGGGTCGCGGGCCAGCGGGTCGCCCCAGCCGCCGCCGCCCCAGGTGATGAAGTGCAGCGCGTCGCCCGGGCCGACGCGGATATCGTCGGCCTTGTTGGCCAGCACCGCCCGGCTGCCGTCGGCGCGTTCGAGGATCTTGCGCGCCCGCGCGCCGGGCTTGCCGCCATTGACGCCCCAGGGATGGGTGAACCAGCGGTCGTCGTGGATGGCGATGGTGCCCGCGCCGGTGAAGCGATAGGTCATGTGAATGCCGTTGCCGCCCCGGTGCAGCCCCGGCCCGCCGCTGTCGGCGACGGTCTCATAGCGCTCGATGCGCAAGGGGTAGTAACGCTCCAGAAACTCGTTGGGCACGTTGGTGAAGCCGGGCCACAGCGAATGCCCGTCGGGGCCGTCGCCCAGCGGCCGCCCGGGAATACCGCCGAAGCCGATCTGGAACAATTGGAACCAGCGTCCGTCCGCGCCATAGCCCGAGAACATCAGGTGCGGGCTCGACGAAAAGCCGGCGGCGTTGAGGAACTCGGGCTGGCGCTGGCCGAGCAGGCCGCCGAGGATATCGAACAGCCGGCCGAGCGCGTGGGTGCGGCAGCTGAGCGCTGCGGGAAAGGCCGGCTTGAACAAGCTGCCCTCGGGGATGCGCACCTCGACCAGATCGTAAAAGCCGTCGTTGAACAGGATCTGCGGGTCGAAAACCATGATCATGTAGATGCCGAAGAACATCTTGAGCATGTTTTCGTTGAGATAGAAGTTGATCGAACTGGCCGATTGGGGCGACGTGCCCTCGAAGTCGAGGATCACCCTGTCGCCCTCGCGCCACATGGCGCAGTGGATCTTGTAGGGCCCGTACCCCAAGCCGTCGTCGCACAGATAGTCGGTGAAGGTCAGCCGCTCTTCCGACACCGTGGTGCGGATCAACGCCTTCATGGCGCGGCGGTTGCGCGCCAGCAGCGCCGCGCCGGCGGCGACATAGACATCGTCGCCGAAGCGTTCGCACATCTCGTGGATGCGCCGCTCGGCGGTGCGGCACGACGCCAGCAGCGCGTTGAGGTCGGAGCGGCACCATTCGGGCATGCGCACCTGGTGCAGCACCAGGTCGACCAGGTCGCGCTGCATCTCGCCCCGGCGGTAGAGCTTGACCGGCGGGATGCGCACGCCCTCTTCGAAGATGGTGCGCCCGTCGGTGGGCAAGGAGCCCGGCACCCGGCCGCCCACATCGGTCTGGTGGCCGAAGTGCGACGCCCAGGCGACCAGCCGGCCGTGGCGGAACACCGGCACCAGCACCAGCCAGTCATTGTTGTGGCTGATCGCACCTTCGCAGCTATAGGGGTCGGACAGCCAGATCACGTCGCCGTCTTCGATGGTGCCGTCGAAATTGTCCAGAAAACCCTGGATGAAGCTGCCGAACTGGCCGACCACCATGCGCCCTTGTGCGTCGGCGATCAGCGGGAAGGCGTCGCCCTGTTCGCGGATGCCGGGGCTCATGGCGGTGCGCATGACCGTGGCGTCCATCTCGGTGCGGGCGTTTTTGAGCGCGTTTTCGATGATGTCCAGCGTCACCGGGTCGACGGTGACCGGGGCGAACGGCGTGTCGTTGGTCTGCACAATCGTCGCGGGCATGGGTCTTGGCCTCCCCTCAGACCGGATGGATCAGGATGGTGCCGAAATCGTCGACCCGGGCCTCGCAGCCGTCGAGCACCAGGGTGGTCGCGTCCATCTCGACGATCACCGCCGGGCCGGGCACCCGGTCGCCGGCGCGCAGCCGGGCGCGGTCGTAGAGCCCGGCGGCGCGCTCGGCGCCGTCGATGTAAAGGCGGTGGTCGCGCAGCCGGGCGGCGCCCGCGTCGCCGGTGCCGCGCGCCAGCCGGGGCGGCGCCACGTCGGCGGCGGCCCCCAGGGCCATGGCGCGCAGATTGACCAGTTCATGGGCCACGTCGAGGTTGAAGGTGAACAGCCGCTCGTGCTCGTCGTCGAACGCGCGGGCCAGGGCCGCGAGCCCGGTGCCGCGCTCGAACGCGGCGAGATCGGCGGCCAGCGGCAGTTCGAACGCCTGGCCGCGATAGCGCACGTCGATCTCGAAGCCGACCGAGATGTCGGCGCGCGCGATGCCTTCGCCGGCCAGGTCGTCGGCCACCTGGCCGCCCAACTCGGCCAGCAGCCGGGCGAGCGTGGCGTCGTCGGTCTCGGGCGCCAGGGTGTTGAAGCTGCGCTGCGCCTCGACCCGCGACCGGGTGGTGGCGTCGCCATAGGCGCACAGCACGCCCGGGCTCGGCGGGATCACCACCGGCCAGGCGCCCATCAGCCGGCCGAGCGCATTGGCGTGCAACGGCCCCGCACCGCCGAAGCCCATCAGCGCGAAGTCGCGCGGGTCGTAGCCCTGCTGCACCGACACCAGGCGCAGCGCGCCGAACATGGTCTCGTTGGCGATGTCGACGATGCCGGTGGCCGCCTCGATGAGCGAAATGCCGAGCGCGTCGGCCACCCCCTGCACGGCGCGCTCGGCGCCGGCGCGGTCGAGGGTCATGGCGCCGCCGAGCAGGCTTTCGGGCAGATAGCCGAGCACCACATTGGCGTCGGTCACCGTGGGCCGGGTGCCGCCGCGGCCATAGGCCACCGGCCCGGGCTGCGCGCCGGCACTTTCCGGCCCGACCCGCAGCGCCCTGGTCAGCTCGGGCACATGGGCGATCGAGCCGCCGCCGGCCCCCACCGTGCGGATGTCGAGCGCGCTCGCCCGCACGGTCAGGTCGCCCACCGAGGTCTCGCGGCGCAGGCGCGGCTGGCCGCCCTCGATCAACGCCACGTCGGTGGACGTGCCGCCCATGTCGAGGGTGAGGATATTGTCGAGCCCGGCGTGGCGCGCCACCCACAGCGCGCCGGCGACGCCGCCCGCCGGCCCCGACATCAACAGGTTCACCGGCGCTGTCTGCGCCTTGGCGGCACTCATCAACCCGCCGTCGGAGCGCAACAGGTGGACCGGCGCGGTCATGCCCCACGCGGCCAGGCTATCGGCCAGGTTGCGCACATAGCGCGCCACCGGCGGGCGAACCATGGAATTGGCGACGGTGGTCAGGGCGCGCTCATATTCCTGCATCTCGGGCAGGATCGCCGACGACACGGTCACCGGCAGATCGGGCAGCATCTCGGCACAGATCTCGGCCACCCGGCGCTCATGGGCGTCGTTCACATAGGCGTTGATCAGGCACACGGTCAGCGCCTCGACGCCGGGCTTGTCGCCCCGATCGGCGAGCGCGCCCAGGCGGCGGCGTAATTCGGCCTCGTCAAGGGCGGCGACCACCCGGCCCTCGGCGTCGATGCGTTCGGGCACCTCGACCGTGCAGTCGAGCGGGGCGAGCGGCTCGGGCTTGGGCCAGACGATCCAACCGGCCAGACCGCCGGGCACGTAAGAGCGGGCGATCTGGAGGATCTGGCGATAGCCCTCGGTGACCAGCAGGCCGACCCGCGCGCCCTTGCCTTCCAGCACCGCGTTGGTGGCCACCGTGGTGCCGTGCAGGAACACCGCCACGTCGCCGGCCGCCACGCCGGCCTCGGCGCAGACCTTGCGTGCGCCTTCGACCACCGCGCGCGACGGGTCGTCGGGCGTCGACGGCACCTTGGCCCGCCAGGTTCGCCCGCTGGCGTCGTCGATCACCAACAGGTCGGTGAAAGTACCGCCCACATCCACACCAAGCCGATAGGCCATCGAAGCCGCCTCCCTATGATTTGTTTTTATGGTGTCATGCCGCGTCGGCGTCGTTCTTCGGCCTGGGAAAGCCGCCCGCGCGCGCCACCCGCGAGGGCAAGGGGGCGTCCAGATGGTCGCGCATCCAGGCGTTGGCGGCGATCAGGGCGTCGAGGTCGACGCCGGTGGCGACGCCCGAGCGGTCGAGCAGATAGACCACGTCCTCGGTCGCCACATTGCCGGTGGCGCGCGGCGCGAACGGACAGCCGCCCAAACCGCCGAGCGACGCGTCGATGGCGTCGACGCCGGCCTCGACCGCCGCCCAGACATTGGCGATGCCGGTGTTGCGGGTGTCGTGGAAATGACCGCGCAACGGCACCGGCCCGACCGCCGCGCGCACCCGGCCGACAAGCTCGGCCACCTGCGCCGGCACGCCGACGCCGATGGTGTCGGCAAGCGCGATCTCGGCGGGCTCGGCCTCGGCCACGCGCCGGGCCATGTCGACCACCCGGGCCACATCCACCCGGCCCTCGAACGGACAGCCGCAGACCGCCGACAGGGTCACCTGGGCCGACAGCCCGCGAGCCCGCGCCGCCCGGACGATATCGACCGCCACGGCGACGCTCTCGTCGGCGGTCTGGCCCTGGTTCTTGGTCGCGAAGCTGTCGGACGCGATCGCCACCGCGCCCACCTGGTCGACCCCGCGCGCGCCGCCGGCGCGGGTCGCCAGCGCCCGGTCAAGGCCGCGCCGGTTGAGCACCAGGCCGATATACTGCACGCCCGGCCGGTCGGGCAGCCCGGCGACCAGCGCCTCGGCATCGGCCATCTGCGGCACCCGCTCGGGATGGACGAAACTGGCCACTTCGAGTCGTTCGATACCTGCCGCCATCAGGCGGTCGATCATCGCCCGTTTGATCTCGGTCGGCAACACGCGCGGCTGGTTCTGCAAGCCGTCGCGCGGCCCCACCTCGACCAGCGCAATTCGTCGCTTGGGCATGGCACATCCTCCCTCTGATCTGTCCTGCCCGGAAATTTGTATACAATCAGCTTTGCGATTTGTATACAGACTGTCAAGCATCGTCCGACGAGGGGGCCGCCATTGCGCGCGGCGGCCGATGGGAGGGTATCACAATGACGGCATCGTCCTCGCCCTTTGGGGCGCTTCAGGGCTTGCGACTGTTGGAAATGGGCCAGTTGCTGGCCGGGCCGTTCTGCGGCCAGTTGATGGCCGACCATGGCTGCGAGGTGATCAAGATCGAGCAGCCGGGCACCGGCGACCCGATGCGCCAATGGGGCCGGGCCGACAAGCTGTGGTGGCCGGTGGTGGCGCGCAACAAGAAGTCGGTGACGCTCAATCTGCGCGAGGCCCAAGGCCAGGCGCTGGTCAAGGAGATGGTGGCGCAGGCCGATTTCGTGCTGGAGAATTTTCGCCCCGGCACCATGGAAAAATGGGGCCTGGACTATGCGACGCTGAAGGCGATCAACCCGCGCCTGATCATGATTCGCGTCTCGGGCTTCGGCCAGACCGGCCCTTATGCGACCCAGGCGGGCTATGGGTCGATCGGCGAGGCCATGGGCGGCATGCGCAACCTGGCCGGCGACCCGTCGACCCCGCCGAGCCGCATCGGCCTGTCGATCGGCGATTCGCTGGCCGCCACCTATGCGACGCTCGGCGCGCTGATGGCCCTGCACCATCGCGAGCGCACCGGCGAGGGCCAGATGGTCGACAGCGCCATCTACGAGGCGGTGCTGGCGATGATGGAATCCACCGTGCCCGAGTTCACCCAAGCCGGCTTCGTGCGCGAGCGCACCGGCTCGGTGCTGCCCAATGTGGCGCCGTCCAACGCCTACCCCACCCGCGACGGCGACGTGCTGATCGGCGCCAACCAGGACACGGTGTTCCGTCGTTTCGCCGCCGCCATGGGCCGGCCGGAGCTGGCCGACGACCCGCGCTACGCCAGCCACGACGCCCGCGGCGCGCGCCAGGCGGAACTCGACGCCCTGATCGCCGACTGGACCCGGACCTTCGCAGCCCAAGACCTGCTCGACCTGATGGCCGAGCACGGCGTGCCGGCGGGCAAGATCTTCAAGGCCCCCGACATGGTCGACGACCCGCACTACCAGGCGCGCGAGGCGCTCGTGAAGGTGGACCATCCGCGCTTCGACAAGCTGTGGATGCAGAACGTGTTTCCCAAGCTCTCGGCGACCCCGGGCCAGGTCAATTGGGCCGGACCCGAACTCGGCCAGCACAATGACGAGGTCTATGGCGGCCTGCTCGGCAAGTCGGCGCAAGACTTGGCGGCGCTCAAAAGCGCTGGCATCGTCTGACCGACCCGCCGCCGCCCCCAAGCCAGCCGAGGGAGCTTCGCCCATGGCCCCCACCGACCGCCGCGACACCCCACCCGACGATCTGAGCGCCGACTATGCCGCCGCCGGCTTCGGCAACCGGCTGGGCTTCGGCCAGCGCCCGGCGCTGATCCTGGTGGACCCGGTCAAGGCCTATGTGACGCCCGGCGCGCCGCTTTACGCCGGGGTCGAGGCCGCGGTCGCCGCCTGCGCCGCGTTGGCCGAGGCGGCGCGGGCGGCCGGCGTGCCGGTGATCTTCACCCGGGTGCGCTACATGGCCGACGGGGCGGACGGCGGGCGGTTCTTCCAGAAGGTTGGAGCCCTGGCCTGTTTCGCCGGCGACGACGCCCCCTTGGGCGGCTTTGCCGAGCCGCTGGCCCCGCGCGCTGACGAGGTGGTGGTGACCAAGCAATATGCCAGCGCGTTTTTCGGCACCTCGCTGGCCGCCACGCTGACCGCCATGGCCGTCGACACCTGCCTGATCGGCGGCCTGACCACCTCGGGCTGCGTGCGCGCCACCGCCCTCGACGCGCTCCAGCACGGCTTCATCCCCGTGGTGATACCGGAAGCCTGCGGCGACCGCGACGCCCGCGTCCAGGCCGCCAATCTGTTCGACCTGGGCCAGAAATACGCCGACGTGGTGGCCATGGCCGAGGTCCTGGCCCACCTGCGCGACCGCCCCTGAACCGGCCCACCCCGAACCGGTCCACCCTGAACCGGGCCACACGGCCGCGCCTCGCCGCCCCGCCCCACACCGCCGTCATGGGCCAGGCACACGCCCCCCATCCCGCCCCCATCCCGGCGGTCATGGCGTCGCGACGCCGGGTCCGTGACCGCCGGGGCCGGCCGCAGACCGGGGCGCTGGCGCGGGCCGGCGCGACCTATTCGGCGCCGGCGAGGCGGCGGTGGGCGGCCAGGATATGGGCGACCATCACCGATTGCGCCCACTGGCCGTCGCCGGCGCGCAGGGCGGCGATCAGATCGGCATGGTGCATGTTCGACCGGCGCAGGTCTTCGAGCGCGAACTGGCGCACGGTGCGCAACACCACCGACTGGTCCACCAGCCGCTGGCGAATCTCGCGCAGGCGCTCACTGCCCGCCATGTCGTAGACCGCGTCGTGAAAGCGGGCATTGGCGTCCAGAAACGTCTCCATGTAATAGGGCGAGCCGCTGTCGAGCGCCTCGAACACCGCCGCCACCTCGGCGTCCAGGCGGTCGAGGGTGGCGGGGTCGGCGCGCTCGGCCGCCCGGCGCGCGGCGTGGCCCTCGATCAGCGCGCGGATCTCGAACAGGTCGCCCACATCCTCGTCCGACAAGGACGCCACCACCGCCCCCCGATTGGGCTCCCACCGCACCAACATGTCACCGTCGAGCCGGCGGATGGCGTCGCGGATCGGCGTGCGGCTGACCCCGCAATACTCCGCCAGTTCCTCCTCCACCAGCCGGTCGCCGGGCGCGAACCGGCCGCGCAGAATGCCCTCCCGAATCGTCCGATACGCCCGCTCACTCGCTTTTGACATCCCCAATCCTTTGCGCAAATTCCTGCAAAAAGTCCGCTTGACGAACCGGCCTTGTATACAATAGTCTGTCATTACAAAAACGGCAAAAACAACCGCCGTACCGAAGGAGCAGACGCCGTGTCGATTGCCAAGGCCATCCCACCTTGGCCCCCCGCTACCGACCCTGCGCCGCGCCCATGGGCGCCCGGGGTCGGTAGCATCGGGGCCGACACGACCGATGGTAGCGAAATCGTAACGCTCTTTTCACACACAATTGACCGCATCGCTGTCGGGCCGCTGGAGGGGCGCGCACGATGGTGACGACCCGATCGGTCATCGCGGGCTTGTACGGGCCCCAGTCTGGGAGGAAAAAACCATGGAAAAAAGGCAGGTCGCATCCGCCCTTTGCGCCACCGCCAGCGTCCTGGCGCTGAGCTCGCCCGGGTGGGCCCAAGGCCAAGCGCAAGCGGCGGACGAACCAGTCGTCGCGGACCAGGCAAAGACCTTCGAAGAGATCGTCGTCACCGCGCGGCGTTTCGCCGAAACCGCGCAGAGCGTGCCAGCGACCGTGTCGGTGCTCAGTTCGGCGACATTGGAAAGCGCCGACGTGGAGCGGATCGAGGATTTCATCGCCCTGACCCCGGGGGTGACATTGGTGGACGCCTCGGAAGTGGGCGACACCCAGGTCAATATCCGCGGCATCAACGGCGCGCGCGACGCCGAGGCCAGCTTCGCCTTCATCATCGACGGGATCTTGTATACCAATCCCGCCGCTTTCAACCGCGAATTCACCAATCTCCAGCAGATCGAAATCCTGAAAGGGCCGCAGGGCGCGCTTTACGGCCGCAACGCCGCGGCCGGCGCGATCATCGTCACCACCGAAATGCCGGGTAACCAGTTCGAAGTGTTCGGCGAAGCGAGTTACGCCGAAGACAACACGGTGACGCTGGCCAGCTCGATCTCGGGCGCGCTGGTGGAAGACCAGCTTTTCGCGCGTCTGTCGGGCGACTTCCGGCGCACCGACGGCTATTACCGCAACGATTTCCAGGACAACCGCCCGATCGTCGACGATTTCAAGAACTGGAATGTGCGCGGCCGGCTGGTGTGGGAACCCGACGCCCGGCTCAGCGTCGACACCAAGCTGCGCTATGGCCAGGTGAGCGGCGCCGCGCTCAGCTTCAACGGCGTGTTCGCCCTGCCTGGCCTGGCCCAGGCGCTGTCGAGCCCGCTGTTGTTCGAGGACGTCAACGACCATGAGTTCGTGTTCCAGGGCAATATCGACCCGCTGAACGAGCAGCAGGCGCTTGAGGTGTCGGTCAAGACCGACGCCGAGTTCGACTTCGCCACCCTGACCGTCTGGGCGCTCTATTCCGACATCGACAACGACCTGACCGCCGACGGTACCTCGGGCGCGTTCGGTTTCTTCAACCAAGACGCCACCTGCCGCGCGTCCACCCAGGCGCTGTTCGAGGCCGGCGTCGCCCTGCCCGCGCCCCAGTTCATCGGCCCGACGCCCGAGTTTCCGACCAGCTTCTTCGGCCCCTATACGCCGACCACCTGCGACGGCACCCAGTATCAGGTGCGCAACCAGCAGGATGTGAGCGTCGAGGCGCGGCTTGAAGGCGACCTGTTCGACGGCCAGGTGCGCTGGCTCGGCGGCGGCTATTTCCTCGATCTCGAACGCGAGGTCGGGGTCAATCTGGGCATCGACGACGGCGTCGGCATCACCCGGCGCCTGTTCGTGCCGCAGGACCAGTTGAACGCCACCGAACAGTTGGTCCATGACCGTTTCAACACCACCGTGCTGGCGGTGTTCGGCCAGGTGGCCTATGCGCCGACGGCCGATTTCGAAGCCTCGGTGGCGCTGCGCTACGACCGCGAAAAGCGCGAGGTGACCAATCTGGTGCCGGCGGGCGCGCGCACCCGCTTCGTCGACTTCAACGGCCCGCCGTTCGACGGCGGCGCGCCGCTCAACCCCGGCCTCAGCCCGATCATCAACCCCACCGGTGAGATCCCCGACAAGGAGCGCACGTTCGAGCAAGTGCAGCCCAAGATTTCGCTGCGTTACGACATCCTGCCCGAGCTGACCGCGTTCGCCAGCTGGGGCATCGGCTTCAAGTCCGGCGGGTTCAACAACCAAGGAGCGGGCGCCACCGTGGACCTGTTCTTCAACCAACCCCTGAACGCCGGCGTGACCATCTTCGACACCTTCGAGAAAGAAACCTCGTCGGCGTTCGAAGCCGGGCTCAAGGGCGACGCCTTCGGCGGCCGCGTGCGCTTCGAGACCGCCGGCTTCTACACCAATGTGGACGACATGCAGTTCTTCGAGTTCTTCGTCGGCCCCTATGGTCTGTTGCGGGTGGTCTCCAACATCGACGATGTGCGCATCTGGGGCGCCGAGGGCCAGGTGACCTGGCGGCCGATCGACGCGCTGACCTTCGTCGCCGGCGGCGCGGTGATCGAAAGCGAGATCAAGGCCAACCGCTCGCGCCCCGATACGGTGGGCAACAAATCGCCCTACACCGCCGACTACACGGTCAATCTGGCGGCCGAATACAATCAGCCGGTGGGCGGCGGGCTGGAGCTGTTCACCCGTCTCGACGGCACGATCACCGGCCCGACCTGGTTCCACACCGTGCAGGGACAGGAACGCCCGAGCCTGTTCGGCCCGGCCGACTACAGCCGCACCCGGCGCGACGCCTTCGCCACGCTCGACGCGCGCGTGGGCGTGCGCGGCGAGGGCTGGAGCGCCACCGTGTTCGGCAGCAATCTGACCAACACCGACATTCTCGAAGAGGTCATCCCAGCGCCCGAATTCGGCGGCTCGTTCGCCAGCCCCGGTGCGCTGCGCCGGCTGGGCTTCGAGGTGTCGTTCCGCTACTGAGCCACCGGCCGGGTAGCGCACGCGCCGGCAGACCGATGGTAACACGGCGCCTCGGGTCCGTGTTACCGTTAGCAACGGCATCGGGTTGGGCAAGCGGGACGATGCGCCGATCATGGCCACGCAGCGCCCACCCCGCCGACGCCCCGGCTCCTTCGGCCGAGCCCGCAGAAAGCCCCCCCCATGACCGCCATGACCGCCATGCCCGTTCTGACCTGGAAGACCCTGACCGCCGCCGCAGCCCTGCTCGCCCTGGCGCCGGCGCTGACGCCGACCCCTGGTCCCGCCGCCCGGGCGCAGACGCCCGGTTACCGCCCCGACCAGGGCGAGGCGTCGATGACGCCGGCGCTGCCGCCGACGCTCAGCCCGCGCCAGCAGGCGGCGATCGAGGATCGCTGGCTGGCCCGGCGGCTCGATACCCTGGTGCCGGCGCTGATGCGCGAACACGGCATCGACATGTGGGTGCTGGTGGCGCGCGAATATATGGAAGACCCGGTGGTCTCGACCATGCTCAACGCCACCAGCCTGCGCGCGCGCCGGCGTACCATCCTGCTGTTCCACGACCCCGGCGACGGCCAGCCGGTGGAGCGCCTGACGGTCAGCCGCTACGATCTCGGCGACTATTTCAAGGCCGCCTGGGACCCCGACAGCCAGCCCGACCAGTGGCAGCGCCTGGCCGCCCTGATCGCCGCGCGCGACCCGGACACAATCGCCCTCAACGTCTCGCCGCTGACCGCGTTCGCCGACGGGCTGACCCACAGCCAACACCAGGACCTGCTGGCCGCCCTGCCCGAGCGCCTCGCCAAGCGCATCGTCCCCGGCTTTCCGCTCGCCATCGGCTGGCTGGAAACCCGCACCACCGACGAAATGGCCTACTACCCCCATGTGGTGCGCACTGCCCATGCGATCATCGGCGAGGGGCTGTCCCGCGCCGTCATCACCCCCGACGAGACCAGCGCCGCCGACGTGCAGTGGTGGTACCGCCAGCGCATCGCGCGCCTGGGCCTCGACGCCTGGTTCCACCCCTCGGTGGCGGTGATCCGGCGCGGCGAGCCGGAGATGCTGCGCGGCGACGTAGTGATCCGGCCCGGCGACATGCTGTGGACCGATTTCGGCATCGTCTATCTGGGGCTCAACACCGACACCCAGCATCTGGGCTATGTGCTGCGCCCCGGCGAAACCGAGGCGCCGGCCGGGCTGCGCGCCGGGCTCGCCGCCGCCAACCGGGTGCAGGACGCGCTGACCGCGTCGTTCCGGCTTGGCGACACCGGCAACGAGATCCTGGCGCGCGCCCGTGCCCGCGCCATCGACGCCGGCCTGGAACCGAGCATCTACAGCCACCCGATCGGCTTTCACGGCCATGGCGCCGGCGCGTCGATCGGCTTCTGGGACAATCAAGGCCCGGCGCCCAAAGGCGAGTATCGGCTGCGCGCCGACACCGCCTGGTCGATCGAGTTGAACGCCACCCTCGCCGTGCCCGAATGGGGCGGCCAGCGGGTCGAATTCCGGCTGGAGGAAGACGCCTTCTTCGACGGCGAGACGGTGCGCTACATCGACGGTCGCCAGACCCGCTTCCACCTGATCGCGCCGTTCTGAGCCCAGGCCGGCACCGCGGCCGGGCGCCTGGACCCCGCGCTAAACGGCCCCTGCCGCGAACACACTTGCCCACCGGTCATGGCGAGCGCAGCCGCACCCTCCAATCGCTGCCGGCCCTGGGCGTCGAACCAAGCCCAGCGCCCCCCCAGCCGCCGGCGTCCGGAGATGGCCGCGCCGCCCAAGGGCGGCACGCCACGACGGCATGGGGGGGTGCATGGGGGGGGTGGGCCATGGCCTGGATACGGGCGCAGCAGCGCTATTCGGCGGCCGAGGGCAGCGGCTGTTCGGCGCGGCGGATGGCGCCCGAGCGGATGCGGGCGCGATAGTCCTTCAAGTCGCGTTTGAGTTCGCCGGCGAACAGATAGACCGCGATCACGTTGGGGATCGCCATCAAAAAGAAGATGCTGTCCATGATCGACAGCACCTGGCCCACCGACAACACCGCCCCGGGCATCAGGGCCACGCAATAGACCAGCTTGTAGATGGCCATGGAACGCCGGCTTTCGCCGAAGATGAACCCCCAGACCTTGCCCGAATAATAGCCCCACGAGATGATCGTCGAGAAAGCGAACAACAGCACCGCCACCGCCAGCACCACGTCGAAGCCGCCGATCACGCTGTTGAACGCCGCCGAGGTCATCTGAATGTCGTTGAGCATCTGCCCGTCCGGGCCCTGCATCTGATAGGCCCCGGTGATGATGATCACCAGCGCGGTCATGGTGCAGATCACCACCGTGTCGATGAACGGCTCCAACAGCGCCACCAGCCCTTCCGACACCGGCTCGCGGGTCCGCGCCGCGGCGTGCGCGATGGTCGCCGAGCCGAGCCCCGCCTCGGTGGAATAGACCGCCCGGCGCATGCCCCAGACCAGCGCGCCGATCACCCCGCCAATGCCGGCCTCGGGCGCCAGCGCCTCGCGCAGGATCAGGCCCACCGCATCGGGCACGGCACTCACATTGGCGCCGATGATGAACAGGGCGGCGGCCACATAGATCGCCGCCATCAACGGCACCAGCCGCACGGTGACGCGCGCGATGGTGCGGATGCCGCCGAGGATCACGATGCCCACCAGCACGCCGGCGACGATGCCGAACAGCCATTGCGACGCCCGCCCCTCGATGCCGGTGACCAGGCTGATCTGGCTATAGGCCTGGTTGACCTGGGCGATCTGCAACAGCGACGGCAGCGCCAGCAGGGCATAGAGCCAGCCCAAGATCGCGCCCGCCCGCACCCAGCCGCGCGCCGCCAGGCCGCGGGTCAGATAATACATCGGCCCGCCCGACACGGTGCCGTCGGGGTTTTCCTTGCGATACTTCACGCCCAGCGTGCACTCGGCGAACTTCAGGCTCATCGCCAGGAAGCCGATGACGATCATCCAGAACGCCGCCCCCGGCCCGCCAAGGCCGATGGCGATCGCCACGCCGGCAATGTTGCCAAGCCCCACGGTGCCCGACAGCGCCGTCGACAGGGCCTGGAACTGGGTCACCTCGCCCGGTGCGGTGTCGTCGCGATAGCGCCCACGCAGAATGTTCAAGGCGAGCGGAAAGGCGCGCACATTGATGAACCCGAACCAGACGGTCAGGAACAGCATCGGCAGGAACATCCAGATGATGATCCATTCGATCTGGCTGCCGAGAAACGGCACCTGGTAGAAGACCGCACCGTTGAACGCATCGATGGCGCGCCCGACCGCGCCGCCGACCCCGTCCTGCGCGGCGGCGGGAAACGCCGTCAATCCCCAAGCCGCCGCCGACGCCGTCAGGGCCGTTGCGATGCGTGCACCTGCCATCCCTACTATCCATCTGTTCTAATATGATCGGTCAGATTAAGGACTGCGCGACAAGACGCAAGAGCCGACCCCGTTTCGGGTAATTTTATCAGCCCCGATCACAGCCCCTCGCCAAATCCTGCCTGTCGTGTTTAGAAGGCAGGCGCATGTCGTGCACTTGTTTTTTCCGCCCTGACCGTCTTCCAGCCAGGACCGATCCCCCATGCCCCAAGGCGCCGCCGCCCCGAAGCCCGTGGAAACCTTCTCCAACCGGCTCGCCTTCGTGTTCGCCGCCATGGGCGCCGCCGTGGGCCTCGGCAATGTCTGGCAGTTCCCTTACATAGTCGGCGAAAACGGCGGTGCCGCCTTCGTGCTCGTCTATCTGGCAGCCCTGGCGCTGGTGGCAGCGCCGATCTTCGTCGCCGAGACCATGCTCGGCCGCCACGGCGCCGCCAGCCCGCCCGAAGCGTTGCGCCGGGTGGCGCGCGAGGCGGGCGTCAGCGCCCGCGGCGCCGGCATCGTCGGCTGGGCCGGGCTCATCGCCTCGATCCTGGTGCTCAGCTTCTATTCGGTGATCGCGGGCTGGACGCTGGCCTATGCGCTCAAGGCGGCCGGCGGCGCGTTCGTGGGCCAGGACACCGCCGGCATCGTCGCGCTGTTCGACGCCCTGCGCGCCGACCCGCTGGAAATGGCGTTGTGGCACACCTTGTTCATGGGCCTGACCGTGGCGATCGTGCGCCGGGGCGTGCGCGGCGGGATCGAATGGGCGGCCAGTTGGATGATGCCGGCGCTGATCGCGCTGTTGGTGATCCTGGTCGTCTATGGCGCCCTGTTCGGCGAATTCACCCGCACCGTCGCGTGGATGTTCCGGCCCGACTGGTCGGCCCTGACGCCGGGGATCGTGTTGTCGGCGATCGGCACGGCGTTCTTCTCGCTCGGCGTCGGCGTCGGCGCGGTGATGATCTATGGCGCCTATCTGGGCCGCGAGGTGTCGCTGCCGCGCGCCTCGGCCATGGTGGTGGGCGCCGACACCGCGGTCGCCCTGCTCGCCGGCTTCGCGGTGTTTCCGGTGGTGTTCCAGCAGGGGCTCGACCCCGCCGCCGGGCCGGGGCTGTTGTTCGTCACCCTGCCCAACGCCTTCGCCGACATGGTCGCCGGGCGCTGGGTGGGGGTGTTGTTCTTCGTGTTCATGGCGCTGGCCGCCCTGACCAGCGCGCTGGCGCTGATGTCGCCCACGGTGGCCCGGCTTGAAGAACGCGGTCTGTCGCGCTCCGCCGCCACAGGGGTCGTGGGCCTGGCCATCTGGCTCGCCGGCTTCGCCACCCTGTTGTCGTTCAACCTGTTGTCCGACTTCCGCCCGCTGGCAGCCCTCGGCTTCGCCGACATGCGGCTGTTCGAGTTGATCCGCGACACCATCTTGAACCTGTTGCTGCCGCTTGGCGGCGTGGCGTTCGCGCTGGCGGCCGGCTGGCTGCTGCCCGAGCCGGTGCGCGCCGCCGAGTTCGGCGGCCGGCGGCGGGTCTATCTGGCCTGGCGCTTTGCCGTGCGCTATGTGGCGCCGGTGGGCGTGCTGGCGGTGTTCGCCTCGTTCATCCTCTAGCCCTCACCCCCGCCTGGCCTTTCGGAGACGCTTGCCATGACCACCACCGACCTGACCCTTTATGGCGGTTCGCTGTCGCCCTATTACGAACGCGTGTTGCTGGCCCTCGACGTCAAGGGGGCGACCGAGCAGGTGGCACAGCGCGGCATTCCCGGCGGCTCGCCGCAGTCGATGGCGTATCGCACCCTGACCCCGGTGGCCAAGATCCCCGCCCTGCTGGTCGACGACGCGGTGCTGGTGGAATCGCGCGCCATCCTGACCTATCTCGACCGGCGCTTCCCCGAGCCGGCGCTGGTGCCCGCCGAGCCGCTGGCCGCCGGGCGCGCCGAGATGCTGGCGCAACTGGCCGACAGCCACGTCATGCCCAAGCTGTCCAGCTTCTTCGCGCTGGCCCAACGCCAGGTGTTCACCGGCGACGAGGTGGACCGGGCCAAGGCCGACCTGACCCAGGCGCTCGACGATCTGGAACATTTCTTCGCCGACGACCAGTTCGCGGTCGGCGACGCCTGGACGGTCGCCGATTGCGTGCTGGTGCCGTTGATGTTCTTTGTCGGCGCCATGGACGCCCTGTATCACTATGGCGGGCTCGACGGGCGCCCGCGGCTGGCCGGCTGGTATGAGCGCACCGGCGCCACCGGGCCCGCCCGCGCGTCGCACGCGCGCCAGCAGGCAGCCCTGAACGCCGCCATGGGCGCGCCCGCGTAACGCGCCGCGCCGCCAAACCGGAGGAAGACGCCATGAAGCTGTTCGGTGCCCATCTGTCGCCCTATTTCGAGCGCGTCTGGCTGCAACTGCACCTCAAGGGCCAGACCGATGCGGTCGACTATCCCGGTGTGCCGGGCAATGCGCTGCGCTCGCCCGAGCATCTGGCCCACAACCCGATCGGCCGGATTCCCTATCTGGAGCTGGCCGAGGGCGAGTTCCTGCCCGAAGCCCAGGTGATCGTCGAGCATTTCGAGCGCCTGTTCCCCGAGCCGGCACTGCGCCCGGCCGACCCGCCGCACGCCGCCCGCGTCGACCTGATCTGCCGGGTGCTCGACCTCTATGTGCTGCCCGACATGATCCTGGTTGCCCGGCTGGCCAGCCAGCCCGACCCGGACCGGGCGGCCTTGGGCGACAAGCTGCGCAGCATCCAAAGCGGTATCGGCTACCTGGAACATTTCTTCGCCGCCCAAGACTGGGCGGTGGGCGACGAGCCGACGCTGGCCGACTGCGCGCTGATCCCGTTCCTGTTCTTCGCCGGCCTGATCCAGAAAAGCGGCGGCATGGACATCCTGGCCGACGCCCCCAAGCTCGGCGCCTATCGCGCGCTGATCGCCGATAGCGACCTGGCGCGCACCGGCTTCGACAATATGGCCCGGTCGCTCGACCAGGTGCGCGCCGCCGAAGCCAAGGCGCGCGGCCAAGGTTGACCGGCGGATGACCGGCAGCCGACCGGCGCCCCGGCGGGCTATTTATTCCGCCGGGGCGGTGACGGCGCGCGCCGGCCGCCCCCAGGGGCGCACCAGGGCGGCATAGACCAGCGGCGCGGCGACCATCAGCCCGGTCATCGGGATCAGCGTCGGCAGGGCGGACCCGGCGTCGGCGCCCTGCCACGCGCCGACCCATTGCAGCACCGCCGCGGCGAACAGCGCCTGCATGGCGCTGAACAGCCCCGACGCCGAGCCGGCGATCAGCGGGGCCGCCGCGACCGAGCCCGACTGGCTGCCGGGCAGCGCCAGACCGTTGCCGATCATCGCCAGCCCCACCGGGGCGAACAGCCAATAGGGGTTGGCCAGGTCCGACTGGGCGACCCACAGGGCCGCGGCGGTGGCGGCGATGGACACCAGGGTGCCGAGCGCGATCAACCGGTCATTGCCGATCCGGCTGCCCCAGATCCCGGCGACCAGATTGCCGGCCATGAAGCCCAGCGGCAGGGTGATGAAATAGGCGCCATAGGCGCTCGGCGGCTGGCCGTAGACGTCCGAGACCAGATAGGGCGCGCCGCCCAGAAAGGCGAAGAACGCCCCCTGCACCACCACGCCGTGGAGCGCATAGCCCATATAGGCGCGGTTGACGAACAGGCCGCCGAAGTCGCGCGCCATCTGCGCCGTCGAGGTGCCCCGGTCGGCGAAATGGTGGGTCTCGGGCAGGCGCAGCAACACCAACGCCCACACCAGCGCGGTGATCGCCGCGATGACCGCGAACGGCCCCCACCAGTCGAACCGCGCGACCGCGAAACCGCCCAGAAACGGCCCGGCCATGGGTGCCAGCATCAAGGCGGCGGTCAGCGTGCCGATCACGCCGGTCATCCGCTCCGGCCCATAGACGTCCTTGACGATCGCCCGCGCCAAGACCACGCCGGCGGCGGTGCCGGCGGCCTGCAGGATGCGGCCAAAGATGACCACCTCGATCGACCCGGCCAGGGCGCCGACGATGCTGCCGAACAGGCCAAGCCCGATGGCGAACACCAGGATCGGCCGGCGCCCGAAGCGGTCCGACAACGGCCCGTAGATCAGCGTGAACACCCCGATCGCCAGCATCGACAGCGAAATCGCCAGTTGCGCGCGGTCGGCGGTCACGCCGAAGGCGTCTTGCACCGCCGGCAGCGCCGGCATGAACGACGACATGGCCAAGGGCCCGAGCCCCACGGCGATCAGCATGATGGCATAAAAGGCCCATGAGCCGCGCAGGGCGGCCAGACGCGGATCGCTGGGCAGGCCGTCCGCCGCCGTGCCGGTGTCTTTCGGGCCGGTCTCGGCCTTGGTCATGAGGGCTCCTTCAGACGTGACGTGTGCGCCGGCCTGGCCCTGAGCGCCAGCCGGACGCGACCAGAGTACGCAGCCACCGGACGGATCAGATGACCCGTCCGGCCTTGCTGGCCCGGCAGCGCGGCGGCGCCCGCCCGGGTCAGGGCAGCGGGCGGGCGTGGGCCGCACCGCGGAACACCGCGTTGACCAGCAACAGGTCGAGCCCACGCTGATAGCCGCGCACCGCGATGTCCTGAGTGATCGCCACCATATAGCCGCGGCCCGCGGGCTCGACCGCCATCAACGGTTTATAGGCCAGTTGCTTGGCGCTTTCGTCCCAGACCACGCCGCTGGCGACGATCGCGTCGGCGCCGACAAAGCGCACCACATTGGTGCCCTGGTCGCGGGTCAGCGGCGCATAGATGTCGCGACCCTCGACCAGCGCGTGCACGGTGTCGCCGAGGCCCGCCGCCATCCAATGGTCGGGGTCGGCCTCGGCACGCAGGATCGCGCCGGGCAGCCGCTCGGGCGCCGGCTCGTCGGGCGTCACCGCCCGATCATAGCCCGCCGCGTCGGCGATCTCGGTGCCCGGCGCGCGCGCCGCATCGTCGGCATTGTCCGTGGCCTTGGCGGCCTCCTCGTCCTTAGCGGCGATCTCCCGGCGCAGGCCCATCAACTGCATCTCCGGGTCACCGAGAAAGCGGTTGGCCGCCCCCAGACCGATCACCACACCGCCGCGGCCGACGAAATCGCGCAACACCCCGGCCAGCCGCTCGCCGCCGACCTGACCGTAGGACACCCAGCCTTGGGACGGCAGGATCAGCACATCATAGCCTTCTAGTCCGGCGCGCGCGATCGTCGACACGCGCAGCGGCGCCACCGGATAGCCGTAACGCCGTTCGAGCACATAGCGGGTATTGCCGGCCGAATAGGACGAGGTGCCGTCGTCCCAAGCGATCGCCACGCGCGGCGCCTTCATCGTTCGAACGTTGCGCGAGCCGAAATTGGGCCCTTCGGTGACCCAACTGCTGTCGACGCCGATGACGTTGGCCCCGGTCTCGGCCGCCAGCCGCGCCAGCCGCTGGGGCAGATCGGCGGCATTGTCCTCGGTCTTGAAGATCAGCGTGCCGCGCGGATAGCCGCGCTCGTCATGGGTAAAGGCCAGGTCGGTGCTCATGACGCTCAAACCGTCGGCGAGCGCCCGGCCCAGCAGTTTCGACGCACCCTCGCCGCCCCACGGCACCAGAAAAGCAACCCGGGCGTCGAGATTGGCCACCGTGCCGGGCGGCACCGTGGCGCCGTCGACGGCCACCGTGTCGGCGTCGACCGACTGCCCACAGGCCACCGCCTCGGCGCCCAGCAACAGCGGCAGCGACCAGGCGGTGACGTCGTACATCTCCACCTCCAGCCCCTTGGCGCGCCGGCGCTGCTGTTCGACCATGAACTCGTCGTCGACGGGGATGTCGCGATCAAGCAGCACGCGCGCCAGGCGCTTTTGCGGCTGGGCCAGATCGACCACATAGCTGCCGGCCGGGTAAGACACCCGACAGGCGCGGAAATCGGCGGTCGCGCGCCCCACCTCAATGCCCTGTTCGGCGATCAGCGCGGCCAGCACGTCGGCCTGCGGCCCGGCGGGCAGCACGAAGCTGCGCACGTCTTCCGACCGGCCTTCCTCGACCGCGCTCAGCCGGAAATCGTAGAACGCGTCCCAAAACCGTGCGCGGTTGCGTGACGTGACCTCGGCCGCCGACAGGGAGGCCAGGAAATGGTTGCGCACGCCCTCGGCATAGGTCAGCAGGTCGCCGTCGTCCTGGCGGAACACCAGCCCGCGCGCCGACGCCTGCTCGTAGGTTTGCGACAGCGAGCCGTAGTAGCTGGGCCAGGTGTCGCCATAGCCCGGGTAGAAACTGTCGAACACCTCGCGGGTGAAATAGTCGATACCGAACCGGTCGAACCACGCCGCCGTGTTCTTGGAGATGAGCGTTTTGTTCTCGCGCAGGCTGCGGGGCTGGTGCAGGTTGATGGGCTCGGCCGACGGCGCGAAATAATAGGTGCTGTCGCCGCCCATCTCGTGCGCGTCCACATAAGACAGCGGCAGCCAGTCGAGCAACGCCGCCACCTTGCCGCGGGTCTCGGGCTGGGTCAGCGCGATCCAGTCGCGGTTGAGGTCGAACAGATAGTGGTTGCCGCGCCCGCCGGGCCAAGGTTCGTCATGCTCGGCAATGCGCCGGTCGGCCATGGGCTCAAGGCCCAGCGCCTGCTCGAACGTGTGGATGAACCGCGCGCGCCCGTCCGGGTTCTGCATCGGATCGATGAACACGATGGAATTGTCGAGGATTTGGGTCACCCGCTCGTCGCCGCGCGACGCCAGCAGGTGATAGGCGGTCAGCACAGCGGCGTCGGTCGAACTGATTTCGTTGCCGTGCACCGCGTAGCTCAGCCAGGTGGTTGCCGGCAGCGTCTCGATCAGTTTGGCGGCCGCCCGCCCGTCGGTCTTGCGCGGGTCGGCGACTTTTTGGATATCGGCGCGGATGGCGTCGAGGCGCGCCATGGTCTCGGGCTTGGCGATGATGGCGTAGACCAGCGGCCGGCCCTCCCAGCTTTCGGCGTACCGGACGATCCGCATGCTATCGGGGCGCGCCTCGGCCAGCGCGCGCAGATAGGTCAACACCTCGCCGGGCTTGGTGATGTCTTCTCCGACCGCGTGGCCGATCACCCGTTCGAGCGTCGGCACCGCGGGGTCATAGTCGGCGCCGGGGAAGTAGAAGTCGGCGTCGACGGCGCGGCCGGCTGGGCCGGTCCAGACAACCGCCAAGGCCGCCAGGGCCATAAGCACGGGACGGATCGCACGCATCGGTTTCTCCCTGTTGATCGCTGGGCGTTTTGTTGATTGGCTTTCTTCGGTACCTGAAAAATCGCCGCAGGCAAAGCAGGCGCCGTTGCATCGCGCCAACGGCGCGGGCATCTTGATGCCATGGCGAGCATGATCGAAACGAGCCGGTATGCCGCGCGGCAGGCGGTGCGGCTGGCGTGGTACGGCGGGCAATATGTGGTCACCCGGCGCCAGGCGCTCCGGACCATCACCGAGGCGGAAAAAAGCTACCGCCCGCAAGGTCGGTTTCCCGATGTGGCCGGCATTGCCGGCGCCATGACCGAGTTGTTCGAACGCGACCTGGCCAATGTGGCCGCCGGCGTCTATCCGCTGCCCGAGCTGACCCACGGCCCGCGCGACGCCCTGGCGCTGGCCCGTCGCTACTTCGCCGACGTGGACGCGGTGACCGAGCGGCGCCTGCGCCACGGCCACAGCGAGGTCCGCGACCAGCCGGAAGCCCAGGACGGCGACTATCCGCGCTATTACCTGCAAAACTTTCACTATCAGTCGGGCGGCTGGCTGTCGGACGACAGCGCGGTGCTTTACGACCATCAGGTGGAGGTGCTGTTCACCGGCACCGCCGACGCCATGCGGCGCATGGCCCTGCCCTATCTGAAAGACGCGCTCGACCTGTCGCACCACGCGCCGCGGCCGCGCCTGCTTGACGTGGCCAGCGGCACCGGGCGCTTCCTGCATTGGGTCAAGCGCGCGATCCCACGCGCCCGGCTGACCGCGCTCGACCTGTCGGCGCCCTATCTGGCGCGCGCCCGGGCGACCGTGGCGTCGCTGCGCACCGTCCAGGCGCCGGCCGAAGCGATGCCGCTGGCCGACGGCGTCTATGACGCCGTGACCTCGGTCTATCTGTTCCACGAACTGCCGCCCAAGGTGCGCGGCCGGGTGGCCGCCGAGATGGCGCGGGTGGTGCGCCCGGGCGGCCGGCTGGTGGTGGTCGACGCGCTCCAGCACGGCGACCGCGACGACTTCGACGGCATGCTGGAGATGTTCCCGATCCGCTTCCACGAGCCCTATTTCGCCAGCTACTCGACCACCGACATGCCGGCCCTGTTCGAAGCGGCGGGCCTCGACACGGTGGCCGTCGAGCCCGCCTTCCTGTCCAAGGTGTTCGTGTTCGACAAGCCGGCCCGCTGACCGGGCCGCAGGGCCGGCCCCACCGACCCCGCGTCGCCGACAAGACGTCGCCGACCAACCCCTGTCGACCGCCCGCTGCCGCCCACAAAAAAGAGAGCAAAAAGGTCTTCTTTTGTCCTGGGCGGACCTCGGCGGTCCGTGTTAGGGTCAACCCGTGTCCAGCCCAGCCACGGAGGCCCCCGATGGAAGACCATGCCGCCGCCCGGGCCGCGGCGCCCGACCGCCCAGGCGCCAGCCCGCTCGCCTTCGACAACAGCTATGCGCGCCTGCCCGACCGGTTCTTCGCCCGGCTCGCCCCGACGCCGGTCAGCGAGCCGCGGCTGTTGCGGGTCAACCATGGGCTGGCCGAACGGCTGGGCACCAACGCGGCCGCCCTTTCCACCGCCGCCGGCGTGGCGATGCTGGCGGGCAACCGGGTACCGTCGGGCGCCGAGCCGCTGGCCATGGCCTATGCCGGCCACCAGTTCGGCCAGTACAACCCGCAACTGGGCGACGGCCGCGCGCTGCTGCTGGGCGAGGTGGTCGGCACCGACGGCGTGCGCTACGACATCCAACTGAAGGGCTCGGGCCGCACCCCGTTCTCGCGCATGGGCGATGGCCGCTCGGCGCTCGGCCCGGTGATCCGCGAATACATCGTCTCGGAGGCCATGGCGGCGCTGGGCGTGCCCACCACCCGCGCGCTCGCCATGGTGGCCACCGGCGACCGGGTGCTGCGCCAGGACGGCCCCGAACCGGGCGGCGTCATGACCCGGGTGGCGCGCGGCCATGTGCGCATCGGCACGTTCGAGTTTTTCCGCAACCAGGGCGACCTGGACGCCCTCCGCCGGCTGGCCGACTATGTGATCGACCGGCACTATCCCGACGTGACCAGCGCCGAGCGCCCCTATCTCGCCCTGCTCGACGCCGTGGTCGCGGCCCAGGCGGACCTGGTGGCGGCGTGGCTCGCGGTCGGCTTCATCCACGGGGTGATGAACACCGACAATTGCGGCATCGCCGGCGAGACCATCGACTATGGCCCGTGCGCGTTCATGGACCGCTACCACCCCGAGACCGTCTACAGTTCGATCGACCTGGGCGGGCGCTACGCCTTCAACCGCCAGCCCCAGATCGCCCAGTGGAACCTGGCCCGCTTCGCCGAATGCCTGTTGCCGTTGATCGCCGACGACCCGCAGGACGCGATCCCCGACGCCGAGGCGGCGCTGTCGCGCTTCGCCGCCCGGTTCGACGCCGCCCACATAGGCAGCCTGCGCGCCAAGCTCGGCCTGGCGACCGCCGAAGACGACGACCACACCCTGGCGCTCGACCTGTTGGCGACCATGGCCGACAACCGCGCCGACTTCACCCTGACCTTCCGCCGGCTGTCGGACCTGGACGGCGCCGACCCCGGCCCCGCCGGCGACGCGCCGGTGCGTGCCCTGTTCGACGATCCCGAGGCCTTCGACGCCTGGGCCGCGCGCTGGCGCGCCCGCCTGGGCCGCGAAACCCGCGACGACCGCGCGCGCCAGGCCGCCATGCGCGCGACCAATCCCGCCTTCATCCCGCGCAACCACCGCATCCAACAGGCGATCGACGCCGCCTATGACGGCCACATGGGCGTCATCGACGACCTGATGGCGGTCTTGTCGCGGCCCTATGACGACCAGCCGGCCTTCGCCGCCTACGCCGAGCCGCCCCAGCCCCACGAAGTGGTCCAGCAAACCTTCTGCGGCACCTGAGCGCAGCCCACCAACCCAGCCCGGCATCGTGACCCGCGGCGGGCCGGGCGCGCCATCGCCTTGCCCCGCGCGGACCGCTGGCGATGCGATTGGGTCGGGCGGGCGGCGGCCGGCGCCCTGCCGGCCATCCGAGGCGCGCAAACCGCCCCGTCCCCGCTTGCGCCACCCGACCGCCCGGGCCGGTCGAGAGCCCGTCCGCCCCGCGCTCGGCAGAGGCTCCGGGAAGGCCCGCTTTGCCGCGCCTTCCCGGCGGTCGGACTCATCGCTTGACAGCGCCGACTGTCAAGCAAAGTTGACATTGATTTGTGTCAAGTCGCGGTGACGGCAGTGGTGGCACGTTTACGCTCAAGTGATTGATTCGGGAGCGAGCCAATGCGCATTCTGCTGATCCATCCCAATTATCTGTCCGGCGGGGCGGAAATCGCAGGCAGCTGGCCGCCTGCCTGGGTCGCCTATCTGACCGGCCCGCTCAATGTGGCCGGGTTCGAAGACATCCACTTCGTCGACGCCATGACCGACAAGATGGATGAGGACCAGATCCGGGCCAAGATCAAGGAAATCCAACCCGACATTGTGGGCACCACGGCGATCACGCCGTCGATCTACAAGGCCGAGCGGATCCTGGAAATCGCCAAGGAAGAGCTGCCCGATTGCGTGGCGATCCTGGGCGGCATCCACGCCACGTTCATGTACAAGCAGGTGCTGAGCGAGGCGCCGTGGATCGACGCCATCATCCGCGGCGAAGGCGAGGAGATCATGGTCAACCTCGTGGAGGCGATCCACGAAGGTCGCTGGCCCAGCGACCGCGATCAGATCCGCGGGCTGGCCTATCGCGACGGCGACCAGATCGTCGCCACCCCGGCGGCGCCGACGGTCAAGAACCTGGACGCCATCAAGCCCAACTGGGACATTCTGGAGTGGCACAAATATATCTACGTGCCGCTCAACAAGCGCGTCGCCATCCCCAACATGGCGCGCGGCTGCCCGTTCACCTGCTCGTTCTGCAGCCAGTGGAAGTTCTGGCGCGACTATCGCATCCGCGACCCCAAGGCGGTGGTCGACGAGATCGAAGAGCTGGTCGAAAAGCACGATGTGGGCTTCTTCATCCTGGCCGACGAAGAACCGACCATCAATCGCAAGAAGTTCATCCAGTTCTGTGAAGAGCTGATCGCACGCGGCCTGCCGGACAAGGTGCAGTGGGGCATCAACACCCGGGTCACCGACGTGATGCGCGACGAAGAGCTGCTGCCCTTCTACCGCAAGGCCGGCATGGTGCACGTGTCGCTGGGCACGGAAGCCGCCGCGCAGCTCAAGCTCAACCTGTTCAACAAAGAAACCACGATCGAGCAGAACAAGAAGGCGATCCGCCTGCTGCGCGAAGCCGATATCGTGGTCGAAGCCCAGTTCATCGTCGGCCTGGAAAACGAGACCGCCGAGACGCTGGAAGAAACCTATCGCATGGCCGAGGACTGGAAGCCGGACCTGGCCAACTGGGCCATGTACACGCCCTGGCCGTTCTCGACCCTGTTCGAGGAACTGGACGACAAGGTCGAGATCTTCGACTTCGAGAAGTACAATTTCGTCACCCCGATCATCAAGCCCGAGGCCATGGACCGGGGCGAATTGCTCGACCGGGTGATGAACAACTATCGCCGCTTCTACATGAAGAAGGCGCTGTTCTCCTACCCGTGGAAGGGCACCGGCTACCGGCGCAAGTATCTGCTCGGCTGTCTCAAGGCGTTCCTCAAGGCCGGCGTGCAGCGCAGCTTCTACGATCTGGGCCGGGTCAACTATTGGGGCCCGCAGTCGAAGGGCAAGGTGGACTTCGCCTTCGACGAAACCCGCAAGATCGCCAAGGCGCAGTGGGACGATTGGGAATCCGCCGCCGACAAGGCCGCGCGCAAGCGTGCCCACAAGGCGTCGCTCAACTCGCTTGAGGGCAAGATGGACGACACCGTCGGCGTGGTTTCGACAGAATCTGCCCAACCGACCGCCGCGCCGGCGACCGAACCGGCCGCAGCCCCCAAGGCGTGCGGTGGCGGCGACCAACAGATGAGCGACGAGCAACTCGAAGCGCTCGCCAACGCGTCCGTGGCCGAGGCTGACCCGCAGCCCAAGGCACGGGCGGAATCCGAGCCGGCATGAGGACTTGAACCATGCCGGACACACACATGCCCGCCGGGATCGATCAAGAACCGTTCAGTCGTGCGGACGGCGCTCGGGTCGGTCCTAATGCGGTGATCCAGACAGCCGAGGCCCTTGAGGCCTTGGAGGGCGAGGGGGCAACCGCGGTTATTTTCGGGGCCGCGGGACTCGCCCATTATCTGGCATCACCGCCGGCGAGCATGGTGGCGGAAAGCGAAGCGGCAAGGCTGCACCACGCCGTTTTCGCGCATCTGCCACCGGACCGGGCTCGCGCAGCTTCGGCTGAGGCGGGGCGGCGGACGGGAGACTACATCCTCGCCCACCGACTGCCGGGCCCGGTCCAACATATTCTTAAGCTCCTGCCGCCAAAACTGTCGGCGAAGATCCTGATGAAGGCGATCGAAAAGCACGCCTGGACGTTCGCCGGATCGGGACAGATGACCGGACGGGCCGGAGCGCCGTGCGTGATCGAGATCGCCAACAACCCCCTGGCGACCCCCGATTGTCCCTGGCACAGCGCCGTGTTCGAGCGGTTGTTCCAGGAACTGGTCACGCCGCGCGCCCGGGTCACCAGCACCGCTTGCTGCCACCGGGGCGACCCGGTATGCCGGTTCGTGATCACCCTGGACGGCCGCCGGGCGAGCTGACCGCACCCCGCCGCGGCCTATGCGGGTCCCCGGGACCGTCGGCCCCCACCCGGCGACCGACCGCCGGGCCCTGTATCGAGGATAGGAGGCTAGAGCCCCATGACCATCGCGATCCCAGAGAAATACGCCACCCAGGCGGTGCCGCGCTACACCAGCTATCCCACCGCGCCGCACTTCCACGACGGGATCGACGAAGCCACCTATCGCGGCTGGCTGGCCGAGCTCGACCCGGCCAAGCCGATCTCGCTCTATCTGCATGTGCCGTTCTGCAAGCAGATGTGCTGGTATTGCGGCTGCAACATGAAGCTGTCGGCCCAATATCAGCCGATCGCCGACTATGTGGCCTTGCTCAAGCGCGAAATCCACCTGCTTGCCGACGCGCTGCCCGGCCGGCTGTCGATCAGCCACATCCACTGGGGCGGCGGCACCCCCAACACGCTCAGCCCCGAGGACTTCCGCGCCATCGTCGACACCGTGAAAGAGCGTTTCACGATCCTCGACGACGCCGAACACGCGGTTGAATGTGACCCGCGCTCGTTGACCGACGCGCTGATCGCCACCATGGGCGAGCTGGGCATCACCCGCGCCAGCTTCGGCGTGCAGGAGTTCGACGCCAAGGTGCAGGCGGCGATCAACCGCATCCAGCCCTTCGAGATGGTCGAGCACGCGGTCAAGGGCCTGCGCAGCGTCGGCGTCGAGCGGATCAATTTCGACCTGATCTACGGCCTGCCCTATCAGACCGTCGAGACCCTGCGCCGGTCCATCGAGTTGACCAAGGAACTCGCGCCCGACCGCATCGCGCTGTTCGGCTATGCCCATGTGCCGTGGCGGGCCAAGAACCAGCGCATGATCCCCGACACCAGCCTGCCCGCGCCCGAAGAGCGCGCCGCCCAGGCGGAAATGGCCGAGGCCGCGTTGACCGCGGCGGGCTATCGGGCCATCGGGCTCGACCACTTCGCCCTGCCCCATGACAGCCTGGCCCTGGCCGCCGAAGCCGGCACGCTGCACCGCAATTTCCAGGGCTATACCGACGATGACGCCGAAACGCTGCTGAGCGTCGGCACCACCGGCATCGGCTACACGCCGTCGGGCTATATCCAGAACATCCCCGACACCCGCGCCTGGTCGCGCGCCGTCGAAGCCGGCCACCTGCCGGTGGAAAAGGGCGTGGCGATCAGCGAGGAAGACGCCCTGCGCGGCCGCGTGATCACCCGGCTGATGTGCGACAACACCGTCGACACCGCCGCCATCGGCGCCGAATTCGGCCGGCCGGCCGACTGGTGCGGGCCGGAACTGGCCAAGATGGACGCCTTTGCCGAGGACGGCCTGCTGGTGCGCGAGGGCTCGCGGATCACCCTGACGCCCTTGGGCGAGCGGCTGGTGCGCATCGTCGCCGCCAGTTTCGACACCTATCTCCAGACCCAGGCGGCCAAACACTCCGCCGCCGTCTGACCCCACCGTTTCGGTTTCGGTCAGCCCGCCAGAGTTCCGGCGGGCCGCCGACCAGCGCCCGGCCCTCCCCTCGGCCGGGCGCTTTTGTTTGCACGCCTCAACCGGCGCGATCCACAGCCTCGGTCCAGAAAGGCGCGGGCCGGGGGGGGGGGGGGGGGGGGGGGCGCCGCCCCCCCCCCCCCCCCCCCCCCCGGCCCGCGCCTTAGAAGCGGAAGTCGAGCGCGAAGATGAAGCTGCGCCCGAGCGGGCTTTGCAGAACGTCAAACTGCGGCTGTGGCCCGCGACTATTGTTCAGATTGTTGATGATAAACCGGGCATTGAGGTTTTCGTTGATCACATAGGCCATGTTCAGGTTGAAGAACTGGGTCGTCGGATTGAAGAAGATCGGCGACTGTTCGGGCAGATCCTCTTCTTCCGTCTGGACGTTGTCGACCGTGCCCTGGTTGCGGAACCACTGCAGCTGCATCTGGAAATCTTGATAGCGCCAGATGAAGTCGATCCGGCTTTCAAACCGCGAGAAGACGTCGCCCGCTTGCGGATTGGTATCGGTGAAATCACCGAGCGAAGATTGGTCGTAGCGCTGCAGGAAGTAGTTGTAGCCGCGCAAGGTGATCGCGCCCAGATCCCTATCCCATGGCAGCAGGTCGGCCGGCTCGAAGGTATAGGTCACCTGGGCATTGATGGCGCGCAACTGGGTCGCCGCCAGATTGAGCTGCGGGAAGTTGACGAACGCCAATTGGAACGGGTCCTGCAAGCTCGCCCGTTGCCCCGGCACTGCGGTCACCAGGGTTTCCGACACCGGATTGCCGGTCAGCGGGTTGACCTCGGGGATCACGAACGCGCCGGTCTCGTCCTGGACGCCGAACAGGAACTGGTCGCACACATTGGTGCCGGAGATTTCGTTGTTGGGGAAATTGGGCTGGTCGAAGCAGGCATTGACGTTCACGCCCGGCCCCACCAGACCGATCTCGCCCTTCAGGTCGACCGCATAATAGTCGAGCGACAGGGTCAAGCCCGGCACGAAATCGGGTGCGAACGTGCCGCCGACGCTCCAGGCATCGGAGAACTCGTTCTGAAGATTGGGGTTGCCCGCGGTGCCGCCGGGCGCGCTACCGCCGGCGCCTTGATAGCCGCTCAGGAACGCCGCCGCCTCGGCATCGTTGGCCGCCAGCCCCACCGCCTGCACCGCCGCGATACAATTGGCCCGCCGGGTCGCCGGGGCCGGGCCCTGGTTGATGTTGGTCACGTCGCACGGGTTGACCCGGCCGCCGAAGCCGGTCTGCGGCGCGCCGAACAACTCGACCGCCGAGGGCGAGCGCACGGTGCGGCTGCGCGCACCGCGGAACACCAAGCCCTCGAACGGCACCCAGCGCCCGCCGGCGGTATAGGTGATGTCGGTCACCGACCCGGCGTCGATGCCGGAGAACAGCGGATTTTGGGTGCTTTGGCTGCGGTTGACCACCCGCACCCCGCCTTCCAGGATCAGCCGCTCGAAGCCCGGCAGGGTGAAGTCCTCGCCGAAGATCGGCAGCTTGCCCTCGAAGCCACCTTCAAAGAAGCTCAGCGTGCCTTGGGTCCCCTGGCCCACCGTGTTGCGGCCAAGGCCACGGGCAAACGGGTCCTTGGGATCGAAGTCGGTGCTTTCCCGACGCCATTCCGCCTGGATCAAGCCCGCGAACGGACCGCCCGGCAGTTGGACGATATCGGTGCCGATGGAGGCGGCGCCGTAGAATTGCTCGTTGCGGTTCTCGGCCCCCGAATCGATCACCAGATAGTCGCGCAATTCCTGCGACACCGGGCCCTTGGCGGTGACATTGAACGGCAGGCAGCCGTCGACCGCGGCCTGGCTCGGCACCAGATCCTCGGGCTCGCCGAGCGAGCCGTCGCCGTCGGCGTCGATATTGATGAAGCCGAGCAGGAAGTTGCGATTGGCGATCGACTCCGGCTGGGCGAGCGTCTGCTGCCGGCACACGATGTTGCCAGTGCCGTCGTCCACCGGGTCGGTGGCCAGGGCGAAATTGATGTCGCTCAGGGTCTCCTGATACGAAATCGTCGTGTTCCGGCCATAGACGAACGCGGCATCCCAATAGAACTCACGGCCGAAGCGCTCGAATTCGCCGAGCAGTTCGTTGGCGGTGCGATAATTGCGCACCCGTTCGCCGCTGCGCGGGCCGTTGGGGAACAGGTCGTCGTGCACCCGCGACAGATAGACCACCTCGCCGCCGTCATTGGGCTCGTTGGGCAGTTGCAGCCCCAGGCTCCGCAACCGCCCCAGTTCGGTGCGCGCCTGGTTGGTCAGATAGGGATTGTCGTCCACATAGACCGGGATCGGCAGGCTGCCCCCGGCGACGCTGCCGGTGAAGCTGTTGGCCAGCGGCGAGCCCAGCGAATCGAACGCCAGATCGGCGAAGAAGAAGGTCTGCTTGTAGGTGATATTGTCGGTCAGGTCATACCGCCCGAGCAGGTTGAAGGTGCGCCGCTCGACCGCCGATTCCAGGTTCTCGAACGACGTGAAGTCGAAGCCGTCGCCGCCCGAGGTCTCGTTCAACACCGCCTGACCGGGCGGGGTGATGCGGCCGAGATCGTTGGGCACCAGACGCCCGCCATTGTCGAACCGCAACGGCACGGCGAGGCGCGGGAACAGCCCCTGGGTCGCCGGGTCGGGGTTGGCGATGGTCGGGATCGCGCCGCCGCCATTGGCGAACGTGCCGACGAACAGATTGGGGTCGAGACCCGGATTGCCCAGAAAATACTCCCCCGGCGTCGGCCTGTTGCGCTGCAACAGGTTGAGCGCCAGTTGTGCCTGGTCGGCGCTGCTGAGGCCGCTCAGGTCGGCGCCGGGCGCAAACTGGTTGATCACCGCCAAGGGGTCGACGCCGGCGGGCAGCGACGACGGCGCGAAAAAGGCGAAACCGGCGGGGTCCGCCCCGGGTGCTGCGAGCCCGCCCGAGACCGGCTGGCGCGGGAAAAATTCCAGCAGGCTGGCATTGCCCGACGCCTGGAAGGTGGTGCCGATGGCGCCGCCGCCGATCGGCAGATAGGGGTTGGTGGTGTCGCGGATGAAGATCGTGCTGCGCCGCCCGTCCGAGCCCGCGGGGACGAACGCCGAGGTCAGGTCGCCCTGGCGCAACTGGGCCAGCAGATCGCCCGCCCCGGCCGCCGGCGCCCGACGGGCCCCGTCGGCGGGGTTGATGATACCGCTGATGTCGGCGGCGAGGATGTCGCGCGGGCCGCCGCCGCGCACCAGTTCCTGACGGAAAAACTCGCCCGCCACCGAAAGATTGGCCCGGTCTTCGAGGAAGTTCTTCCCCCAGGCCAGGTTCGCGCGATAGTTGGCGCCGTCGCCTTCCTGGGTGATGCCGCCTTGGGCGGTGGCGCTCAGACCGTCGAAATCGTCCTTGAGCACATAGTTGATCACCCCGGCCAGGGCGTCGGCGCCATAGATCGCGCCGCCGGTGCCGGCGACGATTTCCTGGCGTTCGACCAGGAACGGGTTGATGGTGGTCACATCCACCTGCGCGCCGGTGGCGTTGCCGGGCACGAACACCGAGCCCTGGTTGTTGCTGATCACCCGGCGGCCGTTGATCAGGGTCAGGGTCCGGTTGGTGCCCAGGTCCAGAATGTCCTGGAACGAAAAGTTATCGCCGAATTGGGTATTGCCGCCGGCCGACGTGTTGGCGCCGCCGATCAGCGGAATTTCGTTCACCGCGTCGACCACATTGGTAAAGCCGCGGAATTCCAGCTGTTCCGACGTGACGATGGTCAGCGGCACGCTGGTCTCGAAATTGGTGGTGCGCAGCCGCGACCCGGTGACGACGATCTCCTCGACGGTCGGTTCGACCAGCTCGTCGGCGTCGCGGGTGGCGACCGGCGGCGCCGCCTGGCGCTGTTGCGCCTGTTGTTCCGGTAACTCGGCCAGTGGACCGTCCCGGTCCGCCCCGACGGCCGCGCCCGCAGCGCCAAACAGCACAAAACTCAACGCCGTCGAGCCAAGCAATGCATTGCGCACGCT
Source organism: Rhodothalassium salexigens DSM 2132 (assembly GCF_004341375.1). GTDB lineage: Bacteria > Pseudomonadota > Alphaproteobacteria > Sphingomonadales > Rhodothalassiaceae > Rhodothalassium > Rhodothalassium salexigens. The sequence goes on from NZ_SLXO01000006.1 coordinate 66,134, forward strand.
TGGCGCCCGTTTCCATCCCGTCATCGCTTCCTCCAGTCACATTTTTTTATACCGACTGGAGTGTCGTCTATTTAGAGTGATTTCAATCCAAAGTTTATGTGTGAAACGTCGTCTGAACCGAAAGACCTAGACCGTCCGGACGCAACCTAAGGGGAGAGCGCGCCATGGCCCCGGCCTGGCCGGTGGGCCATGACGCGCTTTCGGACCTATCGGGCCAGTACCGGCTTCAGGTTGCGCGCCGCCTGGCGGATGCGCTGTTCGTTTTCCACCAGGGCGATGCGCACATAGCCGTCGCCATACTCGCCAAAGCCGAGCCCCGGGCTGACCGCCAGCGCCGCCTCGTTAAGCAGCATCTTGGCGAAGTCCACCGAGCCCATATGGGCGAACCGCTCAGGGATCGGCGCCCAGGCGAACATGGTCGCCGGCGGCGACGGAATCTCCCAGCCGGCGCGCGCGAAACTCTCCACCAGCACGTCGCGGCGCCGTTTATAAACCGCGCGCGCCTCCGCCACACAGTCCTGCGGGCCATTGAGCGCTGCCGTCGCCGCCACCTGAATGGGCGTAAAGGCGCCATAATCCAGATAGGACTTGACCCGCGTCAGGGCCGCGATCAACTCCCGGTTGCCAACCGCGAAGCCGATCCGCCAGCCGGGCATGGAATAGGTCTTCGACACCGAGGTGAACTCCACCGCCACATCCTTGGCGCCCGGCACCTGCAGGATCGAGGGCGGCGGATTGCCGTCGAAATAGATCTCGGAATAGGCCAGATCGGAGAGGATATAGAGCCCCTGCGAACGCGCGTAATCGACCACCTGACCGTAGAAATCCAGGTCGACCACCCGGGCGGTCGGGTTCGACGGGAAGTTGAGGATCAGCGCCGTCGGCTTGGGCACGCTGTAGCGGCACGCCTTCTCCACCTCGGCGAGGAAATTCTCCACCGGCAACAGCGGCACGCTGCGCACCGACGCGCCCGCGACCATGAACCCGAAGGCGTGGATGGGGTAGCTGGGATTGGGGCACAAAATCGTGTCGCCGGGCGCGGTGATCGCCTGGGCCAGATTGGCCAGCCCCTCCTTCGACCCCAAGGTGACGATCGCTTCGCGCTCGGGGTCCACCGACACCCCGAAGCGGCGCTCATAATAGCCGCTCAGCGCCCGGCGCAGGCCGGGGATGCCGCGCGAGGTGGAATAGCGATGGGTCTTGGGATTCTTCACCGCCTCGGTCAACTTGTCGACGATGTGCGGCGGCGTGGCCAGATCGGGATTGCCCATGCCGAAGTCGATCACGTCGACGCGGGCCGCGCGCGCCGCGGCCTTCAACTTATCCACTTCAGCGAACACATAAGGCGGCAGGCGACGGATACGATAGAACTCTTCTTGCATGGATTCTCTTACTGGTTGAGGGAGACGCGACAGACACAGCCCGACGGCCGGGGACAATTAATTACGCTTCGCTTACCCTGAGAAATCTTTTCAATCGACCCTTTGACAGAAACGCTTCGAACTGTATAGTGCTGCCATCATGAAACGCGATCCCGCCATCAGCCCCTGGTTCGGGCACACCCAACACCACCGCAGCGCAGCACAGCGTCGCGGGGCCCAGCCCCGTGCCATTGCCCTGCCCGCCCCGACGGCGCCGATCCTCGGCGACGCCGCTGCGGGCGCGCTGGTCGTACTGGGTCTGATCCTAACCGTACTGCTTCTTATCGGCAGTAGCGGGGGGTGACCTGACGCGGAATCAACCGTCAGATTGTAAGCCCGACCCGCTTCATTCCGAAGCGGGTTTTTTTGTTTCCAAAGAGGCATAAAATGAGCAAGACAAACCGGCCCAGCGACGCCGTCAAACGCAACGCCCCGGCGCGCGCCATGTTCCGCGCCACCGGCATGGACGACGAGGCGCTGGCCCGGCCGATGATCGGCGTGATCAACACCTGGAGCACGGTCAGCCCGTGCAACATGCACCTGCGTGACCTGGCCGATCCGTTGAAAGCCGGCATTCGGGCGGCCGGCGGCACCCCGGTCGATTTCAACACCGTCATGGTCACCGACGGCATCGCCATGGGCAGCGACGGCATGCACGCTTCGCTGATCAGCCGCGAGGTGATCACCGACTCGGCCGAAGTGGCGGTGCGCGGTCACTGCCTCGACGGCGTCGCCATGCTGGTCGGCTGCGACAAGACGATCCCCGCCGCCGCCATGGCGCTGGCCCGCCTCAACCTGCCGGGCGTGATCCTCTATGGCGGCTCGATCGCCCCGGGCCGGGCCAAGGACGGCCGGCTGATCACCATCCAGGACGTGTTCGAAGCGGTCGGCGCGCGCGCCGCCGGGCGCATCACCGAAGAGGAATTGGTCGAGATCGAACGGGCGGCGTGCCCGGGTGCCGGCGCGTGCGGCGGCCAGTTCACCGCCAACACCATGGCCATGGCGTTGACCATGTTGGGCTTGTCGCCCATGGGCGCCAACGACATCCCCGCCACCGATCCCGCCAAGCACGCCGCAGCCCATCGCTGCGGCGAAATCTTGATGGATCGGGTGCGCGACGGCGGCCCGCTGCCGCGCGACCTGATCACCGACGAAAGCCTCAGCAACGCCGCCACCCTCGGCGCCGCCACCGCCGGCTCGACCAACCTGATCCTGCACCTCTTGGCGATCGCGCGCGAGGCCGGCCGCGACTTCCAGTTGGCCAATTTCGACGCCATCGCCGCGACCACGCCGGTGATCACCAACCTCAAGCCCGGCGGGCGCTACACCGCGGTCGAAATGTCGGAAGCCGGCGGCACGCCGCTGATCATCCGCACCCTGGCCGCCGCCGACAAATTGCACGACACCATGACGGTGACCGGCAAGACGCTGCTGGCCGAAGCCGCCGACCGCCCCGAAAAGCCGGGTCAGGATTGCGTGGTGCCGCTCGACCAGGCGTTCAAGCCCCATGGCGGCTTCTCGATCCTGTTCGGCGACCTGGCGCCCGAAGGCTGCGTGGTCAAGCTGGCGGGCCAAGTGGTCGAGCATTTCGAGGGCCCGGCCCGGGTCTTCGACGGCGAGGAAGCCGCCTTCGCCGCCGTCCAGGCGGGCCAGATCCAGCCCGGCGACGTGGTGGTGATCCGCAACGAAGGCCCGCGCGGCGGCCCCGGCATGCGCGAAATGCTGGCGGTCACCGCCGCCCTGCAAGGCCAGGGCCTGGGCGCCGACGTGGCGCTGATCACCGACGGCCGCTTCTCCGGTGCGACCCACGGGCTGATGGTCGGCCATGTGGCGCCCGAAGCGGCTCAGGGTGGCCCGATCGCGCTGATCGAGGACGGCGACCGCATCACCCTCGACGTGGCCAGCCGGCGGCTCGACGTGGCCGCCGACCTGGACGCCCGACGCGCCAACTGGACGCCGCGCGAACCGGCGGTGCGCAGCGGCGTCTACGCCAAATATGCCGACCAGGTGGCATCCGCCTCGCACGGCGCGGTCACCGGCTTTCCGTTCGACAAATCCTGACACTTCCTTTCAGACATAAGAGGTTCTGCCCGATGAAACTGTTCAACCAAAACGATGTCGACCGCCGCGCGCTCGCCGACGCCACCATCGCCATCATCGGCTATGGCAGCCAGGGCCGCGCCCACGCCGACAATTTGAAAGACAGCGGCTTCAACGTGATCGTCGGTGCCCGCGCCGGCGGGCGCGGCGCCACCCGCGCCGCCGAGTTCGGCCACACGGTCATGGAACCGGCCGACGCCGCCGCACGCGCCGACCTGATCGCGCTTCTGGTGCCCGACATGGCGCAACAGGCGGTCTATGAGCAGGCCATCGCGCCGGGGCTTCAGGCCGGCAACACGCTGTTGTTCGCCCACGGCTTTTCGATCCTCTACGGCCGCGTCACCCCGCCCGCCGACGTGGACGTGGTGATGATCGCGCCCAAGGCGCCGGGCGACCTGGTGCGCCGCGAGTTCGAGCGCGGCCGCGGCGTGCCGTGCCTGCTGGCGGTCGAACAGGACGCCTCGGGCAAGGCGCAGGCGCGCGCGCTCGCCTATGCCGACGGCTTGGGCGGCGCCCATGCCGGGGTCTTGGAGACCACGTTCCGCGAAGAGACCGAAACCGACCTGTTCGGCGAACAGGCGGTGCTGTGCGGCGGCGTCAGCGAACTGGTGTGCAAGGGTTTCGAAACCCTCGTCGAGGCAGGCTATCAGCCGGAGGTGGCGTATTTCGAATGCCTGCACGAGCTCAAGCTGATCGTCGACCTGTTGCAGGAAGGCGGGCTGTCCAAGATGCACGACTTCATCTCGGAAACCGCCAAGTTCGGCGACTTCGTCTCCGGCCCGCGGGTCGTCGACGAGCGCAGCAAGGACAATATGCGCGCGGTGTTGAAGGACATCCAGGACGGCACCTTCGCGCGCGAATGGATCCTGGAAAACCAGGCCGGGCTGCCGCGCTACAAGGCCATGTGGCGCCAGGACCTGGAACACCCGATCGAAAAGACCGGCGAAGGCTTGCGCGCCCGCATGGCGTGGCTCGACCCGACCCATAACCAACGAAAAGCCGCATCATGACAACCGACGCCGCTTCCGCCCCCACCGCCGAGCCCGCCGCCGCCACCGGCGGCGCGGCAGGCACCGCCGCCGACATCCGGTCGGCGGCGGCCCCGGCGGCCGCGCCCACCGGCGCGGTGCGCCGCCGGTCGAACAGCTTCACCGGCGCCAAGATGCTGGTCCGCGCGCTCCAGGCCCAGGGCGTCGACACCGTGTTCGGCTATCCAGGCGGGGCGATCATGCCGGTCTACGACGCCCTGCCGGGCTCGGGCCTGCGCCACATCCTGACCCGCCACGAACAAGGCGCCGCCTTCGCCGCCGACGCCTATGCCCGCGTCGCCGGCAAGCCCGGCGTGTGCTTCGCCACCTCCGGGCCCGGCGGCACCAATCTGGTCACCGGGCTGGCCAACGCCATGCTCGACAGCGTGCCGTTGATCGCGGTCACCGGCCAGGTGGCGCGGCCGTTGATGGGCACCGACGCGTTCCAGGAAGTGGACATGTTCGGCATCACCCTGCCGGTGGTGAAGCATTCGATGATCATCACCGACGCCGAATCGATCCCCGAACAGGTGGCCGAGGCGTTCCGCATCGCCATGTCGGGGCGGCCGGGGCCGGTGTTGATCGACCTGCCCAAGGACATCGCCGCCGCCCAGGTGACCGACCGCCCGGCGCTGGCCGCCCACCACCAGCCCTGCCCGCGGCCCGCGCCCGATGCGCTGGCCGAGGCCGAAGCGTTGATCCGCTCGGCGCACAAGCCGTTGATCTACGCCGGCGGCGGCGTCGGCATGGCCGGCGCCACCGACGCCTTGCAGCGGTTCATCGAGCGCACCCAGATCCCCATGGTGGCGACGCTCAAGGGGCTCGGCGGCATCCCCACCGACGACACCGATTTCCTCGGCATGCTGGGCATGCACGGCAATGCGGCGGCCAATCTGGCGGTGCAGGAAAGCGACCTGTTGATCTGCTGCGGCGCGCGCTTCGACGACCGCGCCACCGGCAAGCTCGACACCTTCGCGCCCAATGCCCGCATCCTCCAGTTCGACGCCGACCCGGCCGAGATCTCCAAGCTGCGCACCGCCGACCACGCCCTGGTCGGCGACATGGTCGCGGCCCTCGACGCGCTCGACCCCGGCCCGCTCGACATCGCGCCGTGGCGCGACCACACCATGGCGCTCAAGCAGACCCACGCGTGGCGCTATGACGCGCCGGGCGAAGCGGTGTTCGCGCCCCTGCTGCTCAAGCAGTTGAGCCGCGCCGCCGGCGACGACGCGATCATCACCTGCGACGTGGGCCAGCATCAGATGTGGGTCGCCCAGCATTGCCGGTTTTCGCGCCCCGAAGGCCATCTGACCTCGGGCGGGCTCGGCGCCATGGGCTTCGGCCTGCCCGCCGGCATCGGCGCGCTGTTGGCCGAGCCCCATTCGCCGGTGATCACCGTGTCGGGCGACGGCTCGATCATGATGAACATCCAGGAACTGGCGACGCTCAAGCGCTACAACCTGCCGCTCAAGATCGTGCTTCTGGACAACCAGGCACTCGGCATGGTCCGGCAATGGCAGGACCTGTTCTTCGCCGGCAATTTCAGCGAGATCGACCTGGCCGACAATCCGGATTTCGCCGCGCTCGCGCGCGTCTTCGGGCTTGAGGCGATCACCGTCACCCAGCGCTCGGAGGTGCCCACCGCCATCGAGACGCTGCTCAAGACCCCGGGCCCGGCACTCATGCACGTGCACATCGACCCGGCCGCCAATGTCTGGCCGCTGGTGCCGCCGGGTGCCGCCAATAGCGATATGATGGACGAGGACCACTGACCATGCGCGAGACCCTGACCCTGCATCTGGACGACAGCCACGGCGCCTTGTTGCGCACCCTGGGGCTTATCGAACGGCGCGGCTGGAAAGTCACGCACCTGGACCTGCGCCCCGCCGAGCCCGCCGGCCAGACCGCCCGCTTCGAGGTCGAGCGCCTGCCGTGGCACGCCGGCACGCCCGAGATCCTGGCCCGCCATGTGAGCAAGCTGTTCTGCGTCGCCGACGTGACCCTGGGCACCGAGGCCGCGCGCGCCGACCGGAGCGACCGGGCCGAGCCCACCGACAGCCGGCGCAGCCCCGGCTGGACACCGCCGTCGGCCCCCTTGTCGGCCGCCGGCCCCACCCCGAGTTCCATGCGAGCAGCCGTAGGAGCGGCATCATGACCGAGCACAGCCAAGACCAGACCCCGGAGCCCGAGGTAGGCGGCGCGACCGCCGGCGACCATGTGCGCATCTTCGACACCACCCTGCGCGACGGCGAACAGGCGCCCGGCTTCTCGATGGACAATGACCAGAAGCGCCGGGTCGCCCTGTCGCTGGCCGAACTGGGCGTCGACGTGATCGAGGCCGGCTTTCCCGCTGCCAGCCGCGGCGACTTCCGCTCGGTCAAGACCATCGCCGAGGAGGTCCGCGGCCCGGTGATCTGCGGGCTCGCCCGCTGTCGCGACGCCGACATCGACGCGGTCGCCGAGGCCACCGCCAAGGCCGAGCGCCGGCGCATCCACGTGTTCATCGGCACCAGCCCGATCCATCGGCGCGACAAGCTGGAGATGACCGAAGACGCGGTGGTCGAGGCGGCGGTGGCCGGCGTGCGCCGGGCACGCGCGGCCTGCGACGACGTGGAATTCTCGTGCGAGGACGCGTTCCGCACCGAGCCCGACTATCTGTGCCGGGTGGTCGAGGCGGTGATCGAGGCCGGTGCCACCACCATCAACCTGCCCGACACCGTGGGCTATGCGGTGCCCGACGACGTGCGGCGGATCTTCGCCCAGGTGATGGGCCGGGTGCCCAATGCCGACCGGGCAGTGTTTTCCACCCACTGCCACAACGATCTGGGGCTGGCGGTGGCCAATTCGCTGGCCGCGGTCGAGGCCGGCGCGCGCCAGGTGGAATGCGCGGTCAACGGCATCGGCGAGCGCGCCGGCAACTGCGCCACCGAAGAGGTGATCATGGCGCTGGCCACCCGCGCCGACCATTTCGCCATCCAGACCCGCGCCAACACGCGCAAGATCTATCCCACGTCGCGGCTGCTGGCCAGCGTCACCGGCCACACGGTGCAGCGCAACAAGGCGATCGTCGGCGAAAACGCCTTCGCCCACGAAGCCGGCATCCACCAGGCCGGCGTGATCAAGAACGCCGAAACCTACGAGATCATGCGCCCCGAAGACGTGGGCGTGCCGCGCAACCAGATCGTGCTTGGCAAGCATTCCGGCCGCCACGCCTTCGCCCAGCGCGCCGAGATGTTGCTCGGCCACGCGATGACCCGCGAAGAGCTCGACCGCGCGTTCGCCAACTTCAAGGCACTGGCCGACCGCAAGAAGGTGATCACCGACAGCGACGTGGAAAGCCTGGTCATGGGCCACGAGATGGGCGCGCAGACGCCGTGGCGGATCAAGACCTTCCAGGTCTCCACCAACCAGGGCGGCGAGCCCGCGGCGACCGCCACCGTGTGCCTGGTGCACACCGACGGGCGCGAGGTGACCCGGGCGGCGACCGGCAACGGCCCGATCGAGGCGGCGTTCAACGCCATCCGCTCGGCCACCGGCATCCCGGCCCGGCTCGCCGACTTCTCGGTGCGCTCGATCGGTGCCGGCATCGACGCCCAGGGCTGGGCCGACGTGCGCCTGGACTGGTCGGCCTTGTCGGTGCATGGATCGGGGGTCGCCACCGACGTGGTGTTCGCCGGCGCCAGCGCCTATCTCGACGCCATGAACCGGCTGGAGAACAAGTCCGCCGCCCAAGACAGCCCCGAACGGCCGAGCGCCACGCCGACCGGGCCAGACGTTTCCGATCCCGACACTGCGCCCGCGACGCCGGCGGACGCGCCGTCAGACCCGGCCGCCGGGACCCCTTCCAAGGCGATGACAGCGTGAGACCCTAATCATGGCAATTACCGAAACCGACTACATCTGGATGAACGGCGCCTTCAAACCCTGGCACGAATGCACCGTTCACGTCCTCGCCCACGGCCTGCATTACGGCTCGGCGGTGTTCGAGGGCATCCGCTGCTACGACACCCCCGACGGCCCCTACACCTTCCGCATGGCCGACCACATGAAGCGGATGCACCATTCGGGCCGCGTCTACGGCATCGACATCCTCTATTCCACCGAGGTGTTGATGGAGGCGTCGCGCGCCCTGCTGCGCAAGAACGACCTGCGCAGCGCCTATCTGCGCCCGATCGCCTTCAAGGGCTATGGCGATATCGGCGTCGCCGCCCTCAACAGCCCGATCGAGGTGGTCATCGCCGCCTTCCCCTGGGGCGCCTATCTGGGCGACGAGGGCCTGCGCGACGGCATCGACGTGTGCGTGTCCAGTTGGAACCGGCTGGCGCCCAACACCGTGCCGCCGGGGCTGAAGGCGGCGGGCAATTATCTGTCCAGCCAGTTGATCAGCCAGGAAGCCAAGGCGCGCGGCTTTGCCGAGGGCATCGGCCTGGGCACCGACGGCCTGGTCAGCGAGGGCGCGGGTGAAAACCTGTTCCTGGTGCACAATGGCGCGCTCTACACGCCGCCGACCGCCGCGTCGATTCTGTCGGGCATCACCCGCGACACCGTGGTGACGTTGGCGCGCCATATGGGCTATACTGTGGTCGAACAAACGATCCCGCGGGAAATGCTCTATATCGCCGACGAAATGTTCTTCACCGGCACCGCCGCCGAAGTGACGCCGATCCGCTCGGTCGACCGCTTTGCCGTTGGCAATGGCGAACGGCCGATCACGCGCGCCATCCAGGACGCCTTCTTCGGCCTGTTCGATGGCCGCACCCAGGACCATTGGGGCTGGCTGGAACCGGTCGGCACCGAAGGCCAAAGCGCGTCGGTGGCCGCCACCCCGACGGCCGCGGAATGAGCCAGCGCATCGTCCTTCTGCCCGGCGACGGCATCGGCCCCGAGGTCTGTGCCGCCGGCCGCCACGTTCTCGACACGCTGGCCCCCGACCTCAGCGTCGACGAGCATCTGATCGGCGGCGCGGCGGTGGACGCCACCGGCATCGCCCTGCCGCAAAAGACGCTCGACGCCATCGAGGGCGCGCAGGCGGTGCTGTTGGGCGCCGTCGGCGGCCCGCAATGGGCCGACCAGGTGGGGGCGAGCCGCCCCGAAGCCGGGCTTTTGGCGCTGCGCCGGCACCTCGGTGTCTACGCCAATCTGCGCCCCATCGTCGTGCGCCCCGGCCTGGCCCAATTGGGGCCGATCAAGCCCGAGATTTCCGCCGGCGCCGACATCCTGTTCGTGCGCGAACTGACCGGCGGGCTCTATTTCGGCGACAAGGGCCGCACCGCCCACAACGCCTATGACAATTGCCAGTATTCCAAGCGCGAGATCGAGCGGGTGGTGCGCATGGCCGCCAATCTGGCGCTCGACCGGCGCGGCAAGCTGACCCTGGTGGACAAGGCCAATGTGTTGGAGACCAGCCGGCTGTGGCGCGAGGTCACCCAAGCGGTGATCGCCGAGGCATTCCCGGACCTGACCCTGGAATGCCTGCTGGTCGACGCCGCCGCCATGCACCTGTTGACCCGGCCGCGCGACTTCGACGTGATCGTCACCGAAAACCTGTTCGGCGACATCCTGACCGACGAAGCCTCGGTGCTGGCCGGGGCCTTGGGCGTGATCCCGTCGGCCTCGCTCGGCGACGGCCCGTGCGGCCTGTACGAGCCGATCCACGGCTCGGCCCCCGACATCGCCGGCCAGGACAAGGCCAACCCCTTGGGGCTGCTGGAAAGCCTGGCCATGCTGCTGGACTTGAGCCTGAACCGCCCGGACGAGGCCAGCCGGCTGCGCACCGCCATCACCGGGGTGATCGACGACGGCGTCACCACCGCCGACCTCGGCGGCGAGGCCGGCACCCACGCGGTCGCCGAGGCGGTCTGCCAACGTCTGTGATCTTACGCCGCCACCCTTTTGTGGATTAAGCCTCCCCGTTCTATGGATCGACCCTCCCATTCTATGGATTGACCCCATGTCCGACACCCTATCCCCCGAGCCCAAAGGCGCCGCCGCCGGCGACGCCGACGAGCCCGCCAAACCGCTGCGCATCGGCCTTGCCGGCCTTGGCACCGTGGGCTGCGGGCTGATCGACCTGATCAACCGCAATGGCGACCTGATCGCCCGGCGCGCCGGCCGGCGCTTCGCGGTCAGCGCGGTCTCGGCGCGCAACCGCCACCAGCGTCGCGACGTGGACGTGTCGCCCTATCCCTGGCGCGACAATCCGCTCGACATCGCCGACCCCGCCGACGTGGACGTGGTGGTCGAACTGATCGGCGGCGCCGACGGCCCGGCCCTGGCGATCGCCCGCGCCGCCCTGAGCCGCGGCCTGCCCCTGGTCACCGCCAACAAGGCGCTGATCGCCCACCATGGCGCCGAACTGGCCACCCTGGCCGAGAGCACCGGCACCTCGCTGCACTTCGAGGCCGGGGTCGCCGGCGGCATCCCGATCGTCAAGACGCTCAAGGAAGGCCTGGCCGCCAACCGCATCGACGGCTTCAAGGGCATCCTCAACGGCACCGCCAACTTCATCCTCACCTTGATGGAAGAGACCGGCAGCACGTTCGAGGCCGCGCTCGCCAAGGCACAGGAAGAGGGCTATGCCGAGGCCGACCCGAGCTTCGACATCGACGGCGTCGACGCCGCCCACAAGACCGCCATCCTGACCAGCCTGGCGTTCGGCGTGGCGCCCGACATGGGACAATTGCCGGTCGAAGGCATTCGCGCGGTCAGCCATGTGGACATCCGCTATGCCCGCGAACTGGGCTATCGCATCAAGCTGCTGGGCCTGGCGCGGATGACCGAGGCGGGGCTCGACCAGCGGGTGCAAGCCTGCCTGATCCCCACCGACGCCACGCTCGCCAAGGTGGGCGGCGTGTCCAATGCCATCCAGATCCACGGCAATTTCGCCGGCCCGACCCTGGTCGAGGGACTGGGCGCGGGCGCCGGACCGACCGCCTCGGCGGTCGCCGCCGACCTGATCGACGTGGCGCGCGGCCAGGGCGGCTCCACCTTCAGCCAGCCGGCCAAGGATTTCGCCAACGTGGCCATGCTCGCCGCCGAGGCCCGGCGCGGCGCGTTCTATGTGCGCCTGCGGGTCACCGACCGCACCGGCGTCATGGCCCAGGTGGCCACCGCCATGCGCGACGGCGAGGTGTCCATGGAGCGGATGATCCAAGGCACGCCCGAGGCCGATGGCTCGGTGCACATGATCATCACCACCCACGAGACCAGCGAAGCGCAGATGCAGACCGTCATCGACCGGTTCAAGGCGCTCGACACGGTGCTCGAAGAGCCCTGCGTGCTGCGCATCGAACATTCCTGAGCGAACGCAGACGCCGCCCGCCGTCGCCCCCCCTGTGGCCGCCCGGTCTACGCCGTCCCCGCCGGCTCAGGCGGGGCCGGCGGGCGGCCCGGCGTCGGGGGGCTCGACCGGCGTCAGAAACGGTCGGCCGACCGGGGCCTCGGTGGCGGCGTCGGTTTTGAGCGGTGTCGCAAACGGTGTCTCTGGCACCGTCTCGGGGATCGTCGCGGATGCTGTCCCTGCCCGCCGGGTCGGCACCGGTCCTTCGAACCACCGCCACAGCGCCACATGGCCGATGCCCCGGGCCTGGTGCACACGCGCCCAGCGCACGCCCTGGGCATAGGCCACATAGACGGCGACCAGGCCGGAAAAGAACAGCCAGGCGGGCGCGTCTTCCAGCCAATAGCCGAACCACAAAAGCGCGGTGACGAACTGCGCGAACGAATTGGCCAGGAAGGTGAACGCCAATTCGATGAGACCTTCGAGCGACCAGGTGTCGGCATCAAACAGGGCGACGATCAGGCTGAACAGGATCGGCGGTTCCAGCACGAAGAAGGTATAGGCCGCGACGATGCCATAAAAGCCGCCGCCGAAGCGCAGCCATCGGCGCACCAGCGGGTTGCGCGTCTGGCCCGCGCCCTCACGCGCCTTGCGCGCCTTCTTCAGATGCGCCTTGAGCGCCTTGCGGGTTTCGAAATCGGGCAGATGCCCCTCGTGCATCAGCCGGCCGACGAGCAGATAGCTCATCAGCGCCACCGGCACCAAAAGTTGCCACGTCAAGGTGAAAGCGGGTCCGATCATGCCCCCATTAAGCGCCGATCCGGCCCGCAGCGCAATGGCCAAGGCCGCGCTGTGGATCAGCCGACCGCCGGCGCCGGGCGCAGATCGTCGAGCCCCAGTTGCGCCACGTCGGCGACCCCCATCAATTGCAGGTCGCGCACGATCTCGGCGCCGAGGATCGCCAGCGCCCGGTCGACCCCGGCCTCGCCGCCGGCGCCCAAGCCATAGAGATAGGGCCGGCCGACCATCACCGCGTCGGCGCCAAGCGCCACCGCCTTGAGCACGTCGGTGCCGCGACGCACGCCGCCGTCGATCAGCACCGCCATGTCCTGGCCGGCCTCGGCACGGATTTCGGGCAGCATCTGCAAGGCCGAGGGCGCGCTGTCCAACTGTCGCCCGCCATGGTTCGACACCACCACCCCGGCGCAGCCATGGGCACGCGCGCGCGCCACGTCGGCCGGGTCCATGATGCCCTTGACCAGGATCGGCCCGTCCCAGAACCGGCGCAACCAGGCGATCGCCCCCCAATCGAGCGTTTCGTCCAACTGCTGGTTCAGATACGACAAGAGCGACAGCGACCCGGCCCGACCGCCCAAGGTCGGCCCGCCGCCGGCCACATTGGCGGTGGTGATCGGCGCCGAGGTGACGAAATCCCAACTCCAGGCCGGGTGACGGAGCCCCTGCCAGACCAGCCCCGGCCCGATGCGCGGCGGCACCGTCAGCCCGTTGCGCAGGTCAAGCTCGCGATTGCCGGCGATGTGCGCGTCGGCGGTCACCACCAGGGCGGAAAAGCCCGCCGCCCGGGCCCGTTCGACCAACCCCTGGACCAGATCGCGGTCCTTGTAGACATAAAGCTGGAACCATTTGGGGCCGGGGATGGCGCCGATGTCCTCGATCGACACGGTGGAAAGGGTCGACAGCGTATAGGGCAGACCGGCGCGCCCGGCGGCGCGCGCCACCGCCCGCTCGCCCTGGCAGTGGAACAGCCGCGACATGGCGGTGGGCGACAGCATCAAGGGCAGGCGCGAGCGGGTGTTGAGCACCGTCCGCGCGGTTTCCACCCGGCCCACGTCGCGCAGCATCTTCGGAACCAGGCGATAGCCGTCGAACGCCCGGCGGTTGTCGGTCAGGGTAACCAGATCCTCGGCACCGCCGTCGATATAATCGAACAACGCCCGCGGCATGCGCCGCCGGGCCAGCCGGCGCAGATCGTCCAGGTTCAAACACCGGCCAAGCCGCCGGGGCATGGCCGGACCGGTTTCGACACTCTCGATGCCGGCCGCCACAGGGGCGGGCGCGGCCGGGTCCTTCCGGGCCGCCATGGTCAGTTCCCCCCGCCGTCGGCGTCGATGTCGGCGCCGGCCGGCGCGGGGTGGCGCGCGCCGGGGTCGAGGCTGTCGCGCACCCGGCCATAGGCGCCGCCCCAGGCGTCGGTCATGCGCTCGCGCACCGCCCACAGCTCGGGAAAGAAGCGGCGCGCCGCGCCCTCAGCCAGCAGCGTCACCGGCCGCCCTTTGAGCGACTGCGCGCCGATGCCGATGGACCGGCCGATCAACTGAATATGGCGGGTGCGGAACGCCTGGAACAGTTCGTCGAACTCGGTCATCGCCTCGGCCACCATATAGGCGTCGTCATGGCCGTAGCCGGTGTCGTAGATCTGGTCGAGCGTGCGCCCCGCGCCGGTCACATAAGCCGCGTCGAAGCTTTGCCACAGCGGCCGGTGCATCTTCAGGATGGTGCGGAAACCGGGCGATTCCTGGCCCGAGCCATTGCCCAGTTGCAACCGGATCTGCTGATATTCCTTGGGCGACATGGTCTCCAGCAGGCCCAACTGGTCGGCCATCAGCCGCAGCGTGCGGTGCACCCGGGCGAACAGGGTGAGCGCCCGGTTGGTCTCGCGCGCGGCGATCCGCTCGTCGATGTCAAGCAGCGTGTAGGCGACCAGTTTCATCCACAACTCTTCCACCTGGTGGACGATCTGGAACTGCAACTCGTCGCGGTTGCACAGGGCGTCGAAGTCCTTCTGCGCGGTCAGCACCTGGCGGGTGTTGAGATACGCCTCGTAATCCAGATCGCCGCGCCCGGACATCATGGCGTAGAAATAGGCCCGATCCATCGCCGCCTCCCCTGGCATCTGTGGGTCCGGGGGTCGCCCGGTTGCCCGCCAGCTTGGCGTGTCACCCCCGGCGATGCAATGATCGCCCGGCGCCGGGCACGCTCGCCAGGGGCCATCGACCGCCCGTGCCCGCGCCCTTGTTGGCACGCCCAACGCACCGCCAGGGCGCCATGAACAGGCCCAATTCCACTTTAGAATTGACGACTTATTCGGGACATGCGGGCGTGATAGCATGGTACCAGCAGCGCCCGGGGCAACCATTGGCCGGGTTGACAGCCAAGCCCCACGGCGTCGCAATGATGGGTTCGCGTTCCCGTTCCGCTGCGTGACACTGGCATGGAGAAAGATGATGAGCGACCAATCCCCCCGAGGCCCCCTGGCGCGCCTCAAGGCGCTGTGGGCCCGCCCCACGGTGCGCCTGGGCACCGTCCTGTTCATCGGCGGCGCGGCCTTGGGCCTGGTCGGCGCCGGCGGCACGGCAACCATGGTGCAACACACCAACAAGACCGAATTCTGCGTCGCCTGCCACGTCTATGACGATTTCTACGAAGAGTATAAAGGCTCGGTTCACCATACCAACGCCACCGGCAACCGGGCCGAATGCGCCGACTGCCATATCCCGCACGACAATTGGATCAACATGATGGTCCACAAGGCGCGCTCGGGCCTCAAGGACGCCGCCGCCTATACCGTCGGCGGCATCAACACGCCCGAGGAGTTCGAGGAACGCCGCGCGGTGCTCGCCAAGGAAGTGTGGGCGCGCTACGAACGCGAGAACAGCATGCGCTGCCGGCGCTGCCACGAGACCGAAGCCTGGGACCTGACCGCACAATCCCAGGCTGCCCAAGGCGCCCACCAGGCGGTGCTGAGCGGCAACGCCACCTGCATCGACTGCCACAAGGGCATCGCCCACTCGATCCCCGAAGGCGCGCTGGCCGCCTATCAAGACGCCGCCGGCGAACCGGTGTCGGCCCAACTGGCTTCGGCGCGCCTGGCCATGTCGGATAAGACCGAACCGGGCGCAGCCCCGCAAGCCAATGACGCCGACCCCGCCGCCCCGGCGCCCGATGGCGCCAAGCTGTTCGAGAGCTGCACCTCCTGCCACGGCAAGTTCGCGCCGGGGCCGAAGACCATGGCCGCGCTGAGCCCCGAGGCGTTTATGTCGCGGATCGAGACCCACATGAACACCGGGGGAACGGTTGCGTCGCTGAGCGAGGCTGAAATAAAAGCCATCCACGAGTATCTGAAAAGCTTGTGACCGGGCCGGCGTTGTCGATCGGCGGCCCCCGTTGACCGGAGTGCGTCGCCGATGACCAGCCGATCCACCACCCTGCCCAGCCGGCCCGACCGGCGCGACCAACAGGCCCAAGACAGCCAAGGTGGGCCGAGCCCGGCAACCGGGCTTGCCCGCTACTGGCACGCCACCCGGCCGCAGTTCCTGACCGCCTCGGTGGTGCCGGTGGTGGTCGGCACCGCCTGGGGGGCGGTCACGGCGGGCCGTTTCGACCCGCTGGCCGCCGCGCTGTTCCTGATCGGCATGATGCTCGGCCACGCCGCCGGCAATGTCATCAACGACGTCTGCGACGATATTTCGGGCAATGACGCGCTCAACGACGGCCGCATTACGCCCTTTACCGGCGGCTCGCGGATCATCCAGGACGGCACCCTGTCGCGCCGGGCCATGACCCGGTTCGGCGCCGCCCTGCTCGCCGGGCCGGCGGTGACCGCGCTCTATCTGGTGCCCGCCTTCGGGCTGCCGGTCTTGCTGTTCGGCTTGGTCATGGCGGTGCTGGTGCTGGCCTATCACCTGCCGCCGGTGAAGTTGAACCATCGCTGCCTGGGCGAAACCGTCATCGGGCTGACCTTCGGGGTGCTGCCGGTGACCATGGCCGGCTGGTTGCAGGCCGGCACCTGGGACACCGACCTTGTGCTTTTGTCGCTGGCGGTGGCGCTGTGGATCGCTAATCTTTTGCTGGTCAACGAGGTGCCCGACCGGCGCGCCGACGCCCTGGTGGCCAAGACCACGCTCGTCGTGGCGCTCGGCGCCCGGCGTGCGCTGGTCCTCCACGCGGTGCTCAGCCTGACCGCGCTGGCGCTGGTGGTGTGGCTTGCCGGGCCGGCGGCGCTGTTGCCCTGGTGGGCGGTGCCGGTGCCGGCGCTGTTGACCGCCTTGGCGGTCGCTGCGGTGTTGCGCGCCGCCCCCGACGACCGCGCGGCGATGACCGGCGCGATCAAGGCGACCATCACCCTGCACACGCTGGCCAGCCTGTGGCTGGCGCTGGCGCTCATCTGGGGGAGTTGAGACCCATGGCCACGCTGAGCCTCGCCCGCGACGTGACCTTCCCGCGCGACCATGTCTACGACATCGTCGCCGACGTGGCCCGCTATCCCGACTTTCTGCCGGGCTTCCAGGCGGTGCGGGTCGAAGGCCATCGCGGCCACGAATTGATCGTCCGCCAGAGCCTGGGGCTGAAGGGCCTGCGCCAGACCTTTCGCACCTACGCCACCTTCGACCGGCCGAACTGGATCCGCATCCGCACCACCGAACGGCCGTTCCGCACCCTCGACCAGGTCTGGCGGTTCGAGGAACCGAAAAGCCACCAGACCCGGGTGCGCCTGGACGTGGAATACACCTTCTCCGACCCGCTGGTGAAACGGTTTTCCGAGCGCCTGTTTCCGTTCCTGATGCGCCAGAGCATGGACGCCTTCATCGACCGCGCCCGGCGCACCGACCCGCGCCGCGCCGGTCACAATCGTTGAGCCGGCCCCCCGCGTCCCGGCCGAACTGACCGGCCAGCCCCCAGATAAGGGCGCCCGATCAAGGCGCCCGGTCAGGACGCCGGCGCCTCGATCCGGTCGACCTTGCGCCGCGCCTCGGGCCGGGTGGCGTCGTTGAGCGCCCAGTCGAACGTATAGTCGTCGATGGCCACGTCGCCGGCCAGGGCCTGTGCCCGCGCGCCCTCGGCGAACCGGCGCAAATGGCGCACGATGCCGGCCTCGTCGCCACCGAAATCGGCGCGGAACCAACCGTAAAGCCGCGACACCGCGATCTCGCTCTTGGCGTCGCCCGCGCCCGGGTCGATCACCGCCAAGCCCCGGTCGCTGTTGACGAACGCCCGCGCCGCCCGGTCGAGTTGGGCGTCCACATCCTCGGCGCCATAGGCCACCGGGTTGAGATCGGGACAGCCGAGCGCCCCGCAGGCCAGGCCATAGAGCAGCCGCGGGTCGCGGAACACCGGGCGCAGAATACCGTGGACGATATCGTTGAGGCTGAGCGGTTCGCCGTCCACCCGCACCAGGGGCTCCGCCCACGGTCCGAAGGTGAACAGGCCCTGGAAGTCGATCGCCTTGACGCTGTCCACGGGATAGGCGTCGAGCACCGTGCGCACCACCACCGCATTATAAAGGTTGAGCCAGTAGGCCAATTGCTGCGCCCGGGTCAGCGCCGTCACATCGACCCGTTCGAGCGACCGGATATAGGTTTTGAGCGCCTGACGCGCGGTCAGCGTGACCTCGCCATAGGCCAGCCGGGTGCGGCCCTGGGCGTCGACCACCAGATGGTCGTCGAGCCAGGCGCTCCACGGGCCATGGTCCACCCGGACCGCCGGCTCGACCCGGGCGACCGCCCAGCGCGCATCGGCCATCTGCGCCTCGGGCACCGCCAGCCGCTCGACCTTCAGGCAACCGCCGAGTGCCGCCACCGCACCCAGCATCCATCCCGTCGCCCAAAGCCTGGACCAGCCCATACCCGTCTCCTTTTGTTGCTCTGCACCATGGCCGGCCCACCCTAGGGCAAAGCCAGATAAGAATGAATGGCGACAATTGCGCCGCGCCGGCGGGGCCGCCTCGCCCGCGGTGATAGCCGATCGCCAACCGATAGAAAAGCCGGGCCGCCGGTTGCACGCGCCGCCCCGGCTTGTCATCATCGCGGCATGGTTCGCCGACGGGGGCCCCGCTTTTGTTATTTCGCCATCCGGCCATGACCCGCCTCGCCCTGGTGCCGATCGCGCTGCTATGTGCCGCCCTGACGCTCGCCGGGTGCCGGGACCGACCGGCCGGCGGCCCCGGATCGGGCCCTGGATCGGGCGACGAAGGCCGCTCGGAGAGCGCCGCGGTGCGGTGGGACCTGTCGCTGCCCTGGTCGCCGCAATCCTACCATGTGGCCAATGCCGAGCGCTTCGCCCGCCGGGTCGAACAGGCCACCCAGGGCCGCGTGCGCATCGCCGTGCACCCGGGCGGCGTGCTCGGGCTCAAGGGGCCCGAGACGCTGCGCGCGCTCAGCCAGGGCGTGGTCCAGATGGCCGAGATGCCCGGCGTCCAGCAGATCGGCACCGCGCCGCTTTTGGGCCTCGACAGCCTGCCGTTCCTGGTCGAAACTCAGGACGATCTGCGCCGGCTCGACCGGCTGCTGCGCCCGGCCCTCGCCCGCACCCTCGACGCCCACGGCGTCAAGCTGCTCTACCGGGTGCCATGGCCGAACCAGAACCTGTTCTTCGACCGCCCGGTGGCGGACCTCGAAGACCTGGCCGGCCTGCGCATGCGCACCTACGACCGGTTGTCGACGGCGCTGGTGCGGCAATTGGGCCTGATCCCGGTGCAGATGCCGCTCGGCGACGTGGTGCCGGCGCTGGCGGCCGGCGCCATCGACGCCACCATGACCTCGACCAGCAGTGCCGCCGCCCAGCGCCTGTGGGCGTTCCAGAACCAGGTGCTGCGCACCAACCATACCTGGCTGACCAACACCATGGCCGTGGACCGCGACGCCTGGGAGCGGCTGAGCGCCACGCAGCGCGCCGCCATCGAGGCCGCGGCAGCCGACCTGGAGGCGGACTTCTGGGCCGAGGCCCGCGCCGACGACGCCCGCCAACTGGCCCGTCTGGTCGCCGCCGGCATGACCGTGGCCGAGCCCGCGCCGGCGTTCCGCGCCACCATGCGCACCGCCGCCCGACCGATCTGGCGCACCTATCTGGCCGAGATGCCGCCGGCCCCCCGCGCCGAGGCACGCGCGATCCTGGACCGCTATCTGGCCGCCACGCCGGGGCTGGCGCCACTCGGCGCGCCCGGCTCCGACCGCGCGGACCGCCGATCCGACGCGGGCCAGCCATGACCGGGCCCATGACCACCGGGGCAACCATGACCGCCGCGTTTCTGCGCCTGGTCGCCGGCGCCGAACGGCTGGGCCTGTGGGGCGCGTCTTTGAGCCTTGTGACCTTGGTCGCGCTCGGGCTGACCGAGATCGGCTGGCGCGCAATAAGCGGCGGCGGGCTCGGCTTCGCGGTCGAATATACCGGCTATCTGACCGGCCTTGCCTTCACCCTCGGCCTCGGCTGGGCGGTCGGCCAGGGCGGCCATATCCGCCTGCCGTTCCTGCTCGCCCGGCTGCCCGAGCCGGCGGCGCGCCGTCTGGACATCGCGCTGTCGCTGATGGGCGCCGGGATCGCCGTCGCCGCCGCGCTCGGGCTTGTGGCCTGGACCTGGACCAGCGCGGTCGAGGGCGCGCGGTCCTACTTCGCCAGCCGCACCTTGCTGGCGATCCCGCAGGCCCCGTTCAGCCTGGGCGTGGCCGGGCTGGCCCTGTCGCTCGCCGGGCGGGCGGTGCGGCTAGCCACCGGTCGCACGGCGACGGGGCGGCCCTGAGATGGCGGGTTTGTGGGGCCTGCTCGCGCTGTTCGCCCTGCTCGCCGCCGGGCTGTGGGTCGGGCTGGCGCTGATCGCGACCGGCTTGGGCGCGCTGGCGCTGTTCAAGTCGGTGCCGCCGGTGACCGTACTGGCGTTCAATATCTGGACCGGCTTGGCCGACGCCGGGCTCGCGCCCTTGCCGCTGTTCATCCTGATGGGCGAATTGTTGTTCCGCGGCCGGGTCGCCGAGCGCCTGTTCTACGCCCTCGGGCCGTTCACCACCTGGGTGCCGGGACGGCTGTTGCACGTCAATGTGCTGAGTTGCGCGCTGTTCGCCGCCGCCTGCGGGTCGTCGGCGGCGACCACCGCCACGGTCGGGCGCATCACCGTGCGCGAATTGCTCGACCGGGGCTATGATCGGCGATTGGTGCTCGGCTCGCTGTGCGGCGCCGGCACGCTGGGCTTTTTGATCCCGCCGAGCATCGTGCTGATCCTTTATGGGGTGTTGGCCGAGGTGTCGATCGTCGACCTGTTCCTGGCCGGCATGGTGCCCGGCGCGCTCTTGGCGCTGGCGTTCATGGCCTATCTGGCGGTCGCCGGGCGCCGCGCACCGCCCCCCACGACCGACCGGGACGCCGGCCACGGCCCCGGCGGCCTGACCCGCGGCCGGGCGCTGTTGGATCTGCTGCCGGTCGCGGCGCTGATCGCGGCGGTGCTCGGCAGCCTGTATGCCGGACTGGCAACGCCGAGCGAGTCGGCGGTGATCGGCGTCGCCGGCGCGGCCGTGCTGGCAGCCCTCGACGGCTCGCTCAGCCGGGCCATGCTGGCCGAGGCGCTGCGCGGCGCGGTGCGCACCGTCGCCATGCTCGGCCTGATTCTGGCCGGCGCCTTCTTTTTGTCACGGGTGGCGGCTTATCTGGGCCTGCCGCAAGCGGCGGCGGCGACACTGGCCGGGTTGGACCTGCCCCCGACGGTATTGATCGCCGCGCTGGTGGTGTTGTTCATAGGGCTCGGCATGGTGCTCGACGGGCTGTCGGTGATCGTCATGACGCTGCCGTTCACGGCGCCTCTTGTGGCGGCGGCCGGGTTCGACGCACTGTGGTTCGGCGTGTTTCTGGTAATCATGGTCGAAATGGCCCAGATCACGCCGCCGGTGGGGTTCAACCTCTATGTGGTGCAATCCCTGACCGGCGAACCGTTGAGCCGCGTGGCGTGGGCGAGCCTGCCGTTCTTCGCGATCATGGCCGCCATGATCGTGGTCTTGGTTCTGGTTCCGGCGTTGGCGACCGCCCTGCCCGCCGCCCTCTAGTGCGTTTCGTTCGATCCATGCGGTGTCCGTCGCCACCGACGCGACGGCCACCACGCTTTTGCCGAGGAGGACACCGTGGACCGCGGTGCATACCGATCGTCCTTTCCGCCGATCACCGGCGTCGGCGACCTTGAGGTGCTGGAACAGGTACCGTTCGCCGAGCGCCTGGATGCCGGCTCGACCTACGACCTGCTGCACCGGAGCGCCGACCGTCACGGCGAGCGCCCGGCGCTGAGCTTCGTCGCCATGGACGCCGACGCCAGCGGCGACCCATGTGCCATCGCCGCCACCTGGCGCTACGCCGACCTGATCGCCGATGTGACCCGGGCGGCCAATCTGTTCAAGTCCTACGGCCTGACCCAGCGCGACAGCGTCGGCATCGTGCTGCCGCACCTGCCCGAGGGTCATCTGGCGCTGTGGGGGGCCGAGGCGTGCGGGCTTGCCTGTCTGGTCAATCCGTTGCTCGACGACGCCGACATCGCCCGTCTGTTGCGCACCGCCCAAGTGCGCGTGCTGGTGACGCTGGCGCCGGCGGCGGGCTTCGACCTGTGGCCGCGCATGGCCCGCATCGCCGCCGACCTGCCGGGGCTGAAAGCGATCCTGCGCGTCGATCCGCTGGCCCATGCCGGCCGCACCCGACGGCTCAAGGCGCGCGCGGCGGGGCTGCCGGCCCGGCTGACCGCCAAGCCGCCCAAGGGCGTGCGCTGTGAGGATTTCCGCCGCGCCCTGGCGCGCATGCCGGGCGACGCGCTGCGGGTGCCGCGCCATGTGCGGCCGAATACGGCAGCCGCGCTGACCCACACCGCCGGCAACACCGGCACGCCCAAGCTGATCCGCCAAAGCCACGGCAACCAGCGCTATATGGCCTGGGCCATGGCCGGCGTCGCCCAATTGGCCGACACCGATGTGGTGCTGAGCGGCCTGCCGCTGTCCCACAATGGCGCCGCCCTGACCATGGGGCTGGCGCCGTTTTCGGTCGGCGCGCACGTGATCATGACCGGCGCCCACGGCTTTCGCAGCCCCGGCGTGCTGGCCGGTTTCTGGGGCCTGGTCGAGCGCCACCGCGCGACCGCCTTCGCCGCCGTGCCACCGGTGTTCGACGCGCTCCTGAACACGCCGTCCGACGCCGCCGACGCCAGCAGCCTGCGGGTCGCGCTGTGTACCGCCGGCGCGTTGAGCCCCGAGACCTTCAAGCGCTTCGAGGACCGCACCGGGCTCGCCGTGCTCGAAGGCTTTGGCCTCGCCGAGGCCGGCGGCGCCAGCGCTTTCAACCCGCTGCACGGCCCACGGCGCATCGGCTCGGCAGGGCTGCGCCTGCCCTATCAGTCGCTGCGCATCGTCGCCGCCGAAACCGACGGCGGCCCGGCCGAGGACGTGGCGCCGGGCCGGGTCGGCCGGCTGCTGGTCCACGGGCCCAATGTCTGTCTGGACGCCCGGGCGCCCGGGGGCCCGACGGCCGTCGACGACGACGGCTGGCTCGACACCGGCGACCTGGCGCGGCTCGACGACGACGGCTATCTGTGGCTGGTCGGCCGCGCCGACGACCGCATCCACCGCGACGGCCGGGCGGTCGATCCGGCGGCGGTCGAGGCGGCGCTCGCCGCCCACGACGCGGTCGCCGGTGCCGCGGTGGTGGCCCGCCCCGACCGGCGCGCCGGCGCGGTGCCGTCGGCCTTCGTGACCCTCAAGCCCGGCGCCTGGGTCGACGCCCTGGCGCTGTTGGAGCACGCCCGCGCAAGGCTCGACGACCCGGCCGCTCACCCGGTGGCGGTGGAAATCCTCGACCGGCTGCCCAGCACCGCGTCGGGGCGCCTGCACAAGGCACCGCTTCGCCTGCGCGCCACCGAACACGCCGTGCGCGACGCGCTCAACCGGCGCACCATCGAAGCCGAGGTGACCGCCCGGCTGACCGGCGCCGGCCTGGCCGTGACGGTGGTTCCCAAACTGGCGCGCGACGTCGCCGAAGCGCGCCTGGCGCTCGGCCAATGGCCGGTGGCGGTGACCGTGATCGCCCCCGACGACGCAGCGGCCGCGCCCCCGGCCCGCCGCTGAGCCCAGGCGGACCCAAGGCCGGGCGCGCCCGGATAGGAGCGGCGCGCCCCGACAGCCGTCCCGAGACGGGGCCGCCGCGAAGTCCGGTTCGACCCGAAATCGCGGCTGGCGGCCGCGTCGACCGGCAATCGGGGATCGGGCGCGGATCGGGCCGGCCTGGACCGGGGGCGCCGGGCGCGCGGGGACTTGACCCGCGCGCGCCGGCGGACAAGGCTGGCGGCTGCGCTCGTTCCCCCACCGCCGGCCGACCGCCGGTGCACCCGACCAGGAGGCCGCCGCCATGAGCCAGACCGCCGCCCAAGACCTGCTGCTCGCCGAGACCGACGCGCGCGGTGTCTGCCGGATCACCCTCAACCGCCCGGACAAGCATAACGCCTTCAACGACGCGCTGATCGGGGAATTGTACAGCACCTTCACCTGGATCGCCGAAGCCGAAGATGTGCGCGCGGTGGTGCTTACCGGTGCCGGGGCGTCCTTTTCCGCCGGCGGCGATTTGGGCTGGATGCAGCAGGCGGCGACCTACGCCTATGACGATAATCTGCGCGACGCCGAGCGGCTGTCGAACATGCTGCACACGCTCAACACCTGCCCCAAGCCGACGCTGGCGCTGGTCAACGGCGCGGCCATGGGCGGCGGCGTCGGGCTGGTGGCGTGCTGCGACATCGTGCTGGCGGTGGCGGACGCGCGCTTCGCGCTGTCGGAGGTGCGGCTCGGCCTGACGCCGGCGACCATCAGCCCTTATGTGGTCGCCAAAATGGGTCAAAGCGCGGCGCGGCGCTATTTCCTGACCGGCGAGCGCTTCGACGCCGCGGCGGCCCGGGCCGTCGGCCTGGTGCACGAGGTGGTCGACACCGCCGACGCGCTGGAGACCGCGGCGGCACCGGTCCTGAAGGCGCTGTTGGCGGGCGCGCCGGGGGCCCAGGCGGCGGCCAAGGACCTGATCTTCACCGTCGACGGCGCGGCGATCGACGCCAATCTGCGCGAGGACACCGCCGAGCGCATCGCCCAGCGCCGCGCCACCGACGAGGGTCGCGAGGGCATCGCCGCGTTTCTGGAGAAGCGCAAGCCGACTTGGCTCGCCGGCTGACCCCACGGGCTGGCACCTGTGCCGACCGGTGAGAGCGACGGGCGGCGCGCCGGCGCGCCCGTCGTTCCTGTTTGGCTGGATAGGCCGGCGGGCTATTCCGCTGCGACGGTTTCCTTGACGCTTTGTTCGGCGAGGAAGCGTTCGGCCTCCAAGGCCGCCATGCAGCCCATGCCGGCGGCGGTGACCGCCTGGCGATAGGTCTTGTCGACCACATCGCCGGCAGCATAGACGCCCGGAATCTCGGTGCGCGTGCTGGTCAGGTCGGCCTGGATATAGCCTTCCTCGTCCATCGCCAGTTTGCCCCGGAACAGCTTGGTCGCCGGGTCGTGACCGATGGCGACGAACACGCCGTCCACGGCCAGATCCGAGACCGCCCCGGTCTTGACATTCTTGACCTTGAGCCCGGTGACATTGAGCGGGTTTTCCTCACCCACCACCTCGTCGAGCACATGGTCCCACAACACCTCGACCTTGGGATCGGCGAACAGCCGGTCCTGCATGATCTTCTCGGCGCGCAAGGCGTCGCGGCGGTGGATCAAGGTCACCTTGTCGGCGAACTTGGTCAGGAACAGCGCCTCTTCCACCGCCGTGTTGCCGCCGCCGATCACCGCCACCTGGCGGCCGCGGAAGAAGAACCCGTCGCAGGTGGCGCAGGCCGAGACGCCAAAGCCCATGAACTTGGTCTCCGACGGCAGGCCGAGCCAGCGCGCCTGCGCCCCGGTGGCGATCACCACCGTGTCGCCGGTATAGACCGTGCCGCTGTCCCCCACCGCCTTGAACGGCCGCTCGGTGAAATCCACGTCGACGATGTAATCGTTGACGATGTCGGTGCCCACATTGGCCGCCTGGGCCTGCATCTGCTCCATCAGCCACGGGCCCTGCACCGGCTCGGCGAAGCCGGGATAGTTCTCCACGTCGGTGGTGATGGTCAACTGCCCGCCCGGTTGCAGGCCCGAGACCAGGCGCGGTTCCAGATTGGCCCGGGCGGCATAGATGGCGGCGGTGTAACCCGCCGGCCCCGACCCGATAATCAACATCTTGCTGTGACGCGTTTCCGCCATGGCGGCCGACTCCCTTCGTTCAACAAACCTGCTTGCTTGTACTGACCGGCGGCGCACCGGTGGTCGGCCGCCTTGACCCATCGTCCAACGGCCATACCTGGCACCGAAGACGACGCCGTCAAGCCCCGTTCGCACAACGGTCCGCGACGACGCTAGCGGGGACCATCGTCCGGGCGCAAGGTCGGCGGCGAAAAAGCGCCCCAAAACCCTTGCGTCGGCAGCCTGAAAAGGGCAGAAGACCGCCACCGAGAGGGCTCATGACCGAGCGGATATCACGCTGTTGGACGACCATGCCGTGGCCCCGCATAGCGGCGCGGACCGCCCCGCCCATGGCGCCCCGGCCAACGCCCCCGGCGCACCGGACTTTGAAACAAAATGTCCTTTCCACCTAACATCCTGACGCGTATACAGCGGGCGTTCGCGTACCCCAATGGAGGCTCCCGGCATGCCGCGCATGAAAATCGATGATGTGGACCTGAAGATCCTGTCGACCCTGCAGGATCATGGCCGCATGACCAATGTGGATCTGGCCGAAAAGGTCGGCATCACCGCACCGCCGTGCCTGCGCCGGGTGCGCGGCCTGGAAGAGACCGGCCATATCCGCGGCTATCACGCCGATCTGGACCCCGAACGGCTCGGCTTCGGCATCACCGTGATCGCCATGATCAGCCTGAAGAGCCAGACCGATGTGGACCTCAAGGCGTTCGAAGAGATGACCCACAACTGGCCGCTGGTCCGCGAATGCTATCTGCTCAATGGCGATGTGGACTTCCTGCTCAAGATCGTCGCGCGCGACCTGGGCGAATATCAGCGGTTCCTGACCAACCATCTGACCAGCGCGCCGGGCGTCGGCTCGATCAAGACGGCCCTGATGATCCGCGCCAGCAAATCGGCGCCAGGAGTGCCGGTGGAACTGCTGTCGGCGCCGACCAACGCCGCCGGCGAGCCGACCGGCAACGCCTGACCCACAGACGCGACCGTCGCCAGCACAAAAACGGGGCCCGCCGCCATGGCGAGCCCCTTTTTTTCGGGTCGTCGGGTTTTCGATCCGTCCGGTTTGGCCCCACCGGGGCTGAGTGCCGGACGGTCGGACGGTCGGACGGTCGGACGGTTACTTGAACTCGATCTTCTCGATCTCGTAATACTTCTCGCCCGAGGGGGTTTGCACCTCCACATCGTCGCCGAGGCGACGGCCGATCAGCGCGCGCGCGAGCGGGGCGGTATAGGACAACCGGCCCTGCTTCACGTCGGCCTCTTCCGCGCCGACGATCTGATAGACGACGGCCTTGTCGTCCTCGTCGATCAGCGTCACCGTGGCGCCGAACATCACCTTGTCGCCGCTGAGTTGCGCGGGGTCGATCACCTCGGCCCGGCTGAGCTTGTCTTCAAGCTCGGACAGCCGCGCCTCGATCATGCCCTGGCGTTCCTTGGCGGCATGATACTCGGCATTCTCCGACAGATCGCCATGGGCCCGCGCCTCTTCGATCGCCGCGACGATATTGGGGCGCTCCACCGACTTCAGGTGCTTCACTTCCTGCACCAGGGCATCGTGGCCCGTGGCCAGCATGGGAACCTTTTCCATGGCAGACTCCAAATATCCTTCTAACACCGCGACGGGATTATGCCGCCGCGGCCGGTGGCTGGTTGACCGCAATCTGTAACGGAAGCGGGAGCCGTCCGGGGGGCTCGTGCCCCCGGACATGCAACCCAGCCTCAGGACATAGATACTGGCAAGCCCGGCTTCAAGGCGCAACCGGCGGCAAGACGTTTTGCGATCGGCACCGGGCCGGCGCTCAAGCCGACCCGGTAAGGCTTTAATCGGTCAGATAGAATTCGATGGTCGAGACCACCCGGACCTTTTTCACCGGCTCCAGGCGCTGGTCATAGCTTTCCGCCCCGTCGCGGGCCTGGATCGAGAACAGACCCTGACGCGCCTGGCGGATGCCGCCCACCGTGGCGTTGCTGTCGGCGGCGAACTGTTCAGCGCCGGCGCGCGCCGCGCGGGTCGCCTCGGCGATCATCTCGGGCTTGATCTCATTAAGCCGGGTGAAGGTGAAGAACGGCCCCTGATTGTCGCTCAACACCACGCCCTGGCGCACCAGGGACCCCAAGTCGCCAGACAGCTTCTGCACCAGGTCCACCTGGTCGCCGCGCACGACGATCTGCTGACGGACGATATACCGGTTGCGCGGCGCCTGGCCGGTATTGCCGTATTCGCGCGCTTCCATGTCGGTGACATTGGGCCGCCGGCGTTCGATCGACGCCGGCCGGATGCCCTGATCGGTCAGGAACGCCGCAACCTTGTCCAGATCGGCCTCGACCGACGCCTGCACCGCGGCTAGGTCGTCACCGGCGGCGGTAACGCCCAGCGGCCAGACCGCCAGGTCCGCCTGTACCTCGCGCTCGGCCAGGCCCTTGACGGTCACATAGCGATCCGCCATGCGCGCCTCGACAAAGCCCTTGCCAATAAGGCCGCCGGCCGCCGTCAGCCCCGCCGCCAGCAACATGCCGGCCAGCGCAATTCCCAATCCGTTACCATTTCCCATGGCCGCTACTCTCCTTTGTGCTCCATGCGTCCAGCGGCGCTGTTCATCAGCCGCCAGGCGCACAGCCGATCACGCCCGCACGGCCGGATTATGACGGCAGCCCGACCGCATAGCTTTGCAGCGGTGTAACGCTCAGGATTTCCTCGCGCAAGGCGCGCAGCGCCTGCACCGCCACCCGCGCTTCGGCGAGCGTGGTGTAATAGGGCACCTTCATGGTCAGCGCGGTGCGCCGCAGTTCGTAGGAATCGTCGATCGACTGCTTGCCCTCGGTGGTGTTGAGCATCAGCGCCACATCGCCGTCCTTCATCCGGTCGACGATGTGCGGCCGGCCCTCGGCCACCTTGTTGACCGCCTCCACATCAAGCCCGCGCTCGGCCAGATAGGCGGCGGTGCCGCGGGTCGCCAGAAGCCGGTAGCCCATCGCCGTCAGATCGCGACAGATCGGCACGAAATGGGCCTTGTCCTGCTCCTTGACCGACACGAAGATCAGCCCCTCGCGCGGCAGGTGGGTGCCTGCACCGGTCTGGCTTTTGAGGAACGCCAGGTCGAAGCGCCGGTCGAGGCCCATGACCTCGCCGGTCGACCGCATCTCGGGGCCCAACAGCACGTCGACGCCGGGGAAGCGGGCGAACGGGAACACCGCTTCCTTGACCGCCACATGGTCCATGGGCGGCACCGGGGTCCACAGGTCGGCCAGCTTCTCGCCGGCCATCAGGCGCGAGGCGATCTTGGCCACCGGCCGGCCGATGGCCTTGGCCACGAACGGCACGGTGCGCGAGGCGCGCGGATTGACCTCGATCAGATAGACTTGGCCGTCCTTGACCGCGAACTGCACGTTCATCAGCCCGCGCACGCCGAGCGCCAAGCCGAGCGCCTTGGTCTCGCGCTCGATCTCGTCGCGCACCGCCTGCGGCAGCGAATGGGCCGGCAGCGAACAGCAGCTGTCGCCCGAGTGGATGCCGGCTTCCTCGATATGCTCCATGATGCCGGCGATCGCCACTTCCTCGCCGTCGCCGAGCGCGTCCACGTCCACCTCGATGGCGTCGGACAGATAGCGATCGACCAGCAAGGGCGTGTCGCCCGACACCCGCACCGCCTCGCGGATATAGGTTTCAAGGCCGGCCTGGTCGTGGACGATCTCCATCGCCCGGCCGCCGAGCACATAGGACGGCCGCAGCAACACCGGATAACCGATGCGCTCGGCGATTGAGGCGGCCTCTTCCTCGCTGCGGGCGATGCCGCCGGGCGGCTGTTCCAGGCCCAGTTCGTGCAACAGCGCCTGGAACCGGTCGCGGTCCTCGGCGCGGTCGATGGCGTCGGGGTCGGTGCCGAGCACCGGCACGCCGGCGGCGGCCAGGTCGCGCGCCAGCTTCAACGGCGTCTGGCCGCCGAACTGCAACACCACGCCCATCAACTCGCCGGCCTCGCACTCCTTGTCGATGACCGCGAGCACATCCTCGGCGGTCAACGGCTCGAAATAGAGCCGGTCGGAGGTGTCATAGTCGGTCGACACCGTCTCGGGGTTGCAGTTGATCATGATCGTTTCATAGCCCGCCGCGCTGAGCGCGAAACAGGCGTGGCAGCAGCAATAGTCGAACTCGATGCCCTGCCCGATCCGGTTGGGACCGCCGCCCAGGATCACCACCTTGCGCGCCTCGGTGGGCCGGGCCTCGCATTCGGCCGGCAGCCGCTCGCCCGACACGGTCTCGATGCCGGTCTCATAGCAGCCATAGAGATAGGGCGTGTGGGCGTCGAACTCGGCCGCGCAGGTGTCGATCAGCTTATAGACCGGGCGCACGCCCAGTTGGAGCCGGCGGGCGCGCACGTCGGCGGCACTGTGACCGATGAGCGTGGCCAGCCGGGCATCGGAAAAGCCCAGTTGCTTGAGCCCCAGGAGGCCCGCCGCATCGCTGGGCAGGCCGTGCTCGGCGACCCACGCCTCGGCCGCGACGATGCGCTGAAGCTGGTCCAGGAACCACGGGTCGTAGTGGGTGACGCGCTGGATGGTCGCCAGGTCGACGCCTTCGCGCATCGCTTGGGCCGCCAGCAACAATCGCTCCTGGGTCGGCTTGGTCAGCGCGGCCAGGATCGCGCCCTCGTCCGGGTGGTCGCGGTCATAGCCCGGGATCTCCACGGGGTCGAGGCCGTCGAAGCCCACTTCCAGGCTGCGCAACGCCTTTTGCAGGCTTTCCGGGAACGACCGGCCGATCGCCATGGCCTCGCCGACCGATTTCATCGACGTGTTCAGCGACGGGTCGGTGCCGGCGAACTTCTCGAACGTGAAGCGCGGGATCTTGGTGACCACATAGTCGATGGTCGGCTCGAAGCTGGCCGGCGTGGTCCGGGTGATGTCGTTGACCACCTCGTCGAGGGTGTAGCCGACCGCCAGCTTGGCCGCCACCTTGGCGATCGGAAAGCCGGTGGCCTTCGACGCCAGCGCCGACGAGCGGCTGACCCGCGGGTTCATCTCGATCACCACCAGGCGGCCATCCTTGGGGTTGACCGCGAACTGCACGTTCGAGCCGCCGGTCTCGACGCCGATCTCGCGCAGCACCGCGATCGAGGCGTTGCGCATCACCTGATATTCCTTGTCGGTCAGGGTCAGCGCCGGGGCCACGGTGATGCTGTCGCCGGTGTGGACGCCCATGGGGTCCACATTCTCGATCGAACAGATGATGATGCAATTGTCCGCCCGGTCGCGGACCACCTCCATCTCATATTCCTTCCAGCCGAGCACCGACTCCTCGACCAGCACCTCGTTGACCGGGCTGGCGTCGAGGCCGCGCAGGACGATCTCCTGGAATTCCTCGCGGTTGTAGGCGATGCCGCCGCCGGTGCCGCCGAGCGTGAAGCTCGGCCGGATGATCGCCGGCAGACCGGTGTCGTCGAGCGCGACCATCGCCTCTTCGATGGTGTGGACCACCCGGCTGCGCGGGCTGTCCAGGCCGATGGCGTCCATGGCGCGGCGGAACAACTGCCGGTCCTCGGCCTTCTCGATGGCGGTCTCATTGGCGCCGATCAACCCGACGCCGTATTTTTCCAGCGTACCGTCGCGCGACAGGGCGAGCGCGGTGTTGAGCGCGGTCTGCCCGCCCATGGTCGGCAACAGCGCGTCGGGGCGTTCGGCCTCGATCACCTTGGCGACCATCTCGGGCGTGATCGGCTCCACATAGGTGGCGTCGGCCAGCTCGGGGTCGGTCATGATCGTGGCCGGGTTGGAATTGACCAGGATCACCCGATAGCCTTCCTCGCGCAGCGCCTTGACCGCCTGGGTGCCGGAATAGTCGAACTCGCAAGCCTGACCGATGATGATCGGCCCGGCGCCGATGATCAGGATGCTTTTGATGTCGGTGCGTTTGGGCATGGGGTGCGGGCCTTCACTAGGGGCAGACGGGAACGGACGGCGGCGAGACCAGGGCTCAGCTCTTCACCATCGCCAGGAAGCGGTCGAACAGGGCGAAGCTGTCTTGCGGGCCGGGCGAGGCTTCGGGGTGCTGCTGGACCGACAGGATCTTGCGCCCCTCGGCCTCGATGGCGCAGACCGAGCCGTCGAACAGCGACACCTGGGTGACCTTGACGTCGGCGGGCAGGCTGTCGGGGTCGACCGCGAAGCCATGGTTCATCGACGTGATGTCGACCCGCCCGGTGGCCAGGTCCTTGACCGGATGGTTGGCGCCGCGATGGCCCTGGGCCATCTTCACGGTCTTGCCGCCGAGCGCCAGGCTCAGCAATTGGTGGCCCAGGCAGATGCCATAAAGCGGCATGCCGGTGTGGATCAGCGCCCGGATCGTCGGCACCGCATAGTGGGCGGTCGCCGCCGGGTCGCCCGGACCGTTGGACAGCACCACCCCGTCGGGCTTGAGGGCGGCGATGGCCTCGGCCGTGGTGTCGGCGGGCACCACCGTCACCCGCGCGCCGGCACGCGCCAGGTTGCGCAGGATATTGTGCTTGGTGCCATAGTCGACCACGACGATGTGCGGCCCGCTCTCGGGCGCGGCGGCATAGCCCTTCGCCACGCTCCAGGCGCCCTGCCCCCAGGGACGCGGCTCGCCCGGCGTCGACACCGCCTGCGCCAAGTCCATGCCGGCGAGACCCGGCCACGCCGCCGCCTGCGCCTGCAGGTCGGCCAGGTCGAACGCGCCGTCCGGGTTGTGGGCGATGACGCCGGTGGGCGCCGCGCCGCGCCGCACCGCCCGGGTCAGCGCCCGGGTGTCGACACCCGACAGCCCCACCAGGCCATGACCGCGCGCCCAGGCGTCGAAGTCCTGGGCGGCGCGCCAGTTGCTCGGCCCGGTCACCGGCTCGCGCAGCACGAATCCGCGCGCGGCCGGGCGTTCGGCCTCCATATCCTCAGGGTTGACGCCCACATTGCCGATATGGGGAAAGGTGAAGGTGATGATCTGGCCGGCATAGCTGGGATCGGTCAGGATTTCCTGATAGCCGGTCATGGCGGTGTTGAAGCACACCTCGCCCACCGCCACGCCTTCGGCGCCGCAGCCCTGGCCGCGGAACACGGTGCCGTCGGCCAACACCAGCACAGCGGTGGCCAAGGGCGTGGGGTCGAACGGTTTGGCCAAGCGGGACCGTGGCTCGGGCGTGTCGGCATGAGGCATGGACTGGTTTTCCTTAGTAATCCGCCGGCAGTCGGTTGCAAACCGCCGGCCGTACCGCCATATGTCGGGGCCGGCGGCTAAATTGGCCGGACCCTATGCCCCGCGCCGGGCCCGGTCAAGCGCCTTAGTAAAATAATTTTTCTCTTATTAATCAATGAGTTAACAGATACGTTTCGAATTGCCTCCAATCCGCCTCCGGGTGTAGATACGAAGCTTCCCTGTTTTCTGTCCGTATGAGGCCATGCCATGCTGCGCGAGCAGTTGAAGCACGAACTGAAAGACGCCATGCGGGCGCGCGACACCACCAAGGCCGATACGGTGCGCCTGATCCTGGCTGCCGTGAAGGACCAGGACATCGCCAATCGCCTGGACGACAAGACCGAGCAGGACGACGACACGCAGATCCGCCAGATCCTGGCCAAGATGATCAAGCAGCGTCAGGAGTCGATTCGCGCCTATGAAGACGCCGGCCGCTGCGAACTGGCCGAGCGTGAGCGCGACGAAATCGGCGTGATCGAACGCTTTCTGCCCAAGCAGTTGAACGACCGGGAAATCAAATCGGCCTGCCAAGAGGTGGTCGACGAGGTCGGCGCGCAGGGCCTGCGCGACATCGGTCGCTGCATGGGCACGCTCAAGGCGCGCTATGCGGGACAGATGGATTTCGCCAAGGCGTCGGCCAAGGTGAAGGAAATCCTCGCCCCCTGATCGCCCCCCTGATCGGCGCCCCTGACCGGCGCCGGCGGGCGGCCGCAGCCCCAGCCGGCCGCAACCAAAGCCGATCAGCCCGAACCGGCACCCGACCGGCCGCGACCAACTCCGGGCGCCCCCGACCGGTGACCGCTTGGCCCGGGCGGCGCACCTTAGCGCCGCGACCGAAGCCGGCACAGCGCCGCCGCCAAGGCCAGCGAGGCGCGGCCCTTGGTGCGCAGCGGCGTTCGGCCTATGCTCATCCACTGCGGCGCGACCGCCGCATCCGCCCCATGGCGCGGGCGGGGCACGGCCGCGCCGGTCCAGGACCCAAGGCCCATGCGTTTTCCGCCCCGCTTCCTCGACGAGATCCGCGAGCGCGTGCCGCTGGCCGATGTGATCGGCCGGTCGGTCAAACTGGTGCGCGCCGGGCGCGAGTACAAGGGCCTGTGCCCGTTCCACAACGAGAAGACGCCGTCGTTCCACGTCATCCCCGAGAAGGGCTTCTATCACTGCTTCGGCTGCGGCGCGTCGGGCGACGTGATCACCTTCCTGACCGACCATGAGGGCCTGAGCTTCCCCGAAGCGGTCGAGCGGCTGGCCGCCGAAGCGGGGCTCGACCTGCCCAAGCCCGACCCCGAGACCGAACGGCGCGAGGCCCGCGCCGCCTCGCTCCACGACGTGATGGAGACGGCGGCGCGCTGGTATCAGGCGCAATTGACCGGCCCCGGCGGGCGCGAGGCGCGCGCCTATCTCGACCGGCGCGGCGTCTCGGCGGCAAGCGTCGAGGGCTTCCGCCTGGGTGTCGCGCCGGCGCAGCGCACCGCGCTCAAGGAGGCGCTCAGCGCGCGCGGGGTCAGCGAGGGGCAGATGGTCGAGGCCGGGCTGCTGATCCGCCCCGAAGACGGCGGCGCCGGCTACGACCGGTTCCGCAACCGGCTGATGTTCCCGATCGCCGACGGCCGCGGCCGGGTGATCGCGTTCGGCGGCCGGGCGCTCGACGGCCACGCCAAGGCCAAGTACCTCAATTCGCCCGAGACGCCGCTGTTCCATAAGGGCCACGCGCTCTACAATCTGGACAAGGCACGCCGCGCCGCCCATGACGCGCGCGAGATCGTCGTCGTCGAAGGCTATATGGACGTGATCGCGCTCGCCGACGCCGGCATCGCCCAGGCGGTCGCACCGCTTGGCACCGCGCTGACGCCCGAGCAATTGACCCTTTTGTGGCGGCTGGTGCCCGAACCCGTCTTGTGCTTCGACGGCGACAGTGCCGGCCTGCGCGCCGCCCACCGGGCGATCGAGCGCGCATTGCCGGTGCTGAAGCCCGGCGCCAGCCTGTCGTTTGCGCTGCTGCCCGAGGGCCAGGACCCCGACGACCTGGTGCGCCGCAGCGGGCCCGAGGCCATGCGCCGCCTGCTCGACCGGGCGACGCCGCTGGTGGATCTGTTGTGGCGCTTCGAGACCGCCGAGGCGCGCCTCGACACGCCCGAACGCCGCGCCGGCGCCGAACGCCAGCTGTTCGCCAAGCTCGCCGAGATCGAAGACGAGAAGGTCCGGCACTTTTATCATAAGGAAATCGGCGCCCGGTTCCGCCGCCTGTTCCGTGACCTGCAATGGCGCCAGCGCGGCGCCGGCGGGCGCGGCGGCGGCCGAGACAATGGCCGCGCCGGCGGCTGGCGGAGCGGGACCGGCGGCGCGCCCGGCCACCGCGCCCTGGCGCTGCCCGAGGCCGACCGGGCGGCGCAGATGGTGCTGTTGACCCTGCTCAACCACCCCGCCCTGCTGGCCCATCATGACGAACAGGTGGCCGCCCTGCGCTTCGCCGATGCCGAGCTCAACGGGCTCAAGAACGCGGTGCTCGACGCCTGGACACGCCTGCCGCATCTTGATCGCACGCACCTGCGCGCCCATCTGTCGTCAGACGGTTGGGCGGAGACCGTGGCGCGCCTCGATGATGCGCCCGCGCTCGCTCCCGTCTGGCAGGCCCGGCCCGACGCCGCCCTGGCGGATGCTGAGTTGGGCCTGACCCATGCGATGACCCTGGTGCGGTCGGCCGCGCTGCGCGCAGAACTGGATGCGCTCAGCCGGACGCCGCTGGATGATCTGACCTCGACCGACATGGAGCGCATGCGCATTTTGCAAACTGAATTGGCGAGCTTGAGCGAGTCTCCGCCAGAGTTGCGCAGTTTCGGGGTCGCATCGGGTCGCGAATCAAGTTAGTTAACGCGAATTATGCGAGTCGGCTTTACAAGTCGACCGGTTGGTTCCTCATCCCATGAGAGATCGGCAACCCATGGCCACCCCTACCCCGGATACCGACGCGCCCGAAGCCCGCGACGAGGCCGACGCCCCCATCGGCGGCGGCACCGAAGCCGCGGTCAAGAAGATGATCGCCAAGGCGAAGGAGCGCGGCTACATCTCCTATGACGAGTTGAACCGGACGCTGCCCACCGACGAGATGTCCTCGGAGAAGATCGAGGACGTGATGACCATGCTGTCGGAAATGGGCATCAATGTGGTCGACAGCGACGACCCCGAAGAGGCCGAGGACAAGGACGCCAAGCCCCCGGCAAAGGCCGCCCGTGCCAAGCCCGAACCGGCCGCCGCAGAGGCGGATGAGGACGAGGAGGACGAGCCGGAAGAGGCTGAAGAGGCCGACGAGTTCAAGACCACCGGCAAGGCCGGCGAAGGCGAGCGCACCGACGACCCGGTGCGCATGTATCTGCGCGAGATGGGCTCGGTCGAGTTGCTGAGCCGTGAGGGCGAAATCGCCATCGCCAAGCGCATCGAGGCCGGCCGCGAGACCATGATCGAGGGGCTGTGCGAAAGCCCGCTCACCTTCCAGGCGATCGTGTTCTGGCACGACGAATTGATGGAAGGGCGCATGTTGCTGCGCGACGTGATCGACCTGGACGCCACCATGGGCGGCGGCCCGGCGGGCGCCTCCGAGGACGGCCAGGCCGACGCGGCCGGTGCCGACGGCGCGCCGGGAGCGGCCGGCGACGACGCCGGCAAAGCTGGCGGCGCAGCGGCGGGCGAACCAGCGGGCGACGCGAAAGCCGATGCCAAGCCGGCCGACGACAAGGCCACCGGCGAGGCCAGCGGCGAGACCGCGGGCGACGAGGACAGCGACGGCGACGAGGACGACGAGGATTACGAAGCCGCCATGTCGCTGGCCGCGATGGAAGAGCATCTGACGCCTGAGACGCTGGAAAAGTTCGAGACCATCGCGTCGACCTACAAGAAGCTGGCCCGGCTTCAGGACCAGCGGCTCGACGCCGCCAAGCGCGGCGAGGGCCTGACCCCGCACCAGGAGAAGCGCTATCGCAAGCTGCGCGGCGACCTGGTGGCGCTGGTGCGCTCGGTGCGCTTTAACAATGCCCGCATCGAGGAACTGGTCGACCGGCTCTACGGCCTCAACAAGCGCCTGCTCAATCTGGGCGGGCGGTTGCTGCGGCTCGCCGAAGGCTATCGGATCAAGCGCAAGGACTTCCTCGACCACTATATGGGCAACGAGCTTGAAGACGGCTGGGTCGAGCGGGTCGCCGGCATCGACAAGAAGTGGGCCAAGTTCGTCGACCATGAGACCGCGGCGATCGGCAATATCCGCACCCAGGTGGCCGAGATCACCAGCGAGACCGGCCTGCAGGTGGGCGAATTCCGGCGCATCGTGCACACGGTGCAGAAGGGCGAGAAAGAGGCCCGGATCGCCAAGAAGGAGATGGTCGAGGCCAATCTGCGCCTGGTGATCTCGATCGCCAAGAAATACACCAATCGCGGCCTGCAATTCCTGGACCTGATCCAGGAGGGCAATATCGGCCTGATGAAGGCGGTGGACAAGTTCGAGTACCGGCGCGGCTACAAGTTCTCCACCTACGCCACCTGGTGGATTCGCCAGGCGATCACCCGCTCAATCGCCGACCAGGCGCGCACCATCCGTATCCCCGTGCACATGATCGAAACGATCAACAAGCTGGTGCGCACGTCGCGTCAGATGCTGCACGAGATCGGCCGCGAGCCGACGCCTGAAGAACTGGCCGAACGGCTGTCCATGCCGCTGGACAAGGTGCGCAAGGTGATGAAGATCGCCAAGGAGCCGATCAGCCTGGAAACCCCCATCGGCGACGAGGAAGACAGCCATCTCGGCGACTTCATCGAGGACAAGAACGCGGTCCTGCCGGTGGACGCGGCGATCCAGTCGAACCTGCGCGAGACCACGACGCGGGTGCTCGCCTCGCTGACGCCGCGCGAAGAGCGGGTGCTGCGCATGCGCTTCGGCATCGGCATGAACACCGACCACACGCTCGAAGAAGTGGGCCAGCAATTCTCGGTGACCCGCGAGCGGATCCGCCAGATCGAGGCCAAGGCGCTGCGCAAGCTCAAGCACCCGAGCCGCAGCCGCAAGTTGCGCAGCTTCCTCGACACCTGATCGGCAGCGGACCGACACTGGGCAGGGCGCGCCGGCGGCCCAAGCGACCGCCACCCGCCCTGCCCCGCACCGCCTTGTGTCTGTCGGCATTGGGGCGGGCCGATGCG
This sequence comes from Rhodothalassium salexigens DSM 2132, assembly GCF_004341375.1. Lineage (GTDB taxonomy): Bacteria > Pseudomonadota > Alphaproteobacteria > Sphingomonadales > Rhodothalassiaceae > Rhodothalassium > Rhodothalassium salexigens. The sequence continues at coordinate 104,368 of NZ_SLXO01000006.1, forward strand.
GCAGCGGTGTTTACGTCGGGCCTTGGGCGGTGGTTCTCCGCTACGGCGCGTCGGATGCGGCCGGCACCCGATCCGGGGCAGCCGGCCGGTGGGCGGCGATCCAGTGCGCCACGTCACGCGCCGCCGCCGGGCTCAGCCGCAGGCCAAGCTTGGTGCGCCGCCACAGGAAATCGTCGGCCGAGCGAACCCATTCCCACGCCACCGCATAGGCCAGTTCGGCCTCGTAGAGCCCGGTGCCGAAATGCCGGCCCAAGTCCGCCATGGCCGCCGCGCCGGCCACGATGCGGTCGGCCCGGCTGCCATAGGCGCGTGCCAACCGCCGGGCGAGCGCCGGGTCGAGCCACGGATGCCGGGCCGCGAACGCCGCCGCCCAACGCTCGAAATCGGTGCCCAGGTCGCCGCCCGGCAGACAGGCGGCATGGGTCCAGCGCCCGCCGGGGATCGCCATCGCCGTAGCCAGCCGGTCGAGCGCGGTCTCGGCCAGATGGCGATAGCCGGTCAGCTTGCCGCCATAGACGGTGAGCAGCGGCGGCGCACCGGCGGGCGCCTCCAGATCGAGCGCATAATCGCGGCTGGCCGACGCCGCCGTCCCCGCCGTCTCGGCCGCCTCGGCATAGAGCGGCCGGACCCCGGCATAGGACCAGACCACCTGATCGGGCGTCACCGGCTGGCGGAAATAGCCGCTGACGGCGGCGCACAGATAGCCGATCTCGGCCGCGCTGGCCTGCGGGGTGCCCATGTCGGCGCCCACATCCTGGTCGGTGGTGCCGATCAGGGTGAACTCGCCCTCATAGGGGATCGCGAACACCACCCGACCGTCGTCGTTCTGGAACAGATAGGCGCTGTCATGGTCGAACAGCCGGCGGGTGACGATGTGGCTGCCCTTGACCAGACGCAGCGGCGCGGCGCCGGGGCGCCCCAGCACGCGCTCCAGCACCTGCCCGGCCCAGGGCCCGGCGGCATTGACCAGCGCGCGCGCCCGCACCATCGGCCCGGCAGCCCCCCGATCCGAGACCCCGGCGCCCACGCGCCCGCCCGGCTCGCCGCGCGCGGCGCCCCCCACGCCCTCCGACGCCACGTCTGTGACCCAAAGCCGCCAAAGCCGCCCGTCGCGCACGGCGGCGGTGCAGCGGGTGCGCGGCGCGATGGTGGCGCCACGGTCGGCGGCGTCGCGCGCGGTCAACACCGCCAGGCGGTTGTCCTCGGCCCAGCCGTCCCAATAGGCGAAGGCGCGACCCAGCCCGGCCTTGAGCGGCCCGCCGGCGGCGTCGCGGCGCAGGTCGAGCGCCCGCGCCCCCGGCAACGAGCGCCGACCGCCCAGCCGGTCATAGAGAAACAGCCCCAATCGGATCATCCAGGCCGGCCGCTGGCCGCGCCCCTGGGGCAGCACGAAGCGCAACGGCCAAACGATGTGCGGCGCGGTGGCCAGCAGGATGTCGCGCTCGCGCAAGGACGCGCGCACCAGCTTGAAGGCGTACTGTTCCAGATAGCGCAGCCCGCCATGGGCGAGCTTGGTGCTGGCCGACGAGGTGGCACCGCCCAGATCGCCGGCCTCGCACAGATAGACCGACAAACCCCGCCCGGCCGCGTCGCGCGCGATGCCGACGCCGTTGATGCCGCCGCCGATGATCGCCAGGTCATAAACCGGTGGGTCACAAACCGATCGAGCCTCGCCGCCCCCCTCGCAGGCTGCCTGACCAATTGCCTGGTAAGCGCGGCCCGGATTTGCGCCGGAGGGCCGGTCGGTGCCGCGCTGGGAGTGAATACGCGTATCCGCCATCGCCTTGTCGCCGCCGGGCATGCGCCAGCCTCGCGCCCTCGATAGGTACAGTCTGCGGTCTTTACTCGCATATATGGTATCATCAGTGCCAAAACGGACGAAAAAGAAAAGAAATCGCCGGGCGACATGGTCCCCTTGGCCGGTACGCTCGGCGCGGCCCGACAGGCGGATGACCAGCCCGGACCGCGAAGACGGTCTCGCCCATGGCCGTCGGCGCCCGGCGAACGCTGGGTGGGTGTAAAGCTGTGCGGATTTTCATTTGCTCCGTTTTCGACCGCGCTTAAGGTGCGGTCGCAGGGGCCGCCACCATGCGAGGGAACGCACGGCCATGACCACGCCCGACCATTGGGGCCACCCCGCCCCGGGGCCAACCCCGGCAGGCTTGGGCCGCAACCGGCCGACCGACGCCGGCACCAAGGCGCCGGCCGGCTCCCTGGACGCGCGCGCGACCCCGGGGCGCGACTGGTGGCAGGGCGCGGTGATCTACCATGTCTATCCGCGCAGCTTTCTGGACACCAATGGCGACGGCATCGGCGATCTGGCCGGCATCATCGGGCGGCTCGACTATATCGCCGCGCTCGGCGTCGACGGCTTATGGGTGTCGCCGTTCTTCCGCTCGCCGATGCGCGATTTCGGCTATGACGTGTCGGACTATCGCGACGTGGACCCGATGTTCGGCACGCTCGAAGACGCCGACGCGCTGATCGAGGCCACCCACGCCCGCGGGCTCAAGCTGATCATCGATCTGGTGTTGTCGCACACCTCCGACCGCCACGCCTGGTTTCAGGAAAGCCGCGCCAGCCGCACCAACGCCAAGGCCGACTGGTATGTCTGGGCCGATCCGCGCGCCGACGGTTCGCCGCCCAACAACTGGCAGTCCTTCTTCGGCGGCCCGGCCTGGACCTGGGGCACCCGGCGCCACCAATACTATCTGCACAATTTCCTGCCCGAACAGCCGGACCTGAACCTGCACAGCCCGGAGGTGCAGAAAGAGCTGCTCGACGTGGCGCGCTTCTGGCTCGAACGCGGGGTCGACGGGTTCCGCCTCGACGTGGCGAATTTCTACTTCCACGACCCGCTGCTGCGCGACAACCCCGCCGCCCCCGACGTGCCGGCGGACACCCGGCCCTATTATCGCCAGCGCCATGTCTACGACAAATCGCGCCCCGAAAATCTGGCGTTTCTCGAACGGCTGCGGGCGTTGCTCGACGCCTATGACGGGCGCATGGCGGTGGCCGAAATCGAGGACGACGACCCGCTCGCCCGCACCGCTGAATACACCCAAGGACACACGCGCCTGCACACCGCCTACAACTTCGTCTATCTGGGCCATGGCGGCGCGCTCGACGGGCGCACGCTCACCCAGCCGCTCAAGGACTGGGGGCAGCACGGGGCCGCTTCCTGGCCCAGTTGGGCGTTTTCCAACCATGACGTGCCCCGGGTCGCCAGCCGCTTCGGCGGCGACCCGGACCAGGCGGCCCTGCCCAGGCTCTATCTGGCGATCCTGTTGACCCTGCAAGGCACGGTGTTTCTCTATCAGGGCGAGGAGTTGGGCCTGGCCCAGGCGGATGTGCCCTATGAGCGGCTTCAGGACCCCGAGGCGATCAAGTCGTGGCCGCAAACACTGGGCCGCGACGGCGCGCGCACGCCCATGCCCTGGTCGGCCGACGCCCCCCATGCGGGCTTTTCCGACGCCGAGCCCTGGCTGCCGGTCGCCCCCCAACACCGCGCCCTGGCGGTCGACCGGCAGGAGGCCGACGCCGTCTCGACGCTGCACGTCACCCGCGCCTTGCTGCGCTTGCGCCGCGCCCACCCGGCCCTGGTGCGCGGCCGGCTCCACCTGCTCGACCTGGCCGACCCGGTGGTCGGGTTCGTGCGGTGCCTGGATGCCGAGGCCGGCCCAGCCCCCGACGCCACCGAGGACCATGACCCGCGCCCGGTGCTCGCCGCCTTCAACCTGTCCGACCGGCCGCAAACCTTCCGCCACCCGGCGTTCGCCGGCGCGACACCGTTGGCTGGCCCGCTGACTGGCCAGATCGACGGCGACACCGTGACCCTGCCGCCCTGGGGCGGGCTCTGGGCGATCCGTCCGCACTGACCGACGCCCGGCGCGGTCGCGCCCCCGCCTCCGGCACGCCTCGTCCATTGATCGAACACCCGTTCGATTTAGACAAATGCTATCTGCGCACGCCGCCCCGAAATCCACCAACAAGGCGCCGATGGCGGGGTTAAGCGCCAAAGCGTCGACGCCCCCGCAAAACCTTTGCGCCCGTTCGTTCTCTGTGTGAACATCGCCCGCTTGACCGACGGACTGCTCGACCATGACGCGTCTTCCGCCCCCCTGCCTCGCCACCCGTCCCGCCGCGCGCCCCGTGCCTCCGACGGCCGCCCCTGCCGCCGGCCGGGCGGCCCGCAGTGCATGGGCGCGGCGCCGATGCCGACACGGGCGCCACACGCATGGCGCGAGCGATCCGCCCCGCCCCCCGCGCGTTGAACACACCAGGTAAGAGCTGCGATGAAACCGTCCTTGGCCCCCCGTTCCCCCGGCGAGATCAGCGACCGGGATTATGTCAATTCCCTCGCCCGCGGGCTTGAGGTGATATGCGCCTTCACCCGCACCAGGCCGCGCATGACCTTGAGCGAAATCGCCCGCGCCACCGGCATGACCCGGGCGACCGTGCGGCGCTTTCTGCTGACCCTGGTGCGCGAGGGCTATGCCGAGACCGACGGCAAGTATTTCTCGTTGCGCCCGAAGGTGTTGGAACTGGGCTATTCGGCGCTGTCGTCCATAAGCTTCCTCGATGTGGCGCAACCGATCCTGACCCGGCTGGCCGAGACGTTGCGCGAGTCCTGCTTTCTGGCGGTTCTGAGCGGCCACGATCTGTTCTATGTGGCGCGCGCCAACGCCGACCGGCTGGTCAATGTGGGCATCTCGGTGGGCACCCGGGTGCCCGCCTACAGCGTCTCCACCGGCCGGATGCTGCTGGCCGCCCTGCCCGAGGACGCCTTGCACGCCTATCTCGACCAGGTGACCCTGACCAAGCTGACACCCAACACCGTCACCTCCAAGGTCAAGCTGCGCAGCCTGGTCGAAGACGCCCGGCGTCAGGACTATTGCATCGTCGACCAGGAGATGGAGGAGGGGCTGGCGGCGATCTCGGTGCCGGTGCGCGACGGCCAGGGCACGGTGATCGCCGCGCTCAACGTCTGCTGCCCGGCGACACGGATCACGCCGGCGGATATGGGCGGACGCATCCTGACCGAGTTACGCACCGCCTCGCAAAGGATCACCGCCGCCCTGCAGCACTGAGCGCCACAAGCCTGACGCGACACCGGCGCCCGGCCCTGACACCCCACCAGCGAGCAAATCCGACGAGACCCGCCCACCGCTCGAAACCGTCCGGCCCTGACACCGCATCGGGCACGGGACCGGCGCGACATGCCCGACCAGCCAAACTTCCCCAGCGGAGGGAAACAAGAAGCATTAACCATCAACGCTCGGGACCGAGGGTCTTTTCACAGATTTGAGTGGCGCACCAAGCTCTACTCATCAATAATTCCAACAAGGATCATTCGTGTTGGTTCCTGCGCACGATCGCGAACGCAATTGACCCGAACAAAAGTCTGTTCATTTTTCATCTCCTGAACAATCCTGTCCGTTAAATTTCCCTTTAAATCCGCCGGAACACTAAAGGTAATAAGGTCCCGAGAATCAGCCAAACGCAACTTTCCCCACCCTGTCTCTTTATTGTATTGAACAATATCCACACGGATAGATGTAATTTGATCATCGACTTTTGAGACGATGACGTCCTCTGCCATTTCTCGGTCTAAATAGAGAAAGCGTTGAGCTTTCCCGTCGCGCGATTCATCGAAAATCTCAACAGTATACGCCGATACACGAAGTACTGTTGCCATTTCCGCGACAAGTGGCGCCGCCATTGCCAAGAGCTTCTCTTGCTGCGCACCATCTATGCGTTTCATTTGATCCTCAACGGGCTCAAGCATCTTTTCCCGCTCAAGCTCCGCGATGCGACGCTCAAGGACTTTTTTGCTATAATCATTAGAATCTTTTAGATCTTGGCGTTGCTGATCAACTATTTCAAGAGCTTTTTTTAAGGACTCGCTATCACTTTCTTTGATGCGCCCTAATTCCTCAACCACCTGCGCATGACGGTCCAGCACGTCACGAACTTGAGAATCGCTCGACTTTCCAAGAATGCGCTCGAATACATAGGACATAAGGTACCCCACTGGGACATTAACGAAAGCCTCAGCGGCCACCACAGCAAGCGGGACCAATATTGTAATATCGAAAGAACCATTCTGATGCGTAGCCAAAAGGGCATTCGTATTTGTTTTCGCAGTAATTTTTTTGTTAAAACGCCCATAATTCTGGAACTGCATCAACTTCACTATTAACCTTGCAGCAGCGTACTGAAATCTTGCCGCCTCATAAAAATTTAATTGATGCTCTGCTGCAAGAGCTCCCTCAAAATGAAACCTGATCTTTTCCAAAACAGCCCCCAATTACGCCAAAATCACTTCAAAAAACTGTTCTATCTGATGAACTTTTTGTCAACCTCAGAATGGCCTCACCGAACCAATGCCCAATGCCTTCACCATCACTCCAATGTGTTTTGCCAAAAAGCCAATACCGAGCCTCCATCTTAACATTTATTCTGCATTATTTTTAAGTAAATAAAGATATTTGATCTGAAAATAATTAAAGGTAAAAGGAAATCGATGCAATCAAGGGTCCGGCCGTTTCCCCTCCCCCATACCCCCATTTGCCGCCACATCAATGGTCCCGGGCGGCAGGCCCTGAACCGCCCGCTGCCACATGGCGTCATAGGCCGCCTCCAGGTGGCGCACATAGCGCGGCGTGTCGAACAGGGGCGCGGTGGCCAAGGCCGACGCCAGCCGCGCCTTGAGCGCCTTGAGCGCCGCCCGGTCGCGGCCCAGGCGCACGGCGGTGGCCACATAAGCCTCGGCGTCGGCGGCGATCATCTCGTCGAGGCCGCACGCCGCCACCAGGCTGGCGCCGACCCGGGCGGGGAAATGCCTGCCCGGACAGGTCAGCACCGGCACTCCCATCCACAGCGCGTCGCTGGCCGTGGTGTGGGCGCCATAGGGCCAGGTGTCGAGCACCAGATCCGCCTGCGCCAGACGCGCCAGATGGGCGCCCTGGTCGACCGATGGGGCGAACACCAGCCGCCCCGGCGCCACCCCCGCAGCCGCCGCCGACCGGCGCAGATTGGCCGCCGCCTCGCCCTGCGGCGCATAAAGCCACAGCACCGCCGACGGCACGGCGCGCAGGATGCGCATCCACAGGGCGAACACCGGCGGGCGGATCTTGAACGGATTGTTGAAGCAGCAGAACACCGGCGCGGCGTGGGGCAGGCCCAGTTGGGCGCGCGTCGGGGCGGTATCGGCGGCCCGGCGCCGGCGGTCGTTGGGCTGATAGCTGTGCGGCAGCCGCACCACCGCCTCGTCATAGGCGCCTTCGTCGCCGGGTGGCACCACCCAGGCGTCGGCGATCAGATAATCGATGAAGTCGGCGCCCATGGTGCCCGGATAGCCCAGATAGTTCACCGCCAGCGGCGCCGGCCGGTGGGCGGCGATGCCGGGCCGGGCGTCGCGGGTATAGCCCTTGAGGTCGACCAGGATATCGACGCCGTCGCGGGCCAGCCGCTCGGCCGCCGCGCGGTCGTCGAGCCCGGCAAGGTCGACGAACCGGTCGACGCCCGCGGCCAGGCGCGCGCGCATCGCCCCGCCCGCCGCAGGCCCGTAGGAATAGCCGTGAACCGCGACCCGGGCCCGGTCGTGGGTCTCCAGCACCTCGGCCAGCAACCAGGCCGTGGCGTGGTCGTGAAAGTCGGCCGACAGATAGCCGATCACCAGCGGGCGCCGCCCCGCCTTGGCCATTGCCTTGGCCCGCGCCGGCGACGGGGCCGGCAGTGGATACGTCGGGCGATAGCGCGCGGCCATGGCGCGCGCCGCCTGGGCCTGGCGCGCGGGCGCCAGCCCCATGAGCAGGCCGGTAAAGGGCGCGATGCCGCCATCGGGCCGGTCGAGGGCGGCGGCGGCGCGCGCCTCCCAGGCGTCGAGACCGTCCCAGGCCGCAGCGGTCAGGTGCAAAAGCACCCATTCGTCGGCGGCGAGGCCGGCATGGGCGCCGGCGGCGGCGGCGCGCGCGCCCTCGCCCAGCGCCTCGGTCAGCCGGCCAGCGTCCTTGAGCGTGTAGATCAACTCGCGCCGCAGCCCCGGCAGCCCGCCGCCGCCGGCACCAAGTGCCCGGCGCAGCACCGCCTCGGCCTCGGCCAGCCGGCCGGTACGGCGATAGGCCTGGCCCAGATTGGCCGCCGCCTCGGCGCTGTCGGGCGCCAGCGCCAGCGCGCGTTCGGCCACCGGCACGGCGTCGGCCCAGCGCTGGCCGTGCAACAGCGCCGCCGCCAGGTTGCGCATCGCCTCGGCATGGTCGGGCACCACCGCCAGCGCCCGGCGATAGGCCGCCACCGCCGCGTCGATGCGGCCCAACCGGCGCAGCGACACGCCCCAATTGACCAACACCGGCGCCACCTCGCCGCGCAGGGCGAGCACGCGCTCGAACGCCGGCAAGGCACCGGCATGGTCGCCCTGGCGCTGGCGGCACATGGCCAGCACCAGCCAGGCGAGCGGATGGTCGGGCCAGGCGCGCGCCACCGCCTCGGCCTCGCCCGCCACGGCGGCCGGCGGCTCGGCCTCGAAACGCGCCGACAGCCGGTCGAGCGTCGCCTGCGGCGGCGCACCTTGTAACGGCGTCTCAGGCAAGGCAAGGCGGGCGCCCGGATCGGCGGGATCGGAAGACTTCGGCTCGGTCATGACGCCCTCATCCGCAAGCTCGGCGGCCATTTTGGCGTCCCTGCCGACCGCTTGCCAAGCCCCGTGACGGTGGGCGGGGCGCCGGCGACCCGGCCCCTCCGTCAAGCGACGGTGAATTCGCCGCTCAGCACCTCGACGCAGTGGCCGGCGATGTGCAGCCGGCCGTCGGGCGCCATCTCGACCACCAGTTCGCCGCCGCGCGCCGAGATCTGGCGTGCGGTCAGGCGGCCCTTGTCCAACCGCTCGGCCCAATAGGGCCCGGCAACGCAGAACGCCGAGCCGGTCACCGGGTCCTCGTCGACGCCGAGCGCCGGCGCGAAGTAGCGCAACACGAAGTCGCAATCGGCGCCCGGCGCGGTGGCGATGAAACCCCGGCCGTCGAACGCCCGCAGGGCGCGAAAGTCGGGTTCCAGGCCCGCCACCGCTCCGGCGTCGTCGAACACCAGCAGGTCGTCGCGCTCGCTCAACAGCGCATGGCGCGGCGCCGCGCCCAGGGCGGCGGCGACCCCCGGCCGCTCGCGCGCGGCGCGCGCCGGCCGGCGCGGAAAGTCGAGCGCCAGCGCGTCGCCCCGCCGAAACACCCGCAACGGCCCGGATCGACTGGCGAACACCACCTGGCCCGCACCGGCGCGCAGATGGCGAAAGATCACATAGCCCGCGGCCAGGGTGGCGTGGCCGCACAGGTCGACCTCCTGGGTCGGGGTGAACCAGCGCAGGTCATAGTCCACATCGGCGTCATTCTCGTTGGCGACGAAAAAGGCGGTCTCGGACAGATTGTTCTCGGCCGCGACCGCCTGCAGCGTGTCGTCGTCGAGCCAGGCGTTGAGCGGACAGACCGCCGCCGGGTTGCCGCCGAAGCGCCGGCGGGTGAACGCGTCGACCTGGATCAGCGGGATGCGCATGCGCGAAAGGCTCCTGGGTCGGGCGGCGGACGCGCCCGAAAAGGGGGGAAGAGGACGCCGGCTTGGGCTGCGCCGCTATGCCCCGGCCGAGGCCGTGTTGGCAAGGGCGGCGCGGGTCGCCTCGGTCCAGCCTTGAAGCACCACCGGCTCGCCCGGCGTCTCGGCCTCGATCTCGATCACCGGCCGCTTGATCAGGCTCGGGTGGCGGGCGACCAGGGCCAGCGCGCCGGACGCGTCTTCGGCCTCGGCGCGCTCAGCGGCATCCAGGCCGCGCCAGGTGATCGAGCGGCGGTTGACCAGCGCCCCGGCCCCCAACGCCCCGCCCCCCAACGCGTCGGCCCAGCGGGCCAGGCGCTCGGACGCCGGCGGCGTGGCGCGCAGGTCGACGAAGCGATGATCGAGGCCCGCGTCACCGAGCCAGCGCCGCGCCTTGGTACAGCTATCGCAGGTCTTGAGGCCGTAGACGACGATCATGACGGCGGCATCCTCTCCAGATCCAGTTCGCGGTGGGTCAGGTGCGGCAGTTCAAGGCCCGCCGGGTCCATATGGATCAGGATCTCGGCGCGCGGGAAGCGCTCGCCCACCGTCGCCTCGACCTCGGTGGCGATCATATGGGCATGGGCCAGCGACACGCGACCGTCGATTTCCACATGCATCTGGATGAATTGCTGCATGCCGGCATTGCGCGTCTTCAGGTCGTGCAGCCCCTGAACCTCGCCATTGCCCATCACCAGATTGAAGATCTGGTCGCGTTCGGCCTTGCTGAATTCCTTGTCCATCAGCACGTCGACCGCCGGCACCGCCACCCGCCAGGCGTGCCAGCCCAGATAGCCCGCCACCAGCAACCCGAACGCCCCGTCGGCCCAGGCCGGACCGCCCAGGCGATAGACCTCCATGGCGGCGATCACCGCCAGGTTGAGCGCCAGATCGCCGCGATAGTGCATCTGGTCGGCCGCGATGGCGATCGACCCGGTGCGCTTGACCGCCCAGTGCTGAAAACTGACCAGCAAGGCGGTCAGCACGATCGCCAGGATCGAGACATTGCGCGCCAGACCGGTATGGTCGAGCGCCACCGGATCGCCGATGCGCCGGATCGATTCGAACACGATGAAGGTCACCGACCCGGCCATGATCGCCGCTTGCAACAAGGCCGCCAGCGCCTCGGCCTTGCCATGGCCGAATCGGTGATTGTGGTCGGGCGGCATGATCGCCGTCTTGACCGCCAGGAAGGTCATGGCGCTGGCGGCCAGGTCGAGCGTGCTGTCGGCCAGCGAGCCGAACATGGCCACCGAGTCCGACATCACCCATGCCACCGCCTTGGCGACGATCAAGGTGATCGCCACGGTCATCGACGCGCGAACCGCCCATTTGCGCAGTTCGTTATCGGTTTCGATGTCTTTGCCCATGATCTACCCGCACGCACCACCGCGCATCCGCTCGCCCGGGGCCGCGTGGTCCCGGGCGCGGCACCACGCACGCGCGGCCCGAGCCCGCCCCGGCCACCGCCCAAGACGGTTCAGACGCGCTCCAACACCCCACAGCCCAGCCTCGGCCGGGCCAAACCGGTCGCTTAAGGAAACAGCAGGCCGAAGGTCCAGCGCTCGCCATCTCGGCTGTAGACCATCCGGTCATGCAACCGGTACTCTTGTCCCTGCCAGAACTCGAACCGATCGGGGATCACGCAATAGCCGGACCAATGGGGCGGTCGCGGCACCTCCTGGCCCTCGTAGCGCTTTTCCATGTCGGCGATGCGCTGTTCCAGCTCGACACGACCGCCGGGCAAGGGGTGCGACTGGTCCGACGCCCAGGCGCCGATCTGGCTGCCGCGCGGCCGGCTGGCGAAGTAGGCGTCGGCGTCGGCGGCGGGCACCGGCTCGACGCGGCCCTCGATGCGCACCTGGCGATAGGCGATCTTCCAGTAGAACAACAGCGACGCTTGCGGATTTTCGGTCAGATGATGCCCTTTATCGGAACGCAAATTGGTATAGAAGACGAATCCGCTCCGGTCCCAGCCCTTGAGCAGCACGGCCCGCGCGGCCGGCCGGCCCCGGGCGTCGGCCGTCGACAGGATCATCGCATTGGGGTCCGACGGCTCGCTGGCCTCGGCCTCGGCGAACCAGCGCTCGAAAGCGGTGAACGGATCGGTTGAAGCGTCCGGAACGAACGACATACACAGGCTCCATCTTGGTTGGGCTTTGACGCGGCAGAGCGGCCGACTATGTAGGTGACGGCAAACCGCCGGGAAAGCAACGCGACATGACGAAGAACCTCTATCAGATCCTGGGCGTGGACCGAAGCGCCAGCGAGGCCGAGATCAAATCGGCCTACCGCAAGCTGGCCAAGGAACTGCACCCCGACCGCAACCCGGGCGACCAGAAGATCGCCGACCGGTTCAAGGAGGTGTCGTCCGCCTATGCCATCCTCGGCGACAAGGAAAAGCGCCCCAAATACGACCGTGGCGAGATCGACGAACAGGGCCAGGAACGCGCCGCCGCCGGGTTCGGCGCGCGCAGTCGCGGACCTTATGGCGGTGCCGCGGGCTTCGGCGGCGCCGGCGCGCGCGGTTTCGGCGGCGACGACTTCCGCGGCTTTGCCGGCGGCACCTATGACGAGACCGTGGGCGGCGAGGATGTGGAAGACCTGTTCGCCGACCTGTTCGGCTTTTCGCGCGGCCGCACCCAGCAGAACCGGGCGAAACAACCGCAAAAGGGCGCCGACCAGACCTACCGGCTGAGCGTCAGCTTCAGCGACGCGGCGCGCGGCGGCACCAAGCGGGTGACCCTGACCACCGGGCGCACCCTCGACGTGCGCATCCCCGCCGGCGTCACCGACGGCCAGACCATCCGCCTGACCGGCCAGGGCCGCCCCGGCCGCGACGGCGGGCCGGCCGGCGACGCGCTGGTCCGCGTCGAAGTGGCCGAGCACCCCTATTTCACCCGCGACGACAAGGACGTTTATCTGGACCTGCCGATTCGCGTCGACGAAGCGGTGCGCGGCGCCAAGATCAAGGTGCCGACGCTCGACGGGCCGGTGACCATCACCGTGCCCAAGGGCTCGTCGAGCGGCCGCAAGCTGCGCCTCAAGGGCAAGGGCGTCGGCGGCGAGGGCGAGCGCGGCGACCAGTATGTGGTGCTCAAGATCGTCCTGCCGGACACCCCCGACCCGGCCTTGGAAGAGGCCATCGAGGACTGGGCCCGCCACCACAGCTACCCCGTTCGCGACCATCTGAAGCTGTGAGGCGGGGCGTATGACCGCCGTGCCGCCGCCCAGCGGGCCTTTGGCTCTGCCGCGCCGTGCCGCGCGTGCGACCGCGGCGGTGCTGAACGACGCCGCCCGGCACTATTTCGCCCATAATGGGCCCGTCTACGCCGCCAACATGGCGTTTCTCGGCATGTTGGCGCTGTTTCCGTTTTTGTTGTTCCTGGTTTCGCTGAGCGGCCTGTTCGGCCAGACCGAGACCGGCGCGCTGCTGGTCGAGATGCTGCTGGAGACGGTGCCCGACCGGGTCGCCGACACCTTGAGCGGCCCGATCGAGCGGATCATCGGCGGCGCCCGCACCGACCTGCTGACCGGCGGCGTGCTGGTCGCCTTGTGGACCGCCTCGGCCGGCGTCCATGCGGCGCGGGTCACCGTCTTGCGCGCGTTCGAGGCGCCGACCAGCACCCGGCGCGAAATCCGCCGCCGCATCGAGACCCTGGGCCTGGTGATCCTGCTGTCGATCACGGCCACCGGCGGCATCGCGCTTTATGTGCTGACCCCGGCGGCGATCGCGCTGGTCGAGAGCTATGCCGCGATCCCCAAGCCGGTATTCCGGTTCGCCGCGCTGACGCAATATCTGTTCAGCCCGGCGCTGCTGTTCGCCGTGCATTGGGTGTTCTACCGCATCTGCCTGCCCGGCTGGGCCAAGCGCGACCGTGCTGTGGCGCCGGGCGCGCTGTTCGCCGCGCTGGCCTGGCTGGCGATCGGCTGGGGGCTGTCCCTTTACCTGCGCAACCTTGGGCAGTATGACGCTACCTACGGCAGCCTGTCGGGCGCGGTGGTCACGCAGTTGTTCTTCCTGTTGGGATCGTCGGGCTTTATTTTCGGCGCCGAAATCAATGCTGCGGTGACCCGCCGACGCCGCGCCGCGCGCGCGGGGCGGACGGGTACGCGCGATGCGACAAGCCGAGGGATACAGAATGACGACGTCTTCAACGATGATGGCGGGCAAGCGCGGCCTGATCATGGGGCTGGCCAATGAGCGGTCGATGGCCTGGGGGATCGCCCGGGCGCTGGCCGACCATGGTGCCGACCTGGCCCTCACCTACCAGGGCGAAGCGATGGAAAAGCGCGTCCGCCCGCTGGCCGAGAAGCTCGGCTCGACCCTGATGACCCCGTGCGACGTGAGTGACCCCGCCTCGCTCGACGCCGCGTTCGACACCATCGCCGAGCAATGGGGCCAGCTCGACTTCCTGGTCCACGCCATCGGCTTTTCCGACAAGAACGAACTGCGCGGGCGCTATGTGGACACCAGCCGCGAGAACTTCCTCAACACCATGGATATCTCGTGCTACTCGTTCACCGCGGCGGCGCGCCGGGCCGAGAAGCTGATGGGCGACGGCGGCTCGATGCTGACGCTGAGCTACTATGGCGCCGAAAAGGTCATGCCGCACTACAACGTCATGGGCGTCGCCAAGGCCGCGCTCGAAGCCAGCGTGCAGTACATGGCCGCCGACCTCGGGCCGCGCAACGTCCGCGTCAACGCGATCTCGGCCGGCCCGGTGAAAACCCTGGCCGCCTCAGGCATCGGCGACTTCCGCCTGATCCTCAAGTGGAACGAGTTCAACAGCCCGCTGCGCCGCAACATCACCATCGACGATGTGGGCCGCGCCGCCCTGTTCCTGCTGTCCGACCTGGGCTCGGGCGTGACCGGCGAGTGCCTGCACGTGGACGGCGGCTATCACGTGGTCGGCATGAAGGCGCACGACGCGCCCGATATCGCCACCCAGGTCTGACCCGTCGGGCCACCGGCGCGGACGGTGCCTGACCGCGCCCGCGCCGGTGGCCCCTGCCCTCCCGCTTCTCCCCTCCCCTTGCCGCGAGCGCGTGCCCCATGTCCCACAACAGCTTCGGTCACCTTTTGCGCATGACCACCTGGGGCGAAAGCCACGGGCCGGCGCTTGGCTGTGTGGTCGACGGGGTGCCGCCGCGCCTGGCGCTGTCGGAAGAGCATATCCAGCCCTATCTGGACGCCCGCCGGCCCGGCCAGTCGCGGTTCACCACCCAGCGCCGCGAGCCCGACCGGGTGCGCATCCTGTCGGGCGTCTATGAGGGCCTGACCACCGGCACGCCGGTGCAGTTGCTGATCGAGAACACCGACCAGCGCAGCAAGGACTATGCCGCCATCGCCGAGACCTACCGCCCCGGCCATGCCGACCTGACCTATGACGCCAAATACGGCCTGCGCGACCCGCGCGGCGGCGGCCGGTCGTCGGCGCGCGAGACGGCGGCACGGGTCGCCGCCGGCGCGGTGGCGCGCGCGGTGCTCGGCGACCGGGTGACGATCCGCGCCGGGGTCGTCGAACTGGGCGGCATCGCCATCGATCCCGCGCGGCTCGACTGGGCGGCCACCGGCGACAATCCGTTCTTCAGCCCCGACCCCGGCGTGGTCGACGCCTGGGCCGGGGCGGTCGACGCCGCGCGCGAACGCGGCGACAGCCTCGGCGCCATCGTCCAGGTGGAAGCCTCGGGCGTGGCACCGGGTTGGGGCGCGCCGCTCTACGCCAAGCTCGACGCCGAGCTAGCCTCGGCGATGATGTCGATCAACGCGGTCAAGGGGGTCGAGATCGGCACCGGGTTCGAAGCCGCGCGCCTGACCGGCATCGAGAACGCCGACGAGATGGACCCCGGCCCCGACGGCCGGCCGCGCTTCCGTTCCAACCATGCCGGCGGCATCTTGGGCGGCATCGCCACCGGCGCCGACGTGGTGGTGCGTTTCGCGGTCAAGCCGACCAGTTCGATCACCACGCCGCGCGCCAGCGTCACCCGCTCAGGCACCGCGACCGAGGTGGTCACCCGCGGCCGCCACGACCCCTGTGTGGGCATCCGCGCGGTGCCGGTGGGCGAGGCCATGATGGCGCTGGTGCTGGCCGATCAGATGCTGTTGCACCGCGCCCAGTGCGGCGACGGCTGACCGCCGCCAACGCCCCGAACTGCACCGACCTGGCCCGACCTGCGCCACCCCCAGCGCCCGGAACCACGCCGATCCGAGCCCGCCCGATCCGGCGGCCGTCATGGCGCGCGCAAACGCAGCCATCTCCGCCGGCGCGCCGTGCTGGCGGCCAAGACCCGCGCCCCCGGACCGTGCCGGGAGCCGGTACAACCGGCCGCCTCGACCACCGGGGCTTGCATCGCGCCCCGGCAGACCATACTTGGCGACAACGCGAACAAGGAGGTGTGCCATGGCCGAAACCGTCACCGTCGACCCGACCGCGAGCAAGGACCAGACCTACAGCGACCTGGCCCGCCAGATCGCCGCCGTGGTCGAGGGCGAACCCGACCGCACCGCCCGCATGGCGACCGTCACCTCGATCCTGGCGACCGCGTTCGAGCATTTCTTCTGGACCGGCTTCTACCTGGTCGACCCGACCAAGGGCGACGAACTGGTGGTCGGCCCCTATCAGGGCACGCTCGGCTGCCTGCGCATCCCGTTCGGCAAGGGCGTGTGCGGCACCGCCGCCCAGACCGGCCAGACCCAGATCGTCGGCGACGTACACGCCTTTCCCGGCCACATCGCCTGCGACGCGCGCTCCAATTCCGAAATCGTCGTGCCGGTGCGCGACGCCCAGGGCCGCTTGATCGCCGTGCTCGACGTGGATTCGAGCGATTACAACAGTTTCGACGAGACCGACGCGCGCGGGCTGGAAGCGATCCTGGCGCAAACCTTCGCCCAACCGGCCTCAATCCCGCAGCCTTGAGCGCCCGCGTCCGCCCATCCAAACCAAGGAGATCGCCGCATGATGTATCTGCACACCATGGTCCGCGTGGCCGACCTCGACCGGTCGCTGCGTTTCTATTGCGACCTGCTCGGGCTGCAGGAGGTGCGCCGCACCGAGTCGGAGCAAGGCCGCTTCACCCTGGTCTATCTGCGCGCGCCCGAAGACCTGGACAATCCCCAGCCCCAGCCCGAGATCGAGCTGACCTACAACTGGGACCCCGAAACGTATGACGGCGGCCGGAATTTCGGCCATCTGGCGTTCCAGGTCGACGATATCTACGCCGCCTGCCAGAAACTCATGGACGCGGGCGTGACCATCAACCGCCCGCCGCACGACGGCCACATGGCGTTCGTCCGCTCGCCCGACGCCATCTCCATCGAGCTGTTGCAGAAGGGCGCGCCGCTGCCGCCCCGGGAACCCTGGGCGTCGATGGAAAAAACCGGCAGCTGGTAAAACCGCGCGCCGCCACTGGGGCGATACCGTCGGCAACCGTGCAGGGCCGGCCGGACGCAGCGAAGGCGTCCGGGCCGCGCGCCGGCGGTTGCCGAGTCGCCGGCTCAAATCACCGTTTTCCCGCCGTTCTCCGCCACCGAGCGACCCGGCAGCGGCCGCGATAGGGGGGCAAATGACGGCGCCACCACGGCGATGGGGGCTGTCCGTCCCCTGGACCCTGGCACTCCAATTCAACGCTTGCGCCGCCCCCGCTTTCGCCGCACCCTTGAACAGACAAGGGGGTTTGCCGGAGGGTCGATCATGCGCAACCGCCGTCGAAAGCTGGATTACGAGCGACTGTGCCGCGTCTACCAGCGCACCTTCGCCGCACCGCCGCCCGAACATCTGTTTGACACCGCCGAGACGGGGGTGCGGGCGATGACGTTCGCGATCTTCACCGGCACCGCCCTGACCGAAGACGACACCGCCCGCGGAGACGAGTAAGACCGGCCGTCGGGGGCGGGCCGATCTGTCGGCGGGCCGCGGCTCAGGCGGCTTGACGCATATCGAAGGCAGCGCGCACGGCGTCGAACGGCAACAACACCGCGCCGTGGCGGGCCGGAAACGCCGCCACCGGCGCAAAAACCCCAAGCCCCGACCAATCCTGGCCCACACCGTCGCGCCAGTCGGCCGCCTCCAGGGTCGCCGCTTCGCCCGCCAGCATGGCGCGCAGCGAGCGCTCCACCGGTGCCAGCGTGTCCGCCCTCTGCCCGGTCAGCCGCGCCAGGGCATAGGCGGCGCTGGCCTGACCCAGGGCGCACGCCTTGACCGCCATGCCCACCTCGGCGATCCGGCCGGCGGCGTCGAAGCGCAGATCGAGCGTCAGCCGGCTGCCGCACGGGCGCCCGGTGCGCGCCACGGTCACGTCGGGCGCGTCGAGACGCCGGTCGTCCAGGCTCGCCGCCAGGCGCAGCACGTCGCGGGTGTAGAGCGTGTCGTCCATGGCCGACACATAGGCGGCGCGGCGGCCGCTGTGAAGCCCGCGTTGGACCGATCCATCGGCCCGGCGTGTGCGTAAACCTCTCTGGACAGTCGCAGGGCCGTTCGGCCCCAAGCCTTTTTCCCATCATCCGAGGACCACCGATGGAGTCTATCGCCCCCGACCGCGACCGGCCGTGCGCCGACCTGGCCGCCACCGAGACGCCCGAGATCGCCCGCCCAACCCGTGCCGAGGCCGAGAGCGCCGTGCGGACCCTGTTGTTATGGGCCGGCGACAATCCCGACCGCGAGGGCCTGCTCGACACGCCGCGCCGAGTGGTCAAGGCGTATGAGGAATATTTCTGCGGCTATGACGAGGACCCGGCGGACCATCTGCGCCGCACCTTCGAGGAAGTGGCCGGCTATGACGACATGGTGTTGGTGCGCGGTATCGCCTTCGACAGCCATTGCGAACACCATCTGGCACCGATCCAGGGCTTGGCCCATGTGGCCTATGTGCCGTCGGGCCGGATCGTCGGCCTGTCCAAGCTGGCCCGTGTGGTCGAACTCTATGCCCGGCGTCTCCAGGTGCAGGAAAAGCTGACCGCGCAAGTGGCCGACGCACTGGAAGACAGCCTCGCCCCGTTGGGCGTCGCGGTGCAGGTGGAAGCCACCCATGGCTGCATGAGCTGTCGCGGCGTGCGCAAGGTGGGTGCCGACACGGTGACCACGGTGATGCGCGGCCTGTTCCGCACCGACGCGCGGCTCGAACGGCGCTTCCTTGATGCCGCGTCCCAAACCGGCCGGGGGCGCTGACACAAGGCCCGGTTGGCTAACCGGCGCTGCGACCGCCAGCAGCGCCGAACCGCGCCAGCACCGCCTCGGCAACCTGGTGTGCCAGCCGGGTCTGACCAGCGGCATCCAACCCCGGCTCGCCGATCAAGGCCGGCAGCGACGACCGGTAGTCGAGCATGCCGATAAACAGCGTCACCGCCGCGTCCCGGTCGTCCAACCGCAAATCGCCCCGCGCCTCCAGCCGTTGGAGAAAGTCCCGCACCAGGGCGGTGAACTCCTCGCGGGCCTGAAGATAGGCGTCGAGGATCTGGGGAAACCGGCGCCCCTCCATGATGATCGTGCGCCACAGCGCCAACACGTCATCCCGGGTGCCGATCTGCATCACCCGCAGCGCGAACGCCGCGACCGCCGCCAGCGCCGGCGCCTCGTCATCGATCGAGGCCGACAGGTCGTCGGTCAATTCCTCGGCCTTGGCGACCACCACCGACGCATAAAGCGCCGCCTTGCTGTCGAAATGCTTGTAGAGCGTGCGCAATGACACATCGGCCTGCTTGGTCACCTCGGCCACCGATACCCGGTCGTAGCTGTTGGCCAGAAACAAGCGGGTCGCCGCTTTGGTGATGCGCTGCCGGCTGTCCGCCGCCTTGGCTGCCTGATAGTCCGCCAGAGTCATATGCTGCCCCCCTACCCGCCCGGGCCGACACAATCGATACCGACCAGGCCGTCGCGCTTTAGTAGAATTAACCGTCTACCAAGACTTGACACAAGCAAAATTCCGCTCAATGGTACAGGAAATAATATACCATAGGTCTCTGCGGACGGCATTGCGCCCACCAGCCCGAGACACGACAGGCGGCACGGCGACCGCCCGGCCCTGGGTCTAGCAGACCTTCAGACCCCCGGGCCGGGCGGTCGAACCGACACCGCGGAGGATCGACCATGGCGCTTCGCCGTGCCTACCCCCGGCCCCATCGGCACCGGCTTTGGCTGCTGCCGTTTGCGGTATCGTTCAGCGCCGCCCTGGGTCTGGCCCAGTGCCAGACCATGCCGTCGGCGATCGGCTGTGGCGACGACACCGCCGCCGTCCCGGCCGCCGGGCCCGACCGCCCCGGCACACCGGTGTGCGACGCGGCGCGCCCGGCCGACGACTACTCGACCCAGTCGAGCCCCATATCGCGATAATGGTCGCGCTTGTCGGCCCAGTCGGGGGTCACGCGCACGTGCAGGAACAGGTGCACCGGGCGCTCCAGCAACGCGCCAAGATCGGCGCGCGCCGCCTCGCCCAGCGCCTTGAGCGTGCGCCCGCCCTTGCCGATGACGATGCCCTTGTGGGTGTCGCGGGTCACGTGGATCACCTGCTCGATGCGCACCGAGCCGTCGGCCCGGTCCTGCCAGTCTTCGGTCTCCACGGTGACCGCATAGGGCAGTTCCTGGTGCAGGCGCAGATAGACCTTCTCGCGGGTGATCTCGGCGGCCAGCAGACGCTGGGTCACGTCGGTGACCTGGTCTTCGGGATAGTGCCACGGGCCTTCGGGCGCACGGCCCGCCAGATGGTGCTTGAGATCCTCGACGCCGTCGCCGGTCAGCGCCGAAATCATGAACACCGCGTCGATCAGACCGGTATCGAACAGGCGCTGCGACAGAGCCAGCAGGCTGTCGCGGCGGATGCGGTCGATCTTGTTGAGCGCCAGGACGACGCGCCGATCGGTTTCCGCCAACCGGTCGAGGATCGCCTGCACCTCGTCGGTGAGGCCGGCCGCCGCGTCGACCAGCAGCACCACCATGTCGGCGTCGCCGGCGCCTTCCCAGGCCGCGCTGACCATGGCACGGTCGAGCCGGCGCTTGGGCCGGAAGATCCCCGGCGTGTCGAGGAACACCAGTTGCGCCGCACCGTCGAGCGCGATGCCGGTGATCCGGGTGCGCGTGGTCTGCACCTTGTGGGTGACGATCGCCACCTTCTGGCCCACCAACTGGTTGAGCAGCGTCGACTTGCCGGCATTGGGCGCGCCGATCAGGGCGACGAAGCCGCAGCGGGTTGGGGTCGTCATGATCCGATCTCCGCGCTGCCACCGCCCAGACCGAGCGCCGACAACAGGTTGTGCGCCGCCGCTTGTTCGGCCTGGCGCTTGGATGTGGCTTCGGCCTCGGCCGGCTCTTCCTCGCCCACCGACACCCGGACCCGGAAGCGCGGCGCGTGGTCAGGGCCGGTGCGGCCGATCACCTGATAGACCGGCAGCGCCAGACGGCGTTTCTGCGCCCATTCCTGCAAGGCGGTCTTGGCGTCCTTGTCGACGCTCGGCCCCTCGGCCAGGCGCGGGCCCAGCGTGCGCTCGACGAACGCCTTGGCGGGCGCTAAGCCGCCGTCCAGGAATATCGCGCCGATCACCGCCTCGCACACATCCTCCAGCACCGCCGGCTGCTCGCGCGCGCCCTCGGTCTCGGCACCGGATTCCAACTGGATCAGCGGCTGCAAGCCCGAGGTGCGCGCCACCTCGGCCAGGCTTTCCTTGCGCACCAGGGCGGCATAGCGGCGGTTGAGCACCCCTTCGGGCACGTCGGGAAACGCCGAATAGACCATCTCGGCCACGCACAGGCCGAGCACCCGGTCGCCCAGAAACTCCAGCCGTTGATAGCTCGGCCGGCCGGCCAGGCTCGGATGGGTCAGCGCCGCCTCGGCCAGCGCCCGATCCGCGAACCCATGGCCGACGATGGCCGACAGTGCCTCGACAGCGTCGCGCCTGTTCATGGCCCTCATAACTCCTTCCACCATCGATCCGGCCGAAAGGCCCGCTCGTCGCGCTGACCCCACAGCCGCCACACCGGTGCAGCCTGCGGGGGGCGCGAATAGAGCACGCGGTCGACCCGACCCAAGACCCGATCCAACGGCACATAGCCCGCCCCCACCGACAAGGGATGGCGGCTGTCCTTCGACCGGTCGCGATTGTCACCGAGAACGAACAAGTGACCGGCGGGCACCTGAAAGGCCCGGGTCGTCTCATCCGATCCATCCTTCTGCACGTCCAACACCTGATAGGCAACCCCGTTGGGCAATGCCTCGCGCCACCGGTCGACCCGGCATTGACCGTCCGACACCGCCACGCCTTCGGGGCACAGACCCGACGACGCGGGCCAGACCAGCGCCGGCAGCGCGGTGCGCGCCACCGGCCGGCCGTCGATCAACACCCGGCCCCGGTCGAGCCGCACGGTCTCGCCGGGCAGGCCAATGACCCGCTTGACGAAGGTATCGCCGCCGCCGCGCAGCAGGCGAAACGCGATCAGGTCGCCGCGCGCCACCGGCCGGGCGAACAGCCGGCCGTCGACCGGCACCAGCCCCGCCGGCAGCGAATAGCGATTGTAGCCATAGGCGTATTTGGTCACCCACAGCCGGTCGCCGGGCAGCAGCGTCGGCAGCATGGAACGCCCGGTCAGCGCCACCGGTTCGACCAGCAGGCTGCGGATCAGCAGCGCCAGCACCAGCACGACAGCGGCGAACGCCACCACCGGCCGCGCCTCGCGCCACAGCCGGGCGCCCGGCCGGCCGGCGGCGGCGCTCATGACCGACGCCCCGCCCGGCGGACGTCCGGCCGACCGCGCCCCGTGCTCACGCGCTCCGTGCTCACGCGCCGACCCCTGCGGGCATCAGCGCCTCGGGCGTGGCGGTGATCAGCACGATCGCCTGAGCCCAGGGGTCGTCATCGGTGATGGTCAGGCTGATCTGCGCGACATGGCCCGCCGGCGTCATCGCCGCCAGCCGCGCCGCCGCGCCGCCGGTCAGCGCCATGGTCGGCTGGCCGGTGGCCAGATTGACCACGCCCATGTCGCGCCAGAACACGCCGTGCCTGAGACCGGTGCCAAGCGCCTTGGCGCACGCCTCCTTGGCGGCGAAGCGCTTGGCGTAGCTGGCCGCACGGGCGGCGCGCCGTTCCGACTTGGCGATCTCGATATCGGTATAGACGCGGCGGATAAAACGCTCGCCGAAGCGGTCGAGCGACGCCTGGATGCGGCGAATGTCGATCATGTCGTTGCCGAGCCCGAGCACGTGCATCGACGGTCCTTTCTACTGTTACTTTATGGGCTGGAAGGCGGCCACCCGGCCTCAGGCGCGCCGGGCAACGCCGCCGCGCGCCGCGACCATGGCCTGGCGCATCTGCCCGATCGCCTGGTCGAGCCCCACATAAATCGCCTCGCCGACCAGGAAATGGCCGATATTGAGCTCGCGCACCTGCGGCAGGGCCGCCACCGGCGCCACATTGGCGAGCGTCAGGCCATGGCCGGCATGGATTTCGAGCCCCAGTTCGGCGCCCACCTCGGCCGCATCGGTCAGCCGCTTGAGTTCGGCCGTTTGCGCCGCGCCGCTGGCGTCGGCATAGGCGCCGGTGTGCAACTCCACCACCGGCGCGCCGATCTCGCGCGCGGCCGCCAGATGCGCCTCGTCGGGGTCGACGAACAGGCTGACCCGCACGCCGGCCTCGCCCAGCCGGGCGACGAACGGACGCAGCGCCTCGCGCTGGCCGGCCACGTCGAGCCCGCCCTCGGTGGTCACCTCCTGGCGCCGCTCGGGCACGATGCAGCAGGCGTGCGGGCGGTGGCTCAGGGCGATCGCCAGCATCTCGTCGGTGGCCGCCATCTCCAGGTTGAGCGGCAGCGCCACCTCCCGGGCCAGGCGCGCGATGTCATGGTCGGAGATGTGGCGCCGGTCTTCGCGCAGGTGCGCGGTGATGCCGTCGGCGCCGGCCGCCGCTGCCAGCCGCGCGGCGCGCACCGGGTCGGGGTGCACGCCGCCGCGCGCGTTGCGAATGGTCGCCACATGGTCGATGTTCACCCCCAGGCGCAGGGTCATGGCTCAACTCTCCTCGTCATCGGTGTCGTCTGCGACCCCGTTTGCGGTGTCGCCCGTTTGCGGTGTCGTCGCCACCGCCCCTGCCGGGCCGGTTTTGCGGGCGCCGGCGGGTCAGTGTCCGGCCGGGCGCAGGCGCCGACCGCGCGCCTTGGCGGCCCGGTCGAGCCGGGCGCGGCGGCGGTCCTGATAGCGGCGCACGAGGCCGCGGCTGCTCCAATAGGTAAGCGCGAACACGGCCACCGCATAGGGCAATCCGCCGACCGCCATGGGCCAGATCACATCGGGCACCAGCCGCCCGGGCGCGGCGACGATGGCCTGGAACGACAGGCTGGCGATCACCGCGTCGTCGACGCTGCCGGACCCGCGCTCGCCGACCACCGCGATGCCGGTGTTATAGATCGCCAGCCAGATGAACGGAAACGTCCACGGATTGCCGATCACGGTGCCGAGCCAAGCGGCGATCCAATTGCCGCGCATGGGCAGCGACAACAGCCAGGCGCCGAGCAGATGGAAGCCCAGGAACGGCGTGAACGAGATCGCCGCCCCCGACGCCAGGCCCGCAGCGATGGCGTGCGGGCTCGCCGGCAGGCGCGCCAGCCGGTGCCACAGATACTGCCCGGCCCGGCGCCAGCCGCGCCGCGGCCACAGCCAGTCGCGAATGCGTTCGATGCGTTTTGGCGCCCGCCGGCGCTTGAACAACATGACCTGACGACCCGTCTTCACCGCCTTAGCCCCCGGGACCATGGGCTTGGCCCAACCCTGGACCGACCCTAGCCCCCCGGGGGCACTTCGCCCCATTATCGCGGGCGTCGGGCGGTTAGGCCAGCCCCCGGCTGCCGGGTTTGACCGCCGGGATCGCCGCCAGCGCCTCGGGCACCGCGTCCGCGTCGTAGACCGGCGCGTCGATGGTCGCCAAGGCGACCAGATCGACGCCCAGCGCCGCGCGCCCGCCCGACCGGTCGATCAAGCAGGCCGCCGCCACCGGCTGCCCGCCCATCGCGGCGATGCAGTCCAGGCATTCGCGCGACGACAGGCCGGTGGTGACCACGTCTTCGACCATAAGAACACGCGCGCCTTTGGGAATCGTAAAGCCGCGTCGCAGCACCAGCCGCCCCTCGACCCGCTCGGCGAAGATCGCCGGCACCCCCAATTGGCGGCCCATCTCATAGCCGACCACCACGCCGCCCATGGCGGGCGACACCACCATGTCTACGACCATGTCCTTATCACGCAGTTTTTTGGCCAAAGCGTGACACAACAGCGCCGCGGTCTCGGGCTCGGCCATGACCCGCGCGCATTGCAGATAGACCGGGCTGTGCTTGCCCGACGACAGCAGGAAATGACCTTCGAGCAGCGCGTCATGGCGCCGGAAATGATCGAGAACGGTTTCGGTATCCACGCAACCAGGCTCCAACAGACAGGGGGGGGGAGAGACAGCCCGGCGCGGCCAGCCGGGTCCGGCCGGCGACGCAGCGGCCGATGCCTAGCCGCGCAACCGCTCGGCCGAGCTGATCACCCGGTTGGCGCGCAGGGCCGAAATGATCGAATGCAGGTGTCGCACGTCGCTGACTTCCACGTCCAGCATGATGGTGAAGAAGTCGGGCGCCCGGTCGGTGATCTTGAGGTTGGAGATATTGCCCTCGTGGCGCGCGCACATATTGGCGACCGCTGCCAGCACGCCGGACTCGTTCAACACCACCAGCTTGAGCCGGCCGGTGAAGAAGCCCAGGCTGTCGCTGCCATTGGTCCACGCCACGTCGACCCAGCGTTCGGGCACATCGTTGAACGCTTCGAGCGCCTCGCAATCGATGGTGTGGACGAGCACGCCCTGGCCCGGGCTCAACACGCCGACGATGCGGTCGCCGGGCAGCGGGTGGCAGCATTCCGACAGGTGCACCGCCATGCCCGGCGTCAGCCCCTTGATCGGGATCGCGCCGTCGCCGGCCAGGCCCTTGCGCTGCCAGTCGATGCGCCGGGCGGTCGGCGGGCGCCGGTCGGAGCTCAACTGGATCGACGGAAAGGCGGCGCGGATCGCCTCGGCTTCGGTCTTGTCGCCCCGGCCGACGGCCACATAAAGATCGGTCGGACCGGCGAGCCCGAGCGCCTTGGCCGCGGTTTCGACCGCGTCGGCGGCCAGGTCGACGCCCTCGACCTCGCACAGCCGGGTCAACAGCGTGCGGCCCAGTTGGGCATATTCGCTCTGCTCGCGCTGGCGCACGAACCGCCGGATCGCCGAGCGCGCCTTGGCGGTGATCGCGAAGGTCTCCCAGCGCGGCGACGGCGTCTGGTCGTCCTGGGTCAAGATCTCGATCTGGTCGCCGGTGGCGATGCGCTGGTGCAGCGGCACCATACGACCATTGACCTTGGCGCCGACGCAGCGATTGCCGACCTCGGTGTGCACGGCATAGGCGAAGTCGATCATCGACGAGCCCTTGGGCATGGTGATCAACTCGCCCTTGGGCGTGAACGAGAACACGGTGTCCTGGAACATGGCGATCTTGGTGTGTTCCAGAAATTCCTCGGGGCTCGACGCGTTCTCCAGAATGTCCAGCAGGTCGCGCAGCCAGCGATAGCGCTCGGAATCGGCCAAGGGCGCGTGGTCGTTGCTCTGCTTGTAGCTCCAGTGCGCGGCGACGCCATGTTCGGCGACCGCGTGCATCTCGCGGCTGCGGATCTGGATCTCGATGCGCATGCGCTGCGGCCCGATCACCGTGGTATGCAGCGAGCGATAGCCGTTGCGCTTGGGCGTCGAGATATAGTCCTTGAACCGCCCCGGCACCATCGGCCAGCGGGCGTGGACGATCCCCAGCGCCTGATAGCATTGGGGGATATCGTCGACCACCAGCCGGAACGCCATCACGTCCGACATGGACTCGAACGGCACATGGCGCTCCTGCATCTTCTTCCAGATGCCGAACGGGCGCTTCTCGCGGCCGGAAATCTCCGCCTGCAACCCGTAGGTGCTGACCGTCTTGCGCAATTCCTCGATGATCCGGCCGATCAGGTCGCCGCCCTGCTCGCGCAGATAGGCCAGCCGGGTGGTGATCGATTCAAAGCCCTCGGGCTCCAGCTGCGCGAACGCCAGTTCCTCCAACTCGTCCTTCATCCAGCGCAAGCCGACCCGTTCGGCGAGCGGCGCATAGATGTCGAGCGTCTCGCGGGCGATCCGGCGGCGCTTTTCGGGCTTCTTGATGTAGTGCAGGGTGCGCATGTTGTGCAGCCGGTCGGCCAGCTTGACCAGCAGCACCCGGATGTCGTTGGACATGGCCAGCACGAACTTGCGGAAATTCTCCGCCTGGCGCTGGCTTTCGGTCTGCATCTCGATGCGCGACAGCTTGGTAACGCCGTCGACCAGTTCGGCGATCTTCGACCCGAACAGGCCCTCGATCTCGTCGATGGTCGACACCGTGTCCTCGACCACATCGTGCAGCAGCGCGGTGACGATGGTGTCGCTGTCCAGCTTCATCTTGGTGAGGATGCCGGCGACTTCGAGCGGATGCGAGAAATACGGGTCGCCGCTGGCGCGCACCTGGCTGCCGTGCGCCTTCATGGAAAACACATAGGCCCGGTTGAGCTGGGCTTCGTTCAGCTCGGGGTCATAAGCCTTGACCCGCTCGACAAGTTCATACTGGCGTATCACGGCGGTGCCGACGGACCTTCAAAAAAACCACAAACTATCCCTGAGTATTGACCCGCCGGCCGCCCGCGACAAGGCCCGGCGTCCCCAAGGTCGAAACGACGAATGCCGGCCGCATGGCGACGACCGGCACAGACGTGACGACGAGGCAGACGCTCAGGGGCCGGCGGAATCGAGGCGGAACACCGCCTTTTCCGGCCGGGCGCCCCACTCAAGGGCGGCCATCCCGGGCGTCATCGGCGCGGCGACACCCCTGGATGCACTTTCTACCCCAAGCACGCTCCCTGGCACCCCTGGGCACCCCAGACGCCCCTAGGCACTCATCGGTGCAAGGGGCCCCAGGTGC
Source organism: Rhodothalassium salexigens DSM 2132 (assembly GCF_004341375.1). Taxonomy (GTDB): domain Bacteria; phylum Pseudomonadota; class Alphaproteobacteria; order Sphingomonadales; family Rhodothalassiaceae; genus Rhodothalassium; species Rhodothalassium salexigens. The sequence goes on from NZ_SLXO01000006.1 coordinate 131,919, forward strand.
ACGGGTCCAGGCGCGCGGGTTCCGCCCCAAGGAGCGGCAGCGCGGCGGTCAGCCCTGCTTGCCGAGTTCGGCCTTGAGCCGTTCGGCCATGTCGTCTTCTTCCGGCTCGTCCACTTCCACGTGGCGCTGCATGCCGGTGACGATGGATTCCCGAAGCACCTCGGGCGACACCGTCCCCTCGGCGATCTCGCGCAAAGCAACCACCGGGTTCTTGTCATTGTCGCGATCCACCGTCAGCGGCGCGCCGGCAGACACCTGCCGGGCACGGTGCGCGGCTTCGAGCACCAGTTCGAACCGGTTGGGAACCTTGTCGACACAATCTTCCGTGGTCACGCGGGCCATGGGCGTCCTTCGGGTTTTGTCAGGGGATCAAGCGTCCATCATAGAACGGCGCGCGGGCGCTGTAAAGCGCGAAGCCGCCGACGCCCCCCGGCCGCGCCCGGCCGGATCGGCATCAAGGCCCTGGCGGGGCGGTATCGGGCACGGCGATCATGCCGCGCCCTGCCCCGGCGTCGCGGCGATCCGCCGGCACGGCTGGTCGGGTGCGGCGAACCCGGGTAGAGCCTCGGCTGTCGCCCCCCAGACCGGGTGGCGCCAGTCGGGGGCGATCTCGGCCAGGGGCGCGAGCACGAACCGGCGCAGATGGGCGCGCGGGTGCGGCACGCACGGACCCACCGCCTCGGTGGGCGCCGGGCTCTGGTCGGGCGTCGCGGCCAGCCGCTGCCACTGTGCCCGGTCCGGCAGCACCCGATGGCCATGGGCGATCAGGTCCAGATCCAGCAAGCGTGCCTCCCAACGGACCGCGCGGGTCCGCCCGAAGCCGCGCTCCACCTCGTGCAGCGCCGCCAACACCCGATCGGGAGCCAAACCGGTGCGAAGCGCGATCACCGCATTGCGAAACGGCGGCTGGTCGCTGGGCGGTACCGGCGCGCTCTCGTACAGCGACGACTGGCCGACCAGGTCGAAGCCGTTCCGTCCCGCCAGGGTTGCAACCGCCGCCGCCAGCGTGTCCGCCGCCGATCCGTGCGCCGATGGCAGATTGGCGCCCAGTGCGACAAAGGCCACAGCCTCATCATTCTGATAACTGTGTGAAACCGGAAAGACTTGCCAGGCCGGGGGCAAACGCTTACCTGGAAGGGCAGATGTCGGGGGGGTCTCCGCATCCATATGACAACTCACTAAAAAACGAGCATTTTTCAGATGTACTTTTATCCCAACGAGCGCACGGCGCTGTTCATCGACGGAGCCAACCTCTACGCGACGGCGCGGTCGCTACAGGTCGAAATCGATTACAAACGGCTGCGCCAGCATTTCGCCGACCGGTCGCAGTTGGTTCGTGCCTTCTATTACACCGCGATCATCGAAGACCAGGAATATTCGCCGCTGCGCCCGCTGATCGACTGGCTGGACTATAACGGCTTCACGTTGGTCACCAAGCCGGTCAAGGAATATACCGACGACCAGGGCCGGCGGAAGGTCAAGGGTAACATGGACATCGAGATCGCGGTGGACATGTTGAACATCGCCAGCGCGCTCGACCATATCATCCTGTTTTCGGGCGACGGCGATTTCCGCCGCCTGGTCGAGGCGGTGCAGCGCAAGGGCGTGCGGGTCACCGTGGTGTCGTCCAACTCGACCCAGCCGAGCATGATCGCCGACGACCTGCGCCGCCAGGCCGACCAGTTCATCGACCTGGAAGAACTGCGCGATAAGGTGTCGCGTCAGCGCAGCGGCCAGCAAGCGCGCCGCGCCCAGGTCGACGACAGCGACGAAGACGACGACTACGACTATTATGACGACGACTATGAGGGCGAGACGGTCTGAGCGGCCGTCTTCGCTGATCCTTCCCGGTCGTCCGCGTCGATGCCGCCACCGCCCCCGCCCCGCTCGGCCGCCGCTGCCGAAGCGCCGCTCGACTGCGCGCTGTGCCCGCGTCTGGTGGCGTTCCGCACGGCCAACCAGGCCGCGCACCCCGACTTCTTCAACGCCCCGGTGCCGAGTTTCGGGCCCGAGACGGCACGGCTGTTGGTGGTCGGCCTGGCGCCGGGGCTGAAGGGCGCCAACCGCACCGGCCGGCCGTTCACCGGCGACTATGCCGGTGCCACGCTCTATCCCGCCCTGGTGCGCGCCGGCCTGGCCCACGGCACCTTCGACGCCCGCCCCGACGACGGCTTGGTGCTCGACGACGCCATGGTCACCAACGCGGTGCGCTGCGTGCCGCCCGAAAACAAGCCGATCGGCCAGGAAACCAACGCCTGCCGACCGTTCCTGGCGGCACGTATCGCCGCCCTGCCCCGGCTGCGGGTGATCCTGGCCCTGGGCCGCATCGCCCATGACAACACGCTGCGCGCCTTGGGCCAGCGGCTCAAGGACCACCCCTTCGGCCACGGGGCCGAGCATGATCTGGGCGGCTGCGTCCTGGTCGATAGCTACCACTGCTCGCGCTACAATGTGAATACCGGCCGGCTGACCGAGACGATGTTCCAGACCGTGGTCGACCGGGCCAAAGCCCTACTGGCCTGAGCGCGCCGCCTCGGCCTCGTCCAGCGGCGCCGGCGCGGTGCCGGGGGTGGCCCCGGCCGGCCTTGGCGCGACCCAGCCGATTTCGTCGAGGAACGCCTGCACGTCCGCCGCGCTGCGGGCCGGGATCTCGATCATCGGCAGATGGCCGACCCGCTCGTAGATCGCCAGCCGGCTGTCGGCCAGCCGCGCGTGCCACAGGTGCGCCAGCGACACCGGGATGAACTGGTCCTGCGCGCCCCACTGGATCAATGTCGGCATGGTCAGCCGATCGGCGTCCACCGCCGGCGGCAGGGCGCCGCCGAAGCGCGCCAAGGTCGCCCGGCGCGTGCCGGCCATGCGGATCATGTCATAGTAGCGCGTCACCCGCTCGGGCGTCATCACCGCGGGGTCGACCACCGCCGATTCCAGGCCGTCGCGGATCAGGAACTTGGGCGTCAGCCGGGTGATCAGGTGGCGCACCCCGGGCAAGGTGACCAGGCGATAGATCAACGCCGGGTCGTCGCCGCCCTCCTGGCTGTCCAGATAAGCCTGGGTATAGAGCCCCGAAGCGTCCACCAGCAGAAGGCCCGCCACCCGCTCGGGGAATTGTGCGGCGAACGCCGCCGCCACCGCGCCGCCGCGCGAATTGCCGCCGATCACCGCGCGCTCGACGCCGAGGCGGTCGAGCACCGCGGCGACGAAATCGACCGCGCCGGCGCGGCTATAGTCGCCCGCCGGCGTCGCCCCGGTCAGGCCGTGGGCGGGCAGGTCCAGGGTAATCAGCCGGATGCCGTCGAGATGGTCGGACCAGGGCTGCCAGGTAAACAGATTGGCGTTGCTGCCGTGCAGCAGCACCACCGGCGGCGCGGCTGCCGCGCCCTGCACGCGCACATGGGCCACGCCCGCCTCGCCCAGGTCCAGAAACCGCGACCCCGGCGCCGCATACCGCGCGACCGCCGCCTCGCGGCTCAGGCTCGGCGTGTAGAGAACCGCCGTCGCCACCGCCAGCAGCACCAACGCCGCCAGCAGTCCATAGCCGATGATGCGCGCCACCGCCTTGATCACGCCCGCCCTCCTTAGTCTTAGTCGCAACAAATCGTCTCGCGGGGACTATGCGACCGGCCCCGGCTTGGGGCAAGGTCGGGGCGAGCGTCCGGCCCGCTGCCGATCGCCGCGCCCCAGCGGCGCGACCGGCACCCCAAGGGCCAGGCCCGCGACCGGGAGGCCAAGGCATGAGCGACAAACCCGACACTCGCAAGGGGCAACCGCCCACCGCGCCCACTACGCCCAAGGGCACCGAAACCGGAACGCCCGAACCAGGAAGCCCCGACGCGGCAAAGCCCGACACTGAACAGCCCCAGGCCAGCACACCCGAGACCGGCACACCCCCGGCCAGCATACCCCAGGCCAACACGCCCCAAACCGGCCCACCGGAGACCGGCACACCCGAGACCGGCCGGTCTGCGCACCCGTCATCAAGGGCCGGCGCGACGGGCGCCCATCGGGCCAGCCTGTTCTTCTGTCACGGCATGTGGTCGACCGGCGCGTGTTTCGACATGCTCGCCGGCGATCTGCGCGCGCTCGGCTATCGCTGCCACGCGCCGACCCTGCCGGGCCATGACGTCGACCCCGCCTGCCCGCCGCCCGAGGGGCTCGGGCGACTGTCGATGACCGATTATGTGGACGCGCTGGAGGCCGAGATGCGCGCCTTCGACCCCCGGGCGATCATCGTCGGCCACTCCATGGGCGGGCTGTTGGCGCAGTTGCTGGCGGCGCGCGGCCTGGGCCGGGGCTTGATCCTGCTGGCGCCGGCGCCGATGGCCGGTGCCAACACCACCCACCCTTCGCCAAGCGCCATCTTCCTGCCCCATCTGGCGCGCTGGGGCTTCTGGCGCCGGCCGCACAAGCCCGGTTGGGGCCGGGTGCGCTGGGGCGTGTTCAACGGCGTGCCGGAGGACGAGGCGCGCGCCTGGTACAATGCCTATGTGTGGGAATCGGGCCGCGCGCTCGCCGAACTGGCGTTCTGGTGGGCCGACCCCGGCCGCGCCACCCGGGTCGACACCGCCCGCGTGACCGGGCCGGTGCACATCTTCGCCGGCCGCCGCGACCGGATCACGCCGCTGGGCTTCGCGCGCCACACCGCGCGCGCCTATGGCGACCGGGCGACCCTGACCGTGCTGCCCGACGCCGGGCACTGGCTGATCGGCGAACCCTGGCGGCGCGACACCGCCGACCGCATCGCCGCCTTGCTGCCGGCGTTGATCCAGGCCACCGCCGACGCCGACGCCACCCCCGACCCATCGGGAGCCGGCCGATGAGCCGGCCGGTGCGCGCGGCGGTGATCCAGATGGGCTCGACCGGCTTCGACGTGGACGCCACGCTCGGGCGCATCTCAAGCCGCGTCGCCGAGGCGGCGGCCCAGGGCGCCGAGATCGCCGTGCTGCCCGAAGCGCTGCTCGGCGGCTATCCCAAGGGGCTCGACTTCGGCGCCCGGGTCGGGCTGCGGCTCGACCGTGGCCGCGACGCCTTTCAGCGCTACCATGCCGCCGCCGTCGACCTGCCGGGTCCGGCGCTGGGGCGGTTGAGCCGCATCGCCGCCGACAATCGGGTCTATCTGGTGGTCGGGGTGGTCGAACGCGACGGCGGCACGCTCTACTGCACCCAGGTCCATCTGGACCGACGCGGGCGGTTTCTGGGCAAACACCGCAAGACCATGCCGACCGCCAGCGAACGGCTGATCTGGGGCTTCGGCGACGGCTCGACCCTGCCGGTGTTCGATACCGAACATGGCCGGGTCGGCGGCGCGATCTGCTGGGAAAACTATATGCCGCTGCTGCGCATGGCGCTTTATGGCGACCAGGTGCAGCTGTACTGCGCGTCGACCGTCGACGACCGCCCGACATGGCAGCACGCCATGCACCATATCGCCTATGAAGGCCGCTGCTTTGTGCTGTCGGCGGCCCAGGTGATGCGCCGGCGCGACTATCCAGACGATTATGACGCGCTCGGCGACAATGATCCCGACGCGCTGCTGATCCACGGCGGCAGCGTCATCGTCTCGCCGTTCGGGGAGACGCTGGCCGGGCCGCTCTACGACGCTGAGGGCGTGCTGGTCGCCGAGTTGGACCTGGACCAGATCGCGCGCGGCAAGTACGACCTGGACGTGGTCGGCCACTATGCCCGCCCGGACCTGTTTCAACTGCACGTCAACACCCGCCCGCAACGCCCGGTAGCGCGCACCAATGGCGGCCCGCCGCCCGCCCTGTCCGAAGGCGACGGCCCTGAGTATCCCACCCCCCATGACGAGTGACCGCCCCAACCGCCCCGCCCCCGACGCCGGCTCGCCGCCGGCTGCGCCCGGGTCGACGCCGTCTGGTGGGGCAAGCAGCCTGCGCGTGCCCGACGGCGGCCCGCCGCCCGGCCCGTGCCCGCCCACCGGAAGCCGCGCCGGCGCCGAGGCGCTGGCGGTGATCCTGACCGTTACCGTGCCGCCGTTCATCGCCCCGGCGCTGGGGCTGTTCTCGGCCGTGTTCGGGGTCGCGGCGGCGACGCTGTTCCTGGCCCGTTCGGGGCAGAGTTGGGCGTCGCTGGGCCTCGCCCGGCCGGCGCGGCCGTGGGCCACCCTCGGCCAATCCACGGTGCTTTATGGCGCCGTGCTGGTGCTGGTCACCGGTGTGCTGCAACCCGCCCTCACGGCCCTCGGCCTCGGCGCCCCCGACGTCAGCGCGTTCAGCGGCGTCGAGGGCGACACCGCAAGCTGGCTCGCGCTGCTGGCCTTTTCCTGGGTCATGGCGGCGTTCGGCGAAGAGATGATCGCGCGCGGCTTCCTGCTCGACCGGCTGGCGCGGCTGATCCCCTCGGCGCGCGGCGGGCTGGTGCTCGCCCTGGTGCTGCAAGCCGCCCTGTTCGGCGCCGCACACGCCTATCAAGGCCCGGCAGGGGTGATCCTGACCGGTTTTCTGGGCCTGGTCTTCGCCATCGGCTATCTGCTTGCCGGGCGCAATCTGCTGGTGCCGATCCTGGCCCACGGGGTCACTAATACGGTGTCGCTGACCGCACTCTATGTGGGGCTCGGGCCGGCCTGAGCGTGCGATCCGCTTGGGGCGACCCGGGACTTGTGCTATAGTGCGCCCATGACATGGTTCGGTTTCCGTTTTCTGGTCGGCCTGTGCCTGACCCTCGCTGTCGCCCATGGGGCCGGCGGGCAGAGCATGGGCTCGCGCCCCGGCCCGGTCGAGACGCAAGAGCAAACCATGCCGGCCGCACCGGCACCCGCCGCGCCGGTTTGCCGGGCCGAGCTTGAAGGCCAGTTGTCGTGCCAGGCCAACCGGGTGTGCGAATGCGGATTTCGCCAGGCGGTGCCGGCGCGCGGCCTGCCCGACCGCTGGGTCTGGGACTGCGGCATCACCCGGCCGCGCTGCCGCTCGGTCCCGGCCGAGATCCAGGAGTTTCGCGGCCAGCCGATCCCCCATGGCGCCTATGGGCCGAGCGGCTATCTGCCGCCCAACGTGTTCATCACCGTCGACGAGCGGGGCCGCGAGCGCCTGGTGGTCAACGGCCAGATGCGCCCGCTGCCGGCCCAGCCGCCCCGCTAAGGCCGCCCGCGCGGGTCGCGCCCTTGCCCCGCCCCGGATCCCGCCACCCCCTGGCTTCCCGGCACGCCGGCCGGCACACCGCGCCGGCGGCGGCTTTCTTGAATGCCTCCAGTGACAGGCTATGCTCACCCTCGGATCTGATTGCGACGGGAGCCAGAGCATGGATCGAGACCAACTGACCCACCACATCCAGGACGCCATGGCCGCCAAGGGGCTGAGCTATGCCTGGGTGGCCGAGGCCGCCGGCCTGTCGCCGGTATTCACCACCGCAGCCCTGCTGGGCCAGATGGCGCTGCCCGCCGACGCCGCCGCGCGGGTCGCCGACCTGCTGGACCTGCCCGAGGCGGCGACGGGGCTGGCGCGCATCCCGTCGCGCGGGTCGCTGGGCATGGCCGTGCCCACCGACCCGCTGATGTATCGCTTCTACGAAATCGTCCAGGTCTACGGCACCACCTTGAAAGCGCTGATCGAAGAGGAATTCGGCGACGGCATCATGTCGGCCATCGACTTCGACATGGCGATCTCGCGCCAGCCCGACCCCAAGGGCGACCGGGTCAAGGTGGAGATGACCGGCAAATTCCTGCCCTACAAGAAAAGCTGAACCCCGCGCCGCCCCACCCCACAGGCGCGGGCGGGGGCGCGGTCGCAAGGGACGAGGCGGCAGCGGCGAAGGCGGTGGCCAGTGACGGGCCAGTGACGGGCCAGGCGCCGGCCAGACGCGGGCCAGTGGCGTGACCGGCCCGCGACATGGTCGCTACTGGCCCGCGCCCGAGGCGCCGGTGTCGGCCCCTGCCGGGCCAGCGTCGTCCCAGCCCGACGAATGCTCGCGGAACCATTTGTCCATATAGAGCACGGTGCGCAGCATGTTGGACGGCTTGCGGCTGGTGCCGTGCCATTCGTCGTTCATCGGGATCAACTTGGTGGCCACGCCGCGGCGCTTGAGCGCGGCATAGAATTCCTCGGCCTGGGCCAGCGGCGTGCGCAGGTCCCGGACCCCGGTCATCAACAGCGTCGGCGTGGTCACCCGGTCGGCGTGCATGATCGGCGAATGGTCGAGCCAGCGCGCCGGGTCGTCGAAAAAGTCCGGCCGGAAGCGGGTATAGGCCCATTCGGCGATGTCGGCGGTGCCGGCGAAGCTGATCCAGTTGATCACCGGACAGCGCGACGCCGCGGCGGCGAACCGGTCGGTGTTGATCACCGTCCAGGCGGTCAACACGCCACCGCCCGAACAGCCCTGCACGAACATCCGGTCGGTGTCGATGCTGCGCCGCTCGATCGCCGCGTCGGTGGCCGCCATCAGGTCGTCGAAGTCGCGCCGGCCGGGATAGCGGTTGTCGATGGCGTTGGCGAAATCGCTGCCATAGCCGGTCGAACCGCGCGGATTGGCATAGACCACCACATAGCCGAGGCCGGCGAACATCTGGAACATCGGCCGGAAATTGACGCCATACATGGCGTGCGGCCCGCCATGGATCGCCAGCAGGAGCGGATAGCGCCGCGTGGCGTCATAGTCCGGCGGGGTGACGATCCAGCCCTGAACCCGGGCGTCGTCGCTCGACCCGACGGTGAACTCCTCCACCGTGCCCAGGGCCACGCCGTCGAGGATATCGGCGTTGACGTCGGTGAGCATCAGCGGGTCGGCGCGGCGCTTGAGGGTCAGGCGGTAGATGTTGGTGGTCGCCTGCGGAGCCGATCGATGGCCCACCGCCACGCCGCCGTCGCTGATCGCGGTCAGGGTCAGGCTGTGCATGCCCTCGGTCACCGGCTCGTGGCCGCCGTCGAGGCGCCCCTCGTGGATCTGGGTGCGCCCCTCGGCGGCCAGGGTGAAGAAGAAACGCTTGCCGTCGCGCGCCCACAGCAGCGACCGGGGCGCATTGGCCAGCCCGGCCAGCACCAACCGATCATTGCCGCCGTCGATATCCACGGCGCGCACCACGGTCGGGCGATAGTTGGTCTCCACCGCCACCGCGCCGCTGTACAGCACCGTCTGGCCGTCGGGCGATACGCGCGGGCTGCCCCAACCGCCATCCTGGCTGGTCAGTTGGCGAACCGCGCCGCCCGAGGGCGACACGGCGAGAATGTGCGAGGTCCAGGGGTCGGCGGCATCGGGATCGTCGACCATGTCACCGGCGAACAGGATCTCGCTACCGTCGGGGCGCCACTGCGGGCGGCCTTCCACATCCCACGGCCCGTCGGTGATCTGGCGCGGCGTGCCGCCGGTGGCCGGCACCACGAACAGATGATCGTATCCGGTCTTCGGCCCCTGGCGATCGCGGCGATAGTGCAGCGTGTCGATAACCGCGGGGTCGGGCGTCCACTCGGCGTCCTTCGGTCGCGGCAGCGCGATGGTCCAGGACGGTTCCATCGCCACCTCGGAGACGAACGCCAGGCGTTTGCCGTCGGGCGACCACTGGAGCCGCGACGGTGCCGTGCGCCCCCAGGTGATCTGGCTGGTGGCACCATCGTCGACCCAGCGCACGAACAGCTGCGCGTTGCCGTCGGCGTCCTCAGCCACATAGGCCAGGCGGGTGCTGTCGGGCGACCAGCGCGGGTCGCTGCCCTCGACCAGCTCGCGCGGCCGGCTGCCGTCGGCGCGCATGATCCACTGCCGGGTGACCCAGCGGTCCGTGTACTTGTCGACGCTCGACCGCGCGTAGACGATCCGTTCGCCGTTGGGCGAGATCTGCGGCGCCGAGGCCCGCTCCCAATCGAGCCAGTGCTCGATCTTGAGCGGCTCGGGCGCCTCGGCCGCGGCGCCGTTTTCGGCTGTGTCTCGAACTGTGTCTTGGGCCGCGTCTTCGGCCACCGCCAAGCCGGGCAGAAGTGCCCAGGCCATCGCCGCCAATCCGACCCGTCGCCATGTCGTCATGATCACCCTCCCTCATAGGCCGCCGCGAAACCAACGGTGAGGCGACGGTAACCCATCGGCCGGGTCCGGGTCACTCGACACATGGGCGATTGTCTGCTGCGGGTCACCTGTTATGCGCGATCGCGGGACCGCAGCGGCGCTCAGATACCGCCGCCCTGGCTGTAAAGCACGGTGTGAATACCGCATTCGGTCTTGGCTTGGCCGCGCCAGCGCCCGGCGCGCGGGTCCTCGCCCGGGGCCACCGGCTCGGTGCACGGCTGGCAGCCGATCGACAGATAGCCGTCGGCCTCCAGCGGGTGGCGCGGCAGGTCGTGGGCGTCGAAATAGCCGTCCAGATCGTCGCGGGTCCAATTGGCCAGCGGGTTGACCTTGATGCGGCCCTCCTCGGCCTCGAACATGGGCAGCCGTTCGCGGCTCGACGCCTGATAGCGCTTGCGCCCCGACAGCCACACATCGACGCCGTCGAGCGCCCGCGCCAGCGGCACCACCTTGCGCACATGGCAGCAGGCGTCGGCGTCCTGGTGCCACAGCACGCCCTTGGGGTCGGCCTGGGCCAGCGGCTCGGGCTCGGGCTCGACGACGCGCAGATTGGTCAGGCCGAGCCGCTCGACCAGCTTGCGCCGATAGCGCCGGGTCTCGCCGAACAGCTTGCCGGTGTCGACGCTGACCACCGGGATGGTGCGGTCCACCTGGGCAGCCATGTGCAGCAGCACCGCCGACTCAGCGCCGAACGAGGTCACCAGCGCCACCCGTTCGCCCACGAACAAGGTCTTGAAGGCCGCGCGCAACACGTCGCGCGGGTCGGCATCTTCAAACTCGGCCGACAGGATCTGCGCCTTGGCGGCCTTATAGTCGGTGAAATCGATCATGGTCATGGTCACGGCCCTTTCCCTTTCGGTCTAGGCCACGGCGAACTTGGCGTCGTGACGGCGTTCGAGCGCGGTGGCCGGGCGGTCGGCGCGCACCTGGTCGAGCGCGGTGGACTGCATGGGCACCTCGAAGCGGGCGAGCGCGGCGCGCGCCACCGGCTCGCGGTTGGACGACACCGCCAGGCTGTCGAAGCCGCAGCGGGCCAGGAACCGCGCCTGATCGGGCAGCAGCGGCCCGGCCGCGCGCACCTCGCCGCGATAGCCCAGATCCTTGCGCAACCGCATGGCCAGGGTGAAGCCGCGCCCGTCCTTGAAGTCAGGAAAAGCGATCTCGACCAAGTGCAGCCGGTCGACCCAGGGGGCAAGCCGCGCGGGCTCGGTGTCGCCGGCGACGCGCACGCCGACCGCGCCGAACGCGCGCACCACCGCCTCGCCGTCGCGCTCCAGCCGGTCGAGGCTGACCAGCCCGTGGGTCTGCGGGCTCAACGCGGTGTCGTCGTCGATCTCGGGCCAGTCGTGGACGCGGCGGCCCGGCGTCAGCTTAAGCAGGTGCATAGAGAGCCTCCTTGAACGGGTCGGCGCCCAGCCGGCGATAGGTGTCCAGAAACCGCTCGCCGCCCTCGCGCAGGGACAGATAGGTGTCGATCACCGTCGCCACCGCGTCGACGATACCGTCTTCGGAAAAGCCCGGGCCGACGATCTGGGCAAGCGACGCGTCTTCCGCGCCCGACCCGCCGAGCAACAGCTGGTAGGCCTCGTCGCCCTTCTTGTCGACGCCCAGAATGCCGATATGGCCGGCATGATGGTGGCCGCAGGCGTTGATGCAGCCCGAGATCTTGATCTTCACCTCGCCGATGTCGGCCAGGCGTTGCAGATCGTCGAAGCGCGCGGCGATCTTCTGCGCCAGCGGGATCGAGCGGGCATTGGCCAGCGCGCAATAGTCGAGCCCGGGGCAGGCGATGATGTCGGTGACCAGCCCGGCATTGGCGGTCGCCAGGCCGTGGCGCGCCAGGGCGGCGAACAGCACCGGCAGGTCGGCCTTCTTGACGTGCGGCAGGACCAGATTCTGTTCGTGGGTGACGCGGATTTCGCCGGCCGCGTCGAAGCGATCGGCCAGGTCGGCCACCGCCTCCATCTGCTCGGCGGTGGCGTCGCCGGGGATGCCGCCATGGGGCTTGAGCGAGATCACCGCGCTGGCATAGCCGGGCTGGCGGTGCGACATGACGTTATGGTCCATCCACAGTCGGAAGCCGGTGTCCTGGTCATAGGCGCGGAGCACATGGGCGGGCTCGGCGGCCACCGCCTCGAAGGCCGGGGCGGCGAAGAAGGCTTGCAGGCGCGCCATCTCGGTCTCGGCCAGGCGGTCGATGTCCCGGTTCGCGTCGCCGAGCCGCTCGAACTCCGCCTCGACCGCGCGGGCGAACGCCTCGGCGCCCATCTCGTGGACCAGGATCTTGATCCGCGCCTTGTACTTGTTGTCGCGCCGGCCGAACCAGTTGTAGGTGCGCAAGATCGCGTCCAGATAGCGCAGCAACTGGCCCTCGGGCAGGTGGCGGCGGATCGTCGGGCCGACGAACGGCGAGCGCCCCATGCCGCCGCCGACGATCACCTCGAAGCCGCGGCCGTGCTCGGCGTCGTCGTGCAGGATCAGCCCCACATCGTGCAGCCGCACCGCCGCCCGGTCGTTGGCGCTGGCCACCACCGCAACCTTGAACTTGCGCGGCAGATAGCTGAATTCCGGGTGCAACATGGACCATTGCCGGATCAACTCGGCATAGGGCCGGGGGTCGGCGATCTCGTCGGCGGCAGCGCCGGCGAACTGGTCCGACGTGACATTGCGGATGCAGTTGCCCGAGGTCTGGATGGCGTGCATCTCCACATCCGCCAATTCGGCCAGGATATCGGGCACGTCCTTCAGCGCCGGCCAATTGTACTGGACGTTCTGGCGGGTGGTGAAATGGGCATAGCCCTTGTCGTAAAGGCGCGCGATGCGGGCCAGCCGGCGCATCTGCGCCGACGACAGCGTGCCATAGGGGATCGCCACCCGCAGCATATAGGCGTGCAGTTGCAGATAGAGCCCGTTCATCAGCCGCAGCGGCTTGAACTCGTCCTCGCTCAATTCGCCCGACAGGCGGCGCGTCACCTGATCGCGAAACTCGGCGATGCGGTCGCGCACCAGGGCGTGGTCATATTCGTCATACCGGTACATGGGGCAGCGCTCTCTCGGTTCGGACGGGTCGAATCGGATCGGGTCCGGGGGGGCGGCGGACCAGGGCAGCGGGGCCGATAAGATTCCAATTCAGTTGGCAGATTGATAGCCCAGGTCGCGGCGTACCGTGGGGCCGGTGGCGCGGATCGCCTCGCGGTTGCGCGCCGGGCGCGGCCGGTCTTCACCGTCCAGCACGGCGCCGATCAACGCCGGCTCGACCACCAGATTGGCCACCGCGTCGGCCTGCGCCCGGTCCATCAGATAGTCGGCCATGTCGTCATTATGGGCGACCGCGGCTTGGCCCGCCTCGCCCTGCCAGTCGCCGGCGGCGGTGAGGAACACCACCCGGCCGGTCAACAGGTCATTGGCGGTGACGATCCACGGGCCTTGGGGCTTTTTCTTCGGCATCGGTCCGGTCCTCTTTTGGATGGGCGCTCGGATTGGGCGATCGGGCGGGTCAGCCGGCCCGGCTTTCGGCATCGGCGAACAGGGGCGCCAGTGCTTCGGCCGGCCAGTCGCGGGCCAGGCGCGCCACCTCGCCGATCACGATCATCGCCGGGCTTTCGATGGCGTGGACGGCGACCAGGTCCGGCAGGTCCACCAGCCGGCCATAGACCCGCCGTTCGCCCGCCTGGGTGCCGCGTTCGATGATCGCCACCGGCAGGTCGGCGGGCGCGCCGTCGCCGGTCAGCCCTTGGGCGATGTCGCGCGCGGTGGTGACGCCCATATAGACCGCGAGCGTGCGCCCCGGCCCATAAAGCCCGCGCCAGCTTTGCGCGCCGCCGCCCTTGAGCTGGCCGGTGACCAGGGTCACCGCCGAGGCATGGTCGCGGTGGGTCAGCGGGATCAGGCTGTGCGCCGCGCAGCCGGCCGCTGCCGTGACGCCGGGCACCACCGACACCGCCACGCCGGCGGCGGTCAGGTCCTCGACCTCCTCGCCGGCGCGACCGAACACGAACGGGTCGCCGGACTTCAGCCGCACCACCCGGTTGCCGGCGCGCGCCTCGCGGATCAGCAGATCGTTGATCGCCGCCTGCCCCCACGAGGGGTGGCCGGCGCGCTTGCCCACATGGACGAAGCGCGCGTCGCGGCGCGCATAGTCGAGCACATCCTCCGAGACCAGCCGGTCATAGACGATCACATCGGCCTGTTGCAGCGCCCGGTGCGCCTTGAGCGTCAGCAATTCGGGGTCGCCGGGGCCGGCGCCGACCAGCAGCACCTCGCCCCCGGCTTCGCCTGCGGCCTTGCCCTGGTCGCGCTCGGCGGCCGCCGTCTGGGCCAGGCGCTCCAGCCGCGCGCCCAGGGCGTCGTCGGACAGCGCCAGCAGGTCGTCGCCCGCCGCGCCGTCGAAGAACCGGTCCCAGAACCGGCGCCGGTCGGCCCCCTCGGGCAGCACCGCCTTCAGCCGGTCGCGAAACCCGGCGGCATTGTCCACCAGCCGGCCGAAGCCCTGGGGCAGCCACGCCTCGATGCGCGCGCGCAACCGACGGCCGAGCACCGGCGCGCCGCCATTGGTGCAGATCGCGATGCTCAAGGGGTCGCGGTCGACGATGGCGGGGGTGATGAAGTCGCACAGGGCCGGCCGGTCGACCACATTGACCGGCACGCCGGCGGCGCGCGCGGCGCTGGCCACGGCGGTGTCGGCGGCCGCGTCCTCGGTGGCGGCATAGACCAGCGCCACGCCGGCCAGGTCGGCGGGCTCGAACGCGCGCGCGGTCACCTCGACCCGGCCGCGCCAGTCGCCGAGACCGGCCCAGCCGTCGGGCGCCACCACGCGCAGCCGCGCCGGCGTCTTGGCAAGCAGGCGCAGCTTGGCGTGCGCCGCTTCGCCGTCGCCGACCACGAGCACGGTGCGACCGTCGAGGCGAACATTGATCGGCAGGGTACGCATGGGGCTCGGGCCTCCTGTGTCGGCATGTGCAGTGCGACAAAGGTAGGCGCGCGCCAAAACGCTCACAAACGAGCTTTTCTTAGGCCGGGCATAGAAATTATTGCCCGGCCCCAGCTGCCCCCAAATCGAGCCGCCCGCCCCCCGGATCGCGCCGCAAAAAAGCGGCGGTCCGCCGGACGGACCGCCTTCACCGTCTTGGCGACGGCGCGACCGGGCTGCCGGCGCACCGATGGCCGCCGGCAGCGCGCTGTGCCTTAGCGGGCCTCGGCCAGTTCCACCTTGTCGCCGACCAGGCTGGCATATTGCTCGGGCGTCAATTGCTCGATGCTGGCGATGCCGCAGGACGTGCGACCGAAGGTGATGCGGTCGCGGAACGCGCCCTGAAGCCGGCCCATATGGGTCGCCGACAACTTGGCGGGCTTGCCCTCGAACGCCGCCGGGCAGGGCTCGCTCAGTTCGGCGCGATACTTGTTGCGCTTGCTCCAGTCATAAAGCACCAGCGTGTCGGCATCGACCGCCGTCCAATAGCCGATATCGTGCTTGGATACGCTGTCGCCGGCGCTCGCCGTGGTGGTCGCGGCGGTGGCCAACAGGCCCGCCGCCAGGATCGTCTTGAAGGTCGCTCGCATGTCGTGGTCTCCGTTTTTGATTGTTGCCGCGCGGCCTCTTTCAACCCGCGCGTCTCCAACCATGATCCCACGCTGCTCCTGCGTCCACTTAGCAAATCGTTGACCCGCTATTGAAAAAGTAAAAAACTAAAAAGTTGTTTTGAAAGCCAAAACCACGCGTTCAAGAAAATGAACACGCGCCATCGACCATTCGATTAACATATATCGGTTTGACATATTTATGACGACTAAACCCCTAAACCGACATGCGCCCGACCGATCGTTCGGCCGGGCGCATCCGGTGCAACCGCGGGGCGTCGAACCGCCAGGGCGGGTCAGGCGCCGCCGGGCTTGAGTTCCTGCAGCAGGAAGGTGGCGATCAGCGCGTCGCGCACCGCCATCTGCTTGAGATTGGCGGCCGCGGAGTGCCCGCCCTCGGTGTTCTCGTAGTAGAGCACGTCATGGCCCTGTTCGAGCATCCGGGCGGCCATCTTGCGGGCATGGCCCGGGTGCACCCGGTCGTCCTTGGTCGACGTGGTCAGGAAGAGGCTCGGATAGCTGCGCTCCGCCGACACCTTTTGATAGGGCGAATAGCCGGCGATCCACTGGCGCTCTTCCGGGATGTCGGGGTTGCCATATTCGCCGATCCACGACGCCCCGGCCAGGAGCTTGTGATAGCGCATCATGTCCATGAGCGGCACGGCACTGACCACGGCGCCGTAGAGGTCGGGGCGCTGGGTCATCACCGCGCCCACCAACAGGCCGCCATTGGACCCGCCATAGATGCCCAGATGCTGCGGGCTGGTCACCTTGCGACGGATCAGGTCTTCCGACACGGCGATGAAGTCGTCATAGGCGCGCTGGCGGTTCTCCTTGAGCGCCGCCTGGTGCCATTTGGGCCCATACTCGCCGCCGCCGCGGATGTTGGCGATCACATAGACGCCGCCACGCTTGAGCCACGCCTGCGCCATCGGTGAGGCATAGCCCGGGGTCAGCGCGATCTCGAAGCCGCCATAGCCGTATTGCAGCGTCGGCGCCGTGCCGTCGAACGCCAGATCCTTGGCGCGGATGACGAAATAGGGCACCGCCGTGCCGTCGGCCGAGGTGGCGAAATGCTGTTCGGTCACATACGGGCTGGGGTCGAAGCGTTCGGGCAGGGCCTGGGCGACGCTCGGTTCCTCGCCCGGCTCGACCGCATAGAGCGTGTCGGGGGTCAGAAAGTCCTCATAATTGACGAACGCCAGGTTGAGCGTGTCGTCGGTGCTGGTCACCCGGACGCTGCCGGTGGTCGGCAGGTTCACCGCCTCGGAAGCCCAGCCGCCCCGGTCGTCGAGCCGCACGGTCATCAACCGGCCCTTCACGTCCTCCAGCATCGACACATAAATCACGTCGCGGGCCAGCGATACGCCTTCGATGGCGCCCTTGTCGCCGGGCGCCAGCACCACCTGCGCAGCCGCGGTCTCGCCGGCCTGCAACCGGTCGAGCGGCACGGCGATCAGCGCGCCCTTGGGCAGCGTGCGCTCGCCCACCGTCCAGTCGGAGCGCAACAGCGCCATCAATTGGCCCTTGAACACGCCACGGAAGTCCACGTCGTCGGGCAGCGGCAGGCGCGTGGTCTCGCCGGTGTCGGACACCCGGAACAATTCCTCGGAGAAGAAATCGGCGGCGCGGTTGACGAACAGATAGCGCCCCTCGCCCTGACGGCGGATGCTCATGGGCACGGCGAAGGCGTCGCTGGTCTCGCCCTCGAACACCAGCTTGGCGTCTTCGAGCAGCTGGTCGCGGTGCCACAGCCGCACGGTCATCGGATAGCCCGAGCTATTGGTCTTGCCGCCGTCATTGGGGGTGGCGACCAGCAACCGGTCCTCGTCGACCCAGGCGGCCCACTGCTTGGCCTCGTCGAGCCGGAAGCCGCCGATGGGGAAGCTTTTGGTGGTCATGTCGAACTCGCGCACCACCACGGCGTCGCCGCCGCCGCGCGACAGTTCCACCAGGCACCGGCTGGAGTCGGGGCCGAGGCAGGTACGGCCCTTATAGACCCAGTTCTCGCCCTCTTCCTCGGCGAGCGCGTCCACGTCGAGCAACACCTCGAAATCGTCGAGCCGGCCGCGACGGTAGTCGGACAGCTCGAAGCGGCGCCAGATGCCGCGCACATGGGTGCTGTCCTGCAGGAAATGGTGCACCTGCCGGCCCTGGATGCTGCCATAGGCGATGCGGTCCTCGGCGGTGCGCAGCTGCTCGGCGCGGGCGCGAATGTCCTCGTAACGGCTGTCGCCGGTCAACCGGCCGAGCGCGCGGTCGTTGCGCGCCTCGACCCAGTCGAGGGCGCGTTCGCCCTCCACCTGTTCAAGCCACAGATAGGGGTCGGCCGACACCGCCGTCCCGGCGGCCTGGCCGGCCTCTTGGGTCTGCTGGCCCTCTTGGGCCTCTTGGGCCTGCGGGGTCGCCTCGCCCTCTGTCGCCTCCTGGGCCGAACCGGCCGTGGGTCCCATAGCTGTCATCATCGTCACCATCGCGATCATCGATACCTTATGCCAGGGCATCCTGTCTGTCCTTCTTCCCTGTTTGTGCGGTCCAGGGCCCAAGCGTGCCCCTGGCTTCGCGGCCAAGCTTGCGGCGCCCGCAGGGCCGAAATGCGGCGAAAACCCCCGTCTGTCCAACGCCCGCCCCCCGCCGACACCGCCGCTTAAAAACGATCCTTGGCCGCGCGCACCGCGGCGAACACGGCGGCCGCCGGCGCGCCCTCCAGGCCCTGGGCCGCAGCCAGTTCCGGCCGGTCGGCGCGCAGGAACGGGTTAGTGGCGCGCTCCGCGCCCAATGTCGACGGCACGGTCGGGCGCCCCGCCTCGGCCGCAGCCGCGACCTCCGCAGCGCGGGTGCGCAAGGCGGCGTTATCGGGTTCCACCGTCAGCGCGAAGCGGGCGTTGGCGGCGGTGTATTCGTGCGCGCAGCACACCGCCATGTCATCGGGCAGGTCGGCGAACCGCGACAGCGACGCCCACATCTGCTCGGGCGTGCCCTCGAACAACCGCCCGCAGCCGAGCGCGAACAGCGTGTCGCCGCAGAACAGCGCCCGCGCGTCCTCGAACACCAACGCGATATGGCCGCTGGTATGGCCCGGCGTCTCGACCACCCGGCCGGCGATGGCGCCGACCCGCACGGGGTCGCCGTCCGCCACCGGCTCGTCGAGCGTGGCGATGCGGTGGGCGTCGGCGGCCGGGCCCACCACGCGCGCGCCATAGCGGTCCTTGAGCGCCTGATTGCCGCCCACATGGTCGGGGTGGTGGTGGGTGTTGAAGACGATCGACGGGCGCCAGCCGCGGGCGTCGAGCGCGGCGATCACCGGCGCCGCCTCCCCCGGGTCGACCACCGCCACCGTGCCGGTGTCGGGGTCGCGCACCAGATAGACGTAATTGTCGTTCAGCGCCGGGACCAGCACCATCTCGAAGCCGGTGCCGGGCACGGTCACCGGCGCGCGCGGCGGGCTGCGGTCGGTCATGGAGCCTCCTTTGCATAAATCCGGTCGGGATCGTAGGCGGGCGCGCCCTCGGTGACCAGACCGGGCGCCTGCGGGTCGCCCGCCAGCCGGCGGTAGAAACAACTGCGATAGCCCACATGGCACGCCCCCGGGCCGGTCTGCTCCACGGTCAGCAGCACGGTGTCCTGGTCGCAGTCGGTGCGCATGGCCACCAGCTTCTGCACGTGGCCCGAGCGTTCGCCCTTGCGCCACAAGGCGTTGCGGCTGCGCGAGAAATAGTGCGCCTCGCCGGTGGCGAGCGTGCGCCGCACCGCCTCGGCGTTCATGTAAGCGAGCATCAGCACCTGACCCGTGGCCGCGTCCTGGACCACCGCCGGCATCAGCCCCGCAGCGTCGAAGCGCGGCGCGAAGCGGTCGCCGCGCTCGATCGCCTGGACATCGGTGCGCGGGGCGAAGCCGGCACCAGAAGCTGCCTCGGGGGGCGTCTCGGGGAGCGTCTCGGGCGCAGCTTCTGGGGCAGTATCGGGGGCGGTTTGGGGGGCGCTGTCGCGGTCGGTCACGGTGTCTTCCATCGCCGGAGGTATTCGCCTTATGTTGTGGGGTGCCCGGGCGGCGCGGTCAAGCCGACCGCATGGCAAGGGTCAGGGCTCAGCCGCCCAAGGCCCGGCCCGGCGGCAGCCCAAAGCCCAGCCCGGCGGCAGCCGAAAGCCCGGCCCCACAAGCCGCTCACAAGGACCCACGCGCCCGCCGATGGAATGGCAAGACACCGGTATCGTCCTCGCCGCCCGCCGCCACGGCGAGGGCCACGCGATCGTCGACGCGCTGACCCCCGGCCGGGGCCGGACGCGCGGCTATGTGCGCGGGGCGACGTCGCGGCGGCTGCGCGGCGTGCTCGAACCGGGCAACGAGGTGGCGCTGACCTGGCGCGCGCGGCTCGAACAGCATCTGGGCGCCTTCCAGGTGGAACTGGTGCGCGCGCGCGCCGGCCCACTCCTGGGCGACCCGGCCAAGCTCGCCACGCTCAGCGCCGCCTGCACCCTGCTGACCCTGACCCTGCCCGAGGGCGAGGCCCATGCCGGCGCGTTCGGCGCGCTTCGAGCGGTGCTCGACCTGTTGGCGGGCCTGGAGGTGGCGCCCGAGGCGATGGCGGCGGCACTGGTGCGGCTTGAACTGGGGCTGCTCGGCGACCTGGGCTATGGCCTCGATCTCAGCCGCTGTGCGGCCACCGGCACCACCGCCGACCTGGTCTATGTGTCGCCGCGCACCGGCCGGGCGGTCAGCCGCAAAGCGGGCCGGCCCTATCGCGACAAGTTATTGCCTCTGCCGGGGTTTCTGCTCGGCAGTCAGGCCGGGCCGGTGACCGCCGAAACGGCGGGCGCGGGGCTGCGCCTGACCGGCTTCTTCCTCGAACGGCTGGTCCTGCACCCGGCCGACCGCACCCTGCCCGACGCGCGCGGCCGGCTCGCCGCCCTGCTGGCTGCCAAGGTCGGCTCGGACGCCGCGACCGACGGCGGGGATGACGCGAGCGCGCGGACAGAGTAAGCCAAGGCCCAAACCCGATCCCGAACCGACCCGATCGCGCCGGCCGGCCACGGCCACCGACGACCGAGCTTGAAGGCCACCGCCCCATGACCGACACGCCCAGCCCCACCGACGGCGACGCCATCATCGACACGCCGTTCGCCGACGCGCTCAACGAACGCTATCTGGCCTATGCGCTGTCGACGATCATGGCGCGCTCGCTGCCCGACGTGCGCGACGGGCTCAAGCCGGTGCACCGCCGGCTGCTCTACGCCATGCGGCTGATGAAGCTGGACCCCGACAAGGGCTTCAAGAAGTGCGCGCGGGTGGTCGGCGACGTGATCGGTAAGTATCACCCCCATGGCGACCAGGCGGTCTATGACGCCATGGTGCGCCTGGCCCAGGATTTCGCCGTGCGCTACCCGCTGGTCGACGGCCAGGGCAATTTCGGCAATGTGGACGGCGATAACGCCGCCGCCATGCGCTACACCGAAGCCCGGCTGACCCGGGCGGCGATCCGACTCATGGAGGGGCTCGACGAGAACGCCGTCGATTTCCGCGTGACCTATGACGGCGAGGAGGAAGAGCCCGCCGTGCTGCCGGCCGCCTTCCCCAACCTGCTGGCCAATGGCGCCTCGGGCATCGCGGTGGGCATGGCGACCTCGATCCCGCCGCACAATGCCGCCGAGTTGATCGACGCCTGCCAGGTCCTGATCAAGGCGCGGCGCGGCGTGCGCGGCCCGGTGGCCCATGAGGAACTGCTCGCCCTGGTGCCCGGCCCCGATTTTCCCACCGGCGGCCTGATCGTCGAGCCGCGCGCCAGCATCGCCGAGGCCTATGCCACCGGGCGCGGCGGCTTTCGCCTGCGCGCGCGCTGGCACACCGAGGATCTGGGCCGTGGGCAGTATCATATCGTGGTCACCGAGATCCCCTATTCGGTGGGCAAGTCCAAGCTGATCGAGCGCATCGCCGACCTGATCCACGAGCGCAAGCTGCCGATCCTGGCCGATGTGCGCGACGAGTCCACCGACGAGGTGCGGGTGGTGCTGGAGCCCAAGAGCCGCTCGGTCGACGCCACCGTGCTGATGGAAAGCCTGTTCAAGCTGTGCGACCTGGAAATCCGTTACAGCCTGAACCTCAACGTGATCGACCTGGACGGCCGGCCGCGCGTGCTGTCGCTGGGCCAGGCGCTCGAAGCGTTCCTCGACCACCGGCTCGACGTGCTCAAGCGGCGCACCGACCACCGGCTCGACAAGATCGCCCGGCGGCTGGAAATCCTCGACGGCTATCTGGTCGCCTATCTGAACCTGGACGAGGTGATCCGCATCATCCGCGAGGAAGACGAGCCCAAGGCCGAGTTGATGCGCGCCTTCTCGCTCACCGACACCCAGGCCGAGGCGATCTTGAACATGCGCCTGCGCGCGCTGCGCAAGCTCGAAGAGATCGAGATCCGCAAGGAGCACGACGCACTGTCGGCCGAACAGGCGGAGTTGCAGGCGCTGATGGCCGACCCGGGCCGGCAGTGGCGCCGCCTGGCCAGCGACCTGGACGCGGTGCGCGCCGACTTCGGCCCCGACAGCCCCTTGGGCGCCCGACGCACCGGCTTCGCCGAGGCCGACGCGCGCGCCGCCGAGATCCCGCTCGAAGCCATGGTCGAACGCGAGCCGGTGACCATCGTGTGCTCGCGCCGCGGTTGGATCCGCGCGCTCGCCGGCCATCTCGACGCCGACAAGGACCTGACCTTCAAGGAAGGCGACGAGGAGCGGTTCCGCTTCCACGCCCACACCACCGACTATATCCTGGCGTTCACCTCGGCCGGGCGCATGCACACCATCCTGGCCGACAAGCTGCCCGGCGGGCGCGGCCATGGCGAGCCGTTGCGCCTGATCGTCGAACTCGACGGCGATGAGGATCTGGTCGCGCTTCTGCGCTACGAACAGGGCCACGACCTGTTGCTGGCCTCGTCCGAGGGCCGGGGCTTCCGGGTCGAGGCCGAGAAGTGCCTGGCGCAGACCAAGACCGGGCGCCATCTGATGAACCTGCGCGACGGCGTGCGCGCCACCCATTGCCTGGTGGTCGAGGACGGCCAGGACACGGTGGCGGTGATCGGCCGCAACCGCAAACTGTTGGTGTTCGAGCTCGACGAGGTGCCGTACATGACCCGGGGGCGCGGGGTGATCCTGCAGAAGTATCGCGACGCCACCCTGTCCGACCTGACCCTTCTCAAGGCGGCCGAGGGCTTAAGCTGGCCCATGGGCGGCAATTCGGGCCGCGTGCGCACCGAGACCGACCTGACGCCCTGGCGCGGCCGACGCGGCGCGGTCGGCAAGATCCCGCCCCAGGGCTTCCCGCGCTCCAACCGCTTCGACGGATAGGCGCCGGCCCGGTTATCGCCCCGTTCCGGCCCCGAAAGGCCCGCCCGTCCCCCGGTTCGCCGCCCTGCCGCGGTCATTGCGAGCCGCCGCCAGGCGGCGCGGCAATCCATGGGACGCTGGCGCGGCGGCGGCGGGCGTCGAGACGGTGCGATGGCGGCCACGGCTGGCGGCGATTGGATTGCTTCGCTGCGCTCGCAAGGACCGAAGCGGGGGCAGCGCCTGGTTCACGACGACCCAAGGGACGGACGCCCCGAGGGAGGGAAGCGACCCTTGCTCGCCCCCGGGCTGCCTTCCGCCCCGCGATGCCCCCTCATCGACACCAGACAGGGGTGACGCCGGCGGCGCCGGGTGGGGCGCCGTCAGGCGCCCTCGCGGCGTGCCTCCAGGGTCAGCCACTGGTCTTCCTTGTCGGCCAGCTTGGCTTGCAGACGCGCCAGTTCGCGGGTCGCCTTGTCGAACCGGGCCGGGTCGCGTTCATAGAGCGAGGGATCGGCCAGCAGCGCTTCGAGCTTGGCGATCAAGCCTTCGAGCTTCTCGATCTCGCCAGGCAGCGCGTCGAGCGTGCGCTGCTCCTGATAGCTGAGCTTGGCCGCACGGCCCGCCGCCGGCTTGGCGCCGTCGCCAGCAGCCGCCGGGCCGGCTTGCGCCGCTTGCTTGGCCGCCGGCTTCTTGCGCGCCCGCCGCGCCGCACCGCCGGCCCCGTCCAGCCAGCCGGCCACCGCGCCTTGTGCCTCGGCGTCGGAAAAGCCGCCGGCATACTCCACCACGCCGCCCCGGCCGTCGACCATGATCGTCGAGGTCACCACATGGTCGAGCAACGCCCGGTCGTGGCTGATCAGGACGATCGTGCCGTCGAAGTCGCTCAACAACTCCTCCAGCAGTTCAAGCGTCTCCATGTCCAGATCGTTGGTCGGCTCGTCGAGGACCATCAGATTGCACGGCTTGAGCAACTCGCGCGCCAGCAAAAGCCGGTTCTGTTCGCCGCCCGACAGCACCTTGACCGGGCTCTTGGCCTGGGCGGCGGTGAACAAAAAGTCCTTGAGGTAGCTGACCGCGTGCTTGGCCTTGGCGCCCTCGCCCACCATGTCGCCGCGCCCGCCGGTGACCGTGTCCCAGACGCTGGCCTCGGGGTCGAGCGTGCTGCGCCGCTGGTCGATCGACAGCACTTCGAGATTGGTGCCGAGCCGCACCGTGCCCGCATCGGGCGCCAGCGCGCCGGTCAGCATCTTGACCAGCGTGGTCTTGCCCGCCCCATTGGGGCCGATGATGCCGACCCGGTCGCCACGATGGATGCGGGTCGAGAAATCGGCGACGATGGTCCGCTCGCCATAGCGTTTGGCGATATTGCGCGCCTCGACCACCAGCTTGCCGGACTTGGCCGCCTCGGTGGTCTGGGCCACCGCCTTGCCGGTCGGCGCCGGGCGGTTGGCGCGGTCGGCGCGCAGGCTTTGCAAGCGCCGCAGCCGGCCCTGGTTGCGCTTGCGCCGCGCGGTGATGCCCTCGCGCGACCAGCGGGTTTCCTCGGCGATGCGCTTGTCGAGCTTGTCGTTGGCCTCGGCCTCGTCCTCCAGCACCTTCTGCGACCAGTCGGCGAAACCGCCGAAGCCGCGGTCGAGGCGCCGGATGCGCCCGCGGTCGAGCCACAGCGTGCCGCGGCTGACCCGTTCCAGAAACGCCCGGTCGTGGCTGATCACCACGAACGCGCCGGCAAAGCGCGCCAACTGGCCTTCGAGCCAGGCGATCACCGACAGATCCAGATGGTTGGTGGGCTCGTCGAGCAACAGGAGGTCGGGCCGGCCGACCAAGGCGCGGGCCAGCGACGCCTTGCGCAACTCGCCACCCGACAGCGTCTGCGGGTCGGCATCATGGGCGAGGCCCAGCGTATCCAGCCATTCCTCGGCCAAATGGGTGGCGTCACGCTCGGCCGGGCTCAGCCCGCCGGCCACATAGTCGAGCACGCTGGCGGCGTCACCGGGCTCGGGCGCCTGCGGCAGATAGACCAGCCGCGCGTCGCTGCGCCGGCGGATGTCGCCGCCGTCGGGCTCGATCAGCCCGGCGAGCATCTTCAACAGCGTCGACTTGCCGGCGCCGTTGCGGCCCACCAGGCACAACCGGTCGCCCGGCTGGACCATCAGGTCGAGCCCGTCGAACAGCGGCTTGTCGCCCAGGTGAAAGGTCAGGCCATTGGCCGAAAGCAGCGGTGCCGCCATGGACGGGGGTGTCTCCATTCAGAACTGTGATGCGACCGCCGGGGCCAGAGCCGGGCCCGGGCGCCACCGCTGCCCCGGCCGCCCGCCTTGTCGGGGCAGCGGCGGCCCACGGCCAGCGCTCCGGGGCGTGGCGGCGGCGGTCAAGGGCCGCCCGGGCAAGCGCGAGCGGCTTGCGTCAGTGGCTCATGAACACCGGGATCTGGGCGTCGGCGACGATGGTCCGGGTCACGCCGCCCAACACCATCTCGCGCCAGCGGTTGTGCGAATAGCCGCCGATGACCAGCAAATCGCCGCCAAGGCCCGCACATTCGGCGAGCAGCGCCTGGCCCATCTCGCGCTTGGCCGGTGCCTCGCGCGACACCGTCGCGGCGTCGATGCCGTGGCGCAGCAGGTAGCAGCGCACCTGGTCGAGCGACGGCCGGTCGGGGTGTTCCTCGCCCAGCGCCAGCACGCTCACCTTGGCCGCCCGGTGCATCAACGGCAGCGCCTCGGCGAGCGCGCGCGCCACTTCCGCGCGGCCGTTCCAGGCCACCACCACATGGCCGAAATCGGCCGAGGTGGCGGCGTCGGGGACCATCAACAGCGGCCGGCCGGCGCGGAACAGCACCTCGTTGAGCAACTCGCCCCGCGCGTCGGCGGCCTCGCCCTCGGGCTTGGGCACGACCACCAGATCGGCCAGCCGCGCCCGGCGCCCGGCATGGTCGGCGATCAGCCCCACCACCACTTCCCAGCCGGCGCTGGCATGGTCGGTGCCCAGGCCGTCTTCCATGGGCAGGCCGGTGTCCCGCGCCACCGCTTCGAACTCGGTGCGCGCGGCGGCTTCAAGCGCCAGGGATTCGCGCTCGGCCGCGTCGCACAGCTCCTGGATCGCGTCCGCGGTCATGCCTTCGCCCAAAAACGGGATCGCGCCGCGCGGGTCGGGCCGGATGAACAGGCCGCTCACATGGGCGGTCAAGGCCTTGGCGAGGCTCGTGCCCACGGCCAGGGCGCCGGTCCGGGGCGGCTTGTCGGTCATCGGCAGGATCAGGGTTCTGAGCATGGGCGGGTTCCTCAAGACGGGCTTGGCATAGCGGACCCGAACCGGCGGGCTCGGGAGGGCGGCGGCGCGCACGGCGCGGGATGCCGGGCTTGCCGGCCCCGGCGTTGCGTGCCGGCCCTGGCCCGGTTCATAAGATATTCAGCGCGCCAGGTCTACGACTGGCCCCATTGAGGACCATTGGATGACATTTAGGGACATGCTCCTGGCTGCTGGCCTGTTAACCCTGCTGCCCGCCGCCTCTGCCACCCCCGGGACCGGCCTTAGGGGCGACCAGGGCGGCGAGGCCTATCGCGAGCGGGTCGACAAGGATTTGATGGCCTATGGCGAGATCAAGAAGATCGCCGAACGGACCTTCGACGCGCGGGTGGTCAACCAGCGCCTGGAGGCCGAGCCCCGCGACGGCCCGCCGCGCTATCATCTGCGGCTGATCCGGCGCGACGGCACGGTGATCGACGTGATCCTGCACGCCAAGACGGGCGAGATCCTGACCGTGAAGGGAAGCGACTGATGCGCGTGCTACTGGTCGAGGACGACCCGGATCTGCAACGCCAGTTGAAGGCGGCGCTGGAAGACGACGGCTATGCCATCGACGTCTCGGCCGACGGCGAGGACGGCCACCATCTGGGCGCCACCGAGCCTTATGACGCCATCGTACTTGACCTCGGCCTGCCGGTGATGGACGGGCTGTCGGTGCTGACCCGCTGGCGCCGGGCCGATATCCGCACGCCGGTGCTGATTCTGACCGCGCGCGACAGTTGGTCGGACAAGGTGGCGGGGCTCGACCAGGGCGCCGACGACTATCTGACCAAGCCGTTCAAGACCGAGGAACTGCTGGCCCGGCTGCGCGCCCTGATCCGGCGGTCGTCGGGCCAGGCCAGTGCCGAGATCACGGTCGGGCCGCTGCGCCTCGACACCCGCACCGGCCGGGTGTCCATGGACGGCGAACCGGTGCGCCTGACCGCGCTCGAATACCGGCTGCTCAGCTATCTGGCCCACCACCAGGGCAAGGTGGTGTCGCGCACCGAATTGACCGAACATCTCTACGACCAGGATTTCGACCGCGACTCCAACACCATCGAGGTGTTCGTCACGCGCATCCGCAAAAAACTCGGTGGCGCCCCGCTGATCCACACCATCCGCGGGCTGGGCTATCGGCTGGAGGATGAGCGCGCCGGCTGACCGGGCCCGGCGTCTCTTTGACCATAAGGGGACCAGGCGATGCGGCCGGCGATTTTGCAACCGGGCTCGCTGACGCTGCGGCTGGTGGCGGTCGCCGGGGTCTGGGTGGTCGCCGCCCTGACCGCCGGCGGCGCGATCTTGTCGCTGGCGTTCCGCGACTATGCGGTGCGCGACGCCGAGGCCTTGCTGACCCAGACCCTGGAAACCCTGATCGGCGTCACCGAACATGGCGGGCCGGGGCCGCTCAGCTTCTCGCGCGCGCTCGGCGACGAACGGTTTCGCGAGCCCTATTCCGGCTATTACTGGCAGATCGCCCGCCCCGATGCCGCCCCGGCGGTGTCGCGGTCGCTGTGGGATGTGCGCCTGGACCCCGACTGGGACCGGCCGGCGGCACGCGGTGCCTATCGCCTGCTCGACGGCCCCGACGGCCAGCGGCTGAAGGCGGCGGTGCGCGACGTCACCCTGCCCGGATCGCCCGAGACGCTACGCTTCATGGTCGCCACCGACATCGCCGAGGTGGAGGCCGATATCGACCGCTTCAACGCGCTGATCCTGCGCGCCCTGGGGCTTTTGGGCGTCGGGCTGCTGGCCGCTGTCGGCTTGCAGGTGGCGGTCGGGCTGCGGCCCTTGCGCCGGGTCCAGTCGGGCCTCGCCGCCATCCGCTCGGGCCACGCCCAGCGCCTGGACGACGACTACCCGCCCGAAATCCGCGCCCTGGTGGACGAACTCAACGCCCTGTTGAGCCACAACGAAGCGATCGTCGAGCGCGCGCGCACCCATGCGGGCAATCTGGCCCACGCGCTCAAGACGCCCTTGTCGGTGCTGGTCAACGACGCCACCGCCACCGACACGGTGCCGGCCGAGACCGTGCGCCGGCAGACCGCCGCCATGCAGGCCCATGTGGACCACCATCTGCGCCGCGCGCGCGCTACCGGCAGCGGGCTCGGCCATGTGACCGCCATCGACAAGCCGCTGGCCAGCCTGATGCGCGCCATGGACAAGATCTATCGCGACCGCGGGCTCGACCTGGAGATGGACCTGGACGACGACCTCAAGGTCGCGGTCACCCACCAGGATCTGGAAGAGGTGATCGGCAATCTGCTGGACAATGCCTGCAAATGGGCCGCCGGTCGGGTCCGGGTCAGCGCGCACCGGGTCACCGGCGCGCGCCGGGCCATGGTGCGCATCCGGGTCGCCGATGACGGCCCGGGCGTGCCGGCGGCCGAGCGCGAGACGCTGTTCCGACGCGGCCGCCGGCTCGACGAAAGCGTGCCCGGCACCGGCCTCGGCCTGGCGATCGCGCGCGATATCGCCGAGCTCAATGGCGGCCAGATCGCCTTGGCGCGCGCCGACCTCGGCGGCCTCGACGCCGCCGTCGACCTGCCGGCGGTCGACTGACCCCGCCCGTCACGAACGCGCTCAGAAGCGCGGGCGGCGTTTTTCGCGGAACGCGGCCAGGCCCTCGCCATGGTCGGCGCCCTGGTGCATGGTCACGAAGCTGTCGACGATGGCCTGGGTCTCGGCGCGCTGACCGGCCAGGGCCGCGTCCACCTGCGCCTTGGAGACCCGGACCGACGCCGCCGACAGACCGGCGATCTCGCCCACCAGGGCGTCGAGCCGGGCGTC
This sequence comes from Rhodothalassium salexigens DSM 2132, assembly GCF_004341375.1. Lineage (GTDB taxonomy): Bacteria > Pseudomonadota > Alphaproteobacteria > Sphingomonadales > Rhodothalassiaceae > Rhodothalassium > Rhodothalassium salexigens. The sequence continues at coordinate 160,890 of NZ_SLXO01000006.1, forward strand.
GAAGGCGTCCGTGGGCGCGCATTCGTCCACCAGCCCGATGCGCAACGCCTCGTCGGCGTCCACTTGCCGCGCGGTGAACAACAGCCGCTTGGCCTGGCCCGGCCCGATCAGGTCGACCAGCCGCACCAGGTCTTCGTAATTGTACAACAGCCCGAGCTTGGCCGGCGGAAAGCCGAACCGCGCCCGGTCGCTGGCCAGGCGGATGTCGGCGGCTCCGGCGAGGATGTAGCCGCCGCCGATGCACGGGCCGTCGATGGCGGCGATCACCGGCACCGGACAGCCGGCGACCGCGCGGCCGGCGTCGCGGATGGCGCGCTGGTTGGCCGCCGCCCCGGCCGGGTCGTCGCGAAACGCCTCGAACTCGGCCAGATCGGCGCCGGCGGCGAAGATGCCCGGCGTCGCCGAGGCCAGCACAAGCGCGCGCACGCCGGGCGCGGCCGCCGCCTCGGCGACCAGGTCGGGCACCGCCGCCCACATCTCGCGGCTGAACGCGTTCTTCATCGCCGGCCGGTCATAGACCAGCCGCGCCGCCGGGGCGTCGATCTCCAGTCGCAAGGTCGCCACCATGGTCACTCCTTCCCATTCGGTTGGTTTATCGAGCGTTTCGGCGGCCAGCTTAGGCGTCCGGTCGGCGTGCCGGCCAGCCCCCATCGCCCGCCGCTGCGGTCACGCCCTCCCCCGACCGCCCGACGCGCGCCAGGGGTTTGCGCCGACGCCGGCTTGGGGTATGCACGGGCGCGTTTGCCGGCGCTGCCCGGCGCAACCCTTCGCGAGGCTCGCCCATGACCCAAGCCCCCCCGTACGCCTTCCACCCCAGCATCCTGCGCGAATACGACATCCGCGGCGTGGTCGGCGACACCCTGCACGCCGCCGACGCCGAAGCGGTCGGCCGCGCCTTTGGCACCGTGTTGGGCGGCGCGGGCAAGACCGTGGCGGTGGGCTATGACGGCCGCGCCTCGTCGCCCGAGTTGATGGCGGCGATGACCCGCGGCCTGGCCAGCACCGGCTGCACGGTCAAGGCGATCGGCCTGGGCCCGACGCCGATGCTCTATTACGCCGCCCACGCGCTCGGCACCGACGGCGGGGTGATGATCACCGGCTCGCACAATCCGCCCGAGTATAACGGCATCAAGATGGTGCGCGCCGCCGGCCCGGTCTATGGCGACCAGATCGCCGAGATCGGCCGCATCGCGGCGGCCGGCGCCTATGCCACCGGCGCGGGCCGGGTCGAGGACGTGCCGGTGTTCGACGACTATATCGAGCGGCTGGCCGGCGACTATCGCGGCGGCGCGCTCAAGGTCGCCTGGGACCCGGGCAATGGCGCCGCCGGCGACGCGGTGACGGCGCTGGTCGCCCGGCTGCCCGGCAGCCATGTGGTGATCAATGGCGAGATCGACGGCCGCTTCCCCAACCACCACCCCGACCCGACGGTCGAGGCCAATCTGGCGCAGTTGAAGCAGGCGGTCGACGACCATGGCTGCGACCTGGGCCTGGCCTTCGACGGCGACGGCGACCGGGTCGGCGCGGTCGACGCCCGCGGCCGGGTGGTCTGGGCCGACGAGATCCTGGCGATCCTGACCCGCGAGGTGGTGCGCGAGATCCCCGACGCCACCGTGATCGCCGACGTCAAAACCAGCCAGATCGCCTTCGACGAGATCGCCAAGGCCGGCGCGCGGCCGATGATGTGGAAGACCGGCCATTCGCTGATCAAGGCCAAGATGGCCGAGATCGGCAGCCCGCTGAGCGGCGAAATGTCGGGCCATATCTTCTTCAAGCACCGCTTCTACGGCGTCGACGACGGCCTTTATGCCGGCCTGCGGCTGATGGAGGCGGTGTCGAACCAGGGCGGCGACCTGGCCGCCCTCAAGGACGCCCTGCCGGTCGCCCACAACACGCCCGAGGTGCGCTTCGACTGCCCCGAAGAGCGCAAGGTCTCGGCCGTCGCCGACATCGCCCGGCGGCTGGCCGACCAGGGCGCACAGGTGGTCGACATCGACGGCGTGCGAGTGACCACGCCCGACGGCTGGTGGCTGGTGCGCGCGTCCAATACCCAGCCGGCGCTGACCGCGCGGGTCGAGGCCTGGACGCCCGAGGGGCTCGACCGGCTGCGCGCCGAAGCCCGCGACCATCTGAACGCCGTCGGCCTGACCCCGCCGGCCGACCTTTAAAGGACCAGGCGCCGATGACCGACAGCCGCCACACGCCGCCCGCCATGGCCGCCGCCGCGCCGTTGAGCGACGACGACCGCGCGCTGGTCGAGGCGGCGCTGGCGGTGCGGGCGCGCGCCTATGCGCCCTATTCGCACTTCCATGTGGGCGCGGCGGCGCGCGACGAGCACGGCCGGGTGCATCTGGGCTGCAATGTGGAAAACGCCGCCTATGGCGAGTGCGTGTGCGCCGAGGCCAACGCCATCGGCGCCCTGGTGGTCGCCGGCGGCCGGCGCCTCGCGGCGATCGCGGTGGCCGGCGGCCCGGCCGACGGCGCGCCGGTCGCCTGCCCGCCGTGCGGCGGTTGTCGCCAGCGCATCGCCGAATTGGGCGGACCCGACACCCGGGTGTTGATGGTGCGCGCCGAGGGCGATGTCGAGGTCACCGACCCCGACCGGCTGTTGCCGGGCGCGTTTCGGCTGTAAAGGCCGCGGTCGCCGGCCCGCGCTAGCGCGCGGTCCAGCCGCCGTCGAGGCTGAGCGCCGAGCCGTTGACCGAGCGCGCGGCATCCGAACACAGATACAGCACCATGGCGCCGATCTCGTCGGTGCCGACGAAGCGGCGCGACGGCTGGTTGGCCAGGATCACGTCGCGAATCACCTGTTCTTCGGTCAGGCCGTGCTCCTTGGCCTGCTCGGTGATCTCGCGCTCCATGTCGGCGGTTTTCACATAACCGGGGCAGATGGCATTGCAGGTGACGTTGCGCGCCTCGGCCGTTTCCAGCCCCACCGCCTTGGTCAGCCCGATCAGCCCGTGCTTGGCGGCCACTTCGGCAGCCTGGTTGGCCACCGCCGCCAGCCCCTGGGCCGAGGCGATGTTGATGATCCGCCCCCAGTCGCGCTCGCGCATGCCCGGCAGGGCGGCCTTGGTGGTGTAGAAAGCCGCCGAACAGTTGATCGCCAGGGTCGCTTCCCAGGCGTCGTCGGGCACCGCTTCCACCGGCGCGTCGTGGTGGGCATGGGCGCAGTTGACCAGGATGTCCACATCGCCCAACTCGCTGCGCGCGGTGCGCATCATCCGCTCGATATCGCGACGCTGCGACAGATTGGCCGAGGCGTACACCACGGTGACGCCGAAGCGCTGTTCCAGGTCGGCGCGGCGTTCCTCGGCACGGCCATTGGCGCCGGCCTTTTCGGGCGGACCGTTGAGGATGATGTTGGCGCCCGCCTCGGCCAGCACCCGTGCCACCGCCAGGCCGACGCCCGCAGTCGACCCGGTCACCAGCGCGTTACGACCCGTCAACGATTTTACCATAGACTTCCTCTCCTGCGCGCGACGGCGCGATGAACCAGGGCGCTTACGCTTTCGCCGGACGGAACGCAATGCCGACGATCGGCGCGGTTGCCACGGCGGCCGATGCCGGCACCCGCGGCCAATTGATCGCGGCTTCGAATCATGCGACTTTCGGGCTATTGTGCAGCGCAAAAGATTGCCAGACAGTCGGAAACTGTCATAGCCTTGTCACGATTTGACCGGCGCCGGCCCCGGAAAGGACCTCTTGAGGCATGCTTTACTCTCTGTACGAGCTCCAGCACACCGCCTTCGCCCCCATGCGTTATGCGGTTGATCAGAGCCAATACATGCTGCGTAGTCCCTACAATCCGTTCAGCTTCACGCCGCCCGGGCGCATGATGGCGGCGGCCTTCGACGTGATCGAGCAGGTCACCCGGCGCTATGGCAAGCCGCGCTTCGGCCTTGACACCGTCGAAATCGACGGCGAGCGGGTGCGGGTCGAGGAAGAGACGCTGGAGCGCAAACCGTTCGGCAAGCTGCGCCATTTCGTGCGCCACACCGACCGCGATGATCCGCGACTGTTGATCGTGGCGCCCATGTCGGGCCACTTCGCCACCCTGCTGCGCGGCACGGTCGAGCGCATGCTGCCCCATCACGACGTCTATATCACCGACTGGCGCGACGCCCGGGACATCCCGCTTTATGAGGGCGAGTTCGACCTGGACGACTATGTGAACTATCTGATCAGTTGGCTGACCGCCTTGGGCCCCAACACCCATGTGATGGCGGTGTGCCAGCCCGCCGTGCCGGTGATGGCGGCGGTGTCGATCATGTCGGCGGAAGACCATGAGGCAACGCCGCCGTCGATGACCCTGATGGGCGGCCCGATCGACACCCGCAAAGCGCCCACCGAGGTCAACGAGTTCGCCGAAAGCCGGCCGATGAGCTGGTTCGAGAACAATGTCATCACCCATGTGCCGTTCCCCAACCAGGGCGCCCTGCGGCCGGTCTATCCGGGCTTTCTGCAACTGGCCGGGTTCATGGCCATGAACATCAACGACCATATGAACAAGCACTATCAGATGTTCCGCCACCTGGTCGAAGGCGACGGCGAAAGCGCCGAGGCGACGCGGGTCTTCTATGAGGAATACCGCTCGGTGATGGACCTGGACGCGCCGTTCTACCTCCAGACCATCGACATCGTGTTCAAGAGCCACCGGCTGCCCAAGGGCGAGTGGGTGTCGCGCGGGCGCCGGGTGCGGCCCGAGAAGATCACCCAAACCGCCATCCTGTGCATCGAGGGCGAGCGCGACGACATCTCCGGCATCGGCCAGACGCGCGCCGCGCTCGACCTGGCGACCGGGCTCGACGACGCCCGGAAGGACTATCTGCTGGCGCCCAAGGTGGGCCATTACGGCATCTTCAACGGCCGGCGCTGGCGTGAAACCATCGCGCCGCGGGTCGAGACGTTCATCCGCCGGCACGACCAGGGTGCGCGCGGCCATCTGACCGTCGCCGCCTGATCGACCCCAACGGACCGGCCCGGCCTGACCGACCGGTGCCCGCTTGGCCGGCCCGCCACGCCGTCATCGCGGGGCCGCCCCCGGGCGGCGCGGTCAGGCGTCGGGCACCACCGCCGTGGTCTCGATCTCCAGCTTGGCGTCGAGCTCCACCAGGCCGGTGACGCCGACCACGGCCATGGCCGGAAACACCTTGCCCATATGCAGCCGATAGATGTCGCCCAACACCGGCATGGCGGTGCGATATTCGGCCAGATCGGTCACGTACCAGGTCATGCGCGTCACATGCTCGGGTCGCGCGCCGCCGGCCGCCAGCACCGCGACCGTGTTCTTCAGGGTCTGCTCGAACTGCCCGGCGAAGCTGTCGGGAAAGCCCCCGTCAACGTCCCAGCCCACCTGACCGGCCACGAACACCAGCCGACCGGTCGCAGCGGTCCCGTTGGAATACCCGGCCGGTCGGGGCCAACCCTTGGGCTGCAAAGGCGTCATGGGTCTGTCTTTCGTTGCCGAGCCGGGCCGCCATCATAGCGCCCCCATGGCCCGTGACCAGGAAAACTTTATATTTAAAGCTTTTGCGCGTAAAAATGCGCCTGGACGGGGATGCCCCCCGCATCCAGGCGCATCAAGGGCGGCGCCGGGAGCGCGCTTAGGTGGCGGCCCACCAGGGCTCGGGCGCCTCGACGAAGCCGGCGGCGGTCTCCAGCACATGGCCGACCTTGTAGACGGTTTCCTCGTCGAACGCCTTGCCGATCACCTGCAATCCCAGGGGCAGGCCCTCACTCGACAGCCCGGCCGGCAGCGACAAGGCGGGCACGCCGGCCAGATTGGCGGTCACCGTGAACACGTCGTTGAGGTACATGGCCAGCGGGTCGTCGAGCTTGGCGCCGAGCGGGAAGGCGGCGTTGGGCGCGGTCGGCGTCAACAGCGCGTCCACATGGCCGAACGCGGCGTCGAAGTCGCGCTTGATCAGCGTGCGCACCTTCTGCGCCTTGAGGTAATAGGCGTCGTAATAGCCGGCGCTCAGCACATAGGTGCCGATCATGATCCGGCGCTGCACCTCCGGCCCGAAGCCGGCGCCGCGGGTCGCCTCGTACATGTCGGCCAGGCCGCCACCCTCGACCGTCTCGCGCAGGCCGTAGCGCACGCCGTCATAGCGCGCCAGGTTGGACGACGCCTCGGCCGGTGCGATGATGTAATAGGCCGGCAGGGCATACTGGGTGTGCGGCAGCGACACCTCGACCACCTCGGCGCCGGCGTCGCGCAGCCAGTCCATGCCCCGGCGCCACAGCGCGGAGATTTCCTCGGGCATGGCGTCGACCACATATTCCTTGGGCACGCCGATGCGGAAGCCCTTGATGTCGCCGGTCAGCGCGCTTTCATAGGCGGGCACCGGGCGGTCGACCGAGGTGCTGTCCTTGGCGTCATAGCCGGCCATGCTGGCCAGCAGGATGGCATTGTCGCGCACGGTACGGCTGAACGGGCCGGGATGGTCGAGCGACGAGGCGAACGCCACCACGCCCCAGCGCGAGCAGCGACCATAGGTGGGCTTCATGCCGACGATGCCGGTCAGCGACGCCGGCTGGCGGATCGAGCCGCCGGTGTCGGTGCCGGTGGAACCGAGCGCCAGGCGCGCCGCCACCGCCGCCGCCGAGCCCCCCGACGACCCGCCGGCGACCCGGTCGGTGTTGTCGCCACGCGCCCGCCACGGGTTCTTCACCGGGCCGAAATAGCTGTGTTCGTTGGACGAGCCCATGGCGAATTCGTCCAGATTGGTCTTGCCCAGCATCACCGCACCGTCGGCCCACAGATTGGCGGTGACGGTGCTTTCATAAGGCGGCACGAAGCCTTCGAGCATGTGGCTGGCCGCGGTGGTGGCGACGCCCTGGGTGCAGAACAGGTCCTTGATCGCCAGCGGGATGCCGGTCATGGCGGTGGCGGTGCCGTCGGCCAGCCGCTGGTCGGCGGCGTCGGCCTGGGCCAGCGCCCGGTCCGGCGTGGCAAGCAGATAGGCGTTGAGCGCGGCCGCGCCGTCGATGGCGTCCAGATGCGCCTGCGTCAGCTCGCGCGCGGAAATCTCGCGAGCGTGCAGCTTGTCGCGCGCCTCGGCGAGGGTCAATCGGGTCAGGTCGGTCATTCGATCACCTTCGGCACGGCGAAAAAGCCGTATTCGGACACGGGCGCGTTCTTCAACACATCCTCGGCGCATTCACCGTCGCTCACCTGGTCTTCGCGCCAGGCGAGCGAGGTTTCCACCGCGCTGGTCATCGGCGCCACGTCGGTGGTGTCGACGCCGTCGAGTTGTTCGACCCAGGCGAGGATGTTGTTGAGCTCGCCCATCAGCGGCTCGACCCGCTCGTCCTCCAGCTTGATACGCGACAAACGCGCGATCTTGAGCACCGTATCCCGGTCCACTGACATTTCGACTCTCGTATTTTGGGCGTGGGCGATAAACAATGCGCCGGACGTTATACGCCCCACCGACAGCGACGCAAGCACGGAACTGGACCCAGACCCCATGGCCAAACTGCCGCCCTGCGACGTGATCCTGGCCGACCGACGCCGCCTGACGCTGCGCTCGGGCGTGCCGGCGGACGCGCGCGCCTATCTCACCTTCATGGGCCGCTGCCTGGCCGACAGCCCGTATCTGATCCAAACCGCCGACGAGTTGCGCACCAGTGCGGGCGAACAACGCGCGATCCTGCGCCGGGTGGCGGCCAGCCCCGCCGACGCGCTGTTGCTGGCCATGGCCGGCGCGCGCGTGGTCGCCAGCCTGGATGCGGTGTCCGACCGGCGGCGGCGGTTGGCCCATGTGTGCACCTTCGGCGTGCTGGTCGACCCCGAATGGCGCCAGGCCGGGCTGGGCAGCGCGCTGATCGCCCATTTCCTCGCCTGGGCGCAGGCCCGGCCGTCGCTTGAGAAGGTGGAACTGCACGTCCATTCGGAAAACCAAGGCGCCCGGGCGCTTTACCGGCGCTTCGGCTTCGTCGAGGAAGGCCGGCGCGTCAAGGCGATCAAGTACGGCCCCGACCGGTACATGGACGACGTGCTCATGGGGCTCGACCTGGCGGCCTATGACCCCGCCGGGGTCGACCTGGCAGCCATGCCGGTCTAAGCACACATCCCCAAGGCAGAATCCCACGCGGACCAACGGAAACGGACAGGACCATGGCACAAGGCAGGGCGGTACGGATTTTTCTGTGGATCGTGGTGGCGGTGGTGGTGCTGATCGTCGCCCTCGCCATCCTGGCCGCGGCGTTCCAGAAGCAACTGGAACAGTTCGCGCTGCGCCAGACCGTCCCGGATGTGGCGTTCGACGCAGCCCCCAAGCCGGCCGCCCCCGACTATGGCGACGACGCCAGTTGGGCCGCCCTGCCCGGCCGCCCGGGCTTCGCCGCCATGGTGCCGGCGGGCACCAGCAAAGCACCGCCGCTCGACGTGGACATCTTCTTCGTCCACCCGACCACCTATCTCAAATCCGCACGCTGGAACGCCCCCATCGACGAGCCCGACGCCGCGCGCGTGCTCGACAGCGCGGTGCTCAAGAACCAGGCGTCGGCGTTCGCCCAAGCCGGCGCGATCTACGCCCCGCGCTATCGCCAGGCCGCCTTCGGTGCCTTCTTCGCCGGGCCCGAGCGCGGTGACGAGGCGGCCCGGGCGCTCGATCTGGCCTATGGCGATGTGGAACGCGCGTTCGCCGCGTTCCTCGACCGGCGCGCGGCCAACCGGCCGTTCGTGCTCGCCGGGCACAGCCAGGGCTCGCGCCACCTGTTGCACCTGCTCGCCGACCATGTGGCGGGGACCGCGCTCGCCGACCGGCTGGTCGCCGCCTATGTGGTCGGCTGGCCGGTGGCGGTGGACAGCGACCCCGCCGCCCTGCCCGGCATCGATGTCTGCCGTACCGCCACCGACACCGGCTGCCTGATCTCCTGGCAATCCTTCGCCGACCGGCCGGACGAGGCCGAAGGCTTCCACCGGGCGTTTCTGGCCCGGACCGCCGAGCGCCCGACGCTGGCCGGGCCGCCACGCGGCGACGAGGCCATGTTGTGCACCAACCCGCTGTCCTGGACCACCGACACCGAAACCGTCCCGGCCACGGCGAACCGGGGCGGCGTGCGCTGGGTGATCGGCAGCGCGCCGCTGGGCGAGCCGATCCCCAATCTGACCGGCGCCCGCTGCACCCCTGAGGGCATCCTGGCGTTGACCGAGCCGCCGGGCGGCGATTTCGCCACCTATCTGCTGCCGGGGCAGAACTATCACGTCTACGACATCGCGCTGTTCTACGAGACTGTGGCCGCCAATGTGCGCGCCCGCGCCGAGGCGGCCCTGGCGGCCATGGGGGGCGCACCCGACCCCGCGACGGAGACCGACGCCCCCGCCGCCGAGCCGGGCGACGAACCGGGCCGGCCGGACCAGGACGAGACCGATCAAGGCGGCATCGACCGGGACGAACCGGGCCAAAACCAACCGGGCCAGACCGGGCCGCGGCTTTGAGCGCCCTCGACGGGCCGGCAGCGCTCAAGGCGCAGGTGGCGCGGCGCGCGCGGCTGCTTGGCGTCGACATGGGCACCAAGACCTTGGGCCTGGCCTTGTCCGACCCGTCGCTCACCGTGGCGACGCCGCTGGAGACCATCCGGCGCACCAAGTTCACCCAGGACGTGGAACGGCTGCGCGCGCTGGTCGCCGAGCACGGCATCGGCGGGCTGGTGATCGGCCTGCCGGTCAATATGGACGGCAGCGAAGGCCCGCGCTGCCAGTCCACCCGCGCCTTCGCGCGCAATGTGGAGGCGGCGCTGGCCCTGCCCTATTGCTTCTGGGACGAACGCTGGAGCACCCAGGCGGTCACCCGCACGCTTCTGGAAGCCGACACCAGCCGCAAACGCCGTGACGCCCTGGTCGACAAGATGGCCGCCGCCTACATCCTGCAAGGCGCGCTCGACGTCGCCGGCTGAGCGCGCAGCACCCCCCCGGCCGCAATAAAAACCCACCGACGCGTGACGCGCGCCGGTGGGTCTGGGGTCTGGGGCTGAGGCCCGGGGCGCCTGGGGTCGGCCGGACCCGGTCGATCCGGCCGCCGGCGGCGATCAGCGCGCCTTGATGAACGCGCGCACGTCGGCGAGCAGGGCCTTGAGCGACGGCTCGTGGATATACATCATGTGGCCGGCTTCATAATATTTGAAGGTGATCCGCTCGGGCACCACGCCGTTGCGGCTCAGGCTGTGTTCGGCGCTGAACACCGGGGTGGCGAAATCGTAATAGCCGGCCGCGTTGAACACCCGCAGGCCGCTGTTCTGGCGCATCGCCTGGCCGATATAGGGCGCCACGTTGAAGTTGAACCGGCCGCCGCCGTCGATGGTCCAGTCCCACCGGCCGCCGAGCCCGGAAATCACCGAATATTCGCGGTCCATCTCCACATCGAGCGCGGCGCGCATATAGTGGTTGATGGCGGCGGTGTAGGCGCCGTCGATGCCGACGAACGACGGGTCCACCTCGGGGCTCGACCCGGCGGCGATCCGCTCGGTGCCGGTGTAGCGGCTGTCGAGCCGGCCGACCACCTTGTTCTGGTCGCGCAGCAACTCCTTCATGAACCGCCACAGCGTCACCCGCAGGTTGGACTGGTCCAGATAGGCTTCGCTGAGCCCGGTGAAGCGGGCGAGCTTGGCGCGCACGGCGGCGCGTTCCTCGTCGCCCAGGTCCATGCCCTTCAGCAGCGCGGGCACATAGTCCTCGCGGGCGAAGACGCGCGCCTCTTCGACGAACGCGGCCACCGTCTTGGGCTTGTCGGCCACCTGGTCATGATACCAGGCGGTCGCCGCCATGGTCGGCAGCAGCATGGCGAAGGCCAGATCATTGCCCGGCCCGGTGGCGTCATGGGCCATGTCGAGCACGCTGGAGATCAGGATCAGCCCGTTGAGCGCCACATCGTTGTAGCCGCCCTCCAACTCGCGGGTCACGGCGGCGGTGCGCAGGGTGCCATAGCTTTCGCCGCCGAGGAACTTGGGCGAATTCCAGCGGCCGTTGGCGGTCAGCCATTGGCGGATGAACTGCGCCACCGAGCGCGCGTCCTGGTGCACGCCCCAGAAGTCCTTGTCCTCATGGTCGCCGAGCGCATGGGAATAGCCGGTGCCCACGGGGTCGATGAAGACGATGTCGGTGACGTCCAGGATGGCGCGGGGATTGTCGACGATCGGATAGGGCGGCGGGCCGTCGTCGCGGGCGTCGCTGGGGATCGCCACCCGCTTGGGCCCAAAGGCGCCCATGTGCAGCCACAGGCTGGCCGAGCCCGGCCCGCCGTTGAACAGGAAGGTCACCGGCCGTTCGGTCGGGTCCTCGACGCCCTTCTTGAGATAGGCGACCGAGAACATCGAGGCGGTGGGCTCGCCGTCGTCGCCGCGCAGCAGCGTCTCGCCGGCGACGGCGCGATAGCGCACGCGGCTGCCGTTGAAGGTGCCTTCGTGCTCGGTGGTGAAGGTGCGGGGCTCGTGGGCCTCGGCCTTGGCGCCGGCCTCGTTCTTGGTGTGCGAGGCGGAAGGGTCCTGGGCCGCGGCCGGGCTGCCGATGGCCAACGCCATCGCCAACGCGCCGCAAGCCAGCCTAACGCTGAACATATGTCTCTCCCTGTAACGGATTGTCGGTGCCGCCACGGTAGGCGGCCCGCGCACCCCGTTCAAGGGCGGCCAAACGCACAGAAAAAAGGCGGTCGGATTAACCGACCGCCTTTTCAAGTCCTAGTCCAGTCTCGCTCAGGCAACGAGGACGGACCGTACGCGTCGATACAAAGGAACTCAGATACTCAAACCACTCTCGGAAACCACTCTCGGCAAACCGTTGCCGATCCCACTATCGCATAAGCCGTGCCAGTTTCGGCCGGCCCCGCAAAACCGCGGGTTTCCAGCCTCAAGACCGACCCGCCCGAACCAAGCGTCCCAAAGGGACACAACCGGGCGGGTCAAAGCGACACAACTGTCTTATTTTGGGACAGATGGGGCGGCAGTGGGCCGGGATGGCGCCACGCACCTTGGGCTTTGGCGCGCGGCGCGCCGAGCGGGCCTGGACGCCCGGGGCCGGTATCCCGGCACCAGGGCGTCAAGTGATCGGCGACAGGGCGATCTCGACCCGGCGGTTGGCCTGGCGGCCGGCGGCGGTCTGGTTGCTGGCGATCGGGAAGTCTTCGCCGGCGCCGCGCACGGCAAGACGTTCGGGTGCCACGCCCTGGGCGGCGAGGAAGCCGCTGACCGCCTCGGCCCGACGCCGCGACAGGGTCTTGTTATAGGCGTCCGACCCCATGGAATCGGTATGGCCGATCACGTCCACATAGGTCTTGGGGTATTCGCTCAGCACCTGCGCCACCGAGGCGAGAACCGGCTCGTAACGCGGTTGCAGCATCGCGCTGTCGCTGGGAAATTCCACATTGTCGCGCATGTTGAGCACGATCAGGTCGCCCTCGCGGACCACTCGCACCCCATCGGCTTCGAGGCGGCGGCGCAAGGTGCGCTCCTGGGCATCCATATAGGCGCCGACCGCACCGCCGGCGAGCGCGCCGACACCGGCGCCGATCAGCGCGTTCTTGCGCGTCTTATCGCCGCCGATGATGGCCCCGAGGGCCGCCCCCACACCGGCGCCGACACCGGCGCCCACGCCGGCACGCGACGCCTTGCGCTCGCCGGTATAGGCGTCCTGGATACAGCCGGCGAGCACCGCGCAGGCGACGGCAGAGATGAGAATTTTACGCATATTGCAAACACCTTGATCCGTGGTGAAACGCTGAAGGTCGCACCATAAGAAAAAGGGGTCGCCGGGGCGACCCCTACCGTGTGACAGATTGGCGATTGCCCGGGAGCGCCAAAGGCCGCACCCGCCGGCAGGCCAATCAGGCGGCGTAGGTATAGTGCACGTCGGTGCCGTCCTTGGCGTGCATCAGAATACGCGCCGCCATGCCGGAATCATCGATCCAGAACTGATAGCTGAGCCGCCCGGTCTCCGTCTCGGTGAGCGTAAAGTAGCGCAAATCGCGCACGGTGCCGTTGAGTTCCACCTGCTGGCGACCCTCGAAGCGCAGCCTCGCCGGCTTGCGCTCACCGTTCAGCGTGTCGAGCAGCACCAGATCGCGGGCGTCCGTGGTCTGCCACAGATCCTCGCGGGTGAAGCTCGTCGGCACCGTGTCCTGGGACAGGTGCATCTCGTCATCGGGGGTTTGCACCAGGATGTATTCGTCCTTGGCCACCGCCTGCATCTCCTGGCGCTCGCCATTCTTCTCGGTCACGCACTTCATCGAGAGCAGCCGGCCATCGCGCCAGATCTCCTGCGCCTGATGGTGCAGTTTGAACACCGTAACGAAGACAAATTTCAGCTTCAGCTTGGCTTCGATGTCCACATATTTGGTGCCGTCTTCGAGGGTATCGATCGAGAATACGTGCTGACCGATATTGGCGCCCTTGGCACGCACGTCGAATGCATGGCGCACGGGCGCGGTGTTCGTCGCCGTCGCCGGTGTGGCGGTCACCACAATGGCCGCGGCAATCAGCGCGGCGCTGACCTTCAAGCAATGACGGATCATGATTTATCTATCCCGACCATGTTTATGACACAGGTCTTGTGCGCGAGCGGATTTTACCAAACAAAGAACCGCTTTTCGCCCGTTTTTCGCCCCGGACGCTCGTCAAGGACCTAACGAAATCCCCGCGTCGGAATCAAGGGTTTTATCCACAGACCACCGCATTGTGATTAAACTTTACACAAAATTGACTCCTTGGCCCAGGCCGCTGCGAGCCCGGGCGCACCCTGCTGGGGTCAGCGCCGCGGCGGCTGAACCGCGCGCGGCGAGTCGCCCGCTCTCGGTCGCGGGGCGGGGGTTACGGCCACCCGACACGGTCGAAGATCCGCTGCGCATCGGCCTGGTGGCGGCCCAACGCCGAAACATTGAGCTGGTCGGCCTTGAACGCCCCCAACCGATCGAGCACCGGCGCCTGCTCAGCACCGCGGGCGGCGGGATATTCATTGTTCCCGCGCGCGAAGATCGCCTGGGCGCCATCGCTGGCCAGATAGGTCAAAAACGCCACCGCGGCTTGCGGATGCGGCGCGGTCTTGATCACCCCGGCGCCCGACACATTCACATGGGTACCGCGGCCGTCCTGGTTGGGGAATACCGGCAGCACGGCCTCGACCACGGCCTGGTCTTGGGCGTCGTCCGAAGCCATCAGGCGGGCGAAATAATAGCTGTTGGCCACCGCTACGTCGCAGGCGCCGGCCGCAACCGCGCGGATCTGGTCGGTATCGCCGCCCTGGGGTCGGCGCGCGAAATTGTCGGCCACGCCTTGCGCCCATGCCTCCGCTGCCTCGGTGCCCTGGTGCGCGACCATCGAGGCGAGCAGCGACAGGTTGTAGATATTGCCGCTCGACCGGATGCACACACGGTCTTCCAGGAACGGCTCGGCCAGGTCCTCATAGCGGGTCACCCGACCTTCGAGCCCGGCCCCCTTGCGCAGGAAGATCATCCGCGCGCGGGTGGAAAACCCGTACCAAAGCCCGTCGGGGTGGCGCAGATGGGCGGGGATGCGCTCGTCGAGCGCCGGGACCTCAGTCGGCGCGAACAGCCCGGCCTGTTCGGCGCGCCACAGACGGCCGGCGTCGACGGTCATCAAGATGTCGGCGGGGCTGTTGTCGCCCTCGCGCGCGATCCGGGCGATCAGCGCATCGGAACTGCCTTCCAGGCGGTTGACGCGAATGCCGGTGGCGGCCTCGAAGCCCTTATAGAGCTGCTCGTCGGTGGGATAGTGGCGGGCGGAATAGACATTGACCTCCCGCGCCGGCGCCGAGGCTTGGGCGTGGACCCGCGGCCCGGCGGCCAGCACCAGCAAAACCCCGGCCAGGGTCGCAACGACCAGACCAGCAGGCAGCGAAACGCGTCGCATCGAAGGCATCAACACTCTCCTTGGCTGAACGGGAACCGGCGCGGCGGTGCGATCGCCGGCGGTCATGGTCCGGGTCAGCGCCCAGACCGGCAAAAGCCCCAACAGGGCGATGGTGAGCGCGGGCAAGGCGGCCTCGCCCAGACGCTCGTCGGCGGCCAGGTTGTGCGCCTCGACCGCCAGGGTATCGAAATTGAACGGCCGCAGGATCAGGGTCGCGGGCAGTTCCTTCACCGTCTCGACGAACACCAGCATGACCCCGGTCAGCACGCTGCCGCGCAACAACGGCGCGTGCACCCGGGCGATCAGCCGGCCGCGTCCGGCGCCCAGGCTGTGCGCGGCGGCATCCATCGCCGGGCTGACCTTCTCCAACCCGGCATTGACCGTGTTGAGCGCCAGCGCCAGGAAGCGCACCACATACGCCGCCACCAGCGCCGCCGCCGTACCGGTGAACACCAGCCCCAGGTCGAGCCCGAACCAGCGCCCGGCCACATCGTCCAAGGCGCCGTCGAGCGCGGTTAACGGGATCAGCACGCCGACAGCGATGATCGAGCCCGGCACCGCATAGCCCATACCGGCGATCCGCATCCCCGCCCGCACCCGACGATGGCCGTCGAGCCGCACGGCATAGGCGACCGTCAACGCCACGCCCATGGCCAAAACCGCCGCCGCCGCCGCGACCGTCAGCGTATTGCCGGTCATCGCCCAATAGCGCGCGTCGGGCACGGCACCGGCGTCGAGCGCCACAGCGCCCAGGATCGCCACCGGCACCGCGAAGCCCAGCAGCACCGGTAGCGCGCAGACCAGCAGCGCCAGGGCCGCGTGCCAGCCGGCGAGCGTCAGCCGGGTCGCCGGCGCCACCGCCGACGAGCGACCGAAATAGCGCGCCCGCGACCGCGCGCGCTGTTCGCCATAGACCAACAGCGCCACCGCCAACAGCAACAGGCTGGCCAGCCGCGCCGCGCCGACCGCGTCGCCCATGGAAAACCAGGTGCGATAGATGCCGGTGGTGAAGGTGGCAACGCCGAAATAGGACACCGCGCCGAAATCGGCCAGCGCCTCCATCATCGCCAGGGCCGCACCGGCGGCGATCGCCGGCCGGGCCAGCGGCAGCGCCAGACGCCGGAACGCCTGCCCCGGCGTGGCGCCGAGCGTGCGCCCGGCCTCGACGATGCGCTCGCCCTGGGCGCGAAACGCCAGCCGCGCGGCCAGATAGACATAAGGATAGAGCGCCAGGGTCAGCACCACCACCGCGCCCGGCAGCGAGCGGATGTTGGGAAACCACATCTGGCGCGCGGTCAGGCCGGTCAGGTCGCGCAGCCAGGTCTGCACCGGCCCACTGACCTGGAGAAAGTCGGTCAGCGCATAAGCGGTCACATAAGCCGGCAATGCCAGCGGCAACACCAAGGCCCATTCCAGCGTTCGCCGGCCAGGAAACCGGCACAACGCCACCAGCCAGCCGGTGGCGGTACCGATGAGCACCGTGCCCAGACCAACGCACAGCGCGAGCAGAGCGCTGTTGAGCGCATAGCCGGGCAACACCGTGCGCACCAAATGGCCGAAGCTGCCGCCGCCCGTCGCCAGCCACTGCGCCGGCACCACCAGAACCGGCCAGCCGATCAGCACGATCAGCGCCAGCGCCGCCCAACTCAGCGCCGTCATTCGCTTGGTCTTGGCTCTCGCCACCCTCGATGTCCTTGACCGGATTGCCATTGCCTGCAACTAAGAACCGCTCGCACCCGAGCGCGAAAGCCCGCGCCGGTCAAGCCTTTTCGTCACCGCCGGCGCCCCCGGTCGCACTGGATAGGTGGCCACGCGACCGGGCGTTGCAAGCCGGGCGCCCGCGGAGTAGGGCTGTCTCAGATCCAGTGTCCCCGGCGGCGGGCGCGTGTGCGTCGCGCGAAGGAGAGCAGCCATGAAGTTCTTTGTCGACACGGCCGACGCCCAGGCGATCGCCCAACTGGCCGAAACCGGCCTGGTGGACGGCGTGACCACCAATCCCAGCCTGGTCCGGAAATCCGGCCGCGACTTTCTCGACGTGGTCGGCGAGATCGCCGGCCTGGTCGACGGCCCGGTGTCGGCCGAGACCGTCGCCACCGACCATGAGACGATGCTGAAAGAAGGCCGCAAGCTGGCCGGGATCGCCGACAATATCGCCGTCAAGGTGCCGCTGACCGTCGACGGCTTGCGCACCTGCAAGGCGCTCGCCGACGACGGCGTGATGGTCAATGTCACCTTGTGCTTCTCGGCCAATCAGGCGCTGTTGGCGGCCAAGGCCGGCGCCACCTTCATCTCGCCGTTCGTCGGCCGGCTCGACGATATCGGCCAGGACGGCATGGGCCTGATCGAGGACATTCGCACCATATACGACAATTATCTGTTCGAGACCCAGATCCTGGTCGCCAGCGTGCGCCATCCGGTGCATGTCCTCGACGCCGCGCGGCTCGGCGCCGACGTGGCGACCCTGCCGCCGGCGGTGATCTGGAAATTGTTCGATCACCCGCTGACCGACAAGGGCCTGGCCGCCTTCCTCGACGACTGGGCCGCCACCGGCCAGTCGATCCTCTGACCCCGGCAAGGCCGCCCGCGATGACCGACGAGGCCCCGCCGCGCCCACCGGCCAAGCCCGGCCCCGATGCGCTGCCACCGACCCCCGCCGATGCGGCCCGCCATGCCGCCGACCATGCCGCCGGTCGCAAGGCGCCCGGTACGCCGCGTGCCACGCCGGCCGCCGAGTTACTGGCGCGCTGGGCGGACAATCTGGCGCACGAACGCCGACTGTCGCCGCACACGCTCGACAGCTATCTGCGCGAGGCGCGGTTCTTCCTCGCCTTCCTGGCCGGCCATCTGGACCGGCCGGTGGACGCGGCGGCGCTGGCGGCGCTGGACGTGCGCGACTTTCGCGCCTATCTGGCCCGGCGCCGCGCCGATGGCCTGTCGCCGGCCAGCACGGCGCGCGCCATCTCGGTGCTCAAGACCTTCTTCGCCCATCTGGCCAGCCGCGAAGGCGTCACCAACAGCGCCATCGCCATCATCCGCGCGCCGCGCACCCCGCGCCGCCTGCCCCGCCCGCTGTCCGAAAGCGGCGCCGAGGATCTGCTGGAGACCGTGCCGCAGACCGAAGACCTGGACTGGGTCGGCGCGCGCGACACGGCGGTGTTGTTGTTGCTCTACGGCTGCGGCCTGCGCATCGCCGAGGCGCTGTCGCTGCGCCGCGCCGACGCGCCCTTGGGCACCACGCTGCGGGTCACCGGCAAGGGCGGCAAACAGCGGCTGGTGCCGGTGCTGCCGGTGGTCGCCCAAGCGGTCGACGCCTATGTGGCACGCTGTCCGCACGCCCTCGACGGTGACGGCCCGCTGTTCGTGGGCAAGCGCGGCGGCGCGCTCGGGCCGCGGCCGGTGCAGGCGGCGGTGGCCGAGGCGCGGCGCCTGCTTGGCCTGCCCGCCAGCGCGACGCCGCACGCGCTGCGCCACAGTTTCGCCAGCCACCTGCTGCAAAACGGCGGCGATCTGCGCACGATCCAGGACCTGTTGGGCCATGCCTCGCTCGCCAGCACCCAGGTCTATACCCGCGTCGACGCCGGCCACCTCGCCGAGATCTACGACAAGGCGCACCCCCGCGCGCGCTGAAACGCCCGGATTCCGCGGCTGTGGCAAGATTTGCCCGACAATCGTCAGACAGGGCTGGACAGCCCCCAAGCGATTGCCTATAAGGCCGATCCGCAGCGCATCGGTGGTCATCCGATCGCGACGCCCAGGTAGCTCAGTTGGTAGAGCATGCGACTGAAAATCGCAGTGTCGGTGGTTCGAATCCGCCCCTGGGCACCACTCTCCCCGCACCGATCCTCCAGACGTCGACGCCGACACCGCACGATTGCCCCAGCGGCTTGGCGCGGGGCGAAATGCGCCGGGTCACCACAACTCTCGGGCGTTACGTCTCCTTAACACATGCCACATAAGGTAATCTGTCGACGGGGCGCGCATCGCGCCAAGGGTCAAGACTAGGTTGTGCAAGAGGTCAGGCGTCTTGGGGACCGCGGTGACACAATCCCCGGGCAGGAGCCACGCGAACGGCATCCAAGGTCTGCTGTTCGACGCCCTGTTCCAGGACATGCAGGAAGCCGCCGTGCTGGCCGATCCCGACCGGCGCATCGTCCGGACCAATGCCGCGGCCGAGGCACTCTTTGGCTATGCCGCGCATGAACTGG
This sequence comes from Rhodothalassium salexigens DSM 2132, assembly GCF_004341375.1. Lineage (GTDB taxonomy): Bacteria > Pseudomonadota > Alphaproteobacteria > Sphingomonadales > Rhodothalassiaceae > Rhodothalassium > Rhodothalassium salexigens. The sequence goes on from NZ_SLXO01000006.1 coordinate 179,963, forward strand.
CCGGCCAGCGCACCGCGGTGCTCTACGCCAACGAAGACGATTTCCTCGAACAAGGGCGGCGACGTTTCAACCCCTCCGCGAAGCCCTCACACGAGGGCTACCGAATCGCCTATCGGCGCAAGGACGGCTCGACGTTTCCCAGCGAAACCATCGGGTCCACCCTGCGCGACGAAACCGGCGCGATCCTCGGCTATCTGGGGATCGTCCGGGACCTGAGCGAGCAAAGCCGGATCGAGGCGTGCCTGCACGACCTCTATGCCGTCTCCACCGACCAGCAGCAGGGACCGACCGCGCGGATCGACGCCATGCTTGCGCTGGGCTGTGACTTCTTCGGCCTGCCGCTCGGCATCGTCAGCCGGATCGAAGACCGGGTCTATACGGTGGCGCATGTGGCAGCGGCGGACCCGGGCCCCGGCGTCGGCGATCAATTCGACCTTGGCCAAACCTATTGCTGGCACACCCTCGCCGCCGACGATGTGGTCGCCTTCGATCACGCCGGCAACAGCGAAATCACCGGCCACCCCTGCTACCGGACCTTCCAGCTGGAGACCTATATCGGCATCCCGCTGCTGGTCGATGGCGTGCGGCACGGCACCCTTAATTTTTCCGGCTGGCAGCCGCGGTCACAGCCCTTCAGCGATTCCGATCGCGAATTCATGCGCCTGTTCGCCCGATGGATCGCATTCGAAATCTCCGCCCAGCGGGCCTTTCGCCAGATCGAAGCGGCCCGCGCCCGCGCCGAGGCCGCCGACAGCACCAAGTCGCGCTTCCTGGCCACCATGAGCCACGAGTTGCGCACCCCGATCACCGGTGTGCTGGGCATGATCGACCTCTTGGAAACCACCGATTTGCAAACCGAGCAGGCCGGCTATGTGCGGCAGATCCGCGAGTGTACGCAGGGGCTGTTAGCCCTGCTCAACGATGTGCTCGACCTGTCGAAGATCGAGGCCGACCAACTGTCGCTCGAATTGGTGCCAACCGATGTGACCGCCCTGGTGCGTTCTGTGGTCGCGACCTTTTCCGCGGCGGCGGCGCAGAAGGGCGTGGCCATCGAGGTGCGCGCCCCCGCCGCGTCCCTCTTGGTCGAGACCGACCCGACCCGGTTGCGCCAGATCCTGCTCAACCTGCTGTCCAATGCGGTGAAATTCACCCCGCACGGCCAGGTCACCGTGGCGCTCGACCTCGCCGAGACGGCAGCGGCCACGGCTTGGCTGCGGCTGTCGGTCCGCGACCAGGGGCCGGGCATCCCGGCCGACCAGCAGGAAAAGATCTTCGAGGCGTTCCAACAGGCCGACCCGACGGTCGCACGCCGCTATGGCGGCACCGGCCTGGGGCTGGCCATCAGCCGGCGGCTGGCCCGCGCGCTGGACGGCGACATATCGGTCAGCAGCGTGCCCGGCCAGGGCGCCACCTTTTCGGTCGCGCTCAGCGTGCCCCTGGTCGACAGCGACATAGCGATGGCGCCCGCCGAAGCCAGCGCGCAGGCGCACCGCGCGCCGGCGCTGCCCGAACCGGGACAAACCCGGCCGCTGCGCCTGTTGGTCGCCGAGGACAATAGTGTCAACGCGATGTTGCTGGACGCCATGCTCGGCCGGCTCGGCCACCGGGTCACCATCGTGGGCGACGGTGTCGCCGCGGTCGAGGAAGCCACCGGGCTGGAAACCTACGACGCGGCGATCTTCGACCTGCAAATGCCCCTGATGGACGGTGAACAGGCGGCCAGGCGCATCCGTGCCGCCGGCGACCCGATCAGTCGCCTACCGATTCTGGCGCTGACCGCCGACATGGTCGCCGACTGCGCCCAATCCTGCGACCTGACGCCCTTCGATGCGTTTTTGACCAAGCCCATCGACTGGCAGCATCTGACCGCCACCCTCGCCCGCGTGGTGGCGGAGCGCGAGGCCGCCGAGGACGGCCCGACCCACGCCGCACAGCGTCCGCCCGGCGTGCACCTGCCGCTGCTCGACCGGGCGCAGTTGGACGCGCTGGCGGTGTCGCTGGGCGAGGGGTGGGTCAAGAGCTTCGTCGGCGAGGCGGCGCAGACGCTCGCCGATCTGGGCCGGGCAGCCACCGACGATGCCGCGGCCGGCCGCCACCAAACCGCGACCGACCATCTGCACTCGCTCAAGGGCACGGCGCTCAATCTGGGCGCGCCGCGGCTGGCGGCCCTGGCCGATTGGCTGGGGCGGCTGACCGATGGCGACGACCGGCCCGCGACCGGGCCCGATGCGGCGGCGCTACGCCTGTTCGCCGACACCGTGGACGCAACCGTCGGCGCGCTCAACGACATCGCGGCACCGGCCGAGACCGGGTCCGAACGGCGCGGGCATCCCGGGTGAACGCCAGCGGGCCCCCGCGCCCGGGCCGGACCGGCGCCGACCGGCCGTTCGACCGCTTCTGCTCAACCGCCAATGACCAAGCAGCGACGCGCCAGGGGACGAGCGGTGCAGCGCATCCCTGCAGGACCGGCGATCCCGGCGCCAACGCATCGGCACCGCCGACACGCCGGCCCGCACCGGTCGCCGCCAGGGTTGCGCCGGGCGATCAGCGTGTCGCTTCGGCCGCCGTGGCATTGGCGGCGGTCACGTCCGGCGCCGGCGTGTCGGCGGTGCTGGCCGGCAGCACCGGCAGGTCGACCTGGGGCTGTTTGCCGGTCAGGGTCTTGAGAAAGGCAGTGATCTCGGCCACCTCGGCGTCGGTCAGACTCATGCCCAACTGGCTTTCGGCCATGATCGACACCGCCTCACCCAGCGACCACACGGCGCCCGAGTGGAAGTAGGGCGGCGTCAGCGCCACATTGCGCAGGCTCGGCACCTTGAAGAGATACTTGTCGGCCTCGTCGCCGGTGACCTGGTGGCGGCCGGTATCTTCGGGCGGGCGCACGGCGTCGGACGGCGCCTGGACCAGACCGAAGGGCTGATACTGGTCGCCGCCGAGCAATGCGCCGCTGTGGCACCCGACGCAGCCCTTGGTCATGAACGCGTCGAGGCCGGCGCGCTCGGTGGCGTCGAGGGCCGTCAGATCGCCGTTCAAGAACCGGTCGAACGGCGCGTCCGGCGTGGTCAGCGTCTGTTCGTAGGCCGCGATGGCCTTGGTCATGCGCTCGATGGTGATCGGCTCGTCGGCGTCGGGGAACGCGGCCGCGAACGGCGCGGCATAGCCCGGTATGGTCTTCAGCGTCGCCACGGCATCGGTGTGGCTGTGGCTCATCTCGACCGGGTTGGCGATCGGACCGGCCGCCTGTTCGGCCAGGTCGGCGGCGCGACCGTCCCAGAACTGGGCGATGTGGAAACCGGCGTTGAGCACCGTCGGCGCGTTGCGCCCGCCCCGCTCCCAGCCATGGCCCACCGACGTGGCCTGCAGATCGGCCCCGCCGGTGGCCAGATTGTGACAGGTATTGCAGGAAATGAGCTGGCTGCGCGACAGCCGCGGCTCGAAGAACAGCATCTTGCCGAGCGTGACCATATCCGCGGTGGCATCGATACCCTGGTCGGGCATGGTCGCGGGCAGCGGCTCGAACATCTGCCGGGCCTGAGCGGCCAGTTGGCTCGGCTCGATAGCGGCAGCGGGTGCGGCCGTCACAGCCGCCAGAGACAGCGCAAGAATCGTCGATCGGATGTGCATAGGCTCAGCCTCACTGATCGTTTTATGTTACTGTGCCTATAAAACAGCGCCGCCCCGGTCACAAGATGACGGCGTCCAGCCCTGCCCGAGCCCAAGAGCCCCAGGCCCTGGGACTGTCGTCCTTGGATCGGCGGCATTGGCTCGCCGGGCCACAACTGTTATCCCGCGTCATGGATCCAGGCTCACCGACCTCCCGTATCAAATGTGGGAGCATGGCATGAGTAAAAGTAGCATTGGTCTGAACGACGCCCTTGACCGGTATGTGGCCGAGATCTCGCTTCACGATCGCGAGCCGGACCCGATGCGGCGCCTGCGTCTGGCCTCGGACGAGCTGGCCGAGGGCAATATGCGCTCGTCCAGCGAACAGGTGCAGTTTCTGATGCTATTGCTACGCGCGATCGGGGCCATGAAGGTGATCGAGGTGGGGGTTTTCACCGGCTACGCCACCCTGGGTTTCGCGCTTGCCGTGCCGGCGCGCGGGCGGGTCATCGCACTCGACCGCACCGACCGCTGGTTGGCGGCCGGGCGCCGGGAATGGCAAGCGGCCGGCGTCGCCGATCGGATCGACTTCCGCCAGGGCGACGCGCGCGACGCACTCGATGCCATGGCCGCACAAGGCGAAACGGGCACGGTGGATTTCGCGTTCATCGACGCCGACAAACCCGGCTATGAGGATTACTATGAGCGCTGCCTGACGCTGGTGCGCCCCGGCGGCTTGATCGCAGTCGACAATGTGTTGTGGCACGGCCGGGTGGTCGACCCCGACGCCCAGGACGACGACACGGTCGCCATCCGGCGGTTCAACCGGAAGGTTCACCTAGACGGCCGGGTCGATCTCGCCCTGGTGCCGATCGGCGATGGCGTGACGCTGCTGCGCAAACGCTGACCGCCCGGCCAACGGGGCGGATGAGGGGGCTGAACCAAGAGCCGGGCTCGGCGTTCGGGGCGTACCACAGCGGCGCCCCTTGGGGATTGAGGTCTGTATCAGTCGAAGGAGTCGGTTTGTGCATCCGGCGTTGTCGTCCCATCCGTTCCAGACCGTCTGGGCGCACTGGTCGTCGTTGCGCACCGGCACTGATCTGCCGGCCAAGCGCGACCTCAACCCGGCGGCCCTCAAGACGGTGCTGCCCAACGTGGTCCTGCTGGAGCGCGCGGCGACCGACCGCTTCGTCTATCGGCTGGCCGGCACCGCCTTCGCCGAACGGTTGAGCTACAATCCAACCGGGCAGAACCTGATCGACCAACTGGACCCGGCGGTACGGGATTGGTCGATTACCTGGTTCAACCGGTCGCTCGACGAGAGGTTCGGCGCGCTGTCCGAGTATTCGGCCGAATATTATACCGGTCGGGTCAACAAGGTGGCATCGCTGTATCTGCCGTTGCGCGACGCCACGGGCGCCGTCAGCTTGTTTCTGGCGGTTAACTGGCCACTCGAAATGCTCAGCTACAAACCCGCCGGCGCGGTCAGCCGCATCGGCACCGATCTGCTCACCGTCGAGCCGCTGGACCTGGGCTTCGGCGTCCCCGACCTGCCCCGCACCCCCGAGCGCCCCGGCGTCGGGCGAGGCAGCGGCCCTGACGCAGACACCGTATACTCGGACAGCCATGCCCAGCGCTGAGCGCAGCATCGCCCGGCGTCAGCGGCGAAAACCCGGCGCAAAACCCCTGTGCCTCTGGCCAGTCGCCCCCAAACGGCCCCCAGGGGTCAGCCGGCCCCGTCGACCCCGACCGGCTGCGTGACCGACCGTTGTCCCGGTACCTGGGCACGGACCGCCACATACTCGCGCGGGTCGAGGCGCGCGGTCTGTCGTCGGAAGCCCACGGTGAAGCCCGGCCAGAGGGTCACATTCTTGCCGTCGGCGGCCTGATACCAACTGGTACATCCCCCCGTCTGCCACACCGTGCGCGCCAGGCGCCTTTGAACCCAGGCGTTATAGCGCGCCTGCACATCCGCCCGCACGTCGAGAGCCGGCACCCGGAGCGTGTCCATCCGGTCGAGCGCGCTCAACACATACCGGATCTGCGACTCGATGATGAAGATGATCGAACTGTGACCGAGGCCGGTATTGGGCCCGACCAGCAGGAACAGATTGGGAAAGCCGCTGACCGTGGTGCCGCGATGAGCCTCGGCGCCGGTATCGGCCCAGGCGGCGGCCAGCGTCCGCCCGCCCCGGCCGGTCACCGCCATATCGTCCAGCGGCTCGGTGGCGCGAAAACCGGTACCCAGGATCAGCGCGTCGGCCGGCCGCTCGACGCCCGCGGTATCGATCACGCCGCCGGCGGTCACGCCCGCGATCCGGTCGGTGATCAGATCCACATGGTCGCGTTGCAGGGCCGGGTAGTAATCGTCGGACAGCAACACCCGCTTGCAGCCCAGGCGATAATCGGGGGTCAGCCTGGCGCGCAAATCGGGATCGGCCACCTGGGCGTGCAGGAACCGTTCCGCGCCCCACTGAAAGGCGCGCAACAGCCCCGGCATCCGTGTAAAGCCGATGGCGCGCCATTCGAGTGACCAATAGATGAACCCCCGGTGCAGCTTCTGCGCCACCGGCAGCCGCCGATAAAGCCCGCGCATCCAGTCCGGCACCCGATAGTCGAGCCGTGGGATGATCCACGGCGGCGTGCGCTGATAAACGTCCAGATGCGCCACCCGACGCGCGATTTCGGGCACGAACTGGATGGCGCTGGCGCCAGTGCCGATCACCGCCACCCGCTTGGCCCTCAAATCGACACCATGGTCCCAGCGCGCCGAATGGAACACCGGCCCTGCGAACCGGTCGAGACCCGGCAAGTCAGGCCAGGCCGGTTTGTTGAGCGGCCCGGTACCGGCGACCACCACCCGCGCGGTCCGGCGCGCGCCGTCGGCGGTGGTGATCAGCCATCGCGCCCGCGCCTCGTCCCAGTCGAGCGCCACCACCCGCTGGCCAAAGCGCAGAAACGGCCGAATGGCGAAATCCTCGGCACAGCGCTCCATATAGCGGCGGATCTCGGCTTGACCCGAATAGGCATGGCTCCAATCGGGGTTGGGCGCGAACGAGAAGGAATAGAGCTGGGACGGGACATCGCAGGCGCAGCCGGGATAGGTGTTGTCGCGCCAAGTGCCGCCGAGGCCCTCGCTGCGCTCCAGCACGACGAAGTCGTCGCGGTTCGCCTGGCGCAGCTTGATCGCCATGCCAAGGCCCGCAAAACCCGCGCCGATGATCGCCACGTCGGTGTGCGGCACCGGCTTGCCACCGCTCGCGCCGTCGTCCGCCATGCTTGCCCGCTCCCTTCATCCTTGAAAAGAATGAGCCCAGCTCGCAAGCCCGTCAATGGCGGTCCGCTGTTGCACGGCGGTCGCGTTTGTTACATGTTTGTGACAATATCACGGATCTTGTCAGGGAATCCGCGTCGGGGCCAAGCTTGTGCCGAGACCGTCGCTTCCGCCCCACACGAAAGACAGTCACAGCCCCCGCACCATGGAAGACATCAAACAGTTCCCGATCGATGCCGCGCACGCCCAAGGTGCCGGCAGCCAGGCCCTGATCGACCTGGTGGCCGAGGTCACGGGCGCCGTCGCCGACCCGCCCGAAGCCATCGAATGCGTCTATTTGGACACCTTCGACTGGCGCCTGTATGCCGCCGACAGCGTGCTCGAAGCGGTGCGGGACAGCCGCGGCTGGGCGCTGACCTGGAGCGTGCTCGGCGACGGGCGCACGCTGGGGCGGCTGCGCGCCGACCGGTGCCCCGTGTTCGCCTCGGATATCGAGCCGGCGCCGGCGCGCGCGCGCCTCGCCGCGACAATGGATATCCGCGCGCTGATGGAACGGGTGCGGGTCCGGCTCAACCGGCAGCCCTTGGCGCGGCGCAACGATGACGACAAAACCGTGGTGCGGCTGGCCCTGGTGGAAGGCACCGCGGTCGACCCCGAGACCGGCGACGAGGCGACGCTGAGCGCGCGGGTCACGGTGCAGCCGGTGCGCGGCTATGACAAAGCCTATGACCGGATCGTGGCCCGGCTGACCGACCGTTTCGGCGCGGCGGTGGAAACCGGCCCGTTGATGGTCTCGGCGTTGGCCGCCATCGGCCGGACGCCGGGCGACTATAGTTCCAAGATCCGGCTGGCGCTGGCCCGCGGCACGCCGGCGGAAACCGCGCTCAAGGACGTGTGCCAGACCCTGCTGCGGGTCATGGAACGCAATGTGGACGGCGTTCTGGCCGACACCGACAGCGAATTTCTGCACGATTTCCGCGTCGCCGTACGCCGCACACGCACCGCCCTGACCCAGGCCAAGGGGGTGTTCCCCGAGGCCATGCGCCGCCGCTTCGCCGACGATTTCCGGTGGCTCGGGCAATTGACCGGCCCGAAACGCGATCTTGATGTGTTCCGCCTCGACGTGCCGGGCTATCAGGACCGGCTCCCCGACGACCAGGCCGGCGCGCTGGCGCCGTTTCAGGATTTCCTCGACCGCCGCGCCCAGGCGGCACTCGCCGACCTGGCCCGCGCCCTGCGCAGCGAGCGCTACCGACGCCTGGTCGCCGATTGGCGCGACATGCTCCACAGCCCGACGCCGCCGGTCGACCCGCCGCCCGAAGCGCACACCCCGATCGAGCGGCTGGCTGCCCGGCGCATCGCCCGCGCGCACAAACGGGTGATCAAGGACGGCCGGCGCATCGACGCCCAAAGCCCGCCCGAGGCGCTGCACGACCTGCGCAAGGACGCCAAGAAACTCCGCTACCAGCTTGAGTTCTTCCGCAGCCTGTTCGACGCCGACGACGTCAAGACCACCGTCAAGGCGTTGAAGCAACTTCAGGCAGTGCTCGGCACCTATCAGGACAGCGCGGTCCAGCGCGAGGCGTTGATGGCGTTCGGCCGGGCCATGACCGCCGAGACCAGCCCGCCGCCCGAGACGCTGATGGCGCTCGGCACCCTGACCGCGACGCTCGAAGACCGCCAGGCCGACGCGCGCGCCCATTTCGCCGAGCGCTTCGCCACCTTCGACACCCCCGACGTGGCCGACCGCATCGCTCACATGAGCCGCGATGCCGACGCAGCGGCCAAGCCGCCCGCCCCGCCGCCCGACCGACCGCCCCGCGCCGCTGGCAGCAAGGCCGATAAAAAGGCCATGCGCACGGCCGCCGCTTCAAAGGCCAAGAGCGAGACCAAGGCCGGCAAAGACAAGGCCGATAAAACCAACAAGACCGAAAAAAGCAAAAAGCCCAAAAAAGCCGGCAAGGCGAAGACGGGAGGCCGCAGATGAAGGTGCTCGCCATCCACAACATCAAGGGCGGCGTGGGCAAGACCGCCGCGGCGGTCAATCTGGCCTATGAAGCGGCGGGCGCCGGCGCACGGACCCTGGTCTGGGACCTGGACCCGCAGGCCGCGACCAGCTTCTATTTTCGCATCAAGCCCAAGGTGAAGGGCGGCGGCAAGGGCATCGTCAAGGGCAAGACCGAGCTTGATGATCGCATCAAGGGCACCGATTTCGACAATCTGGACCTGATGCCGGCGGACTTTTCCTACCGCGAGTTCGACGCTCAGCTTGACGCCACCGACAAGACCAACCGGCTGGCCAAGGCGCTTAAACCGCTGGCGAGCCAATATGATTTTGTCTTCCTGGATTGCCCGCCGAGCATCTCGCATCTGTCGGAAAACGTCTTCGCCGCGGCCCATGGGCTGGTCATTCCGCTGCTGCCCACAACCCTGTCGCTCAGAACCTACGACCAGCTCTGTCGCTTCCTCGACGAGCGCCGGATCAGCCCCAAGCGGCGGCTGCCCTTTTTGTCCATGATCGACCGGCGCAAGACCCTGCACCGCGACGTGATGACCAGCTTTCCCGCGCAGCATAAGGAGGCGCTGGCCACCGGCATTCCCTATTCCAGCGTGGTCGAACGCATGGGGCTGGAACGCGCCCCGGTGCGCGCCTTCGCGCCGCGATCGGCGGCGGCTCGCGCGTTCGCCGACCTGTGGGACGAAATCGCCACCCGCGTCGGCTGAGCCGCAGCGGTGCCCGCGCGCCCGGGCCGCCGAGCGACCGACCCGACATCGCGGCCGAGTGTCCCGAGTGTCAAGCCGCGCCGGCCAGCAGATCGGCGTAGCGCACGCCCCAGTCGGCAAACGGGTGCTCATAGAGGGCAGCATTGGCGAACCGCGGGTCGTCGGTCACTTCCGGGCCGACCCACGCGGGTAAGTCGAGCGCCGCGTCGGCCGCGTCCAACTCCACCTCGGCCAGAACCAGCCCGGCATTGGCACCGGCGAACACGTCCACCTCCCAGGTGTGACCGCCATGGTCGACCAGATGACGGTGCTTTTCGATCGGCGGGCGTTCGCATAGCGCCAGCATCTGCCGGCCGTCCTCGGCGGGCACCGGATATTCGAACTCGTAGCGCGCCGCCGCGCCGGCATGATCGGCCTTGAAGGTCAGCAGGTATTGCTCGCCCTTCTGGCGGATGCGCAGCGAGCGCCCGGCCCCGGTGATCAGATAGCCCTGGCACAGCGGCGTGACCGCGCGCGCCGGCTGCCAGTCCGCGCCGGCGACGAGAAACTTGCGCTCGATCTCGATCATTGGGCCGCCGCCGAGCCGTCGGCGGCCACCAGACGGCGCATGACCGCAGCGATGGCGCGGGCATAATCGGGCCGCAGGTCCAGGGTCAGTGCTGCCGCCGGGGCCAGAAGATGAGCGTCGCGATGCTCGTCCGACAGCACCAGATCGGCCAGGGCGAACGGCCGTCGGGGCTGACCGATGACGGTCAGGATCTGGCGCCGGCTGCCGTCGGGCTTGACCCGCGGCCACAAAATCAACTCAGGCCCGGCGGTCACCAGAAGGCCGGTTTCTTCCCAGCATTCCCGTGCCAGCGCGGCGGCCGGCGTCTCGTTGGGCTCGACGCGACCGCCGGGCAGGTCCCAACGGCCGTCGGGCTGGCGCAGCACCAACACCTGGCCGGCGGAGACCAGCACCGATTTGATCGACAGGGGGGGTGTGAACGGACCGGGGCTGTGCAACAGCGAAGCGGTGGACGGCGACATGGCAGCCTCGACGCAAGGAAGGACCAACGGGGACGGCCCGGCTGGCCGCATCGGCCGCCCCTGGACACCGCGTGCCGCGCCCGTCCGCCACGAACGGCGGCACGAGCGCCCGGCGCGCGTGCAAGAGGCTAGCACAACCGCAGTCCCTACGTGCAAGGCTTTCGTGGCCCACCGCTCCGGCGCCGACAGCACCAAGGCACCGGGTGCGGTTTGTCCTGATCGGGTGAATTTTGCGGTTGCACTGCCGCCGGCAAGGGCTTATACACCCGGCCTCAGCCAAGCGGTGGCCACGCCATCGCCCGGCGGGCGCGTAGCTCAGGGGTAGAGCACTGTGTTCACACCGCAGGGGTCAGAGGTTCAAATCCTCTCGCGCCCACCATTCTAATCAAGCACTTAGATAAAAATCACACAGAGATTGCCGGTACGCACGTACCTCGGCTTTGTTCCACTTGCGGCCGGGCACCTCGCCGGCGCGGTCAGGCGTAGAAGCAGGTACAGCCAGCCGGATTATTCCCGGCGGCCATTCACCAGCCGACGCACAGCGATCAGATCGCGGCGGCAGTGGCGGGCGGCGGTGGCGGCTTCCACGGCCCAGCGGGCCACATCGGCCTGGGTGATGTCAGGGCCGGTCGGCGGGTCCGGGATCGGCGGGCAGGTCAGAAGGGCTTGGGGTATCGTCGGCGCAGGCGGCGGGGGCGTCGCGGTGCAGCCCGCACAGAGCGCGACGCAACACAGGCGCCACAACACCGTCGTCATCGGCTTTGCCATGGGCAATCTCCTCAATCAGCGACAGGCGGTCCCGGTCAGCCGCCGCCTGGACGGCCGCACGGCGGTCGGCCGCCGCGATGGCGCGGGCGGTGTGGGCCGCCCGCACCTGGTGGGCGCGAAGCTCGTCGCGCAGGCGGTCGGCCGCGCGCACCTCGTGCAGGACCCAGGCGCCGGCGCTGGCGACGATCACGCCCACCAGCAGCACCCCCAGCTGCGGCCCCATGAGCCGCGCCACCACCCCGGCGATCATCGCCCCCGATCCTCAAGGCTCAGCCGCAGCCGGTCCTCGGCGCTGGCGTCGCGGTGGTAGAGCAGCACCACGGCGAGCCAGCTCGGCAGGCCGACGCCCACCAGCACCGCCGCCAGCACCACCGACTGCCACAGATAGGCCAGGCCCGCGCCCAGGCAGGCGAGCCCGGCGGCGAGCGCGAAGGCGAGCCAGGCGAGCGTGCGCCGGTTGACCCAGCGCCGGGCGGTGCCCTGGCCCGCCTCGCGCCGGCCGGCCGCCAGGCCGGCCAGAAAGCCGGCCAGCGCGCCAAGCCCCAACGGCCAGCCCCAGGCGGACCAGGCGGCCGGGTCGAGCGTCAGGTCGATCATCGCGGGGCTCCTTCGTCGTCGGGGTGGTCGGGGGCGATCCTGGCGGCCTTGCAGCCGAGCAGCGTCTGGACCGAGCCGGGGGCGGCCGCCGGGCGGCAGGCGCCCAAGGTCCGCCACCAGTGCGCCGTGCGCCGCACATAGGTGCGGGTCTCGTCGGCATGGCGGCCGGTGACCCGGGCCAGGCACGGCGCCACGTCGCGCCACAGCAGCGCATCGTCGCAGTGCGCCTGGGCGCCCAGGATGTGGCCGAGGCCGGCATTGTAGCTGGCCAGCCCCAAGGGCCAGCGCCCGGCGAAGTCGCGGCCGCGGTCCCACTGGCGCATGAGCCGCGCCTGATAGGCCGCGCCGGCCTCGATGGCGATGGCGTCGTGGGGCGTGGCGCCCGCCGGCAGGTCGAGCCGCCGGGCCATCTCGGCCCAGGTGGCGGGCATGAACTGCGCCAGACCGCGCGCGCCGGCCGGGCTCACCGCCGCCGGATCGCAGCGGCTTTCCTGATAGAGTTGCGCCATCCACGCCTGGGGCAAGCGCCACGGCCCCCAATGCCGGTGCACCGCCCGCCGGATCGCCCCGGCATAGGGCGCACAGGCCCGGGCCACGGGGTTGGCGGGGGCGCACTCGGTGCCGGGCCCGGGGGCAGGCTCGGGCGCCGGTTTGGGCTCATGGGCCTCAAGCGCGGGCGGCGAGCACGACCAGGCCAGCCAGCAGATACATGCCAGCCACCGCGATCGCCAAAGCGATGGGATGCCCATAGATCACCTCCTGCGCCCGCGCCGGCAGGCCGATGCGCGCCTCGCGCACCGCCCGCACCAAGCCGATCGCCACCGCGAACAGCACCACCACGTTCATCACCGTCGCCAACAGGCCCTGGGCGAGCCAGGCAGCCAGGTCGGGCCCGCGCCAGGCGAGCAGCGCCACCAACGCCAGCGTGGCCAGAGCCCAAGGGCCGGCATCGCCAGCGATGGCGGCCAGGCGCGCCCTCAGGCGCCGTCGTCCCGTGTCCATATCTCGTCTCCTTGTTCTGGGGAGTGGGTTGCCAAGTGAGCCGTCAACAGATCGCGCGCCAGCAGCGCCGGCGCCGCCACCACCACCCGGCCCCGGCGGTGGATCGCCTCTTGTTCGGCGCGGGTCAGGCTGAGCACCACCGAGCCCGCACCGTCGTCATGAGCGCGCATGGACGGGCGCGCCTCAGCGCTCGCCGCCACCGGATCGGTCACGGCGGCCAGGCTCACCGCCCGTCCGGTCCATGCCGGCCGGCGGCGGGCCGCCGACGCCGCGGATCAGCGACCACAGCAGCTGGTCGAACACGCGTGGGCCGATGGCGCCGACCACCGCGCCGCATACCGACGCGCCCGAGCGATCGAGGGCGAGGAACGCCGCCAGTTCCGAGGCGATCAGCCCCATGCCCACCGCGATGACCACGTCGAGCGGCAGGTCGCGCCAGCGCCAGGCGCGATAGCCCCGGCGGATCTCGTCGGCGCGGACCAACAGCGCGCCGATCACGGTGAACAGCACCACGCGCCACTGCACGGGCTCGAACGCGTCGCGCAGCCCGCGCAACACTTGAACAGGGTCCATAAGTCTTTCTCTTGTCGGAGGGGATGGGACGATCAGAGCGCCGGGCCCGGCACCGCACTGCCCGTGGCGGGGGGCACGGCTGCGTCCGCCGCCGCTTCTTCCGCCTCGATGGCGCTGGTGTAGCCGCCGGCGTCCAGGCGATGGCGCACGCGCACGATCCGCCAGCGGCGCGGCAGGTCGGGCCGCCAGCCATCGAGCACCAGAAGCGCTTCGGCCTGAGCCTCGGGACGGCCGGGCAGAGTCAGCGACAGCCGGTGCCGGCCGCGCGTGCGGCGGTTGAAGGCAGCATCCACGGCGGCGCGGGCGCGCGCCTCGGTGTCGAACGGGCCGGCCAGGTCCTCGAACGGGTCGGCGCCGCGGGTCACCGGCCGGTCGGTCTTGGCATCGCGGTCCCACCAATGGGCGCGCACGCCGCCGCCGGCGACCGCCGAGCCCGCCTCCTCGCGCGCGGCGTAGCGGTGCGTCCAGCGGCTGACCTCGCCAGGGCGGAGCCACAGCGCCGGCAAGGCCGCACCGGACACCGCCTCGGCGCGGCCCTTGGGGGCCAGCACCAGGCGCCCGTCGATCGGCCGCGCCACCGCGTCCACCTCGCCGGCCAGCCGGGTCAGGAACGCCAGGTCGGACTCGGCGGTCTGGTCGGCATGGGGCACGGCGACCGTGTCGAGCGCCTGGGCCAGCGCCGGGTCGAGGGCGTGCTCGCCGGCGATGGTGCGGGCGATGTCGCCGAGCGTGGTATCGTGCCAGGACCGCGAGCGCGGCGCGCGGATCGCCCGCGGCAGCCGCGCGGCCGAGGCCCATAGCGCCAGCGTCGCCGGCGGGCCGCTGGCCTGGATCTCGTCGACCTCGAACACGCCCATGCGCACCAGACGCCGACCGCGCCAACCGAGCCAAACGGTCAGTGCCGCCCCAGGCGCGGGCCAGGCGATCCAGCGGCCATCGGCCCCCGGCCGATCGTCGAGGCGCAGGTGCAAGCGGTCGCTATAGTCCTCGGCCACGTCCTCGACACTCAGCGACACCAAGCGATCGCGCAGAGCGGCGGTGATATCGCCACCGGCGGCCTCGACCCGCAAATCGGGTTGCATAGGGCCGAGCCTCGTCAGCCGAACAACCGCACGACACGGTCGGTCGGCGTTGCCGGCAGGTCGGGCAGCACGAGCCTCAGCCCCGCCGGCAGCACCGGCCCATGGCCGGCCAGCGACAGGTCGGGGTTGGCGTCGAGGATGCGCTCGACCACCCCGGCCTGGGCGCCATAGTGGCCAAGCGCGATCTGGTCCAGGCGGTCGCCCGCCCGGGTCTCGTAGAGTTGGGTCATCGGAAGGTCTCCTTGACAGGGCCAACAGGAGCCGTTGAAGTGTACGGCAATGCACCGTACATGACAGGGAACTGGATCGACCGCAGGAGCGCCCCATGCCTTCGACATTCGGCGACGCACCGCCGCCCGCCCCCGCAAAGCGCAGCGAGCGCTTGGAAGCGCGCATCACCGAAGAGCAGAAGCAGTTGTTCGCCCGCGCCGCCGCCCTCACCGGTTCGTCGGTGTCGGAGTTCGTGGTGCGCTCGGTCCAGGCGGCGGCCCAGCAAACCCTGCACGACCATCAGACCATGACGCTCGGCGCGCGCGACGCCTCGGCGTTCGTGACCGCCCTGCTGTCGGACGCCGAGCCCAACGAGGCGCTGCGCGCAGCAGCCCGGCGCTATCGGACCGCACGGGCCGACGGCGAATGAGCCAGCCCCGGCGTGGCGCC